>NZ_CAXBBZ010000043.1:0-3330 GCF_963974015.1 uncultured Maribacter sp. | reverse complement strand
GCGACCTCCGCGTCCCAAACGCGGCGCGATAACCGGGCTACGCTACACCCCGAGATGGTTATCAAAAAATATGTCTCTCAACATATCGTTGCGGAGAGACAGGGATTCGAACCCTGGGTACCCTTGTTAGGGTACGACGATTTAGCAAACCGCTCCTTTCGGCCACTCAGGCACCTCTCCAGTAATTCTTCAATGAACTTTTGCTTTGAATAGCGGATGCAAATGTATAAGTATAACTGGTCTTACACAACTATTTTTTATCTTTTTTTTAATAAAAATTTAGACCACTGTTACTCAGGATATTCCACACGCAAATGATAAATGTTTATTAGCTTTTGTTTAAATATTTTCTTGATTGTTTCTATTTCCTTGAATGTAATATCCGCGTTCAAAAACTGATTTGCCTTCATTTGACCAGAAATTATCTTGTCTACGAATTCATCAATTATTAAAAATGTAGGGTCTTTTAAACTTTTAGATGCTGCTTCTACCGAATCTGCCATCATCAAAATTGCAGTTTCTCTGGAGAAAGGTAATGGACCTGGATATCTAAAATCTTCTTCGTCTACCTCACCCTCAAGGTCCTTTTGCTTTTTATAGAAATAATAAACAAAAGTTGTCCCATGATGTGAACGAATAAAATCTATAATTCTATCAGGAATATTATTCTTTCTAGCTATTTCTATTCCTTTGATTACATGGTCAATAATTATTCTAGCACTATCTCTTGGGCTTAATTCATCATGTGGATTTACATTGGTTATCTGATTCTCTGTAAAGAAGGTAGGATCGTTCATCTTACCAATATCATGGTATAAAGCCCCTACACGCACCAGCATGGCATTTGCTCCAATTTCATTTGCTGCAGCCTCCGCTAAATTTGCCACTTGTAAAGAATGATGAAATGTACCTGGAGCTTTATTTGAAAGTTCTTTTAGTAGCTTTGAATTAGTGTCTGAAAGCTCTAACAAGGATACATCAGAAACAAGTCCGAATAACTTTTCATAAATATAAATTAATGGCTGTACGAACAAAGTTATCATTCCATTCAATAGAAAAAGTCCTAAAGTGTACCACTCAATATCACTTAAATCACCCTCATGAATCGTATGGAAAGCCAAATAGCCAATAATATAAATCAGCGTTATCTGACCTACACTGACAAATAAATTCGCTCTCTTATATAGTTCAGATACAGTTAAAATAGTTACTATACCTGTAATAATCTGAAGAAAAATATATTCAAAACTATTAGGAACGACAAAACCTAAAATCAAAACCGCAAGTACGTGTACAAAAAGACCTAATCTAGCATCGAAAAAAGTTTTTAATATTAATGGTAGAATACATAATGGTACTACAAAGACCAATTGATCATTATACTTTATAACCATTGTAGTAATAAACACCATCAACAGTATATTGAAAAATATAAAGGTCACCTTTACATTATTGTCGTATACCGTTTTTCTATATTTTTTAAGAAATAAGAAAAGCATTATTAGTACGAGTGCGACCAACACCGTATATCCAATTAATATGTAGTAGTAATTATTTGCGGTCCATAGTTCTGACTCGTATTCATCTTTTAATGATTCTAAAACTTTTAAGTTTTCCGCCTCTACAACTTCGCCTTTCGCAATAATTAATCGGCCTTGATCAACCGTACCTCTAGTGTATGATAATTTTGACAAAGCTTCTTCTCTTGCTTTTTGAGTCAAATTATTATCGAAGCTTACATTCGGAGCTATCAAATCAAAAAAGAGCGATTGGGTTTCATTTGTATAGACTGACAGATTATTATCTTCTAAAACTTTAGCCACCAAGTCATTAATATCATTGACCCTATAAAATTCCGAAACTCTTACCTTACTAGCCTCATTATCTTTAACGAGGTAAAAAAAGTTACCTTGTACTTGTTTTCCGTTATTTTGTAATATTCCTTTAGTGTAGATTGTGTCTAAAATCGCCTTTGAAAGGTTCTCTAGCCGATTTTTCTGATTATTTTTTAATCCAGAACTATTCCATTTTTCATTAAATTCCTGTTCAAATTTTTCACGGATACCATCAACAATCTTTTTGTCATAATTATAATAAGGAAGCTGGGCACTTTCAATAGACTGCTTTTCTTTTGTTAATTCAGAATCGGTCTTTTTAATCGAAAAATCGAAAGGAGCATATAGGTTTTCATACTGCCAAGGCTTCCCTTTTTGAAATTCATATTTAAATTTACCCCCTTTAGGTAAGAAAAAAACAATAAAAGCAACAGCCGCTATATATAGTATATACTTAAAAATTAGCGATTGCTTTTTGTAAAGATTATCCAAAAGAAAAATTTAATATGTTCATCAAAAATAGAAAATAATAAACTGATAACAGGTAATTGAAACGATATCCCTATAGTTGCTATGGAATTTAGTAATTTCGTCATATCAAAATAATTAAAACATGAAAGAGGTTGTAATTGTTTCAGCTGTAAGAACACCTATCGGAAGCTTTATGGGTGGATTATCTACAATACCTGCCCCAAGATTGGGAGCTATCGCAATTGAGGGCGCATTGAAGAAAATAAATTTAGATCCTGTCCTAGTAAATGAAGTTCTTATGGGTAATGTTGTTCAAGCAGGAACAGGTCAAGCACCTGCTAGGCAAGCTGCAATTTTTGCTGGTATTCCAAATACAGTGCCTTGTACAACAATTAATAAGGTATGTGCATCTGGCATGAAGGCTGTAATGCAAGGCGCCCAAGCGATAGCTTTAGGCGATGCAGATATTGTAGTCGCTGGCGGTATGGAAAACATGAGCCTTATACCTCATTATGTTCAGATGAGAACAGGCACTAAATTTGGACCATCAACTTTAATCGACGGCATGCAAAAAGACGGTTTGGTCGACGCTTATGACAATAATGCTATGGGTATCTGTGCTGATGCTTGTGCAGCTAAATATGATTTCAGTAGAGAAGATCAAGACGCATATGCAATTCAATCTTACACAAGAGCTTCTAAAGCATGGGAAGCTGGAAAATTCGACAATGAAGTTATTCCTGTAGTAGTACCTCAAAGACGCGGAGAGCCAAAGAAAATAACAAAAGATGAGGAGTTCACCAATGTATTCATGGATAAAATTCCGAATTTAAGACCTGCGTTTTCAAAAGATGGCAGTGTTACCGCTGCCAATGCCTCAACTATTAATGACGGTGCTGCCGCATTGGTTTTAATGAGTAGAGAAAAAGCTAACGAATTAAATTTAAAACCATTAGCTGTTATAAAAAGTTATGCAGATGCAGCTCATGAACCAGAATGGTTTACAACTGCCCCTGCCAAAGCA
>NZ_CAXBBZ010000042.1:0-3613 GCF_963974015.1 uncultured Maribacter sp. | reverse complement strand
CCGTAATTTGATGATTACCATCTTTTCTTCTTCTATAATCTCCATGCCGTGTTACCCGCTCATTAACTATTTTCAAATGAACATGACTACCTCTAATAAGTTCAAAACAAGGTATGACTGCGGTTTCAGGAAGATATTTAGCTAAAGTTTGTTGCATTCTAAGGAGTACTACTACTGACTTGTAAAATTTTACCGTTATATAATTTTTGACCATTCAAGGCGAAATCCATAACGTATTCAGCCATTTCGATTGCCGATACTGGTGCTTTATACCCTGGAAATGCTTCTTCAAGCATCTCAGTCTGTACCGCTCCCAATGCCAAGGCATTAAAAGATGGTCCGGACTCTTTAAATTCTTCCGCTAACAATTCGGTTAATGTAAGCACTGCTCCTTTACTTGAGCTATATGCAGATAAACCAGGAAACTTGGCACTACCTTGAATACCTCCCATAGAACTAATTGTTAATACGTGTCCCTTGTTCGACATAAATGGAATAACTAATTTCGTTATGGCAACAACACCAAAAACATTGACCTCATATACAGATTTAAACTCTTCTTCAGTAGTTTCTAAAAATGGCTTGTTCAATAATCTTCCTGCATTGTTTATTAATGCCCTTACTTTTCCGTTATCTTTTAAATAGTTTGCCAATTTTTCACGGTCAGGAACTGAAGATACATCGAAGGAAAATGAATGAATATTTTTATGACCAAGCTTTTTTATCGGTTCTTCATTTCTAGACAACGCTAAAACTCTATAACCCGCATCTGCCAATAATTTACTTAGTTCAAAACCGATTCCTCTACTGGTGCCTGTAACAATAATGTATTCCATTAATTATACTTTACTTCTTTAATAGATGAATTTATAATACCTGTAAGCATTGGTATGGTTTCATTAATAATTGTTGCCATAAACATATAGTCCATTAATGAAGCTTCATCTCCTACTTTATGGTATTCCCCAAAATTAGTGAAATCAAAAGAGCTATATGTTTGTGATGGAACATAAAATGCATCGTGAAAAGAAGCATTATCTGATCGTCTAAATAGATTAAATTCCTTTGCCTTAGGAAGAAAGCCCACTAGATTCTTTTTAGCGTATTTATTACTCACCTCTGCCAAATTCGACAATTCATAACCGGTTAAATAAAGACTATGATTCTTATTGACCATCGGCACGCCAACCATTTCGAAATTCAACATTGTATACAAATCTATATTCTTATCTTTTAATTTATCGGCCAAATGCTTAGACCCCATCAATCCTTTTTCCTCCGCAGTGAACAATGCAAAAATGATAGTTCGCTTATTACCTTTTAGATTACCGAAATACTTGGCAAATTGCAAAACCGTGGTCGTACCAGATGCATTATCATTTGCCCCGTTAGCGATATTATCGTCTCCATCCCCCCCTAATAAGCCTATATGGTCAAAATGCGCACCAATTATTACAACCTCTTTTTTAAGTAAAGGATCTTTTCCAGGCAAATAACCTACTACATTATATGCAACACCTTCACTATAATTATCTAGGGTATCTCTATATGATTCGAAATATGGTTCAATATTATTTTCTTCAAAGACATTCTGTATAAAATCGGCCGCCTTCGCTATCCCTTCACTACCGGTATCCCTACCCTGTAATTCATCTGATGTTAAAAATGTCATCATAGATTCAATATCCTCTGGATCACTGAATCCCTTAATTTTTGATTTTAAATCCGCTAGCTCACCAATATTTTCTTTTTCGCTTGTATTTATTAATGCTTCTCTCTTACCTCCTATCGGATTGGTAGGATTCAATACTGTTGATTGGTCAATATTGGCCCCTCCACAACTTAAAACCAAAAAGCAGAGCGTAATCATAATTACATATTTCATAGTAGTATCAAATTTAAAATCTAAAGATAAAAAAAGCATCCCGTTGAAAGGATGCTTTAGTAATTCTATTTATAAAATCGGATTTCTATGCCAACATAGTAACCGGGTTTTCTACAAAATAACGTAATGTCTGCAGGAATTGGGCTCCTACAGCACCATCGACCGTTCTATGGTCACAGGCCAAGGTTAATTTCATGGTACTACCAACTACGATTTCACCATTCTTAACAACAGGTTTTTCTACTATTGCCCCTACCGAAAGTATAGCCGAATTTGGCTGATTTATTATACTTGTAAATTCAAGTATACCGAACATACCTAAATTCGATACGGTAAAGGTACTACCTTCCATTTCTGAAGGTGATATTTTCTTGTTCCGAGCTTTTCCTGCTAAATCTTTTACTGCACTTCCAATTTGCGTTAATCCCAACAAATCTGCATGTTTCACCACTGGCACTACTAAGCCTTCATCTACCGCTACTGCTACACCCATATGAATATGTTGATGATACCTAGTCGTATCGCCATTCCATGATGTATTTACTTGCGGATGCTTTCTAAGCGCCATTGCGCATGCTTTTAACACCATATCATTAAAAGACACTTTGGTATCAGGCAAACTATTTATTTGGGCACGAGATTCTTTCGCATTATCCATATCCACCTCAATGGTAAGATAAAAATGTGGTGCATTAAATTTAGAATTTCCAAGCGCTTTTGCTATTGCCTTACGCATGTTAGAATTCTTAACTTCTTCGGTACCTTCTTCACCCGAAGGTAAAACCATAGATACTGGTTGTGAAGCTACGCCACTCTCAGCCTTAACTACAGTACTTACAGCTGGTGCCGCAGTTGCGCTAGGTGTATAATTTTCAATATCCTTTTTCGTAATTCTACCATTATCTCCTGAACCGGAAACTTTTGCTAAATCGATACCCTTATCCTCTGCTATTTTTTTAGCTAAAGGAGATGCAAATATTCTTTCTCCATCAGATTCTGATTTAGAAACCTCTTTCTTCTCAGTTGAACTTTCAGATTTCTTTTCAGCGTCTTTAGGCGTAGTAGTTGATTTCTTTTTACCGCCTCCCGTTACGCTACTTAAAACAGCATTTACATCTGTACCTTCTGGACCAATAATTGCCAAAACTTGATCTACAGGAGAAGATTCACCTTCTTGAAGGCCAACATACAACAACTTACCAGAATAAAAAGACTCAAATTCCATAGTAGCCTTATCTGTCTCAATCTCAGCTAAAATTTCCCCTTCTTCAACATCATCACCGACCTTCTTTAACCAACTTGCCACAGTACCTTCTTCCATGGTATCACTTAATCGTGGCATTTTAATAACCTCTACTCCTTCAGGAATTTCAGTTCCGTTTTCAACTTCTTCTGAAGGCTCTTCCGCAACATCTTCAACTTGTGAAGGTTTATCTTCTGAAGCCTTTGCACCACCAATCAAACTAGAAATATCTTCACCCTCTTCGCCGATAATAGCTAAAAGAGTATCTACCGGTGCAGCACCACCTTCTTGTACACCTATGTACAATAAGGTACCTTCATTAAATGATTCGAACTCCATTGTCGCCTTATCAGTTTCGATTTCGGCTAACATATCACCTTCTTCAACTTTATCCCCAACGCTTTTTAACCATTTAGCTACCGTACCTTCCTCCATGGTATCGCTTAAACGGGGCATATTTACTACTATAGCCATCTACTTAAAAT
>NZ_CAXBBZ010000041.1:0-5555 GCF_963974015.1 uncultured Maribacter sp. | reverse complement strand
AAAAAAGAAATCATTGTTCAAGATCAAGAAAACAATCTTTATCTAATATCGAATAGCGGAAAGATTTTGTGGAAAAAGCAGCTGTCTGGTACAATTCAAGGTAAGATACAGCAAGTAGATCTTTACAAAAACGGAAAACTACAATTTGCTTTCACCACTAATAATGAGTTTTTAATTCTAGATAGAAATGGCAATGAAGTAAAGCCATTTACCATGAAATTTTCTGGAGGAAACTTAAACCCGCTTGCTGTTTTTGATTATGAGAATAAAAAGAATTATCGTTTTGTAGTAACACAGAATGAGAAGGTCTTTATGTACAATAGTAAAGGGGATATTGTCAAAGGCTTCAAATATGATATCGCAGAGGGGAATATTTTGGACGCTCCTCAACATTTTAGAATTGGCAAAAAAGACTACCTCGTTTTTAAATTGGATAATGGTCAATTAAAAATTACCGATAGGGTAGGCAAAATTAGAGTAACTGTAAAGGATAAATTTTCGTTCTCTGATAATGACATAAAATTATATCAAAACAAATTTACATTTACCTCGCTAGATGGTAATTTATTTCAAATTGATACCAAAGGGGCAATCTCTTCTAGCAAGCTAAATTTAGCCAAAGACCATGGAATGGATGCTACAACCAGAACCTTGGTAGTAATGAACGATAATATTTTAAAAATACGTGACAAAAAAATTCAATTAGAATTAGGAGTATATTCAAAGCCTACTATTTTTTACCTAAATGATAAGATATACGTTTCTGTAACGGATATTCAAAATCAGAAAATTTACCTTTTTGATAGTCAAGCTGAATCAATACCAAATTTCCCGATTTTCGGAAATTCAGTAATAGACATGGCTGATATCAACAATAATAAAAAAGCAGAGTTAGTTTTTAAAGACCAAGAAAACACTATCCAAGTTTATAAGATACGATAACACATTAAATTGAAGATTTTATGGTCAGTTCGCTACCGATTATACATTAATTGCAAATAACTAATTAAGTTTTAATATTTTTAAATAGTTATTAATTAGAACCTTAACTACTATTGAAAATGAAAACTAAGTCACTTCTTGTAGTATTTTTTTTAATTGGCATTATCTCACTAACCGCACAAGACAATTGTAGCAAATTCTATCCTATGACAGAAGGTGTTTCAATGGAATACACAAATTATAACAAGAAAGGTAAAGTTGAAGGTATAAGCGCATATAAGGTTACCGAAACAAATACAGTGGGAAACACTACCAACGCGACAATGGCCATCAATCTTAAAGACGAAAAAGGGAAAGAAATTTATACCACCGACTATAAATTATCTTGTACCGGAAACATGGTCACCTTAGACTACGAATCTTTATTACCGAGCGATATGATGAATCAATATGGTGATATGGATATCGAAATTAGTGGTAATGATATTGAAATACCTAATGATTTAAGCGTTGGTCAAAATCTAAATGATGCCAATGTGACCATGAAAATTGGCATGAGCGGTATAAATATGAATATCGCAGTAGATATGTTAAATAGAAAAGTTGAGAAACAAGAAAGCGTTACTACACCAGCAGGAACTTATGATTGTTTTGTTGTTTATAGTGAGAACCAATCAAAGATGATGATGGCAAATCAAGTATATCCTTCAAGGGTTTGGCTAGCAGAAGGTATAGGTATGGTAAAACAAGAGACTTACAAAAAAAATGGAGATTTAATGAGCAGTACCATACTCACTGCTTATAGTAATTAAAAATCAAACCAATTTTTAATAGGAACCGAAGCTTAGGCCTCGGTTTTTTGTTTTATCAATTCAGCTTCAAAAAGCGATGAAAAATGACCAAGAAGTCTTTCTTTCACTTCATTCATATTAACCTCTTTCTTGCCCAATTCCACGTTCAAAGAAGTTACTGCCTTGCCTTTTATACCACAGGGAATCATCATATCAAAATATCCTAAATCAGCATTTACATTTAAACCAAAACCGTGCATTGTAACCCATCTACTGGCACGAACACCCATGGCGCAAATCTTACGTGCAAACGGAGTACCTACATCTAGCCAAACCCCTGTTTCTCCTTTAGAACGTTCAGCCTTTAATCCATAATCGGCTAAGGTTAGAATAACCATTTCTTCTAAAAAACGTAAGTATTTATGAATGTCTGTGAAAAAATTATCCAAATCTAAAATAGGATATCCAACAATCTGGCCTGGACCATGATATGTGATATCCCCTCCTCTATTTATCTTATAAAACGAAGCACCCTTTTCCTCTAAGTCCTTTTCATCTACTAATAAATTAGTAATATCACCACTTTTGCCAAGTGTATACACATGCGGATGTTCTACAAAAATCAAATAATTAGGAGTATCTATACTTTCTTCTTCTCGCCTATTCTTAATTTTAAGATCGATGATTTCCTTGAAAAGTTTCTCTTGAAAATCCCAAGTTTCCTTATAGTCTTTTAACCCTAAATCTTGAAATTGAACCCTTTTATTCATAATACAAAGATACAAAAAGCGATTGCCTATTTTTCAAGTTCTACTTCTATCAATAATGATTCTGGGTCTTTCATCATATCCATGAAATTAACCTCATGTATCATTGTCTTACCATCCATCGAAAAAGTTGCCTCTTCAATGTTAGTTGACTTCACACGCTTTGGAAAATGATATTTGAAGGTATAAGTAGAACTAGATAGAAACATCTCTGCGCTGGCAAGACTATCTATGTTTTTCTCAAACATTTCTTGGTTTAGAATAACCGTTTGTCGTTTAAATTTATTCTTCTTAAAACTATA
This sequence comes from uncultured Maribacter sp., assembly GCF_963974015.1. Lineage (GTDB taxonomy): Bacteria > Bacteroidota > Bacteroidia > Flavobacteriales > Flavobacteriaceae > Maribacter. The sequence goes on along the minus strand of NZ_CAXBBZ010000041.1, from coordinate 2,753 downwards.
ATTAACTTCTGTAGTCTCGTCAGCCGCATTTTCTGGCATTGACTGCCCACCAGCAATGGGACCAATTGAACTGGCATTCTGAAATGCATTAAATGCATCATTTACTTCTGACACATCTTTAAAATCAGTATACATGTCAAAATTCATTATACCGTTCTCTGGCTCTACTTTCATGTGAAGACTAAATGGCTCTAACCTTTTTAACTTGGCTTGCTGTTCGGTAGATAATTGAGAAATACTATCTTTCTTATCCCGTAATAAATCTTTGAAAACAAGTGTAGAGTCTATTGCCTTGTCTAACTGTGTAGAATCTGTCGAAGGTAGCATCTGCATCATTTCACCACCGTCAAAACTGATACTCATTTTACCAGTTCCATCTTCATTAAAGTAAATTTCTTCTGTAAAATTACAAGCAACAAAAAGTGTTGCGATAAAAATCGTAGCTAATACTTTAAAAAATCTCATGGAATATGGTTCTAATTAGGATTGTTCAAAATTACCAATGCCGCTATGACACCAGGTACCCAGCCACAAAAAGTCAAAAGTAGAACAATTAGAAAAGATCCACAACCTTTGCCTAAAACTGCCAAGGGTGGAAAAAAAATAGCGAGCAAAACTCTTAGTAAACTCATTTGATTATTATTTTGATTGATGTACCTTATATGTCGCAAATTTAACCACTTTGTTACAAAATCATTTATTTTAGAGGTTCATTAGCTATTCTATGTCTAGAAAGTTAATTTTCATTTTATGTATTCTACTGAGCTCAAAGGTTTTTTCTCAGTATCGTTTTAAAGGTCAAATTGCAGATCAAGCAACTATCAACACTATATATTTTTCCATTATTGAAGATTATAGGAAATTAGGCCGAATATCTATGGAGCAGATTCTAAAGAAAACCACCACAGATTCTTTGGGTAATTTTAATTTCGAAGGTAACAACCTAATTAATGAAAATCGTATCTATAGAATTCATTTAGATGAATGCCCGGAGATTATTTTGAATTCAGGGCACTTTTTCGGAAGTTTTGAAATCAGTAAAAGTATTTTATCCAAAACTAAATGTTAATTAGAGGGAAGAAATAAAGCAACGTTTTCAGTAGCTTTCGAATATCCATCTAGGGACTAGGCTTCATTTCCACCCCCTAAAATCAAGCTTTAATCAACAATTTGTTGAATTTTCAGATCTAATACTAAAACTGAAAATCATGAAATCATTATTTCTTTTTACCTTTTTTCTTTTTACCTCAACCATTATTTCTTCTCAAAAAATCAATCAAGAAACTAGTATTAAAAACCTGCAGCCCTTTTTAGTAGGTGAAATCAATATTGAAAGGACTCTTGTCTAACTCATACAAAGAATGGTTTAAACCTAATTCAGCATCCTACTCCATAAATACTGCTAATTTACAGCAGTAAAAAGCTAAAATAGCACAACACCAAATTCTTATCTTCATGGGTACGTGGTGCGGTGATAGTAAACGCGTAGTACCTCGATTTATTAAAATTTTAGAATCTGTTAATTTCCCTATGGAAAATATTAAAATAGTTGCAGTTGATAAACGGAGAGATTTCTACAAGAAAAGCCCACAAGGTCAGGAGTGGGGACTTAACATACGTCATGTACCAACATTTATTTTCTATAAAAATGGAAGAGAAATAAATCGAATTATTGAAACCCCTGTAACCACATTAGAAGAAGATATTATTTCAATAGTTTTACAACAAGAATACACCCCAAACTATTCTAAATCTCTTCACTTCGATTGAATTTAAACACCAAGATGAAACTTCGTCGATTTAATGTACTTTATAAAAACCTTATTATCTTAGTTTACGTTATATGATTATGAAATTGACAACTATGATATTCAAGCTACCCTTATTAATTATATTATTAGGGTTAATGCCCTCATGTAGTGATTCTGATATTGAACGCTCAGAACCTACCATAAATGATGAATCCAATTTAGAAATATTAACCTATTTAGCCCTTGGCGATAGTTATACCGTTGGTGAAAGCGTTGTTTATGAAGAAAGTTTTCCTGCACAATTGAGCACTCGCATTGAAGAATACGAAGATGTTAGGGTAAACACTACGGTTATAGCACAAACGGGATGGAGAACCGATCAATTACTATCAGCTATTGGCAATCGAGAATCTGCTAATTATAATTTAGTCACTTTATTGATTGGTGTAAACAATCAGTTTCAATCACGACCATTTTCACAATACCAGACCGAATTTACAATTTTGGTGGACAAAGCTATCAATCTGGCTGGTAACGATTCTAACCATGTTGTTATACTTTCAATTCCAGACTATTACTATACAACTTATGGTCAAAACAATGGCTCTTTAAAAATTTCCACCGAAATAGACCGCTATAATGATTTTGCAAAATCAATAGCAAAATCTAGAGGGATAACTTTCTTAGATATTACCGATATCACTAGAAAAGGATTGGAAGAAACTGAACTTGTAGCCACAGACGGATTACATCCATCAGGTATTGCCTATGAAAAATTTGTTGAAAGACTATATCCTTTAATACGTTCGAAATTGAAAGATTAAACCATATCGATTATATTTGCCAGCTAAATAAACGTCGGCATGCAATTATCGGAGCAAGAGCTTATCAGAAGGGAAAAATTGGAGAAATTAAGAGCATTGGGTATTAATCCTTATCCAGCAGCGTTATATCCTTTAAATGCCACATCGGCAAGTATAAAATCCAATTATGAGGAAGGCA
>NZ_CAXBBZ010000040.1:0-6021 GCF_963974015.1 uncultured Maribacter sp. | reverse complement strand
ATGGTAGACAAGGTCAAAATCAAATGGCTTATAACAGATGTGTAGGTACAAGATACTGTGCTAACAACTGTCCTTATAAAGTGCGTAGATTTAACTGGTTCTTGTATAATAACAATGATGAGTTCGATTTCCATATGAATAATGATTTGGGTAAAATGGTTTTAAACCCAGATGTTAATGTTCGTTCTAGAGGGGTTATTGAAAAATGTTCGATGTGTATTCAAAAAACACAAAAGACTATTTTAGATGCCAAACGAGATGGAAGAATAATTGAGGATGGAGAGTTTCAAACCGCATGTTCTTCAGCTTGTAGTAATGGAGCCATTGTATTTGGTGATGTTAATGATGAGAAGAGTAAAGTGGCAGAATTAAAGGAGAGTGACCGTATGTATCATTTATTGGAGCATGTCGGTACTCAACCAAATGTTTTCTACCATGTTAAGGTTAGAAACACCAACGAAGCATAATCAATAGTAGAAAGTAATTATAACAAAAGTCTATGGCGTCGCATTACGAAGCACCTATACGTAAACCTCTTGTAATTGGAGACAAAGGCTACCACGATGTAACAGTGGATATTGCCGCTCCTGTAGAAGGAAGAGCAAATAAGCATTGGTGGATAGTTTTTTCCATTGCCTTAGTGGCATTTCTTTGGGGAGTAGGTTGTATAATTTATACGGTCTCTACCGGTATCGGTACATGGGGTCTTAACAAAACTGTTAACTGGGCTTGGGATATTACCAACTTTGTTTGGTGGGTAGGTATTGGTCATGCCGGTACATTAATTTCAGCGGTGCTTTTATTATTCCGTCAGAAATGGAGAATGGCAATTAACCGTTCCGCGGAAGCAATGACAATTTTCTCGGTTATTCAAGCGGGTCTTTTCCCAATTATACACATGGGTCGTCCTTGGTTGGCATATTGGGTCTTGCCTATACCAAATCAATTTGGTTCATTATGGGTAAACTTTAACTCACCGCTTCTTTGGGATGTATTTGCTATCTCAACATATCTATCTGTATCTTTAGTATTCTGGTGGACAGGTTTGCTTCCGGATTTCGCAATGATTAGAGATAGGGCTGTTTTGCCTTTTCAGAAAAAAATATATAGCTTATTAAGTTTTGGATGGACAGGTCGCGCTAAAGATTGGCAGCGATTCGAAGAGGTGTCATTGGTACTTGCTGGTTTAGCAACTCCATTGGTATTATCCGTACATACTATTGTATCTTTTGACTTTGCAACCTCGGTTATACCAGGATGGCATACAACTATCTTTCCACCGTATTTCGTTGCTGGGGCTATTTTCTCAGGATTCGCAATGGTGAACACATTATTGATTATAATGAGAAAGGTGTGTCATTTAGAAAATTATATAACCATACAGCATATTGAGTTAATGAACATCGTAATCATGCTTACCGGTTCTATTGTGGGTTGTGCCTACATTACAGAGTTATTCATGGCATGGTATTCTGGTGTTGAATATGAACAATATGCATTCTTGAATAGAGCTACCGGACCTTACTGGTGGGCATATTGGTCAATGATGACTTGTAATGTTTTCTCTCCACAGTTTATGTGGTTTAAGAAGCTAAGAACTAGTATCATGTTTTCTTTCTTTATTTCTATTATTGTAAACATTGGAATGTGGTTCGAAAGATTTGTGATAATTGTAACGTCTTTACATAGAGATTACTTGCCATCGTCTTGGACAATGTTCTCTCCAACATTTGTGGACATCGGTATATTTATCGGAACAATTGGGTTCTTCTTTGTTCTCTTTCTTTTATATGCAAGAACATTCCCTGTTATTGCTCAGGCAGAAGTGAAATCTATTTTGAAGGCTTCAGGAGAGAAGTATAAAAAACTAAGAGATGCTGGTAAACCTTTATATCAAATCTCAACGGCAAAGACGGTAGTGAAAGAAACAATTACCGATGATGTTATCATGGGAGAAGTTAAGCCTCTTGTTGATGATAAAGTTGGAGTGTCTGATTTGTTAAGTGCAGTTGGTACATTTGATGCAACAACAGAACAAGCTGATAATTTGAAAAAGGTGAAAGGTATTGGTCCGCAAATGGAAGCAACCTTGAATCAAATAGGGATTTTCACATTTGCCCAAGTAGCCAGAATGACTGAACGTGAGTACAATTTGTTAGATTCAATTACAGGTTCGTTCCCAGGTCGAGCGCAGAGAGATGATTGGGCAGGTCAAGCAACTATATTATTAAATAACAAAAGATAAATATGGCATCTAAAGTTATACATGCTTTTTACGACGATGATGATGTACTTATGCTTGCCGTTAAAAAGGTAAAAGCAGCTAAGCATCATATTGAAGAGGTATATTGTCCTTTTCCAGTACATGGATTGGATAAAGCTATGGGATTAGCTCCAACAAGAATAGCTATAACTTCATTCTTATACGGTTGTGTTGGTCTTGCGGTTTCGGTATTAATGATGAACTACATCATGATAGAAGATTGGCCTCAAGATATTGGTGGTAAGCCTAGCTTTAGCTACATAGAGAATATGCCAGCATTTGTACCGATAATGTTTGAATTAACTGTGTTTTTTGCAGCTCACTTAATGGTTATCACTTTTTATCTTAGAAGTAGATTATGGCCATTTAAACAAGCTGAAAATCCAGATGTAAGAACAACGGATGACCATTTTTTAATGGAGATTGAAATCCATGATAATGAGCAAGAATTAAAAGATTTGTTAATGGAAACTGGTGCAGTTGAAATTAATGTATCAGAAAAAAACAGTCATTAAATATGAACAGTTTTAAAAATATAGTAATGGTATTCGCTTTGGTTTTAGTGGCAACTTCTTGCCATGATAAAAGTGAACGGAATTATCAATATATGCCTAATATGTATGAGCCTGTGGGCTATGAGACTTATGGGGAGGCAAATCTTTTGCCAAATCAATCAGAAGCCTTATTGCCTCCTGCGAATACTATCAATAGAGGATGGTTGCCTTACGAAATTGAAAACTCACCTGAGGGAAAAGAGTTGGCGAGATTGCAAGGAAGTCCATTAGATTCAATGAATATTGAAAAGAATTTAACTAATGGAGGTCAATTATATACTATTTATTGTGCAATATGTCACGGTGATAAAGGCGATGGTAAAGGAACCTTGGTAAAGAGAGAAAAGATATTGGGTGTTCCAAGTTATGCTGATCCAGTTAGGAACCTAACGGTAGGTTCTACCTATTACACAATTCATTATGGATTAAATTCTATGGGATCTTACGCTTCTCAAATGAATACAGAAGAAATGTGGCAAGTATCGGAATATGTAATGCAATTGAAACAAGATTTAACCAAATAATAGGTAAACAATACTATGTATACGTTTTCAAATAGACTTAAAATAGCTTCCATTATTCTAATGATTGTAGGTGCATTAGGAATCATTGGTGGATTTGTTATGGCTCCTGGAACTATAGCGGAGGCAAAGGCCATGGTAGCAAGTCATGACGGTGGTCATGGTGATGCACACGAAACTGAAGCTGCACACGCACCAAAAGAAAATGATCATGCTGTTGCTGATACACATGGTGAAGAACATGATTCTTCTCATGATCAACATCTATTAGATCAATTAAAAAATAGGCCTTGGGCTGCATTATATGTAGCGGCATTCTTTTTTATGATGATATCATTAGGTGTTTTAGCCTTTTATGCTATACAACGCGCTGCGCAAGCAGGTTGGTCGCCATTACTCTTTAGGGTGATGGAGGGAATAACATCTTATTTGGTTCCTGGGGGAATTATTGTTTTTGTAATACTTCTACTTTCGGTATTACATATGAATCACTTGTTCATCTGGATGGATGCTGATGTAGTTGCAGATGATGCTTTATTACAAGGTAAGTCTGGTTATTTAAATCCTACTTTCTTTTTAATTAGAGCCGCAATATTTTTAGCTGGATGGATAGGATATAGGGAATATTCAAGAAAATTGTCATTGGCTCAAGATGAGTCTGATGATAATTCAAACTTTAAATTAAACTTTAGAATTTCTGCTGGTTTCTTGGTATTTTATTTAATATCAGAATCTATTATGTCTTGGGATTGGATAATGAGTGTTGAGCCACATTGGTTTAGTACGTTATTTGGTTGGTACATCTTTGCAAGTATGTTCGTATCTGGTATTACTGTTATTGCAATGGTTACTATTTACTTGAAATCGAAAGGGCATTTGCCAGACGTTAATAATAGTCATATTCATGATTTAGCAAAATTTATGTTCGGTATCAGTATTTTCTGGACATATCTATGGTTTTCACAATTCATGTTGATTTGGTACTCGAATATTCCTGAAGAGGTAACATATTATATAACTAGAATTGCAGATTATAGGATGCCTTTCTTTGGTATGGTAGCTATGAACTTTTTGTTCCCTGTACTATTATTGATGAATAGTGATTATAAGAGAATTAATTGGTTCGTTATATTGACAGGTATAGTAATTCTTGCAGGACATTATATGGATATATTCAATGCTATTATGCCATCAACTGTTGGTAAGAACTGGTATATTGGAATTCCTGAAATTGGTTCAGTACTATTTTTTGCAGGGTTATTTATATTTTGGATTTTTAGAGCGCTTTCAACTGCTCCCTTACAACCTAAGAGAAACCCGTTTATAGAGGAAAGCAGACACTTTCATTATTAATAGATAAGTAAAGTATAACATTTATATATACGATGACGACATTATTGACTTTAGCTGTTCTTGTTCTTGTAGCGATTGCCATTTGGCAGTTGACTAAAATATTTGAATTGTCACAGCTTAAAACTACCCAGCACCAAATAGCTACAGACAGCGACAATAAGAATAACGGTTACATGTTATTCGCATTTTTAGTTTTCATATATGGAATTACTATTTTCAGTTTTTGGAAATATGGTAAATTCTTATTGCCAGAAGCTGGGTCAGCTCATGGAGAAGAGTACGATAGTTTGATGCTTGTTTCTATGGTGATTATTTTCATTGTACAAACTATTACACAGGCATTATTACACTATTTTGGATATAAGTACAGTGGAAAGAAAGGTCAAAAGGCATTGTTTTATGCTGATAATGATCGTTTAGAATTTATCTGGACCATTATACCGGTTATTGTTTTGGCGGGTCTTATTTTATGGGGTCTTTATACTTGGACAAGCATTATGGACGTCAATGATGAGGATGATCCTTTAATTGTTGAGTTATATGCCCAACAATTTAATTGGACGGCTAGATATGGCGGTGGTGATAATGTTTTAGGTGGTGCTAACGTAAGAATGATTGATATTGATAAAGCAAATGTTCTTGGTTTAGATGAATCAGATTCATATGCTCATGATGATGTTATTGTAAAGGAACTTCATTTGCCAGTAGGTAGGAAAGTTAACTTTAAAATGCGTTCACAAGATGTTTTACATTCTGCTTATATGCCTCATTTTAGAGCACAAATGAACTGTGTGCCTGGTATGGTGACAGAATTTTCTTTTACACCTATATACACAACGGAGGAGATGAGATTAAATCCAGATGTTGTAGATAAAGTGAAAAGAACAAATAAAATTCGTGCAGAAAAATCCGCTAGTACTGGAGAAGTTATTGATCCATGGGAATTTGATTATATTTTGCTATGTAATAAGATTTGTGGAAAATCTCATTATAATATGCAGATGAAAATCATAGTTGAATCTGAGAAAGATTATAATGAGTGGATGAAAGGGCAATCAACTTTTGCTGAGACAGTTATGAAAGATGATTCTCAACCCGCTTTTAATATGGTAGAATCTGTACAAGTGGAGGAGTAATTCAGTATTGCTCGAATAGAAAAAGGCTATAATAAGAAAATTAATAAAATAAAGATTACGATTATGTCAGCAACAGCACATGCACATGTAGATGATCACGCACATGACGATCATGGACATCATCATCATAAAGAAACTTTTGTAACAAAGTATATCTTTAGTCAAGACCATAAAATGATTGCTAAACAATACCT
>NZ_CAXBBZ010000039.1:0-6238 GCF_963974015.1 uncultured Maribacter sp. | reverse complement strand
CGATTTTTTTGAGTTGATCACAGCTCCTATATTATCGAATATTTTATGAATTTTATCAACCTTATCCGTATCGCTCTTTACTATAAATTTATAAAGATAATTTGATGGCCAATTGGATGTTGCTTCTAATTGTAACTTTAATTTTTTATAAAACTCTACTGGGTTATTTTCGTCCATAACTTCTATTTTATACAAAGATAAGAGTAATCGTCCAGTTTTTTAATACTGTTGGTTTATGTACTTTTGCCTATAGATATGAAGAGTTTGGGCAATAAAAGAATTGTAATTACAGGCGGACCAGGAACGGGTAAAACTGTACTGATTTCATCGCTTGAAGAAAATGGATTTTACTGTTTTCATGAAGTGATTAGGACAATGACATTAGATGCATTAAACGGCAAAGCAGTAGACAAGTTATTGGTAAATCCTATAGATTTTGTCGACGACGCAAAAAGTTTTAATGATGAACTAATCAATGCGCGTTTAAAACATTTTACCAATGGTAAAAACATTGATAAAAAGCATTTATTTTATGACCGAGGTTTACCAGACGTCATTGCCTATATGAATTACTTTAATCAACCTATAGAGGAACGATATAATGATTTGTGTTTAGAAAATCGTTATGACGAAGTTCTGATATTACCACCTTGGGAAGACATATACGTTCAAGACAATGAGCGTATGGAAAATTTTGAACAAGCTTGTGGTATTCATCAACATCTTGAAAAGACATATATTGATTTAGGGTATAAACCCATTGAAGTGCCATTTGGCACGATAGAAAATCGTTTGCAATTTGTAGTAGACCTCATAGAAAAAATAGGTGAATAATACACCAAAAGACATCTTATCAAAATATTGGGGCTTTGATAGTTTTAGAGGCTCACAAGAAGAAATTATTAACGCTGTTGTTAATAACCAAGATGTATTGGGTTTATTACCCACAGGTGGCGGAAAGTCTCTTTGCTTTCAAATACCTGCCTTAATGAAAGATGGTATTTGCATTGTTATTTCCCCATTAATCGCATTAATTGAAAATCAAGTAGATAACCTACAAAAACGTGGAATAAAAGCTTTAGGATTAAAAGGCGGACTCAAATTCAGTGAAGTTGATAAATTGCTTGATAACTGTATTTATGGCAATTACAAGTTTTTATACTTATCTCCAGAACGACTTCAACAAGACCTTGTTCAAGAACGAATTAAAGGAATGAATGTTTCTTTATGCGTTATCGACGAAGCACATTGTATTTCTCAATGGGGTCATGATTTTAGACCTGCATATCTAACCTGTTCTATATTACGAGATTTACACCCGAAAGCGCCTATGATAGCGCTTACCGCTACAGCGACCAAAAGAGTGGGCGAAGATATTATGACCTCTCTTAATCTTCATGAACCTTTGGTCAAAAAAGATTCATTCTATAGAAAAAATATAGGCTTCGGGGTTATTATGACCGAGGATAAAAATAATTATCTTAAACAGTATTGTCGAAAAATCAAGAACAGTGCAATTGTTTATGTTAGAAGCCGGAGAAAAGCTGAAGAATTATCTAAATTCCTTCTAAAGAATGGTCTAAAAGCGACTTTTTATCATGGTGGTATCGATCAGAAAGCTAAATCTAAACGACTAAATTTATGGCTGCAAGATAAAGTGAATATTATGGTGGCCACAAATGCTTTTGGAATGGGAATAGACAAGCCAGATGTTGAGCTAGTTGTCCATTATCAAATACCTGACAGTGTAGAGAATTATTTTCAAGAGGCAGGTAGAGCAGGTAGAAATGGTGCTTCTTCAAAAGCAATTCTATTAACAAATACAACGGATAAATTATTAGTTAAAAAGCAGTTTTTAGAAGTTCTACCAGATGTATCCTATATAAAAAAGATATATCTAAAATTGAATAACTACTTTCAAATTGGATATGGAGAATTTACCGAAACAAAATTTCAATTGAATTTTAATGAATTTTGCTCTGTATATGAATTGAATACCTTTTTAACTTATAATGCCTTATTGATTTTAGACCGAAATTCAGTTATTTCATTATCTGAGAATTTCTCTAAAAAACAAACTATCAAGTTTAAAACTAGTAAAGAAACACTTTATAGATACATTGCAGAAAATCCTAAACTAGAAGATTTCATAAAAGTAGTACTTAGAACCTATGGTGGTGTTTTTGAATTTGAAACTCTAATAAACACCTATCTATTAGGTAAAAAGACACAATTATCCGAATCACTCATACACCAGAATTTTGAGCAATTAGCTACAGATAATATTATTGATCATACAAGTACTACCAGCGATTTAGAGCTATTGTTTCTGGTACATAGAGATGATGATCGTACCATAAATAGATTTGCGAAAATAATAGAGGATCAAAATCAACTTAAAGTTGGGAACGTTTCTAAAATGCTTGCCTACATAGAAAATGATACAATATGTAGAAGTGTTCAGTTATTGCATTATTTTGGTGAAACTCAAAAAGGAGAATGTGGCATTTGTGATGTTTGTATTAAAAATAGATTAGGTAAGAGCGATATAATCAATACAAAATTGAAAATAATCGAATATTTAAAAATTAACAAATCGGACTCAAGAGAACTGCAGCATAGCTTAAATATTGATCAGGCGATAGTAATTATCGCCTTACAAGAATTATTAGAAGAAAATCAGATAACATTAAATTCTATTAACCAATACGAACTTATATAACATGGAAGCATTAAGAATCATATTTATGGGTACCCCAGAATTTGCCGTGGGCATTTTGGATATGCTTGTTAAAAATGAATATAATATAGTCGGTGTAATTACAGCACCCGATAGACCGGCAGGTAGAGGTAGAAAATTAAATGAATCTGCAGTGAAAAAATATGCGGTAGAGAATAACATTAAAGTCTTACAGCCCACCAACCTTAAGAATGTAGACTTTTTGGAAACCTTAAAATCTTTAAATGCCAACTTACAAATTGTCGTAGCTTTTCGTATGCTACCTAAGGTAGTATGGAATATGCCAAAATACGGCACATTTAATCTCCATGCTTCTCTTTTACCTCAGTATCGTGGTGCTGCACCAATTAACTGGGCTATTATTAATGGTGAAACTAAAACAGGTGTTACCACTTTCTTCATTGATGAGAAGATAGATACAGGCGCCATTATATTACAAGATGAAACCTCAATAGAGAAAACAGATAATGCAGAAGATTTACATGATCGTTTAATGCATTTGGGTGCGAAAACGGTATTAAAAACGGTAGAGCGCATTCAGAATGGTGATTTCAAAACAACAAAGCAACCTAATCATGGTGATTTAAAACTTGCGCATAAGATACATAGAGAAACGTGCGAAATTGATTGGAACAAACCCATTGAAGATATCTATAATTTTATTCGTGGCTTAAGCCCCTACCCTGCAGCATGGACTACTTTAGAAAACTCTGATTCAAAAATAATTACGAAAATATATAAAGCCAATATTTTACTTGAACAGCATGATTTAGAAGTAGGGACCTTAGTTTTCAATAAAAAAGAAATGAAGGTTGCAGTTAAGGAAGGGTACCTGAATTTAGAGGAAATACAGCTTCAAGGAAAAAAAAGAATGCATGTTAAAGATGTACTAAATGGCTTAAATCTTGAAGAAAACGCTAAAATGAGGTAAAGCCCCGTTGTCATTGGGCTGCGAGAATTGTAAAAAACCCCCTACTTTATCAACAAACACGCTGAGTTATCAACAAAATAGGGGATTTCCCCTTGTTTTACTTGCGTTCGTCATAAATCCATATAAATTTGTTACTAGGTATAAATTTTTAATCACAATTAATTAATCACATTATGAACAAAACAGAATTGATCGATGCAATGGCAGCTGACGCTGGCATCACAAAAGCTGCGGCTAAAAAGTCATTGGAATCTTTCTTGGGAAATGTTGAAAATTCCTTAAAAAAAGGAGATAGAGTTTCTTTGGTAGGTTTCGGTTCTTGGTCCGTATCTAAAAGAAATGCAAGAGAAGGTAGAAATCCATCAACTGGAAAAACTATCCAAATTGCTGCTAAAAATGTAGTGAAGTTTAAAGCAGGTACTGATTTAGGTAAAGCTGTAAACTAATTTTACATAGATAAAATTTTTAAAAGCGCCTTTTTAGGCGCTTTTTTGTTTCTATGTTTTTGCATTTAAGAGGATTTGTCTTACTTTAGAAATATAATCATATAAAAGTAATGATCATATTAAAACCAACTAAGGGCAAATTGCTTATTGCTGAACCCTCACTGACAGGTGATGTATCTTTTAATAGATCCGTCGTTTTGTTAGCTGAGCATAGCAATGAAGGTTCTGTAGGTTTTATATTGAACAAGCCTTTAGAGTATCAAATAAATGATTTGGTAACTGAAATTCAATTACCATTTCAGGTTTACAATGGTGGCCCCGTAGAACAAGACAATCTTTACTTCATTCATAAAGTGCCTCATCTAATTGATAACAGCGTAGAAATTTCTGATGGAATTTATTGGGGAGGAGATTTTGAAACCACCGTTGAACTGATCAATAAAGAAATTATTACAGAGGATGATATTCGCTTTTTCTTAGGATATTCGGGCTGGTCTTCACTACAACTTGATGATGAGCTATCCTCAAAATCTTGGATAGTAATTGAAAATGAACATGAAAGCATGATTATACAAAAGGCAGCAAATGCATTTTGGAAAGAAAACATGATACAATTAGGTGGAGATTATTTGCTTTGGTCCAATGCACCAGAAAATCCTAGTTTAAACTAAACAGCTTTACTTACTGACATTCTTGCAGCCGCATTTAATTTACCTATCAAATTTTTCGCAACATAATTTGAGTACACCTTTTTCCGATATTTCGTAATTGAAATTATACCGTCTATAGCATTGATTATAAATAATTCATCCGCTTTTTGAAGTTCAAATGGTGAAATACTAAGTTCTTGTAATTCATAATCCTCTAGTTTTGAAATAATTTCAATCAATTTTTTTCTTAGAATTCCATTTAAGCAACCGTCGGTTAATGGTGGCGTTTTTATAACATCCTTTTGAATTAAAAAGATATTACCATTTAAAGACTCTACAACATGTTTCTGCTCGTTTAAAACCAAACAGTCATGGTAATCATTTTCTTGAGCATAAATTCTACCGACAACATTCAGAATTTTATTGGTAGTATCAAGATTAGAAAGCATGCTAGCATTCTTATAAAAATCTTTAAAAAGCTCTACTTCATATTCATTATCTTCTAAAATATAAAAAGGATTTGGCAATATAGAAGTTGTTACTATGTATGAAATACTATTATTTGCCAAGGCATTATCATTTTCATTGTTTCTAAATACAGTGAACTTAATATGCTTTGTCTGCTTTAAATCTTCATTTGAGATAGTTTTAAGCATTTCTTCTTCCATAAACTCCATTGTGAAATTCATAGGAATTTCCATTCGAAGAATACGCATCGAAGACATTAACCTTAAATAATGTTCTTCTAGAAAGATAACTTCGCCAGAAACTATACGTAGCTCTTCATAAACAGCATCACCCAATTGCAAACCCCTATTTTTTGCATCTAGAATTTTATCATCCTTATTAATAAGTTTGCCATTAAAATTGAACATAAAAAAAAAGCCTTAAAAAATTAAGGCTCAAAGATACTGTAAATAAGAATATTACTAAGAAGAACCCAATACCTGCTTTAAATCAGATACTTGATTGGTCCAAAGCATCTTAGACTCCTCAACTTCATCCTCTTCAGCAAAATCCGTTATAAACAAAGAAACATCTTTGGTGATTTCGTCAACAATTATTTTCATTTCAAAATAACTATTATCCTCCGCTTCATCCCAAGCAAAGCGAACGAATTCGTCGGTTTTTCTTTTTAATAATTTAGCTTCTTCTTCTGCTCCGTCCCAAATAAAGGTAAACTTCTCGCCTCTAGAATTAACGTTATCTGCAAACCATTCTGATAAGCCAGAAGGTGTTGCCAAATATTGATATAACATTTGTGGTGAAGACTGAATTACAAATTCTATTTCAAATTTTATTTTATCGCTCATTTTCCTACTACTTTATGCCGAGCAATATATATATTTCTAAATGATTAAAAAATATTTGTGCACTATAATTTTTTTAGGCGACATTAGTTGAAGAACTAATAATTTACCACTATATTTGCAGCCGTTTAAAAATAATATGGCGAGGTAGCTCAGTTGGT
>NZ_CAXBBZ010000038.1:0-6684 GCF_963974015.1 uncultured Maribacter sp. | reverse complement strand
AACCTGTTTCCTAAATTATTAAAGAAAAAACTTGTTTTTTGACACAGTACCTATGCGTAGTGCGGAGGCAAGGAAACTTTTCGTTTCCGTCTGTGCACGTAGCTAAAACTTATTGTTTTGCTTTCGTTATTTTTCTTTAAGTAAAACAATACACACCGCTTTGGGTTGTTCAAAAATGTTTGTTTCCAATAAATTTAAGAGATTAAAAAGAAGGAGGATTACTATTTAATTCTTAGGTTCAATATAAAAATTCTTACAAGAAAGATAGTAAGGTTTTCTGTAAAATTAGCTATTGGTTGTTACTTGCAACACCTTACCGCCCATAATTAATGGGATAACCTAATTGCCCCCAAACCAAAATACCTTCATCTATTATGGCGGTGTTTTTATATCCTAATCTTCTTAACGTACTAACCACTCGGCCCGAAGCTGCATGCGGACAAGCGCAATAAGCAACGATCCAAGTGCCATCATTTGGCAGGTCGTCTACAAATGCTTCCGGCTCTTCATAATAAGGTACAGGTACCGATCCTGGAATATGGGTCTGTCGCCAGGCCACTTCTGATCGTGCATCTAAAATAATCATTCGAGCACTGTCTTGCATCGCCTGATACACTTCTTTTGCAGGAACATAAAGTCCTTTTCGTAAATTAAAATTTGGTGCTTTTTTAGTAGGATTCAATATGTATTTATCGGGTGTAGGAACACTAATGGTGTCCGTACTTGGAATATTCCAGCCTGAGGCACGCGTTCTTAAAAAGGCTGTCAGCCCATTAATTTCATCCTCAATTAGGGAGTCTTTGTAGGCTATCATTGGCGTGCCATCTCTCCCTTCTTTAATGGCATATTTTAAGAATTCATCTGTTGCGGTGGCTAAAAACATAGAATTGCCTAGGGCAGGTGCCGATACACCCTCGCCATCTGCACCATGACAGACAGAACAGGTATTTGCATAGATTTCAGCGCCCACAGCGATATCGCCGTTTACAGGTTCTCTTGAGAGTTCAATAGGTTCTTCTACACCGCTTTGGTCATACAGCCATTGCAACAATAGTTCAACTTCAATGTATTCCAAAGGGCCACCTTGTGTATTTAAATAACCGCCCATGGCGGTGCCCTCTCTACCATATTGCACCGTATATCTTTGAAAATTAGTAGTATTTGAAGTTGCCATTAATGAATGAGAGCGAAGCGATGGGGCATTATCTGCCGCGTAGCCTTCTCTATTTTTACCATGACATAAGGCGCAATATTTTTGATACATGCCCGCAGCATTACTGCTCGCTGTACTATCTAGTTTAGCCCCTATTTTATATTGTTCGGCCAGAAGAGCCTGTTCTTTTGGTTCATTTACAAACTCTATTTGAACGCCGTAGGCAAATTGACGAGGTACGGTGATGGTATGTACTATGGTATCTCGTAAAAGTGCTTCTGCTGGCAAACGCTGATTTAGATAATGATAGGTAGAATCAATATTTTTCACATCAAAACGTATGGCATATACACCAGATTCACGTTCCGAAATAAACTTGGACATATCATCATTAGTGGTTTGTGGGGTGCTTAGTACTAATTCTTGATGTCCTTTTATTTTGAAGCGGGCTATTTTTTCTGATGTATTAGAGTTTGATGCCATAAGTCCCATGTTTTTAATATTCTTGCGGGCAGTATCGAGATTTTTAACGACCACTTTAATGGCATTGATACCTACAACACCATTTGGGTGGTTCGAATAACTTCTGTAATAGGCATAATAGGTCTTCCAGTCCTTATGCATT
Organism: uncultured Maribacter sp.; assembly: GCF_963974015.1. Taxonomy (GTDB): domain Bacteria; phylum Bacteroidota; class Bacteroidia; order Flavobacteriales; family Flavobacteriaceae; genus Maribacter. The sequence continues at coordinate 4,906 of NZ_CAXBBZ010000038.1, read as the reverse complement.
CTTTCATAATCATTAGTGGCATCTTCTATAAACTGAGGTAGGTATGTAGCATTTGTATCTTTAAAATCTAAACTGCGTTCTTGTAATCCACCATCATCCCATGACCATCCTTTAACCGGATCGGTCGAGGTGCGGTATCCTTGAATAGAATCCATTTTGAATCCTTTCTCATTCAGCCATAAAGCGGTAGTGTCAATAGAAGAACTGGATAAGTAATAGCGCTGTATACCTTCATGATTCGCCAAGAATGATGTGATAAAAGTAGGTGGGGCATCTGTAATTAAAGAATCTTCAACAGAAAGAAAATCTAGTTTTGAGGCATCTGGAAAGTTGATGCTGGTAACTAATGTTCCATCAAAAAAACCTTTTTTAAATTTATCGGCTTCGCCCATTTTAAACCCGAGGGTATCAGCATAAAAATCTCGCGCGCGATTTAAATCGTTAACCATAAGCGTTGTCCCATGAAGGCCATTCCCTATTCCCAATAGCGAATAATTCTTCTTTATAGCTTCAGTTTCATTATTGGCACAGGATGCTGAAACAATAATAGCCAGTATTGCTATTGTCTTTAATGAGGCTGATGGATATCTTTTTTCAGCGGTTGCATTGAAGCGATTTAATAATGAGAGCATATAGGAATGATTGGTTGGTTAAATATTCGGTGATATTAATTGCGTACCAGTTACAGTACGCTTTAATCGTTGTATAAAATACATAATGTATTTACTGTCAGCATTTTTCCCTAATTTTTCTTAAGCATTTTATCATTGGTTATTATTTAGTCATAATGAAGGTTAACATTTAGTATATGAAAAGCAGGCGATTTTGAAGGACTAAAATTTCGGTTGAGCACAAAGTTTATAGTAGCCAAAACGCTATATTTTAAGGATATCTAGCCTGTTTTTTATATACATTGTTAGGCACAGTTATTCTAGTTTCAAAAATCTTGCAGCATTATCATAGAAAATACCTTCTTTCTCTTCTTCAGTAAGGAAATCCAAACTGTTAAGAAAATCAATCGATTTGCTAATGGCATAAGGCCACATCATTTGATCCGAACCATACATCACCCGATTTAAATAGCCAGCATGCTTAATGTTTCGAAGAAATTCTATAATATATCTTTGAGTATTAGGTTCAACCCATAACATAACGGCAATATCAGTATATAACTGTGGATAATAAGCCATCAATCTTATAGCATGTTCAGGCCAATCCTCGCCACCAGCATGCATCATATAAATTCGAAGTTTAGGATAATTAACTAAAACATCTTCAATTGTATATGGGTCACCTAAAGAAAGTCTTGCTTTTGGTGCCCAGGAATAGGTGCCTCCTGGATCTCCACCGCCCATATGCACTGCAACAGGGATATCATATTTTTCGCATATTTTTAAGTAGGGCTGCCATACATCGTCACTCAATTTTGTACCAGAATAATAAGGACCTAATTCACCAAACACTTCTACTTTTCCACTTTTGATCAATTCTTCAAATTGAATAATATCCATATTCAAATCGTCTGGATGAAAAAAATGCAAACCTTCAATCACACGACCATCGGTATCATTTGTTTTCCAATAATCTACAGTACCTAAAGCACCACTAACAACTCCTTTAACAATGTTATACTTTCTCATAGCGGTATAGGTCTCCTTGAAGTGGGTTTCCAAATTCTGAACGCCCTTTGTTCCATAGTGATCAAACCTCTCCTCTGCAAGAACTTCTGGAGAGTAAGAATGGAGATGCATGTCAATTATTTTTATCTGCGATTGCGCAGGCAAAATTTGAAATGTAAAAACGCATAAAATAATAATGTTTTTGATCATATTTCGTTTTTTAATTGTGCCTAACGGTCTTCTTTACTTTATAATCGTATATTTTCTAGTCAGTTATGGGTTAAATTAGCAATTATTTTCGGTTTAGTACAGACTTTAGCAATTACAGCGGATTCGGACGTAGTCGAATCCGCTGTAATTGCGGTTATACATTGTTATGTGCTGGCTTTATTCCAGTCAGTTTTATTAATCAGTCCTTTTTTCCACATATCGATAAGTGTTTTAGAGGTCAGTCCAATTATTCCTTTGTCCGCTTCAATTATCAACATTATTTTAACCGATTTTTTTTCGTCGGTTCCTAAAAGTTCAGTCGCCGTCCATAATCTAACAGATAAATTGGGATGTGTTAAGAGTCCGTAAAATTCATTTTTTATTTTAGATTCAGATTGTGAAATTTCTTTAATAACTTTCATAATTCTTGAATGAATTTTATTGCTTTTAGAGTCATTTCCGTTTTCAATTGAAATTCCGTGTTCTATTGCTAAAGTTATATAATCAGTTATAAATGTGTCCATAATCGAATTTTCAGCTTGCACATAACGTGTTTGTGTATGATTTCGTTGCCTGTTTAAGCACTTAATTTAGCAAACAAAAACAAAATAGAAAATCCAATAAGATTTTTGTAAGTAGGATAGAACTAGCAATAAATTATATACGGTGTTGTGTAGTGATTTTTTATTGACTGTTTTCCTTTTATGTTTATATATAAACCCTATATGTTGTTAGATTTCCCCGGTCAATTTGCTTAAAACCCAATTTTCCAAACTTTATCAGAAGCTTCGAGATATTCTGATAAAGCAGCTGAACCATACCAAACATAAAGTTCAGGCTCTAAAAATTTCGCCTTTATTGCTGGGTCAGTTTCGAGTAAGGTATTAGCTTCTTCTAGAGTGGCTACATCCAAAATAAAAATCCCTCTATATGATTTATCGTTTTTACCCATCGGTCCAGCCACAATTAATTTCTTTTCTTTGACTAATCGATTAATATTGTTCATATGACCAGTAAAACAACTGTCTTTTAGAGTTTTGTCAGTAGATTTGTTAGTTCCAGTTTTAAGAATAACAAATACAAACTTTTTCATTCCATAATCATCAGCATCCAATTTAGCTGCTAATTCTGCATCATAATTTGGATTCGTTTTTTGAGCAAACGAGACATTTATAGTAAGAATAATTACTAAAAATATTAAAACATATTTCATAATATCAATTATTTGTTGAACTCAGTTGTCATTACACACAACGTTTATGTGTAGGTATAGTTGCGTGTGCGAGCAACTAACTTACTAAAAATGGAACGAACCAGAGGAAAATCCGTAGGCTTTTCCAAGTAGGCAAGTACTAGTAATTATTTTTATATGTTGTTTTGCTTTCGTTATTTTTCAATTTCGTTTTTTATTGATTCACGTAATTCTAGCATATATGGAGTCATGGTCAGTAAAACACTTTTTGTCTGTGTAGCCCTTTCTGTTGTTAAATAAAGTAACCGATTAAAATTTTCGTTCTTTTCAAAATCAATATCTTTTAATCTAAATTCCTTTCGTGCAACACCATTTTCAGATATTGTAACAGGAGATGGTTTAGATAATTTATTTATTAATGGTATCATCTCCATTGTTGAAGATTCTAACTTATCCTCTATTATGCCTTGAAATCTTGGCAAGATAAAGTCATAAAAATAAATCATCTTTTTTCGCAGATCATCATTAGAAACTTTATCTATCCCTGAAGATTTTAATGCATCATATGGACCTCTATTACTTGTTGGTTGAAGCCCAAAATCCAGTCTATTAAAGTGGAAATCTATAGAATCGACAATTATGGATTTTGAAATAATAATCTTATCAAAAAAGGCAACCGCTTGTAGTTCTGTTTGGTTCCTATAGTTGATTAGATGCTCGGTAAAAAATAAGTAATCCTCCTTCAAAGCAACATCAATTTCCCTTATCATTTTAACTTCAAAGTCGCGATTATTTTTTTTGTCATTCCAATTATTTATGGATAAAGCAATTAGAATTCCAACAACAACAAGTATAATTTCTCCAATTGCATATAGTAGATATTTGCTGAACTTGTTTTCAGTCAGCATTTTTTGTCTAATTTTTCTATAGAATATTATCATTGTTGTGCTTTCGTTATTTATTTTCAAATCTTTTGATTTTTCTCGGTTACAAACCCTTACTTATTCTAGATTGTAAATGCTTTTCCAAATGTTTTAAAGAATTTAATCTTCATTATTTAATTCAATTAGCTTTAGAGTTTCGGATAAATAATCATTAAACACCTTATAAGAGTTAATTGCATACATATAGTTTAAGGTATTATTGTATACTTCATTTTCAAATTCAATGGTTCTAATAGTATTGTTGTAATCGATTTTAAAATTTGATTTGGCAATATTTTTTAAGTTAAGATCTTCCTCAAAAAACTCAGGAACCTCCATATTTCTCAAAAGGGCTTTATTCATTAATGAGGGAATAAAGAAACCAAATAAATAGTCTCTATATATTACGATATCATCTTCAGTATCTGTTTGATAATATGACCAATTTGATAGTTGTTTTCTCAAATTATCATCTTTTATTAAGTTTATGGATCCTGTATTGAGCATTTCGTCTATTGACCCAGTAATGATGTCAATTGATTTGGTTTTATTAATGATATCATCTAATAATTGTTCAATTTCAGAACCGTTAATGATATCATCAGCCATAATAATTTCGAGTAAATTTGCGGAAGCTTCGTAGGCTACCATAAAATTGCTAGTAGCATCATTAACATTTCTAATATTAGTTTTAAAGTCTATTTGAAGGTTTTTTAAAATGGCTTGTTCTCGATTTCTATCTTTTCTATATTCATTCCAATTGTTAATCTGTAACGCTATTAAAATTCCAATCACCACAAGAATTATTTCTCCAATTGCGTATTTAAAATACTTTTCTGTTTTTCCTTTTGAAAGTAAATCTTGTCTAATTTTCCTAAAGAATTTTATCATTGGTCTATGGTTGGTTATAATGAAGCACAACGTTTTAGCTATGAACAGTACGGGAGCAAACTGGCATTTGC
>NZ_CAXBBZ010000037.1:0-7977 GCF_963974015.1 uncultured Maribacter sp. | reverse complement strand
TTTAAGATTAATAGAAATATTGCAATTGCAATAGATAACACTTCACAGACTATTCCAGAAGTTAGGGCAGGACCTAATGTTTATGGGAATAGCTAATTCCAACAAAAAAGCATCTCTAAGGAATGTAATTACTTCGAGTAAAAGTAGTTTGCTTTAGATTATTAAATTACACAAAATCTTAATCAACATAAACTAAATATATTATTAAAATGCAAAACAAAGGACTTATAAAGCTTTTTGCTTTATTATTTGGGTTAGTTAGTATCTACCAGCTATCCTATACTTTCATCACAAGCAAAGTAGAAAAAGAGGCGAACGTTTTCGCAGCGAGCCGTATAACGGAAGCGGAAGATGGCTACGTAGTAAAAAGGGAAGTTGTAGCTGCAAACTATCTTGACTCTATTGGCAACAACAGTATTCTTGGGTATACCAATTATAATGAAGCCAAAAAGAAAGAGTTGAATAAAGGTCTTGACCTTAAAGGTGGTATCAACGTAACACTTCAGATTTCGGTTAAAGACATCCTTAAGGGATTGGCCAACAATACAAAAAGCCCAGTTTTTAATAAAGCTTTGGCCGATGCCGATGCTGCGTCTAAAAATAGTGATGACACTTATATTGAATTGTTCTTCGAAGCATTCGATAAAATTAAAGGAGAAACTAAATTAGCTTCACCTGATATTTTCGCCAACAAAGGTCTTAGTGATGAAATCAATTTTCAAATGTCAGATGATGAGGTTAAGCCTATCATCAGAAGAAAAATTGATGAATCTATCGTTTCTGCCTTTGAAGTATTAAGAGAGCGTATCGATGGTTTTGGAGTTACTCAACCAAACATTCAAAGAGAAGGTAATTCTGGCCGTATTTTGGTAGAATTGCCAGGAGCTAGAGATATTGCTCGTGCTCAAGACCTTTTGTCTAGTACTGCTCAATTAGAGTTTTGGGAAACTTACAAACAAAGCAACACAAGCTTTAGCACATTCCTTATTCAAGCGAATGAAAAATTAAAAGATATTGTAGAGGTAGAAAGACCAGAGCAGATAAAGGAGGAATCTGAATTAGATTCATTATTGTCTGATGTTTCTGCTGATTCTTTAGATTTAGCAACACAGGTAAATCCATTGTACGAATTGTTGATTCCTGCTAACCCAGGAACTAATGCAATGTTTCGTGCAGCTATTAAGGATACGGCAACTATCGGTTCTTATTTAAGAATGCCAGAAATTAGAAGGTTATTGCCTGCTGATATTCAGTTCACGAAATTTGTATGGGAAAGACCAGCTTCAGAAGATGTTGAAGTAATCGATTTATATGCATTAAAATCTAACCGTGATGGTACACCTAGAATTAGTGGTGATGTAGTAAGTGATGCTCGTGCAGATTTTGATCAGTTCAGTAAGCCTGCAGTTTCTATGACCATGAACACTAAAGGTGCTAAAGAATGGGAGAAATTAACTGGTGACGCTTATACAAACCAAACAGGTATTGCTATTGTTTTAGATAACAAGGTGTATACCGCTCCAGGTGTTTCATCTGGTCCCATATCAGGAGGTCGTTCAGAGATTACTGGTAATTTTACGGTAAACGAAACTAAAGATATTTCGAATGTTTTAAGAGCTGGTAAATTACCTGCTTCTGCAGAAATTATTCAATCAGAAATTGTTGGTCCTTCTTTAGGTCAAGAAGCTATTGATAGTGGTTTTATGTCTTTCTTAATCGCAATGGCGATCGTTCTATTATGGATGATCGGTTATTATGGTAAAGCTGGTGCTTTTGCCGACATTGCCTTATTATTGAACATCTTATTGATTTTCGGAGTACTGACAAGTTTAAATGCGGTATTAACATTACCTGGTATTGCCGGTATTGTCTTAACTATTGGTATGTCCGTTGATGCGAACGTGCTTATTTTTGAGCGTATCAAAGAAGAGTTGGCAAAAGGTAAAGGAAAGAGCCAAGCAGTTGCTGACGGATTTGGAAATGCCTTGTCTTCTATTTTAGATGCTAACATTACTACAGGTTTAACTGCTGTTATATTATTTATTTTTGGCTCAGGACCTATAAAAGGATTTGCAACTACCTTATTAATAGGTATTATAACATCTCTTTTTACCGCTATATTCATTACACGTTTATTAGTAGATTGGTATGTTGGGGGTAAAGGAAGAAGTTTAGACTTCTCAACTAGTTTTACTAAAAACCTTTTCAAGAATATAAATATTGATTTCTTGGTTAAAAGAAAGATAGCTTACATACTATCAAGTGTTTTGGTGGCTGTTGGTTTGTTTTCATTATTCTTTGGACCTGGATTGCAACAAGGTGTAGATTTCGTAGGTGGCCGTTCTTATACAGTTCGTTTTGAACAACCAGTTAATCCTTCTGAAATTGCATCTGAATTAAATACGGTTTTTGGAAGTGGTACCAATGTGAAAACATATGGCGAATCTAATCAAGTAAAAATTACGACTCCTTACAAAGTAGATGTTGAAGGTATTGAAGTTGATACTGAGATTCAGGATAAATTATATACATCGCTTCAGAAATACTTACCAGATGGTATCAGCAAAGATGCTTTCATTTTAGGTGGTGTAGATGATGAAGCTGTAGGGATTTTGAAATCGGTAAAGGTTGGTCCTACAATTGCGGACGATATTAAGAACAATGCGTTTTTAGCTATTTTAGGTTCTTTAGCGGTAGTATTCCTATATATCTTATTGAGATTTAGAAGATGGCAATTCTCATTGGGTGCCGTTGTTGCTGTATTCCATGATGTATTGATAGTATTAGGTGTTTTCTCGATATTCGGTAAGTTGATGCCATTTAACATGGAAATTGACCAAGCATTTATTGCGGCTATATTAACTGTAATCGGTTATTCATTGAACGATACAGTGGTTGTATTTGACCGTATTCGCGAAACATTGGCAGAACGTGGCTGGAAAGGCGGCGAGAATATTAACTACGCTATAAACAGTACTTTGGGTAGAACTTTGAATACCTCTTTGACTACATTAGTAGTATTACTTGCAATCTTCATATTTGGAGGTGAATCATTAAGAGGATTTATGTTCGCAATGATAGTAGGTGTCGTTGTAGGTACATATTCATCTGTGTTTATTGCAACTCCTGTAATGTTCGATGCATTAAGCAAGAAAATTACTTCTGGTAAAGAAGAATAAATTATTACTAACTCAACTTTTAAAATCGCTATCTCAAAAGGATAGCGATTTTTTTATGTGGTAGTGATATATCCAATCGAACCTGAAGGTGTTTTTTCTAAGGTGTAAACACTCTTTGGTTCTAAGTTAGGTTCTTTTCTGTGAGATACATATAGAATAGCCGTATTGGTTTCCTGTGCAATCTTGTTTACTAATATAACTAATAGAGCGGCAGATTCATCGTCCATTCCAGTAGTGGGCTCATCAAGTATAAGTAATGGAGGGTGCTTGACCATGGCTCGTGCAGTCATCACCAATCTTTGATTACCTGTTGATAGTTTATTAAAATAGGTATCTTTTATATCATAGAGATTTAATACTAATAACCACTGTTCAATAACCCTTTTTTGAACTTCGGTCGGTATTGTATAAAGACCAACGGAGTCGGTTAGTCCTGAGATTAACATGTTTTCTACAGTGTGCCTACCTTTAAATTTGTTGGTCATTGAAGGCGAATAGTAGCCTATTTTCTTTTTAATATCCCATACGGTTTCACCGCTTCCTTTTAGGTTTCCGAAAAGATATATTTCCTGGCCGAATGCTTTTGGGTTATCTCCCGTAATCATTGAAAGTATGGTAGATTTTCCACTTCCGTTGGCTCCGGTTAATTGCCAAAAATCCCCTTTATTTATAGTCCAGCTGATATTGTCAAGTATTTTTTTGTCTCCATAAGAAATACTAACATTCTTAAACTGTATTAATGGATTGTTAGCGCTAGCTAGATTTTCTAAAGGCTGCGGTATACTTAGGTCGCTAAAGGAGTGTTTCTTGGTTTGCTTTTCAAACGTTGAATCTTGAATTTCAGTAAAGGTGTCGAAAGTCAATCTTCCGCAATTCTGTATAAAAGAAAGCGTATCTGCCTTTCTACTCGCTATTTGTATAAAAGAAATGTGACTTGAATGTTCCTTTAGTATAGTTTTAAGTTCTTTTTGAAATGAGATATCTAAATTGTCAAAAGGATTGTCTAAAATAATAAAATTTGGTTTTTCTTTAAGTAAATAATGAAGCAAGGCCTTCTTTTGCTCTCCGCTAGACATTGTTTCAAGAGACTGAATGTCAGTGCTAATAATTTTATGGTCGTGTTTGTCTTCCTCGTCTATAAGTTTCTCTAAGGTGAAAGGAGAGTATAAAAGTCCTTTCTTATGCTGGTATTCTATTAGTTCATTGGGAATTTTGCACTTTTGAAAATCTTCTATGAAATTCTTTTTTGCAGAGTTATTGTCAATATAGATTACCCAATGATTCATTTATGCTTTAATTCTAAAAATATGAACAGGATTGTCTTTATAGGTAATGCTGAAGTCTATATACATTCCATTTTTTAATGCTATTTTCTGTGAAGGAATATTATTTACTTGGATAATAGATATCAAACTATCTGCCCATTTATTCTCAAAAGCCACATCTTTGCATTTTTTGGCTGCTTCGAAACCATAACCTTGTCGCCAATATTCCGGTAGAATAGAATAACCTATTTCTAATTCTTCTTTGTTATTTACGTTTTGAGCTAAAAGACCTGCAAGACCAATAAGTTTATTGGTTTCTTTTGAAAAAAGTGCATTCATGCCACCTGACTTTTCTTCATAGCGTTCGAGCATTCTTGAAAATTGTTCGTTACATGCTGTAATGGGGTCTTTTGGTATACCTGACCAATATTGACTACTTAAGGGTTCTTGGTGAAATGGGAGCCAGTTTTCAAAATCAGATGGCGATACTTTTTTAAAAAGTAAGCGTTCTGATTCTTCATTAAACAATACATAGTCTGGCATTTTACACTTGACTAAATTAATAGTAGAATTCGTAATTAGTTGCGACTGAAACTAACGCGGTCACCAATAGATATCCCTAAAGTTTCTGCAAGACCACCATTTATTTCAAGAACATATTTTATCGGAGCCATTGATGATAAACTCGTTTCATTAAAAGGTTGTGCATTTTCTTGCATGCTCGCAATTGTCATATCCTCTTTTATATAAATGATATCTAATGAAAATTCAGTGTTCTTCATATAAAAAGAGTGTATAGCTTCATTAGGGAATATAAAAAGCATTGCCTGATTGTTTTTCATACCTTTTCTATACATCAATCCCGTTTGTGTTTCGTAATCCGTTTCAGCAAATTCTATGTCGAACTTTGTTTTTAAAGTATCACTAGTGTTTGAATACACATTTAAATTTCCTTCCTGAGTAAATTCAATTTGTTGTGTGGAGATGGTTTTTTTAGCATTTTCCTTACAAGAGGAAAATATCAGCGAAAAAATTGCTATGAAAACCCAAATTAAACGTTTGAAACTTAGCATTAGGTATTTTTAGTTTTTCTGAACATGAAGAAAAGACCAGTTAGAATGAAAGGAATACTCAACCATTGTCCTGTTGATAAAACACCCAAGGTATCTTCAAAACCACCTTGACTTTTCTTAACGAATTCTACGAAGAAACGTACCGACCAAAGCAACACGAAAAACAACCCGAATAAGTATCCTGGTTTATTCTTTTTGTCAGTTTTCCAATATAAAAAGTAGAGTAGAATGAATATGAATATATAGCATATACCTTCATATAATTGAGCAGGGTGACGGTAAGGAATTTCTGCCAAATATTCTGAAAATTGTGGATTGTTTTCGATTGCTGCATATGCGGCATTCAATGTTTTTTCTTGAGTAATGCCTAATGCTTTCGATGGATGTAAATCATCTGAATCACGTATGAATTTCGTGGCGAAAATGAAGTTTTCATCTACAATTTTCCCATTAATTTCAGAATTAAAAAAGTTTCCTAAGCGAACACAAAAGCATCCGATTGCAACCGGAATTACCATTCTGTCAAATATCCAAAGCATGCTGAACTCAGGAAATTTTCTTGTATACAAGTAAGTGCCAACAATAATACCTAAAGTAGCTCCGTGACTTGCTAAACCTGTGAAGCCAGTAAATTCATAACCATTTATTAAACCGAATAACAAACTACCCGATTCACTTTCTCGAACAGGTAATAGAATTTCGGCAATGTGATTTGAGTAATAGGGCCAATCGTAAAAGAAAACATGCCCTAATCTAGCACCTAGCATAGTGCCCAAAACAGTATATATAAAAAGGGAATCTAATTGTTCTACCGATTTTTTCTCGTTGGTAAAAATTCTTTTCATGATAAACCACCCAAGGGCGAAAGCAGTTATCCAAAGTAGATTATAATATTTAATCTGTATAAATCCTATATTGAAAAGAGTTTCATTCGGATTCCAAATAATTCCTAAGAAATGCATGTGTTGTGTTTTGAAAGGCTAAGATAATAAATAGCCAACAGACAAATCGATTTTGTAATACAGAGTTGGGGTAAAAGTTTACCTAGTTATGAAAGATAGTATTTTTACGAATTCAACTTTTTAGGGTACAGGGTCGTATCCTTTACCACCCCATGGGTTACAGCTGAATATTCGCTTTATAGCTAACCAACCACCTTTAAATAATCCGTGTTTTTTTAAAGCCTCTAGCGTATATTGAGAACAAGTAGGGGAGTACCTGCAGGTTGCTGGGGTATAGGGTGATATTGCTAATTGATAAAAACGAACCAGTAGTACAAAAGGGGCAATCAGAATTTTTTTTATCGAAATGTTCAAAGCCGAGAATTAATACTGCAAATTTAATATAAAAGAGCTAATTCTATTAAAATAACAAGTCCGTATGTATTGTATACGGACTTGTTTGAATAGTTATAATTTTTTTAAGCTCCAATTCTTATTGGTTCTAGATGTTTTGCTTCTTCTTCAGAATATAATCTTGACCTAATTAAGAACCGTATGCCTAAGGGAATTTCTAGTGAAAAACTAGAACCTCTGCCTGGGGTAACGTCAATGGTTAATTGTGTGTGTTTCCAATATTCAAATTGGTCTTTTGACATATGAAAATCACATCCTTCAATATTACCTAGCCAAACATCATTATCATCGAGCATTAAATCACCTTTTGTAAAGCACATAGGAGAAGAACCATCACAACAGCCTCCACTTTGGTGAAACATAAGTTCACCATGTGTCTTTTTTAATTGAGCAATTATAGCTGCTGCTTTTTCGGTTACCAATACTCGTTTAGTTTTCATTTTTATTTTGTTTTCTAGAAGAATCCCATGGCCTTCTTATCATATGATATAAGCATGTTTTTGGTTTGTCGATAGTGAGCTAACATCATTTTGTGATTCTCTCTACCAATACCAGATTTTTTATATCCACCAAATGGTGCGTGAGCAGGATACAAGTGATAACAGTTGACCCAAACTCTTCCAGCTTTTATTGCTCTTGATATTTGATATGCTTGGTGCGTATCTCTAGTCCATACACCAGCACCTAAACCGTATAAAGTGTCGTTAGCGATTTCGATGGCTTCAGCTTCATCTTTAAAAGTAGTTACACAAAGTACCGGTCCGAATATTTCTTCTTGAAACACACGCATTTTATTATTGCCCTTTAAGATAGTTGGTTGTATATAGTAACCACCTTCTAAGCCCTCGTTGTATGCTTGCTCACCACCGGTGAGTACTTCGCAACCTTCTTCTTTTCCTATTTTTATATAACTCAATATTTTCTCAAATTGATCATTCGATGCTTGTGCACCCATCATTGTATTTGGGTCTAACGGATGTCCCATTTTTATGGCCTTGGTGCGTTCAATGACACGTGCTATAAACTTATCATAAATGCTTTCTTGAACTAACATTCTTGATGGACAAGTACAGACTTCACCTTGGTTTAAGGCAAACATATTGGC
>NZ_CAXBBZ010000036.1:0-10748 GCF_963974015.1 uncultured Maribacter sp. | reverse complement strand
CTTCCGTTTACGATTGTCTCGGAACCATTTGATGTATCTAAGCTTGTAAGAACATATGGGTTACCTGTCGTTCCCGCACCTGTCACCGTTACGGTTGCGCTTCCGTTAACGATTGTCTCGGAACCGTCCCCCGCGGTTGCGGTAAGGACATAAGGGTCGCCTGCTGTACCTGTTCCTGCAACGCCTACCGTAGGACTTCCGTTTACGATTGTCTCGGAACCATTTGATGTATCTAAGCTTGTAAGAACATATGGGTTACCTGCCGTTCCCGCACCTGAAACGGTTACGGTTGCACTTCCGTTTACGATTGTCTCGGAACCATTTGATGTATCTAAGCTTGTGAGAACATATGGGTTACCTGTCGTTCCCGCACCTGTCACCGTTACGGTTGCACTACCGTTAACGATTGTCTCTGACCCGTCAGCTGCAGTTGCGGTAAGGACATAGGGATCTCCTGCTGTACCTGTTCCAGCTACGCCCACTGTAGGACTTCCGTTTACCACGGTCTCGGAACCATTTGATGTATCCAAACTCGTGAGAACATAGGGGTTACCTGCCGTTCCCGTACCTGTCACCGTTACTGTTGCACTTCCGTTAACGATTGTCTCTGACCCGTCACTCGCGGTTGCTGTAAGGACATATGGGTCGCCTGCCGTACCAGTTCCTGCTACGCCCACCGTAGGACTTCCGTTAACAATTGTTTCGGAACCATCTATATTAGCTAATTCGGTGTCTGTGGCAAAAGTTAAATCCAAATCTATAGGTAGTGGAACATTTGCACCCTCAGATATATTTAATTCAGTACCGATTAGGGAAAAATTAGTTATAAGTTCATCGTTAGGATTTGCTGTGCCACCTGTAGAAATACCATCAATTTCCAATTGTAGTTCTTCAAGTGCTAATTGAACTTGATTGCTGGTAGTATTTCCAGTTGGGTTAAATGTTATATCTTCTGCATTGTTGCCAATTCCAACTACATTTATTATATAAGGGTCTACATTTGAACCTTCACCAGTAATGGTAATGTTGGTTCCAGGGTTGACGATTGTCTCGGTACCATCTGCCACTGCTCCATCAGCGGCATTTATAATGTAGGGGTCTGCATTTGAACCTTCACCAGTAATGGTAATGTTCGTTCCAGGGTTGACGATTGTCTCGGTACCATCTGCCACTGCTCCATCAGCGGCATTTATGATATAGGGTGTTGCCGTAGTTCCATTTCCAGTAATGGTAATATTATTTCCAGGATTTACTATTGTTTCGGACCCATTTGGTATAACGGCATTAGGTGTGTTTATGATATAGGGTGTTGCCGTAGTTCCATTTCCAGTAATGGTAATATTATTTCCAGGATTTACTATTGTTTCGGACCCATTTGGTATAACGGCATTAGGTGTGTTTATGATATAGGGTGTTGCCGTAGTTCCATTTCCAGTAATAGTAATGTTATTGCCTGCATTTACTTTTGTTTCAGAACCATTTGGAATTGGTAATATTATACTGTTTCCATCAGATATCTCTAAATTGTTACCTGTTAATCTTAAGGTTTGTTCATCGGTATTATCCAAATAGGTGGTAAGGTCAATGTCAGGGCCACCTTCTTCTAGGGATAAGATATTTTCGTCAATAGTCAATTGTTGATCATCAGAACCTATTAAACCACTTAAATCTACCGAGGCTCCTACGGGAGTCGCCGATTGGCTGATACTTAAGGTATTGGTTAATTTGGTGAAGGTTAAGTCTACAAGTTCATTGGTGTCATCGGTATCTTGATCATCAACAATATGATCTGCAATTAATGCCGTATTATTTGAAATATTCAATTGTATGCCATCGGTAATTTGCAACGGACTGGCAGGTGTACCACTTCCGGTAATGGTTATTTCGTCTCCTATTGCACCCATAAGGTCGCCGGCATCTCCCCACTTAACTATTCCATTTTCATCGGTAACTAATACTTGGCCCGGTATAAAGTTGGCCATATCGGTCGGTGCGATACTACCATCTCGTATCTCATCTGAACCCACTGCGTTCTGACGTATTTCACTAGAACCCACAGATTCTGCAGCTAGTTTTTCTTGGGTGATACTATTGTCTTGTATATCGTCTGGCCCAATACCACCATCTACTATATTATCGCCAAGTATACCGTTTTTAGCAATCTCTAAATTATAACCACCTTCAGTTTGGGTAATTTCAATAGTAGCTCTATTGTTAACTATAGGGTCGTTGGTTATGGTGAAATTAACTGCATCGCAAAGGTTCACCCATTGTGTGCCATCGTAGTAATTGATACACTCGGTGTCTGTATTATAAACGATACCACCCCTTTGCGGAATTATTGCTTCCATTTCTAGAGTACTGACTCGTGTAATCACCAACACTTTTGAAGTGCTTTCTAATTCAAGTACAGATGCAGGGTCAATATTTTGGGGATTATCACCTATTTTTATCTGCCCAAATACGGTTGGTATTGTGAGCATTGTAAGTAAAATAAAGAATATTATGGCTTTCATACTAAGCGTTTTATAACCTTAAAATGGTGGGAAACAAAAATAGTATTATCTTCTAATCTAGCTTTATTTATAAGTTAAATAGTATGCTAATTGGTTAAAGAACAAGAAACTTCGTTGAAAGGATGCGGAATTTTAGCAAAAAAGCACTTGATTTATGTGTCAATCTAAGTTAAAGATTGATTTAAGAAATTAACAAAAGTTTATTGAAGCGTTTTTTTTTATCATGTTAACATATCTTTACTTTATATTCTGAATACTTTGATTAAAAAGGTGTTCTTATCTCAAAATAAAATAATGGCCAAAAAATTACTCTTATTAATAGTATTGTTTACAACAGTAGCCGGTTTTTCGCAAGATGATGAAAGACGACTTTTAATGGGTTCTGTTATCTATATGAATGTTGCCGTACCTAATGAAAATGTGATAAACTCCACCTCTGAAAGGGCAACTATTACCAACGACCAAGGGCATTTTAAAATTAACGTGAAGGTGGGTGATCAGTTGGTATTTACCGCGGTTAACTATAATATAAAAGTGGTTACCATAACCGAAGAAATTTTGGCCAATAATCGTTTAGTTGTTGAGGTAAATGAAAAGGTGACCGAGTTAGATGAAGTGGTAATTACACCAGATCAACAAGAGCGTTTTTTAAAGTTGAAGAATGAAGAGTTTAAAACCTATGAATACGAAATTGATCGTAGTACAGAAGTAGAGAACATTTCATTATCTCAATCGGAAAGAGGAATGCAAGATGGTTTGAATTTCGTTAATATTTTCAGGGCTATTTTCAAGTCTCAGAACGAATCAGATGAACCCGGACCTAAATTAAAGGTAAGTGATGTACTGAGACAGGTATATGATGATTCATTTTTTGTAGTTGATTTGGCAATACCTCAAGATAGAATAGATGAGTTCTTAATATACTGCGATACAAGAATGCCTGCGCAATCTTTACTTAAGAAAGAAAATGAGTTTCAACTCATTGATGCCTTGGTTACTAACAGTAAATCGTTTCTGAAGGGGGTAGATGAGGAGTAGTCTCCTAATTTTACTTTTATTATTTAGCGTTGCAGTTGTAGCTCAAATTGGTGAACCTAGAAATTTAGAAGGTAGAGTATATAGCGCTGATGGCGATGTAGCTGCTACACATGTTTTAAATTTAACGACAAAGCGAGCGACCATTACCGATGTAAATGGGTTTTTTACCATTGCCGTTCATATATTGGATACCTTAGAATTTTCTGCAATTCAATACAAAAAGAAAATTGTAATTGTATCAACTTCTATTTTAGAAAGTAAGTTGGTATCCATTGGTTTAGAAGAGGCTTTAACCGAGTTAGACGAAGTTACGGTAACACCTTATAACCTTAGTGGTGACCTTATAAAAGATTTAGCTACTTTAGAATTAGACCCAATTGTTACGGCTTCTACTTTGGGCCTGCCGAATGCTTATGTAAAAATACCCACAAAGGCAGAACGAGAACTTACCGTTGCAACAGCCAACCCAATTATGGGTTTCGACCCTTTAATAAATGCTATTACCGGTCGAACTAAAATGTTGAAGCAGCGGGTAGAAAGAAATAAACTATATGATAGAACAGAGCGTATTCGTGATTTTTATGAAGATAGTGTATACCAAAATGATTTAGGTATACCGCTAGATAAAATTGATGATTTTCTGTATTTCTGTGAAGTAGACCCTAAATTTCAAGAAATAGTTGATACTCATGACCAGATTAAAATTTGGGATTATTTTCTTCAGAAGAGTGTTATTTATAGAAAAAACAATTCGTTAGATTAACATCTATTTTTGGCATATGCTTTGTAGTGATGTATTAAAACAACACCATATGAAATTTTTTAGAAAAGCTTTGATAATATTAATAATGCCGCTATTTGCTTTTTCCGGGGCACATAAGTTCTATATCAGTGTCACCAACGTTGATTATTCTGAAAAGGACCAATCGGTGCAGATAATTACCCGAATTTTTATTGATGATATGAATGCTGTATTAAAAGAGCGCTACGGTATACCTTCAAAGTTAGGAACCGATAGTGAGTCAGCTGTCGATAGAGAGTATTTAGAGAAATACATTCGCACTAAATTTTTGGTAGAAATTAATGGTGAAACAGTCAAGTACGAATTTATAGGTAAAAAATATGATACCGATATGGTTATTTACTATTTAGAGGTGCCAGATGTTCCACTAAAGAATTTGAAGCAAATCGGTATTCAAAATGAAGTGCTAACCGATATTTATGATGATCAACAAAATGTGGTTCATTTTAATATTAATGGGAAGAAAAAAAGCCATGTATTGGTAAAATCACATACTAAAGGAATGTTAAATTTGTAACATATATTAAGAAATCTCTTTAAAAACTTTAAATTTCGCACACTAAATAAATAGATGATGATAAGAATAAAGTACGCGTTTGCCTCTGTCTTATTTCTTTTTGTAGCAGTTGGTTTTGCTCAAGAAGTAGTGACCAAAGAAAAAGAACCAGGGCATAATAACCAAAGTAAGTTTAAGCAACTTTATGAAGAATTTGCTACTCCTAATACCTATAGGTCGGCATCTGGCGCACCAGGGCCAGATTACTACCAACAACAGGCAGACTATGTGATGGACATTCGCTTAGATGATAAGGACGCCAAAATTTTTGGACAAGAAACGGTTACCTATACTAATAACTCTCCTGATCACTTAGAATATTTGTGGTTACAGTTAGATCAGAATATAAGGACAAAGGATTCAAAAGCTTTATCGAAAAATGGAAGTACTGTAAAACAATCAGAAGATACTGAAGATTTTGTAAAGAAGTATATCACCGAATCTTTTGATGGGGGATTTAATATAGATTACGTAAAGGATGCTTCTGGTAAAGCATTGCCATTTACCATTAATTTCACTATGATGCGTGTCGATTTGCCTACTCCGCTTAAAAGTGGCGAAAAATATTCTTTTGATATAAAGTGGAATTACAATATTCCTGATCATACCGTAGATAGAGCTAGGTCTGGATATGAGTATTTTAAGGAAGATGGAAATAGAGCTTATGTGATTGCTCAGTTTTTTCCAAGAATGGCAGTTTATAGCGATGTAGAAGGCTGGCAGAATCATCAATTTTGGGGCAATGGAGAGTTTGCGCTCCCATTCGGAAACTATGAAGTGAATATCACTGTGCCAGCAGATCACGTATTAGATGGTACCGGTGTACTTCAAAACAGAAAAGAAGTATACTCAAAAGAAATGATGAGTCGTTATGAATTAGCTAAAAAGTCATACGACAAACCAGTAATAATTGTTACCCAAGGGGAAGCGGAAGCGGCTGAAAAAGGATTCTCCAACAAAACGAAAACTTGGAAGCTAAAAGCTGAAAATGTTCGTGATTTCGGTTTTGCTACTTCCAGAAAATTCATTTGGGATATGCAAGCCGTGAAATTAGGAGGTAAAGATATTATGGCAGTTTCCATGTATCCTAAAGAAGGTAACCCACTATGGGAAGAGTATTCAACTAAGGCTGTAGCACATACCTTAAAATCGTATTCATCTCATACGTTCGATTATCCTTATCCAAAAGCAATTTCTGTACATGCTAAAAATCAAGGGATGGAATATCCAATGATTTGTTGGAATTATGGTAGACCAAACGAAGATGGTAGCTATTCTGATAGAACTAAATTCGGAATGATCAGTGTAATTATTCACGAAGTAGGCCATAACTTTTTTCCCATGATAGTAAACTCTGACGAACGCCAATGGGGTTGGATGGATGAAGGTTTAGATACATTTATGCAGTACATGGCAGAACAGGAATTCGGAGAATTGTATCCTGAGGCAATAGCGCCAAATGGCAAATACCCTTCTAGAAGAGGTGATCCTGCGAAGATCGTACCCTACATGAGCGGAGATCAAAGTACGATTTCACCAATTATGTCAAATCCTGAGAATGTATTCCAGTTAGGACCAAATGCATACGGCAAACCGGCAACTGCACTGAATATTTTAAGGGAGACGGTAATGGGCCGTGAGGTTTTTGATCATGCCTTTAAGACCTATTCGCGCCGTTGGATGTTTAAGCACCCTACACCGGAAGATTTCTTTAGAACAATGGAAGATGCTTCTGCAGTTGATTTAGATTGGTATTGGAGAGGATGGTTCTATACGACCGATTTTGTTGACATGGGGGTGAAGAACATTAAAAAGTATCAGGTAGCAAAAAAACCTGTTACTGGTGATTTGATGTCGAAAGTATTTTTGGTGTCTTCTGACAGTGAAAGCTACGATCCTGCTTTAGATGGGATAAATCCTTCTGAAACTTCCAAAACCTTAAAAGAATATATGATGGACAATATGACCGAAGCTGAACGAGCTGCGGTTAAAGAGCCAAAATATTTCTATGAGATAACGTATAATAGTCCAGGTGGTTTGCCAATGCCATTGATCGTAGAATATACCTATGCAGATGGTTCGGTAAAAAATATAACATATCCACCTGAGATTTGGAGAAAAAATTCTAAAGAGGTAATGATGGTTATTTCATCTCCTACAGAACTTACAAATGTTGTAATTGACCCTAAAATGGAAACTGCCGATATTGATATTACGAACAATAGCTGGCCAAAGAAAGAGCAGGAGAACGAATTTGATAAAATGAAAGAGGAAATTAAAGGAAAATAATTCTTTAAATTATTTCTTAAAAAGCCCTGTAGTTATACAGGGCTTTTTTAATTTCGATACTAAACTTGTTTATATTTGTAGTATGATTGCTATGTATTCGTTATTTATTAGTGGCGCAGAAATTTTCTTCATTATGTTTATCGTAGTGATGGTTTTTGGTGCCGACAAAATTCCTGGTATTGCCAAGGGGTTGGGTAAGGGTATGCGCCAATTGAAGGATGCGACCGAAGACATTAAACAAGAAATTCAAAAGAGTGCTGACAAGCAAGGTATTGATACAAGTTTCGTAAAGGATATCAAGAAAGATATTGATGACATGAAGCGTGATATTGATTCTGGTTTAGCTAAAGATGTTAAGAAACAAATTAGCGATGTAGGCAAGAATATCACTGACGTAACTGGCAGCATAAAGAGAAAGTAATCTATTATGCTCGATAAGATTTTACAATGGGATCGAGAGACCTTTGTCTATCTTAACAGTCTTGGTATTGAGGAGTATGATTTATTTTGGTCTACGGTCACCAAGTTTCCACCTTGGATACCTCTTTTTGCACTTATTATTTCCCTTTTTTTCATTAAATTTTCGAAACGCGAAGCATTATTCATGATTTTGACCCTTTTGGCTATGGTCTTTTTCGTGAGCACATTCACAGATTTGACCAAGAACGTGGTAGCACGTTTGAGGCCAAACAACGATGAAGAATTAAATACCCTAATTCGTATTTTAAGGAGTCCGTCTGGGTTCAGTTTCTTTTCAGGGCACGCATCGTCATCCTTCTCTGTAGTTACTTTTGTAGTATTGTTTCTAAGGCATAAATTCAAATGGGTATACCTATTTTATATATGGCCCATTTTATTTGCCATGAGTAGAATTTACGTAGGGGTGCATTTTCCGGTAGATGTAATAGTAGGTGCCTTGGTAGGAATATTTTCTGCTTGGTTGTTCTGTAAGTTATATGGCTTACTTATTTCACCCTACTTAAAGTCAAACCATCACGTATAGGCAATAGTACGGTTTCTAAAAGTGGATGTTCACTTAGTTTTTTATTGTAATCTAATAATACCTTTGTAGCGGTATCTTTTGGGTCTAAGGGTTCGATAACTTTGCCAGACCACAAGACATTATCAGAGAGAATGATTGTGCCCGATTTTGTTCTAGGTAAAACTTTTTCAAGATACTTATCATACTGTTTTTTTTCTGCATCAATAAACACAAGGTCGAAAGTTATGTCAAGTTTAGGTATAATATCTAAGGCATTACCCACATGTTGGATTATTTGATTTCCATAATCACTACGGTCAAAGAATGTGCGTTGAATTTGTTTTAATTCAGCATTTATATCGATTGTATGTAATTCTCCTTCTTTACGTAATCCTTCGGCAAGGCATAATGCCGAATAGCCGGTGTAAGTGCCTATTTCTAGAATATAAGTAGGATTGATGATTTTAGATAACAAGCTGAGAACACGCCCTTGAAAATGGCCTGTCAGCATTCGTGGTTGAATCACTTTTAAATGCGTCTCGCGTGTAAGGTCTTGTAATATCTTAGGTTCTTCTTGCGAATTATCTGCCAAATAGCTCTCTAAAAGTGGCGATATAAAATGCATACGTTTCTTTTTGCAAAAATAGGGTTTTAAGCCTTAATTTAAGGCCTTCTTTAAAAGTGCAATATGAGCAATGAAATTAAAATAAGAGAAGCTGTAAAGAATGATTTACCGGTGCTTTTACAATTTGAGCAACAAGTTGTCAAAGCGGAGCGGCCTTTCGACCCAACGATAAAGAATAGCAATGTAAGTTATTATGATTTAGAAGCATTGATTTTGAATCCGCGTGCTATAGTTTTGGTAGCCTGTGAAGAGGAAAAAATTGTAGCTTCGGGGTATGCCGTAGAAAAACCTGCTCGGCCATATCTTGATCATAAGACATATGCCTATTTAGGGTTTATGTATACCGAACCAGCATATAGAGGACAAGGTATCAATGGTAAAATTGTTACAAGTTTGCAAGAATGGGCAAGTTCTGTTGGTTTAACAGAAATAAGGTTACATGTCTATAGCGAGAATGAGCCAGCTATTCGTGCCTATGAAAAAGTTGGGTTCAAAAAACACATGATAGAAATGCGACTGCGTACTAAATCGTAGCAAGCAATTATTCATTCGGGCACGTTAGATTATAGGCTTATGATTACTTTTATATAAAATTGGTTATGGAATTTAAAAATACACTCGAGTTTGCACAATTGTTAGATGCTCAAGACAACTTAAGAAGCTATAGAGATGAATTTATTTTCCCTAAAATAAACGGGAAAGAGGTGATATATTTTACCGGTAATTCTTTAGGTCTTCAACCAAAAAGAACAAAAGGTTTTGTTGATGAGGTTTTGAAAGATTGGGCAGAACTGGCAGTAGAAGGTCATTTTTATGCTGAAAAACCTTGGTGGGATTATCATGAGCGCCTAGCCGAACCATTGGCGAAGGTTGTGGGAGCATTACCGGAGGAAGTTTCAGTGATGAATACCTTAACGGTAAACCTACATTTATTGATGGTGTCTTTCTACAGACCAACAGCTACTCGATTTAAAATTTTATGTGAGGAGAAAGCTTTTCCTAGTGATCAATATATGTTTCAGAGTCAAGTACGCTTTCATGGTTTAGACCCAGGTGAAACAATTGTTGAAATTAAAAAGCGGGATGGTGAACATCATTGGAGAACGGAAGATATTATTCAGAAAATAGAGGAGTTAGGAGATGGATTGGCACTAGTTTTAATAGGTGGTGTTAATTATTATAATGGCCAAGTGATGGATATGGAAGCTATTACCAAAGCTGGGAAAGCAGTAGGGGCAAATGTAGGCTGGGACTTGGCTCATGCAGTGGGTAATGTAGAATTGAAATTACACGATTGGGATGCCGATTTTGCATCATGGTGTAGTTACAAGTATATGAATAGCGGCCCTGGTAACGCATCGGGTGTTTTTGTAAACAAAAGACATCTGAATAAAAAAGACATTCAACGATTCGAAGGGTGGTGGGGAACAAAAAAAGAAACTCGATTTTTGATGAAACCTGAATTTGAGCCCATGGAAAATGCCGATGCATGGCAAATAAGTAATGTTCCTATACTGTCTGTTGCGCCTTATTTGGCATCGTTGACCATGTTTGAGGAAGTTGGAATGGACAAATTGATTGAAAAGAGAAATAAAATTGTCGCCTATTTAGAATTTATTCTGAATGAAATTGATAAAGAGGTCGATAGTACTTTTGAAATTATAACCCCAAAAGATAGAGGTTGTCAATTATCTGTCTTTTTACACGGACAAGGAAAATCGTTGTTCAATTATTTGATGGAGAACGGAGTAGTTACCGATTGGCGCGAACCTAATGTTATACGATTGGCACCTGCGCCTTTTTATTCTTCATTTGAAGATATGTATCGTTTCGGGCAAATTTTAAAAGCAGGAGTACTGGCAAATTAAATTCATTTAATTTTTTTAACCAACAACCAACAACCAACAACCAACAACCAACAACCAACAACCAACAACCAA
>NZ_CAXBBZ010000035.1:0-11007 GCF_963974015.1 uncultured Maribacter sp. | reverse complement strand
AGATTTATAAACAATGGATGGTATTTCTTTTCATTTTGAATATATTTAACCTTTATAACTTCATATTGAGAATGCAAGTTGATTTAGAATCAATTTTCAACATCAATAGTAACATTAAAGAATATAATTAACATAAATACTGATTATGAAAAAACTAGGTTTTTTGGCAATCGTTCTTATCGGATTTTCCGTTCAAGCACAAGGAACAAATCTTGAAAAAGATTATACTGCCATAGAAGGTAAGGTAATTGAATGGCGTAGAGAAATTCATCAAAATCCAGAATTGGGTAACAGAGAATTTAAAACTGCTGAAAAAATTGCGAAGCACTTAAAATCATTAGGAATCGAGGTTGAAACCGGTGTTGCTTATACCGGTGTGGTAGGAATTTTAAAAGGTGATTTGCCTGGCAAAGTTGTTGCACTAAGGGCCGATATTGATGCCTTACCCGTTACGGAAAGAAATGATTTACCATACAAGTCTAACGTTACCTCTGAATTTATGGGTGAAAAAGTTGGCGTTATGCATGCATGCGGTCATGATACTCATACCGCAATCTTAATGGGTGTTGCTGAAGTAATGTCTAAAAACAAGGATAAAATAAAAGGCACTGTGAAATTCATCTTTCAACCCGCTGAAGAAGGTCCACCACCAGGAGAAGAAGGTGGTGCCTTATTAATGGTGAAAGAAGGAGTTATGGATAGTCCGAAAGTAGATGCTATTTTCGGTCTTCATATTAATTCACAAACCCCCGTTGGTGTAATAAAATATAAATCTGGTGGTACTATGGCTGCAGCTCAAAGTTTCACTATTAATGTAAAAGGAAAACAATCACATGGTTCTCAACCATGGTCCGGTGTTGATCCTATATTAATCAGCGCTAAAATAATTGATGGTCTTCAAACTATAATAAGTAGGGAAACCGAACTTACCAATGAAGCAGCTGTTATTACTGTTGGAAAAATCAAAAGTGGTGTACGTTTCAATATCATACCAGAATCTGCAGAAATGATCGGTACTATTAGAACGTTAGATTATGACATGAAGGATAAGCTTAATAAGCGTATGGTAGAAATGGTGAGTACCATTGCCAAAGCATACGGTGGCGAAGCTACTTGTGAGATTAAAGATGCAACAGATATCACCTATAATAATCCTGAATTGGTAGAGCAAATGTTACCTACTATCAAAAGAGTCGCTGGTGATGCCAATGTTCGATTTCAAAAAGCAATAACAGGAGCGGAAGATTTTTCATACTTTCAAAGAGAAGCTCCCGGGTTTTTCTTTTTCTTAGGAGGAATGACACCTGGCAGTACAGAATCATATCCACATCATACACCAGATTTTTTAATAGATGATAGTGGTCTGCTTTTAGGAGTACGTACCCTAACAGAAATGAGTTTAGATTATTTAAATAGTGATCAAACACCACTTTTGGATATTAAACCAAAAGGATAATTTTGATGAATCAATTTTTAAATTCTTTTCCAAGCCCACCATGGTGGGCTTGGATTTTTTTATTCATTTCATTAGTAGCGATCTGGGATATTTTTATTCAGAAAGGCCACACTATTAAGCATAATTTCCCTGTATTTGGGCATCTTAGATATTGGCTAGAAAGTATAGGACCAGAAATGCGCCAATATTTTGTTGCAAACAATAGAGAGGAGCTTCCCTTCAACAGAATAGAAAGAAGTTGGATTTATGCTTCTGCAAAAAAAGAGAACAATTATGAAGGTTTTGGTTCTGACCGCGATTTATATGCACACCAGCATATTTTTATAAAAAATAGAATGATGGCCTACACGGTACCTATTGGTCACCCTAATGCAAGTGAGCCAGCATTCGTACCGTGTGCGAAAACAATGGGCTTACACAATAATCGAAAGAAGCCTTACAGACCAGGTAGCGTTGTAAACGTGTCTGCTATGAGCTTTGGATCACTTTCTGCAGCAGCTGTAGAAGCTATGAATAAAGGTGTGAAAAAGGCAAATGCCTTTCATAATACTGGTGAAGGCGGAGTCTCACCTTACCACCAACACGGTGGTGATATCATTTTTCATTTTGGGACTGGATATTTTGGTGTGAGAACCGAAGATGGAAATTTCTCTATGGAGAAAATGAAAAAATTAGTTGAAGACAATCCATGTATCAAAGCCATAGAAATTAAATTATCTCAAGGAGCAAAACCAGGTAAAGGAGGTGTTCTACCAGGTGCTAAAATAACACCTGAACTTGCAAAAATAAGAGGTGTTGAAGTTGGTAAAGATGTATTATCACCTGCTACACACAAAGCGTTTTCAAACGTTGAAGAACTGATGGCTTTAATAGAAGCTATTGCAAATGAAACAGGTCTGCCTGTAGGTATCAAAGGAGCTATCGGAAAATTAGATCAATGGGAAGAATTAGCCGATATTATGCTAAAAACGGGAAAAGGTCCAGATTTTATTACTATTGATGGTGGTGAAGGTGGAACAGGTGCAGCTCCCCCTTCTTTTGCCGACCATGTTTCTTTGCCTTGGGTTTACGGCTTTTCAAGCCTTTATAAGGTATTTTTAAATAGGAACCTTATCGACCGAATTGTATTCATAGGTTCAGGAAAATTAGGTTTTCCTGCAAAAGCTGCCATGGCTTTTGCTATGGGAGTAGACTGTATAAATGTTGCTCGTGAAGCTATGATGAGTATTGGTTGTATACAAGCGCAAGTTTGCCATACCAACAGATGCCCTACCGGCATCGCAACGCAAAATAAATGGTTGCAAAAAGGTATTGACGTACCTTTAAAAGCTGACCGTCTGGCCCAGTACTTTAATACCTTTAGAAAAGAGTTTTTAGAAATAACACATGCTGCAGGTTATGAACACCCATGTCAATTTACCATGGACGATGTTCAAGTAAACGTAGACGACAATTACCTAAATCGCAGTTTAGCCTCTACCTATGGTTACAATAAAGCAAAAGTACCTTTTATAGGAGTTCAAGAATTAAAAGACTGTTCGTATCTTGGTGGCAAAATTTAGATTAACCTATTTAATGCATATTTATATGATAAGATTTTTTTTATGTTCAATTTTAGTAGTTGTTGGATTAGGCAATGTACAAGCTCAGAAAAAGAGTGAATTAATAGATCAGAATCAGGAACTAAAATATAAACTAGATTCTATATCGAGAATAGTAAGTACCGCGCAGCACAATGAAAAATTAGGATTACAACGTGCCGATGAACTTCAAGTACAAGTAACCGAGTTACAAGATGCTAATGCTACTTTGATGAAGAATCTAAATAGCTTCGCAGCATTATCAAGTCAGAATTCAGAAAACATCAATAAGACCTTAGCAACCTTAGAAAGAAAAGAGAAGCAATTGAAAGGTATAACAGATGCCGTTGCCAGTAATGATTCTACCGCGGTAGTTATTTTAACCAATACTAAACAAGTTTTAGGTGAAAATGCAAAAGTTGGCGTATCTGACGGTTCCGTAATTATTTCAGAGAAATTAGATTTTTTCTTTACGGATGGTGTTGGTGTAAATCCTTCAAGTGAATCTAGAGGATGGATAGAAAATGTTGCAAAGGTGGCAAATGCTAATCCTAAAAGCATAATTACCGTAGCGAGTTTAAGTATTACAGGTGAAATGGATATTGCTATTCAACAAGCGACAGCTATTGCGAGTATTCTAATAAAAGATTTTGGTGTAAATGGCGAGCGAATTATGGCAGTTGCGCAAGATGGCGGCCTACGCGAATCACTTCAAATAAAACTACAACCAGATTACAAAGGCTTCTATGATATGGCAAAGGGAGATGTTAAAAATTAAATTTGTTGCATTTCATCGATGAAGTACTATACTAATTGAAAAATTTGGACGTTCTTATTTCGTAATTAATAACTAATTTAAAAATGAGTTCTGACCAAATTTTTCAACTTTTCGCATATTTATTACCTTCAGTAGTTACGGGTGTTATTGCTTTCTATTTCTTTAGAATGCACACGAACAATGAAGAAGGTCGTAGACGTTTCCTTTTACATAAAGATTCTCAAAAAGATACCTTACCAATTCGTTTGCAAGCATATGAACGTATGGCTTTATTTTTAGAACGAATTGCTATTCCAAGTTTAGTAGTACGTGTTGGACCACAATCTAAAGACAAAGGTGCTTATGAAAGTTTATTGATAAAAAGTATAGAGACAGAATTTGATCATAATCTATCACAACAAATTTATATGACCGACGAATGTTGGAATATAATTAAGGCAGCAAAAAGTGCAACAATACAAATGATTAGGAAAGCGGCAATGAGTCAAACAGAATCTGCCGATAAATTAAGAGAAGATATTCTTAATGAAACTATGGAAAAAACTTCTCCTTCAGCTACTGCCCTTTCTTTTGTAAAAAAGGAAATTGGCGATTTGTGGTAGTAGCTCTCAATGAAATTCTCTTACTTGAATTAAAAAGCCCTTTTCTCAAAAAGAGAATTATTCATTCTCATTTGGCTCAATAGGGCTTGTTTCTTCGTTCTTATTTTTAGCGTACAAATAACCTCTTTTCCACCACAAGGTCATCTTTGTTTTATCAAATATTAATGAATTGGTCGTCAATATCGTTGGTGTATAGAACAGATTTATAATAGCATTATTTTGATTGGCAACTAATTTTCCTATTCTGATATTCTGATTTTCAATACGATCTAAAATAAAGCTCATCATTGTGGTGATTAGCTCGAACGGATTTCTAGATGCCACCCTATTCAAATAATTTACCTCGGTATGTAAAACAACCACATCTACTTCGGTTGCCCCTCTTTTTATTGCCTCCTCTATAGGTACAATACTACCTAAACCACCATCTGCATATTCACAACCATTTTTACGAACTAAACTCATGAATGGCGTATAGTTTGCTGATATCCAAATCCAATCACAATAATCTTCATAGGTACAATCTTTAATAGATTTATACTCTACCTGATTTAATGATAAATTAGAAACCGTAATAATTACATCAGAATCTCCGTTCTTTAAGGTTTCAAATTCTTCGATAGTTAAACTATTTGCAATAAGTTTCCTAAGGTTTTCACTTTCGCCAAAGGTCTTTTTCCCTACCAGAAAATTTCTAAGAACATTCCAATGATTAATGGAAATCTCCTCATTACCACGAATATTCTTCACCAAAAAAGGGCAATTATTAAATATGCTCTTTTGATTGACATTAGAATAGATTTCTTTGATCTTATCTAATTTACCCAATGCCAAATGTGAAATTAAAAGACTTCCGGTAGAAGTGCCCACAAAAATATCATACTTTCTACCTTCTTCTTGAATTAGGTATTGGGCAACACCACCAGCAAAGGCGCCTTTACTACCACCACCGGAAATAACTAATGCTTTCATTTAAAATTTAATTTCGTTTTAAGATAACGCAAATCTGATGACTTTAGTCGATTTGCGACCTTTTCAATCTCACTTATTTGCTCCTCATCTTTCAATAAAGCATCTAATAACTGTCTTGAGTAATTTCTAAATTGCCAAGAATGATGATTCGTTGCCTTAATCAAATTTACCAATCCATCACCTTTAATAGCCTGAATTTCAAATAAGTAATGAAAAGCGGTTTGTCGTACTTCTGGATTAAAAATTGGGTTCGTATATCCAATAAGTTCTTCATAATATTCAGTACTCGCTTCTGGGTTATAATCGGGAGTTACCAAAGCAAGCGTAAGCCAAAGCAAGCGAACATTCTTATTAGGAAGACCGATAATAGCTTTTGTCTTATCTAAAAAAACACGTCTATCATAATCAAAGCTACTCCAAAGATTATATAGCATTAATTCATTGGTGATATAACTATTATCTAGCAATAATGTTTCAGCAAACTCTTTTAAAATCTCAGGTATTTCACCCATTTTCTGAGCAGCATATTGTCTTATATTTATGTTATCACTTACAATTAAGGGAGAAAGTTCCAATTCAGGAATATCACCTTTTCGTTTAAGAAATTCTAATTTTAATTGAGTTGATAACTCAGGATCCTTTAAAAAATCACTTGTTATAAGAGTTTTTTGCTTATCATGTTTTAATACATAATACATTTTATGTGAAGAACTGTTCGTCATTAAATAGTCTTTGACTTCCTCCATAGGAAATTCCTTTCCCTCTAACCAAACCTCTTTAAATTTATTTAAATTTTTACCACTCGCCTCTTCCATTACCGTAATAAAATCAGCAACAGTCACGTTTTGGAACTTATAGATATTCAAATAATTCTTTATACCGCTTTTAAAATTTATATCACCTACCTCATCTCTAAGAATCGCTATAGCCCAAGCTCCTTTTTCGTAAAATGTAAGACTACTAGATTTTGGGTCAAGTAAACTCTGCCCCTCTCCTTTTTCTGAAGCTTCATTTAAAACCTTGGCAGTTTCAAATAATTTCCAATAAAAATAATCATCACCAAATACTTCTTTTTCAGCTAAATAAGCGTAATACGTAGCAAAGCCTTCATGCAACCAGTGATGTTCACTATTCTTTTCGGTTACCAAATTACCAAACCATTGATGTGCCAATTCATGTGCATTAATATTCACGTAATTTCTATCAATAAATGAAGTGGAATCAATTACATAGGCATCAGAAAAAAAAGTGGCGCTTGTATTTTCCATACCAGCATATAAAAAATCATGTACAGGAACTTGTTTATAATTTTGCCAAGGATACGCTACTCCTATTTCTTTTTCTAAAAAATCGAATATCTCTTTTGTATATCTATAAGTAGGTTCCACTTTAAGACTATCAGAAGGATAATAATAGTTTTCAATGGCAACACCACTATCAGATCTCAATACTTGCTTGTGATAATCACCTATGGCAAAAGCAAGTAAGTAACTGCTCATAGGCTTTTTCATATCAAAAAACCAAACAGAAAACTCTTCGGATTCATTTGACTTCATTAACAAATTACCATTCGCAATAACCTGATAGTTCGTATTCGCTTCAATGGTTAAATCGAATTCAATCTTTTCTTCCATATCGTCAAAACTCGGTAACCAATGACTTGTATATTTACCTTGACCTTGTGTCCATATTTGTTCATTGCCCAATATTTCATCATCCCAACCAATAAAATAAACGGTCTGTTTTGGCTTGGCAACATATTCGATATTAAGTTTATGGGATTGTCCTTTTTTAAATTTTTGCTTAATGGAAATTGTCTTTTCTGTAGTAGTGAAATTTGCTTTTTTTCCATCGATCTCCACCTTTAGAAAATCCATATTCTTGGCATCAAGAAAAATAGAATCTACATTTTGTTTTACATCAAAACGATAATCAACACTTCCGTTTAATTGCTGTTTTAGAGGTACTGCCTTAATATATAAGGTGGCCTTAGTAAAATCTACCCTATCTTGATGTTGACCGTAGGTGAAACAGGTAATTCCAAAAATAAGTAGGAGAAAAAAATTCTTCATTTAGATTTATAAACTATAGAAAATCAAATTTAATAATTTAGTTTGTCGCAATTCTACCTAAACCCTACTTTAGTAGCATGAATGCTAATTTCTTGCAGACTCCCATTGTTTACTTAAAAGGCGTTGGCCCTAACCGTGCTGAAACCTTAAAATCAGAATTAGGAATTGACACTTACCAAGATTTGCTCAATCTTTTTCCCAATCGATATATAGATAAAACTCAATACTATAAAATCGGTCAATTACAACGTAGCAGTGCCGATGTTCAAATTATAGGCAAATTAGTCAATATTAAAACGGTCGAACAAAAAAAGGGAACTCGGCTAGTTGCTAAATTCATTGATGATACAGGAGAAATGGAACTGGTTTGGTTTAGAGGTCAGAAATGGATTCGCGAAAATTTAAAATTAAATACTCCCTATGTTATTTTCGGAAAATGCAACTGGTTTAACGGCACATTTTCAATGCCTCATCCAGAAATGGAACCACTTAAAGAACATGAGCAAGGCACAAAAGTATACATGCAACCCGTGTATCCTTCAACAGAAAAATTAAGTAATAAAGGTATTACCAATAAGGTCATCAATAAATTGATGCAACAACTTTTTATAGAGGTGAACGGTAAATTCACTGAAAGCCTTTCGGATAAGCTACTTTATGAACTAAAGCTGATTTCAAAAAGTGAAGCCCTGTTCAACATTCATTTCCCTAAGAATCAGGAGTTATTGGCAAAAGCACAATTCAGGCTAAAATTTGAAGAACTATTTTACATTCAACTTCAACTAATAGGTAAAAAACTATCTAGAAAAAAGAAGATAAAAGGATTTCCTTTTACTGAAGTAGGTGACTATTTTAACGATTTCTACTCTAATAAGTTACCCTTTGAGCTAACCGGAGCGCAAAAAAGAGTCATTAAGGAAATTCGAGCTGACCTAGGTAGTAATGCCCAAATGAATCGTCTACTACAAGGCGATGTAGGTTCAGGAAAAACGATTGTGGCTGTAATGACCATGCTTTTGGCCATCGATAACGGATTTCAAGCTTGTTTAATGGCGCCAACAGAAATTCTAGCAAATCAACATTTTCAAGGTATTTCAGAACTACTGGAAGGCTCCCATATAAGATGTGCATTACTAACTGGATCCGTTAAAAAATCGGCTCGTAAACCTATTCATGAACAGCTAGAAAGTGGAGAGTTAAATATTCTTATTGGCACCCATGCCCTTTTAGAAGATAAAGTAAAATACAAGAATTTAGGAATGGCCATCATTGATGAGCAGCATCGTTTTGGTGTTGCCCAACGTTCTAAATTATGGCATAAAAATGAATTTCCTCCACACATATTGGTCATGACGGCAACACCTATACCAAGAACGCTGGCAATGAGTTTATATGGTGATTTGGATATATCCGTAATCGATGAATTACCCCCTGGCCGTAAGCCAATTAAGACTGTTCACCGGTATGACGCCAATCGCCTAAAGGTATTTAGATTTATACGGGATGAAATAGAAAAAGGCAGACAAATTTATGTTGTTTACCCATTGATACAAGAATCGGAAGCCATGGATTATAAGGACCTGATGGATGGTTATGAGAGCATTGTTCGTGATTTTCCACAACCAAAATATCAGATATCCATCGTTCACGGACAAATGAAACCTGCCGATAAAGAATTTGAAATGAATCGGTTTGTAAAAGGCGAAACACAAATAATGGTCGCCACAACCGTTATTGAAGTTGGTGTTAATGTACCTAATGCCTCTGTTATGATTATCGAAAGCGCCGAGCGTTTTGGTTTATCACAATTACACCAATTACGAGGTCGTGTAGGTCGAGGCGCAGACCAGAGTTTTTGTATTCTAATGACCAGCCATAAATTATCTGCAGAAGCAAAAACTCGATTAGAAACCATGGTGGCTACTAATGATGGATTTGAAATTGCCGAAGTTGACCTTAAACTTCGTGGACCCGGTGATTTAATGGGCACCCAACAAAGTGGATTGTTAAATTTAAAAATAGCCGATATCGTTAAGGATAATGACATTCTTAAAACAGCACGGTATTACGCCCTTCAATTACTTAAAGAAGACCCTTCATTGGGTAAACCAGAGAATTTAACTGTTAGACATATGTATGCCCAGTTGGTAAAGCATAAAAATATCTGGACGTATATTAGTTGATAATTTGAATAGGCAAAATAGGAATCTTTTGTTTGTCTAAAACATTACCATTAAAATCAACTGTGAATATTCCTTGTGATTTGAACTGTCCCCCAAGACTAAAACTAGAAACTCCAAGTAAAACCACTTTACTCTCATAATCGATCGCATAGCACTCAACAAGAGGTTGCCATTCTACTTCATCACTTTCAAATTTAGTTATATTATCAAATACATCAATGAACACGCTTTCACCTGTTTTTAAATTATAAATCACGGGATATAAAGCACCTGTTCCTGGAAATGCGCCTGTTCTAGTTCCAAAAAATACATCATCAATAATAATTTGAGAATTCTTATTACTTTTATAACCAGCTTGAAATTGACCACCTTCTCCTGGTATATTTATTTCAAATAGATTAGAAGAATCAACATCATATTGATAGTTAACCCCATCCCCACCAAATAAATAGCAATTTCCATTACGGTCACCTACTAAATTATAAGTATCATCTTTTAAAATTGTTTTAATGTCAATTATTTCTGATTCATTTAAACTCATAACTAGTAAAGATTTTCCCGCTTGAGGATTAAATGAATCCTCATACCAAAGAAAATAAGTATGTTTCCCAACATATAGTGATTCAAATTTTGAATTTGCTGTCCTTTTAAATTTCCCAAGGTTTAATTCTGTTTCTTGATTAGTTCTGACATCAATTATTTTTATTTTGTATTCCGTAGTACCATCGATGGAATCAAAAGAATTAAAGTCTCTATACTGAAAATAGATTCTTTCACGGTAATGCCAATAAGACCATTCGTATGGATTAAAATAAGGTATGTCTATCTTAAAAATTTCATTAGAATTATAACTTTTATAGTGAAAAGTATAATTGTCACGACCAATTGCATTTTCCATAATAGTAATCCCATCTTTATCTGAGTAATAATTTTCGTAATTCGTTAGAGGTAGTCCAAATTCAGAAAATAAATTTATGTAAGAATTAGGGTCGTATTCTTCTCCATTATTTTCATGTTCATATAGTTCTCTACCCTGTGTACCTCCGTTAACACTTAAATCATAAAAATTACCTATAACCCTAAAGCTTGATTTGGCATCTAAATCATTATCTATAGAATCATCACTACAAGAAATAAACAAAATAGCAGATACAATTAAAGTCAGCTTTTAATTGTCAGAAATTTAAGACAAAAAAAGAAATTTATATTAGTGAAAAATAAACTTTAGTCAAAATACCATTTTAGTAGTATAACTGGTTTAATGAATAAATAAAATATCACAACTCAACCGTTGAACATCGTAATTTTCAAGTGTGTTAATTTCCAAAAAACCCTTGTTTTTAATAGATTTGTAAACTTAGATT
>NZ_CAXBBZ010000034.1:0-11618 GCF_963974015.1 uncultured Maribacter sp. | reverse complement strand
AGCAATACGGAAATATTTTTGAAGAGGAACTAATTAATGAAATTGTTCAAGTAGGTACATTTAAAGAAGTGCCTGAAGGATATAAATTGATAGAAATAGGCGATTACTTAAGAGGAATGCCTTTATTAATATCTGGTGTTATTAAAATTCTTAGAGAAGATGAGGATGGTGACGAACTACTACTGTACTACTTAGAAAAAGGTGATACGTGCTCAATGACCATGGCGTGTTGCATAGGCGATACAAAAAGCGAAATCAGAGCCATTGCAGAAACAGATGCAAAACTTATTATGATTCCCATTCAGAAAATGGAAGAATGGACCACTGAATATAAATCATGGCGAAATTTTGTCTTCAACAGTTACCATGTTAGATTAAATGAGCTTTTAACCACATTGGACAATATCGCTTTCCAAAAAATGGACGAACGTTTAATTGGCTACTTAAAAGAAAAAGCTAGGGTAACAAACGATCATATTATTCATAGTACCCACCAGGATATTGCTTATGACCTTCATAGTTCTAGAGTAGTAATCTCCAGATTATTAAAAAAACTAGAAGAGATGGGTAAAATAAAACTTCATCGTAATTACATTAAAATTTTAGATTTATAGTACTTCTGTAACTATTGTTACTGCGCACGTTTTCATACAACTTTACTTTTGAGGTATAAAATACCCTTATGGAAATGTTGCATATTTTTGGATATTTAAGCGCCTTAGTAATAGGTATTTCATTAGGCCTTATTGGTGGTGGAGGTTCAATTTTGGCAGTACCCGTTTTAGCATATCTTTTTACAATAAACGAAAAAGCGGCAACTGCATATTCTTTATTTATCGTAGGCGCAAGTGCCTTAGTAGGTGGCTGGAAACAGCATCTTAAAGGATTTGTAGATTGGCGAACGGCATTCGTTTTTGGCGTTCCTGCTATAGTAGGTGTTACCTTGGTAAGACATTATGTAGTACCTGCATTGCCAGATATTTTGTTTCAAGTAGAAGATTTTCAATTTACCCGAAGAATGGCCATGTTTGGCCTGTTCGCTGTATTAATGATTCCGGCAGCGTATTCTATGCTAAAAAAAGAAAAGAATCTTATTAAAACAGGTGATGTTGCTTATAATTATCCCCTGATTTTATTAGAAGGATTGATTGTTGGTGGTATAACGGGTATGATCGGTGCTGGTGGCGGATTCTTAATTATTCCCGCTTTAGTCATATTGGCAAATGTAGAAATGAAGGTTGCTATAGGTACATCATTAATTATTATTGCTATTAAATCTTTAATGGGATTTTTTCTGGGAGATGCAATGACCATGGAAATAGATTGGGATTTTTTAGTTCTATTTACATGCCTTTCGTTCATCGGTATTTTTATTGGTAGCTACTTGAGCAACTTTATAGACGGCAAAAAATTAAAGAAGGGTTTCGGCTATTTCATTCTAGTTATGTCCGCCTTTATTTTCTACATGGAATTTTTTTAATAAAATTTTCCTTATGTGACAAAAGTCACTATACAGCTCATATACAAAAAGTAATTTTAAGGTATTAATCAAAATTTATAATCATGAAAGTTGAACAAATATATACAGGATGTCTGGCTCATGCCGCTTACTATATTGAAAGTAAAGGAGTAGCTGCGGTATTTGACCCATTACGCGAGGTACAGCCTTATTTAGACCGTGCAAAAAAAGACAACGCTAAAATTAAATATGTTTTTGAAACACATTTTCATGCCGACTTTGTGAGTGGTCATTTAGATTTACAAAAAAAGGCTGGTGCAGAAATAGTTTTCGGTCCTGGTGCAAAACCTGCCTACAAGGCAACCACAGCTAAGGATAACCAAATCTTTGAAGTAGGCGATTACAAGGTAAAAGTAATCCATACTCCAGGCCATACTATGGAAAGTACGACCTATCTTTTAATAGACGAAAAAGGTAATGAACATGGTATCATTACCGGTGACACTTTGTTTATAGGTGATGTAGGCAGACCAGATTTGGCACAACATGTTGTAGCTGATTTGACCGAAGAAAAATTGGCAGGTTATTTATTCGATTCACTTCGAAATAGAATAATGCCTTTAAGTGATGATTTAATTGTTTATCCTAATCATGGTGCTGGTTCTGCTTGTGGTAAAATGATGAGTAAAGAAACTACGGATACCTTAGGGCATCAAAAAAAGGTGAATTATGCCTTGCGCCCAGACATGACCAAAGAAGAATTTATCAAAGAATTGTTGACAGGACTTACAACACCACCGGGGTATTTTCCTAAAAATGTTCTTATGAACATTCAAGGATATGAGAGTTTAGACAAAATTATGGATAGGGCTACCACACCATATTCCCCAGAAGCTTTTGAAGCTGTTGCCAATGAAACAGGTGCATTAGTTTTGGATACTAGGGATGCAGATGACTTTGCAAAAGGGTTTATTCCTAATAGTATTAATATTGGTCTTGATGGTAGTTTTGCCCAATGGGTAGGTGAAATGATTCCTGATATAAAACAAGAAATACTTTTAGTTACTTATAAGGACAAGGAAAAAGAAGCTATTACAAGATTATCGAGAGTGGGTTATGATAATACGGTTGGCTTTTTAAAAGGAGGATTTGATGCATGGAAAGAATCTGGAAAAGATTTTGAGGTTACAAAAAGAATTGATGGTTCAGAATTAGAAACTCTTTATAAGAATAAGAAACCTTTAATAATTGATGTAAGAAAAAAGAGTGAGTTCGATTCAGAACATGTTATCGGGGCAATCAATGTTCCCTTAAATGAAATCAATCAACATTTGGCACAATTTCCAAAAGACAAACCATTTGTTCTACATTGTGCAGGTGGCTATCGAAGTATGATTGCCGCTTCTATTCTAAAGCAAAGAGGATGGCAAGATTTTACTGATGTTAGAGGTGGCTTCGAAGATATTTCAAAAACATCAATCCCTAAATCGGAATATGTTTGTCCTTCTACCCTACTATAGTTTTTTTTTTAAAAATAGTAAAAT
Source organism: uncultured Maribacter sp. (assembly GCF_963974015.1). Lineage (GTDB taxonomy): Bacteria > Bacteroidota > Bacteroidia > Flavobacteriales > Flavobacteriaceae > Maribacter. Next base: position 8,615 of record NZ_CAXBBZ010000034.1, on the reverse strand, counting down.
TAAGCCTCATTTTTTATGGGGCTTTTTTTATGACCGCACACGAGTGTAACCTAAGTTACTGTACTACACAATTTCTTAGTGTAATTTTGACCCTAATAATAAATGTGAACTTATGAAGGTAGAACAAATTTATACAGGTTGTCTTGCGCAAGGTGCATACTATATAGAAAGCAAAGGAGAGGTTGCAATTATTGATCCCTTGAGAGAGGTAACACCCTATATTAAGAAAGCAACATCTGATAATGCTAGAATCAAATATATCTTTGAAACGCATTTTCATGCCGATTTTGTGAGCGGTCATGTTACCTTGGCTAAAGAAACCGGAGCAGACATTATTTACGGTCCTAAAGCAAATCCATCTTTTGACGCCATTATTGCGAAGGATAACCAAGAATTCAAATTAGGTGATGTAACCATAATCGCATTGCATACTCCTGGTCATACAATGGAAAGTACCACGTATCTCTTAAAAGATAAAAAAGGCAAAGACTATGCAATTTTTAGTGGGGACACCTTATTTCTTGGAGATGTGGGTAGACCAGATTTGGCTCAAAAAATGGGAGAATTAACCGAGCGTGACCTTGCTGGGTTTTTATACGATAGTTTACGTGAAAAGATAATGCCCTTGGCAGATGATGTAATCGTATATCCGGCCCATGGTGCTGGTTCTGCTTGTGGTAAGAACATGATGAAAGAAACGGTAGATACGCTAGGCAATCAAAAGAAAATGAATTACGCGTTACGTAAAGACATGACCAAAGAGGAATTTATAGATGAGGTAATCGATGGTCTACTTCCACCGCCCCAATATTTTCCGTTGAACGTAAAAATGAACAAAGAGGGGTACGAAGATATCAAAACGGTATTGGAGCGTGGTACAAGAGCACTTTCCCCAAAGGCTTTTGAAGCCGCGGCAAATGAAACGGGTGCCATTGTATTAGATGTGCGCCATCAAGATGATTTTGCCAAAGGCCATATACCACGCTCTATATTTATTGGTCTTGACGGTAGTTTTGCCCCTTGGGTAGGTGCCTTGATCGCTGATGTAAAACAACCCATTTTATTAGTTGCCCCAATAGGATTAGAAGAGGAAGCTGTAACCCGACTTTCTAGAGTTGGTTTCGATGGTACCTTGGGATATTTGAAAGGCGGGTTTGAGGCTTGGAAAAAGGCATCAAAGGAATATGACACCGTTAGCCAAATTGATGCAAATGAGCTTAAAAAAAGTATTGAAACCGAAAATGCTCCTGTCTTTGATGTACGTAAAAAACCTGAATATCTATCTGAACATATTTTAGAAGCCGTCAATACACCATTAGATTTTCTAAATGACCACTTAGCGGAATTTCCTGAAAATAAAATATTTTATGTGCACTGTGCCGGTGGTTATAGAAGTATGATAGCTTCCTCGATTTTAAAAAGTAGAGGTATACATAACCTTATTGATGTTAAGGAAGGATTTAAGGCTATAAAGGAAGTAGGTATTCCGGTAACTGAATATGTTTGCCCAACAACGTTATAAATAAAATATCAAATAGAGATTTTAGTCATTTAAGAACAAAACTTGATTTAGTTTTTGAATCTGCCTAACGGTAGGCTGGTTGATGTAAAGAGGATTATTTTTCTAAAAAGTATTCCTCTTTTTTTATGCTTTTTTAGCACTATGTAACTAGGGTTACTGTAGCTATTTCAATGTAATGGTACCTTTAATTAAAATTAGAAGAACATGGAAACAATAAATGATATTGAAGTAAATAGTATGCCAAGAATTGGAGATATTGCTCCAGATTTTGAGGCTGTTACTACAAAAGGAAAAATTAAATTATCTGATTTCGCTAAAAACAAATGGATAGTAATGTTCTCGCATCCAGCAGATTTTACGCCTGTTTGTACCACTGAAATGAGCGGATTTGCAGTTCGTAAACCAGAATTCGATGCACTTAACACAGAGCTACTAGGGTTAAGTATCGATAGTGTTCACGCACACTTGGGTTGGGTTCAAAATGTTCGCCAGAATACAGGGGTATATTTCGATTTTCCTATCATAGCAGATATAGATATGAAAGTCTCCAAGAAATACGGAATGTTACAGCCTAATGAAAGTGAAACTGCAGCTGTACGGGCCGTATTCTTTATTGATCCTAAGAAAAAAATTCGTCTGATTATGTATTACCCATTAAATGTAGGGCGTAATATGGATGAGATTTTAAGAGCATTAGAAGCCTTACAAACTTCTGACAAATTTAAAGTAGCAATGCCTTTAGATTGGAAGAAGGGTGATAAAGTAATTGTTTCTCCACCTAAAACTTTAGACGAACTAAACGCTCGAATTGCAGATGATACCTTAGAAAAAGTTGATTGGTATCTAGCTAAAAAAAGTATTAATTAAATTTTTTATTGGTTGGTTGGTTCAAGAAGCGGTCTTGAAAAAGGCCGTTTCTTTTTAGTATTGAATATTAATTTTAAACATAATAAATATGTCATTTTTAGATGCCATTTTTGGCAAGAAAAAAGAAACTTTAGGTCTGATTGCCATTTTAAATAAAAATGAATACGCGACGGCCATTGTTACAAACAAAATAAAACCTATTGACGTTAGAACAGCATCTGAATTTAATAGTGGTCATATTAAAAATGCTATAAATATCGATTTTTTCAATCCTAACAATTTTAAAAATTATTTTGAAAAGTTAGATAGAAATAAGGCTATATATGTGTATTGCAGATCTGGTGCAAGAAGCCAAAAAGCTGCACGTAAATTATTAAACATGGGCTTTCTTGAAGTGTATGATTTAAAAGGTGGTTATTCTTCCTGGAATTGATCATCGTAATACTTTTATGTACTAACAAATGAAAATGGAGAATTCATTCTTTCAAAAATTTGGCAATTAATATATGTGGTAATCTTTAAACTCTTAATTATATGAAAAATGCACTACTAATTTTATCAGTCATGTTAATGGTTAGTTGTAAAGATTCGCCAAATAGTAAATTTAAGGTGATCACTGAAAATGAGAGCAATTCTAAAACTCAACAAGCTGCTAATGAAGGTAAAAAACTTTTAGAGACTAAATGCTATGTATGTCATAATCCTGAATCGGATGAAAATAATGTATTGGCACCGCCCATGGCCGCTATAAAAGCCCGATATAGTAAAGACCACTCTACAAAGGGGGCTTTTTCAGATGCTATATGGAACTTCGTAGAAAAACCTACCAATGAAAAGGTTAAAATGAAGGGAGCGCTTAATCGTTTTGGTTTAATGCCATTTCAATCATTTGACGAAAAGGAAATACGTAAAATTTCAGATTATATATTCGATTACCAAATTGAAGAACCTGAATGGTTCAAACAGCATTGGGAACAAAATCATGGAAAAAAAAACTATCATCAAAAAGGTAAAAAGATGAATGGTAATTTTAATATGAGTAAACAAAACTTAATGGAAAGAGGTATGACATATGCTCAGAGTACCCGGAAAGTTTTAAGAAAAAATCTGATGTTAACGCTACAGGAAAATGGTGCGGTAGCCGCTGTAGAATTTTGTAATGAAAGAGCTTATCCACTAACCGATAGCATGGCAATTATTCATAATGCAAAAATTAGAAGGGTGACCGACAAGCCTAGAAATCTTGAAAATCAAGCGAATGAAAAAGAGCTTGAGTATATTGAACTTTTCAAATCAAAAATTAAGAATAAGGAAACCTATGAGCCTATTCTAATTTCTGAAAATGGTACGACACATTTCTATTCCCCAATTGTAACCAATACCATGTGCCTAAATTGCCATGGAACACCAATAACGAATATAGACCCAAAGGTTACTCTCATATTAAATTCTAAATACCCAAATGACAAAGCTATTGGTTATAAGGAAAATGAAATAAGAGGTATTTGGAGTATAACTTTCGATGGGAAAAAAAATAAGTAAAATATGACTTCAGTAATTCTAATTCAAAATCTAAAGTGTGGCGGCTGTGCAAAAACGATTATCTCTAAACTAGAAGAAATACTTACGATAACCAATATAAGTGTATCTGTAGAATCGTCATCGGTTAAATTTGATATATTAAATCAAGAAGATATTACTACCGTAAAAAATAAATTAAAGTCAATTGGGTATCCGAGTATTGACCAAGACAATTCTCTTTTATCAAAAGCAAAATCCTTCGTTAGTTGCGCTTCTGGAAAATTATCTAATTAAAATCTATTTATTGGTCAAAAAAGAAGTGGATAACTATCACTTCTTTTTTGGCTTAAACCCATGTATTACTTGTCCAAAAAAGTCTTTTGGTAAATTCTCATCACCTGGATAACCTAACTTAACATCTCCACTATCTTCTGGAATGTAATTGGTCTTGAAAATATAATCCCAAATACTTAAACTGATGCCGAAATTTACTCCGTAAGTTCCTTTGGGTAAATCATAGGCATGGTGGTATAAATGCATAACGGGATTATTAAACAAATACTTTAAAGGTCCCCAAGTGATTTTAATGTTAGAGTGGTTAAAATGCCCAATGGCAATTGCAGCAAAATGAACGATATAGGCCTGTTCTGGCTCAAAACCGCCTAAAATCATAACCCCGAATGTTTTTAAGGGTTTATAGAAAATATTTTCCATCCAGTGGTAACGGAGGTGTGCTGCAAACCCCATTTCCTTAACACTGTGGTGTACTTTGTGAAAATTCCATAGAAAAGCATACTTATGCAGTAAAATATGGGTAAACCACTGTACAAAATCCAAAATAACAAAAAACAGAAGTAATTGTCCCCACATTGGCCATTTAGATATATTTATAAGCGCCAAACTGTTGGCTGCAATACCCAAATCGGTAAAGAACACATTTAGCATTTTATAAATACCACTTATAGCTATGGCAAACAAAAAGAAGTTGAAGAACATGTAAAAACCGTCTAACCAAAAATCTTTTCTAAAAACACCCTGCTCCTTTCTCCAAGGAAAAACGATTTCTAAAAACCAAACTAACAAAGAAATAAAGATTAAGCCCCAAAAATAATTGAGATACCAAGGAACATTAAACATTATGGATTTTATAGTCCAATTAAACGTACCTGATATCGCATTTATAAATGCATCTAAATATGCTTCCATTCGTATTACGATTTTTGTAAATATACTTTTAATAAAAAGTTAAATCTGTAACTCTTGTTACATATTATATTTTAATAACCTCATGTTTAAAACATGACAAATGTCATACGCTAGCTTACAGGTTAATATTAATTTGCAGTATAATTTTAACATAAACTATAGCGCTAATCTGTTGGTCTATAATAAACAATCATCATTACAATTTGCGCTTTACATTTTAAATTAAATATCATTATCATGAAAAAAAACATGGGAAGTACAGACAGGTTTATTAGAATTTTTATAGCCGTAGCTCTTTTAACTACATTTTATACTGATACCGTTACCGGAACCTTGGGCTATGTATTGGCAGCTATAGCAGGTATTTTAATACTAACAACCTTTATTAGCTTTTGCCCGCTTTATACCTTGTTCGGTATTAATACTTGCAAGATCAATAAATAAATCAACCTTAAATTTTCAAATCATATAGACCTAATTCCAAATCATGGAATTAGGTCTATCACTTTTTATAGCGTTATGTAACTTTTGTTACATATTTAGCAGCTTAGAACAATTATATTTATTAAATTATAAAAAATAGTTGTAAAATGAGCTCACATCATCAGGTAATAGTTATTGGAGGTGGTACTGCCGGTATTATGGTAGCAGCCCAGCTTCTCACTCAAAAAAAAGCAAAGGACGTAGCAATTATTGAACCAGCAGATACTCATTATTACCAACCTGCATGGACTTTAGTAGGTGCTGGCACGTATGATTTTGAAAAAACTGCCAGGCCAATGTCATCTGTAATTCCTAAAAATGCTACGTGGATAAAAGATAAAGCGACAGGTTTTGATCCTGAAAACAATATTGTACATACGGCATCTAAAGGAGATATTACATACGATTATTTAGTAGTCGCACCAGGTTTGGCTTATGATTTTAGTTTGGTACCTGGTTTGGGTGAAGCCATGGATAAAGGTGTTGTGTGCAGTAATTATACAGACCCAAAGCATACTTGGGATGTTATCAAAAATTTTAAAGGAGGAACCGCACTATTCACACAACCTACAACACCGATTAAATGTGGTGGAGCTCCCCAAAAAATTATGTATTTGGCCGAAAGTCATTTTAGAAAAAGTGGCGTTCGAAAAAAGACCGATGTTATTTTTGCTACCGGAGGAACGGTTATTTTTGGGGTAAAAGAAATTGCCAAAACCTTAATGGAAGTAGTTGACAGAAAAGATATCAACCTAAGATTTCACCATAAATTAGTGGCTGTAGATGGTGATAAACAAATTGCTTGGTATGAAATGGGTAAAGAAATTACAGCTGGTGGTTGTGTAGTAATTTCTAGTGATAAGGTAAATGACTTGAAACTAGACGATAAGTTTCAATATAATTATAAAGATGTTAAGGTAACCGTAAAAGGTAATCGCTATGGCATTCATTATGATATGTTACATACCGCACCACCATCAGTAGCCCCTAAATTTGTAAAAGAGTCTACTTTAGTGAATGAAGCGGGATGGTTAGATGTAAATCATCAAACTATGCAACACAATAAGTATCCGAATATTTTTGGATTAGGAGATGTATCCGCATTGCCAACAGCCAAAACAGGAGCTGCCATACGTAAGCAAGCACCCATCGTAGTTGATAATATCGACCGTTTAATGAAAACCCATAAAATGGGAACTCAATCGTACAACGGTTATTCTTCTTGTCCGTTAGTTACTGATTACGGTAAAATGGTTTTGGCCGAATTTGATTACGATAATAATTTTACACCAGACCCAAAACTGAAGCAGATGCTAATCTTTGATTCTTCTAAAGAACATTGGAGATTGTGGATGCTTAAAAAATATGGCCTTCCTTATTTGTATTGGAACAAGATGATGAAAGGTAAAGACGTTTAATTTACTACCAATAAAAAATCCCCATTGCAATGGGGATTCTTTATTTAATTTTTTTTTAAAAGTTATAGTTTAGTATTAAAGCTACATGAAATAAATCTACTTTATTCAAATAGAAATTAGGATTATCAGGAATATCATCATTGCCTAATTTCGAGGTAAGTAAAAGCTGTGGTTTAAAACGTTTTAACTTTTTAAAATTGAAGAATATATCTAAGTTGATATGCGTGTAATCTGGCATGGCATATTTATTTAGCGAGGCATCGGTTACTTCTGGTTTCCAATGCTTACCAATACTAAGAATTGAAGTTAGGTTTAGATTCTCCTTCAATACACCAAATTTATTTCTATAGTTCAAAACTAAAGCATGATTATCTGCTGTACCTTCGCTTCGTTCTAGTTTTTGAAAACTAAATAAGTCTTCCCTACCCCATTCGCGTGGCGATAAAAATTGACCATTCGGCAATATTCTATCATAGGCTAAGGTCACCAATCCAACTTTACTTTTATAAGCAATCTTTAATCCTAGCACATCTGCTGAATTTTGATTGAAATAACGAAGGGAATCTACACTGCTTCCGCCTTCACCTACCTTATTCTGATGCAACCACTCCCCTTCTAATTTCACAGATTTGGATATTCTTAAAGAAGGTTTTACATAGAATGAATTGAAAATATTTTCTACATACTGATTCCATATCTTAACATTCAAATTTTCAGTTACCTCAAAATCGACATTTGCCATTATAATATAATCCGATTTGGTAGTGTTGGTATATTTGGAAGCATTGCCATATTTATTTCTACCCACCGGATATGTACCTATACTTTCACCGATACCATAAAACTTGCCCGTAGACCTTGGTGCTATTTCATTTAATATTCCAAGTTGAAGAACTGTCTTTTGTCTTTTGTAGTTATACCAAAAACCTTGAACTAAAGTCGGAATCATTCTACCGTCTTCAGGATTTATAAGCGGTGTATTTATTTTCATTCGCCCAAGCGTAAATGAATGCTGAGCCAATTGATATTTCGCGTACAATTCACCTAATAAAAAAACAGCATCATTCTCTAGGTCTAACCTATCAAACAATCCTTCTTCATACCTACTCAATCTACCTGTTGTACTATCAGGAACGGTTAAATCTTGTAATCCTAAATTGGTGGAATTATATACAGCTGCTCCTAATTCTAAGTTTTCGAGCAGAGTATATTGATATTTTAATTTACCCCCGGTTGCCAAGGCATTGAAATCCTTTAGGCCATCTTTATTAGATGTCATCATGCCATATGTGCGCCATTGACCAGAAAGTGTTCCTTTTTTCTTTACATCGACAGAATCTTGTGAAACAGAAAATAAGGGCAGAATAATAAATAGTATATATACTAATCGCATTCGCTTATTTCGTTTTGGTAATACCGTATTCCTTTTTGTAGTATTCCATGATTGGAGGAAAAGGACCATATTTGTGTTGCTCAGTTGAAAAATCATCGGACCACGGACCATAAGGTGTTGAAACTGGTTTTAGTTTTTTATCGGGATAATCGTTCTCTGAATTCAACTTGTGAGGTCTTGAAAAACTGTTGATATAACCCGCTAC
>NZ_CAXBBZ010000033.1:0-11715 GCF_963974015.1 uncultured Maribacter sp. | reverse complement strand
CCAGATCCTATAATTAATGTTTTTACGCGTTCTATTTTATCAGACATAATATCAAGTGGTTCAATTATTATTCTCAAATACAAAAGTAGGTTTTTGAGCAAAAAACTTGCAATTAAGTTATCAAAAGTTTTAATCCAATCATTGGATAATCACATACCTAATCTATAATTTCAATCAGTTTATCTTAACTATAATATTATCATAAAAAATGTAAAAAATGAACTTTCTCTACATACAACACGTAAGTATTGTAGAACCAATGATGTATTGTTACATGAAAAAATTAAAATGTGCCATAGTTGAAGATTCAAAAGTACAACGTACTTTATTGGAACAGGTCATAGATAAAACTTCGAACCTAGAACTTTTATATTCATTTACCAGTAGTACCAAGGCCTTAGAAAAAATTAATTCATCACATATTGATTTGTTATTTCTTGACATCGAGATGCCCACTATGAATGGATTTGAGTTTTTAGCAGGATTGAAAACAATACCACAAGTAATTATTACCAGTCAAAATTCGAAATATGCATTAGAAGCATTTGATTATAATGCGATCGATTTTCTATTAAAACCTTATAGTAAAGCCAGATTTGAATTTGCTGTCAACAAAGCTATTAGCAAAATTAAAAATACCGCTAAAAGCAAACCCGAAAACAAATTGGTAGTTAAACATAATTTGAAACAGGTTGAGCTTAACATTCATAATATTCAATGGGTAGAGGCGCTTGGTGATTATGTAAAAGTAATAACCCCAGAACGTAATTACGTAATTCTATCCACTTTAACCTCTTTTCATATTAAGCTCGGTGATGATAAATTTTTAAGAATACACAAATCGTATATCGTTAACTTAAGCATGGTTGAACGATACAATCATGAATTCATTGAAATAAAAGACCAAAAAATCCCTATTAGCCGCACCAAAGGTATTGAGCTAGACCGACTTCTAAAGTGCATGGAATAATATCTATTACCCAATTATTTAGTTAACATAACTACACTCGCTACTGTTCTGAAACCTGTGTGTTCAAGGGAAGAATCCATACTTGAGCCCATACGGGCAGACACGCGATAACTCGCACAGTAAGAATCACTACATAAAAACGAACCTCCTTTAATAACTTTCTCTTTGGCAAGCGGATTATTTGGTGTAAACGGACTATTTGCCCCGGTAGGATTGATCAAGACAGTGTTTTGAACCTTCATCTCTTTATAATAATTGGCATTGTACCAATCGCTCGTCCATTCCCATACGTTACCTGCCATATCATATAGACCATAAGCGTTTGCAGGATATGATTTTACAGGTGCACGTAATTCAAACCCATCAGCCATACTATTATTAACCGGAAAATCACCTTCCCAGGTATTTGCCTTCTTACTCAAAACGCTTGCGTCATCACCCCAATTATAAATTGTCCCATACGAACCTGCTCTTGACGCCAGTTCCCATTCCGCCTCTGTTGGTAAGCGTCTATTGGCCCATTCACAATATGCCAAGGCATCTTCATAAGCGATTTGAACAACAGGATAATTCTCTTTCCCTTTAATAGTACTTTCTGGTCCGTTTGGGTGTTGCCAATTTGCTCCGATGGTCCAGTTCCACCATTGGGAAAAATCATAAAGGTTAGCAACCGGAGACTTAGATTTTTTAAAGGTCAATGAACCAGGTTGCAAAATAGAATCATGTGGCTTTGGCGTGCCTGGTGGTACTTGTTTTTTAAGTTCTTCCCAATCTATTCCTCTTTCCGCGATAGTTATATAGCCAGTAGCTTTTATAAATTCAGCAAATTGCCTGTTGGTCACTTCTGTAGCATCCATAAAAAAGCCATCAACCAAAACACTTATAGCAGGTTTTTCATGGTCCATAGCCATCTTATCGCTAGCAACTGCACCTTGTTTAAACGTGGAGCCAGGCACCCACACCATGCCTTCTGGTGCAATTAATCCATCCGGTTTGTTAGTTAGAATAGCGTATTTTTCAACTTCCGAAGTGCTATTCGGCTTTACTGTATTTGTTTCTGGACTTTTCTTTTCCTTAGTTTCTAAGTTACAATTTATCAGCGCCACCAAAAGTATACCCAATGCTAGAATGTTAAATCTATTTTTCATGCTTCATTTTTACTAATAACTTTCTTTGATAAATGGATGCCCTCTTTAACGAATTATCGTATCGGACTAATCACATATTGAAAAGAAAGGTTTTCTGGTTTAATTTGATATTCTTCGTGTGGAAGTAATCCCCAGCTGTTATCACCACCAACACCCATTTGACTGTGGTCTATATTGATATTGATTAAATCCCTTTTTGGAATATCGAAAGTATGTTGTTGCCTTTTTCCCATACCTTCATCAAAATCAGAATTCAATTGATGGTGTGCACTAAAACTAAACAATTGTGGGGCACTAATTCTAATTCCCTTCCCGTCTGAATTTTCAAACGTCAACGTTCTAATATCCGTTCTATTTCCATTCTCTTGCGGACGGATATATTCAAAATACAAATCGGAAACACTAGCACCATACAACCCGACCAATGCAGAAGTTTTACGATCTTGATAATTTTCATGCTCTCCCCTACCGTACCATCTTACTTGGTCATAGCTATTATCAATAATAAGGTTATTACCAAATCTTGGTAAAATAGGTAAGCTCTCTTGAATGCCAGATAATTGGGTGCTTACTAAAATCTCACCTTTATTGTTAATGGTATAGGTAATATTCACCTGACCATTAACTGCTGGCAAATCATAATTTGCCATTAGCTTAAGGTCTTTCCTAATTTTAAAAGGATTCGCTGAAAGCTTTACCGCATCTATAATCTTCTTGCCCTCATTAGAATTAACCTCTAAGCTGATCATGTTTTGAGTTTCCGTTGCTTGCTTCCATTGTTTTAAAAGCTTTGGCATATTATAGCCATAATCATTATCTGTTGGAGCACGCCAGAAATTTACACTTGGTCCTTTCTGTAATAGATTTCCTTGACCATAATCCATGGATATTAAACTACCATCGGTACTATTAAACCCTATTTCAAAACCATCGCCCTTCACAACAATAATACCATCCGCTTTGGTTACTTCAAGTCCGTCTATAGTATCTTCAAATACCGATGGTCTATAATCCGTTAATTGAAATTGCTCATAGGCCAATAAGAAATGTTCAGGAATAAGTACACCTTCTTTTTTAGTGGTCATGTAAACGTTCAAGTGATATTCTGAATCTGAATTAAGTAGTTCTGGTAAATCTATCTGAATTTCTTTGGTTGCATATGGCGCGATATCTACATCTGCGATATGGCCTTTTGCTACTTCTACTCCGTTTTCCAATAATCTCCAAGAAAAGGCATATTCAGATAAATTCGTGAAGTCGTACATGTTCTTTAAACTGATCTTGCCCGATTTTGGATTATCAGACCTGAACTTTACATTTTGATATACTTTTTTAACCTCATATAAAGATGGGTGTGCCGAACGATCAGGGTTCACTAATCCGTTTAAACAAAAGTTGTTATCATTCTGTAATTCAGCTCCTCCTAGATCTCCACCAAAGGCGTAGAATTCTACTCCGTCTTTATTGGTTGTTTTTAAACCTTGATCTACCCAATCCCAAATGAAACCGCCTTGCAATACCTCATACTTTTCAATAACATCCCAATAGTCTTGTAAATTACCCACACTATTACCCATTGCATGTGCATACTCACATTGAATTAAAGGTCTTTTAGGGTCATTTTCCGCGTATTCAATTGTTTGTTTAATTGTTGCATACATTGGTGCTTGTATGTCTGTATTTGAGAAGTTGGTTGCGCCTTCGTATTGTACTGGTCGCGTACTATCATGTGCCTTTAACCAATTATACGTATCAAAAAAGTTTTGACCATTACCTGCTTCATTACCCAAAGACCATGTAACAATTGAAGTATAATTTTTATCGCGTTCGAACATACGGATCGTTCTATCTAGATGCATAGCATTCCATTCTGGTCGATATGCCGGATGAATTTTAATTGCTTCTTCATCACCATCTAAACCTTGGTTGGTCGTACCCATTCCATGAATTTCAATGTTTGCCTCATCAACTACATAAAAGCCATATTTATCGGCCATTCTATAGAAAAATTCATTCTTTGGGTAATGACTGCAGCGAATCGCATTGATATTGTTTCGCTTCATTTCCTCCATATCTTTTAGCGTAACCTCTTCACTGATAACATGACCGGTAACTTCATCATGATCATGTAGGTTTACCCCTTTTATTAATACAGGTTGTCCATTCACTAAAAATTGATTGTTCTTGATTTCAATTTTTCTGAATCCGATTTTAGAACTTATAGCTTCTGTAACATTGCCTTTCTTGTCCTTTAATGTAAAGAGCAATGAATACAGATTCGGTTTTTCAGCATTCCAGGTTTTTACATCTTTAATTTCTTGAGCAAACTTCACTGATGTGTTACCTGTATTTAAATCTAAATTTTGATTTACAGAAAAAACTTCGGTAGCAGCGTCTAATAGGGTTACTTCTACTTGATAACCTTTTAATTTCTTACCGGTATTCGACAATTTTAAATCTAAACTGAATTTACCGTTGGTGTAGGTTTCATCTAAATCTGCTATAACCGTGTAGTCTTTTATGCTTGCCGTATTAGTAGCGTATAGATAAACATCACGGTCAATACCGCTTAAACGCCAAAAATCTTGATCTTCCATATAGCTAGCATCCGACCAGCGCAATACTTGCACCGCCAAAGAATTTTCTCCATCTTTAAGGTATTTGGAAATATTGAATTCTGCAGGTGTTTTACTGCCTTCGCTATAGCCAACCATTTGCCCGTTAACATACACATACATGGCTCCGCTTACGCCTCCAAAATGGAGATAAACATCTTTTCCATTCCAGTTTTTAGGAGTTTCAAAATGACGTTTATAACTACCAACGGAATTAATATCATGAGGAATAAATGGAGGGTTCTTTGGATAAGGATACACAACATTCGTGTAAATAGGAATACCATATCCTTTCAATTCCCAGTTTGATGGTACAGCTATTTTATCCCAACCCGATGTATCAAAATCGGTATTAAAAAAAGTGGTCGGGCGCTCTGGTACACTAGCAACATACTTAAAATCCCATTCACCATTTAACGATTGATAAAAAGAGGAATTCTCCCAACTCTCATTCTCCAATGCCATTTTTGCATTTTCATATCGGTATAAGGATGCTGTTGGTTCTTCTCTATTAATCTGAAATATTTCAGGATTCTCCCACTCAGGGTTATCCCATTTCGGTGCTTGAGCCTGCACTAACAATGCTGTGAAAAATAAAAGACTTAGCATTCTACTCTTAATTCCGTTTTTCATTTTTGCTTAAAACTATTTTGGTGATTATTTATATCTCCTAAAAATCTTATTTCATCTAATTCAATAATGATATAGCAATTAGTATAGATTTTTTAAATTGTATTAATAATTGGACAAGTATTAAATTTAGAATACTACCAATTATTCCATCCTTGCAAAATACAATTAAACTTAAGAATGCGAAAAGAAGCAACAAAATTTTCCAGTTCATTTACCTTTCTAACAATCCTTGTTCTATAAGAGGAATTTGAAAGCGTTCTGTTTCTGCTTTAGTATGCTCATTCTTGAAGATGACCGCTGCCTCTTCTAATATCTCAGGATGCTGGGCTGCAATATTTACTTGCTCGCTAGGGTCATCGTTTAGATTATATAGTTCTATTGTAGGTTCTTTGTCATCTTTTAGGTGTTGACGTATAACCTTCCATTCGCCTATTCTAATGGCTACTTGCCCTCCATATTCAGGAAACTCCCAAAACATAAATTCGTGTTGAGACTGATTTTCTTCACCCAATAAAGTTGGTAAAATACTTATACCATCGGTTTGCTCTGCTAATGGTGTATCAACTATATCGGCAAAAGTGGCCAGCATATCATAATGTGCCGATGGTAGGTCGCTCGTTGTACCCCGCTTAATCTTACCTGGCCATGTAAAAAATGTTGGTACCCGAATTCCGCCTTCATAAACAAAACCTTTTCCTTTGCCATATTTTCCATCAAATGGTTTAGCACTATCAAAGAATTCGGGGTCGGCGCCACCAGCATAACTTGGACCATTATCTGAAGTAAAAACAATTAAGGTGTTATCATAAATACCTTCGTCTTTTAACTGCTTCACCAACTTGCCTACATTCTCATCGAAATAAGAAACCATGGCGGCATAGGCCGCATGCGGATTCTGATGTGAAAAATACCCATTTCCTTCACCTGATAAATAAGGCTCTTCTGGTCCGAATTTTTCAATGTAATAATCTACCCAACGTTGTGGCGCTTGCAATGCCACATGTGGAATCGGAGTTGCCCAATACAAGAAAAACGGTATATCTTTATTCTCGGCCACAAAACCAGTCAGCTCTTTGAACATTAAATCTGGCGCGTAGTCTGTCAACGTATAATCTTTATAGCTTTTTGGGTCCTTCGGGTCTGCGCCCTTAGGGAACGGTGAACTTGGTGCAATGGTGTCATTGGCTAAATGAACCCTATTCCTGTTTTTATATAAGTGTAATGGATAATAGGTATGCGCCTGTCTTTGGCAGTTAAAGCCATAGAAAAAATCGAATCCCATTTCATTGGGTATCGAATGCGTATGCGGGGCGCCTAAACCCCATTTACCTACTAGTGCCGTTTTGTATCCTTCATCTTTAAGATAATTAGCGATGGTCTTCGTTCCTTTTGGTACTGGACGTTGACCTTCTAATGTGGAATCTTTCGCCATAGCTTTATAGTTCCAAACATCACCGCGGTCATTCCATTCATCATTACCGCGTATAAATGCTTTACCAGAATGTTTTCCTGTTAAAAACATATATCGGGCCGGTGCACATACGGGCGCACTAGAATAATGCTGGGTAAAAATCATTCCCTCTTTGGCTAGGGCATCTATATTAGGCGTTTCTATTTTCTCTTGACCAAAAGCCCCAATTTCCGCATAACCCAAATCATCGGCCAATATGTAAATGATATTTGGTTTTTGAACTTCGGGTTCCATTGCCTTCTTTTCTTCTTGACAGGAAAAAAGTAGAATTGTAAAAAGGAATACTAGAAATAGATTTTTCATGGTGAATTGGTTGGAAATATTCTTCTTAAAGATACCTTTTTTACATATTTCGAAGGCAAGCCTATGCCTATAAAAATGACATACTCAAAGTTGAAGAATCGTCTTAATCTTCTAAAATTTCTGTAATCAATCCCTTAAACATTGCTATTCCTGTATCTATTAATTCATCGGGAAAGTCATAATCGGCATGATGTAAAGAAGGATGCTGTTCTCCTGCCCCTAAACCGAAAATAGCACTATTATAGTGCTGAGAAAACCAGCCAAAATCTTCACCAAATCTTAATGGCGTATTCATCTTTTTTAAGTCGAATCCTTTTTGCGTGGTAACCTTTTCAACCAATTCCACGCAGAGCGCATTGTTTTCAGAAGTAGGAAAAAACTCGAACCAATCGATGTTATGGCTCAACTGATACTTTTTAGCTACTACATCAACAGCATCTTTAATTTTATCTTCTAACTCACTCATTAACTGACCGCTCCATGTTCGAATTGTATAGTGCAACTCTGCATTTTCAGGGGAAATACCGTAGGTTTTCTTACCAATGTTTATACAAATCGGTGTCAACAATGAAAAATCATTACTTTCAAAATTCGGATTAGCAAACGAGGAAAATACCTGAATCAACTCTGCCACTGCTAGTGACGGATTCACTCCATTTTCTGGTTCAGAGGCATGAGCTTTTTTTCCTTTCAATTGAATACACAGACTTTGTACCGTGGCCGTAAAATAGCCAGGTTTCACTACTATGAAATGTAATTTCTGACCTGGTAAATTATGAAGTGCAAAAACATAATCTGGCGCAAGGCTTGTAAACTTAACATCTGCTAACATGTTTGCCGCCCCTTTTCCTGTTTCTTCTGCAGGCTGAAAAAGTAACACCACCTTTCCATTTTTGAATTGAGCTTCTGCCAACCAAATAGATAAACCAGCTACGATTGCCATATGCCCGTCATGCCCACATTTATGCGAAACACCTTTGTTTTTAGATCGATGTTCAAAAGTATTTTCCTCTAAAATCGGTAACGCATCTAGTTCGCATCGAATGACCACGGTTGGCCCATTATCCCCAAACTCATAGACGATAGCTACCCCTTCACCACCGATATTTTCAATGATGTTGGTTGGACGATAATCCTGTACAAATTCAACAATGCGTTTCGCGGTATCATTCTCTTTACCAGAAAC
Source organism: uncultured Maribacter sp. (assembly GCF_963974015.1). Lineage (GTDB taxonomy): Bacteria > Bacteroidota > Bacteroidia > Flavobacteriales > Flavobacteriaceae > Maribacter. Next base: position 3,389 of record NZ_CAXBBZ010000033.1, on the reverse strand, counting down.
TTCAGGGTAGGTATGTAGTTCTTTCCGCAGACTAATTAAGACATCGTTCATATAGATAAATATAGCATTTCTAAAGACTAAAAACCCTAATTATAAAATCCCATAAAATGCTGAATACGTCAAAACTAAAAATGATATGGCTTTGGCAAATTTGCTAAAATGCCTTTCTATCATTTTCATATAGTTCAATCGCCTTTACATATTTTACGGAACCCTTCTTGGTCATATCATTTACAAAACCATCTAGTTCAGGATGATTTTTACTTATCCAATTTACTAAAGAATCTCTTTGACTTTGCCAGCTATTCCAATCAGTACCTAGGTATTCAAAATCCTCGATTTTTGAAATTTTCCCAGATTCGAATGAGATTTTGAACTTGCACTTAAGCGGATTGTTTTTTAAAAACTCATTCTTAATAGACTTTGAAGCTACGGTGGCAAAAACTTGATTATTTTTTTCTATTAAGTCAAATCTAATTTTTCTAAAAAATTTTATCATTGGTTAGCGGTTTGTCATAATGAAGCAAAACGGTTTGGCTATAAATAGTATGGGTGCAAACTATCGTTTGCTTTCCTCCACGCACATAGCAAAATTTTTTTGTTTTGTTTTTCTTTTCCTTGTTTAAAGCAAAATCCTAAAGATTTAGCGGAAATCATAAAAATACACAAACCCTGCGATTAAGCCCAAGGCCCTTATTTTTTGTAGGTTTTGTTGTGCTTTCGTTATTTTTCTTTTGCTATTAAACTTTGTATTTCTTCAATCGAACTTATACCGCTACTAATTTTACTAATTCCAGAAGAATAATTGTCACGATTTAATTTTAAAATATTCCGTTCTTTTGAAGATTTCAGTAAAACGCTGTAATCTTTTAGCTCAATTGATTTTTTAAATTCAAATTCAACTGTTTCTTCAAATAATATTGGTATCCAATGGTCATTAAAAGCCAATTCGATATCGTTGGTTGCTTTTATCATTCTCAGGGCATCATCGTCATAATATTTTCCTATTAAGAACCGTAATTGTTTATTTGAAATTCTATCCAACCCATTTGATTTCAATACTTCATAAGCATTAGTAAGAGGTTGAAACCTGTCAAACTGTATTATTTCGGCGAGCCAAATTTTAATACTATCCTCAGTTTTTTGAGATTCTACTGCATTTAAAATCTTATTAGAAGATGATATAGCTTTTCTAAAATTTAATTCAACTTTTTTTAAGACTAACCTATCGCTTTTTAAATTTTCTTGAATTTGAGAAAGTATTTCATTTTCGAATATGTCATTTTTATTATTCTCGTTTAGGTTATTTAATTGAAGTGCGATAACAATACCAATAACAACAAGCATAATTTCTCCAATGGCGTAAAGAAGATATTTACTGAAGTTGTTTTCAGTTAATAGTTTTTGCCGAATTTTTCTAAAGAATTTTATCATTGGTTAACGGTTTGTCATAATGAAGCACAACGGTCTCGGCTATGCGTAGTGCGGGATTAAAATGCACTTCACTTTCAGTTTGGCGTTATGTTTATTAATAATAATTTACTTTCAATTAAGCACTAAAACCCGCATTACGTATAGCCAATGTTACCAATCGTATTTATTCGCTCTTGCTTAATTTTTTTATTTTCATTTTGGCGTTTTCATTATCTGGATTTAGTTCAAGAGATTTTCCATAGTTTTCAATTGCTTTTTTAGTATCACCTAATACTTCATAGGCTTCTCCTAAGCTATCATAGGAATTAGGAGATATAGGGAAATTTTCTACATTCAAGATAAAGTATTCTAATGCGTTGGCTTTGTCTTTATCATTTTCACTTTGTAACATTCTATAACCCAATTGATTCACAAGATACTCGGGAGGTTGAAAATCGTATGAAAGTCTTTCCGAAAGTGTATGAAAATGTTGAGTTAGTTGTTCTTTATCTTCTAAATCACGGTAGGAAATTCCATATCCTTCAAAAATTGCGGAGATTCCGTTATGAAAGGCAATGATTGGAACTGAGCTATGATCTTCATTATCGAAGTATTCTAATTTTGCAGGTAACTCACCTTTACATTTACTATGCAATGACTCGTATAATCGAACATGACGATCACGATTTCTAATATTCCTTTTGCCCCAATTGGCTGTGGCTATGTAAATGAATCTTTCAAATGATTGTTCTGTCAGGGAATCTAACTTTTTATCCATGGTTTCTGAATCCCATGTCCCAAAACTTGGGTCAACCGCAATAAATGAATTGAAAAGGGTCTTTTCTTTCATATAGGTGTGAGTAGCCAACAAACCTCCTAAAGAATGCCCAAAAAGGATTCGATAAGGCTCTGTTCTATATTTTTGATCCAACTCGGGAATCAGCTCATCTTCTAAAAAACTTAGGAAGTTCTCTCCACCGCCTGTATTATTCTCTCTAACTGTTATGATTTTGTCTGGTGTGTAATCTCTTCTTCTATCAACATTTTGAATGGCAACTACAATCATTTCTGGAATTGTTCGGCTTCTATATATATCAGAACTCATATAGTTGACCATACCTGATATCGCTTTGAAGTGCATATTCCCATCAAGTACGATGAGCACCGGATAACTTTTATAGGATGATTCTTTATCATTGTATGAGTCAGGAAGACTAATCCAATATTCCCTTTCTTCATTCAGGATATTTGACCTTAGAGAATGTTTTGTACCAATTATAACTTGTGCAGCATCTTGTGATTTTACCTGATTAATCCCTATTAGCAAAAAAAGTACTGCTATGATATTTTTATTCATTCTGCTGATTTCTATATGATTGGTAACGTTTTAGCTAAGCGTAGTGCGAAGGCAAGGAAACATTTCGTTACCGTCTGAGCACGAAGCTAAAGCTTATTGTTTTGCTTTTTTTTGTTTTGTCCAAAGCTAAATCCATAAGATTTAGCGACATTATAAATATACACAGACCTTTCGGTTTTGCCCTAAAGTCCGCATTACGTTTAGGTTTTGTTAGCTTTAGTGTTTTAATTCCGCAACTCTTTTTCAAATAGGTGCTTTTTTAGTTTTAATTCTCTGAGTTTTTTCTCCAATTTATTTTTACCGATTGTGTATCCTATTGGATAAATAATTGCAAAAATAACTGCGCTAAATATTACAGCATTGTTATAATCCCAGGTTTCTATCATCGGTCTTCTACCGCGTCTTCCAGGCAAATATGGAAACAGAAAAGCCAATGCTATACATATAAGAATTCCGAGTGGAATTCGTTTTTTCATTCTGTCCAATTTATTCTGACAATCCGACATTTCAGAATCTACGTTCCTAATTCGGTCATTTAGGTCTTCCAATTCAAAGTAGGTTTACATGTTCGTTAATATACATGGTTTACAAAAGTTATAGATTAGCCTTTACACTAAAT
>NZ_CAXBBZ010000032.1:0-11973 GCF_963974015.1 uncultured Maribacter sp. | reverse complement strand
TGCCATTTCTCCTGAGTGCCTCATCAGGTATTCCCTGAATGCGGGTGCAAATATAGAAATGATTTCTTATCTAATAAAGCCTTTTCTAATTTAATTTTCATCCTAATTTATATCACTTAATAAATATTGGTGTGAAAAGCCTGAGATTCAGTTTTTAAGTAACTTGCCAGCATGGCAAATTCATTAGTAAGTATATTGATTCCTTTTAAAAATGTTGAAGAATATTTTGAGGAATGCTTAGAATCCATCCGTAGTCAAACCTATCAAAACTGGGAGGTTATAGCTATCAATGACCATTCTGATGATAATAGCCTAGCAATTGCCGAACGCTTTTCAAAAAATGATAATAGATTTAAAATATTCACGAATGATGAATCGGGTATAATAACCGCTCTTCGAAAAGCATATGAGCATAGTTGTGGTGAATTTATAACTCGAATGGATGCTGATGACCATATGAGTCAAGACAGAATAAATACAATGCTCGCATCTTTGAAAGAAATAGGAAAAGGTTCGTTAGCTATCGGTCAAGTAAAATACTTCGCTAAAGACGGAATAAACGACGGCTATGATCGCTATGCAAAATGGCTGAACCAATTGACTGCTGACGGAACAAACTTTGAAGAGATATATAAGGAATGTGTTATCCCATCTCCTTGTTGGATGGTTCATAGAATAGATTTAGATGTATGTGGAGCATTTTTGCCCGACCGATATCCAGAAGATTATGATCTTGCATTTCGATTTTATGAAAAAGGTCTCACTTGTATCCCATGCAACAAAACCCTTCACCATTGGCGCGATTATAATACCCGAACATCGCGAACCAGCGAACATTATGCACAGAATTACTTTCTAGAAATTAAGCTTCATTACTTTCTAAAATTAGAATACAACACCAACAAAACCCTTGTGGTATGGGGAGCTGGAAAGAAGGGAAAAACAATAGCCAAATCACTCACAGAAAATAACATACATTTTATATGGGTATGTGATAATCCGAAGAAAATTGGAAAAGATATTTACGGAGTAAAATTGATTCATTATTCTGAATTGCTAACCATTGAAAACCCTCAAAGTATTATTACCGTAGCAAATGAGGAAGAACAGTTGAGTATAAAATCCTTTTTTTACGACCTAAATCAAAAATCGGCAATAGATTATTTCTTATTCTGTTAGTTACATTTGGTCATAAAAATTTAGGTTTTGAATTGTTCAAATAATAGTTGCCTTCAAATAAGCTCGTAAATTCAAAATAATTATCTTTGACCTAATCAAAAACAGGAATGCAATTTAAATATCCAGAAATTCTTTGGGGTCTTTTACTACTTCTCATTCCTATATTAATTCATCTTTTTCAATTACGTCGTTTTAAGAAAACTCCTTTTACCAATGTAAAATTCTTAAAACAAGTGATTTCGGAATCACGAAAAAGCAGCACCTTAAAAAAATGGTTGTTACTTCTTGCTCGTTTAGGCTTGCTTGCAGCTCTTGTCATTGCCTTTGCACAACCCTTTATCGCAAATGAATCTGCCCTACGAGAGAAAGAAACTGTTTTCTATTTAGATGATTCTTTTAGCATGAATGGTCAAGTTGAAAACGGTAATCTTTTTAAAAATACTATTCAAGAGTTTATAAAAGCCATACCAAAGAATCAGCGTTTTGCGCTATTTACGAATAATCAAGTTTTTAAAGATGTAGAAATAAAGGATATTCAGAACGATTTACTCAACCTTAACGCTACCTCGGAACAACTTAGTGTAGCTGAAATTGTACTGAAAGGCAATACCTATTTTTCTAATGAGGCTGGTATTCAAAAAAAAATAGTTCTAATATCAGATTTTCAAAAGCGAATGGGTGCTATTCAAAAGGTAGACAGCATTAGCAATGTTAATATTACCTATATAAAACCATCGAATACTAAAATTATCAATACTTCGATTGACTCTATTTTCATTGGTGATAGAACTAATGAGACTATAGAATTGATTGCACAATTATCAACCAATTCTGATGAACAGACTATTCCTATTTCTTTATTTAATAAAGAAGTACTTATTGCTAAAACAGCGGCTAAATTTGATAACAGTAAAAAAGCCGAAGTTCGATTTACAGTAAATGCCAATGATGTTATTTTAGGAAAAGTAGCGCTTACAGATACAGGTCTAGATTATGATAATCAGTTTTATTTTAATCTGGATAAAAAGTCTAAGATAAAGGTCTTGGTTATTAGCAATACATCTGCAGATTTTTTAAATCGAATTTATTCAAATGATGAGTTCGCTTTAACAATTAGCACATTAGAGCAATTGAATTATAGCGCAATCGATAATCAAGATTTAATAATTTTTAACGAAATAATTAAAATACCTAATTCACTTATTACTGCAATAAAATCGTTTAGCACAAATGGTGGTAGCTATGTTTTAATACCCGCAGTTGATGGAGATTTAAATTCATACAACGAATTGGCTATAACAAACAATAGTAGATATGTAAATGCCGTAGTACAGGATATGGCTATTTCTACTATTAAAACGGAGCACCCACTTTTCGCCAATGTATTTGATAAAAAAGTGACCGATTTTCAATACCCAACAGTTAATGAATTTTTTAAAATAACCTCAAAAGCACCTAACGCGATTGAGTTTCAGAATAAAGAACCCTTTTTAATAGGTACTAATAATGCCTACTTCTTTGCTGCATCTATCAATAGCGATAATTCTAACTTTAAAAATTCCCCATTAATAGTTCCCACATTCTATAATATGGGAATAAACAGTTTAAAACTACCTCCTTTGTACGCAAGCCTTGGTAATCAGGTTGAAATAGAATTACCTATTACTTTGCAACAAGATGATGTCATTAAAATAGCCAAAGAAAAAAATGAATTCATTCCCCAGCAACGCGTATTACCAAAAAAAGTTCAGATCAATTTTATAGAAAACCCTAAAGAAGCAGGTATTTATAGGATAATGCACAACGACAGTACTATAAGACATATAAGTTTTAATGACAATAGAAATGAAAGCGAATTGCACTATTCTCAAATACCCGAAGAAAAAAATAATTCCTCATTGTCAGATTTCTTTATGGAAAGTCAAAAGAACAATGCCATAAATGAGTTTTGGAAATGGTTTGCTATTTTAGCATTAGCATTTGTACTTATAGAAACATTACTTCAAAGATTTTTAAAATAAGCGATAACAGAACCATCCGTAGCCCTATGAACACACTTTTAAAATCAGTAACGATAGTAAATGGGAGCACTAAGAACCTTCATCTCAAGAAGAGAGACATTCTTATTAAAAACGGCATAATTGAAGCTATTGAAACTTCTATAACACCTACTGGCAAAACAACTGTGATCGATATTAAGAACCTACACGTTTCTATAGGTTGGTTCGATAGCGGTGTCAGCTTTGGTGAACCGGGTTATGAAGAAAAAGAAACTATTGAAAACGGTTTGCTGACAGCGGCTAAAAGTGGTTTCACAGATGTTATTTTAAATACCTGTAGTTACCCAACACCAGATTCGTCTTCAGATATTGTATTTCTTAAAAATGCAGCCAAAGACCAATTGACAAGTTTATATCCTTTAGGTAACCTTACCATGAAAGGTGATGGCGTAGCACTAGCCGAACTTTTTGATATGAAGAATGCAGGTGCATTGGGATTTTACGATTACAAACACCCAGTAATCAATGCCAACCTTCTTAAAATTGCATTACAATATGCCCAGAATTTTGAAGGGTTAGTTTTTTCTTTTCCGATGGATAAAAGTATCTCAGGAAAGGGAATTGTAAATGAAGGTATTACAAGTACTAAACTAGGCTTAAAAGGCATTCCTGCACTGGCGGAAGAATTACAGATAGCTCGAGATTTATTTATTTTAGAATACACGGGGGGCAAATTATTCATCCCAACAATATCAACGGCAAATTCGGTTAAGTTAATAGCTGAAGCCAAGAAGAAAGGCTTAAAGGTTTATTGCAGTGTTGCTGCGCATAACTTGTCAATTACAGATGATGAGCTTTATGATTTTGATACAGAATTTAAAGTGATGCCACCGTTAAGAACTTCATCCGATTTAAAAGCCTTGATAAAAGGTGTTAAAAACGGTACCATAGATTTAGTAACATCTGACCATACACCTTTAAACATAGAACTAAAACATGTTGAATTTGACAATGCCGATTATGGTTCTATAGGCCTAGAAAGCATTTTTGGAATGATGAATGAATTACTAGGAATGGAAGAAACCATTACTTTATTAACTAAAGGGAGGTCTATTTTCGGAATGGAAACACCTAAAATTGAAGTTGGCGAAATAGCAAATTTGACACTTTTTACTCCCGATGAAGCTTACGAATTTTCTGAGGAACATATTTATAGCAGTAGTAAAAACTCAATTGCATTAGGTAAGAATATGAAAGGTAAGGTAATAGGCACTATTGCAAACAATCAATTAGTAGTTAATCAATAGTGATGGAAAATAAGAATAACATACCTGGAAAAACTACAGCAGTAATCGCTTACTTAACCATCATTGGCGCCATTATAGCAATGTCTATGAATATGGAACCAAAACATAGTTTTGCAAGATTTCATACACGCCAAGCATTCGGACTTCATTTAATGTTTCATGGTTTTGCCATATTTTCAAGTGTCTGGTTCAACCAATATGCACTATACGGTCTATACTTATGTTATATAGTCCTTTGGGTTTATGGTTTTTTAGGAGCCCTAAGCGACAAAGAACAAGAGGTACCAATAGTAGGGCCTTACTTTCAAAAATGGTTCACTTTTATTCAATAATTAAATGACAACAGCTCCCCTATCTTTAGAACATATTATTAGACCATCTAGTTTAACCGATAAAAAACCACCAGTGCTTTTTATGCTTCATGGGTATGGCAGCAACGAAGAAGATTTATTTTCCTTTGCTCCAGAATTACCAGAAGACTTATGCATTATTGCAGTACGTGCACCCTACATTTTACAACCGTACGGATATGCATGGTATGCCATAAATTTTGATGCCGAAAAAGGAAAATGGAGCGATGATGATCAAGCCATAGAATCTCGTGAAAAAATAATAAATTTTATTGATGAGGCTTGCGCTACCTATGGTTTAGATGACCAAAATGTGAATTTATTAGGGTTTAGTCAAGGTACTATTCTTAGCTATGCCGTAGCGCTATCGTACCCGGAAAAAATTAAAAATATTATTGCTTTAAGCGGATATATCAATGAGAAAATATTGAAAGATTCGTATGTAGAAAATAATTTTAAGAATCTAAACTTCTATTGTTCTCATGGTGACATGGACCAGGTTATACCAGTCGACTGGGCAAGAAAAGCACCTAACTTTTTGAAAAAGTTAGGTATCGAACACGTTTATGAAGAGTTTCCTGCAGGACATGGTGTTGCACCTCAAAACTTCTATTCCCTAAAAAAATGGCTTGCCGATAAAATTTAGTTGCTACGAGTATATAATAAATGATCAATTAAGGTGAAATCTACCCCTAAGTCATCTTTTAACTCGTATTTAATTAATAGTTCGCCCCAATATTTTCCATCAGAAAAATCGGTTAGAATCCATTTGTGGTTCAATACCTTAATTTTATTTATCTTAAAATCGTTCTGCATACCTTCATAAGGCACTAAAGGATTATCCCCTTTTTGCTCATTAGTTTCCAAAAGTTTATCAGCAATATATCCTGATGGATTCTCTAACTTTAGATGGTCAAAATAAGCAAGGGCATCATCATTGTTCTCCAATGAAAAATACTGCATATCTAAAACCTTTAAACTCGATTTCTGAACAGAATCTTTTAGTAATTCTATTTCACTTTCCAATTTTGAAATTCTATTTCCACTTGCTTCAGTCATATTACCGCTACTTACGAATAGATATAGGCATATTAAAGATACAAATAGAAACAGGTATAGAAATATTTTGCTTTTCATAGTTATAATGTAATAGTTAAATTATCGTAGGCTAAATGTACATTCTTAGGTAAACTTTTTTCAACTTCGTCATGAAAACCTAGTAAGTGACTTATATGTGTAAAATAGGCTTTCTCGGGCTTCACCTTTTCAATAAAAGCCAATGCTTCTTTTAAATTAAAGTGAGATAAATGTGGTTCTAATCGCAATGCATTCACGACAACTACTTTAGAACCTTTAATTTTTTCAATTTCCTTTTCCTTAATCGTTTTTACATCTGTAAGGTAGGTGAAATCCCCTATCCTGTACCCAAAGACTTGAAGCTTGTTATGTAGCACATTTATAGGCGTTACCTCCTTATCCCCAATTAAAAACGGTTGATTGTTTTTTACCTTTTTAATATGAACCGATGGTGCACCAGGGTATTTATCCTTCTCATTTAAAATATAACCAAAACGTTTTTTCAATGATTTTACTACACGCTTATGCGCATAAATAGGAATATCACCTTGTTTAAAGAAAAAGGGTCGAATATCATCTAGGCCAGCAGTATGATCCGAATGCTCGTGCGTATACAAAATACCATTCAAGTGATTCATATTGTGCCGTAACATCTGTTGTCGAAAATCTGGACCACAGTCTATAACATAATTATAATCTTTCCATGAAAGTAATACAGAAACTCTAAGACGTTTGTCCTTCGGATTATCACTTAAACAGACTGGATGGGTACTACCAATGACTGGAATACCTTGAGAAGTTCCCGTTCCTAAAAAAGTAACACGTAAATCGTCTGCCATGTACTACAAATTTAATTCCTTTTTAGTAAAATAAGGGTTTGAAAATAAGAAGATCCCTGTAATTAAATAGCATTTGAAATAATAACTGAATCTTATACCATTTTTTTCGGGCTATTGCCCTTTGTCACAACCATTCTTTATAACTTTGTTAAAAGCTAAACAGGTAAAAAATGGCATCGGTACTAAAAAGAGATAGTGTCTTCGAAAACATTCCCTCAATAAAAGCAAAGACCTTACGTATAAATCTGAATCCAGATATATACGGAACCTTCGCAGAAATTGGTGCGGGACAAGAAACTGCCCGACATTTCTTTAGATCTGGTGGAGCCTCAGGAACAATCGCAAAAGCGATGAGTGCATATGACAAAGATTTCAGTGATGCTATTTATGGTATTGAGACAGATGGCCGTTATGTGACCCAAGCACGTTTAAAAACTATGCTTTCTCATGAAATGCAGTTGATGGAAGAACGTATAAGTCGTAAAAATCACCCTGACCGTTTATTCTTTTCATATGCAAATACGGTTGCCACAATCGATTTTTCAAAACGATATAAAGGTCATGGTTGGATTGGTATTCGTTATCAATTAGACCCAAAGCAAAAAGAGTTTGATGAAATTATACTCCATATTCGTTTTAAGCAGAACGAAGCAAGATTACAGCAAGAAACACTTGGTATTCTTGGGGTTAATTTAATATATGGTGCCTTTTACAAATATGACAAACCTAAGAAAATGTTGAAATATCTATATGATCATATAGATAAGGATACATTGGAAATAGACATGGTTAATTTTTCTGGTCCTAATTTTAAAGATGTAGATAACCGTTTAATGAGTTTACAACTTATTAAAAATGACATGACAGATGCCGTTATGTTTGGCCCAGATGGTAATAACCTTTTACCAGCAGCAGTGCTTTACAAGAAAAATATTTTGGCTTTACGCGGTAGTTTTAGACCAGTAACTAAGGTGAATCTAGATATGTTTGAAAAATCATATGATATTTTCATTAGAGACAAGCAAGTTGACCAGGATAATACAATCGTAATTTTTGAAATCACTCTTTCTAACTTAAAAGCATCTGGAGAAATTGATGAGCAAGATTTTATGGATCGTGCCGAACTGTTATGTTCTTTAGGCCATTCTGTAATGATTTCTAAATTTCAAGAGTATTATAAACTCGTTGAATACTTTAACAACTTTACCAAAAATAGAATTGGGCTTACCATGGGGGTCAATAACTTGGTAGACATATTCGATGAAAAATATTATCGCCATTTAAGTGGAGGTATACTTGAAGCATTCGGTAAATTATTCTTTAAGGATTTACAGGTGTATCTATACCCAATGAAAAATCCTGATACTGGTCAAATAATGACTAGTAACAATGTGAAGGTTCATCCACGAATGAAAGAATTATATAAATTCTTCAAATACAATGGTAAGGTTATGGATATCATAGATTACGAACCTGATGTTATGCATATTTTCTCAAGAGATGTCCTTAAGAAATTAATGAAAAATGAAGAAGGCTGGGAACAAATGTTACCAGAAGGAATTGCTGAAATTATCAAAGAAAAAAATCTATTCGTTAGAAAAACTAATGAAATAGAAGCTGAATAATCTTAGCGCAATGCATACTCGTATAGATAAGCAAATTAAAAAAAGTGACCATTTATTTAATGGTCGCTTTTTTTAATTTGGTTCTTAATCAACTATTCCAATAATTGGGCAGCGTGGTCTTTTGTCTTCACTTTATCAATTACTTTAGTTACAATAGCATCGCCATCTACTACAAATGTTTTTCTATGAATACCATCATATTCTCTACCCATGAATTTCTTTGGACCCCAAACGCCGAAAGCATTAATTACCGTATGGTCTTCATCTGCCAATAATGGAAATGGAAATTTGTATTTATCCTTAAATTTAGCTTGTCTAGCCTCCGAATCTGCACTTACACCTAAAAGTTCATAACCTTCGGTTTGCAATTCCTTATAATTATCCCTTAAATTACAGGCTTCGGCAGTACAACCTGGTGTGCTTGCCTTTGGGTAGAAAAAAACAATTAATTTTTTTCCTTTATAATCATCTAAACTAATGGTATTACCATTTTGGTCTTTAGCTGTAAATGAAGGTACTTTATCGCCAATTTTTAACGTATTCATAAATGAAGTTTTATAAATTTGTGTTTAAATATTTTGAATCAAAATTAAACAATTAATGAATAAGGCAGAAAAAATAGCTTTTACAATTTCGAAACTTCAAGAACTTTATCCTGAAATACCTGTGCCCTTGGATCATAAAGATCCCTACACCCTACTCATTGCTGTTTTGATGTCTGCCCAAAGTACCGATGTCCGCGTAAATAAAATTACTCCGCTATTATTTGCAAAAGCTGACAATCCCTATGATATGGTAAAATTAAGTGTAGAAGAAATTAGGGAGATTATAAAACCAGTGGGATTATCACCGATGAAAGCAAAAGGCATACACGGACTTTCAAGAATTCTGATAGATAAACATAATGGTATTGTACCTCAAGAACTTGAATATTTAGAGGAACTACCTGCTGTTGGTCATAAAACTGCTAGTGTAGTAGTGTCACAAGCATTTGGCATTCCTGCATTTCCTGTTGACACCCACATTCATAGATTACTATATAGATGGGGTTTTACCAATGGTAAAAATGTAGTACAGACAGAAAAAGATGCAAAGAGATTATTTCCAAGAGAGTTATGGAATGATCTTCATTTACAAATTATATGGTATGGGCGCGAATACTCTCCTGCTAGGGGCTGGGATATGGAGAAAGATATTATTACTAAGACAATTGGAAGAAAAACTGTGTTGAATGAATACTATAAAAATAAAAAGACCCGCTTTTAGCGGGTCTTTTTATTAATTCAAAAAGGTTTCGAAACTTAAATCTTCGTACTCAAATTCAAAAAGTGCCTGTGAATAACTCAACAAGAACTTAATTGTTTTTGGACATACTTTATTAAATTCGGTCTGTTCTTGGTAATTAGAGTAAATTTTTTCCATATTTCCTATGTTGTTACAATAAAATAACGACGCAAATTTGGAAATATTGTTTATTCTATTTTATACTTCTATTAATTAGTAAGAACAATTTTGTTTTTATCAATGATTTTTCTAAGATTAATTAATGCATAACGCATTCTTCCTAAAGCTGTATTTATACTAACCCCGGTATTTTCAGAGATTTCCTTAAAACTCATATCTTTATAGATACGCATTAAAAGAACTTCTTTTTGATCATCTGGTAATTCTTCAACCAATTGTCTTAAATCGGTATCGATTTGATCTTTTATTAATTGCTTTTCGGCATTTAACTTATCATCTCCTATTACAGAAAAAATATTAAAATCATCGCTACCTTCAAACATCGGCATTCTCTTATTTCTTCTAAAGTGATCTATAATAAGGTTATGGGATATTCTCATTACCCAAGGTAAAAATTTACCTTCCTCACTATACTTACCCCTTTTCAAAGTCTTAATAACCTTAATAAAGGTATCTTGAAAAATGTCTTCGGTGATATCCCTATCAAGAACCTTAGAATAGATAAAACTAGTAATACGTTGATTGTGTCTGTTGATTAATACTTCTAAGGCACCTTCGTTACCGCTGATGTAATCCCTAACTAATTCTGAGTCTTCAATTTGTAGTTTCATACGAGTTACTTTCTTTAATTGGTTAAGTTTGGGGAAATCTTGTTAGTTAAATGGTTTGTTTTTTATTTCTGATATAAAACTAGAGAAAAGGGGTGCTGTGCAAAAAAGTATGTTGTCAAACCACGCATTTTTGATGTGAAACATCGAAAAAGTATATTTCGATACAATAAAAGCAGATTTGGAAAGTTCAGAGGGCAAATTTGTGAGACCGAAATTATGAACATAAATAAATAGTGCATATAGTAACCATATAATAGATATGTACAATTCATATCATTTAAGTGGATGTTTTTACTTATAACCAAGTTACCGGAACACCTAATTAACTTTAATGATGGGCTTAAACAAAAAAACCCTAGGCATAGCCTAAGGGTTTTATATAATTGTAAGGTAAGTTTAGTTTAAGTTACTTTCAAACTGCAAACCATTTGCTTCTGTTATTTCTAAGGATTTAGAATATGATAGTAAAAACTGAATGGTTTCAGGTTTTGCCTTTACTAATAAGGTTTTATTTTTATCCTCTGTGTAAATTTTTTCCATGTTACTAGTTGTTTAGGTTCAACTAAAGAACGGCACATGAATGAAGATAGTAGATCCAATCGACCTGTAACCAATTAATTCGTTAAAACTATACTATTTGCTTCCACCAACTTTCTAAGGTTAATAAGGGCGTAACGCATTCTTCCTAATGCAGTATTAATACTCACACCTGTATTATCAGAAATTTCTTTAAAACTCATATCCTTATATATACGCATTTCTAATACCTCTTGCTGATCTTCTGGAAGCTCTTTGATCATCTTCAGCAAGTCTGAATCTATTTGCTCTTTAATCAATTGTTTTTCAGCATTTAATTTATCATCTCCTAATAGAGAAAAAATGTTATAGCTTTCTTTACTATTATACATTGGCATTCTATTATTCTTTCTAAAATGATCAATAACTAAGTTATGGGCTATACGCATAACCCAAGGTAAAAATTTACCTTCTTCATTATATGCTCCTTTTTTCAAGGTGCGTATAACTTTCATAAATGTATCTTGAAAAATATCTTCGGTTAATTCACGGTCTCCTACTTTAGAATAAATAAAACCGGTAAGACGAGAATTATGACGATTGATAAGTGCCTCAATCGCTCTTTCATCTCCTTGAATATATTGTTTTACTAACTGGGAATCTTCAATTTGTACTACCATAAGCTTTACTTTAAGGGTTAAAATGTAGTCCCAAATTCAATGAATAAGGGTCTAGTGGTTAAATTCTAACTTTAAAAAGTAATGTTGCTTTATAGGCTAATTGAATTTTAATGAGATTCCAAAGATATAAAAAAATAAATACTCTTATAAAAATGTGAAAATTACTTACTATATTTTAGATAAACTGCATTTTTTAGTTCAGAAAAAAGGCAAAGCGTATCTTTGTAAACTTAGATATTCGTATGCCTACACTATCCCAAATTAATCCGAAAGAAAACATCATAATTAAGGGTGCCAAACTGCACAATCTTAAAAATATAGATGT
>NZ_CAXBBZ010000031.1:0-12241 GCF_963974015.1 uncultured Maribacter sp. | reverse complement strand
AGTGCGTACCTATTTTTATTCTCCTTGGCTTTTCTAAGAATTTGTTGGTAATGAGAAGATGTATTACCGAATTGGTTCGCCAAGGCATCTGACAATGGCTTTATATTTTGCTTAAAATCAATATCATTTACCGTAACGGCATCAAAACGAATCGTGTATTTAGAAACCGATGTTGCCAAAAGACTACCATCGTCTGAATATAGGTTACCCCTATTAGGTTCGATCGTAAAAATATGAGAGGTACGTGTTTCTGCTAAAGCTTTGTATTTTTCGCCATCTACAAGTTGTATGGACACCAACTTAAAAAGCACGGCACCGGCGAACAGCACAAGAAATACTGCTACAATATAGAGTCGTTTAAGTATACTTTTATCCGTTGCGGCCATTTATTCCTTCCCATTTAAAGATTTGACCCTAATTTTCTGCGGCGGTGTTTCTGAAGGAAAAAGTCCTTTCTCAGATATCTTACCCGTTATGTTCGATTCTAGTTTCAACTGCTGAACATCTGACCGCATGTCTACGAACTCGTTTCGAAGCTCTTTCACTTCTTCGTTCAATAAAGCGATTTGGTGAACTTTCTGATCTGCACTATGCGAGCTACTGATCATTACCGTTGCCAAAAATGAAATGAAAATGATGAACAGCCAATTCTTGGGCGAGTCTCCGCTCACCAAAAATTTGCCTTTCAACAGGTCTAAGACCCCAGTTTTCACTTTATTTTTAGTCATTACGTTCTGCTATTCTCAGTTTGGCACTACGTGCCCTGTTATTCAATTTTATTTCTTCTCGAGACGGAACTATCAATCCGCCAACCTTTTTTAAGGGTACTTCTATGTTTCCATAAAAGTCTTTCTCCGGCTCACCTTCAAACTGTCCGGCTCGTATATATCGTTTTACCAATCTATCTTCTAAAGAGTGATAACTAATCACACTCAATCGCCCTTTCGGATTCAATAAATCTGGCACCTGCTCTAAAAACTCCTTGATCACTTCGATCTCTTGATTCACTTCGATACGGATCGCCTGATAGATCTGCGCCAAAATCTTATGTTGCTTATGCTCTGGCAAAAACTGCTTTAACGCTTGTTTTAAAGCGTCGGTCGTTTTTATTTCCTCAACTTCCCTACTTGCTACCAGTACTTTCGCCATGGCGTTGGCGTTTCTAATATCACCATACTCGAACAACACTTTACGTAAATCGTCATACGTGTATTTGTTCACCACCTCATAAGCAGAAAGCGTATTACGCTTGCTCATTCGCATATCCAAATCTGCATCGAAACGGGTAGAAAACCCTCTTTCGGCCTGATCGAACTGATGCGATGAAACTCCGAAATCTGCCAAGATCCCATCTACTTTCCGAATGCCATAGAACTTTAAAAACTGGGTGATGTACCTAAAATTTTCCGCTATTAGCGTAAATCGCGGGTCACCTAAGGTATTTGCCTGCGCATCTTCATCTTGATCAAAAGCGAACAATTTGCCGCCTGCACCCAATCGTTTCAATATTTCTTTAGAGTGACCGCCACCGCCAAATGTCACATCTACATAAACTCCATTCTCTTTGATGTCCAAGCCATCTACCGATTCTTTCAGCAATACAGGGTTATGATACATCTCCTTCAGATTTTTCACCCAACATTACGCGCTTGGCCAACTTCACTTTTTCCTCTTTCGTTGCACTGATAGATTCATCATATGCCTTCTTGTCCCAAATCTCTAAACGCTTCCCTATTGGCGCAATAACCACTTCTTTAGAAATGCCCGCCAATGAAATAATATCTTTCGGTATCAATAATCTACCGGTGGCATCTACCTCTACTTGTCGTAGGCCTGCCGTATACATTCTTATAAACTGTAAGTTCTCTTCATCGAACCTGCTCTTTTCGTTCAATTCTGCCATTACTCTGTGCCACTCGTAAGCCGGGTATAGCTCTAAACATTCGCTCAGATATGATTTTTTAATAAAAAAACCGTCTTTCAGTATCGGAGCCACTTGATTACGCAAGGCAATAGGCAGCATAATACGCCCTTTAGCGTCTGCCTTGCAATTAAATGTCCCAAAGAAATAAATGTCCAAATTGGTCGGTTTTATTTATATAACTCAAATATATAAATATTATTACCACATTTTACCACTAAAATCCACTTTGTTAATAAATTACCCCACTTTTGAACACCTTTTAACACCTGAGTCTTCTTTTGAACTTAATTTTCACACTCGACCCATAAAATCAGAAAAAAGGAAATCATAGAAGATTTGCAGACCCGCCTAATTAAAAGAGTTGTTTGCTATTCTAGGTAATTACCTATATTTGGGCAAATATGATGCGCAGAGTACATGGAAAACGATTTGATCAACGACGGTACGTTTAATTACATTGAAGTAGGTGAAGGCAAACCCATTATAATTCTTCACGGTCTTATGGGTGGACTTAGTAATTTTGAGGGTGTAACGACCCATTTTCCTCCAAAAGGCTATAAGGTGCTCATTCCTGAATTGCCCTTGTATTCAATGCCGATGCTCAAAACAACGGTGAAGAATTTCGCCAAATACCTCAAAAAATTTATTGAGCATAAAGAATTGGACGATGTTATTCTTTTAGGCAACTCGCTGGGCGGCCATATAGGTCTGCTATACACCAAAATGTATCCGGCAAAAGTAAAGGCCTTGGTCATTACCGGTAGTTCTGGACTTTACGAAAGTGCCATGGGTGATGGCTACCCAAAGCGTGGTGATTATGAGTTCATTAAGAAGAAGGCACAAGATGTTTTTTACGACCCGAAAATCGCTACCAAAGAGATCGTTGACGAAGTTTTCGCAACGGTTAATGATCGTATAAAATTGGTGAAGACCTTGGCGATCGCTAAAAGTGCCATACGTCATAATATGGCGCAAGACCTACCAAAAATGAAAACGCCTACCTGTATTATATGGGGAAAGAACGATAGTGTAACTCCGCCAGATGTGGCAGAACTTTTTGATGAACTGCTGCCTAATTCAGATTTATTTTGGATGGATAAATGCGGGCACGCTCCTATGATGGAGCACCCACACGAATTCAACGCCATTCTTGATGCTTGGTTAGAGAAAAATAAATATTAAAATTTTCTACGGATGAAAATAAAGTCGGCCGACTTTGTAATTAGCAACTCCGATGTTGCCCGATGCCCTAATGAGCCTATACCCGAGTATGCCTTTATCGGTCGCTCTAATGTAGGTAAGTCTTCTTTGATCAATATGTTGACCGAGCGTAAAAGCTTGGCAAAAACATCGGGTAGACCTGGAAAGACCCAGCTTATCAACCACTTTAAGATCAATGAAAATTGGTTCTTGGTCGATTTACCGGGGTATGGGTACGCACGTGTCTCTAAACGCGATAAAAAAACCTTTCAGAAATACATTACCAATTACTTTCTACAACGCGAACAACTGGTCTGTTCTTTTGTACTGGTAGATATACGCCACGAGCCACAACCTATAGATATGGAGTTTATGCAGTGGATGGGTGAAAACGGTATACCCTTTGCCATTATTTTCACCAAGGCCGATAAGCTTAAACCTAAGGCGATAGAACGCGATGTTAAAACCTATTTAGATACGCTTACCGCCGATATGTGGGAAGAAGCACCGCAACATTTCGTCACCAGTGCCAGCCACCGCAGCGGCCGCGACGAGCTGTTGAACTTCATAGACGACATCAACGCGAAATTTTTCGAGGCAACCAAGAAATAGTTGTCGGTGCTATGGTGTAAGAGCTTAATATTCAGAAGTAAAGGATGCTTTATTGGGCCTATGGCCTACAACTTATAGGGTATTTACAATTAGTCACCACCATCCTTAGCACAGTATAAAATAGACACGGGAATACAAGTTCCTAAAGCCAGCACCCAATATGCTCCCTTGGTTGCATATAATATAAGTGAAAGAAAATCAATTGCCATGAAATGTGTCCTAACGGCATTTCCTTAAACTTTAGGGAACATTCAGGATTGTCCATGAACGCACACCATATCCGATAGGCCCTCTATCATATAGCCCTTATTTTACACACGACCACCTTACAGACTGCAATTAGTTTTTTGGTAATATTTGGCCCTAAACCGGTTATCACCTTTAAGACGGGTCCCATTCCAAGTATTTGCGCCAGTTATGCTGTTCTTTGAACCCTAGGACTTCACGGATTTTCCGATTTGAAAACAAGGCCTCATGCTCCCCTAGTTCGCGTGTAATTGGTACATTAGGGAAGAATTTTTCCGCAAGTTCTTTACTGGGGATAACGGCACCATTGTGATCGTTTCCAGCATTGAACACCTGATAACCGAGCCCGTCTTTTTGTAAGCACAAATCTACGATCTGCCCCAGGTCGCGGGCATCAATATAACAAAAGGCGTTTCTACGCCGTACCTCGGGATGTTTAAAAAAATAGGGAAACAGCGTTGCATACTCATGGGGTTCGATTACATTACCGATCCTAAGGGCATATATATCAAAACCGGACCGCCGTTGAAAGGTCCGTGCCGTTTTTTCATTTACAACCTTGGACAAGCCGTAACTATCCATGGGGTCCACATCATAATCTTCCTCTAATGGTAAGGTATGGGGGTCGGTTTTCCCGTCTGAAAAACAGACGCCATAGGTGGTTTCAGATGACGCGATAATAATCTTTTTTATTCCTAGCTTAACCGCCGCCTCAATGACATTATAGGTACCCATGGTGTTCACCCTAAATGTTTCATTATCTGGATTGATCAAGATCCTAGGTACAGCGGCAAAATGCACCACGGCATCAAATTTTGGCACCCCATTACCTAGTTCCAATTCATCTAACCCGGTATACGAGCTCAAGGCATTGAACATTTGTCCGGCATCTGTAATATCCGCTATCAGATTGTCTACACCCGGCAAATCTAACGGGGCCAGATCTACGTTCATAACTTTATGCCCTTGCGCCAAGAGGTAGGAAATTACATGTTTTCCCGCTTTTCCCGATCCTCCTGTAAAACATAGACGTTGTTTCTTCATAGATACACTTGTATAAATTTATTTGTACTTGTTTTAAAGGCTTAGGATCGGCACTGCACATGGCCGCTCAATGGCATGGTCCTTGTTTTTGCTTTGTTCCATTGAAGATTGGCATACTACATCCATAGCCCAGATGAATTTAGCCTTCTAAGATAATTTATTTAGATGATACCAGGTACTAGCGCTTTAGACCTAATACCATTTTCAATTATGTTCAGGTCACTGCAAGACCGCTTTACCACTTCGCGTACATTGGTCGTCGCCTATGGGCCGAACAAGTAACTTAGACAACCAGTTTAGTGCTACCTAAAAATACCACAATACAGCCTGACTTAAACATACACCCTATTTCCACACACTGCTTGCTCATAAGCTTACCCTTTGTATTCTATACCTCCTAGTGCATACCGCGCACCAGTCCATGGATTTCCCCAACCAAATCCTCCACTGCCTCCATAGCGTTCAACCGCTCTGTAGATAACAACACCTCTAGATCATACTCGGTTTCCACCAATATAATAGGATAGGTAAACGCATGACCAAACTTGCTTTTGTAACTCTTTTGAAATTCGTCTTTATGTAGAAAGGAAAGTATATAGCCTTTGGCCAACAAGGTTTTGCGGAACGTTTTCCATTTCTTTTTCTCGATAAACGCACCGAAGGTTAACGAGCAGAGTGCACAATTATAGGTTGCGGGACTCATAATTTTATGGGCAAAATCAAGCATTTTGCTGCCGGTATCGCTATTGGCATTATAAATAAAGAGGATTTTCTTTGACATTCCCTTTTAGTCGTAAAAATACCCAATCTATACAGGGTTATTATCAAAATATGAGTTCTCTACCTTTAGTCGAACTGCAAGTCGTAGGCTCTTTCTTTAGTGGCATCCTACAGGTAGTGACGTAACATGCTACTCATAGAAATACACGTGCTGGCAAGTAGAACCCATACGATACTAGCGGTTTTTTTTACCATGCTACATTTTATATAGGAATCATATTGTTTTGGTTACCTAAATCGGAAGTTGGTTAATAATCGGAGAAGAATTTCTAGAACTCCCCTATTACATTAGGCTCTCAAGAGAACTAATGGAGTTCATTACCCAAGCGCTGAGGAAGCAGCACGGCAATTGCCCCATCGTATGTTGATAGTACCGTGGCATACCGAAAATTGTTAACAAGATTTCTTAATGGTAAATGCCGAATGGAACTAATGCCCTTAGTCTCCCAAATTACTATGAGACGATTAAAATAAAAATAACGGTAAAATTGTAAATTTGGCTATCAGATGTAGCGGTTAAATCGAACTATAAAAAATTGGTGCTGTGACCACATCGAAATGTAGTCCCTTTTTACACGCTACGGTTCATTAAAAAGCCCATGGTGGTAATTCATAAAAAAGAAAAATGTCCAGATTAAAAGCGTTCAGAGAACAACAAAATTTAACTCAAGAAGAGCTATCAAAAAAATCGGGTATTTCAGCACGAACCATACAACGAATTGAAACAGGAAAAGAACCCAAAGGCTATACACGCCGAGTTTTAGCACAGGCATTGGAAATAGAGGAAAATGAATTGCTACAAAAAGTGCCTAAGCAAGAACAACCGGAAATTTCACCTGGCAAAGAAGAAACCAAAGAGGTGGCTTTAATCAACTATTCTTTGCTAAAATTGATAAACCTTTCTTCAATTCCATTTATAATCATTCCTCCTTTAAATATCATCGTTCCCTTTGTTTTAATGCTCACCCTAAAACAAAAAAACAGGTTTACCAAACAGCTTATTTCATTACAAATACTTTGGACCATTATAGCACCTATAGTTTTTATGCTCGGTATCTTTTTAAAACTCGGAAATGAGTTTACCATGATCCTTATTATTCTGATTGTATCATCCAACGTATTTATAATTCTACGCAATGCTATAGAAATAGACAGGAACAAAAAACTGTATTACCATCTGAATTTCAGTATGATATAAAAACTGTCGGGATATTGTCGGGGTATTGTCGAGTCGTTTTTCAGCGAAATGAAAATGAGTTTTTAACCTTTGTTCAAAAACAATCATTCACCACAAAACGAAATTCATGATGTCCAAAAAAATCATCCTTTACCTTACTATCTCTATCATTTTTAGCGCAAAAAGCATTGCACAACTTGGCAAAAATTCAGAACTATACAACACCATCCTATCCAAAGACAGCTTACTATTCAATGTAGGCTTTAATCAGTGTGACATTGCACAATTTGAGCACCTGTTAAGTGAAAATTTGAAATTTTATCACGATAAGGACGGAATCTCCGACAAAGCCAAATTTCTTTACGACCTAAAAAACGGATTATGTAAAAGCCCCGAAACGCGTCAGGTAAAACGGTATTTAGTTAAAGAGAAAACAGAAATTTTTCCACTGTATAAAAATGGGGTTTTATATGGCGCCATTCATAATGGTGAACATTTATTTTACGAAAGCAAAGAAAGCCAACCCGGTATTGCAAAGTTTTCAAATGTATGGGTGCTAGAAAATGACCAATGGAAATTAGGAACTTCTTTAAGTTATGGTCATGAAGCCTACGAAATGCAATCCACAGAAAATTCGATTTTTGAAAATGACACAGAAATTGAAGCATGGCTAAATGAAAACAACGTACCCACCCTAGGCCTTGGCATAATTGAAAATGGCAACCTTAAACACATAAAAGTTTTTGGTGAACTTAAAAGTGGTGTTACCGCACCTTATAATACCATTTTTAATGTAGCATCATTAACAAAACCGGTAACCGCAATGGTTACCTTAAAATTAGTAAGTGCAGGAAAGTGGGACTTAGATGAGCCCGTTTACACCTATTTTACCGACCCAGACGTTGCAGCCGACCCACGAAGCAAAAAACTTACGACACGACATATTTTAAGTCATCAATCAGGATTTCCCAATTGGAGGTATTTAAATACATCGAACAAATTAAATTTTCAATTTGAGCCCGGCACCCAATATCAATATTCGGGTGAAGGCCTTGAATATTTGCGAAAAGCCTTGGAACATAAATTCAATACCTCTTTAGACCAATTGGCCAATGAACTCATCTTCGGGCCTTTGAACATGAGCGATACGCACTTTACATGGAGCGATACGCTAGACGAATCACGTTTTGCCATTGGGTATGATGCTAAAGGAAAAAGCTATGAAATCCTAAAACAAAAAACGCCAAATGCTGCAGATGATTTAATGACAACTATTGAAGATTATGGTAATTTTTTAGTAAGTGTAATGAATGGTGGTGCACTTTCTAAAAAGGTTTTCGACGATATGGTTACGCACCAAGTGGCCACCAAAAATGGAAAACATTTCGGACTCGGATTTGAAATCTATGATTTTAAAAATGGAGATTATGCATTATCACACGGCGGAGCGGACAAAGGTGTACAAACCATCGTTTTTATATTTCCGAAAACAAAAAAAGGATTGCTCATCTTTACCAATGTAGATGATGGGTATAAAGTGTACGAGAAAATAATAGCGCATTACTTGGGTGCGCAAGGCAAAGAAATAATCGAAATTGAAACAGCAAATTAAAAACAAACTGCTCGCTGACACTTCATACTGAAACTGCCTACTGAATACTGAGACATAACAACGAAACATTAAAATGCCGGGCATGTTCATTCGCTCTTTAGGATAAAGTTATACCTTCATTAAAAATTTAGACATCATCTACATTTCGAAAGATCATGATGAAAAGAATTTCAATAGTATTTCTTCAGGCGGTCATCGTGCTTATTGGTATTGTGGCACTTACTTTTTTGATTTGGACTCCATTGACCGAAGGTCGAGCCACAAATTTAGATGTGTTCAGTATTTACTCTGACCCGTTCATTTTGTATGTATACGTTGCATCGATCGCTTTTTTTATTATCCTCTACAAAGCGTTCAAGTTGCTCAGTTACATCGGGCAGCATAGGGTATTCTCATCAAGCGCTATTAAAATATTAAAGCGTATAAAATATTATGCAATCGTACTCAGCATTTTGATCGTCATGGCAGGGGCATATATCAAATTATTCCACCATCTAGATGACGATCCTGCGGGTTTTCTTGCTATTTATGCTTTAGGGGTCTTTGCTTCTATTGTAATCGCAGCCACTGCGAATGTATTCGAAATGATCGTACAGCATGTCATCGCTATGAAAGCTGAAAATAAACCTGCTAACTGAAGACCAAACCCTGAACCGCAGCAACCAACTCCTCCACCGTTTCAAAGCCATTCAATTTCTCTGTCGTGACCAACACTTCTAAATCATGCGCTGTTTCTACGAGTATTATAGGATAGGTAAATGCATGCCCAAACTTGCTTTTATAGCTTTTTTGAAATTCGTCTTTATGTAAGAATTCAAGTTCGAAGCCTTTGGCTAATAGGCTTTCTCTAAAAACTTTCCACTGCTTGTTCTCGGTAAAGCTACCGAAGGTTAAACTACAGAGTGCGCAGTCGTACGTTGCGGGGCTTATTATTTTATGGGCGAAATCGAATAGTTTACTACCGGTATCGCTATTGGCATTATAAATAAAGAGGATTTTCTTTGGCATGGTCTTTTTGTCGTAAAAACAAACCAATCATACAAAATTTGTGGCATTTTACGGAAACCCGTAAGTATAGCTGGACTACAAATTGTAGGTTTATTCTTAAGTGGTAACTTAGGTGGTACGTTTTTCGTGCTAAATTGAGAAATAAACATACCATGGTACATTTATACGTACGTTACCACACATTAAAACAAAACTATGAACAAATACAAATATCTATTTACAATTTTAGTCTTATTAAGCATCCTTATTTCCTGTAGTTCAAATGACGAAGAAAATGAACCTCAGATTATAAAACCTGAAGTACTTACGATTAACGCAACAGTAGGAATTAACGGAGGGGTTACCCTTTCAGGAAGCTACGATTCCAATGGGAATAATATTTCAGAAATAGGATTTGAATATTCATTAGATAGTCTGTTCAACAATAGAATTGTACTCAACTCGGAATTAGGTTCAAACAATGAGATAGAATATTTTCTTGCTAATGGAATTGAAGAAAATATAAAATATTTCTACAAAGCATTTGCAAAATCTTCTGGTGAATCATTTTATGGAGGCGTTAAGAGTTTTATTTCCGACGGTAGTGTTGCGCCTGAAATAAACTCTATTTCAAATGATTTTGGTCATATAGCCGATACTTTAGAGATATATGGAAAATATTTTAAAGATGATAATTATCAAACGCTTGTAGATTTTTCTAACATAAATGGACAAATTATTTCATTAAATGACACAATTATTAAATGTAAAGTACCTGCGAATATTAACAATGTGATTAATGATGTTAGGGTGAAAATAGACAATAGAGCAGATTCTTATTCCTCTTTTACATTATTCGAACCAACAATAGAAACTATTAACCCGATAGTTGGCGTAATTGGAGATACTTTATCAATTAATGGAAATCATTTTGATATTGTTAATTCGAGAAATAAAGTGCTTTTTGGAAATATTCAATCAACAGTAATTGAATCAAATAGAGAAAATATAAACATCATAGTACCTGAAAATATTGAAAACCCTACTGAATTAATTAAGTTAAATGCGCAATTACAAGATGTAACATATAACACTTCGTTTCAATTATCTACGCCAGAAATAAATTCTATCTCGCCCTTAAATGCTACATTTAGAGATGAAGTAACCATAACAGGAAATAATTTTGATTTTGAAATATCCAGAAACAAAGTCTATTTTGGAAATATTGAAGCAACAATCACATATGCTGATAAAAACACTTTAGTAGTAACCGTTCCAGATGATTTAGAAAGTAGTTCAGAACCAATAAAGGTGGTCGCTCAACTTCAAGAAGTTGTTTTCAATGAAAACTTTCAACTGATTCCACCAGAAATAAATTTTGTTCCTCAAAATGTTTATGTAAATCAAGATATTACCATTCAAGGAGCCTATTTTCATCCTATTTTGGACAGAAATAATATCACTATAGAAGATATAGAGGTAAACCTTACAACTGGAAATACAGAAAGTCTTGATACTAAAATACCTCTAGGCCCTTTTCCTAGAAGAAAAGCTATTGTAAAAATTCAACTGTTAGACTTAATTGTAGAATACGAAATTGAACTTAATATTTTAGATAAATGGATTATGGTTTCTAATAGTTTACCATTTAGATTTTACAGGGGTATAAATAATGCTGTTGTAGCTAATAATGAAGCTTTTGTAATTGCACCTTCGGCTGATGAATTTAGTGGAACACCAACTTATTATTTATGGAAATTTAACCCAGAAGATTTTAGCTGGGAGCAATCAAATATTCCTTTTACAATGAAATGGAGCGCCGTTTCAGTTTCAAACGGTAATAAAATATTTATTTATGATGCAGAGAGTGATAATGGTTTTTGGCAGTTCGACCCAATAACCGAACAATGGAATCAACTAACTGCCTATCCGGGAGCAAGACGAGATTATCCGACCCACTTTTCAATAAACGATGATATATACATTGGAATGGGGGCAGATTTTGAGCCCTATACAAGCATAAAATATGGAGATTTTTATAAATATTCACCCTCTACAAATAGCTGGACACAAATTGCTGATTTTACTTATCAAAACTATTCTCTAAGAACTGAAACATCAACATTCACTATCAATGATATAGCTTACGTTGGTAATGGAGCAACAAATACAGGAATGATTGACTATTGGTCTTATCATCCAAATACTGATGAATGGATAAGGATTGCTGATTTTAATGATTCTAGAAGATATACTGGTTCATTTGAGCTTAATGGATTTGGGTATGTAACTGGAGGAACACCTACAGGCGGAAGTAACAGAAATGACTGTTGGAGATATGACCCTACATTAGATAATTGGACTCAAGTTGATGATATTGGACCAATTGTGAGAGCAGGACATTTTTCATTCTCTATTAACGGGAAAGGTTACATTGGTGGTGGAATTTGGTCTATTAGTGCTGAAAGATATGACATGTTTGAATTTATACCTTAAAAATAACGTGTGGTAACAATGGCTATAAGTAATTGCTTGTTCTCGCCTACTTTGGAAATTCCTGTGGAATTACCAACTTGGTGTGTACTTACAAAGTTAAGTACTAACCCACGCAACTACTCATAGGTACTGTGTCAAAAAACAAGTTTTTTCTTTAATAATT
>NZ_CAXBBZ010000030.1:0-12271 GCF_963974015.1 uncultured Maribacter sp. | reverse complement strand
ACATTCTTGATGGACAAGTACAGACTTCACCTTGGTTTAAGGCAAACATATTGGCACCTTCTAAACATTTATCGAAGAATTCATCATCGGCATCCATAATACTTTCAAAAAATACATTTGGAGATTTTCCGCCTAGTTCTAACGTGACCGGGGTGATGTTTTTAGATGCATATTGCATGATTAATTGGCCAGTCGTGGTCTCGCCGGTAAAAGCAATTTTGTCTATTCTTGGGCTTGATGCTAAGGGTTTACCTGCCTCTGCGCCAAAACCATTAACCACATTAAGAACACCTGCTGGTAAAATACCTTCAATGATTTCCATTAAAATTAAGATGCCAACTGGGGTTTGTTCTGCAGGTTTAAGTACAACACAATTTCCTGCAGCTAAAGCTGGTGCTAATTTCCATGTTGCCATTAAAAGTGGGAAATTCCAAGGGATTATTTGCCCCACTACACCTAAGGGTTCTGTGACATTTAATGCCACTGTGTTGGAATCCAATTCACTTACCGAACCTTCTTCTGCTCTTATAACACCAGCAAAATACCTGAAATGGTCAACAGCTAAAGGTAAATCTGCTGCTCTGGTTTCGCGTATAGCCTTACCATTGTCCCAGGTTTCTGCTCTAGCCAATACTTCTAGATTTTGCTCAATTTTATCGGCAATTTTCAACAACATATTACTTCTTTCTGTTGCTGATGATGTATTCCATGATGGAGCTGCTTTCCATGCGGCATCAATTGCCAACTCAATATCCTCGGCAGTAGACCTTGGTATTTTAGTAAATGATTTTCCATCTACGGGAGAAATATTGTCAAAGTATTCTCCTTTGAATGGTGCTACCCATTTACCACCAATAAAATTTTCATATTGGTCTTTGAAATTTGGTTTTTGAAGAATATCTTTCTCTACGGTTGCTGTTGTGCTCATATTATATGATTTAAGTTATTAATTGTATTTCATGGCCGTATCAAAATATCTTGTACGGCTTTCTAAATTTACCTCTCATATTATAATTATATCTGACGTATTCTACGAATCACATGAACAATTCTACCATTTGTTGATATTATGATTTTTTTAAGTATAAAATTTTGTAAATTTCTTAATCATTAGAATTTGTAATGTGATAAAATTACCGGATAATTTTTTAAAAGGGAGACGGTTAGAAACTTTGGTCGAAAATCAAACTTCCTATTTTATGAATAATGCAGCCATGCATGTTTTTGAAACGCATGAGCAGGCAAAAAGTGTATTGTTGAAATTTGAACAACCTGTTTTGGCTAGCATGATTCAAGGAAAAAAGATTATGCATTTACGTGATTATGAATCTTTTGATTTTTTACCTGGTGAATCTTTGGTGCTACCTGCTAACGAAAGTATGTGTATAGATTTTCCTGAGGCAATGGCTAAAAACCCTACTAGATGTTTAGCAATGGCTATTTCTGAAGATAAAATTAGCAAGGTGCTACAATTTATGAACGAAAATATGCCAAAAGACAGTAAGGAAGATTGGGGTATTATGGATTACAATTTTCACTTTGTAAATGATAGAGGCATTTTTCAAATAATTCAGCGCTTATTATTTTTATTTACGGAAGACCATCCGTCCAAGGATTTCTTTGTGGATAATATGCTGCGTGAGTTGATCATTCGAATTTTGCAAACAAATGAACGAAAGATATATAGCAATGCAACACTTTCAATTAAAAGTGAAAGTAGGCTGACTGAGGTTGTACGATATATTAGAGATAATATACACAAATCACTTCAAGTAGAGCAGTTAAGCAAAATTGCTTGTATGAGTGTATCTAATTTTTACAGAACCTTTAAGTCAGAATTAGGAATTTCACCAGTTGAATTCATTAATAATGAACGAATAAAACTAGCTGTTGGTTTATTACAAGATCCTAAGCGAAGTATTAAAGATGTGTATCTAGATTGTGGTTTTGAAAGCAGGTCTTATTTCAATAGGGTATTTAAAACAAGGCAAAACCTAGCGCCTGGTGAATACCAGTCTAAAATTAAAAAATTTAGATTTTTAGATTAGATTTAAAGGCTATACGTAGTACCTTCCTTACCATCTTTAAGCTGAATGCCTAAAGCCGCTAATTGATCACGAATCTTATCCGAAGTGGCAAAATCTTTATTTTCCCTTGCAGATTTACGTAACTCAATCAATAGCTCGACAACACCACCTAATTTTTCAGAATCCGCATCAGAACTACTTTTGTTTTCAAGTCCTAATACGTCAAATACAAAATTGTGTATTGTGTTCTCAAGTTCTGCCCTATCTTCTTCTGTAATAGATTCTGAACCTTCTTTAATAAGATTAATATGCTTTACAGCATCGAAAAGTGTTGCTATTAAAATTGGGGTATTAAAATCATCATTCATGGCAGCATAACATGAAGATTTCCAATCGGAGATATTGAAATTTGTTGTCTTGCCCGTGTTTAGAGATTTTAAAGAGCTTATTGCCTCCATTAATTTATTAAAGCCTTTCTCGGAAGCCAATAAAGCTTCGTTGCTCATATCTAAAATGCTGGTGTAATGTGCCTGCATCATAAAGAAACGAACCATTGATGGAGAAAATGGTTTGCTAAGAATTTCGTTTTCACCAGAGAAAATTTCCCCAGGAAGTATACTATTTCCTGTAGATTTAGCCATTTTTCTACCATTAAGCGTTAACATATTAGCATGTAACCAGTAATTCACTGGGCTTTTGCCATTACATGCTTCGGCTTGTGCTATTTCACATTCATGATGTGGAAATTTTAAATCCATACCACCACCGTGAATGTCAAAAGTTTCTCCTAAATATTTTGTACTCATAGCAGTACATTCTAAATGCCAACCTGGAAATCCATCGCCCCATGGTGACGGCCAACGCATAATGTGTTGTGGCTCCGCTTTTTTCCAAAGTGCAAAATCTTGAGGATTATGTTTGTCATCTTGTGCGGCAAGGTCACGAGTATTCGCAATCATATCTTCAAGCTTGCGCCCGCTTAACTTACCGTATTCATGCTCTTTATTGAATTTGGCTACATCGAAATAAACAGATCCATTGGTTTCGTAGGCAAATCCTTTTTCAAGAATATCCTTAATAATTTCAATTTGCTCTATGATATGACCTGTCGCGGTAGGTTCAATACTTGGAGGCAAGAAATTAAATTTTTCTAAGATATTATGGAAATCAACAGTGTATCGCTGAACAACTTCCATCGGTTCTAATTTTTCTAACCTAGCTTTTTTTGCAATTTTATCTTCACCATCTTCAGCGTCATCTACCAAATGGCCTGCGTCTGTAATATTTCTAACATACCTTACTTTATAGCCTAGATGTCTGAAATACCTGAAAATCATATCAAAGGACATGAAAGTTCTACAATTGCCTAAATGCACATTGCTGTACACGGTAGGCCCACAAACGTACATGCCAATATGGCCTTCGTTTATTGGTTTGAAAACTTCTTTTTTTCCACTTAAGGAATTATATACTCTAATTTCTTGATTTTCGTACAAATGCATGAAGCTATATGCGATTAAAAATGGGTGTCTAGATTAAGGTAATTCAAAAACTCACGGCGTACCAATTCTTCTTTGAATTTACCACCATATTCAGCGGTTACGGTACTGCTGTCAATATCACGAATACCTCTTGAGTTAACACAAAGGTGCTTAGCATCTATAACGCAAGCAACATCTTCAGTACCTAAAACCTCTTGTAATTCTCTTACGATTTGAATATTCAAGCGTTCTTGAACTTGCGGTCTTTTCGCATAATAATCAACAATACGGTTCATTTTAGAGAGTCCGACTACGGTACCATTAGAGATATAGGCTACATGTGCACGGCCTACAATAGGTAAAAAATGGTGTTCGCAGGTAGAATATAACGTTATGTTTTTCTCAACTAACATTTCGCCATATTTATATTTATTATCGAACGTAGATGCCTTTGGCTTTCTACTAGGGTGTAAACCTCCAAATATTTCGTTAACGTACATTTTAGCAACTCGATTAGGAGTTCCTTTTAAACTATCATCGTTCAAATCTAGGCCTAGTGTAAGCATTATGTCACGAACATTTTCACGTATACGCTCAATCTTCGTAGCGTCATCTAAAACAAAGGCGTCTTTGCGTAATGGGGTTTCCTCAGAAGTAGAAATATGATCGTTTCCTAATTCATCAAATTGATTTTCCAATGTATCCTCAATTTTCATTTCAACAAACTTTTACAAGCTGCAAAGATATACAATATGTGCCACTTTATAACTAAATAGGGGCATTACACAACATAAATTAGACATAACGTTAAGGACTCGTTAATTTTAAAATTAGAAACTTCGAACCCCCTATGACCAAGTATGGTATAACTATTCTCCTTATTAATTTATTTGGTGCCCTATCTTGTTTTTCACAGGTAGCACCAGATTGCATTAATGCTATTCCTATTTGTAACAATACTCCAATTAATGCGGGTACCGATGGTTATGGCTTAGATGATTTTAATGGAGCTTCCGTATCTGGTTGTATAACTCAAGCAACGGGTACAGTAGAAACAAACTCTGCATGGTATCGTTTTAGAACTGGCGAGATGGGACAGTTAGGTTTTAATATCGGTTTTGATTCAAATGAGGACTGGGATTTTGCCTTATATAAAACCAACGATTGTGGTGATCTCGGTGAGCCTATACGATGTAATTATTTTGATAATTCAGATGGTAGTATTTATATAGGTGTAGGCCAAGATCCAACGGGAGTTGCTAATATACAGTATGAAGATTGGCTAGAAGTTGCACCAAATGAAGATTATCATTTATTGATCAATAATTACAGTAATAATAATTCTGGATTCTCAATTCAATTTTCAGGAAACATTTTTATAGAATTTCCAAGTTCGGCGTTAGACTGTGATATAATAGATAATTTATTAGGTCCGCCAAAAATTGCGTGTGATAATGAAAATGTAATTTTAGATGCTACAACATCAGATGCTATAGATTATGAATGGTATTTGGATATAGGAGCTGGCTATCAACGTATACCAGGTGAAAGTGGCCCAGAACTAAATGTAGCGGTTTCTGCGATGTATCGGGTTTTAGTCATTAGACCTTTAGGAAATAATTTATTAAGCGAAACCCAAGTAGCTTATGCACCTGCGCCATTTACATATGAATTAAATGACATTACAACTTGTTTGGATGGTACCTCTATTGATTTTAATCCGAAGGATTTAGAAGCCTTGGGAGATCAAAGTTCTTTGGAATTTCTTGTTACCTATCATGCCTCAATTGAAGAGGCGATGAATGGGATTAATGCGTTGCCTAAAGAATATATACCAACGCAAATCTCAGAAACGATTTTTGTTCGTACGACATCAGTAGAAAATGGTAGTTGTTATGATGCATCAGAAGCATTTGCTATTAACGGAATTGAGCTGCCTTATTTAGATTTTGATACCAGTGTATTTATTTGTGGAGATACTCCTGTAGTTACTATAGGTAAAAGAATTCCAGATTCTAATTTCACTTATGAATGGAGTTCAGGGCAAAACACTTCGCTGATAACAGTTGCAGAAGAGGGGGTCTATACCTTATCTGTTACTAATTCGCTAGGTGCATTGCAGTGTATTACTGTTCGTTCTGTGACGGTTGTTTTTTCAAGTCCGCCTGTTATTTCTGATGTAACCGTCTTTTATAAAGATGATTCCTCGAATGTGGTTTCAGTATTTTTAAAAGAAGATGGTGGTTTTAATTATCAAGTGGACAGTGAAGAACCTCAAAGCAGTTCGATATTTAATAATCTATTTCCTGGCGAACATACTATTACGGTTACAGATTTAAATGGTTGCGGTATAGACTCTAAGGATATAGTGGTTGTAGGCTTTCCTAAGTTTTTTACACCAAATGCAGATGGCGTAAATGATAAGTGGAAGGTAGACGGACTTTCAGCTTTAGACAATCCTGTAATAACGATCTATAATCGATATGGTAATTTATTGTATCAATTGAATGAAGATTCAAGTGGCTGGGACGGCACATTTAATGGAGTTTTATTGCCAGAATCAGATTATTGGTTCAAGTTATCTTATACCAATTCTTTGGGCCAAAATACCAATGCTGCATATATAAACAATCATTTTACATTAAAACGATAATACCTAAAAAGGAATCTGAAAAGTGTATTTTATCGATTAAACACCATAATAATCGATGTAGAATACTAAAGTTAGGCATGTGAAGTTATAATATACTATACGTATATTAATAGCCACCCTATTTATGAGAACACTTATTTGTTCTATATGTTGTTTCTTTCTTTTCTATTGGAATTCAACTGCTCAAAATTCAGCCGATTGTAGAACGGCAATACCTGTGTGTGCCGATCAACCTATTATGGGAATTGCTGGTGGTACTGGCGATGTCGATGATTTTGACCCAGAAGTTATACTGCAATCAGGATGCTTGGAAAAAGGTAGTCTTGTTTCTGCTAACATTGAATATAATACTTCTTGGTTCGTTTTTAGGGCGGGTACTGGTGGTCAGGTAGGTTTTGATATTGAAGCATTAGCTTCTACTGGATCAACACCTACTGCAGAATGGGATTTTGCTGTTTATGGTCCCGATGTTGATTGCGCCGATATTAGTAATGGTACAGCACAACCGATACGTTGTAATTACGAAGTGAACGATACTAAT
Source organism: uncultured Maribacter sp. (assembly GCF_963974015.1). Lineage (GTDB taxonomy): Bacteria > Bacteroidota > Bacteroidia > Flavobacteriales > Flavobacteriaceae > Maribacter. The sequence continues at coordinate 5,569 of NZ_CAXBBZ010000030.1, read as the reverse complement.
TTTACAGGACTAGGTGTGAATCCTGATAGTGGTCAGGAAGGTTCAGCTTCATTAACAGGAAGTCAAAACACTTATGATGAATATTTAGATGTACTACCTGGTGAAATATATTATATTCTGATTAATAATTTTGCCGATAATTTTACAGGTGATCCAGAACCTTTTGTGTTAACCTTTACAGGAAATTCTGTTAGTGATGATCAAAATACTGCTTTAGATTGCACGCTTAGGGATGAATTTTTAGGATTGGATATAATCGCTTGTGAAGGTGATGATGACATTACTATAAGTGCATTGAATTCACCTGCGGGTGCGGATATTGCAAATGTTGAGTGGACCGTTGATTATGAAGATGACGGTGTAGTTGACGATACGCTTACAGGATCTGGAGATTTCGGTGCAGAATTAGTTGTAGTGAGCCCTAACTCTGGTCGTTATTTCGCAACAATTACTACTATTTCAGGAACGCCGCCAACAGTAAGTGACTATAGCGGCATATTAATTACATTTTTTGGAACGCCTATACTTGATCGAGTAGAGACATTAGATACCAACCTATCAATTGATCCTGACCAGAATAACATTGAATTTTTTGTTGAGGGTGATGGGGATTATGAATATGCTATTAATGGTGGCGAGTTTCAAGACAGTTCGATATTTATGAATGTGCCTCCTGGGCTTAACATTGTAATTATAAATGATAAAAACGGGTGTGGTATTACCGATCCGTTAGAATTTCTCGTGGTAGGGTATCCTAAGTTTTTCACACCTAATGGAGATGGTATAAATGATGGATGGAATATTGAAGGTATCGAAACTTTAAATGGTCCAGTAGTGTTCATATTCGATAGATATGGTAAACTTCTAAAGCAACTAGGAGTTGAAACTGCATGGGATGGCACTTTTAATGGCAAGCCGATGCCTGCTACCGATTACTGGTTTCGATTTGAATATGGTGAAATAGAGGAGGGGTTATTAGTGGCTAAAACAAGAAAAACACATTTCTCATTAAAGAGATAAAAAAAAGGAACAAATTTGCTCCCTTTTTTATGTATTTAGCAATAAACTTAATTAGAAGTTTATCGTGTAGCTTAATGTTGCATTTGTGTTGATTCTATTAATAATAGCTGGTGTAGTAATGCCAGAATCAAATAATCGCTCGTTAATATCTTGCTGAGAACGGCTTAGGGCAAAATCTAATCTACTACCTCCAAAATTATAGCCGATACCACCAGAAACGGCATTTAAATCACCAATTGTATTGCCATTTGCATAAGGGCTTTGTTCAAATCGATAACCAGCTCTTAAACTAACTTGTTCAATTTTGTATTCTCCACCTAGTCGAAATGTAGATACTGTGCTTAGGTCATTAGAAATTTGATTGTTAACGGTTTGAAAACTTGGATCGTTTGTAGGTCGTAATTCTGCCTTAGAAAAATCTTGATATCCGTAATCAAAACTTAATAATCCGTCTTGTGCAAAGATGACAGCTAAGCTTCCTGTTAATTTACTTGGGGTTTTAACCGTATAAGTTTCAAAAAGATTTACAATGTTAAGATCAATAAAATTAATTTCATCATCAGCCAAATCAGAATTGATGCGTTGAGAAAAATCATCTTCTAATCGATACCATGTAGGGGATTGGTAGCTACCACCTAAACGTACGTATTCATTTAATTTGGCTATTGCACCCAAGCTAAACGAGAACCCGTTACCTTCTGTTTGTAAATAGTTGTCGAAAGTTGTTCTCTGTATTTCTGAAGTGGGGTCATATCCGTTTTCTGTGAATCGGTCAAACCTTGAATACAATACATTATGAAAATTTAACGAAGCACCCATATAAATATTCTCTTGAAATTGAGAACCCATATTCAAGGTGAATTTACCGTTGTAGCCAGTAGTTCTTCTTAAAAACTCCTGATTTACAGAATTATAAATGGTATTACTAACGTAATCGGTGTTGTTATCATCTTCTGAAATAGGGTCAAGAATACCTCCATAGTATCCTAAAAATGCCTGCTGCTCTTTAAAACCTTGATTAGAGCCGATGTCTAAATAAGCTTCTTCTATATATTCGCCGTCTTGGCGTAGAATAGACCCGAAAGGTGTGCCTTGTGCAAAATTCAAAAAGTAGTTGTCAATACCTTGTGTGCTGTTTCCAGCAACATAATATTCATTGTCAAAATTATTGACAAGATCATAATTAAATGCCAAAGTAAATTTCTGCCAATCGGAATCGGAATTGGTGTTTTTGAAAACAAATGCACCACCAATCTGATTTAGATCTAAGTTGTTATTCTTTGAATTTGTAGTATTTCCGAAATAGCTGGATTGATTGTTGTTGTTATAGTTTGAGCCAGAAATGGTAAATAAACTATTGTTAAAAACTGCAGACCCTGCTGGATTAACATTTAATGAGGACAAATCACCTCCTAAGGCTCCAAAAGCTCCACCCATTGCTTGAAAACGAGCAGTTCCTTCAGGGTTTTCGGTACCGTAGCGCAAAACTTCATTGATGTTCTGAGCACTACTTAGAGCGCATACCGCCAGTGTTATGAAAGTTAAATATCTTTTCATAGCAATATCTTATTTTTAAAATTTTAGATTTAGTTATTTCTACCGCTACTTCTGCTAGATGAGCCAGAAGATCTTGATGAGCCACTACTAGAACTTCTTGCTGAACCAGAACTTCTAGAGGAACTACTATTGCCAGAACTTCTATACGAACCGTTGCTAGAGCTACTTCTTGTACTGCTCCCAGAACTTCTGTAAGATCCGCTATTTGAACTTCTAGTAGAACGACCAGTTGAATAATTGTTCCCTGTTCGTGAGCTATTATTTCCAGAACTTCTATAAGTTGAGGTTCTTGGAGTCATAACTCTACTACTTGATCTTGTGGTACCAGATGAATTCGGACTTGAAGAATATCTGCTAGAGTTTCGTGAAGATGTGCTGTATCTTGGTGTAGCCCTTGTGCTTCTGCTAGTTCTATAAGCTCTGTTCTGATCTACACCAACAGTTCTTCTTGCTGTTGTATTTCCAGAATAGGTTCTTGAACTACGCGAATTCGAAGAGTTTCTTGCTGTCGCCGTTCTTGAATCTGTGCTTCTGTATCTCGGTGAATCTCCTCTTGTGTTTACATTAGATCTACCTCTTAATGCACTTGTCGTTGCTCCGTTATTTACTGTAGTTCTATTGTAAGTGCCTCTTCTCGAGTTGTTATAGGCATAGTTTCTATTAGCGTATCGAGAATTACGATTGTAGTATCTACTTCCATATCCGTACACATATCCATGATAGGGGTAGTTCCATCCAAAACCAAACCCTGCATACCCATATCCAAAGCCACCATATCCCCAATTATTCCATCTGTTCCATCTCCAAGGATTGTTCCATCCATATCCATAATAACCACCATATCCCCAATTGTTCCATCCCCAAACAGGGTTTGCCCAACCATAAAGCCCTCCGTATCCCCAATTATTCCATCCATTGTCATAAATATTAATACTTACGTTAGAGTTATTATCTCCCCAACCACCGTAACCTTGGTAGTCGTTATCGCTTGAATAATAATCTGTTAATTGATCTTGAGGTATACTATCATTTATATCGTTGCTCGAGTAAGAATCAACATCCGTAAAAATTTCGCTATCCAATATTTCATCATATTGATTGGCCTTTTCTCCAAAATAATCAGAATAGGTGTCGGTTTCTGGATTGTTTTGCTGATTATATCGTTGCTCTGGTCTTCTTTCTACTGTGGTTGGGGTATTGTCAGAATAAATACCGTCATTGTCATAATAAGAAGATTGCTGGTAAGAACCACATGAGGCTACTATTAAACCTAGGGTCACCAACATTGTTATGTTGCGAATTTTGTTGTGGGGTAAAGAATATATCATCGGATCAAAATTATATTGTTGAACATATTAAAAATAACTAGTTTTACCCAATTAATTTATTATAATATTCACAAAATTTGTGCCAAACTCCAGAAAATGAGTAAAAATTTGACTAAGAGAAGTGAGGATTATTCCAAATGGTATAACGAACTAGTAGTGAAGGCAGATTTGGCTGAGAACTCTGGTGTTAGAGGTTGTATGGTGATAAAGCCCTACGGTTATGGAATATGGGAGAAGATGCAGGCAGGCTTAGATAAAATGTTTAAGGAGACCGGTCATGAAAATGCATATTTTCCATTATTTATACCAAAATCATACTTTAGTAAAGAGGCTAGTCATGTGGAAGGTTTTGCTAAGGAATGTGCGGTCGTTACCCATTATAGATTAAAAAATGCTGAAGATGGTAGTGGAATAATTGTTGATCCAGACGCAAAACTGGAAGAGGAATTAATTGTTAGACCTACTTCTGAAACCATAATTTGGGATACCTATAGAAAATGGATACAGTCGTATAGAGACTTACCATTGTTGATCAACCAGTGGGCCAATGTGGTACGATGGGAAATGAGAACAAGGCTATTTTTGAGAACGTCGGAGTTTTTATGGCAAGAAGGACACACTGCACATGCTACGGAAAAAGAAGCAATAGCAGAGGCAGAGCAAATGATGAATGTGTATGCTGATTTTGTTGAAAACCATATGGCCGTACCTGTAATAAAAGGAACGAAAACCGAAAGCGAACGTTTTGCTGGTGCGATTGAAACCTATTGTATAGAAGCATTAATGCAAGATGGAAAAGCATTACAGGCGGGGACTTCACATTTCTTAGGTCAAAATTTCGCAAAGGCATTCGATGTTAAGTTCGCTACCAAAGAGGGTGGTAAAGAATATGTTTGGGCTACCTCATGGGGAGTTTCAACTAGATTGATGGGGGCGTTGGTAATGACGCACAGTGATGATAATGGATTAGTAATTCCTCCAAAATTGGCGCCAATTCAAGTGGTTATCGTTCCTATTTACAAAGGATTAGATCAGTTAGATGAAATTTCTGAAAAGGTAATGCCATTGGTTAAAGAATTAAGGTCTAAAGGTATTTCGGTGAAGTTTGATAATAGGGATACTCATAAGCCTGGTTTTAAATTTAATGAATACGAACTACGTGGAGTTCCGGTTAGGTTGGCAATTGGGCCAAGGGATATGGAAAATGGTACATTCGAAGTCGCTAGAAGAGATACGTTGCAAAAAGAAACAGTTTCTGCGACCGATGTGGTAGCCAAGATCGAGTTTCTTATGGAGGATATTCAGAAGAATATGTATCAAAAGGCATTGGATTATCGAACGAAACATATTACCAAAGTTGATACTTATGATGAATTCAAGAAAATTTTAGAGGGTAAAGGTGGATTTATATCTGCACACTGGGATGGTAGTAAGGAGACCGAAGAACGTGTGAAAAACGAAACAAAAGCAACGATCAGGTGCATTCCTATTGATGCTTTTGAGGAAGAAGGAGTATGTATGGTGACCGGTAAACCGTCAAATAAAAGGGTGTTATTTGCGAAAGCATATTAAATTTTTTAAAAAATAATATTCAGGGGTTGTGATAGTAAAAAATATTTGTATTTTTGCATCCGCAATTGCGCAAAGTATGGTCCGTTCGTCTA
>NZ_CAXBBZ010000029.1:0-17185 GCF_963974015.1 uncultured Maribacter sp. | reverse complement strand
TCCTTTTTATCAAATAATAACAAGGCAAGAACAGGATATCTTTCGTTAACAAGAGGTGATGGAGGTCAAAATTTAATCGGGTCTGAATTACGTGAACTATTAGGTGTATTACGAACGCAAGAATTGCTTGCAGCAAGACGTGTAGACGGCGGTGAACAATTCTTTACCCGTGCAAATGATTTTGGATATTCTAAACAACCTAGTGAAACTCTCGAAATATGGAATAAAGAAGCAATTTTAGGAGATGTGGTAAAAGCAATTCGAAAATTCAAACCCGATGTTATCATCAATAGGTTTGACCATAGAACACCAGGTAGCACTCATGGTCATCATACTTCTTCAGCTATGTTAAGCTTTGAAGCCTTTGACCTTGCAAATGATTCAAGTGCATATCCCAATCAATTAAAGACTACAAGTACTTGGCGACCAAAACGTTTGTTTTTCAATACTTCGTGGTGGTTTTATGGTAGTGAAGAGAATTTTGAGAAGGCCGACAAATCTAAAATGCTAAATATGGATGTTGGTGTTTATTATCCTATGTTGGGTATGTCGAATAACGAAATAGCTTCAATAGCAAGTAGCCAACATTTATGTCAAGGTTTTGGAAGAATAACTTCAAGAGGCTCTGAAAATGAATATATAGAATTATTAAAAGGTGATTTACCAGAGGATAAAAACAATATTTTCGATGGCATAGACACTAGCTGGTCCAGAATTGAAGGCGGTAAAGCCATTGGCGAAATTCTATATGGCATTCAAAATAATTTCAATTTTAAAAACCCAACGACTCATTTACCTGCCTTATTAAAATCTTACCAATTACTTCAGAAAACCACTGACAAACATTGGAAGGAGCTTAAAACCAATGAATTAAAGAATATAATAACAGCTATTTCTGGATTATACTTAGAAGCTTTTACAGAAACACCATATGCAAACCCAGGTGAAACCGTTAATGTACAATTGCAATCTTTAAATCGCAGTACTGTTAATGCAAAAATTAATTCTGTTTTCATTAATAATCAAAACATGGCTGTTAATGATGTTATTTTAAAGAATAATGAGCCTTTTAAAGAAAAAGTAATTCTAAAAATACCAACATCTACAGAATTCACGAGCCCCTATTGGTTAATGGAAAAAGGTACACTCGGTACTTATACCGTAAACAATAGTGACTTAATAGGTAAACCAGAAACACCAAGAGCTTTCATAACAACATTTAATCTAGATTTTAACGGTATTATTATTCCTATAACCAAAGCGGTTATATATAAATATGCTAAACCAGAAAAAGGAGAAATATATCAGCCTTTTGAAATAATACCCGAGGCTACAGCTAGTTTTGCTGATAAGGTTTTAATTTTCGCTGACGCGTCTTCAAAAAGAATTCCTGTTATCGTTAAAGCACACCATGACAGCATCTCTGGTACTATTGAATTAAAGTATGGGGCAGATTGGCAAATAGATAAAAAATCCCAATCTTTTTTCATTGCAAAAAAAGGAGATGAAAAAACAGTTTATTTTAATTTGAGTCCACCCTCCTTAGAAAATGAAAGCACTATCTCCCCTATCATAAAATTAAATGGTAAAGAGATGACAAAGGAGTTAGTAACTATTGATTATGACCATGTACCTACCCAAACAGTACTTTTACCTTCGGAAGCAAAAGTAGTTCGCTTGAACATACAGAAGGCAGGCGATAATATAGGTTATATTATGGGTGCCGGCGACGAAGTACCTACTAGTTTAGAACAAATTGGCTATAATGTTCAGATAATTGACCCAACTACAATTACTACAGAATCATTAGCAAAATATGATGCTGTAGTATTAGGTATACGGGCCTATAACGTCGTTGACGAATTAAAATTCAAACAACGTTTTATACTAGATTATGCTAAAAATGGTGGTACCGTTATTGTGCAATATAATACAGCAAGTAGATGGGGTAGTCAATTTGAAAATATAGCTCCGTATGAACTAGAAATCTCTAGAGATCGTGTTACAAATGAAAATTCTGATGTCGAAATAATTGCAAAAGAAAATTCGTTAGTAAATTTCCCTAATAAAATCAATCAAGATGATTTTAAAGGATGGGTTCAAGAAAGAGGATTATATTTCCCAAATAAATGGAGTTCAGAATTCACACCTATTTTAAGTATGCATGATAAAGACGAAGAAATAACAAAAGGAAGCTTATTAATTGCCGCTTACGGAAAGGGAAACTATATTTATACCGGACTTAGTTTTTTTAGGGAACTGCCAGTTGGTGTACCTGGAGCTTATAAATTATTCTCAAATATGCTTTCTGTAGGCAAGGATAAAGTGGAGGTTAAAGAGAATATAAAGGGATGAAAACAGAACGAGACGAAAATGCAACTTGGAAAAAAGAGTACACCATACTTCTGGTGCTCAATTTAATATATATCCTTATTTTCTATTACATTATGACTTCATTCAACTAATATGAAAGAATTAGATTGGATTATTTTGGCCAGCACCTTGCTCTTTATCGTTATATACGGAGTTTGGAAAACTAAAGGAAGCAAAAACGTCGACGATTACGTACGTGGTGGCAACGACTCTAAATGGTGGACCATTGGTTTGTCCGTAATGGCCACACAAGCAAGTGCAATTACTTTTTTATCGACACCAGGTCAAGCATTTCATGACGGAATGGGCTTTGTACAATTTTACTTTGGCCTTCCTTTTGCCATGATTATTATATGCTTGGTATTCATTCCGTTGTACCATAAAATGAAGGTTTACACGGCATATGAATTTCTTGAGAAAAGATTTGATCTTAAAACTAGATCCTTAACTGCGGTTTTATTTTTAATTCAAAGAGGTCTCGCCGCCGGTATTACCATTTTCGCTCCTTCTATAATTCTCTCTGCCGTATTGGGTTGGGATTTGCGTACCCTAAATGTTATTATAGGAACCCTAGTAATCATTTACACTGTTTCAGGAGGAACAAAAGCTGTAAGCGTTACTCAAAAGCAGCAAATGTTCATCATTATGACCGGTATGTTCATCACCTTCTTTTTCATTTTAGGTTATCTACCATCAGACATTACTTTCGGTAAAGCGATGAAAATCGCTGGTGCCAGTAATAAACTTGAAATTTTGAATTTCGATTTAGATACTTCTAGCCGGTATACATTCTGGAGTGGTATTACAGGTGGGCTGTTTTTATTTCTAGCATACTTTGGTACGGACCAAAGTCAGGTACAGCGTTATTTAACGGGTAAATCAGTAAGAGAGAGTCAATTAGGACTAGTTTTTAATGCGATTTTTAAAATACCTATGCAGTTTTTTATCCTGTTGGTAGGGGTAATGGTTTTTGTTTTCTATCAATATAATCCATCCCCATTGAACTTTAATCCATCTGCCACCCAAGCAGTCATGAATTCACCATATGCCAATGACTATAAAATTTTACAAGAAGGTCAAATTGCATTGGAGGCCGAGAAAAGAATCGCACAGAATAAATTTTCATCGGCTTTGGAGATAAAAGAATATACTGCAGTTGAAGAAGCCAAAAATCAAATTATCCGTATCAATCAAAAAGATAGCACCAATCGTATAGCTGCTAAATCACTGATAAGCCAAGCAAATGATGTGGTAGAAACAAATGACAAGGATTATGTTTTCATCCATTTTATACTAAATAATTTACCAACCGGTTTGGTGGGGTTATTATTAGCTGTAATACTTTCTGCTGCCATGTCTTCCACAGCGTCTGAACTAAATGCACTGGGCACCGTTACAGCTTTAGATTTATATAAGCGTAATAAGACACGTAATTTTACTGAAGCACATTATGTTAAAGCATCAAAATACTTTACGCTATTATGGGGTATAGTGGCAATTTCCATAGCTAGTGTTGCCAATCTTTTTGATAATTTAATTCAATTAGTTAATATAATAGGTAGTATCTTTTATGGTAATGTTTTAGGTATCTTTCTTATTGCCTTCTTTATCAAATTTATTAAGGGAAACGCCGTATTTTTTGCTGCCATAGTAACACAAATCATAATCTGCATCATTTATTATTACTTAATACACATATATCCTTCGGGTCAGGAAAAATTAGGTTATTTATGGCTTAACTTTTTCGGTGCCGCTATTGTAATACTTATTTCATTTGTGTTTGAAGCGTTTGATAGAATGTTAAAAAAACCACTTCCTTCAATTTAACAAACCCCATATATTTTACATAACCCCGTAAATGGTAGATAAAACTATTATATCTTTTTTTAAAGAAAATTATAACGGAAATCCGCTTATTATAAAAGCTCCAGGGCGAATTAACCTAATAGGTGAACATACCGATTATAATGAAGGTTTAGTGTTACCTGCCTCAATAGAAAAAGGTATTTACTTTGCGGTTTCGGCCAATAATATAGAAGTAATTAAAATTGAAGCTTTTTTATCCCAGCCTGAAAAAATTGAGTTTGCCCTAAATGGCACCCATAAAAAATTCAAATCTTTTTGGGGGAATTATTTTAAAGCAATCATAGAAATACTTAATTCTGAAAATTACCCTTTAAAAGGGATGGATTGTGTTTTTGGTGGTGACATTCCTATAGGATCTGGACTTTCATCATCTGCTGCACTTTGTTGTGGTTTTATTTATGCTATAACCAAAATTTCAGGAAAGGAGCTTTCAAGAGAAGAAATTGCTCTAATTGCTCAAAAAGCAGAACATAAAATAGGACTGAATTGTGGTTTAATGGATCAATATGCAGTTCTCTTCGGAAAAAAAGGAAATGCATTTTTCTTAGACTGCAAAGACCTAACCCATAGCTATATACCTATTAATTTAAATGGCTATAGTTGGGTATTGGTCAATTCTAACATTAAGCACAACCTTGCCGTCGATTCAGAATATAATAAAAGACGCATTTCTTGCGAGAATATAGTTAAGCAAGTGAAACTCAAGAATCCTGATGTTAGTTCGCTACGGGATGTTACTTTAGAAGACTTAAATGATATTTCCAATAAAGTTGATGCCATTGACAAGAAGAGGGCAAAATATATTATTGAAGAAAATGAGCGCGTTCGTCGAATGATGAAAGCCTTAACAGAAGGAGACGCACAGGAAGTAGGAAATATTTTAAAAGAAGGGCATTGGGCGATGTCTACCCAATATGAAATAACAACATCAGAATTAGATGCCCTTGTGAAGATTGGTGAACATTTAGAAGGTGTTCTTGGTTCAAGAATGATGGGTGGCGGTTTTGGAGGCTGCACCATTAACCTTATTCAGACATCTAAATTAGAATCAAGCATTTCTTCTTTGCTTGAAGCTTATAAGAGTCAAACAAGTATAGATGCCGAATATTACCATTTAGCCATTGATGATGGCGTAAAGGTATACTGTTAAAATATAAATGTTTAAAAAATAAAAAGTCCGTGTATCTATACACGGACTTTTTTAAATCTTTAAAAGGGTTTACTATTTAGAACCCCACTCTTTCAAGGAATCATTGTTCATTTTGATGTAGTCATCATTACCAGCTTCAGTAGCTCCTGCTAACGATTTCTTAGCAGCTTCAATCGCTCCTTTTTTATCACCTGCTTTTGCTAAAATTAAAGATTGTTGTCTAAGCTGCCAAAATGCTGGTTTTTCAGTCATTGACATTGCTTTATTCATCCATTCTTTTGCCTTGTTTATATCTTTACCTTCGCTTGAGTAGTAAACTGCTGCAGCATAATAATCATCTGCAGTTGGTCCATTCAACGCTTTATCGATACTTTTCATAACAGTAGCATCAGTAGGAACAGTAAATGGCACAGCTACGTATGTATTCGCCCAAATAATTCCAATATTAGCTCCATTACTCATAACATCATCAATGGTAATAGTAAAAGTTTCTACTGGCATATCCAATTTTTGAACAGGAACAGTTAACTGTGCAACTACTTTACCCTCTTCCCATTTACTTGGTGTACCACCCCCTACGATATCAGTATAAAAGAACACTTCCCAAGTAGAAGCACTTGGCTTTGTGAAAATAGAATAAGTACCAGCTTTCACTTCTTTACCACCAATTGTTACGTCGGTATCAAAAGTGATTTTAGTATAGGCATTAGCACCGGTACGCCATAGTTTATCAAAAGGAACAAGATTACCATATACTTCTCTTCCTCTCATATTCGGGCGAGAGTAATCAACCATAACTTCAGTCAAACCTACCGTTTGCATCAATTTAGCTGATGGACTTGGGGCAGGTGTATTTATTTGCGCTTCAACAGTTAATGAAGCAACAATTGCCATTAAAAAAAGTACTACTTTATTCATAATTTTATTGATTAGTTTATAATAGCAAAATTAATTATAAACAAACTGGAGAAATGTTAATAAATTCCTAAATACCTAAAGGTCTTACTATTGATATACAGCGAAAGGTTTAGCTATTATTCCATCCTCAAGATATAAGGTCAAATAATAGATTGATGATTCTAAATGTTGAGATATGGTTCCTTTCTTTTCAATATTTCCAGAATTTTGCCAAACCTGTCTACCCGAAACATCATAAATAATTTGACCGAAAATCTCCTTATTAGTTGAAAGAGAATAATGATATTGGTTTGTAGAGTTATCCTTAAAAATAACCAACTCGTCATTTTCTTTTGGATTCTCAGGTTCTACTGGTGTCTCTGGGTTTTCAGGTTCCTCAGGTACTTCAGGAATTTCAGGAACATCTACCAAAATCTGAAAAGAAAATAATCTAGAAGTTGATTCAATTGTTGGACTTTGTCGAGAATAATACTCGGAAGTAAAAAAGTAATTGGTTGAATTGATTTGGGTTATTCCTTCAGCTTGAACAAAATTTAAACCTAGATTTTGTGGTGTATATCCGGCAAAAGGAGATTCTAAATTTAAATCATTGACAATACCAATAAAAGGACTCAAAATAGATGAATACCCAATAAGCACCAACCTATTGGTTTCATCATCATAAGTTACATCAGTAACAAGCCCAACATCTGCAATGGCTCCTACTCTGTTTGCCACATGTACTCCCGGCGTTATTGGAAGTGTATATGCAACAGAACCAAAAGATTTCCATTGTTTGGTTAAAACGACAAACTGATTATTTACTATAAAAAATGCTTCAGCATCCCAATCACTACTGCCCGTATTGGCAAAGTCTTCTTGGTCTTCATAAGAAAAGTTAATTGTAGTAGCTTCTACGGTATCAGAAAAGGTGAAATCTTCCTTAGAAATTCGATGAATAGCTAAATCGACACGCGTACCAAGATTATTACCAAAATCACCTATATATATAAATTCGTCATCTTGTGTAATTGCTTCCCAATCTATATTATTGACATTAGAAATGCTAACCCTTCTTTTAATAGATAAGTTTAAGGTATCTAACTCATATAATATTGGTTCATTACCTGAATCATTATGCGTAATTAGACTCTCGTTAAAATATATCAATCCCGAAGTTTCAAAGACTTCATCAGACAGCTGCCCACGGGTTTGCAGATTTTCTTGTGCCTGCACACCAACCACCGTTAAAAAGAACAGCATAGCAAAACTTAGCTTTTGAATATAATTTTTCATAACAGCCAAATAAACTACAAAAAAGATAGATACGTGTACATATGCGACCTAAATTTATTTTATTCGTTAAAGTCTATTAATAAACAATCATAGAAAGATTATTTTAATTATTGTTTAACTATTTTTATTTTTTGTTAAACAACATATGGTTCTATATTTGTTTAAATTTTAAATATGAAACTATATCAATTACATTCCAAACAAGCCTTACCCATATCTAAGAAAGAAGCTTGGGATTTTTTATCTAATCCTGCGAATTTAAAAGTAATAACACCTGAACATATGGGGTTTCATATTTTATCTGGAACAGATAGACCCATGTTTCCAGGACAAATTATACAATATAAGGTTTCACCTTTTTCGGGTTATACCACGAAATGGGTAACTGAAATCACACATGTTAATGAAGGCAATTACTTTGTAGACGAGCAACGCTTCGGCCCTTACGCTCTTTGGCATCATAAACACTTTATTAAAGAAATTGATGGAGGCATAGAAATGGAAGACATTATTGATTATAAAATTCCTTTTGGCATTTTAGGGCAATTAGCACATCCACTAATTGTAAAAAAACAGCTAATCGAAATTTTTAAACATCGCGAACAAAAGCTTATCGAAATTTTTGGGATTATAAAAAATGTTCCAAATGAACTAACCTTAAAATCAATTTAAATGAAAATCATACTTCTAATTGGCGGATCACAAGGTATTGGTCTTTCTATCGTAAAAGAACTTCAAGAAACACATAAGATATATGTTGCTTCTCGTACAGATGAGGCATTGTGCCATACTAACGTTGTACACATTGAATTTGATGCAACCAAAGACGAATTAGATGTAACTAAACTTCCAGAAAAGATAGATGGATTTGTTTATTGCCCTGGCAGTATTAATCTAAAACCATTTAAAATGATGGGATTGGAGACTTTTAAAGAAGATATGGAACTCAATTTCTTTTCATTGGTAAAAGTGGTGAAAGCCATAATATCTAAAATGAACGAAGGCTCCAGTATGGTATTCTTCAGTACCATTGCTGTCGGTACAGGCATGCCATTTCATACAAGTGTAGCTGCAGCAAAGGGTGCCATTGAAGGTTTTGCAAAGTCTATGGCAGCCGAATATGCACCAAAAATAAGAGTTAACGTAATTGCTCCTTCACTGGTTGATACTCCTTTAGCCAAGAGATTATTAAACAATGATAAGAAAAGAGAAATGATGAGTGAACGCCATCCGTTAAAAAGGGTAGGTAATTCAGAAGATATAGCAAATAGTGCAGTATTTTTATTGAGTGATAAAAGTACATGGATCACAGGACAGATTATCGGCGTCGATGGAGGTCTTTCTACATTAAACATAAACTAAATGTCAAAAAAAGAGGTATCGATTTTCTGGTTTAGAAGAGATCTTAGGTTAGATGATAATGTAGGGTTTTTAGAAGCATTAAAAAGTGGCTTTCCAGTACTTCCTATTTTTATTTTTGATAAAGAAATATTATCTAAACTACCAAAAGATGACGCTCGTGTAACTTTTCTTTATAACACGTTACAGGCAATACGCAAAAAACTACAAGAGGAAAACGATAGTTCTTTAGCGATGTACTATGGCAAACCATTTGATATCTTAAAAAGTATTACTGAAGATTATTCGGTAAAAAATATATTTACGAATAGAGATTATGAACCTTATGCAAAAGAAAGAGATACGCAAATAGCATCATTTTCTCTTGAAAGTAATATTATATTTAAAACGTTCAAAGACCAAGTGATTTTTGAAAAATCGGATATCGTTAAAGGTGATGGAGATCCTTATGTTGTCTATACTCCATATAAAAATAAATGGAAAGAGAATTTTGATGCTGACAATGATTTAAAGATTCATTATACAAGTCAATATCTACCGAATTTAATTAAAAATACTCGCCTTCCGAACTTGTCTTTAAGCGACCTTGGTTTTACTAAATCTGATATTGAAGTACCTGAATATGATGTAACACCAACCCTAATAGACAATTATGAGGACACCCGTAATTATCCTGCAATAAAAAATGGAACTTCTCGCTTAGGTCCCCATTTACGTTTCGGTACTGTTTCTGTCCGAAAAATGATGAAAAAGGCTATTGCAGAAGAAAACGAAGTATTCTGGAGCGAGTTAATTTGGAGGGAATTCTTTATGTCAATTTTATGGCATTTTCCCCATACCGTAGATCATGCTTTTAGAGCTAAATATGACCGTATTGATTGGAGAAATAATGAGGCAGAGTTTGAAAAATGGAAAAATGGGCAAACAGGCTATTTATTGGTAGATGCAGGAATGCGAGAAATGAATGCTACAGGATACATGCATAATAGAGTGCGTATGTTGGTAGCAAGTTTTCTTTGCAAACATTTGTTAATTGACTGGCGGTGGGGAGAAGCTTATTTTGCCGAAAAACTTTTGGATTACGAGATGAGCTCAAATGTAGGGAATTGGCAATGGGCTGCTGGTAGTGGTGTTGACGCGGCTCCTTATTTTAGAATTTTCAACCCGATTACCCAAGTCGATAAATTTGATAAGAATAAGGAATACATTAAAAAATGGATACCAGAATATAATACCGATGAATATCCAGAAAAAATGGTAGACCATAAAATGGCCAGGGAAAGATGTTTAGAAACCTACAAACAGGCTTTAAATTAATCTTTATTTTGCCAACTGCCTTTCTAGTTCTTGTTGGTTCACCACCCTTCTTTTAAGCAAATTCACATAACGCAATCCTTCCTTATTTCCATAATCGGCATAGGCTTTTGATGCAAATTCAATCGCTTTATTGAGATTTCCATTAATTTCATTGCTAATGGCCATATTGTAATAAGCTCTACCTGCTACTTTTCTATTAGAATTATTCAATTCTGCATTCCATAATTCAGCAGCACCATCCCAATTTCCTGTGAGTGCACGTCTTTTGGCGATTTTAAAATTATTGCTTCCCCTAACGAAGTAATCTCTTGCGATACGAATACGTTCAGGTTTAGTAAAAGCAGCATAGTTAGAACCCAAAATAGTACTTACATCCAAAACAGCCTCTTTTCGACCCATTACGGCCTCAAAAGCCTTTACAGGATTTATTCCCTCACCTTTAGAATAGACTTGATCATTTGAAATATATTCATCAACAATAATTCTACTAGCAGGATCATATACACGCCATCCATTTTTTATAACGGTATTTAATTTGATTCTATGTCCAGGTACTTCTGCAACTATTCCTAAATTGTTTGGCACCCTTACCATAGTCATTTCATAATCTACTGCGGTATCTGTATCATAAAATTCAAGAGAAAACAAAACATCAACCCCATTTTCATTACAAATTTGATCTATAATTTCCCAAGAAAGCGCTGAAGGAAAAACACCTAAACCTTTTTCAAAATCTTTTTGACCTTCTATAATTTTTACTGTCTCAAAACGGTTTCCATGTTCTAACCCATAACTAAGTCCTAGAATTGCATTTTGTGCTCCTTCCTTATCCAAATTAAGTCCTTCCAAAGATAAAATCTTATCTATCTTATCGACTATTTTATTTTTTTCAGATGCCGTACTCCTATTTATAATACCAATGCTGGCAACATCTGATGTTATTGCAACCTGAGCCGGTTGGGTTATGCCCATTGTCAGCCTATTTGTTGAACTACAGGCTATAATTGAAAAAGATGTGAAAATTAAGAGCAGTTTAAAAATTAGGTTTTTCATGATTTATAACATAATGATTTGATTATAAACGAAAAATGAGATCTAAAATTATATAATTGGTAAGTTTTCATTCAACCTATAGCTAAATCATTACTTTATATTTCTTATATTCTTCAGCTGTTGATAACACAAGCATTTGTGCAAACCTCTAACTTCAAATAAACAGTGTAAATTGGTATATTTACTTTGATAAATCTAAAATCCTCTACTTCCATATTGAATTGGAGGAAATTAATAACCAACATTACCTAAAATGAAAAAAATATTTCTAATAATGCTCTGTTTGAGCATGAGTGCTTCAGTTTTTTCTCAGAAAATGAGCAAGGACAAAAATTTATTACTTTCTTCTATTGAAAAGCATAAAGAAGAACTTATAAAAATCAGTGATTCTATTTGGGCATTGGCCGAAACTGCCTTCAACGAAACGGAGTCTTCTCGAATTTTAGCTGATTATGCGGAAAAGAACGGATTGACCGTTACTAGAGGAGTTGCAGATATACCAACAGCTTTCACGGCTACTTATGGCTCTGGAAGTCCTGTGATTAGTATTCTTGGTGAATTTGATGCATTACCTGGAATTTCTCAAAAAACTTCGCCCGTAAAAGAACCATTTAAAGAAGGTGCAGCTGGTCATGGTTGTGGCCATAATATGTTCGGTACTGCAAGTCTTGGTTCAGCAATTGCCATTAAAGAATTAATGGATGCTGGAAAGATTACCGGTACTGTAAAATTCTTAGGAACACCGGCAGAAGAAAAATACTTTGCAAAAGTATGGATGGTAAAAGCAGGATTGTGGGATGATGTAGATGTAAATGTAAGTTGGCATCCATCTGCTGGTATTGAGGCAGATGTTCAAAGCGGATTATCTTTAATTGATTTTATCGTTGAATTTTATGGCCAGTCTGCACATGCCTCTATGGATCCATGGAATGGGCGTAGCGCTTCAGATGCATTAGAGTTATACACGACAGGAATAAATTATTACAGAGAACACATTTTACCAACTTCTCGTATTCATTACCACATACAAGATGGTGGTCAAGTTGTAAATGTGGTGCCAGATTATGCTAAACTTTGGGTGCGAGTAAGAGACCCAAAGAGATCAAAAATGTTACCGACATACGAACGAGTAAAAGCTATGGCAGAGGGTGCCGCCATTATGGCCAATGTAGATTATAAAATATCATTGGTTTCAGGAATCTATGAAACTTTGGTAAACCGTTCTGGTGGAGAAATAATGCAGAATAACCTAGAACTCTTAGGTCCAATTACATACACTGAAGAAGAAACAGTATTTGGCAGAGCGATACAAAAAGCCACAGGTAAACCTGAAGTTGGTATGGATGGTACTGTACACCCGCTAAAGGAAACTGAAGAAAACCCTGGTGGTGGTTCTACCGATGTGGGTGATGTAAGTTGGAATGTGCCAAATATTAATTTAGGCGTTTCTGTTGCGCCAACAGGAACCCCTTGGCATTCATGGGCTGTTGTTGCTTGTGGTGGTATGTCCATTGGTCATAAAGGAATGATCCATGCATCGAAAGCAATGGCCATGACAATGTTAGATCTTTTCCAAAATCCGAAATTAGTCACTAAAGTAAAAGAGGAATTTAAAACACGCAAAGGTGACGAAGTTTATGAGCCAATGATCGATGGTCCACCACCATTAAATGATAAATAATAAAGTTAATAAAAAGAAGCTATCTTGATCGATAGCTTCTTTCATTTTTGAGTAACTTCAATGTTCAAAAAATCACACTTTTAAAATGAAAAAAATAGTACTACTTCTTATTTTTATTTCAGGTTCATTCGTATCTGCACAGTCCTTTGATTTTCAATATGACCATTATTCATTTATCGTAAAAGATTTAGATAAGGTAGGTGCTTTTTATAAAAATGTATTGAATCTAAAGGAAATTCCACATCCATCTGCACCATCAGGGTTTAAATGGTTTATAATTCAAGGCAATTCACAATTACATTTGATCGGCAAAGATAGTGTTGCTATGGAGCACAGTAAAAGTGTTCATCTATGTTTAGCAACTCAAAAATTAGATGAGTTAATCACTTATCTTGAAGAGAATAATGTAACATATTGGGATTGGCCAGGCAAAGAAAATGCTGTTACCTTAAGGGCCGATGGTGTTCGTCAGATCTACCTTAAAGACCCAGAGAATAATTGGGTAGAAATTAATAATGCGGTACATTAATCATCTGCACATTTTAAATTTCAGTACATAATGAAAGATGAAATTAAAAAAATATTCAAGTTAGATTTCCCTTGGCAAACCCAAGATCCATTTCTGTTTTGTGTGTATCATTTAGACCACTACCCAAAAGGTAACGGAGAACTTGGTCCTATTGATTCTTTACAAGGTAGAAATCTCGGAAATGATTTTACATTAAAAGATGGCTGGCGAATGTATCATGGAACAACTATTCCTGGTTTTCCTGCACATCCACATCGTGGTTTTGAAACCATAACCATTGCAAATAAAGGTTTCTGTGACCACTCAGATTCTCTAGGTGCCGCTGGCCGTTTTGGTGAAGGAGATGTTCAATGGATGACTGCTGGTAGTGGTGTTCAACATTCTGAAATGTTTCCATTACTACATACAGATAAGGAAAACACCTTAGAACTTTTTCAGATTTGGTTAAACTTGCCTAAAAAAAGTAAGTTTGTTGATCCACATTTTAAAATGCTTTGGCACGAAGATATTCCTGTATTAGAATTAGAAGAGAGTATCGTAAAAATTATTGCCGGTAATTTTAATAACCACAGTGCTCCAAATCCAGCACCAGATTCTTGGGCGTCAAAAAACGAAAATGAAGTAGCCGTTTGGCTTATTCATATACATGCGGATGGGTCTATAACCTTGCCAAAAGCGGAAAAAGACACAATTCGAACGATTTACTTTTACGAAGGTAGTACCATCGAAATATCAGGGGAAAGCATTCAGCTAAATCATGGAATAGAAGTAGAAGCATCTAAAGAGATAAAGCTAAACGCTGGCAACAAAGACGCTAAGGTATTAATTCTACAGGGTAAACCAATAAAGGAACCAGTTGCCAAGTATGGACCATTTGTCATGAATTCCGATGAAGAGTTACAAAATTCAATGGATGAATTTAGACTAACACAATTCGGAGGCTGGCCATGGAGATATCCTGATAACGTTCATGAAACAAACCGTGGTAGATTTGCTAAATATCCTGACGGAACAATAGTAGAAAAGTAAATGCTCGAAACAATCCGTTTAATATGCGATAGTGGTTTATTAATTCTTATATGGATTGTACAGCTAATCATATATCCCGGTTTTTCTTTTTATAAACATGAAGACCTTTTTAAATGGCACGAAACCTACACCAAAAGAATCGCTGTTATCGTAATTCCGTTAATGTTCGGACAATTGATAACAAGTAGTATACAAGTTTATAATAACCTTGATTTTTATACCATTACGAGTAGTTCATTGGTAATTGGTGTATGGCTATCCACATTTTTTATATTCGTGCCCTTACACGCCAATTTATCAAAAAGGAAAGAAGTAGAATCATCTATAAAAAAACTAAAACTCCATAATTGGCTACGAACCGTATTATGGAGTTTAATTTTTATAGTAACGTGCTACTTTAAATTTAAGACCTTGTAATTTTAGCACCAATAGCACGTAATCTTTCATCTATATTTTCATAACCACGATCAATTTGCTCGATGTTATGAATAGTTGAAGTTCCTTTTGCCGATAATGCAGCGATTAGTAAGGAAACACCTGCTCTTATATCTGGCGAAGTCATAGTAGTTGCCTTGAGAGTAGATTTGAAATCATGACCGATTACTGTTGCCCTATGTGGATCACAAAGTATCACCTTAGCACCCATATCCAATAATTTATCCACGAAAAACAATCGACTTTCGAACATTTTTTGATGAATAAGTACTTCACCTCTTGCCTGTGTCGCAACCACCAACATAATACTTAATATATCTGGTGTTAATCCTGGCCAAGGTGCATCGGCGATGGTTAAAATAGATCCATCTATATAATTTTGAATTTCGTATCCATCTTTATGTATAGGAATAAAAATATCCTCTCCCCTTCGTTCTACCGTTATACCTAATTTTCTATATACGGTAGGTATTTGGCCTAAATCGTCCCAACTAACATCTTTAATAGTCAGTTCACTTTTGGTCATGGCGGCTAACCCGATCCAACTACCAATTTCAATCATATCAGGTAGCATTCTATGTTCAGTTCCACCTAATTTATCGACTCCGTCAATAACCAATAGATTAGAACCAACGCCAGAAATCTTGGCCCCCATTCTATTTAGCATTTTACATAACTGCTGTAAATAGGGCTCACATGCGGCATTATAAATGGTTGTTTGACCTTCAGCCAAAACGGCTGCCATAACTATATTGGCAGTACCGGTTACCGAAGCCTCATCGAGCAACATATAAGTCCCGATCAATTTTTCAGCTTCTACACCGTAAAAATATTCTTCCTTATTATAACGAAATTTAGCACCAAGTTTGATAAAACCTTCGAAGTGAGTATCTAAACGTCTTCTTCCAATTTTATCACCGCCAGGCTTAGGTATATAACCTTTACCAAAGCGCGCCAATAACGGTCCAACGAGCATTATAGATCCTCTAAGACCTCTACCGTCTTCCTTAAATTGATCAGACTGCAAATAATCCATATTAACATCGTCTGCCTTAAAAGTATAGGAACCTTTGCCTTTCTTTTGAATTTTTACGCCTAAATCCTCTAAAAGAGATATGAGTTTATTTACATCAACAATATCCGGAATATTGTTGATAGTTACTTTTTCATCTGTAAGTAGTACGGCGCAAAGTATTTGAAGTGCTTCATTCTTTGCTCCTTGAGGCGTTATTTCACCAGATAATTGGTGACCTCCTTCAATTTTGAATGTTCCCATCTAGAGAAGTGGAAATTTAATAGCGTTTCTTACCGCGGTTATTATTATTTCTTTGATTTTTCTTTCCAGTACTGGCAGATCGAGGTGTTTTGGCCACACGGTTTTTAAGAAACTGACCACTGTCAGTTAAACTTTCACCCTCAGCAGCTAAGTCTATACGACCATCACTTAAATCGTATAAATGCTTGAAAATTGCCTTATCATCAACCACATCTTTATTCCAATTCAAATAACATTTTTTCATGTGATTGGCAATAGCATACTCCAAACCAGATCGCTTATCACCTTTCTCCCATTCAACTGCAACATCAACCATTCGCTTAATGTTATTACCATAAAATCGATATTTAGGAAAATTCTGAGGGTATTCTAACGGCTCAGGTCTTTGTCTTAAAATCTCTTTTGAGGTTATTGGAAATGGCGATTCTACATCTAATTTAAAATCGGACATAATGAATAATTGATCCCAAAGTTTATGTTGAAAATCGGGTACATCACGCAAGTGGGGCTGTAAATTACCCATTACACTAATAATGGCCTGGGCCACTTTATTACGTTCAACCGGGTCTTCGATAGATACAGCGTGATCTACCATTTTTTGGAAATGACGTCCATACTCTGGTATAATTAAATGCGAACGTTCTGTATTATATTCTAGGTTTTCTACTAATTGCAAATTGAAATTTTTAACTTAATGTTTTTGAAGAAGTATTCTTATAACGATGCCAATTTAATAAAATTATAGATGAAATGCTATTTTACAAGGAGATTACACCTTCTATTTCACCTACTTCCTTATATTTTATGATAACATCATCTGGGCTATTCAAATTTACAGTTATAGAAACACTAGTATATTTTCCGTTTTTCGATTTTTTTGAGTTGATCACAGCTCCTATATTATCGAATATTTTATGAATTTTA
>NZ_CAXBBZ010000028.1:0-17571 GCF_963974015.1 uncultured Maribacter sp. | reverse complement strand
GATCGTAGTTGAAAAATTCAGAGTATAAAATGTGCATGTAGTCTGCGCCTCCCATCGGTCCGCCTGGGTGTCCAGAGTTCGCCTTTTCCACCATGGCTACTGCTAATGCCCTTATATTATCAGCTGCTAATTGATCTAGTTCCTTATTCATGTATTGTAATATTGTTTTTAAGGTTTGTGTTTGCTTTAAAACTACTGAAATCTCCTCAAAGATACTTTATATCAAGCGCTAATTAAAATTATTGGAGCAACATAATTCTATAGCGTTCAAGTCATAAGTCCAAGTACTCCCATCAATTATAATATAGAAACTTTCGAAAGGGCTTTCGAAGACTTCGTTTAAACCCTAACCCATCTATTATTTCATTAATTACTAGATTTTAAGGACTTACAGAGTACATTTGCCTGATTTTAGCATTAGTCGTTATAATATCAGTTTATATGTGACACCTAAATCAATCAAATAAGATTTTCATTGATAAATCGATTTATAACGTTTTAATATTATTCTGTTTACTTTGAATGTACCTAGCAACAGCTCAATCACCCCATATGAATTTGAAAATCTTTGAATTTTATAAATACCTTCTTTTAGTTGGTATCTTTCTAATTATGAATCCTATCATTGGGCAATCTACCGATTCTAAGAAAGGGAACGTTAAAATGAAAACTTATAATTACGCAGATACGCTGTTACTTGACTTTTATTCAGTGCAAACAGATACTTTTATGATGAAACCAACTATAATTTTGGTTCATGGTGGTGGTTTTACAGCAGGGCAACGTAACGGTGGTGATGAAAAAGGTATTAGTACCTACTTGGCGAAATTAGGGTTCAATGTTGCTTCTATAGACTATAGACTATCACGAAAAAAAAAATCTTTTGGTTGTGATTGTGCTGCGTCTATAAAAATGAACACCTATACAGAAGCTGTTGCAGACCTTTCTAAAGCGATTAATTATATTACTAAAGAGGCAAAACCTTTTCAAGTAGACTCTTCAAAAATTTTCTTGATTGGAAGCAGCGCCGGAGCAGAAACGGTATTGAACTTTCTTTTTATGCGCTATGATTATCGTTTTAAAGACCTACCCTACCCAGACGCAAACATACTAGGGGCCATAAGTATATCAGGCGCAGTAGTTGATGAAAATAATATTTATGCTGGCAACAAAGTGCCATTACTTTTTTTTCATGGTGTGAAAGACTCGGTTGTACCTTACGGCACCAATGCTCACCGTAACTGTGCCACAACCGATGTTGGATATTTGAATTTAAACGGTCCTAAATCGATTGCTGAACGCTTATCTGATATAGATGGGAATTACAAAGTATATTATAGTGAGGAAGGCGGGCATGAATGGGCTTCACTAGGATTTGATTTCCCAGAATTGATAAGCCGGTTTATTGATCAAGTTTTAAATGGTGAAGCTACAATGAGAGATTTTGAAACCATTATTTCGACAGTAGAAAGCAAGTAATAAAATTACACTAAGCAACATTCACCTCAAACAAATGACCTATTAAGGCTGTAATTGCCATGGCCACAGTACCCCAAAAACTTATTCTTAGAATAGCTTTCCAAATATTAGAGCCACCAGCTTTAGCTGCTATTGCACCTAATAACGCCAAAAACACGACAGCGAAAATATATTGAACATATTCCATGTATTGAAGCGAACCGAAATAAGCAACCAATACAGGTAATAACCCTCCAAAAACAAAAGATGCACCTGAAGATAATGCAGCTACCAATGGTTTTGCCTGTGTAATGTCATTGATACCTAATTCATCTCTAGCATGAGCTTCCAGGGCATTATGTGCTGTTAATTGCTTGGCGACCTGTAATGCTAAATTAGAATCTAATCCTCGTTCTTTATAAATCTGCGCAAGTTCCAAAAGTTCTTCTTCGGGCATCTCCTCAAGCTCTATTCTCTCTCTATCCAAATCTGCGGTTTCTAAATCAGCTTGTGAACTCACCGAAACATATTCACCTGCGGCCATTGACAATGCACCGGCTACCAGACCTGCTACCCCAGCCAATATTATAGGTTCTCTTGTGGTACTTGCCGCAGCAACACCTATAACTAAACTGGCCGTAGACAAAATACCATCATTTGCTCCAAGAACAGCTGCCCTTAGCCAACCACTTCTAATACCATAATGTTTTTCATCTTGCATAGTTTATAATATTTAATTCCTTAGTAGCTTAACAATACAACTTGCAAAGACTCTCAATATTTTATCTCTTCTCAATTACAACTTCATCTCCTTTACCGATAATCACCAAATTGGTAGACGTTAAAAATAATCCTGTCTCTACAATGCCCGGTATGTTTTTAAGCTGATGTTCTAAGTCGGTCAATTTTATATCTGTATTCCAAATATCAACATCTACTATATCATTATTTTCATCCGTTTTGTAATCATCTGTACCTCGCATTCGCTGAACCGGATGAAGATTCATTTCTTCAAGTTCTTTTATAATAAGTTGCGTAGCGAACGGTATTGTTTCTATTGGTAATTTAAATTTCCCAAGTCTTGAAACTTGTTTTGAAGAATCGGCAATTATAATATTGAAATCAGAGTTATGGGCCACAATCTTTTCACGAAGCAAAGCTCCGCCCCCACCTTTGATCAATTGAAATTGGCCGTCGACCTCATCTGCCCCGTCAATAGTAACATCTAACCTTTTGGCTTCTGCTAGGGTAATCACATTTATACCTAACTTCCTCGCCAATTTTTCTGTTTCATCAGAGGTAGCGACCGCTTTAATTTCTAAACCATTACGAACCATTTCACCAATGGCCTCTATCATAAAAAAGGCGGTAGACCCTGTTCCTAAACCTACCGTCATTCCGTCTTTAATATACTTTACAGCTTCTAATGCCGCTACTTTTTTTTCGTTTACCGCGCTCACGTTATAAATGATCTATATTAATATTTATGCTTCTAAAGCGCTAAAGATATTTATAATTAACTGATGTAAATATCATAAGGCGGAAGTAAAATCAAAAACATCGAAGTGATTGCAGTAGAAATTGGCAAATAAAAGTGAATATTGATGTTTTTAAATCTCTAAGCTAATGACCTACAGTAACACTATTCTCTGCACCTTGAATTAGTACAATCGGCACCTTTAAAGAAAATTCTGAACGCTCCACCACAAAATTGCTACATAGATTCTTCATGTAACTATTGGCACTGTTCGACATGACCAACAATTGACATTTAGCCGTATCAATAAAATGGCTTAATAATAACGATAAACTGGCATCTATGGTTATTTGATGAAAAGTGTGTGGTACAGTTTCTAACTTTCTCTCAAACAATTCATGATTTAGTTTCTGTAATTCAGGTAATTGACCTTTTTCATGCTGAAGAGTAACAATACATACCGAACTATTAAAAATTTTAGCCATAGTTAAAATCGGGTCTAATTCATCACTATTAAAAAAATGATTGGAATCTGATACAAAAGCAATATTTAACGGCTTCGTAAATTCGAAATTATAAGGTATTGCAAATACAGGGCAGTTTTTTACGGCATTTAATATTCTAACCGTATTTCTACCCAAGTAAATAGTTTCATTATTAGAAGAACCAATGGCTCCCATAATTACAAAATCAATATCATGCTCAACAATCGTTTCTTTGACCTCATCTTTTAATAGCGAAAAAGAGGAAATTGTTTTATAACTATGACGTGGATTTTTAAATTCTTTCTTTACTCTTCTTACAATATCTTTTAACCCTTTTTCTGAAGTTTCCGCTGCAATTGAGTTTTGTGAAAAACCTGAAACACTACCAGCCATTAAGCGATTACTATGTAATTCTGGCGTGTAAGTATTTAAAAAGTAAAAAACGCATGGGCTACCCTCAAAGAGAAGCAAAGCAAATTTGACCGCATTATACGCAGATGCTGAAAAATCGGTAGGTACAAGTATATTTTTCATATAAATGTTACAGGTCGTTTGATGATAAAATTAGGTGGACTACTAGTTTGAAACAATGACATTTATCAGAATAGATTTTTTTTTAAAAACCGTCGGCCAATTCTTGTAAAGTTTGCTCTTCTACTACTCCAATTTTCTTACCCGATGTTTTAATAAGTCCCTTCTTCTTAAATTCAGATATCATACGAATTAAAGATTCTGTAGCGGCACCCACAATATTTGCATAATCGTCACGACTTAAAGTCAACAACAAAAAGCCATATTCATCTTCACCATAGTTTTTTTTTAAATATACAAATGCCTCTGCCAAACGCTGTTTAACCGTTTTTTGAGACATATTTACAATTACATCATCGGCCTCTTTTAAATCATGCGCCATGTGGCGTAATACTTCAAGAGAAAAATTGGGATTTGTATTTAATGTATTGGAAATTATTTCTTTAGGTATAAAACAAACTTCCATATCATTTATGGCCGTTGCGCTTAAATTGGTAAAATCTTCAGCCACAACCGAACGTTGCCCCATGACTTCTCCCTTATTGGTCAACTTTACTATTTGTTCTTTTCCGTTACTACTTAACTTAGATAATTTTGAAACACCTTCCCTTACACAATATACGCCATCAAGTTTCTGTCCTTCTACAAATAAAGAATCACCCTTCTTGATTTTTTTAGATATCTTAGAATCAGAAACTTTTTTCAACTCTTCTTTGCTTAATGCGCGGAGCGAATTAAACTGCCGAACAATACAATTCTCACACTTACTTTCCATGGCCATTTACTTTATACCTAACACTGCAAAATTACTTAAGCTAAGAATTGTAAAAACTGATAATTATCATGTTTTTTTATATTATTGGTACTCACCTTTGCTAAAGGTCCAAGCTTAAAAATATGCACGATTCTAAATGCTTTCATTGTGGAGACTCTTGTAATAGGCAATCTATAAGCTTTGATGAAAAGCTATTCTGTTGTTCAGGATGTAAAACGGTATATGAAATTTTCGCCAGCAACGATTTATCTCATTATTACGATATACAGGCAGCAGCAGGCTCCACTCCTAAATCAATAAAAGGAAAATATGATTTTCTTGATAATGCTGAAATAATAGAAAAATTAACTGAATTCAACGATGGTTCTATTCAAATCATCAATCTATTTATACCTAATATTCATTGCAGTTCGTGTATATGGATTTTAGAGAACCTAAATAAACTAAACCCTTATATAAGTAACTCTCAAGTCGATTTTCCTAAAAAGACGATTCGAATTACCTATCGCCACGACCAGTTCAGTTTAAAGAATTTGGTTTTATTATTGGCCAATATTGGGTATGAACCTTATATTTCTTTAGATGATTTTGAAGGCAAAAAAAAGGGAATAGATAGAAGTTTAATTTACAAGTTAGGTGTTGCAGGCTTTGCTTTTGGGAATGTTATGTTTCTTTCATTTCCAGATTATTTTGATTTAGGCTCGAGTGCAGCTACCGGAGGTGAATTTTGGCTCAACAAATACCAACATATTTTTCGTTGGTTAATGTTCATATTCTCGTTACCCGTAGTATTCTATGCAGGATGGGATTATTTTGTATCGGCATACAAAGGGCTAAGGGCAAAACTTTTAAATATTGATGTACCTATTGCATTAGGCATATTGGTCTTGTTCTTACGAAGTACATTTGAAATAGCTTTTCATTTAGGAAGCGGTTTTTTTGATTCTCTTACAGGATTGGTGTTTTTTCTTTTACTAGGTAAATTTTTTCAACAAAGAACCTATAGCTTTCTTTCTTTCGAACGAGATTACAAATCATACTTTCCAATAGCAATTACAAAACTAAACGCTGATGGACAAGAAGAAACGGTTCCTGTTCAAAAAATTAAAAAAGGCGATAGAATACTGATTCGTAATGAAGAAATGATACCTGTTGATGGAACTTTGGTTTATGGTAATGCGCAAATAGATTATAGTTTTGTATCCGGTGAATCTGAGCCTGTGAATAAGGAATCTGGCGAACTCATATTCGCAGGGGGAAAACAATTAAATGGTGTCATTGAAATGGTTGCCCTTAAATCGGTTTCTCAAAGTTACCTAACCCAGTTATGGGGCAACTCAATTTTTAAAACGGATAAGGCAACTTCTTTTCAAAACTTAACCGATAGTATTGGTAAACGATTTACCATTTCGGTACTTTCAATTGCTTTTATTGCTACTATATTTTGGTTATTTTATGACCCATCTAAGGCTATGAATGTTTTCACAGCTGTTCTTATAATCGCATGCCCATGTGCTATTGCGCTAGCCTCACCATTTACCTTAGGTAATATGTTGCGCATTTTTGGCAAGAAAAAATTCTATATCAAGAACACTCAGACTGTTGAACAATTGGCAAAAAT
Organism: uncultured Maribacter sp.; assembly: GCF_963974015.1. Taxonomy (GTDB): domain Bacteria; phylum Bacteroidota; class Bacteroidia; order Flavobacteriales; family Flavobacteriaceae; genus Maribacter. The sequence continues at coordinate 11,224 of NZ_CAXBBZ010000028.1, read as the reverse complement.
CGATACTGCTATTTTTGATAAAACAGGAACGATAACAACGACACAAAAAAGTACGGCCCATTATGAAGGTATGCCCTTAACTGCCGAAGAAGAATCACTTTTAAAAAATACCATTAGAGCTTCTAACCATCCATTAAGTCGAACATTGTACGAGTTACTAAAGCAGCAAAATATCATAACCCTCGATGAATATGAAGAGCATATAGGTAAAGGTCTAGAAAGTGCTAAAGATGATATAAATATGAAAATTGGGTCAGCCGATTTTGTCGGAAAAGCCAAAACCGAAAACCAGCTAGATACTTCCATCTATATTAGCTCAAATAATGCATACAAAGGTAGATATGTGTTTCAAAATCAATATCGCGAAGGAGTATCTTCTGTTTTTCGCAAAATGTCCGAAACCCTGAGTCTAGCAATTTTATCTGGGGACAACGAAGGGGAAAAAGAACGATTAGAAGACCTTTTACCCAAATTGACCCCCCTATACTTTAACCAGAAACCTGAGACCAAATTAGAGTTCATTAAATCATTACAAGAACAAGGTAAAAAAGTATTGATGGTCGGTGACGGGTTAAACGATGCGGGCGCTCTTGCTCAAAGTGAAGTTGGTATTGCCATTTCAGAGAATATTAATGTGTTTTCCCCTGCTTGTGATGCCATTCTTGATGCCTCTAAGTTTCAGCAGCTTTACTCCTATATTATTGCTTCAAAAAAAGCGGTGCGAATAATCAAAATGAGTTTCGTACTATCATTACTTTATAATTGTGTTGGATTATATTTTGCAATTACCGGACAATTAGAGCCTGTTATTGCTGCTATTTTAATGCCATTAAGTTCAATAAGTATTGTCATTTTCACCACAATTATGACCAACCTTATTGGCAAAAAACTTCAATAAAAATATGAGTTTTAAAAAATTTAAAATAACCAATCGTTTTGAAAACACCCTACTTTCTATTGCAATAGGTATAATTTATCTATGGTTTGGAGCTTTGAAATTTTTCCCAGAACTAAGTCCAGCTGAAGATTTAGCTAAACGTACCATACAACTATTAACCTTCGACATTATACCCTCTTCCATATCAATTTTAATTTTAGCTTTTGTAGAAGTTATTATAGGGCTATGCCTTATTTTTAGTTTTTGTCATAAGCAAATAGTGAAAATTGCCATGGTGCATATCATATTTACCTTTTCTCCATTATTCTTTTTCACAGAAGAATCTTTCACGACAACGATTTTAACTCCCACATTATTAGGGCAATATATAGGTAAGAATTTGATAATCATTGCCGCTCTTTTTACAATATTAAAAGAAAAAGTTAAAGTATGACATTTGTCATTTTTTAGGGTACACAACCCTCTTAAATTTACAGCTTAATTCAATTTAGCATGAGTGTAATTTATGTGTTATTGGCCATCAGTATTTTTGTTGCGGTCATATTTTTCATTGCTTTTATCGTTTCTGTGAAGAGCGGCCAATACGATGATTCTTACACTCCGTCTGTACGTATGCTATTTGAAGATGAACTGGTTACAACGAAAAAGAGTAGCACTAAAGAGTTCAAAGCAGAAAAAATCCAACTAAATAAACAAGTATAATTATGGAAGTACAGCAGTTTTATTACGATAACAAAATCGTGAAAAATTTCCTTTACGCGACCATGTTCTGGGGCATAGTAGGTATGTCTGTGGGCTTATTATTGGCCTTTATGTTCATGTTTCCCAACTTAACTGACGGTATTTCGTGGTTAAGCTTTGGTCGTTTGCGCCCGTTACATACCAACGCGGTAATTTTTGCATTCGTAGGAAATGCTATTTACGCAGGGGTCTACTACTCTACGCAACGTTTGTTGAAGGCGCGTATGTACAGTGACTTTCTAAGTAAATTTAATTTCTGGGGCTGGCAGGCGATTATAGTTGCTGCGGCAATCACCTTACCATTAGGGTACACAAGTTCTAAAGAATATGCTGAACTTGAATGGCCCATAGATTTAGCCATTGCAGTAGTTTGGGTGGCCTTTGGTGTCAACCTTATTGGTACCATGATAAAAAGAAGACAACGACACCTTTATGTGGCTATCTGGTTTTATCTAGCGACTTTCGTAACTGTAGCGGTGCTTCATATATTCAATAGTTTAGAATTACCCGTTAGCGCATTAAAAAGTTACTCGGTTTACGCAGGCGTTCAAGATGCTTTAGTACAATGGTGGTACGGGCATAATGCGGTGGCATTTTTCTTAACTACTCCTTTCTTAGGTCTTATGTATTATTTTGTACCTAAAGCGGCAAACAGACCGATCTATTCCTATAGACTTTCTATTGTGCATTTCTGGTCTTTGATTTTCATTTATATATGGGCAGGACCTCACCACTTGTTATATTCCGCTTTACCTGATTGGGCTCAAAACTTAGGTGTAGCCTTTTCTATTATGCTGTTAGCTCCTTCTTGGGGTGGTATGATAAATGGACTTTTAACATTGCGAGGTGCTTGGGATAAAGTACGTACCGACCCGGTTTTAAAATTTATGGTCGTTGCTATTACCGGTTATGGTATGGCCACCTTTGAAGGTCCTCTACTTTCACTAAAAAACGTAAACGCAATTGCCCACTTTAGTGATTGGATTATTGCTCACGTACACGTTGGCGCATTGGCCTGGAATGGTTTCTTGACCTTTGGTATGATTTACTGGTTGGTACCTAAAATGACCAAGAACAAATTGTTCTCGACAAGCCTGGCTAACTTCCACTTTTGGATAGGTACTTTAGGTATCATTCTATATACTTTACCAATGTACGTTGCTGGGTTTACCCAAGCTTTAATGTGGAAAGATTTTAATCCAGATGGTACTTTAGTATATGGTAACTTCTTAGAAACCGTACATGAAATTATGCCGATGTATTGGATGCGTGCCATTGGTGGTAGCCTTTATATCGTAGGAGCTTGTGTTATGATTTATAACGTGGTACGTACTATTAAATCTGGTAGCACTATTGAAGATGAGTTAGCAGAAGCTGCTGCACTTACCCGTGTTTCAAAACACAGAACAGCAGGTGAAACTTTCCATACTTGGTTAGAGCGTAAGCCTATTCAATTGACAATTTTAGCTACTGTAGCTATTTTGATTGGTGGTATCATCCAAATTGTACCAACGATTTTAGTGAAATCGAACATTCCGACAATTACTAGTGTAAAACCATATACTCCATTAGAATTAGAAGGTCGTGACCTATATATTCGTGAGGGTTGTGTAAGCTGTCACTCACAAATGATACGACCATTTAGAAGTGAGGTAGAACGTTATGGTGAGTATGCCAAAGCTGGTGAATTCGTATACGACCACCCATTCCTTTGGGGCAGTAAGCGTACCGGGCCAGATTTACTAAGAATCGGTGGCAAATATTCTGATAACTGGCACCTGAACCATATGTATGATCCACAGAGTACATCATCTGGATCTATCATGCCTTCATATTCTTGGATGGTACGTGACAAACATGATCGTAGCGATATACAAGCCAAAATGGAAGCTATGGTAACATTAGGTGTCCCCTATACCGATGAGGATATTACAAATGCCGAAGCCTCAATGAATGCTCAGGCTGAAAAAATCGAGAAAAACTTATATACAGATCCCGATTTTGCTAAAAATTATGAGGCCGATAAAACCTATGCTGCTGAAAACGGCGAGGAGTTTATAGAAATGAGAGACCGGGAAATTGTTTCCTTAATTGCATATCTGCAACGATTAGGAACAGACATAAAGGTAAAGGAAACAGGCGAATTATTATCTGAAAAATAAAAATCATGTTCAAATTTGTAAAAGGTTACATGGAAACTATTGATGGGGTAGCAACCTACCCCATGATATCATTACTTATCTTCTTTGTGTTTTTCACATTGTTATTTTGGTGGGTTTTAACAGCCTCTAAATCATACATTAAAGAAGTGAGCGAATTACCCTTAGAAGAAGACGATAACCAACAATACTATTAATTATGAAAAACAACACAGCTTGGTGGTTTAGAATACCAGTGGCTTTCTTTCTGGTCATTATAATCATGGAAATTTCTGTTGATGGTGGCGATAAACCCGCTTTTCTAGCCTACCCATTAATAATGTTTGCCTTTATGGCACTTGTTCTGCTACTATTAATAGCTATAGCATTTATAGTTCAGGCAATTGAAAACGTGTTATTCCATACACTTGATGATGAAGCAAAAGCTCGTTATTTAGCTACTAAAGAAGAAAAATGGGAATGGACGTGGGGTAAAAATATTTACAATAAAATGCTTGGCTCCAAGCCTATGGAAGAAGAGGTTGAGATTATTCTTGACCACAATTATGATGGTATACGTGAACTAGATAATAAGTTACCACCATGGTGGGTATATCTGTTCTATGCCTCAATAGTATTTGCTGTAGTTTATTTAGCGCGTTTTCACATTTTTAACGACTACACACAAGATGAGGAATACGCACAAGAAGTTGCAACTGCACAATTAGAAATCGAGGAATACAAAAAGACCGCTAAGGGGCTTGTTGATGCGAACACAGTAGAACTTTTAACAGATGCTTCTGATTTAAATGCGGGTAAAGCCATTTTTGAAGGAAATTGCGTTGCTTGTCATATGATAGATGGCGGTGGCGGTATCGGACCTAATTTAACCGACCAAAACTGGATTTTAGGTGGTGGCATTAAAAATGTTTTCCAAACGATTTCAGAAGGTGGTCGTGATGGTAAAGGTATGATTGCTTGGAAACAGAATCTAAAACCTGCAGAAATTGCACAGGTGGCCAGTTATGTATTGAGCTTTCAAGGTACAACTGCTGCGAACCCTAAAGCTGCTGAAGGTGATATTTGGGTAGATCCGAATGCTGCTGAACAAGTTACTCCTGAGCAAGAAACTAATACCGAACAGGTAATAGACTCAACGTCGGTTACAATGAACTGAATAAAACGAGGTCTTAACGCTTCGCAAGCCAACAAAGAAATATAAAATGGCACAAGATCAAGATAATTTCAGGGATTCAATCGGCACCATTAAAGAAGATGGAAAACGGGCATGGGTCTTCCCTAAAAAGCCAAGTGGCAAACTTTATGAGTATCGTAAATACGTAAGTTACGTTCTTCTTACATTCTTGATCGCGTCTCCTTTTGTAAAGATTAACGGCAACCAGTTTTTAATGTTCAATGTCCTAGAAAGACGTTTCAATATCTTTGGTTTTCCGTTTTATCCGCAAGACTTTCACCTATTCGTTATTTCAATGATTATCGGGGTGGTTTTCATTGCACTTTTTACTGTTGCTTTTGGACGTATTTTCTGTGGATGGATGTGCCCACAGACCATTTTCATGGAAATGGTATTCCGCAGAATTGAATATTGGATAGATGGTGATCGTGGTGCCCAAATACGACTAGACAGACAAGAGTGGGATGCCGAAAAGATTCGTAAACGAGTACTAAAATGGATTATCTTTTTTATTATATCATATATCATAGCCAATGTTTTTCTAGCTTATTTAATCGGTAGTGACCGATTGATTCAATATGTTACAGATGGTCCGGGGCAACATGTGAGTACAATGGTATCTCTTTTGATATTCACAGCTGTATTTTATTTTATTTTCGCTTGGTTTAGAGAGCAAGTATGCATCATTGCCTGCCCTTATGGTCGTATGCAAGGTGTACTTCTTGATAACAAATCTATAGTAGTTGCTTATGACTATAAAAGAGGTGAAGGTGAAAATGGAAGAAAAAAATGGCGCAAAAATGAAGACCGAGAGGCTTTAGGCCATGGCGATTGTATTGACTGTTTTCAATGTGTGAATGTTTGCCCTACAGGTATAGATATTAGAAACGGAACTCAATTAGAATGTATAAACTGTACTGCCTGTATTGATGAGTGTGATTCCATCATGGAAAAAGTAGATCTCCCAAAAGGGTTGATTCGTTATGCCAGTGAAGATGAAATCACAAAAAAAGAAAAGTTCAAATTTACTCCTCGTTTAAAAGGATATACCGCAGTTTTGGTTATTTTAACTGGTGTTCTTGTTGGTATGATGTTTTTAAGAAATGATCTTGAAGCAAATATTTTAAGGCTACCTGGTCAACTCTACGAACATAAAGAAGGTAACATTATTAGTAATGTATTTACTTACAAACTCTTGAATAAAACCACCAAATCTGTAGATAATGTTCATTTTGAATTGATATCACCTAAAGGTGAGATTAAACTAGTACGAACAGATAATTTTGATGTTCAGCCAGAAGCCTTGGCAGAAGGCACATTGTTTATTGAAATCAATGCTTCAGCTTTAAGCGGTGATAAGAACGACTTAAAAATTGGTGTCTATAGTAATGACAAATTAATAGAGACCACAACGGCACGCTTCTTGGCACCACGTAGTTATAAATAGTATTTAAGTAAAAGATTATGAAAATAAATTGGGGTACAGGTATCATAATTGCTTTTGTCGCTTTCATTAGTTTCATTCTGTTTTTCGTGATACGAATGACTACAAGCCATAATGCCAATCATGATTTAGTTACTGAAGGGTATTACAAGGCCGAACTCGGTTTTCAAAAAGAAATAGACGCTGAGCAAAATGCTATAAACGCATTGGAACAAATACAGATTAAAAAAAAACCTAACGGGTTGATGGTAATCTTTCCTGAAAGCTATGATAATACTGAAGTTTCAGGTATAGTGTCGCTATATAGACCATCAAATAAGCGTCTAGATTTTAACTTACCTATCAACTTATCCGATTCACATTTACTGATACCCAATGATAAATTATTAGAAGGTCGTTGGGATATTAAGGTTACTTGGAATCATCTAGGAAAAGAATTTCTACATAAAGAAAGTATAACCTTCTAAACGAAATATGATTCTATCTGCCATCATATTGGGTCTAATGGGTAGTTTGCACTGCGTGGGCATGTGTGGCCCTATAGCCTTTATGCTTCCGGTAGACCAATCTAATAACTATAAAAAGTTCGGTCAGATATTCATTTATCATTTTGGTCGATTGGTGGCATATGGTATCATCGGACTTGTATTTGGCTTTCTCGGAAAAGGATTGTCCATTTTTGGTGCACAGCAAAAACTATCAATCTCTATCGGTGTTTTAATGATTCTCATGGTTTTGATTCCGTATAAAACTTTCAATAAATACAATTTATCGAAACCTATCTATAAAGTCATTTCGAAAGTGAAGAACCAACTCGGTAAAGAACTGAAAAAAAAATCACCCGACACATTTTTAACGATTGGCTTCCTAAACGGTTTTTTACCATGTGGCTTGGTCTATATGGCACTTTTTGGGGCAATTGCTATGGGCAATGCTTTACAGGGCAGCCTTTATATGATGCTTTTCGGTTTAGGTACGATTCCATTAATGACTACTGCCATTTATTTTAGTGGATTATTAAAAGGTGGTATACGTCAAAAAGTACAAAAGGCGATACCTATTTTTGTAGTTGTCATAGGCTTACTTTTCATACTAAGAGGTCTTGGTTTGGGTATACCTTATGTATCTCCTGGTCCAATTACAGAATTAGCTTCAAGTGCTTTAGAATGTCATAATTAACGGCCACGGCCATCAAACTAGTTTTCTATGAAACCGTTACCAAACGAAATTATTCTTCGCCCAAGGTTTCAGTTAGATATGGTCGAAACTAAAGAAAATTTGCTTAAAAAATTTGAGACTGCCGGGTATGATCCTTTTCTTGTCAATCGTTTAGATGAGCATGTCTTTATAAAATTTAACGCTAAAAACAATCATTTTTGGTCGCCTCAACTTCATTTAGAAATTGATGAAATAGATTCTAACAAATGCCGTGTTTATGGTATATTTGGACCAAACCCTACCCTATGGACTTTCTTTATGTTCGTGCATTTTGTTATCGCAACATTGTTCATCATCCTAGGAATATGGGCCTACTCTAGTGCGAGTTTACAAAAACCTTACAGTTTACAATTGGCTTTAATGTCCATAATAGTAATCATGTGGTTTGTTCTATATTTTTTCGGCCGCAGCGGTAAACGAAAAGGGAAACCTCAAATGCACGAACAATATAGCTTTATGATGAAGGTTCTTAATTCATAAACAAATATAGCTTTATGATGAAGGTTCTTAATTCATAAACACAAGAGTATAATTTTCTTAAAAAATAGTGCAGTTATTAGTTAAAATAAATAGCGATATGGTGCTCTTCACCATCCCTTTAAAAAGCTACTATTTATGCATATCATAAAAACTAATGAACCCAAGGCAATAACCTTGGGTTCATTCTTAAAATATGATGATATTTTTTTGAAAGTGATTAAATCTTAAACGTAATAACAGGAATTCTAGCATGGTTCACAACGTCTTCTCCTATACTGCCATTAAACAAATGCGAAAGGCCTTTTCGACCATGTGTTGGCATGGCAATGGCATCAGCAAGAATTGTATTACCGTAATTGAGTATACCTTGTTCTACACTATAATCATTATAAATTTCTACTTGTTGACCAGCATTAGCTTTCGTTAAAAATTTATTGATTTTCTGATACGCATCTCTATTACTTAAAAATTCATCGTTTGGCGTATTAATAAAGACCAGCTCCATTTTGGCGTTGACCAATTCTGAAAATTCCCTTGCTTTTTGAAAAGCTGGTAAATTTTCATCATTGAAATCGCATGCAAACACAAATCGATCTATTTTAAATTCGTCAACTTTACCTTTAATAACCAGAACAGGAGTTTTTGAATTTCTAACAACTTTCTCGGCATTAGAACCAATTAAAACTTCCTCAAGGCCTTTAGCGCCATTAGAACCCATTACAATTAAATCTGCATTATGTTCTTCTGCAATAGCATCAAGCTCGCTAAAAACTTTATAATGTTTAATAACGGGAGTAACAGTTAATCCCTCTAAAAATGGTTTGTCTAAGAATTCTTTTAAGTTCTTCTCGGCCAATTTCACTAAAAATACCGTCTGTTCTATGTAAATTCCTTCAGGCGAAGAAATCATCGCTTGATTGAGTTCTAACATGTGAACTACAAGAAGCTCTACTTTATATTTTTTAGCTAAATCTGCAGCAGCTTTTAAAGCAAAACCAGATTGCTCTGAAAAGTCTGTAAGTACAATAATTTTTTTCATGGTAATTTTATTTAGAATTTAATAAAATAAAGAACTTCAATATTTCTAATAATTAGACAGTCATAGAAAATAGCTTGGTATCAGGTGATTTTTTCTGTAAAGGCAAATCAAAAGCCATACATACATTTCGTACAAAAGGTCTTCCCTTTTCAGTTATGAGCAAATTACCTTCCGTAATCTTAACTATACCATCTTTCTGCATCTCCCCTAGCCTATTTAATATACTTTCCATCTCAGGTATATATAACTTAAAGTCGCTCCAAGAAGTTTGAAATCTACACATTAAATTTAAGATATGTCTTCTTATTATTTGATCTTCGTCTGTTAAAATATGTCCCCTGTAAAGAGGTATAATATCATTTTCCACTAAATTTTGATATTCTTCAACATTCTTTACATTCTGTGCAAAACCATACCAACTATCACTTATACTAGAAGCACCTAACCCAATCATTAGATGTGTATTAGAGCTCGTGTAGCCCATGAAATTCCTATGTAAACCTCCACTTTCCATAGCCTTATGAAGACTATCGGTCTCTAATGCAAAGTGATCCATGCCTATTTCGTGATAACCGTAATTAAGCAATAGATCTTTACCAATTTCATATTGTGCTCTTTTATCATCTGCAGTTGGCAAATCGGCGTCTTTATAACCTCTTTGCCCGTTACCCGCAAGCCATGGCACGTGTGCATAACTGTAAAAAGCAATACGGTCTGGCTTTAACTCTTTGGTTTTTGCTATAGTATTTTTTACATGTTCCAATTTTTGATGCGGCAGACCGAAGATAATATCGTGGCTCACTGAGTCATACCCTATTTCTCGGGCCCATTCGGTAACGTTCTTTACATTTTCAAATGGTTGAATTCTATTAATTGCCTTCTGTACCGTTTCATTGTAATCTTGTACACCATAGCTTACCCTTCTGAAACCAACGTCATGTAAAGCTTGTAAATGTTCTTTTGTGGTATTATTCGGGTGTCCTTCAAAACTAAATTCTGCATCATTGGCTTTGTTCGCAATTCTTAATATACCATCAATTAGAAATTTTAAATTTTCTGGCGTAAAAAAGGTTGGTGTACCACCACCTAAGTGCAATTCTTTAATTATTGGCTTTTCAGAAAAAAGAGCCCTATACAATCTCCATTCTTTTAAAATAGATTTTATATAAGGTAATTCTAAATCATGTCGTTTTGTTATTCGCTTATGACATCCGCAGAAAGTACACATACTCTCGCAAAAAGGTAGATGTATGTATAGACTTATTCCTGTAGTTGAATTACTAACATGAAAACTTTTCTTTACAGAATCTTCCCACTTCTTTCCTGAGAAAGTATTGATATCCCAAAAAGGTACGGTTGGATAACTCGTATATCGAGGACCAGGTACATTATATTTTTGCACAAGCGAACACATAAGCCTTTAATTTAATCACAAACTTACACGTCAAATACAGTAAATAATATGACTAATGTCAGTTTATGGTTTTATGATTAGTTTTAAATTTCCTTTATATATTGATATATACTGCTGGCGTTATGTAACTAATGTTACCTTTGAAAAAGGTGTTATATAATAAATTTGTTTTTAAATTTATTAGTCATGTTAGCAAAAGGTTCCAAATTGTACAGTATCATTTTTTTGAAATGCCCAAGGTGCCATAAAGGAGAATTCCTAGAAGCAAATCCTTATAAATTAAGTAATTTCAACAAGGTAAAAGAACGTTGCCCTCAGTGCGATCTGAAATACAGTATAGAACCCAGTTTTTACACAGGATCTATGTATGTTTCGTATGGTGTAGGTATAGCTGTTGCGGTAGCTGTATATGTATTGACGTTGATATTCGGGTTACAACTTAAGATTTCAACTTTGTTTGCCGTAATCGTAGTTAGTTTAATACTTGCCATGCCATGGATAGCTGCCGTATCTAAATCTATTTGGGCAAATATATTTTTTAAATTTGATAAAAAAATAGCACAAGAAGTTAATTGAAAAAAGAATGATCCAAGACTTAAAAGAGCAATACGGAAATATTTTTGAAGAGGAACTAATTAATGAAATTGTTCAAGTAGG
>NZ_CAXBBZ010000027.1:0-19003 GCF_963974015.1 uncultured Maribacter sp. | reverse complement strand
CATTACCGTGAACTTTTTGAGCAAATAGCCAAACAAGGCTTTGTAAAAGTAAGAGTAGACGGTGAGGTAAAAGATATTGTAAAGGGCATGAAAGTGGATCGTTACAAAACCCACGATATCGAGATTGTCATTGACCGCCTAAAGGTAATTGAGAGCGAAGATTTTCATAAACGTTTATCAGAAACCATAAATACAGCAATGTATAGTGGTAATAATGTGCTTATGGTGTTAGAAGAAGGCACCGATGTACCAAGGTATTTTAGTAGAGACCTTATGTGTCCGACTACGGGCATATCCTATCCTACTCCAGAACCAAACACCTTTTCGTTTAATTCACCGAAAGGTATGTGCCCCAATTGCAGTGGCTTGGGTCATGTTTACGAGGTAAATGAAAAGAAGATATTCCCAGATAATAAACTATCGATTAAAAGTGGCGGTATTGCTCCTCTTGGAGACTATAAAAAATCTTGGGCCTTTAAACAGATAGAAACGATAGCAGAGCGCTATAATTTTCAAATAACCGACCCAATTAAAGATATACCCAAAGAAGCCATTGAAATTTTATTAAATGGTGGCAATGAAAGTTTTGAGGTAGACTCAAAGTCTTTGGGAGTAAAGAGAACATACAAAATAGATTATGAGGGTATTTCTAACTTCATAAAAAATCAGTTTGAAGAAGCGGCATCTACTTCTATAAAACGATGGGCCAAAGAGTATATGGATAAAATAATTTGTCCGACATGTAATGGTTTTCGTTTGAGAAAGGAATCCCTATACTTTAAAATTGAAGATAAGAATATTGCAGAATTAGCAAATTTGGATATCGTTGAATTGGCTAGCTTTTTCAACGGACTTGATAAAAAATTGAAAGGCAATCAATTGAAGATAGCCGAAGAAATTATAAAGGAAATAAATACTCGTATTCAATTTCTTTTAGATGTTGGTTTAGATTACCTATCCTTAAATAGAAGCTCAAAATCACTTTCTGGTGGTGAAGCACAACGAATACGTTTGGCCACGCAAATTGGTTCTCAACTTGTAGGCGTACTCTATATTTTAGATGAACCAAGCATTGGTTTGCATCAACGAGATAATGAGCGGTTAATTAAATCCTTAGAATCATTAAGGGATATAGGAAACTCAGTAATTGTTGTTGAGCATGACCGTGATATGATAGAACGGGCCGACCATGTTATTGATATTGGGCCAAAAGCTGGTAAAAATGGCGGTGAAATTATCTCGCAAGGAACTCCAGAAGAATTAAAGAACTTCAACACTTTAACAGCGGACTATATGACCGGCGCTAAAAGAATTGAAATCCCAAAAAAGAGAAGAGCTGGCAACGGTCACGAGATTGTTTTATCTGGTTGTACCGGTAATAATTTAAAAAATCTAACTGTCAAATTTCCCTTAGGCAAAATGATTGGTGTTACAGGAGTATCTGGTAGTGGTAAGTCTACACTAATAAACGAAACACTTTACCCGATTATGAACGCCCATTATTTTAATGGGGTCAAAAAACCCATGCCTTATAAAAAAATTACTGGCTTAGAACATATCGATAAAGTTATTGATATTAATCAATCTCCTATTGGTAGAACACCCAGATCAAACCCTGCTACATACACCGGTGTTTTTAGCGAGATCAGGTCTTTATTCACGAAAACAACAGAAGCATCTATCAGAGGTTATAAACCGGGTAGGTTTAGTTTTAATGTAAAAGGCGGTCGTTGTGAAACTTGTCAAGGTGGTGGCCTTAGGGTTATTGAAATGAATTTTTTACCTGATGTGTATGTTGAATGCGAAACATGTAATGGCAAAAGGTTCAACCGAGAAACATTAGAGATACGATATAAAGGAAAATCGATATCAGATGTATTAGAAATGACAATCGACGAAGCAGTTTCATTTTTTGAACTTATACCAAAAATTCATCGTAAGTTAAAGACCATACAAGATGTTGGTTTGGGTTACATATCTTTGGGTCAACAGTCTACGACACTTTCTGGTGGTGAAGCCCAACGTATAAAATTGGCAACAGAACTTTCTAAGAGAGATACGGGCAATACTTTCTATATTTTAGATGAACCCACAACCGGTCTTCATTTTGAAGATATAAGGGTATTAATGGAAGTTTTAAACAAATTGGCAGATAAAGGAAATACCGTTTTGGTCATAGAACATAATATGGATGTAATTAAAATGGTCGATTACATCATAGATATTGGTTATGAAGGGGGACGTTTAGGTGGTAAATTAGTAGCAAAAGGAACCCCAGAAGAAGTTGCCAAGGATAAGAAAAGTTATACTGCAACCTTTTTAAAGCGGGAATTAGAATTTTAAATGTAGTTTACACAAACTATAAAGATTAGTACTAAATTATATGAGATCAGAAAAACATCATAAGGGTTGGAATGAAATAAAAACAAATGACTCTTGGGCCATTTTTAAAATTATGGGCGAATTTGTCAATGGTTTTGAACGCATGAGTAAAATCGGTCCGTGTGTATCTATTTTTGGCTCTGCCAGAACTAAAGAAGAAGATCCGTATTACAAATTGGCAGTCTCTATTTCAAAATCGATTTCCGAAGCAGGTTATGGCATTATTACAGGTGGAGGCCCAGGTATCATGGAAGCTGGGAATAAAGGTGCTAGTTTGGCTGGTGGTACTTCAGTCGGTTTGAATATTGACCTTCCTTTTGAGCAACATGATAATCCATATATTGATAATGATAAGAGTTTAGACTTTGACTATTTCTTCGTTAGAAAAGTTATGTTCGTTAAATATTCTCAAGGTTTTGTTGTGATGCCAGGTGGTTTTGGAACTTTAGATGAATTGTTTGAAGCTATTACTTTAATACAAACTCATAAGATTGGTAAATTTCCAATCATCTTAGTTGGAAGTGATTTCTGGACAGGTCTTATGGATTGGGTTAAAACAACCATGCTTAAAATGGGGAATATTAGTCCTGAAGATTTAAACCTTATTAAAATTGTAGATACCGAAGAAGAAGTTGTAGAAATTATAGATTCCTTTTACAAAGGGCATACGATGAGTCCTAATTTTTAATCATAGCCTTGATCCCAAAATTCAATATTCATTTTTGTTTAAGTCTAACCCTATTGGTTTCTTTTATAACCAAGGGGTATGCTCAGTATAAAACCGAACTAACGGTTAGTTTAAATGAGTATACCAATGAATTGGATATACGCCAAGAATTCACATATTTCAACGACACTAATTACAACCTTGGTGTAATTTATTTTAACGATTGGGCTAACGCCTATTCAGATAAAAATACAGGGTTAGCTAAACGATTTGCACAAGAATTTAAAAAATCTTTACACCTAGCAAAGGCGGAAGAACGAGGAACCACTACAATTGTTAGTGTAGTAGACGAATCTTATAAAGGCTTAGAATGGAGCCGTACTGAAGGCAAAGATATTTTGAAAGTTACTCTAGGTGATATTTTACTTCCAAAAACGTCAACAAAGGTATTTATAACTTACAAGGTAAAATTACCTCCAAACAAGTTCACCCCATATGGGTACAATCAAAAAGGTGGTTATTACTTAAAAGATTGGTACTTAACGCCAGCAGTTTATGATGGCAAATGGCATCTTTACTCAAATAAAAATCTTGAAGACCTATACACCAATGTTACTAAAACGGTAATTAATTTTAAGTTTCCAGATAGTCTTTATATAGCTTCAAATTTTGATATTGCATCTTTATCAGCATTCCCCAATGGCCAATTTGCCCAGTTGAAAGGAAATTTACAAAGAGGAGGAGAAATTATATTAAATAGCCAAGATGAATTTATTACCCATGTGACCCCTCACATGAAATTTCTTACGAATATAGAAGCTCCTCGGTATAATCCAATCGGTCAAGGTCTTTCCATAAACAAAGTAGCTGATTTTATTTATGACAATTTAGGTGAGTATCCTCATGAAAAAATATTGGTAAGTGAATTAGATTATAATAAAGATCCTTTATATGGTTTAAATCAATTACCCTCCTTTATAAGGCCTTACGAAGAACAATTTCAATTTGAAATGAAATTCCTTAAAACTGCATTAAACAGTATTTTGAGGGAGACCATGTTTTTAAATCCGCGTAAAGACCAATGGCTAAATAGCGCCATCGCTAATTATTTGATGATTGCTTATGTTGAAGAATATTATCCAGACCAGAAACTTTTGGGTAAGCTTTCAAAAATTTGGGGATTTAGAAGTTTCGAATTGGCTAAAATGGACTTTAATGATCAGTACTCATTTTTATACAACCTAACAGCACGTAAAAATCTAGATCAAGCACTTAAGACCTCCAACGATTCCCTTATTTGGTTTAATCAAAAAATCGCAAACAAATATAAAGCTGGTTTGGGCCTCGCTTATTTAGCGGACTACATTGGTAAAGAACGAGTCGATGAAAGTATAAAGACCTTTTTCAAGTATTATAAATTAAATACGGTCAAAGTTCTTGATTTTGAATCCATCCTAAAACGGTCGACAACCCAAGATATCGATTGGTTCTTTAGAGATTATGTTTCTACTGATCGTAAAATCGATTTTAAGATAAAAAAGGTTAAGAAAGCGGAAGATTCGTTGTTAGTCACAATTAAAAATAAAGAAGGCACAAATGTACCAATATCAGTCTTTGGCCTTAAAAAGGATTCTATAGTATCTGAATATTGGTTTAGTGATATTGAGTTCGAAGAAACTTTTACAATTCCTAATAACCTTGAAGATAAACTTGTACTTAATTACGACCAGAAAATTCCAGAATTTAATCAGAGAGATAACTGGAAATCTTTAAAAGGATTCTTATCGAGTAATAAGAAATTAAATTTCACTTTTTTCAAGGATGCCGAGAATCCTTATTATAACCAAGTGTTTTATGTACCTGTGCTTAATTTTAATATTTATGACGGTTGGGCACCAGGTATGCGTCTTTATAATAAAACACTTTTAGAACGCCCCTTTGTTTATGATTTCTCACCCTCCTACTCCTTTAAAGAAAAGGCATTCGTGGGGTATGGTAAGTTTAGTTATAGAAAGTATTTAAGCAAAAGTGGTCTGTATGTCGCTAATTATGGTATTGGAGCTTCAACATCTCACTTCAATGAAAATTCCAGATATACGTCAATAACCCCATCTTTAAGCTTCGGTTTTAGACCTGAAGATTTATTGTCTAATAAGCGAGAATTCATTTCTTTTAGATATGTCAATATCCTAAGAGACTTCGACCCATCCTTGCAGAGTTTGGCCAATGATCCAGAAAATCCTGATTATAGTATTTTTAATGCTCGCTACGTCAATCGAAATAATGGGATTTTAGATTATAATTCGTGGTTTGCCGATTTTCAGCTAGCTGGTAATTTCAGTAAATTATCTTTCGAATATGAATACCGTAAATTGTTTGAGAATAACAGGCAATTGAACCTTAGGTTTTTTGCTGGTAAGTTTTTAAGTAATAAAACAAATACCGATTTTTTCAGCTTCGCTTTAGACAGACCAACAGATTATCTTTTTGACTATGGTTATTTGGGTAGGTCTGAAGATTCTGGTATATACAGTCAACAAATAATTATAGCGGAAGGTGGCTTCAAATCTTTCCTAGATCAACAATATCGATTTTCAAATAATTGGATGGCAACTGTTAACGGTAGTTTCAACTTATGGAAGTGGATCGAATTATATGGTGATGCCGGTTTAGTGAAAAATACAGGAGTTAATGAGAAATTCGTTTATGATTCTGGTGTTCGTTTAAATTTGGTCACCGATTATTTCGAACTTTATCTACCTGTTTATTCTAACAATGGTTTGGAGGTTTCACAACCTAACTACGGTGAAAAAATTCGATTTATTATAACTGTAAGTCCTAAAACCCTCACTGGACTTTTCACAAGAAAATGGTTTTAAACTGTTGAATTTTAATTCAGATACTGAAATTTGGGCTAAAAATTCTGATATTTTTAAAATTATACCAAATTTGTTAAAAAATATGGAATAAATTAACTGGTTACAGCGTTGCTAACAAGTACATGATTCGGTAATTTTGTAAAAACACGTATTATATATGGATGTTTCTTCAAAGACTAGTAATGACATTTCTTTTGATGATTTCAAAGAACAAATCGTAAGTGATTATGAAATTGCTTTTTTAAGCAGGACTTGTAGTTTGTTAGGCAGAAAAGAAGTGCTTACCGGAAAGGCTAAATTCGGCATTTTTGGAGATGGAAAAGAATTGCCACAATTGGCCATGGCCAGATCATTTAAAAACGGTGATTTTAGAAGTGGGTATTATCGGGATCAAACATTCATGATGGCCTTAGGTCTTTTAAAACCAAAAGACTTTTTTCACGCACTTTATGCTACAACTGATATTGAAAAAGAACCCATGAGTGCCGGTAGGCAAATGGGGGGTCATTTTTTAACACACAGCCTTAACACTGATGGCAGCTGGAAAGACTTAACGAAGCAAAAAAATAGTAGCGCCGATATTTCATGTACCGCAGGGCAAATGCCACGACTTTTAGGTTTGGCCCAGGCTTCTAAGGTATACCGAAATCAAAAAGGTTTAGATGGCGCTAAATTCTCAGTAAATGGTGATGAAATCGCTTGGGGAACTATCGGTAATGCAAGTACTAGCGAAGGTATGTTCTTCGAAACTATCAATGCTGCAGGTGTTCTTCAAGTACCCATGGTAATTAGTATTTGGGATGATGAATATGGTATTTCGGTACCTGCAAAATATCACACTACAAAAGAAGATATTTCAAAGGTACTTTCAGGTTTTCAACGAACAGAGAGTGAGAAAGGATTTGAAATTTTTAAAGTAAATGGATGGGATTATACTGCTCTAATGCATGCATATGAGAATGCCGCAGATATTGCTAGGCAAGAGCATGTACCAGTAATGATTCATGTTAAGGAATTAACACAACCTCAAGGTCATTCAACATCTGGCTCACATGAACGCTATAAAGATAATAAGCGTTTAGAATGGGAACGTGATTTCGATTGCAACAAGCGTTTTAAAGAATGGATTCTTGAATCTGGCATTGCCAGTGGTGAAGAATTGGAAACCATTGAAAAAAAAATTAAGCGATCTGTTCGAGAAGCCAAGAAACAGGCATGGGAAGAATATCTACAAGGACTTTTATCCGCTAAAAAAGCATTGGTAGGTTTAATTGAACAAGCTTCAAGTAAAAGTCCGAACAAGAATTTTTTAAATAAATTGAAGAACGATTTAATTGCTACGGAAGAACCTATCAAAAAAGATTTAGCAATATCGGCCCGTAAATCATTACGTTTTCTTCTAGGGGAATCATCACCTGAGAAGTCAGCTTTAATAGAATGGACTTCAAAATTCCTACAGGAAGCTCAAGATATTTATAGTAAACACCTTTATAGTGAAAACGAAAATAAAGCTACCAATATTAATGCTGTAGCGCCTATTTTTAAAGATGACTCCGAACAAGTAGATGGCAGGGTTATTCTACGTGACAATTTTGACAAATTATTTGAAAAATATCCGAGCACATTAATCTTCGGAGAAGATACTGGGGCCATTGGTGATGTAAATCAAGGCCTTGAGGGAATGCAAGAAAAGTATGGTAATATTCGTGTAGCGGATACAGGAATACGTGAAACGACTATCATTGGACAAGGCATAGGTATGGCTTTAAGAGGTCTTCGCCCTATTGCTGAAATTCAGTATTTAGATTATATTTTTTATGCCATGTCTACATTAACCGACGATTTAGCATCTTTACGATACAGAACTGCCGGAAAGCAAAAGGCTCCATTAATTATTAGAACAAGAGGTCATAGGTTAGAAGGCATATGGCATTCTGGTTCTGAAATGGGCGGACTGATACATTTACTAAGAGGTATGTATATTTTAGCTCCTCGAAATATGACACAAGCAGCAGGATTTTATAATACACTTTTAAAAAGTGATGAACCTGCATTAGTTATCGAAAGCTTAAACGGATATCGATTAAAAGAACGAAAACCCAGTAACCTAGGTGAATTCTGTACGCCAATTGGAAAAGTTGAAACAATTAAAGAAGGTAGTGATATAACTTTAGTTTCTTATGGATCAACATTAAGAATTGTAGAAAAAGCCGCAAAAGAACTTTTAGAAGTTGGTATAGATGCCGAAATAATTGATGCACAAACCTTATTGCCTTTTGATATTGACAAAGATGTTGTAGAAAGTATAAAGAAAACAAACCGATTGTTGGTTATTGATGAAGATGTACCTGGTGGATGTTCTGCTTATCTACTTAATGAAATTATTGAAAAGCAAGGAGCCTTTAAATATTTAGATAGTGTACCACAAACTTTGAGTGCAAAAGCACATAGACCGGCTTATAGCAGTGATGGTGACTATTTTTCAAAACCAAATAGGGAAGATATTTTTGAAAAAGTTTATGCGATTATGCATGAATCGAGTCCTAATGATTTTCCAAAACTTCGATAATTTAAAATTAATAAAAAAATCCCGTTTGAAATGGGATTTTTTTATTAATTCTACTTTCAATTTTTTATGTCAGATTTTAATTCAAAGTCTTGAGCATTTCGTTTGATTAAAACAAAAATGGAAAGTATAAGAAAAAAGATTATTTTTTCAAGATGAATACTATTTTTGATTCTAGCAAATAGAATATTTCAATGCATTTAGTAACAATCATTATCTTTCATTGAGATACTATAATCAGTTCTTGTTGAAGATTTTATAGAAATATTATCACTAATTCATGGATGAAAAATTACAGTTAGTTTCTATATTAAACATGCACTTCAATATCAATAAACCTCTAATTACTAAATTAGAAGGCTATGATAGCACGAATTTTAAAATAGAAGTCAAAGGCGAAATATTTGTACTGAAAGTTTATGAAAATACCGCTGAAATTTTAGAATTAATTACTGCGGAAAATAAGACTTTACTTGCGCTTAAAAAGAAGGATGTTCATTGTTCAGAAATAATAGCGAACAATACGGGCGATTATAATTTAATAAATGGTAATTATATTTATCGCCTACTGACTTTTGTATCGGGCACCTTTCTAGCAGAAACAAAACATACCACAACTTTGATGAAATCCTTTGGTAGAACCTTAGCGGATATAGACCATAGTTTATATAACCTGAGTAATACCGCAATAAAAGCGAAGCAAACACAATGGGATCTTCAACATTTTCACAAAAATTGGAAATATCTAGCAGACATCCCCGATGCTAGTGACCGAAGCTTGGTTGACTATTTCTGTTTGCAATTCAATGAACACATTCTACCGCTACATTATGAATTTCGTCAAAGCATTATTCATAACGATGCAAACGATTGGAATGTTTTAGTACACAATGATTCAATAACCGGAATCATTGATTTTGGGGATATGTGTTATTCGTGGCTTATAAATGAATTAGCCGTGGCACTCACCTATGTTTTGATGGACAAAGAAAATCCTTTAGAAATTGCCAAGCATATTATTAAAGCATACCATATTAAATTACCTCTTCAAGAAAATGAAGTTGATGCCCTTTACTATTTAATTGCTGCCAGATTATGCACCAGCGTTTTAAACTCGGCACATACTAAAAAGATAAAACCAGAATCTTCATATATTACCATCAGTGAAAAATCTGCTTGGTCGCTATTACGAAAATGGATAACCATAAACCCTATAAAAGCTAAAAACACATTTAGGAGTGCTTGTGACTTTTCAAAACTACCAAGCAAGAATTTAGAGGCACAACTTGTTAGGCGAAATAATAATATTAGCCAAGCACAATCTTTAAGTTATAAAGAACCAATACAAATGTCTGGTGCAGCCTTTCAATATATGTATGACACAGAGGGCAACACTTTTTTAGATGCCTACAATAATATAATTCAAGTAGGTCATTGTCATCCGAAAGTGGTAAGAGCTGGGCAGCGAACCATGGCTAAATTAAATACCAATACCCGCTATATATATGAAGAACTCTTATCCTATACCGATAAATTACTATCTAAATTTCCGGCTCATTTAAATAAAGTTTTTCTAGTTAATTCTGGTAGCGCTGCTTCAGATTTGGCATTACGAATTGCTAAAACACATACCAAAAAAAATAAGGTTATGGTTTTACAACATGGCTATCACGGTAATACCCAGAATGCTATTGATATTAGCCATTATAAATACAATCATAGTGGTGGTACAGGTAGAAAAGACGATGTTATTGAAACAGAAATGCCTAAGATTTTCGGTGCAAGTTTAGCATCAGAAAAAGAAATTACCGAACATTATATTGCTTTAGCAAATGAAAGAATTCAAAATAATAATGGAAATATTGCTGCTTTTATAGCAGAACCTATAATTGGTTGTGGTGGTCAGGTACCTTTACCTAAAACATATTTAAAAAATATATACCCTGAGATTCGTAAACAAGGCGGGCTATGCATTAGTGATGAAGTACAAGTTGGTTTTGGCCGATTGGGAGAATATTTTTGGGGCTATGAAATGTATGATGTAATCCCAGATATAATAATATTAGGTAAACCGATAGGTAATGGTCATCCGATGGCTGCAGTAGTTACTACCGAAGAAATTTCGAACAGTTTTAATAACGGTATGGAATTTTTCAGTTCCTTTGGCGGCAATCCAGTTTCATGCGCAATTGGCCAAGCCGTGTTAGATGTTTTAGAAGAAGAAGAGTTGCCCAAAAAAGCACAACTCGTTGGCCAATATTTAAAGCAAGAATTAAAAACTTTACAAACTCAACATAAAGAGTTGGCCGATATACGTGGAGAAGGACTTTTTCTCGGTGTTGAAGTTTTAGATTCAGATGGAAATGCAGGAACCGATCTAGCAGCTATTATAAAGAATGAACTGCGTTCTAAATTTATTTTAATTAGTACCGATGGGCCATATGACAATGTACTTAAAATTAAGCCACCTCTTTATTTCAATAAAGAGAATGCAAATCAGTTAGTAAATGAGATTGATGAAATTTTAAAAAAAATAAAAAAAATCAATACATTTAAAGTAAATAAATAGAATACATGAAAACCCCCGTTTTTAAGGATATTGGTCTAGCATTTTTTAGAATAGTAATTTCTGCAATGATGTTGACCCATGGCCTTCCAAAATTTCAAAAATTAATTTCTGGCAACTTCGAATTTGGAGACCCCATAGGCATAGGCGCTACTCCATCTTTATTTTTAGCCGTAATCGGTGAGTTTATTTGTCCAATATTAATCATCATAGGTTTTAAAACTCGTTTATCAGCTATACCGACTGCAATTGCAATGGGGGTGGCTGCATTTATTGTTCATGATGCAGATGATTTTGGAACCAAAGAAAAAGCATTACTTTATTTAGTTTCTTTTATAACGATAATATTAGTTGGACCAGGAAAATTTGGTGTAGATAGAAAGTAAACTTTTATATAATTTTATATAAAAGTTCTTTGAGTAGATCTGCATCACTCATTGCTACGGCACCTACCCCTTTTCCTTTTAAATCCATTTCTCTTAGGCTAGAGATAATTGAGCTGACTTTTCTCATTGGGTAATTTCTCGCTGCAGCCTGTATTTCGTTCACAAAATATGGGTTAATGCGCAGTGCAGTAGCAACATTTTTTGGTGAGTGGTCATTTAGACCATGATACTGCAATAACTGCGTAAAAAAAGAATTTAATAGGGTTACGGTAAGTATGAACGGATTGTCTTTTGGGTTTTGAGCAAAATAGGTGATAATCTTAGTAGCCTTCAACATATCCCGTTCACCAATAGCTCTTTTCAACTCAAAATTATTGTAATCTTTACTAATCCCTATATGCTCTTCTATATGCTCTGGTGTAATTTCTGTTTGTTGTGGTAAGGCTAATTTTAGTTTTTCAATTTCCTTGCTAATTTTACTTAAATCAGTACCCAAATACTCCACTAACAAAAGTGCGGCCTTATGTGATATTGTATAGCCCCTGCTCAATAAATGCTTTCTAAGCCAATCACTAACCTGATTCTCGTAAAGCTTTTTACTTTCGAAAATAACTCCATTCTTTTTAATAATCTTGAAAAGCTTTTTACGCTTATCTAACTTCTTATATTTATAGCAAATAACAAGTACTGTACTTTTTTGTGGATTTTCAGCATAAGCACAAAGATTCTCTATAGTTCTTGAAAGATGTTGAGCCTCTTTGACAATGACCACTTGTCTTTCTGCCATCATAGGGTACCTTTTTGCATTACCTACAATGTCATCAATAGATACATCTCTTCCATAAAGAACCATTTGATTGAAACCTTTTTCCTCTTCGGTTAAAACCTTATCACCTATATAATCAGATATTTTGTCGATAAAATAAGCCTCTTCCCCAAAAAGAAAATAGATAGGACTTATTTGACCTTTCTTAATTGCATTGACTATTTGTACAGCTTCATCCATTCAGAAAAATTCATCAACTTTGTATAATGCAGCGACTCAATTTTCCATGCTACACTTTCAGGGTCAAAAATAGGGAAAATAGAACCTTAATATTTGACGATATACGTAAAAAGTTTGTGGTTCTTACTCCAGAAGAATGGGTAAGACAGCATGTGGTTCAATTTCTTATACAAGAAAAGAACTATCCGTTAAGTCATATTAATGTTGAAAAACAAATTACATTGAACGGTTTAAAGAAAAGGTATGATGTGGTTGTCTTTAAACCTAATGGCCAATTACACATCCTAGTAGAGTGTAAAGCACCAGAAATCAACATCTCTCAATCTACCTTCGACCAAATAGCACAATATAACTTCAAACTCGATGCCAATTACCTAATGGTAAGTAATGGACTGACACATTTTTACTGCCAAACAGATTTGATAGCGGAAAAATATGAATTTATGCAAGAGATTCCTGAATTTAGCCGTTAATTTGCGATCGTTTTGAAGATAGCAATAGTCATATTAAATTGGAATGGTGAAGTTCTTTTAGAAAGATACTTACCCTCTGTTATCGAATATTCTAAAGGTGCTGACATTTATGTTGCAGATAATGCTTCGACTGATGATTCAATTGCATTTGTAACGACCAATTACCCTAGTATAAAAATAATAAAGAACACAGAAAACGGTGGTTTTGCTAAAGGATATAATGATGCTTTAGTACATGTAGATGCTGATATTTTTTGCCTTTTAAATTCAGATGTAGAGGTTACTCCAAATTGGTTAACACCAATAATTGATGCTTTTTCAAATATTCCCGACGTTGCCATTATTCAACCTAAAATTTTAGATTTACTAAATAAAGACTATTTCGAGTATGCAGGTGCTGGTGGTGGTTTCATTGATCAATTAGGTTATCCATTCTGTAGAGGTCGAATTTTTCAAACCTTAGAACGTGACAATGGACAATATGATGACATAAAAGAAATATTCTGGGCAACCGGAGCCTGTATGTTTGTCAAAAAAAATGTTTTTGAAGAACTAAATGGTTTCGATGCCGATTACTTTGCACATCAAGAAGAAGTTGATTTTTGTTGGCGAGCTAAAAATCATGGCTATAAAATTATCTATGTAGGCACCTCTAAAGTATACCATTTAGGTGGTTCTACTTTGAGTAATATGAATCCGAAGAAAACATATTTAAACTTTAGAAACTCCTTATTTTCAATAACTAAAAATCTTCCAAGAAGAAAAGCCTTCATAATTATTTTCTTACGCTTACTTTTAGATGGTATAGCAGCCATACGGTTTTTATGGCAATTGAGGTTTAATCACTTTTTTGCTATTTTTAGAGCTCATTTAAGCTTTTACCGACAATTTAGAAAAATGTACAAAAAGCGAGAAAAAACCAAATTTCTAAGAAAGTATTATATTAAGAAGTCCATAGTATGGTCTTACTTCGTACATAGGATAAGTAATTTTAACATTTTAGTAAAAGATTAACTAACGTAGTATATAAGTGGCTTTGTAATTCTATAATTTTGAAGTCGCTTAGATGCGAAATTGAAGTAAATAACTAAATAAGTATAATAGATTTAAATTATGAAGAAAATATTATTAGGATGTCTTGGAGTAACGCTTTTATTGTCTTCGTGTGTATCATCGAAGAAATATGCTGATCTTGAAGCAAAGCACAAAGGAACACAAGATTTATTAAATTCGGCAACAGTTAAATTAAACGATTGTTTAGAAGAGAAAGCAACAGCTTCCTCAAGACTACAGACCTTAGAAGATCAAAATGCTTTCTTAAAAGCTAACAATCAAGAGCTGATTAACAATATGGGCAACTTGACAACTTTGACTACCAAAGGTGCTGAGAACTTAGAGAAATCTCTAGAAAGTCTTCAAGAAAAAGATTTAACTATTCGTAAATTGAATGATGCTATTACACGTAGAGATTCTGTAAACCTTTCTTTGGTACAGAGCTTAAAAGGTGTTTTAGGAAATATGGATGATGAGGATATCGAAATCAGCGTTGAAAAAGGTGTTGTATTCGTATCTATATCGGATAAATTATTATTTAGCAGCGGTAGCTACAATATTACTAGTAGAGCAAAAGAAGTTCTAGGTAAGGTTGCTAAGGTTGTTAATAATAAGCCTGATTTTGAATTTATGGTAGAAGGCCACACTGACAATGTACCTTATAGAGGAAATGGTTCATTATTAGACAACTGGGATTTAAGTGTGAAACGTGCTACTGCTGTAGTTCGTATCTTACAAAATGATTTCAATGTAGACCCTAAGCGTATGACCGCTGCAGGTCGATCAGAATATATTCCAGTTTCTACAACTGAAAAATCAAAAAATAGAAGAACCCGTATTGTTGTTCTTCCTAAAATTGATCAGTTCTATAGTATGATCGAAGAAGGAATGAAAGATCCTGCTATCAACAAATAATAATGCTGATTACATTATAAATAAAATTATAGCGGCCTAAATAGGCCGCTTTTTTTTTATAGCTATACTTTCTTGAAAATATACCTAGATAATATCTAAGCTACCTTTTCCTTCACGAACAACTTCTGCATGCCCCGATGAAAGGTCTATTATCGTAGACCCGATATTACCGCCATAGCCACCATCGATTACAACATCAACGAGGTTTTCCCATTTCTCAAAAATAAGTTCTGGATCGGTAGTATATTCTAAGACATCATCATCATCACGAATCGAAGTCGATACAATGGGGTTACCTAAACCTTCTACCAAGGCTTTAACAATACTATTGTCAGGTACACGAATACCAACTGTCTTTTTTTTCTTGAACTCCTTCGGTAAATTATTATTACCAGGTAAAATAAATGTATAAGGTCCTGGTAATGCTCTCTTTAAAATTTTAAAAGTAGCGGTATCAATTTGTCGAACATAATCAGACAGGTTGCTTAAATCGGTACAAATAAATGACCAATTTGCCTTTGCTAATTTAATTCCTTTTATACGTGCAATTTTCTCTAATGCCTTAGTGTTAGTAATATCACAACCCAAGCCATATACCGTATCGGTGGGGTAAATAACCAAGCCACCTTTACGTAGCACGTCCACTACCCTTTTTATCTCTTTGGGGTTCGGATTCTCTTCGTATATTTTTATAAATTCGGCCACCTCTAATTATTTAATTTACTTGATATACCCTAATATAATCAACTTCCATAGTTGCAGGAAAAATAGACATATCAACTCCTTCAAGTCCACCCCAATTTCCGCCTACAGCAATATTCAATAAAAAGTAAAAATTATTTGAAAACGGCCAATTTTCTACTGTACTACTTGTAGGTCTTCTAAACATAAATTGAACATTCTCTACATCATCAACATAAAATTTGATATATTTAGAAGACCATAAAATTCCGAAATTATGGAACTCCTCTTCAATAGATTCTAAATCAACTGCGCCAGAAGTTATCTCCGTGCCATTCGCATGATTATTTGCGGTGCTATGAAGAGAAAAATGAGTTTTATTTGGCTTAAAACTTACATATTCCATCATGTCTATTTCTCCACAAGCAGGCCAACCTACATTTTGGATATTACTTCCCAACATCCATAATGCTGGCCATGTACCATTTCCCTTATGTTCAGGTAATTTTGCTCTAATTTCCATTCTACCGTACCTGAATGACTGCTTGCTGTTCAAACGAGCAGATGTAAATGCGCCTTCAATGCTATTATCTGTATTTCTTTTAGCTGTAATTTTCAAAGTTCCATCACTTACCTCAGTATTACCCTCAGCTTGATAATTTTGAAGTTCTTTGTTACCCCATCCATTTCCACCGGTCTCTAAAACCCAGTTTTCAACAGATAGAGATACCCCATCAAATTCATCACTCCAAACCAACTCTGCATTATTCCAATAATCTATATTATCAGGATCTTGTATATCATATGCTGTTTCTACCGGCTTAGGGTCTGGTGATTGTGTTATTTCTACTTCTTGTTCGTTCACATTAGAACTCGAACATGCAAAAACAAAAATGAATAGCGAAATTGAAATTAAACTATACTTTTTCATACTTTTTTCATCAATTTAAGTCAAATTTTTAAAAACCACCAAATAATACCTCTAACCTAACACCTCTAATTTAGCAAATCGAAGTAATAATTTTTTAATATCCCCTTTATCGAACAATATCTCAGCTTTTCGATCATTACCCGATCCTTCTAATTGAACAACTTTACCTCTACCAAATCGTGTATGGTTTACTAATGAACCTACAGCTAAATTTGGATCTATAGCATTTGTATTACCTACTGGTTCAGCTAATTGAGGTTTAATTTTACGTAATTTTTTTAACTGATTAGAATTTGGCTGACCAACAATTGGCGGGGTACCTCTTACCGGCTTTTCTTGCCTTAGCCTACTTTTATCTATCTCTCCAAAAATATCAGCATTTATAAGAGATTTATAACGATAACCGCCGTCAACGGGAGTAAGATTTTCAACATACTGTTCATCTATCTCCTCTAAAAATCGGCTTGGCTCAGCATCAATCAATTTACCCCATCGATACCTATTTTGAGTATAAGTTAAATAAGCCTGTTTTTCAGCGCGTGTAAGTGCTACGTAAAAAAGCCTACGTTCTTCTTCCAATTCGCTTCGTGTACTCATGCTCATTCCCGATGGGAATAGGTCTTCCTCCATTCCCACAATATATACATACGGAAATTCAAGTCCTTTAGCCAAATGTATTGTCATAAGAGCAACCCTATCGTCATCACCCGTGTCTTTATCTAAATCTGTTGCAAGAGCAACGTCTTCTAAAAACTCACTAATGTTTCCTGTTGCTCCATCAATTTCTTTCTGACCTTCTACGAAATCTTTAATACCATTTAAAAGCTCCTCAATGTTCTCCATCTTCCCGATACCCTCTGGAGTTCCATCCTTTTTGAACTCTAACAAAATACCGGTTTTTTTGGCTACATGTTCAGACAATGCAAATGCATCGGTAGTTTCGTTCATAATCTGAAAACTCTTGATCATAGTAACAAAATCTTGAAGCTTTCCCTTAGTACCTGAATTTATCTTTAAATCAATTTTATCAATATTCTCCATTACTTCAAATATGGAGCGGTTATAATGATTCGCAGCAACAACAAGCTTATCTATAGTAGTAGCACCAATTCCCCTTGCCGGAAAATTAATAATCCTTTTTAAAGCTTCTTCATCTTTCGGGTTGATAACCATGCGTAAATAAGATAGTACATCTTTAATCTCTTTACGTTGATAAAATGATAATCCACCATAAATTCTATATGGAATATCACGTTTACGTAACGCATCTTCAATAGATCTAGATTGGGAATTTGTTCTATACAAAACAGCAAATTGACCATTGCTCATTTGCTCTTGCATTCGATGCTCCCAAATAGAATTAGCAACAAAACGCCCCTCTTCAGCATCTGTTGGGCTTCTATGAATTTTAATAGCAGACCCATCATCGTTTGCGGTCCAAACAACCTTTTCTATTTGGTTCTTATTTTTTCCTATTATGGAATTGGCCGCATTTACAATATTTCTGGTTGATCTATAGTTCTGTTCTAATCGATACATACCTACATTATCGTAATCTTTTTGGAAGTTCAAAATGTTGCTAATATTCGCTCCTCTAAATGAATATATACTTTGTGCATCATCACCTACCACACAAATATTCTGAAAACGATCAGCTAATGCCTTAACGATAAGATATTGCGAGTGGTTAGTATCTTGGTACTCATCTACTAGAATATACCTGAAGCGATCTTGATATTTCATCAAAACATCTGGGTAACGAGTAAGTAATTCATTGGTACGTAACAATAAATCATCAAAATCCATCGCACCGGCCTTAAAACATCGATCAACATAATTTTCATATATATCACCTGTTCTTGGCTTTTTAGCCATCGCATCTTGCTCTACCAAATCAGGATCATTTCTATATGCCTTAACTGTAATTAAACTATTTTTAAATGAGGAAATTCTATTCTGAATTTGTTTGTATTTATAGATATCCTTATCTAAACCCATTTCCTTTATGATGGAAGATATTAAGCGTTGAGAATCTTGAGTATCATAAATGGTGAAATTAGCTGGGTACCCCAGTTTATTACCATCTATACGTAATAGTTTGGCAAAAACGGAATGGAAAGTTCCCATCCAAAGATTTTTTGCTTCCGTAGAACCCACAATATTAGAAATACGCACTTTCATTTCACGTGCCGCCTTATTGGTAAAGGTTAAGGCCAAAATATTAAAAGAATCGACCCCTTGTGCCATTAGGTGGGCAATTCTATAAGTTAATACACGTGTTTTCCCAGATCCCGCTCCAGCAATTACCATTAGCGGCCCATCTTTATGCAAGACAGGAGCTTTTTGGGCATCGTTCAATTCATCAATAAATGAGCTCAAATTTTCTTTCTTTTAGAGGCGTGAATTTAGCCATTATATAGGGATAGTAAAAGTGATGTTATTCAGATTTATAAACAATGGATGGTATTTCTTTTCATTTTGAATATATTTAACCTTTA
>NZ_CAXBBZ010000026.1:0-20196 GCF_963974015.1 uncultured Maribacter sp. | reverse complement strand
GGATTATTGATTACCGATTACTTCGAGAACACTTTAAAAAAACTAAATGATGAAAGTTGAAAGCCCCTAATGGGCATTTAAAAACCACTATTATGAAGATAGAAAAGAACAAAATAGTATTTGCAGCAGTATTGGCTGTGATTTTCATATTCCTGATTTCATATTCCGTGATGGTAATGGGCGATGATGAAAGTGAAAATGAAAACCTTGAACAGACCCTGATACCAGATCTAGAAGAAAATCAAAAGGAATATGATTCTAAATTGGATGCCATAAATGATTTGAAAGAAGTGCGTGAGAATAACGCACCTAGCATTTATGATGAAAAACTGATTGATTCCTTGGGCTTTTATGACCCAGACCTTCCGGAACGTGAAAAAGAACGTATTGTAGATAGTATTTATGATGCTGGCAAAATTCAATATTCGGAAAAACAATATCAGAACTTCGGGAACAAGAAAGCTGTCCAACAGAATACCCTGAGAATTGATTCAGCTGATTATAAAAGGGAACAAAAAACTCAAGCTAAGGAATTGGGTCTGGAACATCAATTGTTTTTTGCAGCTTCACCTAAACCGAATGAATTTTCAATCATCGGAAATACAGATGCTACCATTCACGTGGTTGTGGATGGCGACCAAGTTGTAAGAGCAAATACTCGATTGAGATTGCGCCTTACTAAAGCTGCATTAATAAATGGCAAACAAATGCCCAAGAACACACTAGTATTTGGGCTTATAAGTTTTCAACCTAATCGTGCAATAATTGATATTGAAAATATCAGGCATCATCCCACCAAACTTAAAGCGTTCGATTTGTCTGATGGAAGTGAAGGCATCTATGTAGAAAATAATTTCCGGGCAGAAGCCACCACAGAAGTTTTGAACGATATTATTGGTGACATCAACATTCCTACAGTTCCACAAGTTGGCGGAATTACAAAGGTTCTTAGGCGAAGCAATCGAAACGTTAAAGTGACCGTACTAAATAATTACAGATTAATACTAAAACCTAATTTATGAGAGCTTTAACTTTAATATTAACGGTGTTGATTTCCGCTTTCGCGAAAGCTCAAACACCTACAGTCCTCGACACCATTTATGCTAATGACACTAAAAATGTGGCACTATTCTTTCCAGAACCCATACGGCAAGGGGTTACTGGCGCGGAAAATTTTGTATTTACCTACAATCGTGAAAAAGAACAGTATTTCGGACTGCTACAGGCAACACCGGGTGTCGAAAGCAATCTATTGGTCATCAATAGAAATGGTTCTATTTTTTCTTATATTATAAGGTATAAAAAGCAGCTATCAAAGCTTAATTATTTCATTCCGATTACAAGTAGTATTGGAAATGAAAAGCCTATAGGACAAGATTCGGTTCCTTTCCAATCCCTTGATATCGTTAAGACAAAATACGACTACCAGAAATTATGCACCGCCCTTTTAAAACAAAAACTACAAAACAGTATCCTTAAAAGACGGAACGAGGGGATTGTATTAAGCGTGGAACGTATCGTCTTTGATAGAGCGGCCCTTTACTTTGTTCTCGAGATCAAGAACAATTCCACCTTGGACTATGATGTGAATTTCTTGGACCTTGCTATCGAGACCCGACAAAAAGGAAAAAAGAAATCGGCACAACGGCTGTTTCAAAAACCGCTTTACACCTACAACCTGCCTTCAAAAATTCCAAAAAACGAAACGGTGCGTTTTGTTTATGTCCTGCCCAAATTCTCGCTTTCAAACGACCGGAGGGTGGTTATGGAACTGTACGAAGAAAACGGGGAGCGATCCGTTGAACTGAAGATACCACATTGGTTTATCAATAATCCAGATTAATGGGAACCTTAAATGACTGGAATAAAACTAGAACATAAAAACCTTAAACTTTTAAATAATGGCACTGAAAAATTTTAGAATTAATCTGCCCTATGGCATTAAGCGAGACCGCAACGGGCATTGGGCCGCATTCAATAGAGAATATAAACCTTTAGGAAATAATGACCCTTTTGAACATATTGGTCAGGAAGAATTTATCCATACTAATTATGGGAAACTTTCCGAAAGATTTTTAATGGATTTAGCTGATGACCCTACCGCTATTCAGATGGATGAAAACAATATCATCACAAAAGTATTTTTATATGATGATGCCACGAATCCATCAAACCATCTAAAAAATGAAACTGAGCTTTGGGAAAGGTACTTCAATAAACTTAGACTTTTATCAAGGCAAAAGTGTGATTCGAGTATTTGAAATGTATCCTTTATTTGAACTTTACTTATTTCTAATTACCCCTTTGTTCTTTTCATTTGGTTCTAATAGATCCCACATGTTTCCATATAAATCTTCAAAGACGGCAACCATGCCATAAGATTCTTCTTTCGGTGGCCTTATGAAATTAATACCTCGTTCAATCATTTTACTATAGTCGCGCTGAAAATCATCCGTAAAAAGAAAAAGAAAAACTCTACCCCCAGTTTGATTTCCAACACTTGCTAATTGTTTTTCGTCAGCTGCCTTGGCTAACAAAAGACAACATTCTTTTGCTCCTGGCGGAGAAATTACAACCCATCTCTTAAGACTATCAATTTTAGTATCCTCTAGTAGTTCAAAATCCAACTTCTCTGTATAAAACTTAATAGCTTCATCATATTCTTTGACTACTAGTGCAATATGTGCTATTCGCTGATTCATATATTATCCTTTAATTAAACTATTGTTTGAGTTAACTGACAGCTTACCTCAAAGCAATCGAAACAGACAAATTGATGTATTACCATACAATCGGCTAAATCGTATTTATCACCAATAGAATCTATTTGAGCGTAAAAGGTCATTTTTGAATTACATGAAACACATTTCGGATACATCTCTTCACTTAAACCGTCTGGTTCCCCACCTAATTTATGCCTAGTGCCTGCTTCTTTATTCCATTCATAACCCAAAGCCTTTTTGGCTTCATCTGTTTCGGGTTGCGGAATAAGTTTTATTTCAGGTATTTTCATAGAATCGTTTAATTGAACTTCAGTTAATTATTGATTACACCTTTGTTATGTTCATTGGGTTCTAATAAATCCCACATGTTCCCATATAAATCTTCGAAGACAGCCACTTTACCATATGGTTCTTCTTTTGGAGGCCTCACAAAACTGATTCCTTGTTCTAGCATCCGAATATAATCTCTTTGGAAATCATCTGTAAAAAGAAATAGAAACACTCGCCCTCCTGTCTGATTCCCAACACTCTTTAACTGTTGATCGTTTGCTGCTTTGGCTAAAAGGAGACAACATTCTTTCGCACCAGGAGGGGCGACAACCACCCATCTTTTGTGGTCGTCTATTCTTGTGTCCTCTAATAGTTGGAAATTCAACTTTTCGATGTAAAATTGAATTGCTTCATCATAGTCTTTAACGACCAATGAAATATGTGCTATTCTTTGATTCATTTAATCGTTTATTTGAACTTTATTTTTACTTCTTCTCTACAAATGGCCCTTAAAGCATCTAATTGGGAGGCTAATGGATTTTGACTACGAGTCCTTCTATCCAAATCTAATTTCGGGTTCATTGCAAGAATCACCTTTGCTTCTAAGCTTCTCAATTCAAATTTAGGAAGTGAGGGTTCGTTCACCCAATATCCAAATTTTAAATTTTTGTTCATCCATTGAGTTAGCCTTTCTTCGCCTTCATCTATAAATTTATATTTATCCGCCCTCGGTTTGGAACCATTTAAATCCCTCTTCACAGCTGTTAGCCCTAATTCAACTTTTAAGATTGCGCCTAAGGATCTTCTAAAACTTGACGAACCAGTCCTTCCAGAGGTTAAATGGTTCTTAATATCTCTGCAGTTCAAATTTTTCTCTGCCAATCCTACGTAAATAACATCACCATTTTTTCCAAACTTACCCAAATCCTTTTGTGAATTTAAAAAGCAGGCATAGATTCCCTGTTTGGCTGGAAGATACCCAACTTCTGAGACCAGTGCCTTTGAGGATAAAATAGCATATATTACTTTTTCTTCCATTCACGTAAATTGTGGGAATCGTTTTTGAACTTTTGTTATAGGAAATACTTGAACTTAAACACATTTTCATATGGTCCGTCATGGACAAGTGCCTCGAAAGTGTCACCAGATGAGAATCCCTTAAAGAGCTTCATATCCTCTTCCCCAAATACCATTAAGGTACAATCTTCACATCGAATTTTAATCAGGGTAGGATTGACTTTATCCCACCCTGTATACTTATCGATTACATCATTCCCATAAATAATCTCACGGACTTTAAGCCTGACTTTGTGTACACCTGGATTAATTGTTTCTAGAATCATGATTTTTTGAACCTTATGAAATATCGTTTTAAAAGGTTAATCATAAAATTCATAGTCAGTAACTTTAAATCGTATTTCCGGAATATTATGTCCCCTAATTTTTAGATAAAATAACCTTTGCTCACCTATTTCAATATTTTTTTGTTTAGCTGTACCACTCTCAATTACTGAGCCAGGGATGTTTCCATCAAGAGCCTCCGCTGTAATCTCCAGGACTTTTAATGGCTCCTGAAAATGATGCCCTGCTCTCAATTTAAATACTGTATAATCACCTTCAATGAAATGTGGCAAACTGTTTATACTAAATCTATCTTGAGGAATAGCCTCAGTTTTATTATCAGTTTTACAACCAACTAATATCAGTAGTATTATCACGATGTATCTTATGCAGCTAAAGTTCTCAATTTTTATTTTCATATTACAACATAATGACTTTTGGATTATCGTTTATTTGAACTTCTAAGAACTGGATTAATGCTTTTTCACAGGACCATTGTTATGTTTAGATTTATTTAGGTAATTCAAGATTCCATTTTAGTTGAATATTTTTATTCGCTTTAACCTTATCAAAAATTGCTCTTCTGTGAGCGCAGCCGCAAAGAAACACAGCATTTTTAAATTCATTATTTTCAACATATGAATTAATGTTCTCCAGCATTTCATTTTCTCTACTGTCAAGGAGATTCAACCACTTTTTGTATACTTTATTATATTCCAAATTGTCTAGTTGAGATATAACATGTTTTTCTCTTTCAGACATTTCATTAAATAATTGGATACTATCCTCACTATTTAAGTATTTAAATCCGAGTAAATATGTTTTTTCATTGTTTTTTCTCCAAGCATTTGAGTATTTATTATCCTTATCAATTAAACCAAATAATTCATTAATTTTTTCTCTAAAATTTAAACTAGGTGCAGGAAAACTGTCAATTGCTACAAAAGAAAATGAATGATGTTTAGATAGTTTTTCAATTGAATTAAACTCTAGAGAAGAGTGAATTAATCCCTTTTTAAATGATTCAAACATTTGTTGAGAAGTTTCACAAAATACAACGTCAGGTTTAATTTTATTCAGTATTTCAAATAGGCTTTCAGAAGTGCAATTACCTTTATCTTTATGAACAGTTGAAATTAGATAAATATTGATTTTCAATTTGTTTGTATGAGTAGGTGGTTAAATTATGTACAACAATGCGATAACATCATTTATGATATTCCATTTATGTTTCTAAGATAATAATCCTTTATTTAAACTTATTTATTGACTACAAAGTATTGGCCAGCCAATTTCTGCTCTATATTTTTGTTCAAGAAAAGTACGCTGTAGTTTACTGTCAAAGTAACCATCATATTTTCCTAATTCATTAAATTGAAAATCCCACTGAAAACTTCTTAGTTTTTCTATTTGAAAAAGAGCAAGACAACCTGTTCCTTTGGAACCTTTGAAATGCTCTTTAAATCTTTGTCTTAGGTTATAGCTATGCCCGGTGTAAACAATATATTTATTAGAGCCCTGCTGAAGAATTTTAAATTCTTCTGGCAACTTATCTGATTCTCTGATTTTCTTTTCTAAGTTATAGTGTTTTTTGTCAGTTCTGCTGCCAAATTGAACAAATAGTTCTTTAGGTACATTGGTTAAAATTTGATAAATACCCGGTTTTCTTGGAACTTCTAGAGCTAGATGTTCAAGGTCTTCGTAGTTAACCGGTAGCTCCTCCCAGTTTTGCGATATATTTTCAATTAAATTCACTATGATTTTTTTAAACTATTGTAAATCAAATTATCACTTCTACGACCAGTTACCGTCTAAAATAAGCAATTGAATAGTTTAAACTAAGACGAATTCTTAAGACCTGATTCCGTAGCAGTACAAGTATGCGGAGCAAGCACATTTAACTACGACCTTGCATGAGCAATTGAATCCTTTCGAGAAATATCCCAAACATTACTACCGCCCTATATAACTTATATAGACCTAGGCTATTCAGATATAGTAATGTCGATTAGACCCAGTTCTGATAAGTAAAATATTAATCCAACTACTAACGAAAAAAGCCCGAATAAGAGTAGTTTGAAATTAACCGTCGCTTCATAAAATTTTAACTCATCTTCTAGTTTTTTAGACAAATCGTCATCAAACTCTTTATCGTATTTTATTTTTTTTAGCGAAAAAAAAATCATTATCAATCCTAAAATTAGTAATACAATACCTATGATCAATCTCATATTTAGAATTTAACAGTGCCATCTTCAATCATTTGTCTTAACATTCGTAGCTTGATACTATCCTTTATTTGAACTTTAATGTTCTGATTTATTATTCCTTCGATAGTCTTTTTAAAGCCTCACCTAGTACCGAATCATCACCTTTTAAGAAATCCTCGAGGGTTTTAGCGACCATAATATCTGGTTGAATCCCATAACCCACAAATTCACGTCCGTCTGGATAGGTGTCCCTTTTGGTGCAAATGCGGGCTTTTCCGCCACCAGGCAACCTAAGGAACATTGGTTGTCCGGTACTTCCATAGGTATAGTCACCCATAGTTTCAAAATTTTTAAGAGGATCGGCGGCAACCAAAAAATCCTCCGCAGCCGATGCAGTGTTGTTGCCGATAAGCACGATCGTTGGCAATTTGATGAGACGATCGTTTGGAGAAATCGTGTCAGGTCCGCTCTCAAACCAATAATCGTCCTTGTACGCAGACAAGGTCTCTAGGTCCCAAGATCCTAAATTTTCTGACTCCTCATCTACAAAGACGCCCCAAGCCTTAAACGCCGGCCTGTGATCTCTAGTTTTCCATTTGGATGTTATAATAGGATCATCGGTGAGATATTTTAAAATGTTATATCCGTTCCACGAATTACCGCCTCCATTTTTCCTAAGGTCAATGATTAAACCCTTTGAGGATTGAATACTATCCAAGTAACTTTCAAATTCTTCCACGATTCGACTACTATCGAAGGAATTGAGCGAGACGTATGCAATCTCACCCATTTTCTTGAATGATGAAAGCTCCCACGGCTCGGCTGGAACTACCCAATCAATATCGGATGATTCACGACTCAAAGAAAGTTGTTTCAATCTATTTTCCGGTGTCCGAATCTCAATTTGAACGGAATCATTTCTATTGCCCTCAAGCAATTGATATGCTTCCATATTTCGCTTTATATGTTCGGTGGAGGAACTAATGTATGGTCTGATATTCTTTTTAATAAATTCTTCAACAGGAATTCCGTTAACCTCAGTGATTTGCGACCCCAATGGTACGGTTTTTTCAAGTTGCCTGTCACTATTGGTGACAAAAAGTTGACCATCTAAGAAAGTGATCCTTATTGCGGGCGAACCAATATTTCTCTCCAATTCATTGGGCAAATAAATATTGGTATGTCCGTCATTCAGTAGGGCGCATACTTCTTGGAGAACACGGTAGTATTCTAGATTCGAGGTTGCTTTTCTTACCTTTGGGAGATAATCCAACAAAACTTTCTGCCAATCAAGATTGGGTACCTGATCAAAGAAGGCAAAATTATATTTCACTTCTGTCCAAAAATTGATAAAACCAAACAAACGTTCATTTTCGGTCAGTGACTTACCGTTAGCTGGTTTATAAATCTTGTTCCTTTCTAAAACCAAAATATCCACTAAAGCATCCAATGCCTCAATCATGTCGTTATTTGCGGATATGACTTCTTGATTTTGCGCATCATCGAATTCGAAGTTGTCAGATGGGACAAAAGTCAATTGTTTACGAACTTGAAATATTTTATTACCGGAAAAGAAAGTTGCATTAAGACTAGAGGGTATTTCCGGTTCCAATTTTAAATAGAAGGTACCTCCACCACCCATGTCAATTCCAGTATATGTACCAATGTGGTCATTGAAATCTTGCCATTCACTATTTGTATCATTGTTACTTTGGAATTCACGCAGATATACTGACACTGACTTTTTGGGATTGACCCACATAAATGTGCCTTTCGGTCTAGAGAGAGTATCATTCCCAACGATTAAGGGAATGTCCTTCACGGCTTCAAATCCAATACTTCCGAATTTAATATCAATACTGTCAGAAACTTCAGCAATATCCTTTTTCTCCATTTCCGCTAAAAATTCCATAAAATCGTAACCAGAGGACATAGCATCAAAAATATTCTGATTGTGTTTGGTTTTTTCCCCTTTAGCACAAGACACAAGAATAAAAACAAGTATTATGAAAAAAAGAAGAAGTCTAGGGTATGTTTTGATAATCATATTAATAAATCCACTAAAAGGTTGAAATCGAAAAATTTGGGGGTGTCCTAAAATAAGAATTTTCTTTCATAAATATGAACCAATCCTATAAACTCCCAATTGATTTGGTCTTAGCCGAACTGATAAAACACTTTTATTTGTCCATACTTCTTTTCATCCTATATTTGAACTTTTTATTAGGTCTGAACTATAAAACTGTTCCAAAACCGTCATCTAGCATTTTAAAAGGTATGAATTCGCAATTTTCGTTCTTGTAATCATTCTCAATAATTTTTATTGTTTCATTTGAGCTTATTGCAATACCGTACCCTAATTCATCAAACTTTTCGGGTTGCTTAATATCTGGAAGCATGTTAACTATTATTCCTACAACTGTTCCAAACTTATTTATTACTGGCCCTCCACTATTTCCACCTTTGACCCTTGCATTCAAAATTATATAGTCCACGGAATCACCATACCTTCTTTCTTGGGCCACTATATTTCCTTTTGAGCATTTTTGAATGGAATTGATGTGGGCAGTATCATTAATTTGGATGGCGTCAAAAGTAGCCAAAGGTGGAAATCCCATGGTGAGAACTTCTTCTAGAACTTCGGGCTCTCCAAAAATGAAATGTTTCCCTTTTTGAAATACCTTTTTTTTAGTTTTAATAACTGCAATATCAATCTTTGGGTCTTGTGATATAATAATTCTCTCAGGAATGATGTGATTCCCTTTATAATCAGTTATAACAACTTTGCTAAAATTTTCAATACA
Source organism: uncultured Maribacter sp. (assembly GCF_963974015.1). Lineage (GTDB taxonomy): Bacteria > Bacteroidota > Bacteroidia > Flavobacteriales > Flavobacteriaceae > Maribacter. The sequence continues at coordinate 10,848 of NZ_CAXBBZ010000026.1, read as the reverse complement.
ATGCTTCGCTGTAACGATTAGATTCTCTCCAACGAGAAAACAGGTCCCAATCCCATAATCTCCTATCTTATCTTGGACAACAACTTTTAGAACAGAATCGGAAAAAGATTTTTGGATTAATTGGAAGCCTTGCAACAAAAAATCATATCCGCCATATTCTCCAATTCTAAGGTCATTACCTAAATTTATGTACTTGTTCCCCAGAATAGGAACTTTTCTATGGTTTCCAAAATCGAGTAAAAACCCCATATTTTTTAGCTGCTCACAATATTTGTAAGCCTTCATCATAAACTTAGGGTCAATGTTTTCTCCAACCTTTGCTTTACGAATCCCTCCATTTACTCTGAGAAAACTTTCAATATCTTTTTTCATTTCAAGAACAGACTTTCCTCCTGTTTCATGAAAATGGATCATAATTTTATTTGCTAAAAAATCCAATATAGGTCGACTTTTTTTAATGAACTATTCTTTATTTAAACTCAACAAATTACGACATACTGTCCTAAGTCTTCGTTTTTTAGGAAATATTGACTAACTACTAGTCTATGGAACAGTTTGGCGCCGGCAATAGACTTTAATATTCCAGAATAGCTGTAGCTAGTTTTGCAAAATAGTCTGAATTCCCATCAGGTTTGTATTCCAGATATGGCTCGCTGTTGTACAATCTCATTAGTTCCCAATTGCTTTCTGAAAGTTGGACCAGTAAGTTTTCAGGTACCTCATAAGCTACGACACCAGAATCTCCACATTCGGTATTCAAGACATTTATAAGCTCAATAATACCATGCTTATCCGTTTTAATTTTTATGTTGTCGTCTTTTCTAAAACAACCGCTCAGGTTATATTTCGATTTGTAAAAAGCTCTTAAATAATACTTACCAGTACTAACCTTGGTAATGCTGAAATCAAGATAGGGCATAATTCCGTCGGCAATAGTCAAGGTTGAAGTACTAAACGAAGTGGTTTCCTCCATTTCATCATATTTACTTTCAACTGTAACTCCTTTGTTGTAGTCTGCAATTTCTTTTAATTCTAAGGCTGAATCAATTGCAATTTGCCATTTCTTTTTATTTGAATCCTTTACTAATGCGTACATAGCACTTCCTCCAAAATTGTGTAATGCTTTGAAACCTTCTATTTCAAGAACCTCATTAGGACTTTCAATTTTAGAAATAAGGACAAGGCCAGTACTATATATTGATGCATACATTCCTTTTGCTGCTGCATATTTCAAAGTTAAAAGGTCTCCAACTTGGTATGTTTTTCCGTTCCTTGCGGTATAGGAATCGTATTTGCCCCTTATTTTCTGTTCAGGATCACTTACTTGTTCGTAAGTAGCTTGGGCTGTTAAATGCACGGATATGGTAAATACCATTAATAATAAAAAAGGTTTCATAAATATGTTCTAATTAAGGGCAAAAGATAACCAAAAATGTCGTTTTTTAAATTGAAAATATTTATTCGCCTAACAATTATTTGAACTTTTTATCGTTTAATTATACTTTTCAAATTACGACATAGTGTCCTAACTCATCGTTTATTTGAACTTTGAAGGAAGATACTAAAAATCACGTAAAACAATAAACTCTTTACAAAAGGTGCGTTCTGTAAAGAGTTTAATATACTATTGCAATAATAGCCCAGAATCTTAGATTTAAAATTTAGTAAGAACTTAGGCTTACTTTTTTTAGCTTTAAATCTTAATTAGATTCATTTTTATGAAAAAACTTTTGGTTGTAATAGGGGCAGGCGCATCAATTGAGTTTGGCATGCCATCTGTTATTGCAATTGACCAATTATTTGATAAATGGTCGCAACGTTATTTTCCCCTTATCGATGGGAGAAGTTTTGATGATAATCTTTATAGATGGGTGAAAGAAAACTATAAAGTCTCTAACAAGGATGATTCTAATTTTGAAGATACTCTTTATACAGTACAGACTTTATCTTCCTTTAATGAAGGTGATGCTAGAAAAGTAATTCGTCAATCAGATTATACAACGATCAAAGATTCACCAAAAATTCGAGCCTTTCATGGGTACGAAACGATAGCTGAAACAAGAGATTTCTTTTCAATGCATGCGCTCTTAAATGATGAACTCATGAGTTACTTCAGAAATAAGTGTAGTAAGCTTGAGATTGAAAAGAAACCTGAATTAGAAAAAGTAAGTCAGTTTTTCAATTACTTAAAATCTGATTATGAATTAGGTTTTATCAATTTAAACTACGATAATGTTGTCTTATCGGCAATACCAGAACTTAAGACAGGTTTTGATAGTGATACAGGTAAGTTTGATATGAGCACGCTATTTAAAGATGATTGGAATTTTTGTTATCACATCCATGGTTCAGCTCATTTCGATATGAGAGATAATGAAGAAATATTTTGGAATAAAGACTTAGCAGATAAGTTTGGACTAGGACCTAAAAATAGGCGTAGCTTTGAAACACCAGAAGGATTACAACATCCTATGTCCTCTATTATAACTGGATTGGACAAAATAAATCAAATTTACCGAGAACCTTTTAGACAGTATTTTTTTCAATTAAATCAAAAGATTCACGAATCTGACGCAATTCTATTTATTGGTTATGGCTTCAATGACTCTTATCTAAATGACCTAATGCGCACTCATTCAAAAGATAAAAGCAAAAGAAGGAATATTGTCGTCATTGACTATCAAGATGAGAATCTACGTAGTCTTTCTGAAGGGGGTAATGAATGGGGGTATAAACTTTTAAGTGCAGCTGCAACTCCTTTTTACCAGATGGGGAATGGCAGCACAAATTTGATTTATAGACCTGATAAAGTAAGTGAATATAAGAACACTAAAACGTTTGAATTTAGTGATAGCTATGACAATCCTTTGTATGTATGGTATTCTGGCTTCTTGGATGCTTGCAAGAACAAAGAAAAAGTAAAGAAAGCTCTTGATGGCTATGATTATGAACCCGATGGTAGTTTGTCAAAAATAAAGTATTTTTAGAATGTATGATTAGTATTGATGATTTAATCTTGTATGAAAATGAAAATTCTGCGTTAGATTTCAAGAAAACGGTATATCAAAAAGAGAATTTTCACGAATTGCTATTAGACGTCCTGGCATTTGCCAATGCACACAATGAAGGCGATAAATACATTATACTTGGTGTCAAACATACAAATTCAAATGAAAGAGAATTAGTAGGAATTAATGCTACTGCTTTATCTGATCAAAGTACATATCAACAACTTGTAAATTCAAATATTGAACCTGATATAAACTTAGAGTGCTTTCTTCATTCTTATGATAATAAGCAATATGGTGTTTTTAGAATAGTAAACCCCTCTGATAAACCCTATGTTTTAAAAAAGGATTACGGCAAATTAAAAAAAGGCACAGCATTAATTAGAAAGGGAACATTAAAAATGCCTCTTTCTAGAGCTGACTTAGACAAAATTTACAATACTAAGAATTCAATCGAAAGCTTTGAAGGAACCATTCAAATAGAGTTATCAAAAACTGAAAGTATAAACAACAATCAAATAGTGGTACAACCATTAGCTGAGTTACCTTCGGATAGGGCTAGAGCCAAGATTGAAAGAATAATTGCGGTAAAAAGAAAAGAGGTAAATAATGAAACGGCCAGAATAGTAATTCCACCCATCCCTAAATTTATATTTGATTCTCCTACACCCTATGAGAATAGAACTTTGGAAACACTTGAGGAGAATCTGAAATCAGTAAGGGAGACATATTTTGATGATGACATGTTTGAACTTAGTTCAAAGCACAGTCAGAAAATAAACATCAATTTATTAAACAAAGGGAATCAATACCTTGAAGATTGTACAGTTCAACTTTTTTTCCCAAAACTAGAGGAATTATTTCTTTTGGATAAAATATACAAGGAGCCTCAACCAGAGCCAAGCGTAATTACTCCTTCCTATTTAAGTATTGTTGCAAATTCGGCATCCTATGACGATATTCATTATCCCGATTTTTCTAAGCGAGAAGATTGTTATTTTTTTGAGTCCAATATTGGAGACTTAAAACACAATCTGCCAACTGAGGTTTTTTCTGTTCCACTTAGACTGGTCTTTATAGGGGTATCTGCTAGTAAAGAGTTTACAATTAAGATTAAGATATTCGGAAAGAACTTGGTTGAATCTATTGAGGATGAACTTAAAGTAACCTTGCTACAATCTACTTAGGTAATAAAAATCGGGAGTTCATTTCTTTCTTACCAACTTAATTGGTTTGAAATGTGCAGTATCACTTTTGGACTTAGCCGATTGAATAAAATCGATCCCAATCTTAATATTCTCTTGAATACGTTTAAATAGTTCCAAAGGAATCAAATTTCTAAGTATCTCCTGTGGCTTCATATTATCTCTAAACTCAAACCATTCATCAAAAATCTTTATTACGCATAGGGTCTTTGAAGGGCCAACAATTATTCCTCCTTCAACTTGATTTCTTATTGACTTATTGAATCCTGCCATGTTTTCATTAACTACAGCTACCATATCATCGGATATCACCCAAGTTTCTAGTTTGCTCATCCAATCTCCTTTTACTTCTATCCTTGATACCCCATTTTTTAAATTATTCTTGAAGTGACGATGTAATTTTTCATCAACGGAAAAATTTGTTGCATTGGAATTTAATTCAGTAAATGATAAATATTGAGCGGTCTTGAATTCTCTTATTTCTTCTGGTTCAATCTTCCTAAGAATTGAAAAAAACATAGTTAGAAATATAGGTTCTAAATCTTCTTTAATTACCTTCTTTTCGAGTTTTAGGATTGGAATTTGTGGTTTATCATCCTTATCGGATACGTTTCTTGTCAAATGAAAGTCGATATCTTTTTCACCATTCCAGCTAATGGTGAAATGTACATCTTTTGGTAAATTTTTATAACCAAATGATAGCAGATGCGGATTAAGCTGAACCCATCCTAAGCCTTTAATCTTGAACCTATTGATTTTTTTGTCTTCCTTTTTCAATTGTGATATTACCTTTTAGCTTAGTTTTTCACAAATTGAATCAACCTTAGCAGTTAGCTCATTGAAAAGAAAAATATTAACATCAGTATTTGTCTTGCTACTTAGATATTTATTTAGGCAGGCATTGAACTCTTGTAGAAAAGGCAAATCATTACTTAGGTAATCTTTAACATTTGTCGAGCTATATCTTTTATCTAAATTCTGATTAAAATTATCTATTGTCTCATTATTTGCCTGCTTTAAGGAATCGAATAAACCTATAGGTGTTAAATATTGAAACATCTTATCGTTAAAAAAGAACCTCTTGAAAATCTCATCTAACTCCTCAGAGTCATTTTTATTGATAGTTTCAATTAACAGGTTTCCTTTTTGGGTTTCCTTTTTGGCTTTAATTATTTGATGGGCATCTTTGATCTTTTCAGCGATAAATTGATCATCATCTTTAATCCCAAACCTTACAAACATTGAATCGAAAAGGTCTTCGTTTATCTCGTCTCTTTTTTGAGATATTTGTATGCCATTATCAAGAGTATTTTGTATTTCTGATTTTGTAAAGTTGATTAGCTTACTTTCAGAAAAGAAATTGAAAAAATTGGACAATTGTAAGTAGTCATAAAGAAAATATTTGCCCTCCTCTGCTAACTGGTATACCTGTTCAAAAGACTCTTCAAATTCAGTATTTGATAAATGTCTAAATCGATACGTAATTATTTTTCTGTAAGCAAGAGTTTCTGGTGGTACTTCTTCAGGGTGTCTTTTCTTTAATTCGTCAACGAGTCTATCCTTGTCAAAGTAGCCTGTGAGAACGTATTCATAAATTGATGGATAAAAGAAGTATTGGTCTATTTTATCGTTTAAATATTTATTATAAAATACCTCTAAAGGGCTTTCAGTTTTTTCTTCTTTTTCGCTATCATCTTTCTTAAAATGACCTAGATAACCCTTTTTTTCAGGAACTTGAAAATTAAATGCGGCATAGGTGGAATTTAAAGAATTATAGCCTTTATAATCCTTGTAGTCACTTGAAGTTAATTTTCCAGTTTTGAACTCAAGAGTAATTATTAAGGTGAACATCACCACCTCCTTATTGAATTTATCAAAATCCTTAATGATAGGATAAAGGCCATGTAGTAAATCAATATAAAATGAGACTTTCCTTAGATTATCTTCTTGATAGCTCTTCAATAAATCAAGGACAAAGTCTTTTTGACCATCTAGGAAGTTGTAGAAATCCGTATTCTCAGTTTCATATTTCTTAAATAATAGAGGGAGGGTCTTAGAAACATTGTTTCGATACGATAGAACCCTACCGATTACTTTTTCTTTTATATTGTTATACTTGTCTTTTTCCTTTTCATCGATTTTGGACTCATCTGAAAGTATGACTACTTTTAAACCCTTATGTTCAACATAATTATTGATGAATCCGAGAACTTCAGGTGTAGCTATTGAGCATCTTTCTAAATCATCAAAGCATACAACATAGGTGTTTAATTTTTTAGAATCTACTTCTATATCTTTTATAAGGTTATTTATGTCAACATTTCCTAGCGAACTGGATAGAGTAGCTATTAAAGTCTTACCTATATTACCAGTTTTGGAGTCTAAAACATTAAGAAAAGGAACAATTTTTATTAAGAATTGATATTTAAGATCCTCAATTTTATTTATCCCATTTAGTGAGAGATAAATAGGTTTAAATTCTTTTTTTGCACATTTCTTAGCTAGAGTATTTTTCCAAAAATAAGTCTTACCACTACCCCACGAACCATCTATAAGTAAAGCATAATTAGTACTTGCTGTACTCAAATAATTTTCAAAAGTTTCTTCTATATAATTGCTATCCATGACGTTTTGTCCTAATTTTTGTGGGAAAAGTACGATATTAAAAGATGGGCAGCAATTGGTCGTTTTCAGCACTCTTTACATTACGCTTTTTGACCATCATTTTTGAATTGCTGTTGAACTCCCTAGATTATTACCACACTTGGTCGTACTCTTTACAAAATCCGCTTTTAGTAAAGAGTTTTAAATATTTATTCTTTTGTATAAGTTCTCAATTTCCCATTGAGCCCTCTAACCCTTAAATATTTATAATAGGTTGCTCTAGAAACATCTACTCGATCACAGATTTCGGAAACGGTCAGCTTACCTTCCTTAAAGTACTGTTCACAGATTATGGCTTTTTGCTGATTTTTTTTACTAAGTCCTTTGGGTGCCCCAAATACCTTGCTCCTAGCTCGGGCGGATGCCAGACCAGCTTTCGTCCGTTCAATAATTATATCTCGTTCTAATTGTGCTAGTGCAGCAAATAGGTTTACTATGAATTGTGAATGCGATGACTTATCAGTAGTATCCAGAAAAGGCTCTGTAATACTCCGGAATTTGATGCCTTTCTCATTTAGTTGATTAATGAAATTGGTGAAATGAATAAGGCTTCTGGCCAAGCGGTCTAATTTCCATACTACAATAGTGTCACCATCTCGGGCATACTCCAAAAGTTTACTTAAACTTTTACGTTCTTCCTGTGAACTTGAAACTTTATCTGTATAAATGTTCTTTTCGTCAATACCTTCTTTTAAAAAGGCATCCAATTGCAGATCCAGATTCTGTTCTGCGGTACTTACCCTAGCATAACCAAAAACCATAACTAAAAGTTTAAATAAACCTCAAAATACATACTAATAAATTAGTACGTCAATTTAAACTTTTTAAAATCAATAATCAACGGTTCGAAATAAAGTTCAATAAAACGGTCGTTTAAGTATACTTCAAAACCCGTGTTGAATCATGCTATTTACAATTCTTCTAAAATTTACAGAGTACTAGTACCTAATTCATAACTATGATTTTACCCAGTATATAATTTTTGCTTTTACTTACAAGAAATTTAAAAGTCTATCTACTGTAGTAGGTTTCTTATTATCTTTAACTTTCTTAAAGAATACCCCTTCATGAAGTTGTTTTTTGTCGCAGGCTTTTTCATATTCCCTCTCTCAACGACTTATTCCCAAGAAATCGATGCAAGCGGGAAAATTCTAGATGAGTTGGGCTCAGCAGTACCATTCGCAAGTATAGTTTTTAAAAGTGATACTTCAGAGGATAAGATTTTCGGGGTATTAAGCGATGAAGATGGTAGTTTCTCAATCGTCCTTACCAAAGATTCATATAATTGACTGAAGCCTTGACAGTCTTAAAATGTTTGGGGAGAATAAATATTAAATAATTTTTATTATGAAAAAATTGAATTTAAAAAATTTAAATCTTCAGGGAAATGACCTACTAAAAAAGGAGCAATTGAAATCCGTTGTAGGAGGTTATGATGGTTTTTATTGTGCATATCATTACAATGCTTGTAATGTCTACATTTCCTATTCAGATTTTAATGCGTGCATGATGAGATGGGGTTGTTAATGAAAACGAATTAATCTCGTTTTGGTTTTTCGCATGATTTCATACACCGCCTATTTCTAATTTAGGGGGTGTTTTGCTTTAATAATATTCAATTCTTGATTTATGAAGACAATCTATCTATGTATTATTTTTTTGACCAATTTATATATTGTAGACGCCCAAGATTTTCAAGCTAAAATAACGTATGAGGCGACTTTAGATAATAGTGGGTTTTATACAAGATTAATAAAGGATTCTTTAATGCCTAAAAATAGAAAAACTCTTTATTTAGATGATATTAAAACTACTAAGCCTACAACTTTTTATTTATTCATAAATGGAAATGAATCCTTATATAAGGCTCCCCTTGATCCTGAGGCTAGAATGAACGAAGGTTATGGGCAAAATAGGACTGTCAATGTTGCCCAATATGAAAATGTATATTATACTAATTTAGAAACTGAGGAAAAAATATTTGAAAGTTTTTGGACCCGGGGAATATTAGTTAAGGTGGATAAAATTGACTGGATTTTAACCGATGAAACCAAAAAAATAGGTGATTACCTTTGTTATAAGGCAACTGCATTAATTCAGACTGAACAACTTTTGGGAAACAATTTTATAGATTCTATAGAAGCTTGGTACACTAAAGAGATACCTGTTTCTTTTGGTATTAAAGAATTCCACGGTCTTCCTGGTTTAACTTTAGAACTTATTACCAATTATGAAAGTGGAAAATTATGTTACATTGTCACAGATATACAATTAAAGCCTGAGGAAGAAATTGAGATAGAAAAACCTAAAGGAAAAAGAATAATGTCTTTTAAGCAGTATATCCAGCATATTAAAGAATTAAATGCACGTCGTTAAAAATAAAGTTGTTCTTGGGGTATGAAGCCCAACGGTGCGAAAACGTACGCTAAGGATGGAAATGTAACAAAAAATCGAATAATATTTCTTTGGATCTGAAGATGGGATATGCTATGAGCCGGTGATGCACGGTTACATACTTTTAGTGACAGCTATCCCTTTAGTTAAGCTAAACTATTCGATTTTCGTCTAAATACGGTTTTTTCGGAATATCTAGAAGGTAATAAAAACCCACCCATATTTGAACTTTAAATATTGATTTTAAAGTCTATAAAAAGGTATTAATAATTATACCTTACCTGAAGTCTTTTAAAGAGTTTAATTGTCCATTCCTATCGATAAACTATTGGAAAGTTTAGCGAAACGCTAATTTTCAGAAGGGTCAGACGGTCATATAATTATACTCCGTTTTTGTCAAAGGCCTAAAAAGAGTCAATTCTTAAAAATACCCCTCGCCTCTTTATAAACCCGTTCAAAATTATCGTGTAAATCTTTATTGGAAAACGCCTTTACATCCAGTGGAAGACCCCGTTCAATGTGTTGGAGTTTAAACTGGACCTTTTTATCCCTCCCATCGGCATAGGTAATGAACTCCCCCTGTTTCAATCGGAAGAATACATCCGCCCTTATTTTTGGGATTTCCTTCTCCCCTGTAGTAATACGCGTATCAAAATCCAAATTATGCCCTCGACTTACACTTTTGGTCGGGTCTTTAATAATCTCAAAAAAACGTTCGTAATATTTGGCGGTGTCCGGGTCATTGACCTTTCCAAAAAACTGATAGGAAAGATTGCTTAAAATTGCCTTGCTTGCCTTATCTCCATACATCATATCGTTCTGAATCTTGTCCTGCATCACATAAACCGTAGAAATATTATAGCTTCGAAGTGTTGCAGGAATTCGGTGCATATTCAACAATCGAATGGTTGGTGCTTCCTCCATTAAAAGAAATGAAGGTTCGCTATTTCGAACGCTCATTTGTTTGGTAATCGTGTGGATAATCGTAGTAATTACAGGTGAATACGATGTTTCAAATTTAGGATTGTTCACTATTGAAATTACGCAAGGATTATCTTTGCTATTAATATTTAACGGTACTTCGTCTGCCGACAACGCCATAAAAATATGTTGTGTACTAATACGTTTTAGGGCATTTGCCAAAGTACTCTTTACCCCTGCCGTCTGCCGTTCAGAATCCTTGCCACTAATAAAGGCATCTGCCATTGCTCTAGACGTGGTATTCGTTTCCAAAAACTTAATTAGGCTGTCTGTGTCCAAATATTGATAAATAGCGATTAGATGTGGTAACGTACAGAATTTAGGATATGTGGTTTTTAATTTCCAAATCAAACCACCTATCAATCCTTCAGCTGCATCGTTAAAAAATTTAGTTGTTCCGGTTGTTCCAGATTCCCGTTGCTCTAAAAGGTTTTCAATCAACACCCTTGAAACCTCGTTTACGCTTTCCTCGTTCTCTAAATACCGAGGTGCGATTGGATTTACCCTATGAATGATTTTATCGAAGGAAATGATCTTAAATGGGATATCACTATCCTTGAAAAGTGGATAAGCCATTTCTGTCAGTTCAAAATCTT
>NZ_CAXBBZ010000025.1:0-20825 GCF_963974015.1 uncultured Maribacter sp. | reverse complement strand
TCAGGCACCTCAATACCTAATAATTTGAATGCATCTTGAATTACCTCAGCAACCTTTTTGGATAATTGTACGCGTAGTATCTTTTTCTCATCGTCAGCCTCCCCTAGTATTGAAACTTGCTGATAAAAAGAATTGAATTCTTTCACCAAATCGTACGTGTAATTGGCTATCAATGCCGGACTATAATTATCAGCTGCCAATTGAATGGTATCTGGGAATAATTGCAGTTGCTTTATCAATTCCTTTTCTTTTCCGTGAAGTTCTGAAATCTTGGCATCGTTATTTATATCAATTTCCATACTCTCCGCCTTTCTCAAGATAGATTGAATTCGTGCATAGGTATACTGAATAAACGGACCGGTATTCCCTTGAAAATCTACCGATTCTTCCGGGTCGAATAAAATTCTCTTTTTAGGATCAACTTTTAAAATGTAATATTTTAAAGCACCTAAGCCTATCATTTTATATAGCGACTGCTTTTCTTCCTCGTTATATTCTTCAAGCTTCCCTAACTCTTCGGAAATGGTTGCAGCAGTTTGGGTCATATCAGCCATAAGATCATCGGCATCAACTACAGTACCTTCTCTACTCTTCATTTTTCCACTAGGCAAATCGACCATACCATAACTTAGGTGATGCAATTTATTTGACCATGAAAACCCTAATTTTTTAAGAATCAAGAATAGTACTTTAAAATGGTAATCTTGCTCATTACCCACAGTGTAGACCATACCATTAACATCTGGGTGATCTTTAACACGTTGAATAGCTGTCCCGATATCTTGGGTCATATAGACTGCAGTGCCATCAGAACGAAGAACAATTTTTTCATCTAATCCATCTTCGGTCAAATCGATCCAAACACTACCATCTTCCTTTTTAAAGAAAATGCCTTTATCAAGACCTTCCGCAACCACATCTTTTCCTAATAGGTAGGTATCACTTTCATAATACAGGGTATCAAAATCCACCCCTAAATTCTTATACGTCACATCAAAACCTTTGTAGACCCAACCGTTCATGGTTTCCCAAAGCTCTACGGTTTCGGGCTCGCCAGCTTCCCATTTTAAAAGCATTTCTTGCGCTTCCTGCAAAATAGGCGCTTCTTTTTCAGCAACTTTCTGATCCGTACCTTCAGCTACTAAATGTGCAATTTGTTCTTTATAGGCCTTATCAAAAGCCACATAATAATTACCCACTAGCTTATCACCTTTCAATCCCGTAGAAGCAGGTGTTTCTCCGTTTCCGAACTTTTGCCAAGCCACCATACTTTTACAAATATGGATACCACGATCATTGATAATTTGTGTTTTATATACTTTTTTACCTGATGCCTTTAAAATTTCCGCAACAGAATATCCTAATAAGTTATTTCGAATATGCCCTAAATGCAAGGGCTTATTGGTGTTTGGAGAAGAATACTCCACCATTACCGCATCTTTTGATTCTTCAACAAAACCAAAATGAGGTATTTTTTTAATGGTATTGAAAAAATTCAAATAGAATACATCATCAATGATGATATTTAAGAAGCCTTTAATAACATTATAACCTAAAACTTCTTTTACATGCTCCTGTAAATAAGCACCAATCTGCTCACCTATTTGAACAGGATTCCCTTTTACAACACGTAACATTGGAAATACCACAATGGTGATATCTCCCTCAAAATCTTTTCGGGTAGGTTGAAATTCCACAGATGGCAATTCTTGACCAAAGATAGATTTTACCGCTTCTTTTACTTTCTGTGATAGTACCTCTTGAATATTCATCAAAACGTTTAATTAAGCCTGCAAAACTAATCATTTTTTAGGCTTTTAAGGTAAACAGATTCGGCATTCATTTGTCATTTGGTTAACTTTATTAAAAACTACCCAATAAAGCGAACATGCTGGTAAACGTATCTTACAATAATAAAGAGACTACCCGAAAGGTAGATGAGCAAGTAGGTAAACCGTTTACGTTAAAAGAACGCTGGACAATGGATGGTATTGGCTCCCCAAAACTAATCATCACCGAGACCAGTATTGAGATTAGAAATCTATTGATTCTAGACAACAATAGGAACACTTGCAACATAGAATTAAGACCAAAAGGAATCATTGTTCGATTTCGCTCGCTCTTAGAAACATTTGCTTTAGTTATTCCGTATTATAAATTATCGCTTTATAAAGGTGAAGCTTCCGTTTATTCCATTTATCGAGATCACCACTTTATAAAGGTAGAATCCGACACCAAAGCAGTGCAGAAATTCTTTAAAAAAATAATTACCTATAAAGCGGATAATGCTCCAACATCCATAGAAGATTTATGAAAATATTACTCACAGGTGCTAATGGCTATATCGGCATGCGTCTATTACCCTTACTTTTAGAAATGGGCCATCAGCTAATTTGTGCAGTTCGTGATGAAACCAGATTATCAATAGATAGAGGGATAAGAGCACAAATTGAAGTGATTGAAATTGATTTTTTAAAAGACCCAAAAGAGAATATTCTTCCGAAAGACATCGACGCCGCGTATTTTTTAATACATTCTATGAGCACCTCCACTCATGATTTTGATGAACTAGAGGCTACTACCGCACATAATTTTAATAAAATTGTGACTAACACTAACATTAAACAGGTTATTTATTTAAGCGGAATTGTAAATGATGAAGTGTTATCGAAACACCTAAGGTCCCGTAAAAATGTTGAGGATATACTCTATGAAGGTGATTTTAACTTAACCGTTTTAAGGGCCGGTATTATAGTAGGCTCTGGTAGCTCCTCATTTGAAATTATTCGTGATTTATGTGAGAAGCTCCCGTTTATGATTACTCCTAAATGGGTATTGACCAAAACGCAACCTATTGCTATACGCGATGTTATTTCTTTTCTAACAGGAGTCTTAGGCAATGAGAAAACTTACAACGATTCTTTTGATATTGCAGGCCCAAATATTTTCACCTACAAAGAAATGCTTCATATATATGCCGAAGCTCGAGGTTTCAAAAATTGGATTTTAACTGTACCGATCATGACCCCTAAATTATCTTCGTATTGGCTATATTTTGTAACCTCAACCTCTTATAAATTAGCTTTAAATTTAGTCGACAGCATGAAAATAGAGGTGATTGCCAAAGATAAAAGACTACAAGAAATTCTAAATATTAAACCGCACACCTATATAGAGGCTATAGACATGGCCTTCAAAAAAATAGAACAAAACTTGGTGGTCAGCAGTTGGAAAGATAGTATGGTAAGCGGCAGGTTTAATGAAAATTTAGAAAAGCACATACAAGTACCTAAATTCGGAGTACTTAATGATGCAAAACAACTAAAAATCAATAATCCTGATGAAGTACTGGAACGTATTTGGAGCATTGGTGGTGAGACCGGATGGTATTATGGAAATTGGCTTTGGAAAATTCGAGGATTTATTGATAAACTTTCCGGTGGTGTCGGTCTTCGTCGTGGCCGAACACATCCTAACCGCATTTATGCCGGTGACTCCCTCGATTTCTGGCGAGTTTTATTAGCCGATAAAAAAAATAAACGTTTATTATTGTTTGCCGAAATGAAGTTACCAGGCGAGGCATGGCTAGAATTTATGATAGATGAAAATAATATTCTCCACCAAACTGCTACATTCAGGCCTCGTGGTTTAAAGGGCAGACTGTATTGGTATAGCATTGTACCATTCCATTATTTCATTTTTGGGGGAATGATAAAAAACATAGCCAATCAAAACCATATAGAATAAGAGTATTCTATATAGTTTTAGAAAGTTTTAAAGGAAGCTCCGTTAGCCTTTCACCTGTCAATCGCCTTACAGCATTTGCTATCGCGGCGCCTATAGGCCCTAAAGGCGGCTCGCCTACAGCACCGGGCGTATCTTTGCCTTGAAGAAGAACTACATCGATTTCTTTAGGTGCATTCTTCATCACTGCCATTTTGTAAGGGCCATAGATTGTAGGTTGCAATTCCCCGTTCTCCACATACATTTGTTCATAAAGCACAGCACTGATCCCCATAATAACACAACCTTCGCATTGTGCACGTATTTGATCAGGATTAACCGCTAACCCTGGATCCATAGAAACGGTTACTTTATGTACAATAATCTCGTTATCTAAAATTGAAACCTCAACAACTTGAGCACAGGGTGTACCAGCATCAATAGACGTTGCAAATCCCATGGCTCTACCATTGGTGATTTTTTCTGAATAACCTGATTTTTCCGCAGCAGCACTAATCACATTTTTTAAACGAACGCCAATACCATCATCCCCAATTTGGGCAATTCTAAAGTCTACCGCATTCTTATTTGCCTTTAATGCCATTTCATCTATAAAACTTTCCATGGCAAACGTATTCGCTAATAAACCAAGGCTACGCCACCAACTCGTAGCAAATGGTAAGTCTACATGCCAGTACACCGACCTGAAATTTGGAATACCTGTATATTGAATGAAACCGCCACGAATAGCACCAATATCGGCACCTATGATTGGAGGCAGAAAATCAGGTATTAAAGGAGAATTATTACCTACATCTCCGCTTACAAATTCATGCTCAAGACTATCCAAATAACCTTCTGTATTCAATTTACCCTTAATAACATGATGTGTTGGTGGTCGAAACATATCATGTTGAAACTCTTCCTTTCTACTTAAAAAATATTTTACCGGCTTACCAACTGCTTTTGACATTACAGCAGCCTGCACCGCATGTGGCGTATGAAGTCTGCGACCGAAACCTCCGCCTAAATATGTAGGTATCACATTTACCTTTTCAACATCCAAATTTAAACGGCTTGCAACTTCTTTTCTTGTCAGTCCAATCACTTGAGTTGAAATTTTAATAATTGCACTATCCCCTTCAACCGAGGCGACAACACCATTTGGCTCAATTTGGGCATGTGCCCCAATAGGGGTTCTAAATTCTAATGTTTCCAAACCATATTGTTCCTTTAATACATCGCCATGTTTCTGAATAACAGTAGATTTACCATTACCCACCGTCATCATTTTAACGATTGTATCAGTATTTAAATCTTCATAACTCTCCCAAGTAACATTAATGGCATCTTTGGCATTATCCGCTTCCATCATAGAACTTGCCACTACCCCAACAAAATCTTCTTCAACAATAACTTTGACAACACCGGGCATTTGTTCCGCCGCACTAGTATCTGCACTAACAAATTTGGCCCCTATTTTAGTAGCTCTCACCACCGCTCCGTATAGCATATCTGGCATTTGGGCATCCATTCCAAAAATTGGGTCTCCAAAAACTTTGGCGTCTAAATCTACCCTAGCAATAGGCTTACCTATATATTTATACTCTTTTAAACTTTTTAGAACAGGAGTATCGGGCACTTTCCAATTCTCTACACCTTCTGCTGCTTGTGCATAAGTCATTGTTTTTCCGTTACCGGATACAATTCCGTCTTCTATGGTAAGTTCATCAATACCAACATTCATTTTACGGGAAGCTTCTTTAAGAAGCATTTTTCGTAACATTGCGGCAAGTTCTCTTAATGGTTGCCATAATCCAGATATGGATGTACTACCGCCAGTTGCAAAACTATCTATATTTCCGGTAGATGAAGCTGCATGTACCACTTGAATCTGGTTCATGGCAACCGATAATTCGTCAGCGGCCATTTGGGCTATACCGGTAAAGGTTCCCTGCCCCATTTCAACTTTTGGAGAATATAAAATAATAGTATTCTCAGAAGTTACCTCAAACCAAACCATTGGCTTATCGGTATTATCAGTATACGGTAAATCTAGAGAATTTATCGTACCCAAAATCTCACGACGAATAGAATTCCGAAAAATATAGGTGCCTATGGCAACCACTCCTATGGTACCCAAACCACCCCTTACTAAAAACTTACGTCTAGAAACTTTCTTTGAATCTCTTTTATTATCAGCCATAACTTACAACATATTAGATTCATTAATATCCTTTTCAGCTTGTATTTCGGCAGCCTTGTGAATAGCTTTTCTCATTCGGTAGTACGTACCACATCGGCATACGTTTATGATATTCTTGTCAATATCCTCATCGGTCGGTTTAGGCACTTTTTTTAAAAGTGCGGCTGTCGCCATCATAAACCCTGGTTGACAATAGCCACATTGAGGAACAATCTCCTCTACCCATGCCTGCTGCACAGGATGCGGATTTTGCCTATCTCCCAACCCTTCAATTGTAGTTATCTTTTTCCCAGCAGCAAACTTGACAGGATATGAACAAGATCTAACTGCCTCATCATCTACGTGTAAAGTACAAGCACCACAAGCCGCTTTACCGCACCCAAATTTTGTTCCCTTTAGGTCTAACATATCTCTGATAACCCAAAGAAGTGGTGTATTTTCATCTTCTATATTAACGGTTTTTAAAACACCATTTACTGTAAAGGAAATTTCCATAAAATTTAATTATTTAGTGGGGATTGCCGCTCCATTAGCAAACCAATTTTCAACAGCTTTCTTAAAATCTTCTTTTGAAACCGGTGGTATGGTACGCTGTACTCCATCTGCATCAACACCAGGCTGCCAAGCCCACAACACCAAATCATCTTCGGTCATATGCTTTATAAGTTCTTCATGGCTTCTGTTACCATTGGTGCTTTTATCAAGTAAACGTTCTGCAATTTGATCTCGAGAAAGTCCTTCCCAACCCATTGAAGCGGGTGCCAAAGACCAATGTGGAGCTCCCGGTACTCCTGAATATTTATTATTCTCCGAATTATGACAGGTATTACAAGTCGTAGCCTGAAATCCCGTATTATCTTTACCTCTTGCCATTCCGAAATAATGAGGATGGCGGTCATTACCTTGTTTAGGAATATTATCGTTAGGATGGCAATTCATACAACGTTGATGGGTTAGAACATCCATCATCTTATTGTAAGCGTCATCTGATTTGTTTATTTCAGATTGCTGATTTTCCAGTAATCGATATTCAAAGATTTTAGGTGAATTTGCTAGAGCAAGCAACACACTTATAATACTAATTACTAGAAAAATAAACCAAGTTTTAAGCTTCATTTTAGTTAATTAAAATATAATTCCCAAAATCATATGCATATGAAGATAAGGAAACCTTTACACTTATTTTAATCCAATAAAATCATTTACTTCTTTATAAAGTCTTTTTAAATCTAGCTTTTGGGAAGAAACACCTCTGCCATCATACATCGTGCACTACCGCCACCACATGTTTCTATGGTCTTTAAAGAACTATGAATAATTGGACAATGATTTTCTATTTGCGCAATTTGTTTTGGATTTAGACTATTAAAAGCCGCTGTACTCATTACCATGTACTTTTGACCTTCACCACCTAAAACCTGCAACATATTACCAGCGAAATGATGCATTTGCTTTTCAGTTATCGATATTATTTCCTTACCATCATTCTTAAGGTGGTCTAGTACATTTTTCCTTTCTTTCTTGTCATCAATAGAATCAGTACAAATTATAGCAAAGTTTTCTGCCAACGCCATCATAACGTTGGTATGATAAATAGGCAACCTTTTACCATCAACAGACTGGTTAGCCGTAAAAATCACAGGGAAGAAATCAAAATCTTCACAAAACTCAATAAACAAATATTCATCCGCACGTTGAGATAATGCACAATATGCTTTTTTATTTACCCTATCAATTAAAATACTACCAGTACCTTCAAGAAACAGTCCCTCATCTTCGGCTGAAGTGTAATCAATTACATCATTAATTTTAAAACCTTTATCTTCTAGGGTTACGAATATATCTTCTCTACGCTCATTTCTTCTATTTTCGGCAAACATAGGGTATACACCGACAACACCATTAGAGTGAAAGGATATCCAATTATTTGGAAAAATACTGTCTGGTGTATCAGGCTCCTTTGTATCTTCAATTACAATAACATTAACTCCTTTATTTTTTAATACGGATACAAAGTCATCAAACTCTTCCTGAGCTTTTTGATTAATATCTTGATTCTTCAAATCAATATCTTCCATAAAATAGTTATTGACTGCGGTCTGTTCATTCATTCTGAAAGACACCGGACGAATCATTAGTATGGTATTTGTTATTTGCATATCTGGGTACTAATTAAATTTCTCTTTTTACTTATTTATAATTATGCTCTTACTAGTGGCAACGTACTGCAACGTAATAGCCCTTCTTGTTTTGAAATTTCTGCATATGGAATTTCTTCAACCGTAAAACCTTGATCTCGTAACCAATTATTTAGTCGCGTAAAATTACGCTCGGAAACAACGACATCAGGAGAAATTGAAAATACATTACTAAACATATGATACATTTCTTGAGCGTCAATTTCAAATATGTTTTCCTTGCCAAAAAAATCTACTAACCATTGATATTCTTCCTCTACAAGGAATCCGTTCTTATGCAAAATAGCTTTCCCCTTGCCTAAAGGCTGGAAGCAACAGTCTAAGTGTAGCGCATTATCTTGGGCAACCGTATTGGACTTTCTTAACTCAAAAGATTTAATGGTCTTGTGTGGAAACTGCTTCTTTAAATATCCTACGGCCGCTTTATTTGTTCGTGCAGTTATATATGAAGAATAATCTGCTGCGGTATAAGTACCTACAAATATATATTCGTTCCATGGCATAACGTCTCCACCTTCAATATGAACTTCAGCAGGTGGATGTAGAATATTTTCATCATCAATTTTTTCGAGAACATGTAAGATTGCATCCACCTCTTTTTCACGTTCTGGCAAAATATTGGAAATTATTAATTTGTTCTCTATAACAAAAGCAATATCCCTTGTAAATATTTGATTACAGTTATCTAAAACTTCAGGTCTAAAAACCTTAACATTATATTTCTCGAACACCTTTCTAAAGGCTTCCATTTCAGCAATCATATCGGTTTCAACAGGGTAAGTGCCTGCCTTAATATGTTCTATGGATTTTGGATCATAGGCTTCTTCAATTGTTGGCGTTGGACCAGAACTTTTAGCTATACCTAAAACGACAGCCTTTAATGGTGATATTTCGTCATTAATATTTAATTGTAGCATGAGTATTCTATTTAGATATGATTAAAAAATAGCACAAAAAAAAGCTCCTTTAAAAATTAAAAGAGCTTTTTGTTTTTTTATTAACGGTAGCAATCTACCTCTTGTCAAGTTCGACAAAAGATCTTAATTTTTCTCCGATATATATTTGTCTCGGTCTTCCGATAGGTTCACCGTTCAATCTCATTTCTCTCCATTGAGAAATCCATCCTGGCAATCTTCCCAATGCAAACATTACAGTAAACATTTCGGTTGGTATACCTAGAGCCCTATAGATAATACCAGAATAAAAATCAACATTCGGGTATAATTTACGATCTACAAAATATTGATCTTCTAATGCCTCTTTTGCCAAGCCTTTAGCAATTTCTAAAATAGGATCTTCAATTCCCAAATCTGCTAAAACTTCGTCAGCCGCCTGTTTGATAATTTTGGCCCTAGGGTCAAAATTCTTATATACTCTATGTCCAAAGCCCATTAATCTAAAAGGATCGTTCTTATCCTTAGCTTTAGCCATATATTTTTTAGTATCACCACCATCCTTTTGAATCGCTTCCAACATTTCCAATACGGCTTGATTAGCTCCACCGTGCAATGGACCCCATAATGCCGAAATACCTGCCGAAAGTGATGCAAATAGTCCCGCATGGGAAGAACCTACAATACGTACGGTTGAGGTAGAGCAATTTTGTTCATGATCTGCGTGTAAAATCAATAACTTATCTAGAGCATCTATTACAATTTTATTCCTTTTGTATTCTTGTGTAGGCTTCTTGAACATCATTTTATGAATGTTCTCTACATATCCTAAGCTATCATCTCCATAATCTAAAGGCAAACCTTTTTTCTTACGAAGCGTCCAAGCTACTAAAACAGGAAATTTGGCGAGTATCCGTACAATTGCCCCGTACATTTCATCCTTTGAAGTAACGTTTACCGAAATTGGGTTAAAGGCTATAAGTGCACTGGTCAAAGAAGATAAGACTCCCATTGGATGTGCCGATTTTGGAAAAGCATCCAGAATCTTTTTCATTTCCTCGTCAACGTGAGATTCATTTTTTATATCTACATGAAAAGCCTCTAATTGTTCCTTATTTGGAAGTTCTCCAAAAATCAACAAATATGCTACTTCTAAAAAATCGGCTTTTTCTGCTAGTTCTTCAATAGAATACCCTCTATATCGTAAGATTCCCTTCTCACCATCTAAGAATGTAATGGCACTTTCACAAGAACCGGTATTCTTAAAACCCGGATCTATTGTAATAATCCCTTTGGTATCTGAACGCAACGATTTAATATCAATTGCAAGTTCATTTTCGGTCCCCTTTATTACAGGAAACTCATATTTTTCACCATTATATTCTAAAATAGCTTTATCTGACATTTTTAATTTTTACGTTATAAATACTTCTCGTAAAGTTAGCAAAACAGGTTCGTTTTAACAATTACAACATTCTGTTTGGGCTAAAATTAACAATTACTTCTATCAACTACATAACTTACAACAGATATAATGATTTGTAGTATTCATCTAAAGATTTATCCCAAGTAAAACGAGCCTTTTTAGCGTTTGCCTGAATCTTTTTCCAAGTGGGTTTATCCTTTTCCCAAATAGTCAAAGCTTCATCAAAACGCGTTACCATATTTTTAATTTGCTCGTCGTAAGTTTCACCTGCAAATGCAAAACCAGTTTTCATATGCTCTACGGTATCTTTAAGTCCCCCTGTGTGATGAACCAAACATGGATTACCATTTCTCATAGCCAACATTTGACTAATACCACATGGCTCAAATAAACTTGGCATAAAATATAAATCGGTCTCCAAGTACATTGAATCTATCAAGTCTTCAGATTGCCCATTAGTGAACACAAAATTTTTATGCTTGTAACTCATTTCACGAAAAAATTCTTCGTAATCAGGATCACCTGTTCCTAACAACATAAAAATGCCTTCAATTTCATTTAAACGAGCAAGCATTTTCTCAAAAGCTTCAGGCGAACGCTTTAAAAAATAGAATTTTTGTTCGGTTAAGCGCGCCACACTAGAAACAATAAATTTTGGCCTATTACCGACATACTGCATAATTTTTTCACCAGTATGAGCTAAAAAATCAGCTTTATATTTTTTTGATGTGTCCTGAAGCCATCTAAATAAAGCTTTTACGGTATTTCTATACAAAAAACCTGTTTCAGCAACTCGAATATTTCCATAATTACTAGCATTAAGAATACCAAAAAGCCTACCTTCATTATCAGCCTTTTGCAAATCAATTTCTAGGCTTTCACCACCAATAAACTCGGGTCTTCTGCTTGGCAAAAGAACATCTTCTTTATAAGATGGTGATACAGTATGAACAGCATCCGCCAATCTTATACCTACCGCCATTAAATTAATACAATCTTGATAGCGATAATCCATTAGTGCTTTATGATCTAATTGCACTTCGGGAAACCAATTATTAACAGAAGCATAATTATTATAAAAAGGCCGTATACCCTGAATTGCTAAATTATGGATACTATATACGTATCTCATTTTTTTCAAATCTTTGTACTCTGGATGATACGTTTTTATGAACAATAAGGCAGCAGCATGCCAATCGTGCATATGCACAACATCTAAATTTCCAAACGCGCCAATTTTTATGGCCTCCGCAGTAGCCGCACAAAAGATTACGAATTTTATAAAATCATTATAAAAAGGCTCGGTCGGATCATCGTGATATATATGTGCTATTCCACCTTCAAGAATTTCGGGATGATGAATAACATAATGAGTGATATTCGCATCGACCTTCTTAGGTATTACCTCATATAATTCTGCAGTGTATGGCACACCTCTAAGACTAAACTCTAGCTTCGTCTTAAAAATTCCATTTTTATGCAATCTTGAATATGCAGGTACAACTACATGAGCCTTATCACCTCTTCTCGAAATTTCTCTTGGCACATCTCTAACTACATCGCCCATACCACCAGCCTTACAATCTGGAATGGCATCATTCTCAGCTGAAACAAAAAGAAAATTATTCATACGCTAACAAAGGGAGGTTATTATTGGATTATTCTCAAAAGGTAGTTAAAGTTTCGGAGTACGCCAAAAAAAAAAGCCTTTCCAATAGGAAAGGCTTAAATCAATTAAATTTTAGGAAACTACCCTATTTTAAATGCTTTTTCCTGAGGATAGTAAGCTGTACTTCCTAACTCCTCTTCAATACGAAGTAGTTGATTATATTTTGCCATACGATCTGACCTTGAAGCAGAACCTGTCTTAATCTGACCTGTATTCAAAGCTACTGCTAAATCTGCAATAGTATTATCTTCTGTTTCTCCTGAACGGTGAGACATAACACAAGTATACCCAGCATTTTTGGCCATATTCACTGCCGCAATAGTTTCAGTCAAGGTTCCAATTTGATTCACTTTAATTAAAATTGAATTAGCAATACCCTTTTCTATACCTGTAGCTAAACGCTCAACATTTGTAACAAACAAATCATCACCTACCAATTGAACTTTATCGCCAATTTTATCCGTTAATGATTTCCACCCGTTCCAATCATTTTCATCCATACCGTCCTCAATAGATATTATAGGATATTTAGCACTTAAATCTGCTAGATATTGAGCTTGCTCTTCAGATGTTCTAATTACCCCTTTATCTCCTTCAAACTTGGTGTAATCATATTTTCCATCTACAAAGAACTCGGCCGCAGCACAGTCTAATGCAATCATTACATCATCACCCAAAGAATACCCAGCATTTCCTACAGCTTTAGCTATTGTCTCCAAAGCATCTTCCGTACCACCGGCTAAATTAGGAGCGAAACCACCTTCATCACCTACTGCCGTACTAAGACCACGGTCATGTAGCACCTTTTTCAAATGATGAAAAATCTCGGTACCCATCTGCATTGCGTGAGAAAAGCTCTTAGCCTTAACAGGCATTACCATGAACTCTTGAAAAGCAATCGGCGCATCTGAGTGAGAACCACCATTAATTATGTTCATCATAGGCACTGGAAGTGTATTAGCACTAACACCACCAACATATCTAAAAAGAGAAAGTCCTAGTTCATTTGCCGCAGCCTTTGCAGCAGCTAAAGAAACCCCAAGAATTGCATTTGCACCTAATTTAGATTTATTCGGAGTCCCATCTAAATCAATCATAGTTTGATCCAAAAGATTTTGGTCAAACACATTCATTCCTAAAATCTCCTCTGCAATAATATTATTAACATTATCAACAGCTTTACTTACACCTTTGCCCATGAAAGCCTTTCCTCCATCACGAAGTTCAACAGCTTCATGTTCACCGGTAGAAGCTCCAGAAGGAACCGCTGCTCTACCCATTATTCCATTTTCAGTAACTACATCTACTTCAACTGTTGGATTTCCCCTTGAATCTAGTATTTGCCTTGCGTGAACATTTAATATAATACTCATTTATATTGTTTTTATTGGTTGAAAAATTAAAGAGTAAAGATACGAAACCATGGTTTCTCCAAGTTTGTTTGATCCGTACATTTCCTGATTAAATACTATATATTTAAACAATTTCGTTATGTCTAGCACTTTTCTTAATTAATTTGAAAAAATCATCAAAAAGATACTCTGCATCATGTGGACCAGGACTCGCTTCTGGGTGATATTGAACAGAAAATACATCTTTATTCTTCATACGAATGCCTGCAACTGTTTTATCATTTAGATGTACATGTGTAATTTCTAAATTATCATTAGCCTCAGTTTCTTCTCTGTTTATAGCAAAACCGTGGTTTTGAGACGTTATTTCTCCTTTACCGGTTAATAAATTTAATACAGGATGATTTATTCCTCTGTGCCCGTTGTGCATTTTATAAGTTGACACTCCGTTCGCCAAAGCCAATACTTGATGACCTAAACAGATACCGAATAATGGTTTGTCCGTTTGTATCATTTTCTTTGCCGTTGCAATTGCGTCAATCAAAGGTTCTGGATCGCCAGGGCCATTAGATATAAAGAACGCATCAGCATTCCAAGAAGACATGTCCTCAAAACTAGAATTATATGGAAACACTTTTACATAAGCATCTCTTTTTACTAGATTTCGTAGTATATTCTTCTTGATTCCAATATCTAAAGCTGCAATTTTATAAGTAGCATTTTCGTCTCCAACAAAATACGCTTCTTTCGTTGAAACTTTAGAAGCCAACTCAAGACCTTCCATACTTGGCACCTCACTTAATTGTTTCTTTAAAGTTTCTATATTATCGACATCAGTAGAAATTACAGCATTCATAGCTCCGTTATCTCTTATATAACTTACTAACGCCCTTGTATCAACATCAGAAATAGCAAAAAGATTATTCTCATTTAAGAAATTCTGTAAACTATCATCAGCTAACGGTCTAGAATATTCGTAACTAAAATTTCTACAAACCAAACCTGAAATTTTAATTGAATCAGACTCTACCTCTTCTTTATTTACCCCATAATTACCAATATGCGCATTCGTAGTCACCATTATTTGTCTAAAATATGAAGGATCAGTGAATATTTCTTGATAACCTGTCATACCCGTATTAAAACAAACTTCACCAAAAGCAGTTCCTTCTTTGTCACCTACTGATTTACCATGAAAAATTGTACCATCAGCTAATAATATTAAAGCTTTCCTCTTTGCTTGATATTTCATTATAGTCTAAAAATTTATTCGTTCACAAAAAAACAAAAAAAAAGGATAAGCTAGAAAGCTTATCCTTTTTCATTATAATTATTTATTGACAATTTATTCCTTAGAATCATCTGTCTTTACTTCATTATCAGTTTGAGCTTCTGCTTCTGGCTTTGATTCCTCAACAACTTTAGCTTCTTTAACCTCTTTCTCCGAAGAAACAGATTCAGCATCACTACCACCCGATCTTCTACTACGTCTAGTCGATTTTTTCTTTGGCTTACCTGCATTATACAGTTCGTTGAAATCAACCAACTCTATCATTGCCATATCAGCGTTATCACCTAAACGATTACCTAATTTTATAATTCTAGTATAACCACCTGGTCTATCGGCAACTTTTTCAGATACTACACTGAATAATTCAGTTACCGCATATTTATCACGTAGATTTCTAAAAACTATACGTCTATTGTGCGTTCCTTTTTCAGCACTTACATTATTTTCAGCTTTTGATTTAGTAATCAATGGCTCAATAAATTGTTTTAAAGCTTTTGCTTTAGCAACTGTAGTGTTGATTCTTTTATGCTCAATTAAAGAACAAGCCATGTTAGCTAACATTGCCTTTCTATGCGCAGTCTTTCTTCCTAAATGGTTGATTTTTTTACCGTGTCTCATTTTACAATTTTATCATCTTGCTACCGAACTCGTTAGACCGAGGAGCAAAATATGATTATTTAATCTTTATCTAATTTATATTTTGACAAATCCATTCCGAAACTTAAGCCCTTGTTGATTACAAGTTCTTCAAGTTCAGTTAAAGACTTTTTACCGAAGTTTCTAAACTTCATTAAATCATTTTTATTAAAAGAAACTAAATCACCTAAAGTATCAACTTCAGCTGCTTTTAAACAATTTAGAGCACGAACAGAAAGGTCCATATCTACTAATTTAGTTTTTAATAATTGTCTCATATGCAAAGACTCCTCATCGTAGGTCTCTGTTTGAGCAATTTCATCCGCTTCTAACGTAATACGCTCATCAGAGAAAAGCATAAAATGATGAATTAATACTTTAGCCGCTTCAGTTAAAGCATCTTTAGGATGAATTGATCCATCTGAAGATATTTCAAAAACCAATTTTTCATAATCAGTTTTTTGCTCAACACGAAAGTTTTCAATACTATATTTTACATTCTTAATAGGTGTAAAAATAGAATCAATAGCTATAGTACCTAAAGGAGTACCTGATTTCTTATTTTCTTCTGCTGGTACATAACCTCTTCCTTTTTCAATAGTAATTTCCATATTGATGCTAACTTTAGCATCCATATTGCATATTACTAAATCAGGATTCAATACTTGGTAACCAGAAATGAATTTCTGAAAATCACCAGCAGTCAATTGATTTTTACCACTTACAGATATAGATACAACTTCTGCTTCAGAGTCTTCAATTTGTTTCTTGAAACGAACTTGTTTCAAGTTCAAGATAATCTCTGTCACATCTTCTACAACGCCGGAAATCACTGAGAATTCGTGCTCTACCTTATCTATCCTAACGGAAGTAATAGCATGCCCTTCTAACGAAGAAAGCAATACACGTCTTAATGCATTCCCAACAGTTAATCCATAACCAGGTTCCAAAGGGCGAAATTCGAACTTCCCTTCGAAATCAGAGGAATCGATCATTATTACTTTATCGGGTTTCTGAAAATTAAATAATGCCATAACTGGATCGGTGTTGTTTATTTAGAGTATAACTCCACGATTAATTGTTCTTTGATATTTTCTGGAATTTGTAATCTTTCAGGAATAGAAACATAAGTTCCTTCCTTCTTTTCGCTATTCCAAGAAATCCATTCATAAACAGCACTACTTGCAGTTAATGAATCCTGTATACTTTGAAGTGATTTTGATTTTTCTCTAACACCAACGACATCGCCAGCTTTCAATGAATAAGAAGGTATGTTTACCAACTCACCATTAACTGTTATGTGTCTATGAGATACTAATTGTCTAGCTCCACTTCTTGTAGGGGAAATACCCATTCTGAAAACAACGTTATCTAAACGTGATTCACATAGTTGAAGTAATATTTCACCAGCAACACCTTCTTTTCTTTTTGCCGTTTGGAATAAGTTTCTGAATTGCTTTTCTAAAATACCATAGGTATATTTAGCCTTTTGCTTCTCCATCAATTGAACAGAATATTCAGATTTTTTACCTCTTCTTCTGTTATTTCCGTGTTGCCCTGGAGGGTAATTTTTCTTTTCGAATGACTTATCGTCTCCGAATATTGCCTCGCCAAATTTACGAGCAATTTTAGATTTTGGTCCTGTATATCTTGCCATTTTCTTTAAATTTGAAAGTGAGATTATGAATTAAGGCTTATCCTTCGATAATCGTAACTACACTTTCGATGAAATATTAGTAATTAATTAAACTCTTCTTCTCTTAGGAGGTCTACAACCATTGTGAGGCATAGGAGTAACATCAATGATTTCTGTTACTTCAATACCTGCATTATGTAAAGATCTTATTGCAGATTCCCTACCATTTCCAGGTCCTTTTACATATACCTTGACTTTTCTCAAACCTGCTTCATGCGCAACTTTAGAACAATCTTCTGCAGCTACCTGAGCAGCATAAGGTGTATTTTTCTTAGATCCCCTAAAACCTAATTTACCAGCAGATGACCAAGAAATCACATCTCCTTTTTTATTTGTCAAAGATATAATGATATTGTTGAAAGAAGCACTAATGTGAGCTTCACCAACTGAGTCAACTATAACTTTACGTTTCTTGGTAACTTTAGTATTTGCCTTTGCCATACCTAATTATTATTTAGTTGCTTTCTTCTTGTTAGCAACTGTTTTACGCTTTCCTTTTCTAGTTCTAGAGTTGTTCTTAGTACGTTGACCTCTTAAAGGTAACCCTGATCTATGACGAATGCCTCTATAACAGCCAATATCCATTAAACGTTTAATGTTCAACTGAGTTTCAGAACGTAATTCACCTTCAATTACAAAAGCTGAAACAGCCTCTCTGATACGACCTATTTCATCATCATTCCAATCAGAAACCTTAGTATCTTCACTAACTTGGGCTTTACTCAAAATTTCTTGTGACCTACTTCTGCCAATTCCAAAAATGTAGGTTAAGGCGATTACGCCTCTCTTTTGTTTTGGTATATCTATACCTGCGATTCTTGCCATAATTACCCTTGTCTTTGTTTAAATCTAGGATTCTTTTTGTTGATTACGTACAACCTGCCTTTTCTGCGAACAATCTTGCAGTCGGCGCTTCTTTTCTTAACTGATGCTCTTACTTTCATCTTGTATCTTAGTATCTATATGTAATTCTTGCTTTCGAAAGGTCATACGGACTCATCTCCAATTTAACCTTATCACCAGGTAATAACTTTATATAGTGCATACGCATCTTACCTGAAATATGCGCTGTTACTACATGCCCATTCTCCAATTCTACCCGAAACATTGCATTTGACAATGCTTCTATGATAGACCCATCTTGTTCTATTGCTGCCTGCTTAGCCATAAATTATGCTACTTTTCTATTTTTGCCAGTTTTCATCAAACCATCATAATGTCTATTTAACAAATATGAATTTACTTGTTGTACCGTGTCAATGGCCACACCTACCATAATTAATAGTGATGTTCCGCCATAAAATAATGCCCAACCTGCCTGAACATCCATTAACTTAACTACGATCGCTGGTAAAATAGCCAGCAAAGCTAAGAAAATTGATCCAGGTAATGTTATTAATGACATAATCTTATCTAAATAATCTCCAGTTTCTTTTCCAGGGCGTATTCCAGGTATGAAACCACCACTTCTTTTTAAGTCATCTGCCATTTTATTGGTAGGAACTGTAATTGCAGTATAGAAATAAGTAAAGATTATAATTAGTATAGCAAATAATAAATTATATGCCCAACCGAATATATCACTAAACTGAACTTGCATCCACTGTCCAAAAGCAGTATCATCAAAAGCACTACCTATCATACCGGGAACAAACATAATGGCTTGTGCAAATATAATTGGCATAACTCCAGAAGCATTTAACTTTAAAGGTATATACTGTCTAGAACCCATTATGTTCTTTTCATATCCACCAGAAGCTGTTCGTCGAGCATACTGCACGGGAATTTGCCTTGTAGCCATTACTAAAAGAATACACGCTAATATTACCAAGAACCAAACAATGACCTCAATTAATATAAACATTAGTCCTCCATTATTATCAGTTGTTCTTGAAATAAATTCTTGAACAAAAGATTGTGGCATCGTAGCAATAATACCTATCATAATTAATAAAGAAATACCGTTACCAATACCTTTATCCGTTATTTTTTCACCAAGCCACATTGCAAATACAGTACCTGTTACTAATATAATTACAGCAGGAACCATAAAGTCCAATCCTTTGCCTAATAAAAATGCAGTATCTCTAACACCAAAAGCCTCTAAACCATACAGATAAGCAGGAGCTTGAACAATACAAATACCAATGGTTAACCATCTTGTAATTTGATTTATCGTCTTACGACCACTTTCCCCTTCTTTCTGTAGTTTTTGAAGATATGGTATTGCAATACCCATTAACTGCACAACAATAGATGCAGATATATATGGCATAATACCCAAAGCAAAAACAGAAGCATTTGCAAACGCTCCTCCTGTAAATGCATTTAAAAGACCAAAAATACCCTGATCAGTGCTATCCGTCAATCCACCTAATTGAGTCGAATCTATACCTGGTAGTACAATTTGACAACCAAAACGATAAACCAACAAAAGACCCAATGTAATAAGAATTCTATTTCTTAGTTCTTCTATCTTCCAAATATTGGATATTGTATCAATAAAATTCTTCATGCTATCGTTTATGCTTACAAACTTATTGCTTCTCCACCTGCTGCCTCAATAGCAGCTTTGGCAGAAACAGTAAATTTATGTACTGAAATTTTTAGTGGAGATTTTAATTCACCGTTACCTAAAATTTTCACTAAATCATTTTTACCAACTAAACCGTTTTCAATTAAGATATCCAAAGACACTTCATTAGTGATAATTTTACTATCAACAAGCTCTTGTAATTTCTCTAAATTGATACCTTGATAATCTTTACGATTAATATTTGTAAAACCAAACTTAGGTACACGACGTTGCAAAGGCATTTGACCACCTTCGAAACCAATTTTCTTAGAATAACCAGATCTTGACTTAGCTCCTTTATGACCTCTTGCAGCTGTTCCACCTTTTCCAGAACCTTGACCTCTTCCAAGACGTTTTCCGTCTCTATTCACTGAACCTTCTGCAGGCTGTAAATTATGTAAACCCATTCTATTCTATCTTTAAGCTTCCTCTGTGGAAACTAAATGTTTAACTTTATTTATCATTCCAAGAATGTTAGGTGTATCATCATGTTCAACAACCTGTCCTATCCTTTTTAAACCAAGTGCCTCTAAAGTCCTTTTCTGGTTTTGAGGTTTCTTAATTCCACTTTTTAATTGTGTAACTTTAATCTTTGCCATAATTCTACGCTTAGCCTTTAAATACTTTTTCTAAAGAAACACCTCTTTGTGCTGCAATTGTCTTCGCATCCCTAAGTTGCAACAAAGCATCAAAAGTAGCTTTTACAACATTATGTGGATTTGACGAACCTTGAGACTTAGAAAGTACATCATGTACCCCAACAGATTCTAATACTGATCTAACAGCACCACCAGCGATAACACCGGTACCATGAGATGCAGGTTGAATATAAACCCTAGCACCACCAAATTTACCTTTTTGCTCGTGTGGTAAAGTACCTTTGTTTAAAGGAATACGAACTAAATTCTTTTTACCATCTTCAATGGCCTTAGCAATTGCAGTAGCAACTTCTTTAGATTTACCTAAACCATGACCTACGACGCCGTTTTCATCACCAACAACAACAATAGCAGAAAAACCAAATGCTCTACCACCTTTTGTTACCTTAGTTACACGTTGAATGCCAACTAATTTATCTTTTAAATCTAAACCGCCAGGCTTAACGGTTTCTACGTTTTTATATTTTTGGAACATACTAGTATATTAGAATTTTAATCCTG
>NZ_CAXBBZ010000024.1:0-23675 GCF_963974015.1 uncultured Maribacter sp. | reverse complement strand
ATCCCTTTTGTGCTTCTTTTAAATTAACCGCACCCAAAACTCGTTGTATAATTGACTGATGCATGGTCCAAAAATAAATCTGATTCACCATCAATCCTGTAAAAAGCACCTCGAATGGTAAAATTGCAGTTCGGGCACCTTCACCGACACTCGATTCATTACTTATGACGTTAAATTTTTCTGGACTGTTATTAAACACCATTTCAAATCCACTAAAAACATTACCATCACCTATACTTAACAAAGCCAAAATTGGCACTAATAAACCCGCTACCAGAAGTCCAAATCCATTAATAGTATCGGTATAAGCAACCATTTTTAGCCCTCCAAATATGGCATATATCCCACCTAAAATACCCACAATTAATATGGTAATAAATATTCCTTGTTCTTGGCTAACTTCTAATAAATTGGATATTTCAAATATCGCCTCAATATTTAAGGCTCCTGTATAAAGAACTATTGGCAATAGTGTTGCTACAAAAGATATAATTAATAATAATGCCACAAGCGTTCGGGTTAAACCATCGAAACGTTTTTCTAAATACTCAGGTATAGTAGTTAATCCCATTTTCAAGTACCTTGGCGCAAAATATAAAGCACC
This sequence comes from uncultured Maribacter sp., assembly GCF_963974015.1. Classification (GTDB taxonomy): domain Bacteria; phylum Bacteroidota; class Bacteroidia; order Flavobacteriales; family Flavobacteriaceae; genus Maribacter. The sequence goes on along the minus strand of NZ_CAXBBZ010000024.1, from coordinate 23,071 downwards.
CAATACTAACGCTAATGCAGAGGTCACTTCCCAAGCAATAATTATAGCCCCGTTTTTATAGGCAGAACCATTCATACCTACTAAATGCTCTGTCGATATATTGGTTAATAAAAGTGATCCTGCAATGACGATACCTGTTAACGACCTACCTCCTAAAAAATAACCATCTTGAGTGTTGAGTTTATCTTTACGTAGTTTCCAAGTCGCATAAAAAGCAACAAAGCCTGTAAAAAGTATAAATGTTAAAAATGCCATCAACGTAAATATAGAAAAATGATAAACACAGATTCCTAAATCACAATGCTAAAACAGTATTCCTTTGATTTTGAGAAATTAAACCTATACCTTTTTGAAACCAAAAATATTGATTATCCATATTACCATAAATATTAGTGCTTTTTTTATCTTCACCACATGAAAGTAATTTCAACTAACATAGGAAGCCCAGTAACTTTTGAATGGAACGGTGAAAAAGAGCAAACTGGCATTTTCAAATATCCCACTTCAAAGGGTTTATTCTTGAGACAAAACGATGTTAAAGACGACACCATTATAGACCGCGTTCACCATGGTGGCATCAATAAAGCCTGTTATTTATTCTCTTCAGATTACTATTCTTATTGGAAAAATTTATATCCTAATTTGACTTGGGATTGGGGAATGTTCGGAGAAAATTTGACCATTGAAGGCCTTGATGAATTTAAAGTTCGTGTGGGCGATATTTATAAAATCGGGGAAGTTTTAGTTCAAGTTTCTCAACCACGAGAACCGTGTTATAAACTTGGTGTACGCTTTGGAACTCAAAAAATCCTCAAAGAATTTATCGCTCATAATCATCCTGGTACTTATGTAAAAATACTTGAAGAAGGTATTGTAAAATCAGGAGATAATGTAGTTTTAGTTGAGAAATCTTCAAATTCTCTTACGGTTCAACAATTTTATGAATTGATGTTTTTAAAAGAGAAACCACAAGAACTTCTATCCCTATTTATGAGCAATGAATCTGTACCTCAATATAAAAAAGACAGATTCAAGAAATACCTTTCTTAAATTTTAAAACAACATATTTTAATGAAAAATATACTCATTGTATTCGCTTTACTTTTTGGGCTAAAGACTGAAGCTCAAATAAACAACAGTAAAGAAATAACTACGAACCCCACTATGCACAATGTCGGTTTCATTACCTTATTAACTCATTATTATGAGGACGGATTAAAGCTGAATCCATTAAACGCCACTTTTCAAGGAGATTACAGATACAATGACATCTTACCCAATTTTCTTTCTTCCGACTATAAGAAAGAAATGAAAAACTATTACTCCAGTTACTTAGATAAATCGAAGAAATTTGAAAAGGCAAAACTTTCAGAAAGTGAGCGAATGTCATATGCCATTTTAAAATGGGAATGTGAAATTAACCTAGAAAGTTTAGAATTTGAAAACTATACGCCAATCGACCAAATGTGGTCCATGAATTTAATGATTGGTCAATTAGCTGGCGGAAGTAGTGCACAACCTTTTAAAACTGTAGAGGATTACGATAATTGGCTAGAACGTTTAGATGATTATGTAGTATGGCTAAAATCAACAAAGACTCAAATGGAAGTAGGAATGAAGGCGAAAAATGTGCTGCCAAAATCTTTGATTATAAAGGTATTACCTCAGCTGGCAAGTGTTGCCGATACCGAATTGGAATCGAATTTATTTTACACGCCTATTCATAATTTTCCTATTGAATTTACTGAGAGCGAACAAGCAAGGTTAACTTCCGATTACACCACTCTTATTACTAATAAAATTATACCCACTTATAAAGAGCTTCATGATTTCATGGCTAATGAATATATGAATGCTGGTCGTGAATCTAGTGGAATACAAGACGTACCAAATGGTGATGCCTATTATGCCCATCAAATAAAATTATACACTACAACAATATTAAACGCATCAGAGATTCATGAAATAGGATTAAAAGAAGTTGCCAGAATAAGTTCTGAAATGGAAAAAGTTAAGGAGCAAGTTGGTTTCACCGGCAATCTGAAAGATTTTTTTAAAGAGGTTCGTACTAAAAAAGAATTGATGCCTTTTACCGACCCCCAACAGGTCATAGATAACTTCAATGACATTCATAAAAAAATGACACCCAAAATAAATGCTTTATTCAGTAAGCAGCCTAAAACTACTTTTGAAGTTAGACGTACAGAAGCTTTTAGAGAAGCATCGGCAAGTGCCGAATATAATCCTGGCTCTTTAGATGGTACTAGACCTGGTATTTTTTATGTCCCTATACCAGATGTATCATCTTACAACATCTATTCTGATGAAGATTTATTTTTACATGAAGCTATACCTGGTCATCATTTTCAAATTTCAATGACCCAGGAGAACGAAGATTTACCTCAATTTAGAAAAACGTTATGGTATAGTGCTTATGGCGAAGGTTGGGCTTTATACACTGAGTCTTTAGGTAAAGAACTGGGTCTGTATCAAGACCCATATCAATACTTTGGTATGCTAGGTGCAGAAATGCATAGAGCGGTTCGTTTGGTTGTAGATACTGGCTTACATTCTAAAGGCTGGTCTAGGGAAGAAGCTATTCAATATTCATTAGATAATGAGGCAGAATCAGAAGCCGCCATTACGGCAGAAATTGAACGCTATATGGCAAACCCTGGTCAAGCATTAGCATATAAAATAGGACAATTAAAAATTATGGAGCTTCGGTCTAAAGCAGAAGCTAGATTTGGTAAGGATTTCGACATAAAACTATTTCATGAAAAAATTCTTGAAACTGGTTGTGTACCACTAGCTATTTTAGAAGATAAAATGATGAATTGGATTAACCCAAATACAAAATTTTAATTATGATAAATACTTGGCACTTATATGCAATGGGCGCGCTATATATTTTTGCAGGCATCATGCATTTTATGAAGCCAAAAATGTATTTAAGAATTATGCCTAGGTATCTTCCCTTTCAAAAACCATTAGTATTATTAAGTGGCTTGGCAGAAATAATGCTGGGTATTGGCCTATTTTTTGAAACCACAAAAGATATTTCCCTATACGGAATCATTGTTATGCTAGCCGTTTTCTTACTAGTTCATTTTTATATGTTGTCAAGCAAGAAGGCTGGAGCAGGTTTTCCTAGATGGATACTTTTATTAAGGTTACCATTGCAGTTTGTACTTATGTACTGGGCTTTTTTTTACCTAAAAGTTTAAACAAATAAAAAGGGGACGCTCCCGTCCCCTTTTAATGAAATCAACTTAAATCAACTTAATTAACAACAAAATCTTCAGTATACGTTTTGCCTGCAGACTTAATAGTCACGGTATAAGTACCAGGGAAAGCATCTTCGAAATTGAAAGCTTTTTCGACAATCATTTCGTCAGTTACTTCTTGTGTAAATACTGTTCTACTTTCAGCATCAAATATTTTAATAGACAACTTTGCTTTATCCAAGTTTAAGTAGTTCATAAAAATCATATTGCTAGTCTTTCTAAAGAAAGGCTTAACGTCTTCAGCTGTTTCTACAACATTCAAAGTATTGTTTTTTAAAACAATTGTATATGAATAGCTTTTAAAGCTATCGTCTGCTGAAAGGTAATAGCTACCATCATTCAAATCTTTAAGATTCAATTTTTTGCTAAACTGACCTTCAGACATATTTTCAGAATAAATAACATTCAATTCTGCATCCATTAACTTTACCTGTACACCTTTAGAAGAAGCATCCATAGTTAATACAACACTTTTGGCTTTGCCTGCTGATAATAAGTTCAATTTAGGCTCTCTTGCCATGCCGGCTACTGTAGCGAACATAAAGGCAACTACTGTTGTGAATTTTACTAGATTTTTCATAATAAATTATTTTAAGGGTTAATGATAATTTATACTGCAAACATACAGTCGATATCTAGCCCTCACTACATCAAATTGTTCCAATACCTGTGCTATTTTAACCTCTTTAACTAACATTAACACTTCATAGGTTAATATTACACACATATAAGTTAATTTTGCTGTGACCCACCTAAAAAGGGTTATCTAATTTCATATTAGTAAACACAAAATATCATGGTTAAACAGAAACCTACTTTCGAAGCCATAGAGCCAGATTTCGGTCATTCATTTACATACCAAAAATTTGATGAACATAAATTGAATAAAAATAACCTATGGCATTACCACCCAGAATTAGAATTGGTATATGTTAATGGCGGCTCTGGTAAGCGACAAATTGGTAGTCATGTTTCTTATTATACTAATGGAGATCTTATACTTATAGGCAGTAATCTGCCACATTGCGGTTTTACTGATGCCCTTACTGGAAATACAAGTGAAACAGTTGTGCAGATGAAGCTAGATTTCTTAGGACAAGATTTCTTTAAACTTCCAGAAATGAAGAAAATTGAAAGCTTGTTTAATAGTGCCAGTGGCGGAATTGCCTTTTCTGGTAAGACGAAACGAAAAATAGGCGATAAAATGGAAGTTTTGGAATATCAGACCGATTTTCAAAGACTATTATCTATACTTAATATATTCAATGAATTAGGAAATTCAGAAGATATGCGATTATTGAATGCCGAAGGTTTTTCATTTACTACAGATGTTAAGGATAATGACCGTATTAATATCATATTCAATCATGTTAAGAATAATTTTAAAGAAGAATTGACTCTCGAAGAAATCTCTTCTATGGTTAGTATGACAATACCGTCGTTCTGTAGATACTTCAAAAAAATAACAAATAAGACATTTATACAATTCGTTAATGAATATCGTTTGGTTCATGCTTCAAAATTATTAGCAGAAAAACCTATGAGTATTACTGAAGTTTGTTTTGAATGCGGATTTAATAACTTTTCGCACTTCAACAAATCGTTTAAAGCATTCACAGGCCAAAATCCGTCAGAATACAGAAATGAACTTAAAACGGTTTTGATGTAATACCATTTCCATCAAGTATATAATATATTTAATGAATAAAAATTCTATTAATGACCTTTTCTACCTACCTCATAGAATTATTAAATATTACTTAAAGTTATACCCTCAATTCTGTCAAATAGTAGCTGCTTAGTATCTTTACAATGCTATGATAAAAGAATTTACAGAAAGAGAGTTAGACCGTATCATTGAAATGGCTTGGGAGGATCGTACACCTTTTGAAGCAATTACTTTTCAATTCGGCATTACCGAACAGGAAACAATTGAGGTGATGCGTAAAGAAATGAAACCAAGCAGTTTTAGAATGTGGCGCAAACGAGTTCAAGGCCGTGCTACTAAACACGCCAAATTAAGAACCGATGATATGGACCGTTTTAGATGTTCTAGACAACGGAGTATCAGCGGAAATAAAATTTCAAAAAGATAAGTTGCTTCTACAACCTATTTAAACGTTTCATTCAAAACTGCAGCAAGCCGTATGCCTCCTTTTTGTAATTGGACTGTAACAGTATTCCACCAGTCGTAACTATATCTATACCCTAATTTCTGACCAGGTTCAACAGAACTATATACCTTTTCTGCCAGTTGATGAGACTCCTCTACCCATTCTAATAAGCTTCCTTCTTGTAAATACTTCACTTGCTGTTTAGACATTTCTGGATATTCAAAAGCAAGCTCAGTAAAACTCATACCATTGTCATTTATCATATTTGAATCCCATAGCCTATGCAAGTTAGTACCGTCACCGAACCATTGTAATTGTATGTCATTTCCTCCCTTGTCCTCTGCCCTACCTACATGCATCGGTTGGTGTAAGTCACCGATGAGATGAACTAAAAATTTCAAGTAGAAAGCTTTATCCTCTTTAGAACTGGTTTCATCTTTAATAATTTCTATACAGGTATTTATACCTTGTACTAAATCTCCATATTCATTTGGCTCAATTTCTGCATAGGTTTTATCGAAAGGAATATTTACATAATGCCAAGCACTAAATTTACTATAAGCACGGTCTGCCTTTATCTCATCACCAAAATTAGCCACAGCGGCCAAACTTTTACCATCTAGCAAACTAGCAATAGCACGCTTTGCCTTTTTACTCAGATGTTGCTCCGCAACTTCACCCACAACCCTATGGCCTGTTTTAGACCAAACCATATCATTTGCAAAAGTTAGATTCGTTATAAGAAAAAATAAAACCAATACATTCTTCATCGCTAAAATTTTGCCCAAAAATAGGATTTCATACTTTAAGGTATTGTTAAAACTTCGATAAGGTTAAATTTATATTAGAACTTGCAAGCATGAAAAAAAAGAAAAGAAAATCATCAAAACAAAAACTTTCTATTCTAAAGGTAATAGGCTTTGGAATTCTGGGGCTATTTACTCTTTTTTTACTTTTCATAGCAAGTATCAATTTGGGCCTTTGGGGAAAAATCCCATCTAAAAAGGAACTTTCCAATTTTCAATATCAAATGGCATCTGAAGTATTTACTGCTGATAGTATTCTTATTGGCAAATATTACTTATATGACCGACAGCCTGTTGCTTTCGAAGAATTTCCTGAGCATTTGAAACAAGCCTTGATTTCAATTGAAGACGAACGTTTTTATGACCACTCAGGTATAGATTATAAAAGTTTGATTCGTGTGGGGTTAAAAACGATTCTTATGAATGATGATTCCGCTGGTGGAGGTAGCACATTGACTCAGCAGCTTGCTAAAAATCTTTATCCTAGAAAAGAACGGAACAAAACAAATATAGTAGTCGATAAGATTAAGGAAATGATTATCGCTAAAAGACTCGAGAAAATTTTCAATAAAGATGAAATATTAACCAATTACCTCAACACGGTATCTTTTGGCGATAATACGTTCGGTATTGAAAGTGCAGCCTTAAAATTCTATAATACACGCACTAAAGATATTTCAACAGCACAGGCCGCTACGCTTGTGGGTATGCTAAAGGCTACCTATGGCTACAACCCAAGATTGTTTCCAGAACGAAGTATTAGCAGACGTAATTTAGTTTTACGTGCTATGTATGGCAACAACTACATTTCAGAAGAACACGTATATCAGTTTACCCAAGAAGAACTTAACCTTGACTATCGAGAATTTGATTACAATGCAGGTATTGCTCCCTATTTCAGAGAAGAGGTGCGTAAAGAAATGTTACGATGGGTAGCCGACCAAAATAATAATGGTTCCGATTACAATCTTTATACTTCTGGCTTAAAAATCTATACTTCCCTAAATTATAAAATGCAGAAATTGGCCGAAGAGGTCATGGTTGAACATATGACCAAATTGCAAAACGATTTCGAAAAGAGTTATGGCAAAAATGCTCCATGGATTAAGGATGAAAAACTGATACAAAAAATCGCCAAGAGAACATCTTCTTATAAAAAACTACAAAAAGCGAACTTAACACATGAACAAATTATAGATAGTCTTTATAAGGATAATAGAAAAAGAAACTTCATAGATTGGCAAGGTGGCAATGAGGTAACGGCGAGTACCATAGATAGTATTCAACATTACACCAAATTTTTAAATACAGGTTCATTGACCATTGATTCCAATAATGGAGATATTTTGGTTTGGATTGGGGGTATAAATTTTAAACAGTACAAATACGACCATATATCACAAAGTAAACGTCAAGTAGGATCTACTTTTAAGCCTATTGTTTATACTGCCGCTTTAGAACAAGGAATAAAGCCTTGCTCATATTTCTCTGCAGAAGAGGTTGAATATGATAATTTAAAGGGATGGTCTCCCGGTAATTCAGGAGACAAAGATGAAGCTTACTTAAATTATTCAATGGAAGAAGGCCTGAGTAATTCAGTTAACACCATTGCCGTGAAAGTTTTGGAGAAGGCAGGTATTAACAATGTACTGAAGATGGCCAAAGATATGGGTATTGATGAAAAACTTCCCAATGAGGCGTCTATTGCTTTAGGAACAGGAGAAATAAAAATTCTAGACTTAGCGCAGGCATATACTAGTTATGTAAACAATGGTAAGCACATAACACCAAATTTAATCAAGCGTATTACGAACAACAAAGATTCAATATTAGTAGAATTCAAATCAGGTTTAAGTTCAAAAGCTGCCTTTTCGAAAGAAACCGGGCAAATTATGATAGAAATGATGAAGTCGACCGTTAATTCAGGCACGGCAACTAGATTACGAACTACATACGGACTCAAAAATGATATGGCCGGTAAAACGGGTACTACCCAAAACAATAAAGATGCTTGGTTCGTGGCACTTACACCTAGCCTCGTGCATTTAACTTGGGTGGGGCTTGACCAACATGAAATTGGTTTTAGCAATACCAGTATTGGTCAAGGTGCTAATGCGGCCTTACCCATGTTTGGACTTTGGATGAAAGAACTAAATCAGAATAAAGACTTTGATAAGTATACAAAAAGGAGTTTTCCAAAACCTTCAGCTTCCGTCATAGACGCTTTGAATTGCGACCCAATAAAACGAGACGGATTCTTTAAGCGATTGTTCAAGAATCCGAATAAAAAGAAGACTAAAAAGTTTAATGGATAATACCAAAATTTAAAAATAGAACGACAAATACGCCTATATTTAAATTATTTTGATATATTTATGATATCATTTTAATATCATAAATTATGAAAGTAGAAAAAACCCACAGTGCACAGAATGGCTATGTTATGCTTTTTGTTGCTTTAGTTTTATTAATTGGCGGAATTGCACTTTTACGAATTTACGTTGGTGCCTTTATGATAATTGCAGCATTAATTATGTGCGCAGGCTTTGTTCTAGTTAATCCAAATAGCTCACGGGTTTTACTTTTATTCGGAAAATATGTGGGCACCATTAAAGAGAACGGCCTTTTTTGGGTGAATCCTTTATATACCAAAAAGAGAATTTCTTTAAGGGCAAGTAATTTCGATAGCGAACGATTAAAGGTTAATGACAAATTAGGTAATCCTATCATGATTAGTACCATTTTAGTTTGGCGAGTGACCAATACCTATAAAGCGGCATTTGATGTTGATGATTATCAAAATTTTGTAAGGGTACAGACAGATGCTGCCGTTCGTAAACTAGCAAGTATGTATCCTTATGATAATTTTGCCGATGAGGGTCTAGTGGAAGACATCACTCTTAGATCAAGTGTTAATGAGGTAAGTGAAGCACTAGAACAAGAAGTTCAAGAACGCCTATCAATGGCCGGCATAGAAGTATTGGAAGCTCGTATCGGTTATTTAGCATATGCTCAAGAAATAGCAAACGCTATGTTGAAAAGACAGCAAGCTACTGCCATTGTAGCTGCAAGGCATAAAATAGTTGAAGGGGCCGTTAGCATGGTAGAAATGGCTTTAGAAGAATTAAGTAAAAAAGGTTTGGTAGCTTTAGACGATGAACGAAAATCTGCGATGGTAAGTAATCTTATGGTTGTGCTTTGTTCAGATAAAGATGTAACACCAATTGTAAATACAGGAACTTTGAACCATTAATATAGATCATAAATTTTGTCACTGTTCTTGAGTCTGAAAACAAAAACGCTTAATTTCTAAATGAGTAAGAAAAAACCATTTGCATTACGGGTTAATGAAGAAATGTTGCAAGCTATTGAAAAATGGGCTGCAGATGAGTTTCGTAGTACCAATGGTCAAATAGAGTGGATGCTTATGAAAAGTTTAAAAGAGGCAAAAAGAGAGCCTAAACCAGATAAACCTAAATGAGTTTGGCATTTATTTAACAAAACAAAATATTAAATTTGATCAACTACCAAACTATGATCAAAATGACTAAAACCTTAAGTGCTTTTGCACTTATTCTTTTTTACTTTTACTCAAATGCCCAAACTACCAATAAATCTTTTATTGTAAAGCAAATTAATGCTAACATTGTACCTGATGGTATTCTTGATGAACCAAACTGGGAAAATGCAGATAGCGCAAATAAATTCTGGCAGTATTTCCCCTTAGATTCTGTTCAATCTAAAAAGCAGACCGACATTAAAATGCTTTATGATGATGACAACCTCTATGTTGGCATCACAGTCTATACTGCTGGTAGCGATTATGCGATAGAATCATTAAAAAGAGATTTTAGAGCAGGTAATAGCGATAATATAACACTACTTTTCGACACTTTCAATGACGGTAACAATGCCTTTCTTTTCGGTATTAATCCTTACGGTGTAAGACGCGAAGGTTTAGTCTCTGCTGGTGGATTAAATTTAAATGGATTTACAATTTCATGGGACGTAAAATGGAGGGGAGATTCTAAAATATATGATGGTTACTACACGGCCGAAATGGTGATTCCATTAACTGCATTCAAGTTTAAAGAAGGTGAAACTAAATGGAGGTTCAATAGCTATCGATTCGACACCCAATCTAATGAGAATAGTACTTGGATGAATATTCCTCAAAATCAAAATATATACGGTCTAACCTTTATGGGCGATATGGTTTTTGAAAAGCCATTAGGAAAATACAGGACTCCCCTAGCCATGATTCCTTATATCAATATGATAACTCAAAAGGACTTTGAATTAGATGACCCTAACTCTAATGTAAAGGTTGGCGGTGATGCAAAAGTAGCGATAGGCAATAGTATGAATTTGGACATAACGGTTAATCCAGATTTTTCTCAGGTTGAAGTCGACAACCAAATAACAAACTTAACGCGATTTGAAGTTTCACTTCCCGAGAAAAGACAATTCTTCATCGACAACAGTGACCTTTTTGGCAGTTTTGGTGGCGGCAGAGATGCCAACCCGTTTTTTTCAAGAAGAATAGGTATTGCCAAAGATACCGCAGATAATTCTATAGAAAATAAAATTATTGGCGGTGTACGGTTAAGCGGTAAATTGACCAAAGGGCTTAGATTAGGATTTTTAAACCTACAAACAGATGAAGATTTAGATGAGCGAATTGCCTCTAACAATAATACCATGTTAGCATTTCAGCAATCTGTGTTCGGTCGTTCAAATATTGGTATGTTCTTTATAAACCGACAAACCTTTAAGGATTATGAATTTCAAGATCCAAATGATCGATACAATAGGGTTGCAGGTGTTGACTATAATCTAATTTCCGATAATAATACATGGAACGGCAAATTCTACCTTCATAAATCTTTTGCCCATAACTCTGGAAGTCGAGATCTTTCATCAGGTACTTTTCTTCAATACAATTCTAGAAATTGGAACTTTTTCGAAGATGTAGTTTATGTAGGAGAAGATTTTAGGTCTGATCTAGGTTTTATTCGTAGAACCGATATTTTTAAAACTGCAACTATGTTCGAGCGTATTTTTTGGCCAGAAGATAGTGCCTTGCAAACCCATAGTTTTAAATTTTTCCCCATTCTAACATTTAGTCCAGATAATAATTTCTTGAATACTGATCATGAAGTAATGGGTTCTTGGGAATCAAAATTCAATGACCAATCAGAAATCAATGTTGAATATAATAATACCTACACCTATCTTTTCGAAGAATTTGACCCAACTGATAAAGATGAGGCAATACCGTTACCTGGCGAAATAGGATACCATTACAATAGTATTTCATTGGAATATAAGTCAGATAGTAGAAAAAGATTCGCTTATGCTATTCAACCTACTTTGGGTACTTTTTTTAATGGAGACCGTTATTCTATTCAGGGTGAAATGTTTTTAAGGTTTCAACCAAAAGTATTTCTATCCTTGGCCATGAACTATGATAAAATTTCATTACCTGACCCATATGCTAGCGCGGATATTTGGCTGATTAGCCCTAAAATAGATGTAACTTTTAGTAAATCAGTTTTTTGGTCTACTTTGGTTCAATACAGCAATCAACGAGATAATCTTGGTTTTAACTCAAGACTTCAATGGCGATTCGCTCCATTATCTGATTTGTTCATTGTATATAATGACAATTATTTCGTAAATACATTCGAACCAAAGTATAGGTCGTTAAATCTTAAATTCACGTATTGGTTAAATATATAATAATAGAACTACCCAAGAGAGTATGTTAATTTTAAAGAAAACTAAATTATGAAAAAAGGGACCCTTAGTTTTATATTCTCATTTTTCTCATTAACTATTTTTTGTCAAGAGGAGGTTAAATCTTTTACAGTTAAATTTATTGAAGAAAGTATTATTGCAGATGGTGCTTTAGATGAACCTATATGGGAATTTGCAGAAAGTGCTAATGAATTATGGGAATATTTCCCTTTAGATTCTATTCAAGCGAGAGAGCAATCAGAAATCAAGATGCTTTATGACGACAAAAACCTTTACATAGCTATTAAGGCAAGTTCTGTAGGCAAAAACTATTCACTCCAATCTTTAAAACGTGATTTTAGAGGAAGCGGAAGCGACAGTTTTTCATTGGTATTTGACACTTTTAATGATGGCACAAATGCATTTTTATTTGGTATAAATCCTTATGGGGTTCGTAGAGAGGCCCTAATTTCGAACGGTGGTGGAAATCGGAGCGATTTTAATCTTTCTTGGGATGTAAAATGGAAAGGTGATGCCAAGATGTATGATGGTTATTTTACCGCAGAAATGATTATCCCTTTTACCTCACTAAAATTTAAGGAAGGCTCCAAAACATGGCGGTTTAATAGTTATAGGGTAGATACACAGTCTAATGAACGCAGTACTTGGACAAGGATTCCACAAAACCAATTAATTTATAATTTGGCTTTTATGGGAGATATGCTTTTTGAAAAGCCTTTAGGCAAATCAAGAACTCCATTGGCTATTATACCCTACATCAACACACTTTCCCAAAAAGATTTTACGGATAACGAAAATTTAAACGATTTTAATTTTGGTGGAGATGTAAAGGTATCTGTAGGAAACAGTCTAAATCTTGACATTACGGTAAATCCAGATTTTTCACAAGTAGAAGCAGATGACCAAGTAACGAACCTAACCCGGTTTGAAGTTTCGCTACCCGAAAAAAGGCAATTTTTTATTGACAACAACGACCTTTTCGCAGGCTTTGGTGATCAACGGGATGCCAACCCGTTCTTTTCTAGGCGTATTGGAATTGCAGAAGACACCGCAGGTAACACCATTGAAAATAAAATTATCGGTGGTGTAAGACTAAGCGGTAAACTCACAAAAGATTTACGTGTAGGCCTACTGAATATTCAAACTGCTGAAGACCGCATAAATGAAATTGCATCTAACAACAATACCATGATCGCGTTGCAGCAAAGGGTCTTTTCTAGATCCAATATTGGTATGTTTTTCATTAACAAGCAATCCTTTAAAGAATATGACTTTGTTACTCGTGAAGATGAATTTAATCGAGTTTTAGGCCTTGACTATAATTTAGCCTCAAAACAAAATCGATGGAACGGTAAGTTCTTTGCCCATAAATCATTTAGCCCAGATGATAACGAAGGTAATATGGCAAGCGGAATGAATATGCGCTATAACGCTAGAAATTATAACTTTTATAGTAAAGCCGTTTATGTAAATGAGGATTTTTCATCTGATTTAGGTTTTGTACGAAGAACCGATATATTTAAAGGGATTTTAAGTGCACAACGTGTTTTTTGGCCAAAAAGTGGTCCTATTCAAAATCATGCTTTTGAAATATTCCCCATATTTATCTGGAGCCCAAAGAATAATTTCCAGAATACAGATTATGAATTTAGAAGTGCATGGTCCTTTAATTTTAACAACCAATCTCAGGCTGAAATAGGAATGTCCAATAACTACACCTTCTTATTCGATTCATTTGATCCTACTGATTCGGATGGAGCAACACCTATTCCAGGAAATGAAGGTTATCATTACAATAATATTAGAGCAAATTATCAATCTGACATGCGTAAAATTTTCTCCTACAGGGCAGAAACAACTTTAGGTCGTTTTTTTAACGGAGATAGAGTTTCAATAGAGACCAATATGACTTTACGAATTCAACCCAAAGCCTTCATATCCATATTATTGAATTATGACCAAATAACTTTACCTGACCCTTATCCTAGTGCAGACATATGGCTTATAAGTCCGAAAATAGACCTTACTTTTAGTAAATCTATATTTTGGTCGACTTTAATTCAATACAGTAACCAACGCGATAACCTTGGTTTCAACTCTAGACTTCAATGGCGTTTTGCACCTTTATCTGATTTGTTCATAGTGTATAATGACAATTATTTCGTGAATTCATTTGAACCAAAATATAGGTCCATAAATCTTAAATTCACGTATTGGTTAAATATTTAAAATGAAATATAAAATTCTATGTTCCGATTTAGATGGAACATTACTTTCCACTAAGAGCGATGTTTCAACATATGCCATCGAACAGATTAACAAGATTAAGAATGATATACGAATTATTTTAGTATCGGCCAGAATGCCAAGTGCAATGAGATATATTCAAGAAAGTTTAGGCATCACCAATCAAACTATCATATGCTATAATGGTGCTCTTGTCCTATCTGGTCATCAAGAATTAACCTCTGTAGTTATTCCTATTAATTTAGTAAAGGAAATTTATAGCATCTGTATTGATTTAGATGCTGATTTAGGTCTTTATTACTCTAATGAATGGTATGTGCCCAAAACTTCTATAAGGGTGGAAAAAGAAACTAAATACACCAAATCGATACCTACTTTTCAATCAACTTCTACAACTTTGTCGAATTGGGAACAAAGAAAAATTGGTGCGCATAAAATCATGTTAATGTGTACTAAAGTGACTGCAGATAAATTAATGCCCCAGCTTAAAGAAAAATTTAGCGATGAGCTAAATCTTTATCGTTCTAATGATACTCTAATCGAGATTGCTCCAAAATCTGTTTCAAAACTTTCGGCCATAAAATTAGTAATGGACAGCCATGATTCATTAGAAGATATTATAGCTTTTGGTGATAACTACAATGATATAGAAATGCTTAAAAATGTTGGTTTCGGTGTTGCTGTAGAAAATGCTAGAGAAGAAGTAAAAGCTATTTCTAATTATGTTACTTTAAAAAATACCGAAGACGGCGTTGCTCATTTTATTGAAGAACACTTGGTTAATTAACTATATTTGAAAATAGCAAATCACCAAAATATTTATGCACTACCTACTAGCTCAACCATTAATTAGCAATGATACCGTAGTCTTTGGATTGCTTGCACTTTGTTTAGGCTTTATTTTTTACACTTCTAGCTTAAAAACCGGTTTTTGGAGCAAGTTTTATTCTATAGTACCTGCAGTGCTTATGTGTTATCTATTACCTGCAATTCTTACCAGCACTGGAATAATTTCAGATGAAATTTCCAATTTGTATTTTATGGCAAGTAGATATTTACTGCCAGCCGCTTTGGTATTAATGACATTAAGCATAGATATAAAAGCGATATCCAATTTAGGTTCTAAAGCCATTATAATGTTCTTAACAGGTAGTGCCGGTATTATCATTGGCGGTCCTATTGCTATACTCATCGTTTCAATATTCTCCCCTGATACCGTTGGCGGTAATGATTTTGACGCTATTTGGAGAGGCCTTTCTACCATTGCCGGTAGTTGGATCGGTGGCGGAGCTAACCAAGCCGCAATGCTTGAAATATTTCAATACAATCCTGAAAAGTATGGAGGTATGGTATTGATAGATATCGTTGTGGCCAATGTATGGATGGCGATAGTTTTATTAGGAGTAGGTAAAACAAAACAAATCGATAAATGGTTAAAGGCCGATACATCAGCTATCGAAACGTTAAGAATAAAAGTAACCGAGTTTACTGAAAAAATAACACGAGTACCTACCTTGAACGATTATATGATAATGCTTTCTTTAGCATTTACAGCGGTTGGTATCGCTCATTTCTTTGGAGATGAAATCAGTACGTTTTTAACTAGTAATTTTGACGCTGTTAGCAACCAAAAAAGTTTCCTATCTTTCTTAGGCTCTAGCTTCTTTTGGATGGTAGTTATCGCTACTGTTATTGGTATTGCACTCTCTTTTACCAAAGCCAAAAATTATGAAGGTGCAGGCGCTAGTAAAATAGGTGGAATGTTCATTTATATTTTGGTTGCCACTATAGGCATGAAAATGGATTTAGGCAAGGTTCTTGAAAATCCTGGCCTAATTGTAGTTGGTTTTATTTGGATAAGCATACATGCCGCGCTCATGATTTTGGTAGCGAAATTGATTAAAGCACCTTATTTCTTTCTCGCAGTAGGCAGCCAGGCCAATGTTGGTGGCGCAGCTTCAGCACCTGTAGTGGCAGCTGAATTTCATCCGTCATTAACTTCTGTTGGTGTACTATTAGCCGTTTTAGGTTATGTTGTCGGTACTGGCGGAGCATTACTTTGCGCATATTTAATGGAGGTTGCCTCAAAATTATAATAACCACTTTTTTAATAACAAATTAATAGTAGCCAATAATTTCTATTAAAATTTATAGATATTTGCGACCTAAATTATACGAATGAAAAGATTAATAATTGTTTTAGTTTCTATGCTAGTATTAAGCTCTTGTGGTAATAACACAGAAGAAAACTTAATTGTAACAGGTAAAATAAAAGGACTAAAAAAAGGTATGCTTTATTTACAGCATGTACCTGATTCTGTTTTAGTTACCATTGACTCTTTGGCAATAAATGGTGATGGTAATTTTACTTTTAAAAGTAAATTAGAAAGTCCCGAGGTGTATTATCTATATTTAGTCAAGAAAGATAATAATGACATTAATGATCGAATTACTTTTTTTGCTGAACCTGGGACTATTACAATAAATACAGATTGGAATACTTTTGATACTACCGCAAAAATTACGGGTTCTAAAAGTCATGAAAAATTAGAGGAATATAGAATGACTATGTCTGGTATCAATAAGAGAAATATTGAAATAATGATGAACGCTGCACAACCTGAAAATCAATTATCTCAAGTAAGTATAGATTCTTTAGAAAATATCAGTAATAGAAATTTACAAAGAGGTTATGCATTTGCCATCAACTTTGCACTCAACAATAAAAATTCATTTATAGCACCGTATATTGCTTTAAAAGAAATACCAGATGCAAATGTCAAATATTTAGATTCTATTTATAGTGTTCTTTCACCCGAAGTTGCGAGCTCAAAATATGGCGCGGAGTTGGCCGTATTGTTGAAAAAGAAATAAAAGTATTCACAAAACAGTTTCAAACAAAAAAGCATCCTATAAAATAGGATGCTTTTTTGTTCGATTCAAAATAGAAATTTTAACTTAAGCTAACTTATTAAGTTTTTCTACTAATTTATTAGCTTTAATTTCCAAATCATTTCTTACTTCATTGAAATGAGCCTTCTTATTTTCAACTTTACTTTCGTTAACCTTAACGATAAGTTCATCAAAATTCGAAATAGCTTCATCTATAATAGCTGAACCTTCTTTAGAATTGTTCTTTCCGTTTGCAGCATCTACTATATAAACACCCTCGATAATGTCACCAAGAACATTATTAATATCTTTCTTTAAATTTTTTATACTTGCCATTACTAATTATTTTTTTTGCAAAAATACAATATTTGAGTTGCTGAATAGTAAATTATACTCTAAATAGTCACTTCTAGAAGTTTAGCTCCTTTAGATTGTAATGAAATCTTTTTGGTAATAGCAGGTAACAGTGCTGTTTCGCCCTTTTTGATAGATACTTCGCCTTCTGCAGTTTTTATTACCGCTTTGCCACCAACACACATAAATATGGTAAATGAATCACGCTTTGTAGTATCTAGAACAAGGTTTTCTGTTAGTTGAATGAAATTTGTTTTAAAATAAGGACAGTCAACCATTTCGCTGACTTTATTTAATTCTTGATTATAAGAAACCTTAAAATCATCTTTCTTTTTATAATCTACAGCATCAAGTGCTAGGTCTGTATGTAATTCGCGCAGATTACCTTCTTTGTCTTTACGATTAAAATCAAACACGCGGTAGGTTATATCTGAAGTCTGCTGGATTTCTGCCAACATTACTCCCGCGCCAATCGCATGAATTTTTCCGGTATTTATAAAAAATGTATCTCCTTCTTTAACCTGTTCATAATTAAGAAGATCCAGTAATGTATCATTATCAATACTTTCAGCATATTCTTCTTTTGTGACATCTTTATTGAACCCTACTATCAATTCTGCCTTTGGGTCAGCATCCATAATATACCACATTTCTGTTTTACCGAAAGAATCGTGACGTTCCTTGGCCAAATCATCATTAGGATGCAATTGTATGGACAAATCTTGCTTGGCGTCAATGAACTTAATTAATATTGGAAATTCTTTTCCAAACCTTTCTACGACACTTTTACCTAATAGCTCTTCACTATTAGATTCAATTAAGTCTTGTAGCGATTTACCTTCCAAACTGCCATTTGCAATCACAGAAATATCTCCTTTAACCGTAGATAACTCCCAACTCTCGCCAGTACTTTCGCTCTCAATCGGTTTACCTAGTACTTCTTTAAGTTTTGTGCCACCCCAGAGTTTTTCTTTTAGAATTGGTCTGAATTTAAGCGGATATAAGGTCATAATTTAAACTTTAAAAAATCTTAAAACAATAACGTTAAATAAAGAATTTTCTTACGTTATATTATGAAAAAAAATTAACCGGAAAATGTTACAAAATTTCTTGGTGTTTCATAAAGAACTATTTCCAAGTCACTTAAAGAAGAAATATGAGGTCTTAATTTTCTCCAAATAACTACTGCTATATTTTCGGCAGTTGGGTTTAAATTTTCAAACTCCTTAACTTCTATATTAAGATTTTTATGGTCAAGGTAATCTTCGATCTCTTTTTTGATTAAATCTTTTAATACCTTCATATCCATAACAAAACCTGTTTCTGAATCAATCTCCCCAGTAACACTTACTATTAATTCATAGTTGTGCCCATGGAAATTTGGATTGTTGCATTTACCAAAAATTTCGGTATTCTTTGCGTCATCCCATTCTTTTTTATATAATCGATGAGCCGCATTAAAATGTGCTTTCCTACTAACCTTAACTTTCATTGTTCGCTGTTGTATTAAATAAATGTTGGTAGAATTTTTCAAAAATAATTTTAAACCAGACCGTATATTCCTTAGGGTTATCGGTAATATCTTTTTTAACCAATTCTGGTGACATCCATTTCCAAGCCTCTACTTCTTCGGGATTAATCTTAGGCTCTTTATTAAAATTACCGATCATCACATGATCATACTCATGCTCGGTTAAGCCATTATCGAAAGGAGCTTTATAAATAAAGGAGAAAAGTTCTTTTAATTCTGCCTCAAAGCCCATTTCTTCTTGAAGTCTTCGCTTACCAGCATCTAAATTCGATTCACCTACCCTTTGGTGACTACAACACGTGTTAGTCCATAATAAAGGTGAATGATATTTTGATGCTGCACGTTGCTGTAACATTATTTCACCATCGTCATTTACAATAAAAACTGAAAATGCCCTGTGAAGTAAAGCTTTTTCGTGAGCTTCCATTTTAGGCATAGTACCAATCTGTTCGTTTTCTTGATTTACAAGAATTACCTCTTCTTCCTTCATTAGGTAAAAATAAGGCGTTTAACTTATTCTACGAAAAGTAGAACATATAATAATACGTTAATAGATAAATCTAGAAGAATCGGGGAGATTTCAAATTGTTTTTAGTGGAAATAAAGTCATATCTAAATATTACTTCAAAAGAACCGTCGTTAAAGGCAGCATTACCCAATTCCGTAGTTTCTTTATCGTAAGCGATACCTATTAAGAACTTATTTGAAATATTAAACCCGGCCATAGCACTAATTGCAGCATCCCATCTGTAACCTGCACCAATGATAAATTTATCATTTAGCATGAAATTCGCTGATAAATCAACTTGTAAAGGTGCTCCCTTTACTACCTTAGTAAGTAAGGTCGGCTTAAATTTTACAAATTCATTCAAATCCCAAACATACCCTGTAATAAGGTATAAATTCATTTGCTCTTTTGCAGTTGATAAATTAGTCTCTTGAAAATGTGTAGTTTCCAAGAATCGTGGTACAGATAATCCTAAATAAAATTTATTGGTATGATAATACACTCCTGCACCAATATTAGGTGAAAGCCTATTATCAATATCTTGTTGTAAGGTTGGGTCTGTAGAATATTGATTTAATTCTGAAAATCTTATGTCTAACAAATTAGCGCTTGCCTTAAGTCCAAAACTCAACCTACCTACTGTCGATGTCCATATGGTATATGAAAAATCTACATCAAAATTAGTTTCCGATGTCGGTCCTATTTTATCATTTACAATCGATAAACCTAAACCAACACCCCTATATCCTATTGGTGAATGAATATTAAAAGTTTGTGTTGTTGGCGCACCATCTAAACCTATCCATTGTGAACGGTGCAGAGCAGCAATACTAATATGCCCTCTCGAACCGGCGTAACCAGGGTTTACACTTACCGTATTATACATATACTGAGTATATTGCGCATCTTGTTGGCCATAAGAAAATATACCAAACAAGAATGTCACGATAGCGACAATTTGCTTTAAAATACTCATTTTATGTATTGCTATATAAGATTTAAACATTCTTCTTATCTATTAATATATATGTAACCAGAAAGTGATTTTGTTTCCCCGTTCGGTAATTCATAATCTAGAATATAGAAATATGTACCTACTGGCAGTTTACTATCAGTATCTATTGTCACCCTACCTTCAGATGTGCCATTAAAAACATTGCCTTCTGTATTATACGCTCTAGTATTATAGACAGATACACCCCATCTGTTATAGATTTTCAGTGTATTGTTTGGGTAATTTTCTAATCCAGAAATACGTAACACATCGTGAATACCATCACCGTTAGGTGTAATAACGTTAAAAACTTCTATTTCTTCTTCTAACTGACCTAAATCTGAATCTAAGTAGTTTGGAATTCCATCATCATCTGAGTCATCATCAAGATAATTACCATTAAGATTTACATCTTCATCAACAGTTTCTATACCATCGTCATCATCATCTGTATCCCTATAGTCAGATTCTTCATCACCATCTGTATTTGGTAATTGAGAATAAGGATCATCAATTTCGTCGTTCACATCTATGTCTACAGAAATAGAACCTTCAAATCCGTCATCTAGACCATCATTATCCTTATCTGATCCTATTCTTACAACATCAGCAATACCATCTTGATTATAATCGTGACCTTCTATTTCGTCAAGAATATTATCGTTATCACTGTCTTCATCCAAATAATCAGGAAGATTGTCACCGTCGGTATCTACTGGGAAAATTCCCATTAAACCGTTGGCTTCATAAGCATCATCTAAACCATTAGAATTTGCATCAACGCCTGAAGGTGCTATATATTCTGCTGTAGCCTGAGCTTCAACATTATCTGGTATACCATCACCATCGCTATCAATGTCTAGGTAGTCTGGAAAACTATCACCGTCAGAATCTGTAGGATCTGTTGAAGGGTCATTATCACCATCTAAATTCAAATCTTCAAAACTATCTAAAATACCGTCATCATCACTGTCAAGATCAGCTCCAGACGGACTAATAATTATGGTAACAAATGACTTACTACAATTTCCTAAATCATCACAAACGGTGTATTCAAAGGTATCATTTCCTATATAGCCGTTATTTGGGAAATAGGTAACAATATCATCCGAGGGATTATTAGGTGTGCCATTGTCATCTACAGTTGCCGAACCATTAGTTGGCTGCGTAATACTAAACGTACCAACGATAGGAAGGTCATTATCGTTTAAATGCCAATTATCTATGGTTCTAATCTCATTTTCATCAATAGCTACAGAATCATCATTTGTATCTACAATTGGTAACACATCTATAGTTACAGTAGCCGTGCTACATTCTCCAAAACTATTACAAACCGTATAGTCAAAACTATCTGGTCCATTATAATCTGGATTGGTTATATAAGTAACTATATCATCCGTTGGGTCGTTTGGCGTGCCATTTTCATCAATGTTAACCGTGCCATTTGTTGGTGTTGTTACAGTCAATGCACCTGATGATGGCAAATCGCTATCATTAGCATAAATATCCACAATTACCAATGTATCTTCATCCAATGTAACAATATCATCAACCAAGTTAGCTGCTTGTGGTAAACAAACGACTGTAAAATTGGGCAGACTAAAATTATTACCCGCTTTTGTAACCGTTGCCGTATATTTCACCACTGCATCGGTTGCTGTTACAACCGGTCTGGTCTGATCACCTGTAACCGCCGGACTCCAACTAACGGTAGCACCGCTAGATATATTATTACTAATATTCATGGTCACTTGATTATCTGGATTATTACAATCTGTAACGATAAAATAACCGGTAGCATTAGATCCACATAAAGTACCATCATAAGTAGCAAAATAGATGCCAGGTTGGGTTACCTCATAATAGGAATCTGTACCAAGTACAGTTGTTGTATCTGAAGCTTCATACCAACGAAAGTTATTTTGATCACTATCTGTTGGTGCCTGAAGTAAAAACTGGGCATTGGATACCAAAACTCCCAGTACTGTAGTAACAATACTGAGAAATATGGTTTTATATTTATGCGTTTTTTTCAAATCGATTTGGTATCTATGCTTCAATTAGCTAATTATTGTGCTACAAAAACTACGTTGATCAATGTATTATAATCGGTTGGTGTGGCTATAACATCATAGGTCATTTCTCCAACAGCATCAACACTTACATTAGCAAATACAGTAGGGTCATAATAAGTTACATAATAGTATAACTCATTATTAGCATATGTCGGTATTGTTGCTGGTGCTCCCGTACTGACAACAGCCGGAGTACCATATTGAGCAAGATATTCTGCATGTAAATCGATTGTTCTACCTGTACCCGTTGTAGCTACATCTACCTCTATTGAAGGTGGGTAAAATATATCTGGTCTTGTATTGGCAATTACGTATGGTGTAGCAACACTACCATCACCAGTTACACTAATATCGGTACCTGCTGTTACAACAGTCTCCGTACCATCTGCCGTTGGTAAGGTAACACTGGTAGCATCACCTGTTAAACTTAATATGTTTCCAGTGATGGTCAGATCCTGAACATCGGTATTGTCCAAATAGGCACTTAAGTCTACCGTTAC
>NZ_CAXBBZ010000023.1:0-25017 GCF_963974015.1 uncultured Maribacter sp. | reverse complement strand
TCCATGGTATCGCTTAAACGGGGCATATTTACTACTATAGCCATCTACTTAAAATTTATGTTGAACAAATGGAAAATCCTCTTGTTCGTAAACCATATCATACAATTGGTTCACTGGTGGATAATCTGATTCTTCTGCAAACTTCTCACACTCTTTAACCATTTCCTTGACATTTTTGTCAATTTCCTTGATTTCGGCATCCGTTGCGTATTTGTTTTCTTTTATAATATCCAAAACTTGAGTTATAGGATCTATCTTTTTATATTCTTCAACTTCATCCTTCGTTCTATAATGTTGTGCATCAGACATAGAATGACCTCTATACCTATACGTCTTCATTTCTAGAAAAGTTGGTCCGCCGCCACTTCTAGCTCTATCAATTGCCTTGCTCATTTCTTGCGCAACTGTAACGGGGTTCATACCATCAACAGGTCCACATGGCATTTCATAACCTAAGCCTAGTTTCCAAATTTCAGTTGAAAAAGAAGTTCTTGCTACAGAAGTTCCCATTGCATAACCATTATTTTCACAAATGAATACAACAGGTAGTTGCCATAACATGGCTAAATTAAATGTTTCATGCAAAGCACCTTGTCTAACGGCACCATCACCCATATAACATAAAGTAACAGCTTCTCTACCATGGTACTTATCACCAAATGCCATTCCTGCACCTAGTGGTATCTGACCTCCTACAATACCGTGCCCACCATGAAAGCGATGCTCTTTCGAAAAAATATGCATAGATCCTCCCATACCTTTGGAAGTACCAGTTACCTTACCATAAAGCTCAGCCATTACTCTTTTAGGATCTACACCCATACCTATTGGCTGTACGTGATTTCTATAAGCCGTTATCATACGGTCTTTAGTAAGATCCATTGCATGTAGGGCCCCTGCAAGAACTGCTTCTTGACCATTATACAAATGAAGAAATCCTCTTACCTTTTGCTGAATATATACAGCGGCCAATTTGTCCTCAAATTTTCTCCAAAACAGCATGTCGGCATACCATTTTAAATACGTTTCCTTGGTGATTTTTTTCATCAATTTTAACTAAAGGTTTTAATTCTATATAGATTCCAAAGGTTTGATTCACCTAGGTATCGCAGAAGAACAAAAATACACATATAAATGAATCGATAAAAATAATAGAAGCAAATCAATAAAGAAATTATATGCTTAACAAATAAGCCTTATAACGTGTTTATTCTCAACCTTTCATTTCATAAAAATCAATTTAAATAACTACTATTAAAACCCAACGGAAGCAAATCCGCCAAAGAACTACACTCTATAACACTACCTGTCTCACCCATTAACAGTATTCTTATCGACTCTTTTTGCCTAAATTCATATTCTGAAATTGACTGCCTACAGTTACCACAGGGCGCAGCTGGTTGATAAACCTCGTGATTTAATGATGCTGCAGAAATTGCAATCGCCTTTATTTTCATTCCTGGATATTTCGATCCAG
This sequence comes from uncultured Maribacter sp., assembly GCF_963974015.1. Lineage (GTDB taxonomy): Bacteria > Bacteroidota > Bacteroidia > Flavobacteriales > Flavobacteriaceae > Maribacter. Next base: position 23,540 of record NZ_CAXBBZ010000023.1, on the reverse strand, counting down.
CATAAAAAATAGCAACTCGTTCAGCACAGAGTCCAGATGGATATGATGCATTTTCTTGATTATTTCCCTCAATCACGACTCCATTATCCAACAATACAGAGGCGCCTACATAAAAATCAGAATATGGAGCATAAGCCCTTTTTCTTGCACTAACCGCTGCATTCATCAATGCTCTATCTTCTTTCTGTAATTCTTCTAGGTTATCATGTATAGTAATATCAAAACTTATACTCTTTTTAATAGCCATATGCATCTTTTTAATGTTAATCTACAAATTAATAATATAGTTCAATTTAAAAATTACGAACCGTAATATTAAGGCATAAAAAAACCTGCGTTGATGCAGGTTTTTTTATAATTGTAATCTTTAATAATTTAATCATTGTAAAATTCCTCACCTAGGTTAAAGGTAAGAGAAAACCTTAATGTATTCTCTAGTGGATTTCTAACTTGAGACGTTGAAAATAGATAAGACAAATCTATTTGAGCTGCCTTAAATTTAAATCCAGCGCCCAGCGTAAAGAATTTCCTAGAACCTTTTTCCTCGCTTTCATTAAAATAACCTGTTCTCAGCATGAACGCATCTTGATAAATATACTCTGCGCCTAATGCCCATGTAAATTCTTTTAATTCTTCACTGAAACCATCTGGCGCATCTGTAAAAGAATTGAATATACCACTGAAACCGCTTTCATTTTGATAAATATCATTATCCGCCGAATCAACATCACCATCATTATCAAAATCTTGTGGGGTAGGAACAAGGAGCTTATTAAATTCTGTTGTCAAGCCTATTACATTATCCTCATCTAAGATAAAATCGAAGCCACCACCAAAACTCAGTTTACTGGGTAAGAAATTTTCTTGTCCGCCAGCATCATATTGAATTTTACCTCCAATATTAGAAAGGTTAAAACCTGCTCTCCATCGACCATCAAAATTATTATACGCTATCTCATCAGACCTATAATACCCCGAAACATCAACAGCGAAAGTACTAGCTGCCTGTGAATCTTCAGAACCATTTTGAGGTAATTTTAAATTTGACCTTATATACCTTCCACCTACTGCCATTGAAAATGTAGGACTTAACTTAAGTGAATAAGAACCATCTAACGCCAACTCATTCGGCTTAGCTATGGTACCGGGATCATTTGCAAATTGTCTTAATTCAATTTCACCTAAAGTAAAATATCTAAGGCTCAATGCAAAAGCACTTTGGTCGTCTAATTTATTATAGAAACTGGCATTTAACAATGATATATCTGTTATAATACTTTCTAAATAAGGAGTATAACTTATACCTATACCCATTTTACGTTCTGCAAAAGCAAATTTAGCAGGGTTCCATTGCTGAGAAAAAGCATCTGTAGATGTTGCAACACCCATATCACCCATACCAGCAGACCTTGCATCGGCAGCGATCGTTAAAAACGGCACAGCCGTTGTAATTACACGTTGATTATCTTGAGCGACAACCTTACCAATTACAAGTACAAAGAAAATTATTGAAATTTTTCTCATTATAGAATAACTCTTTAAATTTTAAAAGGTGAAATATAGTGTTTACCTTATATCAACTTTAATATTTTACATGTAAACGTCCTTTTTCCCGTTATCTTACATTAATAATAGGTTTTTTATAAAAAAATTAGCTTAACCACAAGCCAATACCTTCCAATACATTTATTCGAACGAATACCGAAGTTAAAATTTTCAACTTAAAAGAAATCTTTAAAACCATACTATTTAATTTTTTTAACCGTTAACCTATTTAAGCGGACCTAAATTTATTGCTGGTTCGATTAGAGATGATTAAAATTATTTTGAATTGTAAAATAATCTCGCAAAAACACCGTTCTAATGAGCGAAAGTGACAAACAAATTAAAAGAAACATAGTATCATATCATTATAGCGACCAAACAACTATAGTATATGAAAATTGAACTCAAGTCCTAATTATGAAAAAACATTTAATAAAAGTTGTACTCTCATGCACTGTTATAGTAGGAGGTTTTACAGTTAATAGCTGTTCTAAATCTTCATCTTCAAAAAACACGTCTAGAGCTACAGGTTGGAAAATAAATGCCAAGGAAGGTGGTTTTCAATACAATACTGACTTTAAAGAGCAAGAGACTGCTCCAGGATTGGTGTTTGTTGAAGGCGGTACGTTTACCAAAGGTAAGGTACAAGATGATGTTATGCATGACTGGAACAACACACCTACATCTCAACATGTTCAATCTTTTTACATGGACGAGACTGAGGTTACCAACGTAATGTATTTAGAATACTTAGATTATCTTAAAAGTGTTTATCCTCCAGAAAATCCAAAGTATACGAATATTTATGTAGGTGCATTACCCGACACTTTAGTATGGAGAAATAGGTTGGGCTTCAATGAAACCATGACAAATAACTATTTAAGACACCCAGCATATGCAGAATATCCTGTAGTTGGTGTAAACTGGATCCAAGCTACTCAATTTGCCGAATGGAGAACCGACCGTGTAAATGAGGTGATGCTAGAAAGAGAAGGTTATTTATCTGAAGACGCAAAATACCAAGCGGCAACCGGAGAAGTACAAGGAACTTTTAGCACTGAAGCATACTTAAACAGACCAGAATCGGTTTATAACGGACAAATTGATTCTCTTCAAGGGAAAATGAAAAAAGATAGCACTTCTGCTTTCGCAAAAAGAAGTAGTGGAATTATTATGCCAGAATACAGACTTCCTACCGAAACAGAATGGGAGTATGCCGCTCAGGCCCAAGTAGGCCAAAGAGAGTACAATAACTACCGCGGTAGAAAAAAATATCCATGGGAAGGTGATTACACCAGAAACGGACAACGTGTTGGAAGAGGTGATCAATTAGCTAACTTTAAACAAGCCAAAGGTGATTACGGTGGAATTGCAGGTTGGTCTGATGATGGTGCTGATATAACAGCTGAGGTTATGTCATACAAGCCAAATGATTTAGGTCTTTATGATATGGCTGGTAACGTTGCTGAATGGACGGCTGATGTTTACCGACCAATAGTTGATGACGAAGTAAGTGATTTCAATTATTACAGAGGTAACATTTACATGAAAAGTGCCATAGGTGAGGATGGAAAAGTTAATATTCTTAGAGATTCTATAGTTTTTGACACCCTACCGAATGGAAAAGTTGTTGCCGTAAACTTACCAGGGGAAATAAAAATGGTTCCTGTAGATGAAGAAGAAACTTACTTAAGGACAAATTTCTCATCTAGCGACAATAGAGGCTATAGAGATGGTGACCCAGGTTCTTCTAGATTCTATGACAGATTCAGTGATGATGAAGAAGAAGATTCAAGTAAGAAGATGTACAATTCCCCTAAGCATTCAGTTGAAAGAGATTCTTTAGGAACCCTTATTAAAGGATACGATGTTTCAAACAACAGAACAACATTAATTAATGACGAAGTTAGAGTTTACAAGGGTGGCTCTTGGAGAGATAGAGCTTATTGGTTAGATCCAGCTCAAAGAAGATACCTACCACAGTATATGGCTACAGACTACATAGGCTTTAGATGTGCAATGTCTAGAGTTGGCTCAAAATCTAAAACCAAAAATAAAACTGTTAGAGGAAAAAAAGCTAAATAATTTTTCTACATACGAATTTAAAAAAGCCCTTTTCTTAAAGGGCTTTTTTTTATCTTCGATTTCATGAAAGTTCAAGACCTACATTCAATTTTTTTAGAATTTCCATCTGTTAATACAGATACTAGAAAAATTAAGAAAAACGATATTTTCTTCGCGTTAAAAGGTGACAATTTTAATGGAAATACGTTTACACAGCAAGCTCTAAACAATGGTGCTAGTTATGTTATAATCGACCAGAAAGAATACTACGTAAACGACAAAACTATTCTTGTCGATGACACTTTGGTCATGCTACAAAAACTAGCGAATTACCATCGTAATTTCTGCAGTGCAAAAGTGATAAGCCTAACCGGAAGCAATGGCAAGACCACTACAAAAGAATTAATAAATTCTGTACTTACAAGAAAATATAAAACAATTGCCACTGTTGGCAATTTAAACAACCACATTGGAGTTCCTTTAACCCTTTTGACCATATTACCCGACACCGAAATCGCCATCATTGAAATGGGCGCAAATCATCAAAAAGAAATACAGTTTTTATGTGAGATAGCGGAGCCCGATTTTGGCTATATTACCAACTTTGGTAAAGCGCATTTAGAGGGTTTTGGCGGTGTAGATGGTGTTATAAAAGGCAAGAGCGAATTATATGAATATCTCATAAAAAACAAAAAGTCAATTTTTTTAAATGCAGATGATTCAATTCAGTTAGAGAAACTGAAAAACTACACCAAAAAATATGGTTTTAGCTCGGTCAACCCAAAGTATTATAAAATTGAACTTGAAGAGGCCCAACCCTTTGTGATAATAAAAGTTGAGGACACCATCATAAAATCTAATCTGATCGGTGCGTATAATTTTCATAATTGCTGCGCCGCAATTATAATCGGGAAATATTTCAACGTCGAATTAAAAGAAATTAAAATTGCATTAGAAAAGTTTATTCCCGAAAATAATAGATCACAGATTATTCAAAAAAATGATCATTATATTATTTTAGACGCATACAATGCCAACCCATCAAGCATGAAAGTAGCTTTAGAAAATTTCAAATCACTAGAAAAAACTAATAAAGTTTTAATTTTAGGGGATATGTTCGAATTAGGAGAATCAGCCAAGGAAGAGCATCAAGCCATTACAGATTTGACGAAAACACTACAGTTTGAAAATATCCTGTTCGTAGGTGAAAACTTTTACCGCACACAAACCAGCTCTATTAAGTTGAAAAACTTTGAAGAATTAAAAGCTTATTTATCGCAAAATAATTTACAAGCCAATTCAACTATACTTATAAAAGGCTCAAGAGGCATGGCTCTTGAAAGGGTTCTAGATTGTCTCTAGCTTAATCTATAATTCTAACAACAGAACCACAGGTCAACATTTTATCCCCAAAATATGGATTCTTAATTGCTTTTTCCAAACTAAGCCAATCTGCTCCTGAATTATTATCTGCCATAGGACAATGTTGTACATAAATAGGCTTGTCATAACCATTCATTCGCGATGCTAAAAAGATAAAATTCTTAGACAGATTCTTGAACAACAATCTACAGCTTTCTACACTATTTTCCTTTTTTATATCGGCTAAAGACTTTAGAGCTTCTTCTAAATTTATCCTTAAATCATTATCTAAAGTATTAAATTTTATCAATTCAAGTTTCTTAGTTAGTTGTAAAACAAGTTCTATTGCATTTTTTAAATTTGCAGCAACCAGTTCATTTTTCAAATCAAAATATATATTTAATACACCTTTTAACTTCATATTTAATTCAGGCGAAACAAAATCTAAATCCTCTTGGTGAGAAATTTGTTTTTCAAGACCTAAGTCTTTTGTGTACATCATAGATCTTTTACCATTTAATTGCGCTGCTGCATCAATAGTAAATGCCCCATTAGTCACTACTTCATCTCCTAATTTCAACCCGTCTAAAACTACATAATTATCACCCATGGATGCACCCAATTGAACTTGAAGCATTTCGAAAACTGGCTCTAAGGCATTTGGTTTCTTATATACAACTGAACGCTCTCCTGTCCATAATACTGCACTTTTTGGCACCAAAATTAAACCTTCTTCCTTATTCTCAATACTAACAACACCCTCAATAAACATTCCTGGCTTCCATTTTCCATTCTTATTCTCTATATCAGCCCTAACAGAAACAATTCGCTTACCTCTATCCAAAACAGGTTCTATATAGGATATTTTTGCGGTTACCGTCTCTCCTTTAAATGCTTTGGAACTAATAACGATTTCTTGTCCGTTTTTTAAAAATGATAATTGATTTTCGTACGCTTGAAAAACTGCCCAAACCGAATATAATTTAGCAACTTTAAAAAGAGGATCACCCTGCTTGAAATAATTACCTTCTGACGCCAAAATTTCGATAACTGTTCCTGAAACATCAGCGAAAAGAGGAAAGTTTACGATTGGCTTTCCTGATTTTAACAAGTCATCAATTTGCTTATTGGTAAGCTTCCATAGCCCTAAGGTATTTCTGGCAGCGGCATATAATTTCTCATGGGTGTCTTTATAAGACGAAGAGGTTAATAGTTTATCTTGCGCTAAATATAATTCGGGGCTATATATAGTACCAATTCTTTGACCTTTCTTAATATATGCTCCAATAAAATTTACTTCTAACTTATCTAAACGACCATCGAACAATGTCGTTTGGGTTGCATTTGTCTTGTTATTTGTAGTTATTTCCCCAGATAGCAAAATTTGATTTCCTGCTGCATTAGCCCCTATAATACTAGTTTGAACATTTGCCAAGGCTATCGCCCTTTCACTCATTTTAAACTGATTCTTAATCGTTGTAGGATCGTCAGAACCGACCTTAACCAAATCCATGCCACATATTGGGCATATACCTTCTTTTTCCTGAAAAACACTTGGGTGCATTGAACATGTAAATGAAGGTTCCTGTGTATGTTGAGTATGTTCTGATGGTTCAGTTACACTATTCGAAGTATCAAATATGATATACCCTAATAACAAACCAAAAAGTAACACAACTAAGTAGATAACATATTTTATATACTTGCCCAGACTTCCCATTATAACAATTTCATTTTATTTAATTTTGATTCCTTCCAAGCACTGAACAACACAGGTACTATCAACAAAGTTACCAATGCCACCAACATGCCACCAAAACTAGGTATGGCCATTGGTATTAAAATATCTTTACCATGACCTTTAGCTGTTAAAACTGGTAATAATGCTAACAATGTAGTAGCAGTTGTCATTAAACACGGTTCTATTCTTTTCTTTCCTGCCGCTAATACAGCAGACCTTATTCCATCAACAGATGTTGGTTTAATTTCTTCGAAATTTTGTTTCAAATATGTTGCTATCACAACTCCGTCATCGGTCGCTATACCAAAAAGTGCTATAAAGCCTACCCAAACCGCAACACTCATATTTATTGTTTTCACATTAAAAACACGTCGCAAATCGTTTCCTAAAAAATTAAAATCGAGAAACCAATTCTGTCCATATAAAAATAGCATCATAAACCCACCTGAAAAAGCTACCGCCACTCCTGAAAATATCATAAATGAAATAGTCAAAGACCTAAATTGCATGTAAAGTATTAACAAAATAGCAATCAATACCAATGGAATAACGAAACTTAAGGTTTTCTCTGCGTGAACATTATTTTCGTATGTACCAGCGAATCTATAACTGACTCCTTTTGGCACTATTAACTCTCCTTTTTCAATTTTAGCATCAATTCTATCTTTAACTTCTTCAACCGTAGTCACTTCAGCATACCCCTCTTTTTTATCAAAAAGAACATGGCCGGTTAAAAATCCATCCTCACTTTTTATTATTTGTGGTCCTTTTTCAAAATCGACTTCGGCTACTTCAGATAGCGGTATAACACCGCCGACTTTTAAAGAAACTACTATTCCTTCTAAATCATTTGGATCCGCTCTCAAATCTCTAGGGTATCGTATAGTAACGTCATAACGCTCTCTTCCTTCAATGGTTTGTGTCAAAATCTTACCTCCCATCGCTGATTCTAAAACCTCTTGCAACACATCTATCGTCAAACCATATCTTGCTGCTTTCTCCCTATCAAAAGTGACATTTAAGTAGGGTTTAGCTACAATGCGGTCAGAAAAAACGGAAGTATCATCCACCGATTCAATTTCCTTTAGCTCTTTTTCAAGCTTATAACCAAATTTTTCGATAGAATTTAAGTCTGGTCCGAAAACCTTTATTCCCATAGAAGACCGCATCCCTGTTTGAAGCATTACCAACCTTGTCTCAATAGGCTGCAGTTTAGGAGCAGAAGTAACCCCAGGCAACTTAGTCACCGCAACAATCTCCTGCCAAATATCATCTGCACTTTTAATATGCGGTCGCCAATTTCTAAAATATTCACCATTAGAATCTGGTATCAAATTATCCTGTGTTACTACTGAACCAGAAGAAACTAACTCACCATTTTTTGTTTGAAACTGGCCATTATTTGAAGTTTTAAACAAAAGCGGTCTTCCATTTTTTCCTAATATATACTCAGGTTTGTAAATTATAACATTCTCAAACATAGATAAGGGCGCTGGATCTAATGCCGAATTCACACGACCTGCCTTACCTACCACCGTTTCAATTTCTGGCAAGCCTGAAACAGCCATATCTAGTTGTTGCAATATTTTTTTATTCTCAGAAATACCTGTATGTGCCGTTGAAGTAGGCATTAAAAGAAATGAACCTTCATTCAATTTTGGCATAAATTCTTTGCCAATATTTACATACATTAAAAGACCAACTATTAAGAAGAAAAATGGAATACTTAAGAATTTTAGTTTATTCGCCATTGCCCATAACAAAATGGACTCATAATATTTATGAAACACGTAGAGTATTCCTAAAATTGAGATACTCGCGATGAGCACAAAGAAAAAATCGGACAGAAAATTATTATCATAGCCTAAGGGCCTCCAATAATAGGTCAAGACAAAAAGAATCGAAGAAACTATCCAAATAAACCTTATCCTTATGAAATACTTATGTGGTAAAACTTGATACTGTTCCAATAGATTAAAAACCATCACACCTATTAAAATCACACCAACCCAAAAACCCCAAAACAAAAGTAAGATTCCAATAGCACCCAACAGATATGAACCCGCGCCTTTAAACTTAAATTTAACTTCAGATAAACTATACCATTTCGCAATTAATGGAGGAATAATAAATAACGATAAAAACATAGAAGCCAATAAAGCTAATGTTTTAGTGAAGGCAAGTGGCGTAAACAACCTACCCTCCTCACCCGTCAACACAAAAACTGGTATAAAACTTAGTATCGTTGTCAACCCTGCCGTTAGTATTGCTCCAGAAACCTCACTTACTCCCTCAACAACCAATTTGTCTATTGAACCTTCATTCTTGTTTTGCTCTAGTTTTCGTACAATGTTCTCAGATAAAATAATGCCCAAGTCAACCATTGTACCAATAGCAATTGCGATACCGGAAAGCGCAACAATATTTGCATCAACTCCGAATAATTTCATTGCTATAAAGACCATAAGGACAGCAACGGGCAATAATCCCGAAATTACAATCGATATTCTAAGATTACGAAGCATAACCAGAACTACTAAAATCGCAATTAATATTTCCAAATATAAAGCTGAACTTAGAGTACCGAGCGTGTTACTAATTAATTCAGTTCTATCATAAAAAGGAATAATGGTTAACTGTGATTTTGAACCATCTTTTAATTCTTTTGAAGGTAGACCTTTACTTATTTCAACTATCTTCTTCTTAACAGATTCGATAACTTTTTGGGGGTTAGAACCATACCTACTAACGACCACTCCACCAACTACTTCCGCGCCTTCCTTATCTAATATACCTCTGCGTTCTTTTGGCCCTAGCGAAACAACTGCAACATCCTTCACCTTTAAAGGAACAAAATCATTCACAACAACAACTGTATTTTCAATATCCCTTACTTCATTAACAAGTCCTAAGCCACGAATAAGATATTCAGCACTATTTATTTCAATTGTTTTCGCCCCAACGTTTCTATTTGTTTCCTTTACTGCTTTTATAACATCTTTTAATGAAATTTGGTACTGCCTCATGAGTTGAGGATTAACCTCAATCTGATATTCCTGTATATGCCCGCCAATAGACGCTACCTCGGCAACATCAGTAGCGGAGGCTAAGGCATTCTTAACATAGAAATCTTGAACCTTTCTTAGTTCGTGTAAATCCCATCCTCCTGTTACTTTTCCGTTTTCATCCCTACCCTCAATTGTATACCAAAAAAGTTGCCCTAAAGCAGTAGCATCTGGACCTAATTTAGGCTTTACGTTTTCTGGCAACAAATCAGAAGGCAAACTACTTAACTTTTCTGAAATTCGACTTCTCCCCCAATAAAAATCCACATCATCTTCAAATATGAGATAAATAGTAGAAAAACCAAACATGGATGAACTTCGTATAGATTTGACACCAGGAAGCCCTAACAAATTAGAAGTAAGAGGGTACGTTATCTGATCTTCAATATCTTGTGGTGATTGCCCTAGCCATTCCGCATAAACAATTTGCTGATTGTCTCCTAAATTAGGGATGGCATCAACAGCAACAGGATTTGAGCCTAATATCATATTGTCAAACTCAAAAGGCGTGCTAATTAAACCCCATAACAAAAACACCAATAACAATACAAATGCTATTAGTTTATTTTGAACTAGATTTTTAATTATTCTGTTTAGCATAATCTATCGATATCACCTATTAATTTAATACCACAAGCCTTTGATATTTAACGTTTGAAACACGTATAGATTGTAGAATGAAGGTAACTAATTATTATAAAAAAGCCATGTAGATATAACTTTCAAGAATCTAAAAATGTTAAAATAAATATTGTGGGATATACTGGATTCGAACCAGTGACCTCTGCCCTGTCAAGGCAGCGCTCTAAACCAACTGAGCTAATATCCCAATAAAACTAAGATAAGATAAAAGATGCTTTTTATCTATAACCAAAACATCTTAAAATTAAAAAAAGGCTCCCATTTACATGGAAGCCTTTTAACCTGTGGGCCCTACTGGATTCGAACCAGTGACCCCCTGCTTGTAAGGCAGGTGCTCTGAACCAACTGAGCTAAGAGCCCCAAAAGGAGTGCAAATATATAATAGTTTTACAATCTGCAAAAGAAAAATCAATAAAAAATCAAAGAACTTCTGCCACAACAAAATTACTTCCACCAACATAAATGAAATCGTTTTTAGAAGCTTGTTTTTTCGCTGCTTTAAAAGCCTTATTAACAGACTTATATGTTTCACCATTCAGATTAAACTGAACACAACGGTCTAATAATATTTTTTCATCAAGACCTCTAGAAATTTTAGGTTTGCAAAAATAATAGGTAGCATTTGATGGAAATAAGGGCAAAATTGCACTGATATCTTTATCTTTTACAAAGCCTATTACTACATGAAGCTTTTCATATTCTTGCTCTTGTAATTGATCCAATACAATTGCCAAACCTTCTTTATTATGTGCCGTATCACAAATTATAGTTGGTTTAGTTCCAATTTGCTGCCAACGACCCATTAAATGAGTGTTTTCAACCACCTTTTTTAATCCTTTAACAATATGTTTCTCTTCAATTTTAAAACTTACAAGCTCCCTTAAGGCAGCCAAAACCCCTTTGATGTTTTTTTGCTGATAAGACCCAAGCAATCCTATTTTATATGTAGAAAATGTTTTCTCTTGCGCAAAAACAATTTTAGCATTCAACGCGCTAGCGGTCTCCTTAAAAACAGGAGCTGTTTCCTCATTAAATTCACTAATCACTACAGGTATATTCCTTTTAATTATACCTGCCTTTTCATAAGCTATCTTCACGAGGGTATCCCCTAACATATCGGTATGATCAAACCCTATGTTCGTAATTAGACTTACTTCTGGTGTAATTATATTAGTAGAATCCAATCTACCCCCTAAACCTACCTCTATGACCGCTATATCAACATTTTCATTTGCAAAATATGAAAAAGCCATACCTACCGTCATTTCAAAAAAGGATAATTTATTTCTTTCGAAGAAGGATTTATTTTCATCAATAAAATCGACGACCCACTTTTTTTCTACTTTTTTTCCATTAACCCGAATACGCTCCCTAAAATCTTTTAAATGCGGTGAAGTATACAAACCAACCTTATAGCCGGCCTCTTGCAAAATAGACGCTAACATATGACTACTGGAACCTTTTCCATTGGTTCCTGCCACATGAATAGTCTTTATTTTTTTGTGTGGATTATTTAAATGGGCGGCTAACGAATTGATGCCATCCATCTTTGAATTAAAAGCGACTTTTCCTTTATTTTGATACATTGGAAGTTGTAAAAACATCCAATCTAGCGTTTGCTTATAGGTCACTCTCCTAGTTTGAAGTTTACAACGACAAAACCAACTTGTTGACTTGGCGCATTGCTATCTAAATTCCATTTATGCATAAATGCAGTTTTCTTTGCAGGCTCTAATAAACATGGATTATTATTGGTAGTACCTCTTACACCAGGAGTTGCACTGGTTACCCTTCCATTTCTATCTACCACAATTTTAACCACTACAATACCAGATTCATTACATTCTTGCTGTACTTTACCTTTATTGACCAAAGATCTTCCGTTTAACCCGTAGCCTCCTGTGCCGCTTCCAGATCCTGGACTACCATAATAGCTTGTTGCATATGGATCTCCATCTGGTTGACCTTTATCACCGGCCTTATTATCATCACCTTCACTGCCTGTAGCCGTTCCGTCAGATTTATTAAGACCGCCCATCATTTCGTCTAAACGTTTCTTTTTCGCTTCTTGCTCTTGCCTTGCTTTATCCTCGGCATCTTTCTTTTGTTGAGCGATTTTAGCTGCTTCTACCTTTTTCTTATTTTCCGCTTCTTCAGCCTTTTTTTTAGCATCGGCTGCAGCCTGATCAGCTTTTCGTTTTACTTCTTTTGCCTGCTTAATTTTTATAGCCTCTTCGCTTTCCTTTGTCAAAAGTTTTTCAGCTGGTGCCTCTTTCTCTACCGCCGCTTCCTCAACCTCTTCAGGCTCTTCAATAGCCTCTGCTACTTCTTGTTTTGTTGGTTCTATCGGTGGCGTATCTAAAGGCTCTGATTGAATTTTTTCTTTTGGTTGTACCTGACCACTTCCAAAATCAGTAGTGCCAAAATTAACAGAAATACCATTTTCTTCAGGAGGGTCCATATATGTAAGACCGATATAAAATAATACCAACAAAAGAGCACTTAGCAACAGTGTTGTAAGTGTTAATGAATTTTTCTTATGTTTAGTATCTAAAAATGCCATTTAATTGGGGCGCACTGCCAAAATAACTTTGTAATTATTTTTATTAGCGATATCCATAACATTAACAGCTTCTTTAATCGCTACACTCTCTTCTGCTCTTAGAATAATGGTAGGATTATCTTGACCTGCTAAAGCTTTCTTTAATTCAATTTCAATATACCCCCCATTAATTCTTTGATCGTTAACAAAGTATTGAAGATTCTTATCGATACTTACAGATACATTTTGAGTATTCGTAGACTTACCTTTTGCCTTTGGCAACAATAAATCCAATGCATTAGGTGAGTTAGCCGTTAACATGAAAAATACTAATAACAAGAATACAATATCTGTCATTGAAGACATGCTAAAGTCGGGACTGACTTTATTTCTTCCTTTTAATTTCATAGTCTAAAATTAAAGAGGTTCGTTTAATAAATCTAGAAAATCTACGGCATTAGCCTCCATCTTATGAATAACCTTATCGGTACGATTCACTAAATGATTATACCCTACATAAGCAATTATACCTACTATAAGTCCAGCAACTGTTGTTGTCATTGCAGTGTAAATACCTGATGCCAATGAACCCATTTCTGCCTGGCCACCACTACTTGCCATTTCATGAAAGGCAAGAATCATACCGATTACAGTTCCTAAGAACCCGATCATAGGAGCAGCACCAGCTACGGTCGCTAAAATACTTACGTTCTTCTCAAGCTTGTACACCTCAAGGGTTCCTGCATTTTCGATTGCCGTGTTGATATCATCAAGTGGCTTTCCTATACGAGAAATGCCTTTTTCGGTCAATCTAGCAACAGGAGAATCTGTCTGCGCGCAAAGTAACTTTGCCGCCTCTAATTTACCTGATGTTACATGATCCCGAATTTGGTTCATGAAATTCTTATCTATTTTCGATGCCGCATTAACTGCCAATAGACGTTCAAAGTATATATACAATGCAACACCCAACATTATGAAGAGCACAGAAATTATAATTACACTTCCCGTACCTCCATTAAAGATTAAATCTATAACCGAAAGGGTTTTCTCTTCTGACATTAATTCATCGCTCGCATTTTGAGCCAAATCCTGGAATAATAACATAATGTTCTTTAAGTATTGAATTTGCCTTTATAACGATGAATAGTGAATTAAATTATACGTTGAGCACAAAATCTCTCAACAAAATAAAAACAACCGCACCACTAATAAAACCTGCAAATGCTAGCCACGCAATCTTCTTAAGATACCAGAAAAAATCTATTTTTTCCATACCCATTGCAACAACTCCCGCAGCAGAACCTATAATTAGCATACTACCACCTGTCCCAGCAGAATAAGCGATAAAATGCCATAGCGGACTATCTAAAGGCTCACTGAACATACCCATACTAGCTGCAACTAATGGTACATTATCTATAACAGCAGATCCTAAACCGAACAGCAATACAACAATATCGGTATTAGGTATGGCTTCGTTAAGCGCTCCGGCAGCATTAAATAGTATACCTAAAGACTCCATAGCAGCAACACCTAGTAAAATACCTAAGAAAAACAAAATACTTGGTAATTCAATTTTAGATAAAGAATGGTGAACAGGACTATGATGCCCTTCGCTATCTTGCCCTTCTTGATCTATCGAAGAAATACTAAACTTCTTATTACTGTATATTTCGGCAAAAGTAGCTACAACTGCTAATGACAACATCATACCTACATAAGGAGGTAAATGAGTTATGGTTTTGAAAATTGGCACGAATAATATAGCTCCAAGCCCTAAATATAGCATAACACCGCTATATTTCGATTTTGATTTTTCATCATCCAATTCCCCATCCACTAAACCTTTAAATACTTTGAACCTACTTGCAATCATAACAGGAACAATCATACAAACCAATGAAGGTAGAAGTACATGGAGTACTAGCTGACCAGCACTCACCCTATTTGCAATCCACAACATTGTTGTTGTAACATCGCCAATTGGAGACCATGCACCGCCTGCATTTGCCGTAATAACAATTATACCCGCAAACCAAAGTTTTGTTTCTCTATCCTTAATGACCTTTTGAAGAATGGTTATCAACACAATAGTTGCTGTAAGGTTATCAATTATTGCCGATAGTATGAAAGCCAATATAGAAAACAACCAAAGTAATTTTCCTTTTTTCTTGGTTTTAATAAATCCTTTTATAGTGGCAAAACCATCGAAATAATCAATGATTTCAACTATAGTCATAGCACCTAATAAGAAAAATAATATTTCAGCCGTCTTACCCAAGTGATGCAAAAGCGATTCTTCCATCAAATGCATTCTCCCTTCATGATTTAACTTGTCAAAACCTTCTACAAGACCTTGTTTAGCAGTATCGAACCAATTGGTAAAACCATCTATATCCAATGCAATTAAAGCCCAAAGAATGGCCATCATGGCCAAAGCTGGAATAAGTTTATCTATTTTAAGGTTGTGTTCCAAGGTAATGGCAAGATATCCTGCCAAAAAAACAATAATAATGATGGTTTCCATTTTCGTTGGTTTATTTAATAACTACTAAAGTGTCAAATATAAGTTCAAATTCTAAAAAAATAAATCATCTAAAGATATTTAAAATTGCATGTGAATTCCTAATGATACGACAATAAAATCAAAGTTATCTGACATCCAAATACTTAAATCACCCAATATTATATTTAACAGGATTTTATTGAACCTATTTTAACGTTTAGCAAGACCACAAATACTCATTAAACATCGCAACAACAATTTAGAGTTCATTCAAAATATAACAAAAGTGAAGTTTTATGTTTACAATTTCACTGGTATATCTCTATCTTTGTTACCATAACCTTTTACACAAAGTACATGGATTTTTCATTAACTGAAGAACAAAAACTTATTCAACAAGCAGCACGTGATTTCGCACAAACAGAACTATTGCCAGAGGTAATTGAACGTGATGACGCTCAGCGTTTCCCAAAAGAACAAGTTGAAAAACTTGGTGAATTAGGTTTTCTAGGCATGATGGTCGACCTAAAATATGGCGGCAGCGGATTAGATACTCTATCCTATGTTCTAGCAATGGAAGAACTTTCTAAAATAGACGCCTCCACCTCAGTAGTCGTTTCAGTGAATAATTCATTGGTTTGTTGGGGAATAGAACAATATGGCAACGAAGAACAGAAAGAAAAATATCTGACAAAATTATCTACAGGTGAAATAATTGGTGCTTTTTGCCTTTCTGAACCTGAAGCCGGCAGCGACGCAACATCTCAAAAAACAACCGCGATTGATAAAGGTGACCATTATATTTTGAATGGAACTAAAAACTGGATTACCAACGGAAGTTCTGCAAGTGTTTATATTGTCATAGCACAAACCGATAAAGAAAAAAAACACCGAGGCATAAACGCACTTATTGTAGAACGAGGTGCCGAAGGTTTTGAAATTGGCCCAAAAGAAAATAAATTAGGCATTCGCGGTAGCGACACCCATTCTTTGATTTTCAACGATGTAAAAGTCCCTAAGGAGAATAGAATCGGTGAAGATGGATTCGGATTCAAATTTGCTATGAAAACTTTGGCCGGAGGCCGCATAGGCATTGCAGCACAAGCTTTAGGAATTGCAGCAGGTGCTTATGAATTGGCTTTGAAATATTCGCAGGAAAGAAAAGCTTTCGGTACTCAAATCAGCAATCACCAAGCCATAGCTTTTAAATTGGCAGATATGCACACTGAAATACAAGCTGCTCGATTATTAGTATATCAGGCAGCTATAGATAAAGACAACGGAAAAGATTATGACCTATCTGGTGCTATGGCAAAATTATACGCTTCTAAAGTGGCTATGGAAACTACGGTTGAAGCTGTTCAAATTCATGGAGGAAATGGATTCGTAAAAGATTATCATGTAGAACGTTTAATGCGTGATGCCAAAATAACCCAGATTTACGAAGGTACTTCAGAGATTCAAAAAATTGTTATTTCTAGAAGTATATTGAATTAATTACGGTAATCTTATCAATCACCCCTATCCATTATAGGGGTGATTTTAATTAATGGTTACTATTTTTTTGTTAAACACTTCATAAGTTAGGGTGAAATTGTTATAATGCTCAAATGAATCACCCACACCCCCTCATTTACTTCTAAATTTAAAACATTTTAACCTAAATTTATCAATCTGATAAATTGAACCATTCAAAAATTCGAAATTATCTATTTTTTAGCATTTTATTTAAATCGTTGAATTTTTTACTTGAATTACTACAAATCATTGAATATAATTCAATAAAATTGATATTTTTGAAGAAATACCACAAAAGATGACACTGAAGAAACAAGGATTATATCTACCAGAATTTGAACATGATAACTGTGGGGCTGGGTTTATTTGCAGTCTTAAAGGAAAAAAATCTAACGACATTATTCACAAGGCGTTAGAAATACTTGAACGTTTAGAACATAGAGGCGCTGTAAGTGCCGATGGTAAAACTGGAGATGGAGCCGGTATTTTAATAGATATTCCCCATCATTTCTTTCAAGCTGTTTGTAGTTTTGAATTACCTAAAGTTGGAGATTATGCCGTTGGTAATATTTTCTTTCCTAGAAAAGCAAATCAGCGTGATTTTTGTATTTCGGTATTTGAAGAAAACATAAAAAAACAAGGGTTAAAATTATTGGGTTGGAGAGATGTTCCTGTAAACCGCTCGGTTCCAGGTAGAATTGCTGCAGAAACCGAACCTTTTGTAAAACAAATATTCGTTGCCAAAGAAAACTCTGAGCAAGATTATTTTGAATTCAACCTAAAACTCTTTATTGCAAGAAAGGTTACCGAGCACACGATAATAAAATCAAAATTATCTGAAAGCAAGTTTTTCTATGTTCCTAGCTTATCTACAAAAATAATCATCTTCAAAGGCTTACTAATGCCTTTAGACATAAGCCTTTATTATTCAGATTTAATGGATTCTAGAGTTGTTACAAGGTTGGCATTGGTACACCAACGATTCTCAACAAATACATTCCCTACTTGGGACTTGGCACAACCCTTTAGATACATGTGTCATAATGGGGAAATAAATACATTGAGAGGAAATGTTTCACGTATGTTCTCTAGAGAAGAATTGTTAGAGAACAATATGTTCGGTGATGAAATAAAAAACATATTACCAATTATACTACCTGGAAAATCAGATTCTGCAACAATGGATATGGTGGTAGAGTTATTATTAATGACAGGTAGATCTTTACCTGAAGTCATGATGATTTTGGTTCCTGAAGCTTGGGAAAAAAATGCAGAAATGTCAGAAGCTAAAAGAGCTTTCTACGAATATCATTCATGCATGATGGAACCATGGGACGGGCCAGCATCTATACCTTTCACAGACGGAAATTTTATTGGAGCTGTTTTGGATAGAAACGGACTTAGACCTTCAAGATTTACAGTTACAAAAGATGATTACGTAGTTATGTCTTCAGAAACAGGGGTGGTTGACATTACCCCTGAGAATGTAGAATTTCACGGAAGATTGCAACCAGGAAAAATGTTCTTGGTTAATATGGAAGAGGGTAGAATTATTAACGATGAAGAAATAAAGGAGAAAATTGCAAAACAGCACCCTTACAGTAAATGGTTAAAAGATAATCTGGTTCATTTAAAGGATATACCATATAATGACTGCCCGTTATTTCTTGGCGAGGAGACATTAGAAAAAAGAAAATCTGTTTTTGGATATACACTTGAGGATATAAACACCATTGTACTTCCAATGGCGAAAGCAGGAAAAGAACCAATTGGATCTATGGGATCAGATACGCCTATTGCTGTATTATCACAAAGACCCCAATTAATTTATAATTACTTCAAACAACTATTTGCACAAGTAACCAACCCACCATTAGATGGTATTCGTGAAGAATTGATTACCGATATTAGTTTAACACTAGGTAGTGATCATAATATTTTTGAATTTTCAGAATTTCATTGTAGAAAATTGAAAATCCAAAATCCGGTCATCTCAAAGGAAGATTTAGATAAAATTAAAAATTACGATGTAAGTCCAGATTATAAGGTGGTTTCTATTGCAATCTTATACTCCATCAAGCAAGGCCATAATGGATTAGAAGATGCATTGCAATCTGTTTTAGACCAAGCATCGAAAGCTGTTGATGAAGGTGCTAATATTATCATATTATCAGATAGGAGTATTAATGAAGAAATGGCGCCAATTCCTGCACTTCTTGCATGCTCTTTTGTAAATAGTGGTTTACAAAAACTTGGTAAACGTTCAAAATTGAGTGTCATTATTGAATCTGCAGAACCTAGAGAGGTACATCATTTTGCTCTTCTATTTGGATTTGGAGCAAGTGCAATAAATCCTTATTTGGTAAATGAAATAATTGCTGAACAGATTGAAGAACACGATATCACAGATATTACCTTTGATGAGGCGATTAAAAACTATAATAAGGCAGTTGGCAAGGGTATTTTAAAAGTGATGAATAAGATTGGTATTTCTACACTTAACTCTTACCGTGGATCTCAACTTTTTGAATGTATTGGAATAAATACCAAAGTTGTAGAAAAATACTTCCCGAATACACCTACACGTATACAAGGCATAGGACTATATCAAATAGAAAAGGAAATTGCACTTCGTCATCATAAGACATTTAGCAAAAAAGAAATAGCGGGTAATTTAGATTTAGAAATTGGTGGTGAATATAGATGGAGAAGGGATGGAGAAAAACATATGTTCAATCCTGTATCAATTGCGAAACTTCAAAAAGCGGTTCGAAATAACGAACCTGGTACATATAAGGAGTACTCAAAATTAGTTAATGAGCAGTCTCATAATTTAATGACCATAAGAGGCCTTTTTGAATTCTCTAACTACGACCCAATACCATTAGAAGAAGTTGAACCTTGGACCGAAATTGTAAAAAGGTTTAAAACCGGTGCAATGTCTTATGGATCTATTAGTAAAGAAGCACATGAAAACTTGGCTATAGCCATGAATAGAATTGGCGGAAAAAGTAATTCTGGCGAAGGTGGAGAAGATGAAAATAGATTCTATAAAAACTCAACTGGAGATTGGAGAAATAGTGCCATTAAACAAGTTGCCTCTGGTAGATTTGGTGTGACCTCAAATTATTTGACCAATGCAAAAGAAATACAAATAAAAATGGCCCAGGGAGCAAAACCAGGAGAAGGTGGCCAATTACCTGGACCAAAAGTAAACCCTGAAATTGCTAAGACCCGTAATTCCACTCCTTATGTTGGATTGATTTCGCCACCGCCCCATCACGATATTTATTCTATTGAAGATTTATCTCAGCTTATTTACGATTTAAAATCAGCAAATAGAAAAGCGAGAATAAATGTAAAATTAGTCTCCGAAGTTGGTGTTGGTACAGTAGCTGCAGGTGTAGCAAAAGCAAAAGCTGATGTTATCCTGGTTTCTGGCTTTGATGGAGGCACAGGTGCTTCACCTTTAACTTCATTAAAACATGCTGGTCTACCTTGGGAACTTGGTATTGCAGAAGCACAACAAACCTTGGTACTTAATGATTTAAGAAATAGAATAGTATTAGAATGTGACGGCCAATTAAAAACAGGAAGAGATGTTGCCATAGCTTGTCTTTTAGGGGCTGAAGAATTTGGCTTTGCAACGGCTCCATTAGTAGCTTCAGGCTGTATAATGATGCGAGTATGTCATCTCAACACATGCCCAGTAGGTATTGCAACTCAGAATCCAGAACTTAGAAAGAAATTTAAAGGAAAGCCAGAGCACGTTGTCAACTACATGTATTTTGTAGCACAAGAATTACGTGAAATAATGGCCCAATTAGGATTTAGAACTATTAATGAAATGGTAGGTCAAGTTCAAAAATTAGATCGTAAAAAAGCTATTGACCATTACAAGTCTGCCGGTATTGACCTAACACCTATCCTACATCAAGTTGATGTGCCAAAAGGAACAAAATTTTATAATACAGAAAAACAAAAGCATGATGTTTTTAAATCTATTGAGTTTGATATCATCGCAAAAGCTAATCCTTCGCTATTTAGAAAAGAAAAACTAACGTTAGATTACCCAATTTGCAACACTGATCGTTCCGTTGGTGCAATAATCAGCAATGAAATTTCAAAAACTTACGGTGCAGAAGGCTTACCTATTAATACGCTAAGGCTTAATTTTACGGGATCTGCAGGTCAAAGTTTCGGTGCTTTTGCTACAAGAGGACTTACCATGGTAGTTAATGGAAACACAAATGACTATTTAGGAAAAGGACTATCAGGAGCAAAACTTGTTATTAAAGTTCCAGAAAAATCAACGATAATTCCTGAGGACAATGTTATCACTGGTAACGTTACTCTTTATGGAGCCACAGCAGGTAGAGCCTACATAAATGGAAAAGCTGGTGAACGATTCTGCGTACGTAATTCAGGCGCAAAAGCTGTCGTGGAAGGAATCGGCGATCATGGTTGCGAGTATATGACGGGTGGTGTTGCTGTTATTTTAGGTGAAGTTGGAAGAAACTTTGGAGCAGGAATGAGTGGTGGTATCGCCTTTGTTCTTGACAACAATAACACTTTCAAAAAACGCTGTAGTCTTGAAGGATTAAACCTTTTAGAAGTTACCGAGGATAACGATATTAAACAATTAAAAGATTTAATCGAAAGTCACTATAGCTCAACCTCTAGTCCGTTAGCACAACGTATTTTAGAGAATTGGGAATCTTATTTACCCAAATTCATTAAGGTTTTACCTGAAGAATACAGGCAGGCTTTAATCAGATTAGAAGAAGAAAATTTACAAACTATTTAAAATCGGAATATGGGAAAGATAACAGGATTTTTGGAATTCGATAGAAAAATTGAAAATTATAAACCGGTTGAAGAGCGCTTAAAAAATTATAAAGAATTTACCGTACCGATGCCTGAGAAAGAGCTGAAAGACCAAGGCGCACGTTGTATGGATTGTGGAATTCCATTTTGCCATAGTGGTTGTCCATTAGGTAATTTAATCCCTGATTTTAATGATGCGGTTTACCGTGGTAAATGGGAAAAAGCAAGTGAAATATTACACTCAACGAATAATTTTCCAGAATTTACAGGTAGATTATGCCCAGCACCTTGTGAAGAAGCATGTGTATTAGGAATAAATGAAGATCCAGTAACTATTGAGAATATTGAAAAAAATATTGTTGAAACGGCTTTCTCTAAAGGATGGATAACTGCAAACCCACCAACATCTAGAACCGGTAAAAAAATTGCAGTTATAGGTTCAGGACCTGCAGGCCTTGCCACAGCTCAACAATTAAACAGAGCAGGACATTTAGTAACCGTTTTTGAACGTGATGAAAAACCAGGTGGATTAATGCGCTATGGTATTCCTGATTTTAAAATGGAAAAAAGTGTAATCGATAGGCGATTAGATGTACTTAAAGAAGAAGGCATTATCTTTTCTTGCGGAGTTCATATCGGAGTAGACATTAAAGCCAATGCTTTAAAAGAGGACTTTGATGCTATTGTTTTAACAGGAGGGGCGACTATAAGAAGAAATCTACCCATTGAAGGTTCAGACTTAAAAGGCGTGGTTCAAGCCATGGATTTTTTAGGTCAAAATAATAGACGTGTTGATGGCATAAAGGATTTAGGTGAAGAAATAAAAGCAACCGATAAAGATGTCATCGTTATAGGTGGCGGAGATACTGGTTCAGATTGTATTGGTACTTCTTTTAGACATGGAGCAAAATCAGTTTCTAATTTCGAAATAATGCCTATGGGTACTGTTGATAGACCTGAAGGTCAACCTTGGCCATTTTGGCCCATGAGATTGCGAACAAGTTCTTCTCATAAAGAAGGAGCTGAACGATTTTTTAGTATTTCAACCAAAAAATTTATTGGCGATGCTTCTGGAAATTTAAAAGGATTAATTACCTCAGAAGTAGAATGGATTAAAACTCCAGGGCAGCGTCCACAATTAAAAGAAGTAGAAGGGACTGAGAAAGAATGGAAATGCGATTTAGCATTATTAGCTTTAGGTTTTACCGGTTCGGAAGAAACAATAGCACAACAACTTGGTTTAGAAATGGATTCTAGAACAAATATTAAAGCATCGGATAATGATTATAAAACAAATGTATCAGGTGTATTTGTTGCGGGAGACCAAAGAAGAGGTCAATCATTAATTGTTTGGGCTATCTCTGAAGGAAGACAAGCCGCACACCATGTTGATAAATATTTAATGGGCGAATCTTCACTTCCTTTAAAAGGGGAAGGGGACTTGCCTAGAGTTTAATTAAATACTTTTATCATATAAAAGCTCTCAACTTTAATAGTTGAGAGCTTTTTATGTATTTGTATATTACAATTCGTCTTTTTTCAGTTATTTCTTTAATAATTAATTAGCAATCTAGAGCTTAAACAGACAAGTGAACTCTTCTTAATATATGAATCACATTTACATTATATGTGTATCTCAATTGATATATTTTAGTCGATAACAATGTTAAAATGTAAAGTTGCACACTATAACACTTAAAAGTAAACACAAGCCTATTGTTTTTA
>NZ_CAXBBZ010000022.1:0-35781 GCF_963974015.1 uncultured Maribacter sp. | reverse complement strand
ATAGATGATTCTATTAAGAAATGTGAGGTTGAACTCATATCTTCAAAAAAAACACATCCTAAATTATATTGGCTTCATATGGTGGTAGCACCTACAAAAATGAATGATCGTTTTGAATGGTTTTTAGAAAAGGCCACAGAAATAGGTGTTGATGAAATAACCCCAATAATCTGTGATCGTTCTGAACGTAAAATTCTTAAGTTAGACCGAATGCAAAGGGTTATAGAATCTGCCATGAAACAATCACTTCAAACCTATTTACCAAAATTAAATGAGCCAATAAGTTTATCAGATTTTTTAGTAAAACCTATTACCGGTTTACAGTTTATTGCCCATTGCGAAGACAGCGAACGTTATGAATTAAAGCGAAGAGTTGTTGCCGACCAAGATATAACCATTTTAATTGGTCCTGAAGGTGATTTCTCCACATCTGAAATTAAAAATGCAATGTCAAAAGGGTACGCACCAGTTACCATGGGCAAAACTAGATTGAGAACAGAAACTGCAGCCATTGTTGCCTGTACCATTGTTGCCTCCATCAATAATGGATAATTAAAATATCTATCGATGACTTTACAACAAATTGAAAATAATACTCCAATAATTTTTCATCTACTAATTTCGTAGATTTGATTATGAGAAATTTTATCCGCCTGCTCTTCTTTTGCATTTTAATTTCAAGCCTTTCATTAAAGGCACAAGAAGTTGCAATTTTAAAATATCAAGGCGGTGGTGATTGGTATGCGAATCCAACTGCATTACCCAATTTAATTAAATTTTGCAATAACAATATCGGCACTACTTTAAGCAGTAAACCTGAAACTGTAGAGGTTGGCAGTTCTTCTATTTTTCAGTATCCATTTATACATATGACAGGCCATGGCAATGTGTTGTTTTCCGAAGAAGAGATAGAGAATTTAAGAAACTATCTTTTAGCTGGTGGGTTTCTGCATATTGATGATAATTATGGAATGAAACCTTATATCACTAGAGAAATAAAAAGACTATTCCCAGATTCCAATTTAGAAGAACTTGGAGCGGAACATCCTATATTTTCAAATAGCTACCGTTTTGCGCAAGGGTTACCTAAAATACATGAGCATGATGGTCAACGCCCGCAAGCTTTCGCGATTACTATTAATAACAGAATTGTATTGCTATTTACCTCAGAATCAGATTTAGGAGATGGCTGGGAAGACCCCACAGTACATAACGATACTGCAGAAATAAGGGAAAAAGCACTAAAAATGGGAGCTAACATTATCACCTATGTATTTAAAAGTTAAATAATGACCTCAAAAACTATTTCAAAAGGAATTCTTAGAGCCATAGGCTTCATAGTTGGTGTTGTCCTATTGCTTTATTTTCTATATACCATACTTTCAGTATTGGCATATTTGGCCATCGCTGCTGTTGTGGCCTTAATTGGAAGACCGTTAGTTAAGTTCTTAAGGTTGAAACTTAAATTCCCTAATATCCTAGCTGTTGTAGCCACCATGCTAATTATGATTGGGGTTTTAGCCGGCATAGTTGCCTTATTCATTCCACTTCTATCGGAGCAAAGTAAAAACCTTTCTCTTCTTGATATTGAAGAATTACAAAAAAGCCTTAACACGCTATACCATCAAATTACTAACTACCTAGGCCTGTCATCCCATATTGTAGATGATGTCATTGACGATGTTGCGCTAGAGAAAAATATTTTAAAAGGTTTAGACATAGGGTTCATTCCTGACATTTTAAACTCCTTTTTAACAGTTTTAAGTTCTGCTAGCATTGGCTTATTTTCAGTTCTCTTCATTTCATTTTTCTTTCTTAAAGACAGAAAGCTATTTGAACACGGTCTTTTAATATTTATTCCTCAAACTAAAAAACAGGGTACAACAAATTCAATAGAAAAAATTAATAATTTGTTATCCCGATACTTTGTTGGCTTACTGCTTCAAATATTTATTCTATTTGTCATTTACACCATAGTATTACTAATAGTTGGCATTGAAAATGCCGTAGTCATAGCATTTCTTTGTGCGTTATTTAACATCATACCCTATATTGGACCAATAATTGGTGGTGTAATGATGCTGACTTTAACCATGACCAGTAACTTAGGATATGATTTTAGTGAAATTATACTTCCTAAAACAGGCTATGTTTTCTTAGGATTATTACTCGGACAATTGGTCGATAATTTATTCTCACAACCTTTCATATTTTCAAATAGTGTAAAATCACATCCTTTAGAGATTTTCTTGATCATCATTATAGCTGGTTTACTTTTCGGTGTAGTAGGTATGATTGTCGCAGTACCAGGCTATACTGCCATAAAGGTGATTTTGAAAGAGTTTTTATCAGAGAACCAAATCGTTAAATCATTGACCCAAAATCTATAAAACTTAAGTGAATCTTAAAATATTATCTCATGAAGTACAACAATTTATCAATGAAAATCTAACTTCAGATATTCATAAGATACTTTTAAAGAAATCACCTTTTGCCGAAATAACATCTAAAGAGCTTGTAGAGCAAATAGAATCTAAGTTAAAGGCGAAACACAAGCTGCCAACTTGGTTTGCAACAAAAAACATCATCTACCCTAATAAACTTAATCTTTCACAAACATCATCAGAATTAGCGGCGCTTTATAAATCTTCATTAGTACAAGGTAAAACCCTAATCGATATTACTGCTGGCCTTGGAATTGATTCTTTTGCTTTTAGCAAAAACATTAATAAAGTAATTCATGTTGAAAAAAGTGAAAAATTATCTGCCATTGCACAACATAATTTCATTCAGTTGGGAGCAACGAACATTGAGTGTATATCTACGGATGGAATATCTTATTTAAAGAATAATCCACAATTATTTGATTGGATTTACCTAGACCCCTCAAGAAGAGATAAGAATAATAATAAAGTATATTTTTTAACTGATTGTGAACCTGATGTAAACGAGCATTTAAATTTCTTATTTACAAAGTCAAATAACATTTTAATAAAAACAGGTCCATTGCTTGATTTAAACAACGGATTAAAACATTTGAGAAACGTAAAAGAAATAAATATTGTAGCTATAGGTAACGATGTAAAAGAAGTACTATGGCTTTTAGAAAAAAATCACAGCAAAGAGCCGTTAATAAAAACAATAAATTTTAAGAATGAAATTAAACAGACTTTTGATTTTTATTTGAATCAAGAACGGTCTGCAATATCTACATATTCTATACCATTGGCATATTTGTATGAGCCAAATGCTGCTGTTTTAAAATCTGGCTCATTTGAATATGTAGGTAGGTATTATGATTTAAACAAAATAAATTCTAACTCGCACCTATATACTTCAGACAAATTAATTTCATTTCCAGGCCGTGTATTTAAAATTTTAAATATTCTTGACTACACTAAAAAATCTTTAAAAAACATAGATATTTATAAGGCTAATATTACAACAAGAAATTTTCCAGATTCAGTCGAAAAAATCAGAAAAAAACTTAATCTAAAAGATGGTGGCCATACTTATTTATTTTTTACTACAAATAAAGACCAAAAACTTATTGTAATCAATTGCACTCAAATCTTCGAATAACTTGGCAAGATATTTACCGATTTTTTATCATAATTAGTTCTTAAATTATTATTAAATTCTCGATCTAGGTTACCACTACAACGATATAGAAAGGCATTTTATCGTGTCATTTTACTACAATTTAAACTTAAGATGTTAAAATTATTAACATTGGAATATGTGAATTAAAACGGGTCTAAATTATTGATACATCAATGATTACGGCTGTTCAAAGAGAATATTTTAAACACAATTCCAACAAATAGAATTAAAGATCTCGTAAAATATCGTATTTGAATTATCACTATATGCGTTAAAATTGCTATTATTATACCGGATTTTGATTTTTTTAACATTTGACAGCTGCGTTAAATAATTTTAAAAGTCAAAAAACACATTAATTAATTTAAACTAACAAACAACAACGATTATGAGTCAAAAACGTGATTACAAGTCGATCAAATCCAAAAAAAGGTCTTCCTTTTTTAAATCAGGGATTTTATCGATGCTTGTTTGCTTAGGAGCCCAACTGGCCCAAGCAAATAAAATGACTGACACTTCAACTGAAGCAAAGGTTAAAACTGTACAATCAACGGTTACAGGTACTGTAACAGATGATTTAGGAACACCACTACCGGGAACAAACGTAGTAGAAAAGGGTACTACTAATGGTACTCAAACAGATTTTGATGGTAACTATACATTAAATGTAGAGCCGGGTGCTACATTGGTATTTAGTTATTTAGGATTTCAAAGAAAAGAAGTTGCTGTAAATGGTCAATCGGTAGTTAATACTTCTTTGGTAGAAGATGCTGCCGCTTTAGACGAGGTTGTAGTAACAGGTTATCAAGTACAGACTAAACGTGAAACTACAGCTGCAGTTTCTATAGTAGCTGCAGAGGACTTAGCCGCTGTACCTTCTGGTAACATTGAACAACAATTACAGGGTAGGGTAGCTGGTGTAACCGTTCTAACAAACGGGCAACCAGGAACTACTAGTCAAATTAGGGTACGTGGTTTCAACTCTTTTGGAAACAATGCTCCTTTATATGTTGTAGATGGGGTTCCAACAAGAAATGTTGATTTTATAAACCCGGACGATGTTCAGACGGCAACGGTTCTTAAAGATGCTGCTGCTGCTTCCATATATGGAGCAAGAGCTGCGAACGGAGTAATTGTTTATACAACTAAACAAGGATCTAGGTCGAAAAGAAAAACGTCAATGACCTTGAACGTGAATAGTGGTGTTGTAGACCCAAATGTTGCTGGTTCGCCGAATCAACTGAACCCATTAGACATGGCAAGATATACACATATTGGCTATGAGAATAATGCAGCTGCCAATGGTACTGCCGTTCAATACACCCACCCTCAATACGGAACCAATGCAACGCCTAGCATACCTGACTATTTGCATGCAAATGGCCAAAATGGAGTAAGTGCTGGTGATGTTGATTTAGCTGCTGTAAGAGCTGCTTATGAGGCTGATCCTGATAATACATTTTTGATTAGACCAAATTTACAAGGAACTAATTGGTACAAGGAAATCACTAGAATTGCTCCACAGAGCAGGGTATCCTTAGGATTTGATGGAGGTAATGAAAATGGTCGTTTTTACATGGGTATTTCTGCACAAAATCAAGATGGTATTGTACTTGGGCAAGAATTTTCAAGATATGCTGCGCGTTTCAACTCTGAATTTGATGTTACGCCTTGGTTAAGTTTTGGAGAAAACTTTCAAGTAACGTATAGATCCGCAGTTGGTATCGCAGGTGGTAATGGTGGTGTAGAGGCTGCAGATGATGAATCTGAAGTTTTATCTGCCTTTAGAATGCCTACAATTATTCCTGTAAGGGATGATTTTGGAAGTTATGCAAGTACTAAAGCTGCTGGGTTCAACAACCCAAGAAACCCGGTTAGAAGATTAAAACTGAACACTGGGGATGACAAATCTTATAACATTGGTGGTTTCGGTAATATGTATGCTTTGGTAAAACCATTTGAAGGGTTGACTTTACGTTCTAGCCTTGGAGGTAGTTATGGAAATTATCATTATGTAGATTATAACTACAAATATTTAGGTGATTCAGAGCCTGAGGCAAGTAACTCATTCAGTGAAGGAAGCGGTTATGCTTTTTCTTGGACATTTACCAATACCTTTAGTTATGAAAAATTATTCGGCCAACACAAAATTACGGCCTTTGGTGGTATAGAAGCATTGAACACTGGTAGAGGTAGAAATATTTCTGGTAATGGTATTAATCCATTTTCTACAGATTTAGATTTCCAAAGTTTAACAGTGGTACAAAGTCCAAATGTTAACAGTAACCAATTCAAAGGATCTACCTATTTCTCTACTTTCGGTAAATTAGATTATAATTTTAATGAGAAGTATTATATAACTGGTGTACTTCGTCGTGACGGATCTTCTCGTTTTGGTGAAAACAAGAGATATGGTACTTTCCCTGCTATTTCAGCTGCATGGAGAGTGATAGATGAGCCATTCATGCAAAACCAAGAAATTATCTCAGATTTGAAGATTAGAGGTGGATGGGGTGAAATGGGTAGTGATTCTAACGTATCGCCTAATAACCAATATTCGTTATTTGCTTCTGATCGTGGAAATTCTTTTTATCCAATAGATGGACAAAATAGCGGTGCCAATGAAGGGTTTGCAGCTAGTAGAATTGGTAATCCAAATGCACAGTGGGAAACTTCTGAAACAACAAACATTGGTTTTGACCTTTCCATGTTCAATAATAAATTAGAGTTTATTCTTGATTGGTGGAAAAAGGATACTAGAGATCTTTTATACCAAGTACCACTACCTGGTGTATCTGGAAATTACGCTGCAGCACCATCTGTAAATATAGGTGGAATGAGCAACCAAGGGGTTGATTTTCAAATAATAGGAAGAGGGAATTTTACCGAAAATCTTTCTTTTGAAGTAACAAGTACAAATTCTTTCCTTAAAAATGAAATTACAGCATTGGCACCAGGTATTGATGCCTTTGGAGACAACATCGCATATAGAGGTATTGCTCCAATCCGTAACTCTGTTGGGGAATCTATTTCTACTTTCTTCGGTTATAATGTTATAGGATACTTCAATAGCGCTGACGAAGTTGCTAACTCACCTGCTCAAGATGGCAAGGGACTAGGTCGTTTCAGATATGAGGACGTTAATGGTGATGGAGCCATTACCCCAGATGATAGAACGGTAATAGGTAGTGCTGTACCAGATTTCACTGGTGGTTTAGATTTAGTTTTACGTTATAAAAACTTAGAATTTCAAACCTACTGGTATGGTTCTGTTGGTAACGAAATCTTCAACCAATCTAAATGGTTTACTGATTTCTTCGGTACATTTGAAGGGTCGGCAAAAGGAGCTTCAGCTTTTAATTCTTGGACTCCTGAATTAGGTAATAATGCTGGATCACCAATTTGGGAAAGTGCTTCTAATTTAAGTACAAGTGGTGCATCTAACTCATGGTATGTAGAAGATGGTAGTTACTTAAGATTAGTACAATTACGTATAGGTTATTCTTTCGACACAAACTTGGTTGAGAGCATGGGCCTTCGCAAATTCAAAGTAGGTTTATCAGCTAACAATATTTGGACACTTACAGACTATAGTGGACTTGATCCTCAAGTAGCTGGTCCTGATACTAATTTCGGTATCGATGTTGGTAACTTCCCAGTTACACCTAGTTATGCAATCACTTTAGAAATAGGTATTTAATAAATAATATTATAAAAATTAGTAACTTTAAGAAAAAGTAAACTATGAAAACATTTAAATTTAAAAAACCATCGTTATTATTAGGCGCGTTGCTTCTCGCATCGATGTCTTGTAGTGATGAATTTTTGCAAGTAGCCCCTACGGACTCACTTGCAGATGCCCAAGTAAGTACTAAAGCTGGTATAGACGGTTTGTTAATCGGTACGTACTCTGCACTTAATGGAGTCTTCGGAAACCGTTTTGAAGGACCTAACCATTGGGCTACTGGATCAGTTGTTGGTGGAGAAGCTAACAAAGGAACGGATGCAGGAGATTACAGTTCACTAAATCCTATTCAACGATTTGAAGCTAGCCCTGTAGACCCCAACAATGATTTCAACAATCTATGGAGAGGTAGATATGAAGGGATTAGTAGAGCTAACAAAGTGTTATCTGCTATAGCTAGTTCAACTGAATTATCGGCAGCAGACGCTGCAAGACTTTCAGGTGAAGCTAGAATGTTAAGAGGTCATTTTTACTTTGATCTTAAAAAGCATTTTAACAACATTGTTGTATTTGATGAAACTGTAGCACCAGAAGATTTAGCAACATTGCCTAACAACGGTGATGCTTGGGCTATTATTGAAGCTGATTTGCAATTTGCTTATGACAACTTACCAGGAGTAAATGGTGCAGGTCGTGTAAACAAATGGGCAGCAGCAGCTCTAATGGGAAAAGCTAAATTATACCAACAAAAATTTGGTGAAGCCAAGACTTGGTTTGATGATGTTATTGCAAATGGTGTAACTTCTAATGGAATTAAATACGCACTTTTAGATGATTATTCTCAAATCTATAATGCAGAAAATGATAACCATGCAGAAGCTGTTTTTGATGTAGAATCTTCCAATAATACTGGTAGTGTAAATAATGCAAATTGGTTCGATGATTTAAATTACCCATATAACACTGGTCCTGACGGTCCTGGTAACTGTTGTGGTTTCTTTCAACCTAGTTTCGAAATGGCTAATTCATTTAGAACTGGTGCTGATGGACTACCATTATTAGACAAATCATATAATAGCCCTGCAAATGCGGTTAAAAATGATTTTGGTTTGGAAGCAGACGAGCCGTTTGTTGAAGATACTGACCCATTAGACCCAAGAATTGACCATGCTATTGGTAGAAGAGGTATTCCTTATTTAGATTGGATTGAACACCCGGGTAAAGCATGGATCCGTAGCCAACCTTATGCTGGTCCGTATTCTCCAAAGAAATATATCTATTACAGAAGTCAAGAAAACAGCTTTACTGATGGTAGTTCTTGGACACGTGGGTATGCAACAATGAACTATACTATAATTCGTTTTGCTGATGTTTTATTAATGGCTGCAGAAGCTGAAATAGAAGCACCAAGCGGTTCTTTGGCTACTGCTTTAGATTATGTTAACCAAGTAAGAAGAAGAGCTGCAAACTCTGAATATTGGGTAAAAGAATATGATTCTGATGCAAATGCCGCAAATTATGTTATTTCTGAATATACTTCATTCCCTAATGCAGACTTTGCAAGAGATGCGGTACGCTTCGAAAGAAAACTTGAATTATCTGGTGAAGGACACCGTTTCTTTGATTTAGTTAGATGGGGTATTGCTTCTGAAGAGCTTAATGCATATTTAGCTTACGAATCAACGTTGTTGGTTACTAAATTTGGTGGTGCAAGCTTTACAAGTGGTAAAAATGAGTACTACCCAATTCCTCAAGCTCAGATAGATATAACCGGTGCTGAAATTTTATCACAGAACCCAGGTTATTAATAAATTATAGCTTTTAAATTTTTATTAAAAGGCTACCATAATTGGTAGCCTTTTTTTTTGTTACTTCCTTTAGGTTCTTGCATATTTGTAATAGTATATTTCAAAAGAAAAATGAAGAATTCAAAATTTCAAATTGTTACTTTTTTATCTCTATTTATCCTTATAGGTTGTAGTGAAAATGAACCTAAAACGCTATTCACAAAAGTTGACTCTAACTTATCAGGACTTAATTTTAACAATCAATTGTCTGAAAATGATTCAATCAACATATTAGACAATGAATTTGTGTATAATGGTGCAGGAGTTGCTATTGCAGATATTAATGGTGATGGCCTTGAAGATATTTTCCTTGCTGGCAACCAAGTTGATAATAAATTATATCTAAATGAAGGGAAATTAAAATTCAGGGATATTAGCAAAGAAGCACAAATTGGCAAAACTGATAGTTTGCAATGGTCTTCAGGAGTTACTGTTCTTGACATTAATTTAGATGGTTTACAAGACATTTATATCTGTAATACATTTAGAAAAGATAGTATTCAAAGAAAAAACCTATTATATATTAATCAAGGAAATAGCAAAAGCAACTTACCTTATTTCAAAGAAGAAGCTGCAAAATATGGTTTAGATGACCAGACTTACTCTTCTCATGCGCAGTTTTTTGATTTCGACAACGATGGTGATTTAGATGTATTTATCGGTGTTAACCGTATAGAAGGAATAAATCCGAATCAATTTAGCCCATTAACCGATGATGGCACTTCTAAAAGTAAAGATATTTTATATGAGAATGTTTATATCGACAGTTTAGACCAAAGAAAGTTTATAGACGTTTCAGAAAAAGCTGGTATTCGGTACCATGGGTATAGTCACAGTACGTTGATTAATGATTTTAATGAAGATGGGTGGCCCGATATTTATGTTGCCAATGACTTTCTAAGTAACGATTTAATCTATATCAACAATCAAGATGGTTCTTTCACCAATAAAGCTGGTGAAATATTTAAACATTTCAGCCTATCTTCTATGGGTAGTGACATAACCGATGTCAATAATGACGGGCGTATGGATATATTCACCACAGAAATGCAACCGTACTATAATAAAAGAAAAAAATTATTTCAAGGCCCAAGCAGTTACCAAAAAGAAATTTTTACCAGAAAATACTTATATGAATATCAATACACTAGAAATACTTTACAACAAAATTTAGGTATCAATCCTGAGAACCAATTACCGATTTTCGGTGAAATAGGAATGTCCTCTGGTATTCAAGAAACCGATTGGAGCTGGGCTCCACTCTTTGCAGACTATAATAATGACGGGTGGAAAGATCTGTTGATAACAAACGGTTTTCCTAAAGATGTTACAGACCGTGATTTTGGCGATTTTCGAATTACCGCTAGTAGATTAGTAAGTAAACAAACATTAATCGAAGCTATACCTGAAATTAAGATTCCAAACTTTATATTTAAAAATTTGGAAGGAAAAGGTTTTGCCGATGAAACAAAAGGTTGGGGTTTGAATTTTGGCACTTTTTCGAACGGTGCCGCTTATGGAGATTTGGATAATGATGGAGACCTAGATTTGGTTATAAATAATATTAATGACCCTGTTTTATTAATGGAAAACCATTCTAATGAATTAACCCCAGAAGATAATTTTCTAAGAATAAAACTTACAGGAGACAAACAAAACCCCGAGGCAATCGGTAGTACGGTAATAACTTATTACAAAAACAAGCAACAACGCCAATCATTACTTTCAGGCAGAGGGTATTTATCACAACCAGAGAAAACCTTGCATGTTGGACTTGGAAAAATAAAACAGGTAGACAGTTTAAAAATCATTTGGCCTAATGGAAAAACACAAATTGTAACTAGCCCTACAGTCAATAAGCTTAACAAATACAATTATCGTCCTTCAAATTTAATCACAAACCGAAATAATACTCCTTTATTTAGTAAAGCATCAAAAAGTATAGGCCTAAACTTTTTAAGCAAGGATAATGACTTTATAGATTTTAATTTTCAAAGAACTATACCACACAAATTTTCTCAATTTGGTCCTTCAATTTCTGTGGGAGATATTAATGGTGATAATTTAGAAGATATTTTTATAGGCGCTAGCAGAGGAGAAGATGAGGCTTGGTTTTTACAAACACCAGAAAGTACCTTTATTAAAGCCACAGTCTCCTATAAAAGTGAGGAAAAGCTTGAAGATGATTCTAGCTCTTTATTATTTGATGTAGACGGAGACGGAGACCTTGACTTATATTTAGCCAGAGGAAGCGCACAATATCCGTCAGGTAATATACTTTATAAAGATAAGCTCCTACTTAATGATGGTAAAGGTAATTTCACCGAATCCTCCAACGCCATACCTGATGTAAACACAAATTCGACCAGTGTTAAAGCTGCTGATTTTGATAAAGATGGTGATTTAGACCTGTTCGTAGGTAGTAGGGTATTGCCATTTTCCTATCCTTCTTCCGATAGGTCATATATTTTTGAAAATCAATCTGTGGGAAATCAAATCAAATTTGTTGATGTAACCACTAAAATAAATCCTGATCTTGAATATCCTGGATTAATCAGCGATGCATTATGGACCGATTTCAATAATGATTTTTGGCCAGATTTAATTTTAGCTGGTGAATGGATGCCGCTTCGATTTTTTGAAAACAGAGAAGGTAAATTAGTTGAAATTACAGATAACTCTGGTGTTCAAAATAAATTTGGTTGGTGGAATAGCCTATCTGCAGGTGATTTAGATAACGATGGCGATACAGATTATATAGCAGGTAATTTTGGTCGAAATATAAACTTTCAAGGAACAGAGGACCAACCTATACGGTTATATGCCAAAGATTTAGATAATAATGGTACAATTGACCCATTACTATCCTTTTATCTAAGAGATAGTATTGGCATTAAAAAAGAATATCTCTATCATCCTTGGCAAGATGTTACTACACAATATGTGGGTATAAGAAAAAAATATAATTCTTTTGGAGAATTTGGTGCCTCTACCCTACCAGAAATGTTTAATGATGGCCTATTAGATGATGCGACGAAACTCAGCTTCAACTATATGGAAACTTCTTTAATTGAAAACTTGGGTAATGGTAAATTTAAAATCCATCCGCTGCCTATGGAAATACAATATGCCCCTATTTATGGTATACTATTAAAAGATATTAATGATGATGATTTACTAGATGTTTTAGTAGTAGGCAATGATTTTGGCATGGAGGTACAACAAGGCATGGCGGATGCATTAGTTGGTCTGGTGCTAAAAAATGAAGGCGATTTAAAAATGACCGCACTTTCATTAGATGAAACTCATTTTTATGTACCGGGTGATGCCAAAGCCTTGGTAAATGTTAATTTAAAAAACGGAAATGAATTAATAATAGCATCTCAAAACAATGATTCATTGAAGACCCATGAGTACATTAAAAAAAGAGCTGGTAAACTCGTGAAATTTAACCTCAACGAAGTTAAGGCTGTCATAAATTTTAGGAATGGCTCAAAAAGAATTCAAGAAGTATATTGGGGTGATAGTTTTAATTCGCAATCGACACAAAACATTTTAATAACCGATAAAATTTTAGAAATCAAATTCTACAATAAAACTGGTCAAAACACTAGAAATATGACTTTTTAGATATGTAGATAGTTAACTAACATTAAGAAAAAGGGAAATAATCATCATATGAACAACCAAAATTAGGTCAATAGGTAGTTCAAGAAAATCTCTTATTTGTTAATAGTAGTAAAAACAAATCGTTAGTATTCTAATTTATACTACTTTAAAGGTCAATTAGACGAATAACCAAATTATAAAAAAAATGCGGGTCTTTTCTGCTGTATCGATTATATTCTTAAGTATTAGTTTTATTTCCTGCAATGAAAACAACCCTACACTCTTCCAAGTAATACCCTCAGCTGAGTCTGGAATTGAATTCAACAATAAAATCATAGAAACCGACAGTTTTAATATACTAACAAGTGAGTATATTTTTAATGGTGGTGGAGTTGCTGTAGGTGATTTCAATAACGATGGTAAGCCTGATATTTTTTTTAGCGGAAATCAAGTTCCCAATAAGTTATACCTAAATCAAGGAGACTTTAAATTTAAAGATGTCTCTAAAGAGTCTGGCATAGAAGCTCTAAATAATTGGAATACAGGAGTTGCCTTGGCAGATATTAATAACGACGGGTATTTAGATATATACGTTTGTTCTGCAATGCTAACAGAAGAAGAGCACAAAAAAAATATTCTCTTTATAAATCAAGGATTGAATGAAAACCAAATTCCTGAATTTAAAAACAAGGCCAAAGAATTTGGGGTAGAGGAACCAGGTAATAGCATGGGGGCGACCTTTTTTGATTATGATAAAGATGGGCTTCTAGATTTATATGTTTTAAATAATGTTGATATACATATCCTACCCGCCAACTATAGAACTAAAATAACAGACGGATCGTCGCTTAGTAATGATCGATTATATAAAAATAATGGTGATGGAACATTTAAAGACGTAACAATTGAAGCAGGTATTACTATAGAGGGCTACGGCTTAGGTCTTGCAATTTCCGATTTAAACTATGATGGCTGGCCTGACATTTATATAAGTAATGACTATTTAACCAATGATATTCTATATATCAATAACCAAGACGGTACATTCAAAAACAAAATAAAAGAGAACATTAAACATCAAAGTAAGTTCTCAATGGGAAATGATATTTCCGACTTCAATAACGATGGCTATTTAGATATAATGACATTAGACATGTTAGGTGAAACCAACCAACGGTTAAAAACCACTTTGTCAGGCCATAAGTATACAGAATACATCCTTAACGAGAGATATGATTATGAGTACCAACACACTAGAAACATGCTTCAAAAAGGAAATGCAAATGGCGTACCCTACAGTGAGATTGGACTAATGGCCGGGGTCGCTAAAACTGATTGGAGCTGGTCTCCCCTATTTGCTGATATGGATAATGATGGTTATAAAGATATCCTCGTAACAAATGGTTTTCCTCGAGACATCACAGATCTAGACTTTGGTGATTTTAAATTTAATGTTAGTAGATACTTGACCCCTGCTCAGATTTTAGATTCAATTCCAAAGATTAAAATTCCTAATTACGCCTTTAAAAACAATAGGAATAACACCTTTACGGATATTAGTACGGCTTGGGGTATTGGTATACCATCTTTCTCTAATGGTTCTGCATTCGCAGATTTAGATAATGATGGTGATTTAGATTACATCGTGAATAATATTAATGATCAAGCCCTCCTATTTCGAAATACTATTGATGAGCAAAAGGAAGATAATCATAACTATTTAAACATTGACTTGATTGGGCCTCCTACGAAATCACTGGTAGCTGGCGCTAAAGTTGTAATTAGATTTTCAGATAATACTTTTCAATTTCAAGAACACCATACTTATAGAGGCTATATGTCTACAGTTCAAGATATTATACATTTTGGATTAGGAGATAAAAAACAGATTAGTTCTCTAGAAATTCTCTGGCCTGATGGAAAATATCAAAAAATATCAAATCTAGACGCTAATCAAAAAGTGTCTTTAAATTATTTTGATGCCTCAACCATTTCTTTTAGTGAATTAAATTTTCCATTAGCACAGAATAAAAAAAGTACCATTTTCAAAGAAGTTTCAAAAGATATAGGTATTGAATTTATTCATAAAGAAAAAGACATTGTCGACTATAATTTACAACGCATAATTCCACATAAATTCACTCAAAATGGTCCGTGCATGGCAGCGGGCGATATCAATGGAGATGGTATTGAAGATTTTATAATTGGTAGTTCAGCTAGTTTTTCACCTCAATTATTCCTACAGAACACCGAAGGGATTTTTAGTCAAAAACCTTTATTCACCGATGAAGAAAATATGAAATATGAAGAAGAAAGCATTGCTTTGTTCGACTTGGAGAATGATGGTGATCTAGACATGTTCTTAGTTTCTGGAAGCAATGAATTCAATATTGATAATATTGAGTATACTGACAGGTTACTATTAAATGATGGCCATGGTAATTTCACAATCTCTATAGATAGAATGCCCGTTATTAACGCAAGTGGATCCATCGTAAAAACTACAGACTTTGACAAAGATGGTTTTGCTGACCTATTTATTGGTGGCAGAACACCTTTTTCACAATACCCAAAATCAGAAAAAAGTTTCTTATTAAGAAATAAAAATGGCGTTTTAAAAGACGTTACAGATTCAATTGCACCAGAACTAAGGAACATAGGCATGATAACCGACGCAATATGGGCAGATATTGATTTAGATGGTTATGAAGACTTAGTAGTCACTGGAGAATTAATGGCTACAACCATTTTTAAAAACCACCGTGGCAGTTATAAAAAGGTTAACCTGACAGGAGTTGAGAATTTATTAGGATGGTGGGAAAGTATTGTTAAAACAGATATAGATAATGATGGTGATATTGATTTTATAGTAGGTAATGTAGGTTCTAACAATCTATATCAACCCTCTGATGAAAGACCAGTAACTATTATTGCAAAAGATTTTGATAATAATGGAACTATAGACCCAGTGATGTTTGCTTATTTCAAGGATAGCTTTTTAAACCCAGAATATAAATCTTTTCCTGTGAATTTCTGGGGAGACCTAAATGGTCAAAGCCCCATTTTTAGAGCCAAATACAACACCTTTAAATCTTATTCAAAAGCAACAATCGCAAATCTATTTAATGAAGATGAGCTAAAAGGTTCTACTAGATTAATTGGTAATTATGACAAAAGCATAATAATGGAAAATCTAGGTAATGGTTCTTTTAAGTATATTCCCCTACCTACAGAGACTCAAGTTTCCCCAATTAATGGAATGGTAAAATTAGATTATAATAATGATCAAAAAGAAGATATTTTATTAGTTGGCAACAACTATGGAAATGAAGTTTTTATTGGTAGATATGATGCTTTTAATGGTGGATTATTGAAAAATAACGGTAAAGGAAAGTATGAATTCATACCCACTTCAGAAAGTGGAATTTTAGTTCCTGGGGATGCTAAAAGTATTATAACTGTTAACAGTGCAAAAAGTGATTATCCGTACTTTATTGCTTCGCAAAACAGGGATTCTATTAGAGTCTTCCAAAAGAGATAAGTAGTATGATTTTAAGAGACTTTATTTTTCATTAAAGTACTTTTCATTCTACACTTAAGCGATAAATCTATTAAAATCTAAGAATCGGTTAAGTGAATAACATTAATATCGTTTATAATCACCTTAAATTCAAGAAACAACTGATTTTAACCTATCATCCTATTTAAAAGTTTCGGTGATAAATTCATTTTCTTACATTAATCACAAATCCCTAGGGAAGACTCTTACAATTTATCATATTTTTTTAACGATAGACAACGACGATTAGACGACAAGTAGCATCAATTTGACGACTAATAGCTTTTACAAAATATTTAATAAATATCCTAGTATATCATTATAATTTTAACTAATATTATAATAATATTATATATTCGTTAACACTATTCTGAATATATAATAATGAACAATTAACTAAACAACAACTTATTATGAATCAAAAACTAGATTTCAAATCTGTAAAATCCAAAGGGCGGTCTTCTATCCTCATCAATGGATTTTTATTGATTTTAGCTTGTATTTGCACCCAAAACATGGTCGCAAATGAAAAATTAGACATTGTGGATAATGCTAATCTAAATTTCGTACAATCTACAATTACAGGAACAATTTCAGATGAAACTGGGCCATTACCTGGCGCAAGTGTTTTGGTAAAAGGAACGACCAATGGAACACAAACTGATTTTG
This sequence comes from uncultured Maribacter sp., assembly GCF_963974015.1. GTDB lineage: Bacteria > Bacteroidota > Bacteroidia > Flavobacteriales > Flavobacteriaceae > Maribacter. The sequence continues at coordinate 18,809 of NZ_CAXBBZ010000022.1, read as the reverse complement.
ACGGAAATTATACTATTGAAGCTCCAGGTGATGCTACTTTGGTTATTAGCTACATTGGTTACAAAACCCAAGAGGTAGCGGTTGATGGAAACAATAACATCAACATAATCTTAATAGAGGATGCCAGCAGATTAGACGAGGTGGTAGTTACAGGATATGGTACCCAGGCCAAAAAAGATTTAACCGGTGCAGTTTCCGTTGTTGATGTAGATGAGCTTTTGGCAACACCCGCTACAACGTTCGCACAGCAATTACAAGGTAGAGCTGCTGGTGTAAGTATCATTAACGATGCAAGACCAGGTGGTGAAGCTACAGTTCGTATTCGTGGTTTTGGTACTGTGGGCAATAACGACCCACTTTATATTATTGACGGTGTACCAACACAAGCGCAAGCCAACTTAAACCCAAATGATATTGAGTCTATGCAGATTCTTAAAGATGCTTCTGCTGCATCTATTTATGGGTCTAGAGCTGGTAACGGTGTTATTATCATTACCACTAAAAAAGGTAAAATGGGTGCTCCGAAAATCACCTATGACACCTATTATGGCACGCAGACTGCAGCTAATGATGTTGAAGCTTTGAATGCGCGTGAATTAGGTCAATATTTATATTTGGCCGATTTATATGCCGGTAAAACCCCAGGTCACGGTCAGTATACCTTTGGCCCAAATGGAGAAGTAACTATACCAGATTATGTTTTTCCTAGTGGTGCAAATGAGGGCGATGCGGGTACTAGCGCAGATCTTTATGCTTTAGAAGAAGGAAATATTTATGCCATTACACGTTCTGCAGACACTAATTGGTGGAAAGCGGTTACACAATCGGCTCCAATTCAAAGTCATAACATAAATGCATCCGGTGCGACTGAAAAAGCAAGATATTCTTTTTCTTTAGGATATTTTTCAGCTGACTATATCACCAAATTCACCAGTTATGATAGAATATCCTTACGTGCAAATACCGAATTCAAAGGCTTAAATGACAAGCTTACTATAGGAGAGAATTTTACCGCATCTTTTGACAATCAAAAAGGGGAATTTAATAATGATGAAGAGCAAAATGCTGTTTCTGCAGGGTATAAGCACCATCCATTATTACCTATTTATGATATAGCTGGTAACTTTGCAGGTAGTAGAGGTGCCAACTTGGGAAATAACTTTAATCCTTATGCCTCTTTAAAGAGAAATGAAGATGATAGAGTTTTTAGATTAAGATTATTAGGTAATGTTTTCGCCAATTATGAAATCACACCTGAATTAAGTGTTAGGTCCAGTTTCGGTGTTGATGTACGAGGAAGGAGACAGAGAGATTTAGGGCGACCTCAACCAGAATATGTGGAGGGTAACTTTATCAATAGTTCAAATGCAAGAGAAGAATATGAGTATCAATGGACTTGGACAAATACTATAAACTATTCGAAGACTTTCAATGAGGTTCACAACTTTTCTGCCTATGTTGGTATTGAATCTATTCAACAATTTGAAGAGCGTTTTGGAGCCGGGCGTCAGCGTTTTGCTTTCGAAACTTCCAACATTCTTAGTTATTTAGACTTAGGTAATGCAACTACAGCATCTAACTACGGTTTTGTAGAGCAAGATTATTCACTTTGGTCGCAATTTGGAAAATTAAATTATGACTATGCAGGCAAATACCTTGCTGGGGTGACATTGCGTAATGATTCCTCTTCTAGATTTCAATCGGCAGCGCGTAGTGCATTATTCCCTGCATTTAGTTTAGGCTGGAGAATGTCTGATGAGAATTTCTTAAAAGATGTAAGCTGGATAAATGATATGAAACTAAGATATGGTTGGGGAAAAACTGGTAACCAACAAATTGGAGACTACAACGCCTTTACCACATTTCGTTCAGATATTGGCACAGGAGGCTATCCTATTGACGGTAATACAGGGTCACCTACAATAGGATTTTCAACAAGGGCTTTTGGTAACCCAAATGCAAAATGGGAAACTACCACTTCTAATAACATTGGTTTAGATTTAGTAATGTTCGACAACAAAGTTAATTTCAATTTAGATGTGTGGGATCGTGTTACTACAGATATGTTATTTCAAGTTCCTGTTACCTATACTGCAGGTCAAGCAGATGAGCCACGATTTAATGTAGGTGGAGTAACCAATAAAGGTATTGATATTAGTTTGGGCTACAGTGATAAAAAAGGTGATTTTGGATATAGCATTAATACGAACCTTTCGCAGTATACCAACAACGTTGATCAATTAAGTGAAAGTGCAGACACTAGATTTTTTGGAAGCTCAAGAAGAGTACCAGCCTTAACAGTTACTCAGGCAGGTTCTCCATTATCTTCATTTTATGGATTCAAAACCGTAGGTATTTTTCAGTCGCAAGCTGAAGCAGATGCATGGCCAGAATATGGCGATTACAATGCTCCTGGTAAATTAAAAGTAGCAGATATTAATAATGACGGTGTAATAAATGATGATGACCGTACTGTAATTGGTAATCCTCATCCAGATTTCACCTATGGTATTAATCTTGATTTTTCCTATAAAAATATAGCACTTAATATTTTTGGAAATGGGTCTCAAGGTAATGACATCTATAATTATGTACGATATTTTGCAGATTTCAACACCTTTCAAGGAAACCGATCAAAACGTGCATTATATAATGCTTGGCAACCATCAAATCCAACTGCTCCTGTAAGCCAATGGGTTGCTGCCAATCCTAACGCTACAGTTCCAATTATGGATGCAAATGATCAAATTAGTAGTAGACCATCCTCTTATTTTATTGAAGATGGCAGTTTCTTCAGAATCAAGAATGTACAATTAACATATAGCTTTACTGATGAGGTACTCTCTAATATTGGCGGTATTTCTAGAGCATCGATATACATTCAAGGTCAAAACTTGGCTACGTTTACTAAATACTCAGGTTTAAATCCTGAAGTTCAAACAGGGAACAATACAAACCTTGGTTATGACGGTGGGTTCTTACCAGTTTCAAGAACCTTCTTAATGGGTCTTAATATTACATTAAACTAATTCAAATGCAAACAATACATATCATGAAAAAGAGAAAATTAATTTTCACAGCATGTCTCACCGCACTGGTATTTATAACCGGGTGTAGTGATGAATTTTTGACACGTGAACCTCAAGGCAGTTTCAGTGAAGGGGATGTTGCAACCGCTGATGGGGTTGAGGGACTTCTTATTGGAGCTTATACAATGGTACCGGGAGGTGGTCTTGAAGGTCAAACCTGGCATAATGATATTCATAGCTGGGTTTTCAATATCGCTTCTGATGATGCCTTAAAGGGAACCGACGCAGGTGATCAACCAGAGCAATCATTTATTGAAGCGTACGATTTTCAATCGTTCAATATCCATATTAGGGATAAATGGAGAGGTCTATACAAAGGTGTTGCAGCAACAAACATTGTTTTGACTACCCTAGCAGAAGTAGAGGATATTAGTGATGAAAGAAGAGCACAAATTACTGCCGAGGCAAGATTCCTTAGAGGTCTCTTCCATATGGAAGCTAGAAAAATGTGGAGAATGCCAACGTATATAAGTGATGAAAATTTTGCTCTTAACGATTTACAAAGCACAAAAATACCTAACGATAGGGAAATTTGGCCTTTAATTGAAGCCGATTTAGCAGCAGCAGCAGCTGTATTGCCTGCGACACAAGGTGATGTTGGAAGACCAACAAGTTGGGCTGCCAAAGCGTTTTTGGGTAAAGCGAAGATTTATCAAGGCTTTGATACCAATGGTAGCGCTAATCTTGCTAAGATGGGTGAAGCTAAAGTAATATTTGACGATATTATTGATAATGGACCATTTCAATTGATGGATAAATTTGAGGACAATTTCAAAGTAGCAACCCGTAACAATACAGAATCTATTTTTGAAGTACAATATGCTATTAGTAGTGCATCTGGCGATGCTTCTAATAGAGGTATTGGTTTAGCACACCCGTATACCGACCCATGGGGCTGTTGTGGGTTTTATCAAGCTTCACAGAACTTGGTCAACGCTTATAAAACTGAAAATGGTCTACCTATGTTGGATACCTTCAATGATGCTAACGTTTCATCCGAAACAGACCCAACCACTACATTGTCTACCTACACGGGCACTTTAGACCCAAGATTAGATCATTCAGTTGGTCGTCCAGGAATACTATACAAAGGGTTTAAAATTTACCAAACCGATTTTGTACGTGACCTATCTTATGCCGGGCCATACTTCTCTATGAAGCACGTGGCCGAACCAGAAGCTTTTGGTCAAGGTGGCTGGGGAAACCTTTCTGCTAACAATTACAGGATCATGAGATTGGATATGATTTATTTATGGTTGGCCGAGGCAGAAGTTGAATTAGGTGATTTAGAAAGAGCCAGAACTTTAGTTAACGAAATTCGTACGAGAGCAGCTAACCCAGAAGGTTTTGTGCCATTAGCAACTCAAGGAACAGATCGTAACGATTTTACTATTGAAGCCGGCACACCTGCAGCAAATTATGATATCGCTACATATGATACTGCTTGGACAGATCCTGTAACAGCAAGAAAAGCAGTGCGTTTTGAAACACGTTTAGAATTTGCCTTAGAAGGTCACAGATTCTTTGATTTACAACGTTGGGGTATCGCTGCAGAAACACTTAATGCCTATATCGCAAGTGAATCTCAGCAAAGAACATATTTATCAGGTAAATCTTTCGTAGCAGGGAAAAACGAATTCTTTCCAATTCCGATAGAAGCAATAGATAGATCGGCAATTGAAGGTCAACCAACCTTAACACAAGATCCTAACTATTAAGAATTTAAGTTTGTTAATTATTTGTTAGTTGAAGAGAGGTTGAAAATTTAATTTCAGCCTCTCTTTTTTTATCATGAATATTTTATTACTATACTCTAATTATAAATACCTATTAAATGGGTTCTTATATAAACAGGAATTTCTTCAACATCATTTTCTAACTTTAACTTCATTACCTCAGAAGGTACTAAAGGCATATGACAAGAAACACAATTCTGTTGGTTATTATGAATATGATTTTCTTGTACACTATTAACTTTATTTGATTCGTGGCAAGTCAAGCATTTTAAATTAAAAATATTCATATCTGCTCTTTCATTTTTATGAGGGTCGTGACACGTTAAACAGTCCATTTTTGGGGAGTTTACAAAGCACTCACTCTCAGTCAAAAGTCCCATTTGATTACCATGTACATCTAATTTTACTTTAGAATTAACATTTTTATAATTTTTTGAATACAAAGACAATGTATCACCAGCTATAAATGAAAAAGGATTACCTTTTATTTGTTGCCCTTGCAAGCCAGAATGGCAAACGGCGCAAGCATCAAGTCTTTGTTTCCTAGAATATGATTCATAACTATCAACGAATTCACCAATTTCCGCTTCTGGATTTTTACGATGATGTTTAACATGTTTTTCGGATGGGCCATGGCAACGTTGACAATCAATACCTAAAATCATCTTAGAACGGTCATAAGAATTCCCAATTCCTGATGCATTATTATTTTTCGCAAAAGTTACGTGGCATTTTAGACAATTATCATCAACCTTTCTATTTAGTGAATAGTCTGGAAAATTTGGACTATTGACCCATGAACTAGTTGGTTGAAAGTATGAAGCTTGTAACTGTACTAAATGCTCATCTTGCCAACTAAGATAGCTTTGTCCCTTTACCCCAGAACCAACAACAACATCAATCTTAGATTTAGTAGTACCGACGTCTCCAAACTTTGGCTTTGACACCTGAAAATATTCGTCATTTTCCTCTAACATTTTAAGTTTGACTCCTTTTAAATTCAATTCATTAGAACCTTCATTAAAACTCCCTTTAATATGTTCCTTTTCTGCAGTTGAGGATGTATTAAAATGTGCGGTTTTTAAATGAGATTTATAAATATCCGCATGACATTCTAAGCAGGTTTCTGATACTACAAAATTAAAACCGTTGTAATGTGTAGCTACAATTTCAGGCTCAATATATTTTGAGGTTTTAATTGAATTATTAAAATACCAAATACCATATATCAGCAATAAGCTTAGAATTAAAAACATGATGAATTTTAAATTAATCTTATTGTTCATACCATTAAAAGCTATTATTTTAATTCTTGATTCATAAACCAATCATATAATGCCTCAGTTTCATATGCTTTGACCCATGCACTATGCCCTACATTAGGGTACTTAGTAAATAGTACCTCATAACCCATTTCCTGAAGCTTGGCAACCATATTTTCAGATTCTTCGATAGGAATAGACTTATCCTTTTCGCCATGAAATACCCAAATAGGCATTTTCTTATTAATCCATGATGCATAAGGCAAAGGTGTCATTCCGCAAACCACAGCCATAGCTGCGAACGTTTCTGGATATTGTACGGCCATTTCCCAAGCTGCGCCACCACCTCTACTTAAACCCGTTAAGTAGATTCTGTTTTTATCGATTCGATTTCCTTCTATAATTGAATCTAGCAATTGTTTAACGGCTCTAGTATTCCACCATTTTTTCGCATTAGGATTTTGCGGTGCTAGAATTAAAAACGGAAATTTTTTTCCTTGGACAATTAATTTTGGAGGGCCATTTCGCTTAACTGTAATTAAACTATCCCCAGATTCGCCACCGCCATGTAGAAATAAAAGTAATGGAAACTTTTTATCAGGCTCTTCAAGATAATCTTCTGGATAATATAGGTAATAGGCAAGATTCTCTTTTATATTGGTTTCCATTTCCGAATCTACTAGAACTGGCTTCACTTGAGAAGCACAACTCTGAAAAATAACCAATAAAATAAAATAGGAAATATACTTCATCAACGATAGCTCTGTTTGTCTATCAAATGTACCTAAAAAGGATTGTTTTTAGAGTCTAATCTAATTTGAGCTTTCAATTTTAGCCTATCAATTCTATTAAAAGCAAAAGGAGATACAATCTGTATCTCCTTTTCTATAATTAACTACGTTTATCTATACAAAGTAAAATGACCTACGTATCGAATTTCATTACTATTGGCATTTACTACATACCAGTAATCTCCTGTTGGCACTTCTTTACCTTCATAGGTACCATCCCAACCGCTTACTTCATCTAAAATAGCTACTACCCTACCATAACGATCATAAATTTTAACATTTACACCAGCAAAGAGTTCTCTGTTTTTAGGAGACCATATATCGTTTAAATTATCACCATCGGGCGTAAAGAAATTGGGGAACTCTAACATGCCTGTAAATTCGAAAGGTACACTTAGCTCTAAAACACAACCCCTAGCATCGACAACCCTAACATTTACCATACCACTTTCATTGGTAGTAAATGTCGTTTCTTCACCATAAGATTCCCCATTGAAGAAGAATTCATATTCACCGTAACCACCTGCAGCAACAGCAACCACCTCATTGGGTCCGGTTTTATCAACAGCCAAGCTTAAAGGCTCGTAACCGTCAATACTGAACTCTACACTGTTGGTACAACCATTTTCATGATAAATATATACTATGTGATCACCAGCAGGTAAATCGCCCCATACATACTCTTCTTTAGCATTAGAACTAATAGCATCAGTAGGATCTAGTGGATCCAAAGCAAACATGAGTTGAGAAAGCAATCCATTATCCGTCATCTGAATAGTAGTGGTACTTGTCGGGAAAATACCCTCACAACCATATTGAACCTGTGGTTCTGCCGTTAAGTCAACTCCGATATCTATGGTAAATAGTTCTGAAGCCGTACACAGATTAACATCTTGAATGTAAATAACATAAGAAGCACCTCCTTGTAAATCTTCAATAATTTCACCTGTATAAGGTGCGAATGTAGCCGTACCCGTTTCATCTATGGGATCGACCATTTCAATCTTATAGTCAAAATATGGAGTAACGCTAACTAAGGCATCATTAAATGGAGTGCCACCAGCGACATCGAAAACGATAGACCCATTATTGGCTCCAATACAAAGCTCTGGAGTGGTCTCAATATTTATAACCTGTATCTGATCAGGTTCTTCTACCGTTATAAAATCTTTTTCAAAACAACCATTGTCATCTTTTATCAAAATCTCGTAAGTACCAGCAGCAAGTTCATCAAAAGTGTAGGTTCCAGGATTATCGGAATCACTAAAGAACTCATTAAAATTAGGTGCGATTGCAAATTGAATCAACCCTTCACCACCAGCACTTACAGAAACAGTTATAGTACCGTCTTCTTCACCATTACAAGTAACATTGGTTGGTATAGCATCAAAAATGATAGGATCAGGTCTAATAATTTCAAAAGGACCGGCAATATCCATACATGTGGCGCCACTGGTTACAGCAATGTAATATGCGGTTCCTTCAGGAAGTCCTTCAAAGGTTCCATTATCTTGGGGACCTCTAATAACCGTTGCTGTTGAAGCAGGATTAAAAGCATCTACCGGGTCTCCTTCATACAGGTAAAATAAATCTTCACCCACACCACCGTTTACAAATGACTCAATTCTACCATCTAGCTCTGAAGCACAAGAAATATCATCTGGCAAATTCGGCAATAAAGTAATGCCCGTTGCATTGGTCATGGTAATACCATTAGAGCGTATAGCCGGGCAAGCTCCTGCAGAGTTAACCTTTCTTACATCAAATTGATATGTTATTCCCTCAACACCTGAAATAGTAACTGAATTTCCAGTCATAGATATATATGTTCCAAGAGTTACTCCGTTTTCTACCCTTAAGTATTCATAAGTAAATAATGGGTCCGGATTTTCAACGGTCATTCTCATTTCACCGTCGCCTCCACAACCAGGAACCCTTGTCTGAACTAATATAGGTTGAATTGGTGGTGGTGGGTCCACGAAATAAGCATCGGTTATAAATGAACATCCAAAACTAGAAGATACCTCTATTGCATACCAACCAGAACTTATATAACCACCACTGTCACCAATGAAAGTAGGAGTATTTTGCAAACCACTTTCAGATATTATATCCGTGTTATCATTACTGTTCAAGTATAATAAAGTGTAATTATAACCAGCACCTGCAAAACCGCCACTTGCACCAGCTATAGCTGTAATTTCATCCCCAGAAGTTACTTCAAACGCTTCTAGAACTGCATTATTACCATTAGGGCAATCAAGACTTTGTGGCTCTCTAATACCAGCAATAATTTGTGGAACCTCTGCCAATTCTATTTCAAATGTGTTTGTACAGCCTTCAATATCTCTAATCTCTACCTCATAGAACCCAAAAGATAGACCCGTAAATTCGTTATCATTTGAGAATGGAGCAATTTCAGTAGTATAACTAGAACCGCCATCGGTACTCATTAACAACCTAAATTCATAAGGTGTAGTATCCCAACCACCAGCTCCTGTTGCATTTATTTCGCCAGTATCATTGGTACAACTTACATTACCTATAGATTCAGCGGTTACTTGAAGTGGACCGTTCGGAGTTCTAATATTGGCGACATTACTTGTCGCAGAACAAAACGGCATACCTGTTGAAACGATATCTACTATTAAATTACCTCCTGGCAAGTTTTCTATACGAGCTTCATCGCCATTACCATCAGGATAATCATTAGTATCAAAACTACCGGAAGCCAAAAGAGTAGATTTTGTAACATCGCTAGCTTCATAAACTGCATAATCAAAAACACCTGTGTAATTACCTACAGTTATGAATAACGCCCCATCATTGCCTGGCACTGCACAACTTACAGGCTTGGCCTCACTAATCAATACAGTAGGAGCCTCCGGTTTATTCACCGTATGCACTGGCATAGGGTATGTACAACCCACAATATTATCGGTTATTTCAAATAAATAATCACCTACATCAGGTAAGTAAACATCAACGTAATTATTACCTGGAGAATTAGTATAAGAAGGAATGGAAGAAACCGATACTGCATTCACAGTAAAATCATTAGTCCCACTAACTTGTATACGAACTCGTTCGTCATCTCTACAGTTTAAAATATCGACTTCAATAATGGTTGGAACAACATCTGTTGGCGGATTAATAGTCGGCACATCAAAAGTCGTTTGGCATCCATTGCCATCCATTGCGAACACCGTAATGTCTTGCGCAGAACCATTATCTATTATTTCAAAAGTATTACCAGTTTGATAGTTTGAAAAACCTGTAATGCTATATTGATATCCAGAACCTACAGTACCTGCATTAACAATACCCACAGTTATAATAGTTGAACTATATCTATTAGCACCTGGTTCGCAAGCAAAGTCTGGAGCACTAGCGGTAATACTAAAATCTAACGGATTCTCTATAGTATGCACTGCAGATAAAACTTCACAATTACGAGCTGTCACTACTTGAACTTGATAATTACCAGCAGGCAACCCAGCGAATGACCCTGTTGTGTTTCTATCTTGTTCATTCGAAGTTGTAAGGTTATTTAAAATATAAGTTATAGGAGTATCTTGCGAAGTAAAAGGAACTAGTGCATTTGCAGGACCTACTACAACTTCTATAGAGCCATCATTTTCATCTCTACAGCTAATATCAATTGCTTCTTCTGAAATGATTACCGGTTGTGCGGCTTGATTTAAAATAATATTTGAAACAGTAGTTTCACAAAATCCAGAACCATCATTTACAACACGGTCTGTAATTAAAACTTCATAATTACCCGGAGCTAACCCAATGAATAAATTATCATTTATTTGAGTAACTGGTCCTACGGCAACGGAATTGTAATCAGTTCCAGTAAGCACATAACTGAAATCACCACTACCTCCGTTTGTACTTATACGTATTTCTCCATCTGCATCATTACAGGTACTATCCGTCTCAAAATCACCTGTTGCAGATAAAAAGTCATAAACAGTAGCGGTACCTTGGCTTGTACAACCATTCGCATCGACCACATCAACCACGTAATCTCCAGGACTGCTTACAGTATACGTATATTCCCAATTCGTCCCTACTATTAATGGTAATTGCTCATCACCGCCCAACGTAAATCGAGGCGTGTTTACTGAACTTGGCACTCGAACTGTTATATCAAAAGCTGTTGACGTCGGATCACATTGATTTACAACGGTAAAATCTGGAACCGGTAAATCTGGCTGTAATAAAATAACCGTTGCGATGTCGAATGAAGTACATCCAGAAATATCTCTAACGTAAACATCATAGTCACCTTCCGGTGCAACAAAAGTTGTTTCACTCGTGTAATCAGCTGGGTATGTTGGTATCATACCATTATCCATAAAAGCAAATTCATAAGGTCCACCTGAACCACCACGCCCTTGAACAGTTATTTGTCCTAATGCATTACAATTTGCGGGTACTTCAGATAAGATATCTATACTAGGCAAATTCTGATTTATAATTACTGCCGCCGCATCTGTACACGTATCGGTCAAATTGGTAACTAGAATCTGGTATTCACCTGGTAATTCAGGATATGTATCATTATAAGGTATCGCTGTAGTTGTAACAGAATTTTGAAGTATAGTACTAGAACCATCCTCATTATTTATTAATTCTATTCGTAAATTATCACCAATACTGTAGCCTGTTATTTCATATGCTATCTCACCATTTCTATTAACATCACAAGCTCCAGGAGTAGAATTGGCCGTAACGTTTAATGTCGAAGGGCCATCTAAAGGAGGTATTTCTTGCTCATAGGTACAATTAGTAACAACATCTAAAACAACAACAGTGTATGCTACACCATACTGGATACCGTCATTGGTATTACTAAAAGTATGGTCGTTTGTGGTTGGTATGTCATTTAGATTACCAAAAGTCGGATTATCTAATAATCTAATCTGGTACGAACCTGATCCACCACTAACACTTACCGCGTAGGTAAAGGTACTGTCATTACAATCTAAAGGTGCTGGAGGCGGTATCGGGGTAATTACCACTTCGTTAGAAGTAATAGTTACCGTATCAATATCTGTACATCCATTAGCATCGATTGTTATAATGGTATAATTACCTGTAACAAGATTAGAATCTAAAATTTGCAATGGCAATGAAGAAGGGTCTACATTTTCCCGACGAGTTACCTCAACACCTGTATTATCTTCTATTATAAAATCAAAATTAGGAGTTCCATCAGAAACGGCATCTACACTTATACCGCCACTAACAGGACCACTACCACCACATACTGCTGGTACTTCGGTAATTATTGCGTCTGGAGGTAATGTAGTATCCAAAATAATATCAAAAGTATCCATAACTGTTTCACAACCTCTTGCATCTCTAACGATGTACGAATAAGTTCCTACAGTCAAGTTTGAAAAAACTGTTTGGGTTCCCCAACCTCCTCCATTAAAATTGACTTCGTAAGGTGGTACTCCACTAGTTGCATCAGGTATAATTGTAACAGCACCATTATTAGTCGAACTACAACTTACTGGTCTGGCAACATAAGAAGCTGCTGCAATATTCTGAGGCGGATTTAATGTAATCGAAACGGAGTTTGCAACACAACCACTACTTGTGGTATTATTATCGGTTATTCTAAAAACATAATCACCAGGAACTGCTGTAGAATATAAGAAATCGTCGGATATTAGTGGAATCGCCGCTCCAAAAGTAGTGCCTCCATCAGCACTTACTTCATATTGTTTTGGTCCTGCTCCAGAAGTATATCCTCCATTAACGATTACTCTAATTTGACCAGGTGCTCCACCACAAGGTATTTCAGCATCTATACTAGTATTAACCCTTAATTGAGGTTCTATTGTTACAGGAATACTGTCAGAACAATCATTTCCATCGACAACTTCAATGGTATAATTTCCAGGAGCAAGTCCTGAGAAAGATGCACTCGCCTGTAAGGTTCCTCCGTTAATTCTATATTGATGCGTACTTAGAGCTGCCGTACCTGCAGTTGAGTTTACCGATACCGTAGCACCTACTCCTGCCACATAACAAAAATCAGATGCTGGTCCGTCAAGAGAAACAGCCGGAGCATCAATAGGGTTTAAATCAAAAGAAAAAGTATCTGTACAACCTTCAGCATCTTCTACAGATAAGGTATAGGTTCCGACAGCAGAAAGATTACTGAAACTTCTTCCTGATTTTGGACCAACTTGTGGTCCCGTTGGTGGTGTTAAGGTATATCTATATGCTCCCCATCCGCCTGTTGCTGTTGCTCTAACAGCACCTAAATTGCCATTTGCACAACTCATTGGCGTAACAACACTAGTAGATAAGTCTAAAACCGGAGCATCTTGAATATCAAAAGAGGCAGTATCTGTACAACCAGTATCAGCATCCGTTATGGTAATAGTATATGTACCTGCACCAGATAATGGAAGAACTACTTCAGTATCACTCTGAGGACCACCTGTAATTAAGCCCCCATTTATATCATATGTATAATTATTCGCAAATCCGTCGACAATAAAAGTTCCGGTACCATCAGTAGCTCCATTACAGACTCTTAAATCGCCACCCGACTTTACACGAACACGAATTGAACTTAAAACAATAGGTCTAAAACCTTCTGTATAGGTACAACCATTAACATCCGTAATTTGAAAAATATAGGCTTGAGATGTTAATAGCCCAGTGAAAGTGTCATTATTACCATTATCAAAATATGCCGGACTAATTATTTCATACCTGTTGATGGCTGCATTGCTCGTTGGAGTCAACTGAACATCTGAAGTACCTGCTGAACAACTAATATTACTTTGAACAAAATCTATATTGGTAGGTGGATCTACATCTAAAATTTCTATAGAAGTAAGTTCTAAGCGACATCCACCAGCATCACGTATAATTGGTGTATAAATACCTGCGGATAAGTCTGTATATGAAGTTGTTGCGGAAAAGTTTACACCATCAATACTAAAAACGTAACCACTACCCGATCCTCCTGAGAAAGGACCTACAAAATCTATTTGTCCTCCATTAGTTCCTGAACCTGCACAAGTAACATTTGAAACTTTATTGGCAGAACCCGTTATTGAACCTACCGTAATTACTGTAACAGAAGGTAAATCAAGCGTACATTCAAATCCGCCTTGTTGGTATCTTACTTCAATATCATTATACATACCTGCCGCAACGGAAATCTGTGGTGTACTGACCCATGGCTCAGAAGTGTTCTCTCTAAAAGATATATTATAACCTCTACCATTATTTATGGTGAAGTCTAATTTTGCACCTCCATTACTACAAGTACCGTCAATGCCAGCAACTGTTATATCTGGTGGCAAAAGTGTTTCTACATCAGAAGAAGCATTAATAGTACAACCATTGCTATCGGTTATAACAAAATCATATGTACCATCTGTTGTTACCGTATAGGTTGTTGATCCTGAATCTGTAGAAGCATTACCAAAAGATGGTTGTATTGGTCCTCCATTAACCGTAAAAATATAAGGGGCAGATCCACCTGTTGTATTTAAAATAATATCTACACTAGAAATATTAGAACAACCAAAACTACTATTCACCTCGGTAGAGGCATCTAGAGCGGAAGCACCGGCACCAATGGTAAGGGGATTTCCGCTTGTATCTAGATTTTGTCTTGGAGGGTTTATTCCATTTAAAGGGTCTCCTGTACATTGTTGTGTTTCTACCTGAACGGTATACGTACCAAAACCTACTGCAGAAAATGTATAAGGATTAGTAGATACAAAGGCGGTAAATTCTTGGGCTACACCGCTAGAATTTAATAACGTATATTTATAAGGACCTGGAACGTTTGATGCTGTTACCGTAATACTACCCGTATCTCCACTACATAGTGCATCTGTAAAAGTAGCAGAAATTTCAATCTCCTTCTCTTCAATTATCACAGGTTCATAAGGGTACTCACATGTGTTTGCCGTATTTTTTAATCTAGCTTTAATATTATATGTACCTGGTGCCAAATTTGAGAATATTGGACCTTGCCAAGCACTGAAACCACTACCGCTGTCCATACTAAACTCATATGCACTAGATAAGTTCGTAATTTGAATTCTACCTGCTACACCACAGATATAATCATTTTTTACAACAGTTTGTGTAATGGTACTTTTCTTAACTTTAAAGTAATACGTTTGCCCGTCTGCAATAACCCTGTATTCTGCACCAGTGGTAGAAGGAACAGTACTTGCATCTAACGCGAATGTTTGACCTCCTGATACTTGTGTATAACAAGAACCTGTATTGGGGCACTCTGTATTTACATCTGGACTACATGATCCACCTAAAATCTGCCATGAAACAGAGCTATATGTTCCACCTGATAAACTTATGATTCGATCATCATAATCACCACATAAATTAAAACGCGCAATTGTAAACCCATTATCATCACAGTTTTCTGTGTCATCCGCTCCAACAATAATGGTTGCGAACATTGCTGAAGCTACTAAGTTGGCATTACGGACAACATTAACTTCATTTTCTAAAGTGGGTTGATTTTTGGTAGAAACCGAAACAGCCGTTTCGATTACATTGGCCACCTCCTCGAATAGGGTACTTACCGTAGAGTTGGCAATTGCCGTTGTACCGATTACTGAAATTACAGTCAGAAAAAGTACATACAGCGTAAACCGCTGTTTTTTTGGTAGCATAGGTTAAGTTTCGTTTTTAAGAACAATTGCGATTTGGGATCTTTACCGTTCTTTGGTGTAATTTTTTATACTTATATCTTATCTTTAAATAATCATATGTCCTTTAATATATTTCTAACGCACCAATATGAAAAATAGTATCATCTTTTGTCTTTTATTCGCTGTAACGCTTAATTTTTCTTGTGCGCAAAATGCTGAAAATAAAGTAAATACACCTAAAAAGACTAATTACAAAGCAGAGTTGTTCGTCGATGACCTACAGATTCCATGGGGGTTCGCCTTCCTTCCAGATAAAAGTATTTTAATTACCGAAAAAGAAGGGAAATTGATACATTTTTCTAATGGAAAAAAATCGATAATCGGTAATATTCCGGAAGTTTATCAACGTGGGCAAGGCGGACTTTTAGATATTGAATTGCATCCTAATTACGAAAAAAATGGATGGATTTATTTTACATATGCATCAGCTGAAGGTGATGAAAAAGGAGGACACACAGCTTTAATGAGAGCCAAACTGAAAAATAATTCTTTAACAAATAAAGAACTGCTTTACAAAGCAGTGCCAAACACTACAAAAGGTCAACATTTTGGCTCAAGAATTGCTTTTGATAACAAAGGTTATGTTTACTTTTCTATAGGTGAGCGTGGAGATAGAGACATAAATCCTCAAGATATTAAAAGAGACGGCGGAAAAATTTATCGTTTATACGATGATGGACGAATTCCTGAAGACAATCCGTTTTTTGGTGTTGAAGGTGCAAAAACCGCTATATATAGTTATGGACACCGTAATCCTCAAGGTTTAATTAAAAATCCAGACACTGGTGAAATTTGGGACAATGAACATGGCCCAAGAGGTGGCGATGAAATAAATATCATAAAAAAAGGTGCTAATTATGGTTGGCCATTGGTAACCTATGGGATTAACTATGGTGGAACCCCTATCACAGACAAAACAGAAATGAAGGGCATGGAACAACCTATTCATTATTGGGTGCCTTCTATAGCGCCCAGTGGCATGGCGTTTGTTACTTCTGATGAGTATACCGACTGGAAAGGAAGTTTATTAGTAGGCTCTTTGGCCTTTCAATATTTAGAAAGATTAGTTTTAGATGGCACTAAAGTTATCGCACGTGAAAAATTAATGGATGGGCTTGGAAGAGTCCGCGCCGTAAAGCAAGGTCCAGATGGTTTAATTTATGTGGCCGTTGAAGGGAAAGGAATTTATAAATTAATCCCCATAAAATAACTATCAATGAAATTGATAGTTCCTCTGTTTGTCTTTATTCTATTTGCTTTAGGGTTTTCATTGTACCAAGAACCAGAACTTAAAGAAAGCATAAAAAGAGGAAGTGAAATTTATTCCGATTTCTGTGTTAACTGCCATATGGATAATGGTGAAGGTGTACCAAATAGTTTTCCTCCATTAGCAGCTTCTGACTTTCTTATCAAAAATAGAGCAGCATCTATACATGCCGTAAAATTTGGATTAAAGGGAGAAATCATTGTAAATGGAATTACCTATAATAACTCAATGACTTCATTTGGGTTAGAAGATGATGAGATTGCAGATGTCATGAATTTTGTGATGAATTCCTGGGGTAACAAACAAACCAAAATGGTTACCATAGAAGAGGTCCAAGTAAATTAATAATTAAACTAATCAAAATACCTTGAAAATTATCCCCTACCCGCTTCTACAGCCAATTTCACGGACCCATATTTTTTAAGCAATTTTTCAGCATCTAAATATTCAATGCCTAGATCCTCCATAATATAACGGGTACCACGGTCTACCAACTTATCATTACTAAGTTGCATATTTACCATTTTGTTTCCCTTAACTCTACCTATTTTAATCATTAAGGCAGTAGAAATCATATTTAAAACAAGCTTTTGAGATGTACCACTTTTCATTCTAGTACTACCCGTTAAAAACTCAGGACCAACATTAATTTCTATAGGGATATCTGCTATTCTTGCAATAGGAGCACCAGGATTATTTGTAATTGCAGCAGTTAGTATTCCGTTCTTTTTAGCATCTTCCAATCCTCCAACAACATAGGGCGTACTGCCGGAAGCAGCAATACCAACAACTACATCATTCTTAGTAATACCATGTGCCATTAAATCTACCCACGCTTGTTTGGTGGCATCCTCTGCATTTTCAACTGCTTTTCTTATAGCTGTATCTCCTCCTGCAATCAATCCGATTACACGTTCGTGTGGCATACCAAAAGTCGGAGGAATTTCCGATGCATCTAAAATCCCCAAACGCCCACTAGTACCCGCACCAATGTAAAACAACCTACCACCCATTTCAAAACGTTTCGCCAATTCATCTACCAATTTGGTCACTTGCGGTATCGTCTTCTTTACTGCAGTTGCAACCTTTTGATCTTCCTCATTCATTTTCTGCAGAATGGTCTGGGTATCCATCAACTCCAAATTCTCATGATTAGATGGGGTTTCAGTAATTTTCTTATAATCCATATAATTATATAATTTTTATATCGTGATTTTTGAAAGGCTTAAGTAGTTTGTCTTCGGGTTTCAATTCGGTTATCATAGTATTAATAGAATTGATATCACATGTTTTATATCGATGCTGAGAATTTAATTTCTCGGAAATAGATAATAAAACCGTTTTCTTAGATGCTTTTATAACTGCCTTTTTAATTTGAACAATATCCCAATCGAACTCTGTTAGTCCATATATAGCATCTACATAGCCAGTACCTATAAAACTATAATCGAACCGTACTTCTGAAAGGTGATGAATTGCATTAGCGCCAATAGATATTTGCGCTTCCTTTGAAATTTGACCTCCAATCGAAATTACATTGATATTCGCCTTATGAGACAATACCATCGCAACAGGTAAACTAATGGTGAAGCAAGTTAAATTTAAATTTTCAGGAATAATACGAGCAAGTTCCATACAAGTGGTACCTCCATCTATAAATATAACCGCACCATCTCTTAACATACTAACAGCTTTTTCTGCTATAGCAGCCTTCTCTTCTATTTTATAAATATTGGTATTTCTAGCGTTATTGGTCATATAACCCATAGAAATAGCGCCACCATGGACTTTTCGTAATTTATTATCAGCGTCGAGTTCTTTCACATCACGCCTTATGGTATCAATAGATACATCTAAAGCTTCAGCTATATCTGTTATTAAAATCCTATTATGAAGATCTACCTCATTTAAAATTGTTTGTTGACGCTC
>NZ_CAXBBZ010000021.1:0-40631 GCF_963974015.1 uncultured Maribacter sp. | reverse complement strand
TAATGAGCAACTCTAAGTCAAGATTGTTTTTTTTAGATGCCATAAGAGCTTGGGCAATCTTAATGATGTTACAAGGCCATTTCGTTGATGGATTATTAGATAATGCCTTTAGAGATAATTCTAATTTTCTGTTCAATACATGGAAATATTTTAGAGGAATTACTGCTCCTGTATTCTTTACGGTATCTGGCTTCATCTTTACCTTTCTATTGATAAAATCTCCACAGACTGGTTGGGACAACCCTCGTGTAAAAAAAGGACTTAAAAGGGGATTGGAACTTTTAGCCATAGGATATCTTTTAAGAATGAATTTGTTCGGTGTTTTTAAAGGGGAGATTTACGACTCATTTTACCTAGTAGATGTATTACATTGTATAGGACTCTCTTTATTGTTTATCACTGGGTTTTACTTACTGACTTTTGCTAAACAAAAATGGATTTTCCCTACCATACTGTTATCAACAACGTTCTTATTATTCTTATTCGAACCTAT
This sequence comes from uncultured Maribacter sp., assembly GCF_963974015.1. Classification (GTDB taxonomy): domain Bacteria; phylum Bacteroidota; class Bacteroidia; order Flavobacteriales; family Flavobacteriaceae; genus Maribacter. The sequence continues at coordinate 40,138 of NZ_CAXBBZ010000021.1, read as the reverse complement.
ATATAAGGCATCTAGTTTCGAATATTTACCACGGTTTATAGCGAATTACCTATCAAAATCCAATGGTTCAGTATTTACAATAATACCTTGGTTGGGCTATGCTACAATAGGTAGTTTCATGTCGGTACTATTCTATAAATATCAGAGCAACAAAAATTTATATACCTACACTGTTCCTATTTATATACTAATCGGATCAGTTTTAATCTTTTTTTCTTCAGATTTTTTCTATTCCATTTATGAAGTAACAGGCATACAACTATTCCAATCAATTTTCAATAACAACTATCTATTCATTCGTTTGGGTGATGTTCTCATCGTTTTTTCAATATTCATCATATTACGAAAATTTTTAATGAATAGTACTTGGTTAAAAATAGGACAAAGTACTTTATCGATTTACATCATTCATTTCATTATTCTTTACGGAAGTTTTACGGGTATAGGTCTATATCGCTTTTTCCATCATTCTTTAAATCCATGGTTAGCAATATTTGGCGCAATACTATTTATGATTGCAAGTACCTTCTTGGCCTTAAAATATGAAAGCCATAAAGCGGAAATTAAATCTGGCGTGATTTCATTTTTATCTTCTACAAGAATGTATTTAGAACAAGCTGCACTTATCGCTTTTGAAATCGCAAGAACGCTAACCGAAAAACTATTAAGAGTTTTAGGCTTAATAAAAAACTAATGAAATTTCTTTCTCGTTAAACGCTAAGTGAAAATTATTAAAACAAAAAAAACAGCCAAAAGGCTGCTTTTTTATATATGTCTATACACTTTTAAATATGCAAAGCACGATCACCAGTTGCTGCTAATGCCGCTTCTTTAACTGCTTCAGCATAAGTTGGGTGAGCATGGCTCATTCGAGAAATATCTTCAGCAGACGCTCTAAACTCCATTGCCGTTACTGCTTCAGTAATTAAATCGGCACAACGGGCACCAATCATATGCACCCCTAAGACTTCATCTGTCTTTTTATCTGCCAATATTTTCACGAAACCATCGGTATCCATACTTGCCCTAGCACGTCCTAATGCACGCATAGGAAACTGCCCTACCTTGTAATCAACACCGGCCTCTTTAAGCTCCTCTTCTGTTTTACCAACAGCAGCAACTTCTGGCCAAGTATAAACTACACCTGGTATCAAATTATAATCGATATGAGGTTTTTGACCTGCTAACTGCTCAGCAACCAAAGTACCTTCCTCTTCTGCTTTATGAGCCAACATAGCTCCTTTTATTACATCGCCAATAGCGTAAATGTTACTAACATTTGTCTTTAAGTGATCATCAACTATTACCTTTCCCCTATCATCTAATTTTACACCGGCAGCACCAACATTCAATCCATCGGTGTAAGGTCTTCTACCTACGGCAACCAAACAATAGTCACCCTCAAAAACAACTTCCTGACCTTTTTTATCATCAGCCTTTACGATTATAGTATCACCTTTTCTTTCTACTGATTTTACTTTATGTGATAATGCAAATTTTACTTTTTGCTTTTTCATCACTTTGGTCAATTCTTTTGAAAGCGCAGCATCCATACCAGGAATAATACGATCCATGAATTCAACAACAGTTACATCAGCGCCAAGTCTTTTGTATACTTGACCTAATTCTAAACCAATAACACCTCCACCAATAACAATCATATGTTTTGGCACTTCTTTAAGCTCTAAAGCTTCGGTAGATGTAATTATACGTTCTTTATCCACTTTTATAAAAGGTAAGGTAGATGGTTTAGATCCTGTAGCAATAATTATATTTTTCGCCTGTATTTCTTCTGTTTTACCACCGTTCTTTTTAATACTAACATGCGTAGCGTCTTTAAAGCTTCCAAGTCCTTCAAAAACAGTAATCTTATTTTTATCCATTAAAAACTGAATGCCCTTGGTAGTTTGGTCTACCACGCCTTGTTTACGGCCGATCATCTTTTCCAAATTCACCTTTATCTCACCAGGAATTTCAATTCCATGTTCTTCAAAATGATTAATAGCATCTTCATAATGATGAGAAGAATCTAACATTGCCTTTGATGGTATACACCCAACATTTAAACAGGTTCCACCTAGGGTAGAATATTTTTCAATTATTGCTGTTTTCATTCCTAGTTGTGCACAACGTATTGCTGCTACGTATCCTCCAGGTCCTGAGCCTATAATGGCTACATCATATTGATCCATAAAATATTTGTTTTCTAATGTGATACAAAATTAATACTATTTTTAGTTTTAAAGCGGTATAGCGGTAGAATGCTTGACCTCTTTTATCGTAAAAGAACTTTGTGTGCTACCAATATGATTCATAGCTGTTAGTTTGTTGACCATAAAATTACGGTAGGCCTCCATGTCTTGAACATGAATTTTCAACAGATAATCATAATCACCACTTAAATGATGACATTCCACTACCTCCTGTAAACGTAAAACCTGCGCTTCAAATTGGGCAATATTATCTTTTACATGTTGCACCAATTTTACATGACAAAATACCGTAAAATTCCTATCAACAACTGCCTTATCTACCAATGCAACGTAATTTCTAATTGCACCTGTTCTTTCCAATCTTTTTATACGCTCATAAATAGCCGTTGTCGATAAGCCAAGTTTTAAGGCATATTCCTTTGTAGTTTTTTTACTATCTGCCTGTAAAAGCACTAGTAAATTAATATCAGTTTCGTCAAGTTTCATAGTGATTATGATTCTAAATAGTTTATCAAATTTAATCATTAGTAGAAAATAAATCTATTTAATTACAAATAGTAGTTTAAAAAACCAATTAATGAAGTTTATATTGACAATATCTCTATCAAAAGTTAGATTTACTTAAAATTACAACCCATGAGCCAAAAAACTAGTAACGATTTACAAGACTTACAATATTTCGGAGAATATGGTGGTGTAAACCCATCCATATCAGATTCCTCTACCTATACTTTTATATCGGCAAAAACCATGTTCGATACTTTCGAGGGGAATACCGAAGGTTGTTATTTATATAGTAGACATTCTTCACCTTCCAATTTATACTTAGGCGAAGCTCTAGCTGCATTAGAAGGTACCGAAAGTGCAAACGTTACTGCTAGTGGCATGGGCGCTATTACTGCCGTTATACTACAACTTTGTAACGCAGGTGACCACATTATTAGTAGTAGAACCATTTATGGAGGCACATATGCTTTTATGAAGAATTTTTTAATAAAATTCGGAATTAAGACAACCTTCTTAGATATCACAGATCTTGATGCGGTATCAAAAGCTATTACTTCAAAAACGAAAATGATCTATTGTGAAAGTGTTAGTAATCCTTTATTAGAGGTAGCGGATATTTCTGCACTCTCACGTATAGCAAAGAACAATGAACTTCCTTTGGTCGTCGATAATACATTTTCACCTCTTTCGGTAACCCCAGCGAAATTAGGCGCTGATATTGTTATTCACAGTCTCACCAAATTTATAAACGGAACCAGCGATTGCGTTGCTGGTGTAGTTTGCGGTACATCAGAGTTTTGTCTTAGCCTTAAAGATGTGAATAATGGTGCTGGTATGTTGTTAGGTAGTACTTTAGATAGTTTGCGCGCAGCCTCGATTTTGAAGAACATGCGAACGCTACACATACGTATGAAAAAGCATAGCGAGAATGCTATGTTCTTAGCTGAGAATTTTGAAAAGGATGGACTACGAGTTGTATACCCTGGGCTTCCCTCTCATCCTGGTCATTTGATTATGGAAGATCAAATGAATCCTGAATATGGTTATGGAGGATTGGTTACTATGGATGTTGGGACATTAGAAAATGCCAATGCGCTAATGGAATTAATGCAAGAGAGAAAGTTGGGGTACTTAGCAGTTAGTCTAGGGTTCTATAAAACTCTTTTCAGTGCACCAGGAAGTTCTACTTCTTCTGAAATTCCTTTAGATGAGCAAAAAGAAATGGGCCTAGGCAACGGCTTAATTCGTTTCTCAATTGGGTTAGATGATGATATTAAAAGAACGTACTCTTTAATGAAACAATGCCTATTGGACCTTAAAATACTGGAAATCATTGGCGTAAACTCATAGTATTCAAATTTAGGTACGGTTTGCACATCCGTAGCATAAATCGTAATATTACGTATTAACCAAACGCATTGCAAATGTCAAACCAGAATACGAATGAGCATAGGGAAAACGAAAACATTGTCGAAAACCGGGAACTAAATATATGGGAGGCACTAATTCCGGTTTTTGTTCTTGTGGGAATGCTAGCTTACAATGTTTTTGTTTTTGGAGATGATGCTTTAAGCGGGTCAAATCAGTTCATTTTATTACTAGGTGGTGCAGTAGCAGCGATTGTAGGATTTTTAAATAAAGTTTCTTACACCCAAATGCTAGACGAAGTTGCAGAAAATGTAAAATCTACAACAGGTGCTTTGCTCATTTTGCTAATGGTTGGTGCTTTAGCAGGTACTTGGCTCATAAGTGGAATTATACCTGCAATGATTTATTACGGACTTCAGATTTTAAACCCTACAATATTTCTTGCAGCATGTGTTATCATATGCGCCATCATTTCTATAGCTACCGGAAGCAGCTGGACTACATCTGCTACAGTCGGTATTGCCTTAGTTGGCATTGGCGAAGCTCTAGGAATATCATTAGGTATGACTGCAGGGGCAGTACTTTCTGGCGCCTATTTTGGAGATAAACTTTCTCCTTTAAGCGATACTACCAATTTAGCACCCGCAATGGCCGGTGGAGAACTCTTTAGTCATATTAAATATATGACTATTACTACTATACCTACAATAATAGTCACTCTCGTTTTTTTTATAATTGTAGGTTTAAATTTAGAAACATCTGGCTCTGCGGATACTGATAATATTCTAGCATCGATAGAATCTAGTTTTCATATAAGTGGATGGCTTTTTATTGTGCCCGTAGTAGTTATATTGTTAATCGTCAAAAAAACGCCTCCTTTGGCCGCCTTACTTATTGGAACTTTATTGGGAGCAATTTTCGCTTTAATTTTTCAGCCAGGTATTGTGGCAGGTATTACCAATGCAAATGAATTAACTTTTGAATCTGGATATAAAGGTATAATGAAAGCTATTACTGTAGAAACCACCGTACCTTCAGATAATAAAGCCTTGAGCGATTTATTTTCTGCCAAAGGAATGGCAGGTATGCTAGGCACAATTTGGCTTATTGTCTGCGCTATGGTCTTTGGTGGTATTATGGACGGCATTGGTGCCTTGTCCCGTATAAGTGCTGCACTTTTAAGTATGGCAAAAAGTACATTTGGGCTTTTTGCAAGTACAGTAGCAAGCTGCTTGGCTTTAAATGTAACGGCATCTGATCAGTACCTTGCTATTGTGGTACCAGGAAAAATGTTTTCAAAAGCATATAAAGACAGAGGTTTAGCTCCTGAAAACTTGAGTAGAACCCTTGAAGATTCAGGAACCGTAACTTCAGTATTAATACCATGGAATACCTGTGGCGCCTATCATAGCGGAGTTTTAGGTGTAGGCGTAGGAGAGTATTTTATGTATGCCGTATTCAATTGGTTGAGCCCAATAATGACTTTAATATTCGCAGCCTTCAATATAAAAATAAGACAGCTCGTTAAAAAAGAAGCCTAATTTATTTTTTTATGGATACTAAGTTATTCATCAAGTTAGCCTGCCATGTTTACAATAATCCATATAATATTTTAAGCCATTCGCATTAAAATAGGTATATTCTATTGACTATTCAGAATAGTTAGTATTCTATTGAAAATTCTAATTTAGAAAGTCTTATAACCCTCTTTAAAAGATAAAGAACTCGACGTAATAGGAGAACTTATTTCAAATATGTACGGAGCATTAGATGTAGCAAGCAGCAGCACAACAAGGCATGCCTAAAAAAGAAGCTTTAAACAATTTCATGCAGCGGGTTATGGACTCTATAGATAACTAAATTATACCGTACAACTAAAAAAAGTCCTTTCCATATGAAAGGACTTTTTTTATTCAATTAAGCTCACGTTTCATCTTAATATTTTATAATTTCACGCTTTAAATCATATAAACATTAAGGATATGGCTTCGGTTACATTGAAAGGAAATGCAATACACACTTTAGGTTCTTTACCAGCAACTGGCGAAAAAGCACCTGAATTTCAACTCACTAAAAATGACTTATCTATCTTAAAACTTTCAGATTATGAAGGTTCAAGAGTGGTTTTAAATATATTCCCAAGTGTAGATACAGGTACATGTGCACAATCGGTTAGACAGTTCAATATAGAGGCTGCAGAATTAGATAACACCATCGTAGTTTGTGTTTCTAAAGACCTTCCTTTTGCACAAGCGAGATTTTGTGGAGCAGAAGGTATTGAAAACGTTGAAATGCTTTCTGATTTCAGAGATGGTAATTTTGGAAAATCTTACTATGTTGATTTTTCTGATGGACCTTTAGCTCCATTACATTCAAGAGCCATAGTGGTTGTGGATGAAAAAGGAAAGGTATTATACACCGAACAAGTTGCTGAAATTACTGAAGAGCCAAATTATAAGGCTGCTCTTGAGGCGTTAATGAACTAATTATAAACGACACTCATGCCCAAAGAATCTTTTTTGGTCAATCGTATTAAAAGTGTTGGTTTTGCCTTAAAAGGTGCCTTCTTGCTGATACGTACCGAAGCAAGCATAAAAATTCAGGTTTTTATTGCCATAATTATGACCGCTGCAGGTTTTTATTTCGAAATATCCAATACAGAATGGATTTTTCAAATATTCGCTATTGCATTGGTACTTGGTATTGAAGGTATGAATACGGCTATTGAAAAAATATCTGATTTCGTACAACCAGAATTCGATGTAAAAATCGGTTTCATTAAGGATATTTCCGCTGGTGCCGTTATGCTGGTTTCAATAGCAGCAGCTATTATCGGTTTAATCATTTACATACCCAAAATTTTATAGGTCGCATCATTGTTTCCTATAGCTCATAGTAAATTTGTAATTTAGCACAAGAATTAATTTTTAATGGCAAAGAAGGCAACTAAATCAAAGCCAAAACCTACTAAAAAAGGATCAACGTTTAAATTATCCAAACAGAATAAAATCATTTTGGGTAGTTTGCTGATGCTATTTAGTATCGCACTGTTCTTTTCATTTATATCTTTTTATTTCAATTGGCAAGATGATCAAAGTCTTCTCTCTGAATTCAAGGATCGTAATGAGCTAGCCAAAAACTTATTGAACAAATTCGGTGCAAGCATTAGTCACATATTCATGTACAAAGGCTTTGGCTTAGCTTCACTTATACTTCCATTTTTAATTTGTATTACAGGAATTTATTTGTTTTTAGGACTACCCTTAAAAGCTTTATTTAAAAAGTGGATTTGGGGCTTACTTTTCATTATATGGATTTCTATTGCCCTAGGGTTTTTCGCAACTAGTAGTCCTCTATTAGGCGGATTAATAGGTTTTGAAATGAATGATTTTCTACAAGACTATGCTGGTAAAATTGGTGTGCTCTTGTTATTAGTTTTCGGACTCATATTCATTTTAGTACGATTGTTTGAAATTACACCTGAGGGAATTTCATCATTTTTTAATTCAAGAAAAGAGGCAATTTCAACTGAATTTAAAGCTAGCAAAGAACGTAAAGCAGCAAAGGACGAAGATACACTTAGTACTTCTTTTGACGATGACGTACCTATAATTTTAGATACCTACACTCACAAAACAGAAATTCCGCATTTAGAAAAGGAAGACGGCCTTAAAGATTTTGAAATAAACACTCCAGAACCAGAGGAAACTCTTGCTATGGAAGTTGAGCAAGTAATTGAGGAACCTGAAGAAATCGACATTCTCGCAAATAAATTGGTAGATGATTTCGGTGAGTTCGACCCTACCTTAGAATTGGGCAACTATAAATTCCCTACTATAGAGCTTTTAGACCAACACGGTGTTACCGGTGGCATCACCATAAATCAAGAAGAATTAGAGGAAAACAAGAATAAAATTGTTGAGACCCTCAAAAATTACAAAATTGGGATTGCCCAAATTAAAGCTACTATTGGCCCTACCGTAACCTTATATGAGATAGTACCTGATGCGGGAGTGAGAATATCTAAAATTAAAAACCTAGAAGATGATATTGCTTTGTCTTTAGCTGCTTTAGGTATTCGTATTATCGCACCAATTCCTGGTAAAGGTACCATAGGTATAGAAGTACCGAACAAGAATGCTACTATAGTTTCAATGCGTTCTGTAATTGCCTCGAGCAAATTTCAGAAAGCAGAAATGGAATTACCAATAGCTTTTGGTAAAACTATCAGTAATGAAACCTTTGTTGTCGATTTAGCCAAAATGCCCCACCTTTTAATGGCAGGTGCAACAGGTCAAGGAAAATCCGTAGGCTTAAATGCGGTATTAACTTCCTTATTATATAAAAAGCATCCCGCGGAAGTTAAATTTATATTGGTAGATCCAAAGAAAGTTGAATTAACGCTGTACAATAAGATTGAACGCCATTTCTTGGCTAAACTTCCTGATTCCGCAGAAGCTATTATAACTGATAATACAAAGGTGATTCATACCCTAAATTCACTTTGTATTGAAATGGATGACCGTTATGAACTTTTGAAATTAGCGATGGTTCGTAATTTAAAGGAATACAATACAAAATTCAAGGCCCGTAAATTAAATCCCAATGACGGGCATAAATTCTTACCATACATAGTCCTGGTAATTGATGAGTTTGCCGATTTAATTATGACTGCCGGTAAAGAAGTAGAAACACCGGTAGCAAGACTTGCACAATTAGCTAGAGCCATTGGTATTCACTTGATAATTGCAACACAACGACCATCGGTAAACGTCATTACGGGTATAATTAAAGCCAACTTCCCAGCGAGACTGGCTTTTCGAGTTACCTCTAAAATAGATTCTAGAACAATATTAGACACTTCTGGCGCCGACCAATTAATTGGCCGTGGCGATATGTTGTTCACTCAAGGTAATGATGTAACTAGAATTCAATGCGCATTTGTTGACACACCTGAAGTAGCCAAAATTGTTGAATATATTGGTAGTCAGCGCGCATACCCAGACGCCTATGAGCTTCCTGAATATAGCGGAGAAGATTCTGGCACAAGTCTTGATAATAATGTGTCTGAAAGGGATTCAAAGTTTCGTGAAGCAGCTGAAGTAATCGTAATAGCCCAACAAGGGTCGGCCTCTTTAATACAACGTAAATTGAAATTAGGGTATAATAGAGCCGGTAGAATTATTGATCAATTGGAAGCTGCAGGAATAGTAGGTCCTTTTGAAGGTAGTAAAGCAAGACAGGTTTATGTTGCAGACATGGTCGCCCTTCAACAAATATTGGATAATGAATAATATTAAAAAAGAGATGAAGAAAATTATTTTTGTATTAACGATTATGTTCTCAGTAACCTTTGCTCAAGCTCAAGATTCTGCAAAAGCAAAAGCTTTACTTGATGAAGTATACAACAAAGTTCAAAGTTATGATAACATCTTTGTTGACTTCAAATTCGATTTAAAGAATGTTGAAGCAGGTATTAACCAAGAAACCAGAGGTGATGTAACACTTGCAGGCAACAAATACATATTCAATTACCTAGGATCTCAACAATTGTACGATGGTAAGAAAGTATATACTATTGTACCAGAAAATGAAGAAGTCACCATCGAAGACAAATCTGATGATGAAGATGCAATGACACCTTCAAAAATGTTGACTTTTTACAAAGAAGGCCATAATTATGCCTGGGACATTTTACAAGATGTTCAAGGAAGAAAAATTCAATATGTGAAATTGACACCTATCGATTCTGACACCGAAATTAAGTCAAGACTATTAGGTATAGATATGGGCACCATGCATATTTATAAATTAATTGAAACAGGCAAGAACGGTACTAAGACTACAATCACTGTTAATTCTTTTAAAACAGACGAAGTTTTGTCCAAAACCTTATTTACTTTTGATGAAGCTAAATATAAGGATGAAGGCTATTTCATTCTAAGAAATTAGAACTATTGAGAATACTAGACCGATATATCCTATCAAGGTTCGTCTTTAATTTTGTCAGTTCGTTTGTAATATTGATGTTCATCTTCATATTCCAAACGATTTGGCTTTTTATTGATGACCTAGCAGGTAAAGGTTTGGATATTGTAATTATCGGCAAGTTCCTGTTTTATTTAATGCCAGATCTAACTGAGAAAGTATTACCCTTAACGGTACTTTTATCTTCAATTTTAACTTTTGGATCTATAGCGGAGAACTATGAATTTGCTGCGATGAAAGCTTCGGGTATTTCGTTACAACGGTCAATGTTAAGTTTAATAGTGTTTGTAACTATTCTTGGAGGCGTAACGTTCTTTTTCGCTAATAACGTTATCCCTTTATCACAACGAAAAATATATAATCTTAGAAGAAATATTGCAAAGGTAAAACCAGCTGCTGTAGTTTCAGAGGGTGTATTTAGCGATTTTGAGGGAATGAATATTAAGGTTGATGAAAAATATGGTGATAATGATCGTTTTTTAAAGAATGTTATCATACATGAAAAATCCAAGTCAAATCTTAATATTACAGTAATAAAAGCTAAGACTGGTGAATTAATTAGTAGTGAAGAATCTGACTTAATTCAACTTGTATTACGGGATGGCCATTATTATAATGATGTTGAAACAAAAAGCAATGATAGCAAAATGAAATTTCCTTTTGCACAAGCCAATTTCGATACGTATACTATGAATATCGAAATTCCCGATATAAATAATGATGAGTTAGAAGAAGAACGCGATATTAGTACGGACAAGATGAAAAATATCTCACGTCTTACTAAAGATATTGACTCTTTGCGCGGAGATAATTATAATATTGTTCGTGCATTTTCAAAAAATATTGAAAGCAGAAGCGGCATATTTGTTCCATTAATAACAAAGAATACTGATTCTACAAAAGCTGACATGGTATCAAAAAAAGATTCCATTTCAGCCGATAAAGCAATTAAGGCTAAGGCGAATATTGCCTTGCAAGACTCCATAAAGGAGAATTTTCTTGTTCTTTTCCCCGATTGGCAACAGATACAAATATTAACTACCGCCAAAAATGGCACTAGTAGTATTCTGGGCACAGTAAGCGGTAAAAAAGAAGAAATGCAGAAAAGATATAAAATCTACAACATGCATATTCTGTCGCTTCATAATAAGTATGCCTTGGCCTTTTCGTGTATTATATTATTTTTCGTTGGGGCTCCCCTCGGTGCCATCATTAGAAAAGGCGGATTGGGATTACCAATGGTCATTGCGATAGTACTCTTCCTAATCTACTATTTCATCGGGGTTTTTGCTAGTAATTATGCTAAAGAGGGTAACATTCACCCAATGATAGGTGCTTGGCTTTCTACATTGATAATGCTACCGTTAGGTGTTTTTCTTACCAAAAGAGCAACCGAGGACAAGGGAATGGTGAATTTTGGATTTATAGCAGATTTCTTCAAAAAAATATTTAGTAAAAAAGATAAAAGCTGATTGTTTAAAAATGACTGATCTTAAGAAAATACAATTGAACACTATAGAAGAAGCGATTGAAGACATCCGCTTAGGAAAAGTAATTATTGTTGTTGATGATGAAAATCGTGAAAATGAAGGTGATTTTTTAGCTGCGGCAGAATTAGCTACACCAGAAACCGTAAATTTTATGGCCACTCATGGCAGAGGTCTTATTTGCGCTCCTTTAACCGAAGGAAGATGTAAAGATCTAGGATTACATATGATGGTCAGCAACAATACCGATCCTTTAGAAACGGCTTTTACAGTTTCCGTTGATTTAAGAGGTAAAGGTGTTACTACGGGTATTTCGGCTGGTGATAGGTCTAAAACCGTTATTGCTTTAACTGAAACCGACACAAAACCACACGATTTTGCTAGACCTGGACATATTTTTCCATTGGTAGCTAAAGAAGGTGGGGTTCTAAGACGTACAGGGCATACAGAAGCCGCCATTGATTTTGCAAGATTGGCAGGATTACAACCTGCTGGTATAATAGTCGAAATCATGAACGAAGATGGTAGCATGGCACGACTTCCTCAATTGGTGAAAGTGGCTAAAAAATTTGATTTAAAAATTGTTTCTATTGAAGATCTTGTTGCCTATAGAATGGAACATGATAGTTTAATTAAAAAGGAAACTGATTTTGACATTGTAACAAGATTTGGGAACTTCAGGTTACGAGCCTATAAACAGACTACAAATAATCATGTTCATATTGCCCTTACCAAAGGTTCATGGTCTTCTGAAGATAAAATTTTAACGCGTATTAATTCTACGCTTATCAACAATGATATTTTAGGAACCTTAACACATAACCCTGACGAGAAACTAGAGGATATGTTCAAAAAAATAAATCAAGAAGGTAGAGGCGCTATAGTGTTTATCAATCAAGATTCTGAATCGTTAAATCTTCTTTCGAGATTAAAAGAACTTAAGGAGCTACAAAAAGAAGGCGTTATGAAAGCTCCTAAAATAGAAATGGATAACCGTGACTTTGGTATAGGAGCTCAAATATTGCATGATTTGGGTATTCATAAAATGAAGCTCATGACCAATAGCACCCAAGCAAAACGTGTTGGTATTGTAGGTTATGGTTTAGAAATTGTAGAAAATGTCGCCTACTAAAATTCTATGCGAATTTTGATAAAACTTCTTTCATTTTAATACCACGTTCAGCAACCTGTTCATCCGTCCAGCTAAGTTTTATTAGGCATGAAATAGTTCTACCTACCCATGCATCAGATTTAGAAAAATCTGATTTTGAATAGTCTGGTAATTGGTTTACAACTTCCTGTGGAAGTTTTCCTAAGGATTTCATATTAGTCAAATGCTCCCATTTTTTATAATAATGCCAATTATTATCATACCAATAAAAGCAAGCATCAACACCATCTTCACTTAAAGCCGTGTGGGCCTTTTTTGCTAAATCTTCTGTTGGTAAGAAAAACGATAAAAATGAATAGTTCTCTATACCACCATCAGGCACTCTTCTAAAAGTGATATTAGAAAGAGAATCTATACTATTTCTTAATTTAGAATAATGGTTTTTCTGAATAGTCACAAAATCATCTAAACGTTTAATTTGAGCACAACCGACCGCTGCATTCAATTCAGATATTCTAAAATTATAACCTAAAAACGGATGAGTTTCCGTACCTCTATTATTCCCTATGTGGTCGTGACCATGATCAGAATAATGATCTGCATTTATTTTAAACTTTTCATTGTTCGTTATTATTGCTCCGCCTTCGCCACAAGTAATAGTTTTTACATAGTCAAAAGAAAAACATCCTAAATCACCATAGCTGCCCAAAGGCTTTCCATCAAAACTACCGCCAATTGCTTGGCAGGCATCTTCTAATAACAGTAGGTTATGTTTATAACATATAGACTTTAAAGCTCTAAGGTCTGCCATAGAACCACACATATGAACAGGCATAACCACTTTTGTTTTATTAGTAATAGCATGCTCCACAGCAGAAGGGTCTAAGGTCAACGTTTCATCTACATCAACTAAAATTGGTACAGCGCCAATTGCTAAAATAGATTCAAAACTTGCTACAAATGTAAATGTTGGCATAATAACTTCATCGCCTGCCCCTACTCCTGCACTTACCAATGCCACTGTAAGCGCTGCAGTACCGCTACTTACCACTTGCGCATGTTCGACCTCCATTCTCTTTGCCAACGCATTTTCAAGCTCTAAAGCCTTCCAATGGTTATTTCGAATACCGTCAAAACCATAACGCATGAGCACACCAGAATCTAATACATCCTGTACTTGACTTTTTTCACTTTCACCAAATAATTCAAATCCTGGCATTCTTTCTAGTATTAATAGTTATACAAATCTTGTTTAAATTATCGGTAAAACCAAAGTTTTATTGCTAGTATAGATACCATAACAATGAGAAACTTTTTCACAAAACCATCTCCCCTTTTTACTGAAACTCGACTAGCAAACCAAGCACCACTTCCATTACCAATAGCTAATATTAATCCGATTTTCCAATTCACCTGGTCATTCCAAGCAAAAACTACTAAAGCAGATACCATGTACATAAAAACAACAGCTACTTTGGTGGCATTAGAACGTACTAACGTCATCTTATTTATATAATGAAGAAATAGAATTATAATAAAACCAATACCCGCATTTATAAAACCTCCATAAATTCCTATAAAGAAAAACGCAATGACACCTAACCACAAATATTTTCCTGTTAGTCGTTCCTGAACCTCGTTGGTACTTATTTTTGGACCAAATGCTATAATTAGCACTACGCATATCATAACAACTGCTAATATTCGATTAAATAAAGCACCACTAATATCAACTGCTAAATTGGCGCCAATTATAGAGCCAATAAAAGAAGAGCAACCCAAGTATAAATTAAATGGAAACGTTGAAACTCCTTTGCTTTTAAAGCCAGCAGTAGCTATAGCTGTCTGAAAAATAACCGCTACCCTATTTGTTCCATTTGCTAAAGTTGATGGTAATCCAAGAAAGATTAGAATAGGTAATGAAAGTAGAGAACCACCACCTGCAACGGTATTAATAAAACCAACGATAAAGCCAACGACAACCAATAAAGGATAGGCATACCATTCTTCCATAGAACAAAGGTAAATACAAATTCACTATTGAAATATTACAAAATGAAGTTCATTATAAAGGCGGATTAAAAATTAACTTATAACACATCTATCCAAGACATTGATAAATAACATATTATACCAAATTAAATATCTCCTTCACTATTTTAACCGCTAACTTGTAGGTCTTATTCTGACAAACAATAAATGAATGTGTCATCGATATCATTGCGTTATTTAGACTATTTGGATTATAAAGACGGGGAAAATGAAACTTTTTTAATCACAGACTAAAATAAAGACTTTATACAATTCGGAATTAACGAAAGGGTTTTAGTAACTAAAATTACCATTCATCCTTATAACCGTATAGAGCTATAGGTCATTAAAACCTTATTACTCCAGGTAATTTAAAAATTAATTTCGCTTTTCTTTTCAATAGATATTGGTTAGTACATTAATTTAAATGCACACATATCAATAGAATTACCCTATTTTTAAAGGTGTTGTGCTTACAAAAACCTCTAACATGAAACATATAAACATATTCATAATCCTATTTCTACTTATAGCCACTAAGCTACATGGTCAGCAGGCAGATGGCTATAAGCTTTGGTTGAAATATGATAAAATAGAAAATACTGAATTACGTAGAGATTATGCCAAAATAGTAAGTTCAGTATGTTTTAAAGATGCTAGCGATATTTTAAAAAATACAAAGAAAGAGTTTTCCCTTGCGGTACCTCAAATGCTAAATAAGCAAGTACAGTACTCAAATAGCATAAGTTCAGATAACTCACTAATTATTGAGGTATATCAAAATCTACCAAAAGATTTAAAAGATTTGATTCATAAAGATATTGAGGTATTATCGGACGAAGGATTTTTAATCAAATCATTGACGTATAAAAAAAAATCGATTACGCTTATAAGTGCAAAAAAAGATATAGGAATACTGTATGCTACGTTTCGGTTTTTACATTTAATGCAAACACATCAAAAATTAAATTCTATAGACTTAGTAGACAGTCCTAAAATAGATTTAAGAATGTTGAACCATTGGGACAATCTTGATCGTAGTGTAGAACGTGGTTATGCAGGCTTTTCCTTATGGAATTGGCAAAAATTACCAGAATATATTGATCAACGTTATATCGATTATGCAAGAGCAAATGCATCTATTGGCATTAATTCAACAGTTCTTACTAATGTAAACGCCAATGCCTTAGTGCTCACACCTATGTATTTAGAAAAAGTTGAAGCCCTAGCCGACGTTTTTAGAGGATATGGAATTAAAGTCTATTTAACTGCTCGCTTTTCTGCACCTATCGAAATTGGCAAATTAGAAACTGCCGACCCACTTAATCCACAGGTTCAAAAATGGTGGTCAGATAAAGCAGCTGAAATATATAAGCGAATTCCTGATTTTGGCGGATTTTTGGTTAAAGCCAATTCAGAAGGTCAACCAGGACCACAAAACTATGGTCGCAATCATGTAGATGGCGCTAATATGATGGCCACTGCATTAAAACCATTTGGTGGTAATGTTATATGGAGAGCTTTCGTTTATTCTGAGCACGATGATACCGATAGGGCAAAACAGGCCTATGATGAATTCTTACCTTATGATGGTAAGTTTATGGACAATGTTTTAGTTCAGGTAAAAAACGGAGCAATAGATTTTCAACCTCGAGAACCATTTCACCCCATGTTCGGAGCTATGAAAAAAACTCCATTAGTAATGGAATTTCAAATTACACAAGAGTATTTAGGCTTTAGTAGCCATTTGGTATTCTTGCCGAAACTTTTTGAAGAAATCTTAGATTCAGATACATATCAGAAAGGCAAAGGTTCTACAGTATCAAAGGTTATTGATGGAAGTTTGTATGGTAATTCGTTGACTGG
This sequence comes from uncultured Maribacter sp., assembly GCF_963974015.1. Taxonomy (GTDB): domain Bacteria; phylum Bacteroidota; class Bacteroidia; order Flavobacteriales; family Flavobacteriaceae; genus Maribacter. Next base: position 23,567 of record NZ_CAXBBZ010000021.1, on the reverse strand, counting down.
TATAGCAGGTGTCGCCAATATTGGAACTGATTTAAATTGGACAGGACATCCTTTTGCCCAAGCTAATTGGTACGGCTTTGGTCGTTTGGCATGGAATCCTTATTTAAGTTCTGAAAAAATTGCTAATGAATGGTTAAAAGCTACCTATAGTAATAATCAAAATTTTATTGAACCAGTAAAAAAACTAATGCTTACTTCTCGAGAGACCGTAGTTAATTATATGAACCCCTTAGGCTTACATCATATTTTTGACACTGGCCATCATTACGGTCCTGGTCCATGGGTAGATAATTTAAGCAGACCAGATTGGAATCCTGTTTACTATCATAAAGCAGATACAAATGGTATTGGTTTTGACCGTACACCATCTGGCAGTAATGCTACTGAGCAATACGCCACATATTTAGAGAAAACATTTAATGATGTAAACACTATTCCCGAAGAATATCTACTTTGGTTTCATCATGTTTCATGGGACTATAAATTACAGAACGGAAATACCTTATGGGACGGTATTGCTCTCAAATATCAAGAAGGTGTCAATGATGTGAATAATATGATTTATACTTGGGATGATGCAAAACCTTATGTAACTGAAAGTGAGTATAACGAAGTGAAAATGCTTTTACAAATTCAATTAAAGGAAGCTAAATGGTGGCGAGATGCATGCTTATTATATTTTCAAACATTTTCGCAAAAAGAATTGCCCGAAGGTGTTGAAAAACCGACCCAAAATTTAGAATACTACAAGTCACTTAAATTTCCATTTGCTCCCGGTATTCGTCCACAATGGGATTAATCAACAATCAAAATCTATATAAAAGATGATTTTTTTCATTAAAATAAGATTACTAAAATATTTTTTATTTTTAAATACACTATTCATCATTCTCATTAGCTGTAACGAGCAAAATAAAGTTGCAGATATAAATATAGAACCTTCCCTAAAAAATGGATTTAAAAAAGAGTTCTTAATTGGTTCTGCAGTAAATGATAATTTAATATTAGGGAAAGATAGTATAGGCGAACAACTTGTAAAGAGAGAATATACCACCATCACGCCAGAAAACTCCATGAAATGGATGTACATGGAGCCTGAAAAAGGGATTTTTAATTTCGAAATGGCAGATCAGTATGTTGATTTCAGCGCTAAAAATGATTTGTTATTCATAGGCCATAATTTAGTATGGCATAGTCAATTGGCAGAATGGGTATCTAAAATAGAAAGCAAAGAATCATTATCTGAAAGCTTAAAAAATCACATACAAACAATTGTATCTAGATACAAAGGTAAAATATATGGTTGGGATGTAGTTAATGAAGCCTTGAACGAAGATGGAACCTTGCGCAATTCTTTGTTTCTTGAGGAACTTGGTTCAGATTATTTGATAAATTCATTTAAATGGGCGCAAGAATCTGACCCTAATGTTGAGCTTTATTACAATGACTATAATATGGCTAATCCAGAAAAAAGAGCTGGAGCAATAAAGCTAGTTAAAATGTTACAAGAAAATGGGACGAAAATAGATGGCATTGGCATGCAGGGCCATTGGAATCTTGAAGGGCCATCATTGAAAGAAATAGAAGAAAGTATAATAGCATATTCAGATTTAGGATTACAGGTTATGATTACCGAACTGGACATTACCGTTATACCGAACCCATGGGATTTACATGGAGCTGAAGTAAATCAGAATTTTGAAGGTAGCGAATTTATGAATCCGTACCCTACCCAATTACCAGATTCTATTTCCAACCAACTTGCAAAGCGATATCAAGATATCTTCCAAATTTTCAAGAAACACGAAGACAAAATAAGTAGAGTTACTTTTTGGGGTGTCAATGATGGTCAATCTTGGCTCAACAATTGGCCTATAAGAAACAGAACCAATTACCCCTTATTATTTGATAGACGATACAAACCAAAAGCAGCATACTATAGTGTTTTGAAAATTGCTAATGACAGCCTTAATTAAATCAACTAATTTCAAATGAACAACAATCATATAGTTTCTCTTAAAGAAAAAATCGGATACTCTTTAGGAGACTTATCTGCAAATCTAGTTTTTCAAACATTAGTAACTTATTTAGCCTATTTCTATACCGATATCTACGGTCTTGAAACCAACGATGCCTCGTTGATAATTTTCATAGTAGGCATGATTGCAGCTTTTGCTTTCAATCCTATTATTGGGGCACTAGCGGATAGAACAAGAAGTAAATGGGGCAAATTTAGACCTTGGATTTTATTTACCTCAATACCCTTAGGTATCGTTGCCTTACTCGCATTCAGTACGCCAAATTTCGATTATGCAGGTAAAGTGGTATATGCTGCAATTACATATACATTGCTCCTATTATTATATGCGGCAAACAACCTGCCATATGCTGCATTAAGCGGCGTTATTACAGGTAGTATGAAAGAACGCAATAGTATTTCCTCATACCGATTTGTAGCCGTTATGTTCGCTCAATTCTTTGTTCAAGTATTTATGTTGCCGATAATTGAATATGCAGGTGGTGGTGATAAGGCCGTTGGTATAGAAATAGTAATGACTTATTTGGCTATTATCGGTACAGTTATGCTCCTCATAACATTTTTCACGACCAAAGAAAGAGTTATTCCAACGTTAGAACAAAAATCAAGTTTTAAAGAAGATTTAGGTGATTTGGTTAAAAATAGACCATGGATTATAATGTTAGTCCTGACTACTTTAGTGTTTATTACCTTGGCAATGAAAGGTGGTTCCTATGTATATTATTTTGAAAATTATGTCGAAGCTTCGAGCTTGGCAGACTTCATAGGCCCAATATTAAATGGTCTAAAAAATATTGGCATTAATTTCTTCGGTGACAACCCAACCTCTGCAGGGTTTGGACTCTTTAATGCAGGCGGAATAATCTTCATGATTATTGGCATATCCTTATCTAAAGGTTTAGCAGATAAATTTGGTAAACGTGATGTCTTTGGTTGGGCACTATTCGTATCAACTTTGTTTATTGCCGTATTTTATTTTTTTGCCCCTACCTCTGTTGAACTAATGTTTTTATCACAAATTTTACACGGATTTTTCTATGGCATAACCATCCCATTATTATGGGCCATGATTGCTGATGTGGCAGATTATTCGGAATGGAAAAATAATAGACGGGCCACCGCTATAATTTTTTCAGCTATGATGATTGGCTTAAAGTTGGGCCTTACCATAGGTAGTTCTTTCGTTACTTGGATTTTAGGGCTCTACAATTACATTCCAAAGAAATTATCTACATCAGAAATAGTTACACAACCAGAAAGCGCCATAGAAGGTACAAAGTTACTCGTAAGTATCTACCCTGCAATTGCGTTTGCCTTAGCGATTGCTTTATTGTTTTTTTATGAAATCAATAAAAAAATGGAAACCCAAATAGAAGAAGATTTAATAACAAGACGAAAAGCCTAAACGATGCCAGAAGATAGTATTGATCATATTGATTTTGAAAATTTAAATGATAAAGCGATTTCAAAACCCTTAGTATCCCATATTTATACCGCGGATCCGTCTGCCCATTTTTTCGATGGAAAAATTTATATATATCCATCTCACGATATTGAATCAGAAATCCCTTTTGATGATTTAGGAAGTCACTTCGCTATGGAAGATTATCATGTGCTTTCAATGGATAATGTAAATAGCGAAGCTATTGATCACGGTGTTGCATTACATGTGAATGATGTTGCATGGGCAGAAAAACAAATGTGGGCGCCCGATGCGGCCCATAAAAATGGAAAGTACTATTTATATTTTCCTGCGAAGAAAGCTGACGGCATTTTTCAAATTGGGGTTGCTATTTCTGATAATCCTACCGGTCCTTTTAAGCCTCAACCAGAAGCAATAAAGGGCAGTTATAGTATTGACCCAGCTGTTTATGAAGATGAGGATGGCAGCTACTACATGTATTTTGGTGGTATTTGGGGCGGACAGCTCCAAAAATACAGAGACAACGTTTATAATTCAGAAAATGAACTACCAAAACCTGAAGAAAATGCCTTGCTACCTATTGTTGCTAAGTTGACAGATAACCTTTTAGAATTTGCCGAGGAACCAAAAGAAATCGAGATAATAGATGAAGATGGAAGCTTAATATTAGAAGGTGATAATGAACGTAGATTTTTTGAAGCCTCATGGTTGCACAAACACAACGGTAAATACTATTTTTCTTATAGCACAGGCGACACTCATTTTATTTGCTATGCAATAGGAGATAATCCATACGGTCCTTTTACATACGGTGGTAGAATTTTAGAACCTGTGGTTGGTTGGACCTCCCATCATTCCATTTGTAAAGTATCTAACAAATGGTATTTGTTTTATCATGACAGTAGTCTATCAAAAGGAGTTACACATTTACGCTCAGTAAAAATGGCTGAAATTGAGCATCAAGAAGATGGCCATATAAAAACATTAACCCCCTATCGTTTGTAATTTAAGATAGCTAAAAGATAATTTTCAACATGATAAAATGATTCAATTCGGTTTCATTTTATCATGTTTTTTCGTTGTGGTAAAAGTAATTTCAATCTAATACATAAGGCTAGAAATCTTTTTGACTTGACTGCTAGATATTTTGTTCAAGTACTAATGATTTAAGTAGTAATTTCATACTTTGAAATATAACAAATTGCAACCCTTTAGGTTTTACAATAGGAAATTCATAAGTTACATATAACAGAATGTCGAATAAAAAATATACAGTTTTAGGCGAAACCATTGAAAAAGGAAAAGGAGCTCAACTCAATTTAGATATTGCCAAACTACACACAAGAACTAAAATAGAAGTACCGGTAATTGTACAACGTGGCAAAAAAGATGGTCCTACCCTATTAATAACAGGTGGAATTCACGGTAATGAAATCAACGGTGTAGAAATAGTACGCCAATTGGTATCTAAAAAGTATAACCAACCAGAATACGGAATGGTTATCTGCATTCCTGTAGTAAACATTTTTGGGTTTCTGAATCAAACAAGACAATTTCCTGATGGAAGAGATCTAAACAGGGTTTTTCCAGGAAGCTTGCGAGGCTCTTTGGCTAGTAGGTTCGCATATTACTTAGTTAAAGATATCGCTCCGGTTATCGACTATTGTATAGATTACCATACGGGTGGTGACAGTCGTTTCAATGCACCGCAAATCAGAATAGACAAGAATGATTCAGATGGCCTTGCCTTAGCCAAAGTTTTTGGTGCAGAGTTCATTGTAAAATCTGTTGGGAGAGAAAAATCGTTTAGAGAGACCTTACATCAACTTGACAAGAAAGTATTGTTATATGAAGGTGGAAAATCACTTCACATAAATGGTGATATTACAGATACCGGTATTGCTGGCGCATTACGCTTAATGCATCATTTGGGCATGCGTGATTTCGATAAAGAACTAAAACAAATGAATTCAAAGCCTATTACACCAAAATTGGTAAATGCATCTAAATGGTTAAGGGCGAAACACTCTGGCATGTTTCACCCTATTGTAAAAGTGGGCCAAAAAGTTGAAAAAGGTACCGAATTGGGTAACATCTCGGGACCATTCGGATATTTCGAACGCAAAATGAAGGCCAGCGATTCTGGATACATTATATGTATCAATGAGTCGCCCATTGTAAACCAAGGTGATGCTATTTTTCATATAGCACATGATATAGAATAAACCTTTAGCCATCAGAACAACGACTTATCAACATCAACGAAGATTAAAGATCATTACCAATTAAAATCCGCTATTACACTGATTAAAGGATATTTATCACATTTATATAATCAATATTCAATTAGCCAAACTAGACATAAATAGATAATTAAAAGTGCATTAAAATTGAAAAATTGGAGCATAAAAAGCACAGGCTACCTAATACCTAACCAAGAACACCAAAATATTTATACCTCTAACAATATTTTTTATATTTCCTTCAGCCAAAAGTAAAATTTCAACAATTTTCCTACTACTATTTTTTATAAATCAAAGTTAAAGATCTCCTCTAGTTGAAATCCATTACAACATTGATTACTTTAGCGTTAAGGCTGTTTTAAACCTATTATTTGAATGACCGAGATAGAGAAAACATTAGATAATAAAAGCATACGACCTACAGCAATGCGCATACTTATCTATAAATTTATGGTCGGTAAAAAAACTGCAGTAGCATTGGCCGACATAGAGAATGCTTTTGAAAAAGCTGAGCGTAGTACTCTTTACCGTACCCTTAAAACATTCGATGAAAAAGGAATTGTACACCAAATAGACGATGGCACCAATATCTCAAAATTTGCCCTGTGCGAACCTGGTTGCAATTGTGAAATCGACCAGGATCTTCACTTACATTTTCACTGTACCCACTGCGACAAAACAGTTTGCTTGACCGAGCATAAAATTCCACATATTAATTTACCCAGTGGGTATATAGCCGAAGATGCAAATTTAGTTATAAAGGGTATCTGCGATACCTGCACTCACCATTAAATGCACTACAGTTGCATTCATAATTTTTCGAACTTGCAAGAATTATGAAGAAGAAAAAAATAAACCTTAGAGATCTTAAAACAACACGACATTCAGGCGGGCATAGCCATGATCATGGTCATAACCATGATCACGCAGATAATACATCAAATATAAAATCCTACCTCCCTGCCATATTCAGTTTCATAATACTGTTGATAGGTATTTCATTAGATTATTTTGAGATATTCTCATTTTTCAAAGGATGGATACGCATTATATGGTATATAGCCGCTTACTTTCCCGTAGGATTTCCTGTGATAAAAGAAGGCTGGGAAAGCATTAAAAAAGGAGATTTCTTTACTGAGTTCTTTTTAATGGGTATAGCGACCATAGGGGCCTTTGCAATAGGTGAATATCCCGAAGGTGTTGCCGTAATGTTGTTTTATGCAGTTGGTGAACTTTTTCAAAGTGCTGCAGTTAAGCGGGCCAAAGGCAATATTAAGGCTTTACTTGATGTACGGCCTAATGAAGCATTGGTCTTTCACAATAACAATTTTATTTCGGCAGTTCCAGAATCGGTTGAAATAGGTCAGAAAATTCAAGTTCGCGTTGGTGAAAAAGTACCATTGGATGGTATATTATTGTCTGATAAAGGCTCTTTTAACACTGCAGCGTTAACTGGAGAAAGTAAACCGGATACACTTAAAAAAGGAGAATCGGTATTTGCCGGAAGTATAAATCTAGATAGTGTAATTGAAATAAAAACTACAAAAGAGTTCAAGGATAGCTCTATTGCCCGTATTCTAGATTTGGTCCAAAATGCTACAGTAAGAAAATCAAAAACTGAGCTGTTCATTCGCAAGTTTGCACGTATTTACACACCTATAGTAGTATATCTTGCCATAGGACTGACACTACTTCCCTACTTTTTCGTTGATGATTATATATTTAGGGAATGGTTGTATAGAGCGCTGATATTCCTCGTGATTTCTTGCCCATGTGCATTGGTCATTTCTATTCCATTAGGCTATTTTGGCGGACTGGGAGCTGCATCTCGAAACGGAATACTGTTTAAAGGCGCTTCGTTTTTAGATAGCATGACTAAAATAAATACGGTAGTCATGGATAAGACAGGTACCATAACAAAAGGTGTTTTTAAGATCCAGGATCTTGTTACAGATCAGATCATTACCGAAGTTGAATTCATGAAGTACTTGATCGCCATTGAAAAGCAATCTACCCACCCAATCGCCAAAGCAATTTTAGAATACAAGGCAGAAGGTGTGGGTTTTAAGGCGACGGATGTTTCAGAAATTGCAGGAAAAGGATTGAAAGGTATCGTAAACGGTAAAACTATTTTAGCAGGAAACAAAGCCTTATTAATATCGAATCAGATTGAAGTTCCATCAAATACGGATAACATTGTAGAATCTATTGTTTTAGTTGCTATAGATGGAAAATTTGCTGGATACGTAACAATTGCAGATGAACTAAAAGATGATGCCTACCAAGCTATAAAGGAAATACGGGCTGCGGGAATCACAAAAATTATTATGCTCTCTGGAGACAAAGATTCCATTACGAAAGAAGTTGCAAAACAATTGGGCATTGACTGGGCTAAAGGCGGATTATTGCCAGAAGATAAACTCAAAGAAGTTGAAAAGCTAAAAAAACAGCAAAAGACAAAAATTGCTTTTATTGGTGATGGCATTAATGATGCGCCCGTACTCGCTACCAGTGATGTGGGTATAGCCATGGGAGGTTTAGGTAGTGATGTAGCTATTGAAACAGCAGATGTAATCATACAGACGGATCAACCCTCAAAAATTGCTATCGCTATTAAGATTGGTAAATCGACCCGTAAAATTGTATGGCAGAATATTGCCCTAGCATTCGGGGTAAAAGTAATCGTTTTAGCTCTAGGGGCAGGTGGAATGTCTACAATGTGGGAAGCTGTTTTCGCAGATGTAGGCGTCGCTCTATTGGCAATTTTAAATTCGGTAAGATTACAAAGAATGCAATGGCGCTAAGACTTATTCACCTAATAACAATCTGTTTTTAGTTGTTCGCTTTGTTCAAACCCATTAAAAGAGATGCTTCCATTTACGTGAAGAATTGTCTCCGAAATTTTAAGAACATTATGCTGCATGGCCAAAGAACCGCAAATCATAAGGGTACTATCGTTATTAATTGAATTGAGCACTACTTACTTTTGTTCAAGTACAGCATCTTCCAGATATTGCCTATTGGCTTCCCTGGAGAAACAAACCAACAATCATCTTTGCCAAGTATTGGAATAACGCATTTCCTTTTCTTTTTGCGTTTTAAGGTCATGACAAAACCAGTATACATAAAAAAATTGGCATACTAGCTAGCAACAAAATAACCGACCATAACATATTGCCTTCACATGTGTACAAAACCAATTAAATATGTAATGCCAAGATTACAAATGCGTATTCACTTCTGCGTATGACCGCCCCTGTTTGTTTTTCTTACTTGAACTTCTTTATCCCGTAATGCAATAAAAATAAACTTTGAGACCCTCAGAAAACGGGAATTCCACTTGACGTATTTTATCCGAGGTGTTTTTTTTTAAGAAAGGCACATCTATAAAACCTTTTTAAACACTTGTATAAAAACCGACTCTGGATAAAGATAAAATATCCAGTCCAGGGTACATTGTAACGGTAGTTCCTCTTCGATGTCGTAACCTATGAAATAAAGGATATCCCAGTTCATAGAATAATAATACATAAGGTTACGATCCTTGATAAGGTTCTTCAAGTAACCTAACAAAGCTTGAATAAAACGACCAAGTTGATACTCTTTTTACCGCTGTCACCAAAATAACCTTTGGTAAGCTTAGATAGATTATGATTCTTTTCAAGACCCTTTGTATCCTACTTCATAGGTTTATTAAAACAATGGTATCAAAAATAAGTACTAATGATCTAGGTCATTCCACGATAGTATACGATCCATTAATTTTCAAATATTCAACAAACAAAATTCAATTATTAATGTTAACCATAAGTCTATTTTTATTGGAATTGGAATTTCTGAATAGGTTGATACAAAACTTTGACCTTCTCCTTTTCCAAAAAGAACTAATGATCTATTTCGAGGGGCAAAGTCCTTAGTTTTCTTGACCCCAAGAAATTGAACGGAAATACTCCAACCTAACATGCAATCATATTTTAAGTTGAATGCTATGGGCAAAATTTATAACCTTTAAAATATTTGTAAGATGAAAAATTATAATTTAACCTTAAGAATTGCCCATTTGGCATTACTTTTAATCTTTTTCACAGGGTGTGAAAAAGAAGATATCAATCTTAAAAACATGGAGGCCAACACTTTGGTCGGCACTACTGCCAAAGCCAAACCGCCCACTGCGGAAAAAGTAGGCAACAACTTATCCTTTCCCGTTATTTGGTCTGATGGCATATCCAAAACACTACCAGGTACTTTTGGAGAAGAATCCTTTGGTGGATTTTATTTTACCGCAACAGATGCGGAAGGAGGTACTTTTGACTATTACACACAGGGCGATCCAGGCAATATTTGGCAAGCAGAATCATTTGACCCCACCCAAGCTACTCCTGGCGTTCCTACCAATCCAATCGATGCTCTTGAAGTCAACATAAACAGTATAGACTGGGGTGACAACCTTGAAGCCAGGGCTTGGCCATTTGGTGCCCAGATTAGGGTAGAAGTTGTTTTATACAAAGAGTTGACGAACGCTATGTTGGGTTATGAAATGAAAATTGAGGATGAGTCACAATCTGGATTAAGCGAAGTCTGGGGCGCCAAAACTGAAAATGGTCCTGAAGGACCGGTAGGCGTCACCATTGAATCAGAGTTGGCAACCGTATATTCCGGTATGGCTAAAATGGTTATCCAGAAGCTTGACGAAATACCCGAAAACGAAACTCCGGATCTAACATGGGACTCCAATCTTTCTAAATGGGAAGGAGACGTTAGTTTACCAATATTTGAAGGCGGTGTATGGGAGAATGTAGACGGCCCCTCTGGGTATAGTGCAGAAACCAACGTGCAGGGAAAAGTAATTTATGGCTACAACTGGGTGACCAGAAAAATTGGGGACGGGCCTGGCACCTATAGGCTTACTTTTGTTCTGGACAATAATTTCACTGGAACAAAGAATACTTCTTTTGATAGCAATACCATTATTCTTCTCAATGAGGAGGAGGAGCAAATTATAGTGGCCGAAGAACCTGATTTGGGAGGCGGCACCGCTCTAATTCTTCATGAATACAACCTTACCTACATAGATGTGCAACTAGTGCCAAAAAATGGCAAAGGAGGCGGAAACAGTGGCGGTGGAGGTGGAAACGGTGGTAATGGTGGTGGAAATCATGGAAATGGACCAAATGGATAAATTACCCTATTAAAAACACCTAAAGAATAAAAATCCGGTTCACTTATTTAAGAACCGGATTTTTTATATCTATTGCTGTCCAAGTATTTATAAAAATTTTATCTATACCCCATTACAATATGAAACACAAAATAACAGTTACCGTGGCATAAGGACGTGAAATGCCATTGAAAAAGATAATTTTGTTCTCGTAGTATGATGACATTACTAAATAGAAATGATAAATTCAACAACAAGTTCGAGTTTTAAAGAACCTAATAGCGAACACATAACTATAAGTTTATGGCTTGACTCCTACAATGAAATGTTTTCTGACTTTGATCCAAGGCCGTACTCGAAACGCACTGTATCAGATGATTTTATTTTACAAATTAGAAAAGTTGCCAAGAACCGATATCGTAAGAAAATGACACTTAAAATCTTGCTAGCCGAATCCGTTAGGAACAAGCAAGACGAAAAAGTAATTTCTGACCACATTCATAACTACTTTCAAAAAAACCATGAAAAGCTTCTCAAAGAAAAGAGAAATACCAATCGAAAGGGTTTCTTGTTTACAACAGTTGGTATTTTACTAATGATCATAGCCAGTTACATCTCATTTCTAAAATCAGAATCATATTATACCCATGTTCTACTTATCCTTTTCGAGCCTGCCGGGTGGTTTATGTTTTGGACGGGGCTTGACATAATAGTAAATTACTCAGGAAGAAAGAGAAAAGAGATTGATTTCTATACACATATGGTAAGAACAGAAATTGAATTCAGCACTTATGATGAAGAATCAAACAAACTAATCTGAGCAAAAAATATAGATCTAGGGCACTAGGTTAATTGAAAATAGGCACAGTTATACAACAAAGGTTTAGAAAGCATGCCGGCTTACTTGGTGAAATGAAATTTAGCACACAAAATAAAACTTCGTTCGCTATATTTTTTAGCTTTTTTTTGTTACCAGTAGGGATAATTTTGACCCCATTCACCAACCGAATAAATGAACCTTCTACTTATTATTTTCTTCCGAAATCCAATTTAAAATATTCATAATATCATTTAAAGCTATTTCTGGCGATGACCATTATGTAACATCTCTAAGTGTTTTCCTATGTCACACCCTGTTACACCTTTAGTTATATCTATTACCCTAATGAATGGGAGACATCGTTCTAATAATTTTATTTAGTTTAAGTTGTTTGTAATTAGGCCTATCTGAAATAAATAGGCCTTTTTATAAGTGCAGCACTTACCACCATTACCATTTATTAATAAAACTGTAACTCAACATATAATTATCATTTTGCTCATTAAACAGTTATAACCAATTACTACATTTACTCAATTTTTATGGGAAGCTTTAATGTTACCACTTAAATTATATTATTCTAATTAAAAGTAAATACAGTTTTATATGAGAAGACTATTAATTATCCTTTCCATTGTTTTACTAGGTTGTACCAATAAAAACAGCAACCAAACTACTAAAGAAACTGCCGCCATAGAGTCGACAAAAACAGATAAAATTCAAGTATTAAATGTCGGCTTTTTTCATTTTGGTACCACTAGCGATGCTACAAAGGTAGATTTTGATGAAAACAATGCTAAAGAGCAAGAAGAAATTCGTCAACTGTCTATCCTATTGGCGAATTTCAAACCCACCATCATATGTCTAGAATACCTACCTGAAATTGATAATGAAATAAATACCGCCTATCAGGGTTTTTCAAAAAACCCTAGTGAGCTTAACACCCAATATGGCGAATTGAGCATGGTTGGTTTTGATGTTGCTAGATTGAGCGGACTCCATAAAGTATATGGCATCGATAATCATATGGGCTATAATTATAGTGTGGGAGATTATATCGAAAATAGCCCGGAATTAACAAATGCAATTGACCCAGTAACCTATTTAGAAATTACCAACAATCCATTAAAGGCATATCCAGAAATGGAAAAGCGAAACAACAATTTTGATAATTTATCTCTTTTAGAAAAATTAGCATTAATCAATAATCCGATAATGTTAGATTATTCATTAAACGCAAACGCCGACAAACTTTTTTACGTTGGTATAGATGAGAATTTTGTAGGAGCTGATCAAGCAGCCTTGTTTTACCATCGCAACATGAAAATATATTCTAACTTAAACCGAATTAAGATGAATAAGAACGATAGGGTTCTTGTTTTAATGGGTTCTGCCCATACGGCAATGTTACGTGAATTTATGAATCGAAGTCCGAAATTTGAAATGGTAAATACTCTTAAGTACTTAAAATAAAAAATATAACAAACTCATTATAATTACGATAAATAAATCTCACCAATAATTTATTGACCTTTATTATTCAACCTCTTAAACCTACCTAAACAAAAACATCTAGGTAAAACATCACTTAAAAAGGAAATTATTAAATTGGTGGTAAAATAGAAATATAGCTACCAATAACTTTATACAATTGTTGTCAATAATTATAACCAAAACTGAGATAAATTAATTTAATGAAAAAAATTGACTTAGCTGCATGGAAAAGAAAAGAGCATTTTGATTTTTTTTCAAAAATGAAAAGTCCAACTTTCGGAATAGTTACTGAGGTAAATTGTGACCAATGCTTTAAGAATTCCAAAGTAAATGGAGAGTCATTTTTCGCAAATTATTTACATAAATCAATGATTGCAGTTAATTCTGTAGATGAATTAAAATATAGAATCATAGATGAAGAAATAATAGAATTCGAAAAAATACATGCAGGAATTACAATAGGAAGAGAAGATGAAACATTCGGTTTTGGTTTTGTGAATTTTTCTTCTGATTTCGAAACTTTCAATACTGAATTAAAGAGTGAAATTTTAGCAGTAAAAAACTGTTCAGGTTTAAGACTAAATAATGATGATATTAAAAGAGATTTAATACGTCATTCAACATTTCCTTGGAATTCATTTAGCGGATTTTTACATCCTACAAATTTTGATCAAAAAGAGTCCGTACCAAAAATCACGTTTGGAAAATTTATAATTCGAGATGGAAAAAAAATGTTACCGATTTCAATAGAGGCCCATCACGGATTAGTTGATGGTATTCATATAGCAAAATATTTAAGTGAATTTCAAAATCAACTTAATATTAAATTATAAAGAATCAAACTTAAAAAGTATATAAGCCATTAAAACGGCTCGTATACCAGACTATTAGCTTCACCCTAAAATTAAAATATTAAAAATGAAAAAAGTATTTAGCTCAACACTTTTAATAATTTTGTTTTCACTTGCACTTAATGCTCAATATAAAACCGCCATTATTTGTGGCAAGCTTATAACTGCTGAAGATAATAAGGTTTATACTAATATGGTAATTATCGTCGATGCAGAAAGAATCGTGCAAATTGGCACCAAGGATATTATAAAATCAGATTACAAAATAATAGATTTAACGGAATATACAGTATTGCCCGGATTAATTGATGCACATGTACATCCCCTAATATATGGAGACGACTACCAAGTAAATCATGTGAAAGGCTCATCGGCCTTTAATGCACTCAGGGGGCTAAAAGTAGTTCAAAATTGGCTTGACGAAGGTTGGACCTCAATAAGAGTAGCTGGTGATGCCGATACACAATATGCCCATTTTGAAATAAGAGATGCTATAAACACCGGTCTATTTGACGGCCCTAGAATATATGGTGCAGGGCATTATTTATCCGTTACAGGTGGTGGTGGAGATATCAATTTTATAGCACCTGAACAATCGGTTATTGCTGATGGACTAGTTGTTGATGGTAAAGACGAAATTCAAAAGGCTATTAGAAACGAAATAAAATTTGGGAGCGACTGGATCAAGCTTTTAATTACGGGTGCTTTTATGTCTGAAGGGGACAATCCACAAAATGTTCAATTTAGCGATGAAGAGATTATTGCAGCCATAGAGGAAGCAAAAAGAAGGGGTGTTCCTGTCATGGCTCACGCCCATGCTACTGAAGGTATCAATAAAGCCATTAAGTTTGGAGCAAGATCCATAGAGCATGGCACCTTCTTAAACGATAAAAGCATTGATCTATTTTTAGAGCATGACGCTTTTCTAATCCCTACTTTGAGTGTTGGTGAATATGGTCTCGAAACTTGGAAGAACAGTAAAGCGCAGGCAAAAATGTATGAATTAACCAAAAAGCATCGCCAAGCTTCTTCGAAAATGTATGAGAAAGCGATAAAAAGAGGTGTGAAAGTAGGGGTTGGCTCAGACAATGTAGGCTTCCCGCCTAATTTTGCTGGCAAGGAATTCGAATTTCTTACTCAAATAGGAATGACCCCCCTCCAAGCAATACTGGCGGGAACTAAGGTAAATGCAGAGTTACTTATGATGGATAAGGAAATTGGCAGTATTAAGGTCGGTAAATTGGCAGATATTATAGCCACAAAAAAAAATCCTATTGATGATATTACTGAATTAACTCGGGTAGAATTTGTAATGAAAGGTGGGAAAATAATTAAGACGATTAAATAGAAAAGACGGAAACTAACATTCTATAAATCATATTGAAACATGACATATACTAACCATTGTAATACATATTAAAAGACCGTTTCAAATAGATGAAAGTTTACGTAAAATATCCTAAATATAATAATGAACTCGGATATTCAACAAATACGAATACTCGAGTGGATTTTACAATGCAAGACGGAGGGAATAAAAAACTGACTTGTAAAAATTACTGACGAACAACGGAATTTCACGTGGACAAACTAAACGCAAAAGACTAGAATTTAGCGAAAATTGGTGCTGGGCTTTTTTTCTTATTTGTCACACCGCTTATGTTATTTTTTATAAGTCCAATATTTACTGGAAGTAGGAATCTTTATGTGATTTTCATTATTGGTGAATTTTTACTCGTACCTGTGATTGCATATAAAATAATAAATAAGCAAGACTTAGTAATAGTTAGTTCCTTCAATCGGAAAAAATTAAAAGGACAGATTCACAACCTATAAAAAATACGTTTTACAACAAACCTAAACGTAATGCGGACTTTAGGGCAAAACCAAAAAGTCAGTGCATATTTATGATGTTACTAAACCTTTTGGATTTAGCTTTGGACAAAAAATAAAATTAATCCATAAGCTTTAGCTTTGTTGGAAGACGGAAACGAAAAGTTTAAACATTACCTTCATTTATCTAAAATAGTAATCTCATGACCTATCTTATAAAACAACAAAGCTTACTAGTTCTTTTATTGGTAACGACTATAGTTTGTAAAGCTGACAATCAACCCATTAAGAAAAGCCATACAACCGCTATTCCGGTTAAAGATTCTTTAGTAAAACACATCGTTTTATCGAACGGACACCCAATGGCGGTTTGGGCGAAAAAAGTTGAAAATCCTAAAGGACATATTCTTTTTGTTCATGGTAGAACTTGGAGCGGTGTTCCAGATTTTGATTTACAGGTAGAAGGTGAAGAATTGTCTTTAATGGATGGTTTGGTAGAACAAGAATATTCAACCTATGCCATTGATTTACGCGGATACGGAAAAACACCTAGAGATGCTACAGAATGGTCATCACCAGAAATAGCTTCAAATGATATTCTGAATATTATAAAATGGATATCGGAAGAAAATAATAAGACAAAGATTCATTTATTCGGTTGGTCAATGGGGTCAACATTATCGCTACTTGCGACTCAAAAAGAATCTAAAAATATAGCAAGCTTAACGGTTTTTGGGTATTGGCAAGATTTAGATTCTAAAATACCAGAAGACACAAGTGAAAAGAAATTATTGAAAAGTATAAATACAGCAGAAAATGCAGCGAGTGATTTTATTATACCTGGTAGTATTAGTAAAAAGGCAGTAGATACTTATGTAAAGATGGCTTTAGCGTATGACCCCATACGAGTTGATTGGAGACATGAAAGTGAATATAATAGCATTGACCCTGCATTAATTACCACACCGATATTACTTATTCAAGGAGAATTCGACCCATTGGCCCCAACAGTAAACCAAGCAAAATTATTCATGCGATTAAAGACGGCCGATAAAAGTTGGGTAGTAATTTCTGGTGGTGACCATGCTGCTTTTATGGAAAAACCTAGAAAGCACTTTATTCAATCATTTACTGCTTTTATAGATAGATTTAACGAATAATAGGGGTTAATTATAATGAACAAGACTGCAATAGAAACTAAAAGAATACGATTACGATTGATTGACATAGCCGACTTAACTTCAATCCATACGCTGCATTCTTTGCCCGAAACCGACAAATACAATGCATTGGGTATTCCTAATAGTATTGAAGAAACCAAAGCTAACATCGAACCTTGGATAAAAGAGAATCAATTGCAAGAGCTAAAAAATTATACGTTTGCAATTGACAACAAATCGAATGGAAAATTCATGGGTTTGTTCGGACTAAAAATCGGTCATCAGAAATATAATAGAGCTGAAGTTTGGTATAAAATACATTCAGACTATTGGAGAAAAGGTTTTGCTACCGAAGCCTTAAAAGCAATATTAGATTTTGGTTTCGATACGCTTAAACTACATCGAATTGAAGCTGGGTGTGCTGTAGAGAATATTGGATCTATTAAAGTTTTAGAGAAATCAGGAATGGTAAGAGAAGGCCGCCTTAGACAAATATTACCTTTAAAATCTGGTTGGTCAGACAATTTTCAATATTCGATTCTAGAAACTGACAAAAGAATTAAACAATTGTAATAGTATCTGCACTCTAAAATTAACCTTATAAAATTGCACTAGTCCTTTAAAAATTAAATAGACAAATCTCAACTTTAATTTGAATTCTAAATCCTTTAATCGTTACATTGCGATTAATTAATATTAAACAAAATGGGATTAGCCAAAACAGAAATGTTTACAGACCAACAAAACGAAATTGCTCTTTTTGCAAAAGTATTTGGGCACCCTGCAAGAGTTTCGATTTTACAGCATTTATTTAAGATAAACGCATGTGTTTGTGGAGATCTAGTTAACGAAATCGGATTATCACAGCCTACCATATCACAACATTTAAAAGAATTAAGGCATTTAGGTTTAATAAAAGGTAACGTAGAAGGTACGAGCGTTTGCTACTGCATACACACCGGAAATTGGACAAAAATGAAAGAAACCATGTTGAAATTTCTTAACCAAGATATAGCTACGAATGAAAATTGTTGTTAAAAATTCTTTTTAAAAATCACAATAAACCTGTATTAAATATGACCACAACCAAAACGACATTATTTACCGAAATCGAAAAGGTAATTAGCTCATTAAACATCGATAGCATTGTTGAAGAACGAAAACAAATATTACAACCGTTAATTGATTTTATACAATCAAAAGCTGCTACAAGTCAAGAAATACGTATAAATTTCATCTGTACACATAATTCACGAAGAAGTCATTTATCGCAAGTCTGGTCACAAACTATGGCTCATTATTTCCATATTAAAAATATCTTTTGCTATTCTGGTGGTACAGAAGCTACAGCACTTTTTCCAATGGCTGCAGAAACCCTACGAAATTCAGGATTTCAGATAAAAACTATTTCAAAAAATGAAAATCCCGTATACACTATTAAATATGCTGATAACGAGCATCCGATTATAGGATTTTCAAAAAAATTAGATGATGATTTTAATCCTAAATCTGAGTTTGCAGCGATTATGACTTGCGATTCGGCAAATGAAGCTTGCCCGTTTGTGCCTGGTGCAGAAAAAAGGATTCCGATAACTTTTGAAGATCCTAAAGCTTTTGACAACACACCACAACAATCAGAAAAATATAAAGAAAGAAGTCTGCAAATTGCAACGGAATTATTTTACGTTTTCTCTCAAATAAACTTATAAAAATGGCATCAAAAAAATTAAGTTTTCTTGACAGAAATCTAACACTTTGGATATTTGTAGCTATGGCATTTGGCGTTGCGATTGGCTATTTCATACCTACATTCCCCGATATTATTAATTCATTTAGTAGTGGCACTACGAACATTCCTATTGCCATTGGTTTAATCTTAATGATGTATCCGCCTTTGGCAAAAGTAAATTATTCGCTACTACCAAAAGTTTTCAGAAACACAAAAATCCTTTCTATTTCCCTTATCCTAAATTGGATAATTGGCCCCGTTTTAATGTTCATTTTGGCAATTACATTTTTACGTGATTATCCTGAATACATGGTTGGCCTAATTTTAATTGGCCTAGCACGATGTATTGCAATGGTCTTGGTTTGGAACGACCTCGCCGAAGGTAGTAGTGAATATGGCGCAGGCTTGGTAGCCTTAAATAGTATATTTCAAGTCTTTGCTTACAGTTTTTATGCATGGCTTTTTATTACAGTGCTTCCACCCTACTTTGGGTTTGAAGGTGCTATTGTAGATATATCTATTGGCACTATAGCAGAAAGTGTAGCCATTTATTTAGGTATTCCGTTCGTAATGGGAATTTTGAGTAGACTAATTTTGGTTAAACTAAAAGGCGAAGATTGGTATACCAACAAATTCATATCTACCATTTCGCCAATAACATTGATTGCACTGTTATTTACCATTGTAGTTATGTTTTCATTAAAGGGAGAGTTAATAGTTCAAATACCAATGGACGTTTTAATTATTGCAGTGCCTTTACTTATCTACTTTACGTTAATGTTCGTCATTGGATTTTTCTTCACTAAAGCAACTGGTGCCTCATACGACAAAACCGCATCAGTAGCTTTTACGGCAGCAGGTAATAATTTCGAATTGGCCATTGCCGTTGCCATAGCTGTTTTCGGATTAAACTCAGGACAGGCCTTTGCAGGAGTTATTGGTCCGTTAGTAGAAGTACCGGCATTAATACTATTAGTACGGGTTTCTTTTTGGTTAAAGAAAAAATATTATGGTAAAGTAAGTGGGTAGATGTACATAGTAATTGCTTTTCTGTTTTTAATGAAGATACGATAAAGATAGCTTTAGAGTTCAGGTTTTGCCAGATACTATAAAGAAAATAGCTTCCGTATAATGCACGGAAGAATAAAAATAGCATTTTACATTTCTATATTTCTTATCTTAACAAAGACACATTAAAAATTCACAAATTATGAAACATATTCTTACAGCATTCATTTTCACGGCAATTCTGATTTCTTGTAACACCTCGGACAAAACAAAAAATGCCACACAAGAAGCTTCAACTTTAGAGCCTACTACAGAAAGTGCATCAAAAGACATCAATAAAAATTTAAAAGCTATTGAAACCGATGAAGATCTAATTGTTACTTCATTAATGGCTGCTCCCGAAAAAAGTAGGTCAACATCTAAAGTTATCGGCTATAATATGGCGGGTGAATTTGTGACGTTGCGAGAGGGTGATAATGAATTTATCGTGCTTGCAGATGACCCAACAAAAGATGGCTTTAATGCCGCATGTTATCACAAAAACCTAGAACCCTTTATGGCGAGAGGAAGAGCATTAAGATCAGAGGGGAAATCTGCTGAAGAAATTTTTGCTATCCGTGAAGAAGAAATGAAATCAGGAAAACTTAAAATAACTCCCGGTTCCACACTACATATCTACTACGGGCCAAATACTATGTACGACCCAGAAACCGCAGCTGTTGATGGCGCACAATTGCGTTATGTAACATATATTCCTTGGGCTACTTCAGAAACTATTGGTATACCCGAATCACCTACGGCACCAAATCATCCTTGGCTTATGAATGCTGGTACACACAGAGCACATATCATGCTTTCACCTTTACCAAAAGAAATTGAATAACAAGAGAAAATATAACTAATTGTATGCTTGATTACCTATGGCTAAAAGAATTCTAAATTACTTTGGTTGGTTGCTCATTGCTATTCTTCTTGGGTTTCTGCATATGCGCATAGTTTTAGGTCCTGGTTCAAAATCCGATACTAGCAGTCTTACATTTTTAAATGGCATACATGATTTTGTATTAGTGTATGTAGGGGCTATTATAGGTTGCATAATTGCCTCACTTTTTATTTTATTGGATGTTTTTTATTTAAATACAAAACTTAAAAATAATAGCAAAGCACTACTAATTCGTTTATTTATTATTATCGGATTAGCTATTATAGTTGGGGCAACTCATTACTTTCTTGAAGAAATTGCCAATGTCATTTAAACCCAAACACCTAATGAAAGTGCTACAAACTCTATCTTAGCAAAATGAATACAATTGATATTAGAACAGTTGATGTTGTTCAGTATTTACAACCGTTAAGAGAAGGAGGTTCTATGCCTGCCATTGTAAAAGCTGACGACGACTTTTTATATGTATTAAAATTTAGAGGATCTGGCCAAGGAAAAAAATCTCTTATTGCTGAATTTATTGGCGGAGAATTGGCACGCGCCATTGGTTTAAAAGTTCCAGAGTTGGTTTTTATGAATCTAGATGATTCGTTTCGCAATACAGAACCAGATGAAGAAATTCAAGACTTACTTAAGTTTAGTGTTGGCCTAAATTTAGGATTACACTTTTTATCTGGCGCAATTACATTCGACCCTTTAATTTCAAAAATAGATGCACTAATAGCATCAAAAATAGTAGTATTAGATAGTCTTATCAGCAATATAGACCGGACAGCTAAGAATGCTAATTTACTTTACTGGCATAATGAACTTTGGGTGATCGATAACGGCGCTAGTTTCTATTTTCACCATAACTGGGAAACTTGGGAGAGTCACCTTATGAGGTCATTCCCCTTTATAAAAGACCATGTACTTTTGCAACAAGCAACCGCCCTACCCGAAGCAGCAAAAGAAATTCAAAATTTAATTACACCAGATAAGATTATCGAAATTGTGTACAAAATTCCTGAAGACTGGCTTATGAGTGAATCGGACATTTTGAATGCAGATGAAAAAAGAGCAGCGTATATTCAATTTATAACTACTAAATTATCTATGATAGATATATTAGTTAAAGAAGCTGAAGATGCAAGATAGATACACATTCAAGTATGCCATAATTAGATTGGTACCAAAGGTTGAACGTGAAGAATTCTTTAATGTAGGCGTTATTCTATTTTGTAAGCGGATTAAATTTCTTGATATAAAATATCAAATTGATCCAGACAAATTAAAAGCCTTTGCCCCAGAAATTGAAGAAGATATCATTAATGATTATTTAAAAGCGTGGAAGTTAATTTGTGATGGAAACGCTTCTGGTGGACCAATAGGCAAGTTAGATTTACCTGATCGCTTCGGATGGCTAACAGCCTGTAGAAGTACAATAATACAAAGCTCAACCACTCGTTCCGGACTTAGCTTTGAACCTAAAAAAGAATTGGAAGATATATTTAATAAGTATGTTTTATAAGAAATGATTAAATATTCTACTGATATATAAATTTTAAAACGGGTCATATTACGATAGGATATTCGGATGTCCTATGTAATTTGCAAAAACAATAGTTTTATAAACATTACAAAATGGAATCATCTGAACTAAATGAAATTATTCAAGGAATTCCGAAAGCTGAACTTCACTTACATATTGAAGGGAGCTTTGAACCAGAACTTATGTTCAAAATAGCGGAAAGAAACAATATTACTTTAAAATATGATTCTATTCAGTCGTTAAAGAAAGCATACAAATTCAACAATCTTCAGGAGTTTTTAGATATCTACTATGCAGGTGCCCAAGTATTGATTCACGAGCAAGATTTTTTCGACTTAACATGGGCATACCTTACCAAAGTACATAACCAGAATGTAGTTCATGTAGAAGTATTTTTTGACCCACAAACACATACCGATAGGGGTATTGCTTTTGAAGTTGTTTTTAATGGAATTCACAGGGCCTTAGAAAAAGCCAATAAAGAATTAAATATTTCCTGTAAACTTATTATGTCTTATTTGCGACACTTAAGTGAAGAAGCCGCATTTAAAACATTAGAAGCTTCCCTCCCATTCAAGCATTTAATTGATGGTGTCGGTTTAGACTCCTCCGAAATGGGTAATCCGCCCAATAAGTTTGTAAATGTGTTTAAAGTATCTGCCGAACACGGATATAAATTAGTAGCCCACGCCGGTGAAGAAGGCCCTGTAGAATATATTTGGGAAGCCTTAGATTTATTAAAAGTCGTACGCATAGACCACGGCAATCGCTGTTTAGATGATGAAAAATTGGTTCGAAGGTTAGTAGAAGAAAAAATTCCATTAACGCTTTGCCCTACTAGTAATGTGGCTTTAAAAGTAATACAGAATATGGAAGAGCACCCTGTTGCTAAAATGCTCGAAAAAGGAATTATAGCAACCATTCACTCAGATGATCCTGCATATTTTGGCGGTTATATGAATGAGAATTATTTTGAGACGGCAAAAGCCCTTAATTTAAATAAAGACCATTTAATGCAATTGGCCATCAATGCTTTTGAAGCATGTTGGTTAAATACTGATGCCAAACAAAAACGAATTAAAGAAGTAAGAGATTATTTCAATTCATTGAAAAATTAAAAGCCTAACCCTTCTTTTTATTCTCTAATTAGCTAAGGGAATAAAAACTTCAATTTAACTATAAAATCCTGAAGTTCTCTGTTTACCCACATTTCTAAAACTATATTTTCAAAATGTCATAAAATAAAAAAAAGCTCAATATCTTTCGATATTGAGCTTTACTTTTTGCGGAGAAAGAGGGATTCGAACCCCCGGAGGTGTGACCCTCAACAGTTTTC
>NZ_CAXBBZ010000020.1:0-48436 GCF_963974015.1 uncultured Maribacter sp. | reverse complement strand
AAGTGTGTTAATTTCCAAAAAACCCTTGTTTTTAATAGATTTGTAAACTTAGATTAGAAAGAGTATGAGCGCAACAAAAACATTATTTGACAAAGTGTGGGATTCACACGTAGTACATAAAATACAAGATGGTCCAGATGTACTGTTCATAGACAGACACATGGTTCACGAAGTAACTAGTCCCGTTGCTTTTTTAGGTTTAAAAAACAGAGGTATCCCTGTAATGCATCCTGAGAAAACATTTGCAACGGCTGACCATAATACTCCTACCATAAATCAACATTTACCGGTTGCAGATCCTTTATCTGCAAACCAGTTAAGAATGCTTGAAGAAAATGCCAATGAATATGGTATTTCTTACTGGGGATTAGGTCATGCAAAAAATGGTATTGTACATGTTGTAGGTCCTGAATATGGTATTACCCAACCAGGTGCTACTATAGTATGTGGAGATTCACATACTTCAACGCACGGCGCTTTTGGTGCTATTGCTTTTGGTATTGGTACTTCTGAAGTTGAAATGGTATTGGCTACGCAATGTATTATGCAGCCTAAGCCAAAGAGAATGCGTATTAACATCAATGGTAAAATGAGTAGAGGGGTTACACCTAAAGATGTTGCCTTATTCATTATTTCTCAATTGACCACTTCTGGAGCTACAGGATACTTTGTAGAATATGCTGGTGAAATCTTTAAGGATATGAGCATGGAGGGTCGTATGACCGTTTGTAACCTAAGTATAGAAATGGGTGCCCGTGGTGGTATGATCGCTCCTGACGAAAAAACGTTTGAATATATAAAAGGTCGCGAATTCACACCAAAAGGTGCAGATTGGGATAAAGCAATGGCGTATTGGGAAACACTTTATACAGATGAAGATGCCATTTTCGATAAGGAATTAACTTTTGATGGTTCATTAATTGAACCAATGATTACATATGGTACCAACCCAGGTATGGGTATGGGAATTTCCAATGACATTCCTATGGCCAGTGACGTCCAAGGTGGTGCTACTACTTATCAGAAATCTTTGAAGTATATGGATTTTAATGAAGGTGATAGCATGATGGGGAAATCAATTGATTTTGTTTTTTTAGGAAGTTGTACCAACGGACGAATTGAAGATTTTAGAGCTTTCGCATCAATCGTAAAAGGAAGAAAAAAAGCCGATAATGTAACTGCATGGCTTGTCCCTGGATCACATAAAGTTGAAGCAGCTATAAAAGAAGAAGGTATTCTTGATATTTTAAATGAAGCTGGATTTGAGCTTCGTGAGCCTGGTTGTTCTGCTTGTTTAGCTATGAATGATGATAAGGTGCCTCCTGGCAAATTAGCCGTAAGTACTTCAAACAGAAACTTTGAAGGAAGACAAGGTCCTGGTTCACGAACTTTATTGGCTAGTCCGCTAGTTGCAGCGGCAGCAGCTGTAACAGGTAAAGTGACAGACCCAAGAGAATTAATGGTAGAACTCGTATAACGAATTCACCTTCAGCTATTGGCCCTTGACTTTTTGCAAAACAAACAATTATAATAATAAAAGCTAATGGCTAAAACCCAGAAGCTAAAAAGCTATAAGAAATGGCATACGATAAATTCAACATATTAACATCGACCGCAGTCCCTTTACCCATAGAGAATGTAGATACAGACCAAATAATTCCTGCACGATTTTTAAAGGCAACTGAACGTGTTGGTTTTGGTGACAACCTTTTTAGAGATTGGCGTTACAACCAAGACAATACTTTGAAAGAAGATTTTGTTCTGAATCAAGATAAATTCAGTGGTAAAATATTGGTCGGTGGAAAGAACTTTGGTTCTGGGTCATCTCGTGAACATGCTGCCTGGGCAGTATATGATTACGGATTTAGATGTGTAGTATCTAGTTTTTTTGCAGATATCTTTAGAGGTAACTGTTTAAATATAGGTGTATTGCCGGTTCAAGTAAGTGCTGAATTTCTACAGAAAATATTCGATGCAGTTGAGGCTGATCCATCTACAGAATTAGAGGTTAATCTTCAAGAGCAAAAGATTACTTTATTACCAACAGGAGAAAGTGAATCTTTTGATATCAACGATTACAAGAAAAACAACATGTTAAATGGTTTTGATGATATCGATTACTTATTGAACATCAAAAATAATATTGAGACTTTCGCTGAAAGCACACCTCTGTAATTCAATTTTCATTTAACGGAAGAACACTAATGAAAAGAAAATTGGAAATAATGGATACTACCCTTCGGGATGGTGAACAAACCTCTGGGGTATCCTTTTCTGCATCAGAAAAATTAACTTTAGCAAAACTACTTTTAGACGAGCTTAAGGTAGACCGTATAGAGGTTGCATCGGCTCGCGTTTCTGATGGTGAGCTTGAAGCAGTTCAAAAAATCACCGAATGGGCCGCTACCAAAGGATATTTAGAACGAGTAGAGGTTCTAACTTTTGTAGATGGTGGTGTTTCATTGGATTGGATGCAAAAATCGGGTGCCATTTCTCAAAACCTATTGACAAAAGGTTCTTTAAACCATTTAGAACATCAGTTAAAGAAAACTCCTAAACAACACTTTGCAGAAATAAGTGAAATTTTTAAAAATGCTGCTAAAAGAGGTGTTATTAATAATATCTACTTGGAGGATTGGAGTAATGGGATGCGAAATTCAAAAGCGTATGTTTTTGAATTTTTAGAATTTCTTTCAACACAACCTATAAAAAGAATATTATTACCAGATACGTTGGGCATTCTAACATATACTGAGACGTATGCCTATATTTCAGAGATAGTTCAAAAATTTCCCGATTTACATTTTGATTTTCATGGTCATAATGATTATGATTTAGGTGTCGCTAATATTATGGAAGCTGTAAAAGCGGGTTGCCATGGTCTGCATTTAACTGTAAACGGTATGGGGGAAAGAGCTGGCAACGCACCAATGGCAAGTGCCGTTGCCGTAATCAATGACTTTTTACCTGAGGTAGAAATTAGTGTAAACGAAACCTCTTTATTTAAAGTAAGTAAACTAGTTTCAGCATTTACAGGGTTTACAATTCCTGCAAACAAGCCCATTGTTGGTGACAATGTATTTACGCAAACTGCTGGTATACACGCCGATGGTGACAGTAAAAAGAACTTGTACTTTAGTGACCTTATGCCAGAACGTTTTGGCAGAAAACGTAAATATGCATTGGGAAAAATGTCTGGTAAAGCCAACATTCAGAAAAACTTACAAGAACTTGGACTGACACTGAACGATGATGAATTAAAAAAGGTAACAGCAAGAATAATTGAATTAGGAGACAAAAAAGAGCGAGTTACTAAAGATGATCTTCCCTTTATAATATCCGATGTTTTAGATACAGCCGATTACAAACAAAGAGTTTTTGTCAAATCGTATGTATTGACCCATGCAAAAGGTTTAATGCCCTCTACTACCCTATCCGTTGAAGTAGATGGTAAAATTTATGAAGCACATGCTCAAGGCGACGGACAGTATGACGCTTTTATGAATGCATTAAAAAAAGTATATATTGCTAAGAATAAAACGTTACCGAAGTTAACAGATTATGCGGTGAGGATACCACCAGGAAGTACTTCTGATGCCCTTTGTGAAACAGTAATTACTTGGGAAATGGATGGAAAAGAATTTACCTCGAGAGGGTTAGATTCTGACCAAACGGTTAGTGCCATTAAGGCTACCGAGAAAATGTTGAATATAATTTAAACAGATTGCTTCATACCTTGCAATGACAAGATATAAGCAACATACAAATACACAGAATGAAATTAAATATTGCCTTATTGGCCGGTGATGGTATCGGTCCAGAAGTTATTGCTCAAGCGGTAAAGGTATGTGATGCCATTGCGAAGAAATACAACCATGACATCAATTGGAAACCTGCGCTTACGGGTGCAGCGGCCATTGATGCTGTTGGTGAGCCTTATCCTGATGAAACACATGAAATTTGTGCCAATGCAGATGCCGTTCTTTTCGGTGCTATTGGACACCCGCGCTTTGACAATGACCCTTCCGCGAAAGTACGTCCTGAGCAAGGATTATTAAAGATGAGACAAAAATTAGGTTTGTTCGCCAATGTACGTCCAACCTTTACTTTCCCTTCTCTCATAGATAAATCTCCTTTAAAAAGAGATAGAATTGAAGGTACCGATTTAATTATTTTAAGAGAATTAACAGGCGGGATCTATTTTGGTGAACGTGGTAGAAAAGATAACGGTAATACGGCATTTGATACAATGACTTACCAACGTTTTGAAATTGAACGTTTAGCCAAAAAAGGTTTCGACATGGCAATGAAGCGTTCTAAAAAGTTATGTTGTGTAGATAAGGCCAATGTTCTAGAATCTTCTAGATTATGGAGAGAGACAGTTCAGGCAATGGAAAAAGATTATCCAGAAGTTGAAGTTACCTATGAGTTTATCGATGCTGTAGCCATGCGATTAATTCAATGGCCAAAAGGGTATGATGTAATTATTACGGCAAATTTATTTGGAGATATCTTAACAGATGAAGCTTCTGTTATTGCAGGTTCTATGGGTTTAATGCCTTCTTCTTCAGTAGGTAGTAAAGTTTCATTATATGAGCCAATTCATGGCTCTTACCCACAAGCAGCAGGTAAGGATATTGCAAATCCTTTAGCTACCGTACTTTCAGCGGCCATGCTATTTGAAGATATGAACATGACACAAGAGGCTGAGGAAATCAGGAGAGTTGTCAATAAATCATTAGCAGAAGGGTATGTTACCGAAGATCTTGCCGATGGTGGTAAAAGTTATAAAACTAGTGAAGTTGGCGATTGGTTGGCCAGCAACATCTAATGAATACATTTGAAATAAAAAGTCCCTTTAATCATATGATTAAAGGGACTTTTTTATGAGTTAGATTCTTGTTATTGAATTTCTTACAAATTATTATAAGCTTCCTTGTGTTGATATATCTTGTTCATAAATACTTTTAACAATTGCATGAATATCTGGTATAACAGTCCTTGCTAATTTCGAATTACCGTTCAACAATACACAAATTCCTAAATCTGAGTCTGGAAATAATGCAATTTCGTTTCTATAATTATTTACACTACCACCATGATGCCAAATAGTTTCTTCTGCTGACTTTTCATTTTCCTTTAATGTGTGAATACGCCATCCAAAACCATAAGCGGATGTTAAGTGACCTGGCCATCTTTGGTAATATTTACTGTGTCCGTTTAAAGCAATATATGGCTGAAATACCTTTTCAACATCTTCCTTAGACATTACCTCTGGATTATGCCCAAGTAAAAAACGCATCCATTTTGCCATATCTAGCGAACTGGCATTGATACCTCCTGCTGCAATGGCATTGTAGTATTTATCGGTTAAAGATAAAGCTCTCCAATGACCACTACTTTTAGTATGTGGTAAAGCAACATTTTCAGAATTAATTAGTGTTTGGTGGTCCATAGATACCGATTGCATATTCAATGGCTTAAAAAACTTATCAGTCAACAAAGTTTGAATATTCTTACCAGTAGCTTTCAACATAATTTCTTGACTTAATGAAAACATGGCATTCTGGTAACTATATTGAAGCCCAGGTTCTGCAATTGGTTGAACTTCATCAAAACGACCGGCAATTTTAGACATCGATAAGCCTGCTTCCACCAAGTTGGTGAAACTGTGATATGGTGTACCAGAAGTATGAGATAAAAGATGGGCTATTTCAACTTTATCTGTATTAATTTTATTTCCAAATTTAAAATTTGGAATGAATTCAACGACTTTATCATTCCAATGAATTTTACCTTCACTTTCAAGATTGGCTGCTAGCACGCCGGTAAACCCTTTCGATATTGAACCCAACCTAAAAAGCGTTTCACCATCTACCTTTTCAAGTCCCTTTACACTTCTTTTTCCAAATCCATTTGAAAGTATAACAGAATCACCACTAACTATACTTACTCCTGCACCTACTATATCACCTGATTTAATCGCTTTATCAAAATATATAGTTAATGCCGATTTCAAGGCTTCTTGACGTATGGCATATAATTTAATTTCCCTTTTCTCTGCTAAAGTTTTAACAGGATTTGAATTTGAAATAATCGCCTTCGAATGTTCAGGTTTAAATGACGAAGCTGTAAGGACAAATAGTAAAAGAACCAATACTATAGTTCCTAGGAATAATTTAGTACGTTGCACGAAAGAAGGTTTAGGTTTTATAATAACGCGTTAAAATGCATTTAATTACGATGAAATACCCAAATTACAAAATTTAACACGAAAACCGAGTCATTCTAAAAAAGTAATGAAATATATTTTTAAGTTAACTTATCTAAATTTTGAACAGGAAAAAGGAACCTTTAGATTTGGTTCCTTAATCTTATAGAAGATAAATTCCCTAACAACCAATTACCAATTTCTTGTCCTTAATTGCTTTTCTTTTTCTTACAAATAAAATAGCTACCGCTATTGAAACCCCAGCAAAAGCCAAAATTGCACCTACCAAACTAGAGTAAATAATTCCGTATCCAAATGCTATTGGTAATCCTGCTAAATATGCGCCAGAAGCATTTCCCATATTAAATGCACTTTGATTCATTGATGAACCCAACATTTCAGAACCCTTAGAGGTGTTAATTATTGCCATTTGTATAGGAGTAGAAACAGAAAAAGATATCACTCCAATTATAAAGGTCATTACCATTAATAAATAAGGATTAGTGGCGATAAACATATTTAATATTAAAACTGCGGACATGACCGATAGACTAATAATTACCGCTTTTAACGGAGAGAACAAATCTACCATTTTCGCGCCCAAAAAATTACCGACTACCATACCTAAGCCAGCCAACATCATTGCGTAACCAACATAATGATTTGGCAAACCGGCCACATCTGTTATTAGAGGCGCAACATAACTATACCAAGCAAAGAAACCACCAGTACCAATAGTCGTTAAGGCAATCAAGGCCCAAAGTTCAGTATTCTTTAAACCTTTTGTAACACTTACTTTTTTTTCTGGAGCTTCAATTTCAATTTTCGGCATCCACATATAAATACTACCTAAAGCCAATAAGCCTACAAAACCAACTAAATAAAAAGATATACTCCAGCTAAATTGTTGACCTAAATAAGTTCCGATAGGAACGCCAATTACATTGGCAACCGTTAATCCAGAAAACATAATAGCTATACCTTGAGCAGATTTTCCCTTCTTTGCTAATTTTGTGGCAACTACCGCACCAATACCAAAAAAAGCACCGTGTGGTATTCCTGATAAAAACCGAAGAAAAAGTAGACTTTTATAACCAGATGCTAAACCAGACAATGTATTAAAAACAGTAAACCAGATCATTAGTGAAAACAGCATTTTCTTGGGCGTAAGTTTAGAACCCAACCCTGTTAATAATGGGGCCCCCACCACTACACCTAATGCATACGCCGCAATAAAATGACCCGCTTGTGGAATGGTAATTTCCAAAGAGTCAGATACTTCGGTCAAAATTCCCATAATAACAAACTCGGTAAGACCTATACCAAAACCTCCAATAGCTAAAGCAAACAAAGCTTTCTTATTTGATTTTATAGTATCCATAACCTGTATTTTAAAGTTCTAAACTATAATTGTTAAAAAAATAAAAGGCAAAGTTAATACCATAATACAGGTAATAACGCTCATAGATTACCATATTTATGTTAATAATTACCTGCTACAAATTGTAAGCATTCTGTATTTATTACAATTCAGTTTACAATATCAACAACTCGGATAATCGAATTCCAAAAAACTTCAATTACAATTCATATTTGCGATATCAATCAAAAATATAAATTAAAATGAAAACTTTATCCCTCTTATTATGTACACTAATTCAAGTTAGCCTTTTTGCACAAAATACGGTATCAGGAAAAGTAATTGACCATCAAGGAGTACCTATTATTGGTGCAAATGTATATTTACAAGGCACTTATGATGGCACGGCAACTAATGAAGATGGACAATTCTCTTTTGAAACTAACGAAAAGGGAGAGCAAACATTATTAGTATCATCCATTTCTTTTGAGACGTATTCTAAAACAGCAGATATCAGCATCTTTAAAAATGTATTTATTAAGCTAAAAGATGATGTAAATACTTTAGATGCGGTCACCGTTAATGCCGGTACCTTCAAAGTAGGCGACAATGCAAAGGTAACCGCATTAAAACCCTTGGATATTGTTACTACAGCCGGTGCGCTGGGTGATTTTTTAGGAGCATTACAAACATTGCCAGGAACAAGTAATGTTGCGGAAGATGGTAGATTGTTCGTAAGAGGAGGCGATGCAGAAGAAACACAAATCTTTGTGGATGGTATGCGTGTATTTACACCTTACTCCCCTTCTGCCAATAACATTCCGTCAAGAGGTAGGTTATCGCCATTCCTATTTAAGGGAATCACTTTTTCTACTGGTGGATATTCTGCCGAATATGGTCAGGCACTGTCGAGTGTTTTACTTTTAAATAGTATAGACGAGCCTCAAGAAGAAAAAACTGAAATCTCAGTAATGTCTGTTGGCGTCGGACTTGGGAACACCCAAAAATGGAAGAAGAGTTCATTGAGCTTAAATACATCCTATATCAATTTAGCACCTTATCAGAAATTATATTCAGATACTAATGAATGGCATAAACCTGTAGAATCTATAGGAGGTGAAGCGGTATACAGATACAGATTTAATAATGATGGATTATTAAAAGTTTATGGAGCGTACAGTTCGGTGAATTTTGATTTGACCCAAGAAGATATTAATGAAATTGATGGTGTACGATTTGGATTAAAAAATAGAAACCTATATGTCAATACATCATATAAAGATTTCTTAGAAAAAGATTGGAGTATTGCTATTGGTATTAGCTTTGCCAACGACCGTTCAGATTTAAATTTTAGTTCAGCGGACATCACCGATGTTGAAAATTCAGCTCACTTTAAAGTAGCTTTGAACAAGTACTTTTCTAGTCGATATAAATTAAGTTTTGGTACTGAATACTTTATCACAAACTTCACTGAAAACTATAACAATGATACCATTGAAAACAATTATGGTTTTAATAATAATATTCTAAGCAGTTTTATTGAAACCGATATTTTCTTTTCAAAAAAACTAGCGACCAAGGTCGGAATACGAGGTGATTATGCTGAACTATTGCAAGAATTCAATCTGTCGCCAAGAATTTCCTTAGCCTATAAATCAGGTGCAAACTCACAATTTTCATTAGCCTACGGTGAGTTTTTTCAAAATCCGAAAAATGAGTACTTAAAATTCAATGCTGATTTTTCTGCTGAAAATACATCGCATTGGATCGCCAATTATCAATATGTAAAAAACAAACAAATCTTTAGAGTAGAGGCTTATTATAAAGATTATAATGATTTGGTAAAATACGACACACCATTAGCCTTACCCACTTCCAACTATTCCAATTTGGGTAATGGATATGCAAAAGGACTCGATGTTTTTTGGAGGGATAACAAGACAATTAAAAACACTGAATATTGGTTATCTTATTCGTATCTGGACACAGAAAGGGAGTATAAAAATTACCCGACTAAGGCTACCCCTAATTTTACAGCTAAACATAATACCTCTTTAGTTGTAAAACATTGGATTGAAGATTGGAAAAGTCAGACAGGTCTGAGTTACAATTTTGCCTCAGGACGAACCTATACCGACCCTAGCAAAGAAGGATTCTTGACTGAACAAGCTAAAAATTTCCATTCCTTAAACTTTAATTACGCCTATTTAATCAGTCAACAAAAGATTTTGTATTTCTCCATAAGTAATGTTTTAGGAACCCAAAATGTTAATGGATACCAATATTCCGATCAGACAAACACGAAAGGTTTGTTTGACCGAAGAGCTATTTCCCTTGCTGCTGACCGCTTCTTTTTCGTAGGGTTCTTTTGGACGATTAGCGATAATAAAAATGATAATCAACTTGACAATCTTTAGAAATTACAATTCAATACCATAATCCTACAACTGGCTTATTTATTTTATTAAAAAAATAAGGATAGATAGATATTTGAACAACAATAAATAACTCTAAAACTTTAAATCATGAAAACAATAGTTCTAATTGCCACATTCATTTTCACATTAAACTTATCTGCACAAACCCCTTATGAAAAAGGTATGGGAAATGCGTTTGAATTATGGGAACAAGGAAAAAATACAGAAGCCATACAACTATTCGAAAGAATTGCATCTGCAGAAACAGATAATTGGTTACCATCATACTATGCTGGCTTAATAGAGATTATAGGCAGTTTTAATGTGAAAGATGAAGCATTACTCACCAAGAAACTCACAAGAGCAAAAGGCTTTCTAGATACAGCTTCAGCTATTTCAGAGAATAACCCAGAGATATTAGTTTCTTATGCGCTATTAAATACAGCTTACATTGCTTGTGACGGGCAGAAATACGGCATGACCTTATCTGCCGAAAATATGGGCATTTATAAAAAAGCACAAACTATTGCACCAAACAACCCAAGGGTAATTTTGAACAAAGCTGAATGGGATATGGGATCGGCAAAATTCTTTGGACAATCAATTAAACCATTTTGCAAAGATGTTGACCGTGCTATAGCATTATTTAAAGAGGAAAAACAAATCATACCATTCTACCCATACAATGGCTTATATAGAGCGGTTCAAATTAGTAACAATTGTAAAAAAGAAACCTCCCCTAAACAATAGGAGAGGTTTTCTTTAAAATCTATATATACTCTATTTTTATAATATATAGTCTGTACTTACAAAGTTAGAAAGCTTGGCTTCTAATAAATGTTGAATAATTTCAGTATTCAATTCATTATCCTTAAAAGCTACAAAAGTTCTGATAGAGAAAGAACGTAAGGCATCATGAACACTTAAGGTAGCCTGTGCTGAATCTTTTCTTCCAGTAAACGGATACACATCAGGACCTCTTTGGCATGAGCTATTTAAATTCACACGACAAACCAAGTTAACCAAGGTGTCAATTAACGGCGAAAGTGCATATACATCTTTACCAAATAAACTTACTTGCTGACCATAATTACTTTCGGCCATATCATCTAAAGGTTCTTCAATATCAGTAAAAGGCACTATCGGTATTATTGGTCCGAATTGTTCTTCTTGGTACACCCGCATATCTTTAGTCACCGGATACAAAACTGCTGGCCATATAAAGTTATCGAATCGTTTACCCCCTTTTTTGTTTAAAATTTTCGCCCCTTTTGCAAGAGCATCATCAATTAACTCTTGAATATAATCTGATTTTCCTGGTTCTGGTAATGGGGTTAACTTTACACCATCATCCCAAGGGTTTCCAAATTTTAATTCATCAACCTTTTTTGCGAAGCTTTCATTAAACTTCGACCTAATATCTTCATGAACGTATACCACTTTTAACGCTGTACAACGTTGACCGTTAAAAGATAACGTACCTGCCAAACATTCATTAATTGTCAAATCTAAATCTGCATCAGGTAAAATAATCGCCGGGTTTTTAGCTTCTAAACCAAGAACTAAACGTAAACGGTTACTTTTTGGATGTTGATCTTGCAAAGCATTGGCAGATTTACTATTACCAATCAACGCCAGAACATCCACTTTTCCTGATTGCATAATAGGAGCAGCAACTGTTCTTCCTCTTCCAAAAATAACATTGACCACACCTTTTGGAAAACTAGTCTGAAAAGCTTCCAGTAAAGGTGTAATCAATAGCACGCCATGTTTCGCTGGTTTAAATATGGTTGTATTACCCATAATAATGGCAGGAATCAAAAGTGCAAATGTTTCATTCAAAGGATAATTATAAGGCCCTAAACATAAAACAATACCTAATGGCCCTCGTTTAATATGCGCATATACTCCGTCGTGCTTCTTAAACTTTGCTGCATCACGATCTAGTTGCTTATAGTCTTCAATAGTATCTTCAATATATTCAACTGTACGATCAAATTCTTTTTGAGAATCGGGTAATGATTTTCCAATCTCCCACATTAATAATTTTACAACTTCCTCTCGTTTAGTTTTCATTTTTACAACGAAAACTTCCATGCATTCAATACGGTCTTTAACATGCATCGTTGGCCAAACACCTTGGCCACGTTTATACGCCTTTAAAGCCCCGTTCAAAGCATCTAATGCTTCTGCCTCTTGCAGATCTGGAATACTACCCAATAGCGTTGGTTTATACTCACTGGTTGAAGAAATAGTTGAATAAACATCTGTTGTTTCCCCTTTCCACTCCTTTAATTCACCATCAACTAAATAATGTCTTTGATCTATAGTTGATGTTATTTTATATTCTTCTGGTATTTTAAAATCGCTCATTATTTTCTTCTATTTAATATCGAATTGATGACTTATTAATTGATTTCTAAATCTTGATAGAAATTTAACCGTATTAATTAAATATAGCTTAAACCAAATATTCAAACAAATCAGGTTTGTCATTTATATAATCCCCATAGAAATTGTTGGTTTTCATACGTTCTATTAATGGTTGTAAATCTTCAGGAGATTTAAGTTCAATCCCTACAACTGCCGGAGCATTTTCCCTACTCGATTTTTTCGAATATTCAAAATGTGTAATATCATCGGTCGGTCCTAAAATATCAACAACAAATTCTTTTAGTGCACCGGGTCGTTGGGGAAATCTTATAATGAAATAGTGTTTAAGCTTACCATACAATAAAGCTCTCTCCTTAATTTCTGCAGTTCTAGTAATATCATTATTACTACCACCAATAATACACACCACATTTTTTCCTTTTATTTTATCTTTATAATCATCTAAAGCTGCAATAGTTAAAGCCCCTGCAGGCTCAACAACGATAGCGTCTCTATTATATAAATCAAGAATCGTTTGGCAGACCTTACCCTCATCAACAGTTATCATATTATCTAAATAATAACTACAAATAGGAAATGTCAATTCACCCACTTTTTTAACAGCGGCCCCATCAATAAATTTATCGATATGCTCGAGTGAAACAACTTTACCTAATTCCATAGATGTTTTCATAGAAGGAGCGCCTTTAGGCTCTACACCAATAATTTTGGTCTTTGGTGACAATTCACTGAAAACACTTATAAGTCCTGATGCTAAGCCACCGCCACCAATACAAACAAAAAGATAATCGATGGGCGCCTTGGTTTGTTGTATTAACTCGAGTCCAACAGTAGCTTGACCTTCTATTATTTTAGGGTCATCAAATGGATGTACAAATATTTTTCCTGTCTCATGACCGTATTTGCGAGCAGCTTGTGAAGCATCATCAAATGAATCTCCTTCCAAAACTATTTCTACCCACTCACCACCGAATAATTTCGTTTGTTCAACTTTTTGCTTTGGTGTAACCGAAGGCATATAGATAGTACCCTTTATCTTTAAGTGAAAACATGCGAAAGCTACACCCTGAGCATGATTGCCAGCACTTGCACAAATAACCCCTTTAGTCCTCTCTTCTTTCGAAAGAGAGCTTATTTTATTAAATGCTCCTCTAAT
This sequence comes from uncultured Maribacter sp., assembly GCF_963974015.1. Lineage (GTDB taxonomy): Bacteria > Bacteroidota > Bacteroidia > Flavobacteriales > Flavobacteriaceae > Maribacter. Next base: position 34,898 of record NZ_CAXBBZ010000020.1, on the reverse strand, counting down.
TTTATAAGAACGGACCCTTTGTAAATCTTCGCGCTTTAAACGAACCTGGCAATCAAATTGTTTTGAAAGTCTAATACTTTCTGTCAAAGGGGTTACCTCTGAAATTTCAGAAATAATATTTGCTGCATTTCTTATATCATCTAATTTTGGAAAATAAGTTGGCTTCTTCCCTTTCATATAATTTGCTATTTCTACTAAACTCTATCGTAAATAAATCGATATCCACCTCAAAAACTTAAATTGTCCGCCTAAGAACAATTCGATCAATGCTACAATTCAAGAATGGATTGTAACTTTTCGAATGTACCCAACCGGACAATTAGAATGACTTCGTAAGATTAAAAAAATCTAAACTATAGGTTTCATAGCAGTCATTGATTCACGTAAACGTGCACCGACAATCTCTACAGAATGCTCACGCAATGCCTTGTTAACCGCAATCAATTTAGCATTATCAACGCCATTATCCATTCCTCCAGAAAAGTTCGTACCGATAACATCTGTGTCGATATTTTTCATAAAACCTGTCAAGAGAGGCTTACATGCGTGATCAAAAAGATAACAACCATATTCAGCTGTATCAGAAATAACACGGTTCATTTCGAACAATTTCTTACGAGCGATCGTATTTGCTATTAGTGGAGTTTCGTGCAATGATTCGTAATATGCTGATTCAGCTATAATACCCGATTCTGTCATGGCTTCAAAAGCTAATTCAACACCGGCCCTTACCATTGCAATCATTAACACCCCATTGTCATAAAATTCTTGCTCAGTAATTTCTTGATTACCTGCAGGTGTTTTTTCAAAAGCAGTTTCTCCTGTTGCCGCTCTCCATGTTAAAAGATTTTTGTCATCATTAGCCCAATCTTCCATCATTGTTTTAGAAAAATGACCGGTCATAATATCATCCATATGTTTTTGAAACAACGGACGCATGATATCTTTTAATTCTTCTGATAATTCAAATGCTTTTATTTTAGCAGGATTTGAAAGACGGTCCATCATATTGGTGATACCACCATATTTCATACCTTCTGTAATGGTTTCCCATCCGTATTGAATCAATTTCGACGCGTAGCCAGCATCTATCCCTTTTTCGATCATCTTATCAAAACAAAGAATAGAACCTGTTTGTAGCAAGCCACAAAGTATAGTTTGCTCACCCATTAAATCTGACTTTACTTCTGCTACGAATGAAGATTCTAATACACCCGCTTTATGACCACCTGTAGCAGCTGCATATGCTTTAGCTTGCTCTAATCCTTTTCCTTCTGGATCATTCTCTGGGTGTACCGCTATTAATGTTGGTACACCAAAACCTCTTTTATATTCTTCACGTACTTCTGAACCTGGACTCTTTGGAGCGACCATAATTACAGTCAGATCTTTACGAACTTGAGTACCTTCCTCAACGATATTAAAACCATGTGAATAAGATAGTGTAGCACCTTTTTTCATTAACGGCATTACTGCTCCAACAACAGCAGTATGTTGCTTGTCTGGCGTTAAGTTGATTACTACATCTGCACTAGGGATCAATTCTTGGTATGTACCTACCGTAAAACCGTTTTCTGTAGCATTAATAAAAGATTGTCTTTTTTCCTTTATCGCAGCATCACGAAGTGTATACGCGATATCTAAACCAGAATCTCTCATATTCAACCCTTGGTTAAGTCCTTGTGCACCACAACCTACGATAACAATTTTTTTGCCTTTTAAAGCGTTTACACCATCTACAAACTCAGACGAATCCATAAATCGGCATTTCCCAAGTTGCGTTAATTTATCTCTTAATGATAGTGTATTAAAATAATTGGCCATTTTATATTTACTTTATTAATTATTGAATCGATTCGTTTTTTAAAATTCTTTAAGTATTGCAGAAATTTCCATTACATCTTTAGTGACAGAAATTCTCCCAGAACGTACAAATTGCATAATACCGTATGGTTTCAATTGATCGTGCATTTCATCAACTTCATTTCTTCTTCCGCTTTTTGCGATAACAAAGAAATCTCTTGAAACAGTCACAATTTGAGCATTATTATCTTTTATAATATTCTGAATTTGACGTTCATCGAACAGCAGACCAGATGCAATCTTGAACAAAGCTGATTCTTGATAAATCGTTTCATCATCAGTATGATAAAATGCTTTAATCACTTCAATTTGCTTTTCAATTTGACCTACAATGTTATATACCCATTTTTCTGTAGTATTCACTACAATAGTAAATTTAGACACATCGTCTATCTCTGACTTAGAGACGTTTAAACTCTCTATATTAATATGTCTCTTTAAAAATATTCCTGAAATCCTATTCAGTAATCCAACATTGTTTTCTGAATATACTGATATTGTAAACCATTTATTTTCCATAAGCCATTTTCCTTTTCTTTTGTACAAAAGAATTTTATGGGATCTTTTAATTAATTTTTATTATTTCTTTACTGCCAAAATCAAACCGGTTGACCAATTCATTTTTGTTAACTGAAAATCATTACGCTTCTCTAAATACGCTGTCAATTCAATAACATTATCTTCATGTCCCTCAGGCCAGTTAGGTTGCTTTGTCATATCATCAATGATGTAAAACCCACCAACCCTAACTAAATCTAATACTTCATCAATTTCACTATATTTTCCAGGCCATGCATCTGCAAAAATTAAATCAAATTTTTCACCAGCATATTCATTTATCCATTGAGTACCATCCTTACAAATCAATTGGATTCTATCATCATTCCCAAAATAAGTTTCAGCAATGTCTGTCAACTCTTTGTCATTATCTACTGAAATTAAGTGAGAATTGTTATCCATGCCTTCAATCATCCACGAAAGACTTAAACCTATGCCAGTTCCTATTTCCAAGAACCTTCCGTTAGGTTTCGAAGCTATAAGTGTTTTAAGAAAACTACCAACATATAAATCAGATGGCATCGTAAATCCAATTTCTTCAGATTTACGAACTATCTTCGTGTGTAATTTTGGAATATCCTGTATGTTGGCCTCGTTCATAATTTTGGTTATTTCAGTCTAATTTCAGAAACCGAAGCACCAGAAGGAATCATTGGGAACACGTTATCTTCTTGTTCAACTTTGACTTCTAAAAAGTATGGTTCTTTCGAAGCCATCATTTTTTGAATGGTCGATTTTAAATCTTTACGTTCAGAAATTCGCTTTGCTTCAATACTATACCCTTCCGCTATTTTTACAAAATCGGGGTTCACCATTACTGTGGAAGCATATCTTTTTTCAAAGAAAAGCTCTTGCCATTGACGTACCATACCTAAGTGATCATTGTTCAAAACAACAATCTTAACAGGAACTTTATGCTGAAAAATAACCCCTAACTCTTGAATGGTCATTTGATAACCTCCATCACCAATGATAGCAACAACCTCCCTGTCCATTGCTCCCATTTTGGCACCAATAGCTGCAGGCAGCGCAAAACCCATAGTACCTAACCCACCAGAAGTAATATTACTTTTTGTCTGGGAAAATTTAGCATACCTACATGCAATCATTTGATGCTGACCCACATCAGAAACAATAACTGCCTTATTATTTGAAGCTAAATTAATCTCCTCAATTACTTCTCCCATGGTCAAACCAGGTTTGGTAGGGTGAATATCATTATTGATAATTGTATCGAACTCAATCTGATATTTTTCTTTGAATATATTATGCCAAGCCTCGTGCTTATTATCTTTAATTAATGGAAGAAGCAAACCTAAGGTTTCTTTAGAATTACCTAAAACAGCAACATCGGCATGTACGTTTTTATTGATTTCCGCTGGGTCTATTTCAAAATGAATCACTTTTGCCTGAGTAGCATAATCAGCCAATCTGCCTGTTACACGATCATCAAAACGCATACCTATAGCCAACAAAACATCACATTCGTTCGTCATTAAATTAGGCGCATAATTACCATGCATTCCTACCATACCAACATTTAATGGATGATCTGAATCTAAAGCAGAAACACCCATAATAGTCCATGCAGCAGGTATACCCGCTTTCTCAACCAATTGTTTAAGCTCATTTTCAGCTTGACCAAGTATTACACCTTGACCCCAAACGATAAATGGTTTTTTAGCATTATTGATTAAATCTGCAGCAGCCTCAATAGTACTCATTTCTGGTTTTGGCACCGGCTTATAACTTCGTACACTCGTACATTTCTTATACGAGAACTCAAATTTTTCAATTTGGGCGTTCTTGGTAATATCTATTAAAACCGGACCTGGTCTTCCTGACTTGGCAATATAAAATGCCTTCGCCATAACCTCAGGAATTTCTGAAGCTTCTGTAATTTGATAATTCCATTTTGTCACAGGAGTTGAAATGCCAATAATATCAGTTTCCTGAAAAGCATCGGTTCCCAATAACTCTCTAGTAACTTGCCCCGTAATACAGACCATTGGGGTAGAGTCTATCTGCGCATCGGCAAGACCTGTCACTAAATTGGTTGCACCAGGGCCAGAAGTTGCAATTGCAACACCTACTTTACCTGAAACACGAGCGTACCCTTGAGCAGCATGTGTTGCACCCTGTTCATGTCTCGTAAGAATATGTGTTAATTTATCTTGAAATTTATATAATTCATCATACACAGGCATAATTGCGCCACCCGGGTACCCGTACATTGTTTCGACACCTTCTGCCAACAAACAATGAATTAATGCCTCTGCTCCAGAAATCTTTATAGCTTTCTTAGAATCTGTACTTGTTTTCTTCTCTTTTACTGTTTCCATAATTAATGTTCAAATTCAAGTAAAGCATTAAAACCTATACCTACCCGACATTATATTGCACCTAGTACTAATTAAAAGTATATTACTTAATATCTAAAATTCATCTGTAACACAGCCTTGTGAAGCCGATGATACTGTTCGAGCGTATTTATATAAACTACCTCTTTTCACTTTCAACTCCGGTTGTATCCATGCTTTTCTTCTTGCCGTAATTTCATCATCTGTAAGATTTACTGAAATCTCATTTTTCTCTGCATCGATAGTAATAATATCACCATCTTTCAACAATCCGATAGTTCCACCATCTTGAGCTTCTGGAGATACATGCCCTACAACAAAACCGTGTGTACCACCTGAGAAACGACCATCTGTAATTAAAGCCACATCCTTACCGAGTCCGGCACCCATAATAGCTGCAGTTGGCTTCAACATTTCTGGCATACCAGGTCCACCTTTTGGACCTTCATAACGAATAACAACCACATCACCTTTTTTAACTTCTCCTTTACCAATACCTGCATTGGCAAAAAATTCGTCATTATATACTTTTGCTGGGCCAGAAAAATACAAGCCTTCCTTACCTGTAATTTTCGCAACTGAACCTTCAGTCGCCAAGTTTCCGTATAGAATTCTTAGGTGGCCAGTAGCCTTAATTGGATTGCTTAAAGGTCGTATTACTTGTTGATGCTCTAGTAAGCCAGGAACATCAGCTAAATTCTCAGCTATTGTTTTACCTGTAACAGTTAAACAATCGCCATGTAACATTCCGTTTTCAAGCATAAATTTCATTACGGCTGGCACGCCACCTACACGGTGAACATCTTCCATAAGAAATTTACCACTCGGCTTTAAATCAGCCAAAAACGGCGTAGTATCACTTATTTTTTGAAAATCATCTAACGTAAACTCAATATCTGCCGCTTTCGCTATTGCCAAAAAGTGCAGAACTGCATTTGTTGAACCACCTAATAAGGTTAACAAACGAACCGCATTTTCAAATGATTTACGAGTTATAATATCACTAGGCTTAATATCTTTTTCCAATAAGTTTTTTAAGGCCCTACCAGATTCAATAGCATCATTTTGCTTATCTTTTCCTATTGCAGGATTTGAAGAATTGTAAGGCATGGCCATACCCAATGCTTCAATAGCAGAAGCCATTGTATTGGCCGTATACATACCCCCACAAGCACCAGCTCCAGGGCATGCATTTTGGATTACACCTTTATAATCCTCTTCATTCATTGTACCCGCTACCTTCTCACCCCATGCCTCAAAAGCAGAAACAACATCTAACTTTTTATCCTTATAACATCCAGAAGCAATAGTACCGCCATATACCAATACAGAAGGTCTATTCAATCGTATCATAGCCATTAGAGCACCTGGCATATTTTTATCACAACCAACTACGGTAACTAAACCGTCATAGTTCATTGCTTGAACAACAGTTTCCATAGAATCGGCAATGATATCTCTAGAAGGTAAAGAATAACGCATACCATAAGTACCCATAGAAATACCGTCACTTACCCCAATAGTATTGAACACTAGGCCTACCAAACCACTATCATTGACACCAGTTTTAACTTCTTGTGCCAAATCATTTAAGTGCATGTTACAAGGGTTACCTTCATAACCTGTACTTCCAATACCAATTAATGGTTTTTTTAAATCATCTTCGGTTAAACCTATCGCATATAACATTGCCTGAGCTGCCGGTTGCGTTGGATCCTGGGTTACATTTTTACTATGTTTATTCAATTCCATAATATAATTCTAGTATGCTTATCTTGATTACTCAATCCTATTAAACCAAAGATAAAAGTTTATAAAAATTTCTATTTTTAACAATAATTGACAGTACAAATTCATTTCAGCTAAAATTCAATTAAATAACTGATTTTCAGTTTTTTATACTACTATTATATACCATATTCAATACTTCAAAACTATATGATATTATTTTTAAAATAAAAAAACCTGTATCAAATATATTTGATACAGGTTTTTCTAAACAATGAAAAGCTATATCATCCCTAACTTGGAATGACTATGACCACATTGCTATTTAAAAAAGATAATTTCATACTACAATAGTACATAAAATACATATACAAAAAAAGTATGATAAACATGAAATCTTAAACTATTGGATAATTTGTTATAAACTATATTCAATGATTATATAGTTTTTAAGTATTGAAAATATTATACCAGCTTAAAATTCACCTTATCTCCGCCTCTTTTTTGTGCCAAAATACAAATAGCCTTATCCGTAAGCTGCAGTACTCTTGGGTAACCTCCAGTAGTTTGCCCATCTTTCATCAATACAATTAATTTGCCACCAGGAGTAAGCTGAACAGTACCTGGCAATGTTGCCGATGTTAACATTGACACTTCATGCGAAGAAATATTTTCTTTAATTTGATAAGCCATTCTATTATTCTCATGAGCAACAGTAAATGACTTGGAAAAAATCTCTTCTAAATGCCTATCGGTCAATAAATAGAACTCAGGACCTTTACTCACTTCTAATTTGTTTATATCTAAAAAAGAATCAACTTTAATTTCTGAAATTTTAGGTTGAAACAATTTATTATAAATAAAAGGAACAACATCATTGTCACGAAGTCTATTCACTTTGGTAATAGGTTTGTAAAACGATCTACTTCCCAGTATCTCTTTAGAGGTAAATCCTCCTCTAACTCCTAAATACGACCTAAATCCTTTATCTAATCGGCCGAATGATAAAATATCTCCAATTTCAATCTGATATACTTTATAATTCTGTATCGGTAAATTATTTAAGGTTGCCGACATCTCTGCCCCACCTAAAGCCATATACGTTTCTTCTTCAAAAATAAGGGTTGGCCCGGTCATGGTTATCTCTAAAACTGCCGCAGAAACTTCATTTTCCAATAATGAATTTACTTTAAAAACTGTCATTTCATCCATTACACCAGAAACAGGAATACCTTTATTTCTGAAATAAAACCTACCTGAATCTTGAACCGTAGTATAAAATCCCGCTTTTAGTACTTTAAGCATTTAAATTGATTTTTTCAGGTTTATAAATACCAACTTCGGCCTCTATCTTATGTAAATCATGCTCTGCTCTAGATATTTCATAAAACTCAATTTTATCACCCACATTAACAAAACAAGGATTTTCTTTTGTAGCATCGAAAATAGGAACAGTACAATTACCGATAATATTCCATCCTCCAGGGGATTCTTGTGGATAAATACCGGCTTGTTTGCCAGCAATACCAACTGCACCCTTAATCACCTTTGCTCTAGGCGTTGGTTTCCTCGGCACTTCCAATTCCTTTAATATTCCGCCTAAATACATAAAACCAGGCAAAAAACCTATACTGTATACAGTATATGTTGTACCTGTATGCATCGCTATAATCTCAGGAATCGATTTATTAAGTTTTTTTGCAACTTCTTCGAGGTCTAAGCCAAATTCCAAATCATATGAAACAGGTAATCTCCATAAATACCGTTCTGGTTTTTCGGATTCTTTTAACTTAGAGTATCCGACGTTTATATCTTTTGAGATTTTCTCAAAATCAATAGTCTTTTTTCTATTTACAATTAGAAGAGAATTATATGAAGGTACCATTTCCCAATCCTTTTCGGTTAACATGTTTAACCTTATATAGGTTTGAAAACCTATTATAGTTTCTAAAATATGTTCGCTTACCTCATTGGGCCATTCAATAAGAACAGAATGTACACCGAAGGGCTTTATATTTATTTCAGGGGAATTCACGTTTTAACTTGTAGATTATGTTCTTGCAAATGCTCTGTAATATACGTTAAAATTTGAAAAGCAGTTGGGGTATCGCCATGAATACAAAAGGTATCTGCCTGAATTGGAATTTTTTCTCCGTTCACCGTTCGAACCTGATTTTCATTGCACATAAGAACCAAATGTTCTAAAACCTCTTTACCATTTGATATTAGTGCCTTGTCTTGTTTTCTAGAAACTAAACTTAAATCGTTATTGTAGTTTCTATCGGCGAAAGCTTCTTTCATGATTTTGAAATTATTAGCTTTCGCTAATGCTTCGATTACACTTTTGCAGGGTACATATAAAACAACATTATTCTTATAAGGTAAAATGGCGGTTAGAAATACATTAGCTAAATGTTCGTTTTTGGCAATATCATTATAAAGTGCACCATGAGGCTTAATATGATGAAGTGTTGCCCCTAATTCATTACACTCGGTCATAAATAATTTTAATTGATTACCAATACTCTTAATTAAATCAGTATCGGATATACTCATAGAAACCCGCCCAAAATTCTCTCTATCAGGATATGAAGGATGCGCTCCAATTCTAACATTGAATTCCTCTGCTAATTTTAGACATTGCTTAATTGTTTCTTTTGAACCTGCGTGACCTCCGCAAGCTATATTGCAAGAACTTATCATAGGAAATAAATCGGCCTCATTACCGACACCTTCACCAACATCACAATTGATATCAATTCTTTTATAATTCATTTAAAATAATCCTAGAACGCTTAAAATACTTTTAACTCCTAATAAAATTGAAAGGAGAATAATAGCCAACCCTATACAATTTTGCAATAAGGTGTTTTTATATTTTCCCATAACACCCTCCCTATTAACGACCCACAGTAAAAATATGGCGATGATAGGTAAAAGTAATCCGTTAGTGATTTGGGCAAATTTTATAATTTCTATAGGTTTAATACCAAAGGATAGAAAAACCACCCCTAAGACTAAAATCAGTATCCATATAGTCCGAAACTTGGCATCCTTAAATTCAGCCTTCCATCCAAAACAACTATTAGCAACATATGCAGCGGCTAAAGGTGCTGTTATAGCAGAAGTAATACCTGCTGCCAATAAACCTATTCCCATAAAATAAAGAGCTGAAGAACCATAAAGCGGTTCTAATGCTTTTGCCATATCTAATACATTATTAACTTCTGTACTTTTTATAGCTGCTGCAGATATTATTATACTAATAGATACAAGTCCGCCTAATATAATAGACACCAGCGTATCTCTCTTCGCAAGTTTTAAATCTTTTTCTGATTTCCACTTCTCACTTACCAAAGCGGCATGTAAAAAGAGGTTATATGGTACTACCGTAGTACCTACCAAAGCTATGATAGTCAAAATACCATCGTCAGGTATTGATGGCACAAATAATCCCTTTATTAATTCCCAAAGATTGGGTTGTGTCAATACGGCTGTCATTACAAAAGACAGGCTCATTATTAATACAAGAAATATAAATACTTTCTCTAAAGATTTATAATTCCCGAAAAAGAGAAGTGAAAATGCCGCTATTCCTAATATAGCTGGATATAACTTACTATAGCTAAGTCCAAAAAGAGCTTCCATCCCTAAGGTAGCACCACCAATATTGCCTGCTTCATATGAAGCATTACCTATAATAATAGCAGAAAATATAAGGGTGATTACACTATTTCTTATCCAAGGATTTTTAAGCTCTTGTTTTATAACATCGGCCAATCCATTTTGTGTAATGACACCCAACCTTGCAGACATTTCTTGAAGAACATAAGTCGCAATTATCGATAACAACATGGCCCACAGCAAACTAAAGCCAAAATCAACTCCTGCAAGAGTACAAGCAGTAACCGTACCTGGACCAATAAAAGCGGCTGCTACAAGAACACCGGGTCCTAATCTCTTAAACATGGATTAAAATTATCATTCTTGTAAATATAATCTCTAAATATGAATTAGCTCACCATCATCAAAATCAATTTCACCACAATTTTAACATTTCAAAATACCGTTAATCTAAAAAAATGCAGTTCGTCTAAAAGTTGGACGTCATTCATCGAGGTTACATACTAATCTTAAAATATCGAGGTTATTAATTTCCCCAAACCTTAAACTTAACCTATTAATGATTTGTTTAGAATGTAAGAAAGAACTCGGTTATTTAGATCACAAAAATGCAATGGAAAGTGCAGGTGTAGAACTCTGCAGCAAGCATCATGAGCGTATTGAAAAATTAATCAAGAAAAATGATACCCCATTAGAAGCTATTCAGCTTTACTACGCGCTAAAAGAAGCTGGTGTAAACTCAATGCTAGAATGGTGGGATGGTAAGAAATCAATAGATATAGCCATATCACGTGTAAAACTCAATATTGAAATTGACTCTAAATATGATAAAATAACTGAACATGAGGCTATTAACAATCTAGAAGAGGCTATGCACTCCTTTAAAAATGGATTTACAACCATTCGAATCCCCCATATTGTTGTACGGTACTATTTAAACGAGACCGTAAATAATATTATTGGAATTATGGAAGGACTGAAAGCCAATATAAAAGTTATTAATTAAAATAAATAAACATGGGAAAATCTAAAAAAGCATTCAAAAATCCGCTACGGGCAGCCTTAGCCACCCTTTTAATAGGTATGCTAATGCAGGTTCTTCACTGGCCATATTCAGAAGGAATAGTTTTTATTTCATTTACGGTAATACTGGTGTTATACACCCTTCGTTTTTTTAGGAAAACAGAAAAACTTACCATAGACATTATAAAAATGGCTTTAGTTCTATTTTGGACAACTAATGGCATTTTGACCATTCTATCTTTTCCGTACACCGTAATTTTCCAAGTTGGTACAGCCCTCACATTCATTGCATGGTTCGCTATGGAAGGTACTGCTTACTTTATGGACAAAGAAGGTAATTCAAGAAATAGCCTTACTGAAATTATTTGGAACTTTGTAATGGTCATTGGCGTAATCACCATTATTTCTGGTGGTATTATGCACTTGTTAAATTGGGATTATTCTATTCCTATTTTAACCACAGGTCTTACCATAGTAACAAGTTTTATTTTAAAAGATATTTTTACAGCACCGAAGAAACAAGAAGATGATGTAAATAATGAGGAGTTATATTCTTAATTAGATATAATCATCTGTTCCTTTAATTGAAATTTTATAGGCAATTTTCGTATCTTTTACGCAAAGGGTACATTTATGAACACAATTGACAGACGACAATGGCTTAAAACTGCTGGGCTTTCTAGTGGTTTTACTTTTTTAGGTGGATTGGGAGCTTTTGCTTTACCAACAGAAAAATCTGATTATTTAGAAAAATCAAGTATTGCCAAATTGAATTCTAATGAAAATCCGTACGGGCCATCAAAAGCAGTACGAGAAGTAATTAAAAATTCATTGGATATTGCTTGCAGATACCCCTCAATGGTTCTTCATCCTTTGGTAGAACAAATCGCACAGAAAGAAGGTGTAACCAAAGATCACATTGTTATTACTGGCGGTTCTACAGAAGGTTTAAAGGCTGCTGGCTTAACCTACGGAATTAACGGAGGTGAAATTATTGCCGCTGACCCTACTTTTCAGTCCCTTATGACCTATGCCGAGAATTTTGGCGCTACCATACATCGAGTTCCCATAGATAATAACATGGGCCATGATTTAAATGAAATGGAGAAACGAATAACCTCTAAAACAGGTTTGATTTTTATATGCAACCCTAACAACCCTACAGGAACATTACTTGATAAAAATAAATTAAGAGATTTTTGCTCATCCGTTAGTAATAGAACAATGGTTTTTAGTGACGAAGCTTATTACGATTTTATTACCGAACCCGATTACCCTTCAATGATTGAATTGGTGAAGGAAAATATGAATGTAATTGTCTCAAAAACATTTTCAAAGGTATATGGCCTTGCTGGACTTCGAATAGGATACTTAGTCGCTCGACCAGATATTGCGACCAGACTTAAAAAAAATATTATGGCCATGTCAAATGTTTTAGCGATTGAGGCTGCTAAAGAAGCGTTAAGAGATGATGAGTTTTACAAATTTAGCGTCTCCAAAAATGTGGAAGCAAAAAATGATATCTACAAGACGTTAAATGATTTGAACCTAGAATACCAAAAATCACATACCAATTTTGTCTTTTTCAAAACTGGAATACCCATACGCGAAATGATGGCTGCCATGGAAAAAGAAAATGTACTTATAGGAAGACCCTTTCCACCATTTAATGATTGGGCAAGGATTAGCACTGGTACAATAGAAGAGATTAAAATTTTCGATAAGGCTCTTAGAAAAGTAATGGGATAGTTTATTACCCCAATCAACCTTCTCTATCTAAACTTCTGTATTATATAGTTTCTCTATTTGCCAGAATGTGAAACACTAATACATACTAAATCGAAATAAAGCTAACAACGTACAAATCCCTTACACGAAATCATACATTAAATATTTCCGTACCTTGATGAAGAAACCACCAATCTTTTGCTAACATTATTGTTTTCTTTCCAAAATTCTAAAAAAACTGCTCATTGAAATTAAGTTGAGTAAATATCTACTTTATGCTATTAGAGAAATAAAGTACGTAACCAATAATAAATTGGGCCTAATAAAATAGTGTACGTCTTAAATCACTTTGGCATTTTGCCAAAACTCAATATAGCAGAAAGGCCACCATAATAATTCCTATCGCAGCTACTGGCACAATGATAAGCATATAGAAAAATGAAATGATGCTGGCCTTAAAGAAAGCGCCCAACCATGAACTCCTATAAAAATTTCGTAAGGCAATCATTAGGTAAAGAATAAAAGAAAAGCAAAAAAGCACTTCAAGCCAAATGGGAATCTCCCAAACTTTATTTGCTAAAAGTATAAAACAGAACGTTGTAAACATAAAGGTGAAGAAATAAAAGCTAAATACTAAATGATGCGCAAAGGTAGCCGGTCTCCAATAAAATATTTTAAGAAATACGGCAAAAAGTGGCAAAAGAAGAAACATTGCAATAGGTATTGTATCGTATAATACCTGAATAATACCTCCACCCTGTTGTTCATAAAACTTCAGCATTTGGGTATAGAACTTACGTCCGAAGGCATTTGTATCGTCCTTCATTCCCATAATCTTTAATTTTTGATTTAATGGTGCACCTACTGAGATAAGTGAATCTAACAACTTGCGTTCAAAGCCAAATGATATGTTTGACATCCCTGAATCTGAAGTCATTACCGAATCTAATTCTACTAATTCTTCGTCGGATAAGCCTATAATCTTTTGATTTTTTTTAAGGGCCTTTCTGGCTTCTGTAATATCCAAGGAATCTGCATTTACCGCAATAGAATCTAAATCAATTTCCTGCTCCAACCCTTTTTTAATTACCTCAGAAACCTCATTATCGGCTTTGCGTACGGTAAAAGAAAAAATAAAGAAAAAGACAACCGAGATGAAAAGGTAAAACTGTGCAGGATGTAAGTATTTCAGTCGTTTTCCATCAACAAATCGCCGTGCAAGAACACCTGGCCTTATCATGAGGGTAAGAAAACTTCTAAAGAATCTAGCGTCTATGGAAAAGTAATTCTCTATAGTATTACTGAACAAGACACCAACAGTAAGGTTATCCGTAGCTTCCATACCACAATGAGGGCAGTATTCATATGATGAATCAAAGGTTTTTTCGCAGTTCTTACACTGTTCTGTGGTTGGCATATAAAAGGCTTTGTCTAAAATTACAAAATAGATGGTCTCCTTCGCAGCTCTAAATGCAAAATACTAATTTATAACATAGAACATAAGTCAGTAAGTGATTTAATTGGTTTGAAAACGTAGGCTATTAAATAACTTAAAAATCAGCAACTAAATTTTCCCCTATCGTGGTAAGGAAACCGCCAACCTATTCCTTAAATGATCAAATTCTTTAGAAAAATTAAACAACGATGAGTAACTTAAAACAAGTTTAGCAAATACCTGGTTTATGCCATTGGTGAAATTGTATTTGTATTGATCGGAATATTAATTGCACTTCAAATAAAGAATTATAATAACAAAGCCGCTCAATAATTTGAGTGGCTTTCTTTATATTAGAAAAGTACTAATTAATAAGATTATCTTTAAATCAAACTAAAAAAATGGAAGAACAGAATTTTAAAAATCATGGTAAACTTGTAAAAGGGTTTCATGGACTCTTGTTTATTGCGATACTAGCATTATTAATCGGTGCTATAATCAATCTTATTCATACCAGTAATGATAACCTGTATTTGGCTTCTTTAGTAGTGCTAATCGCTATTATATTTTTAATTATGGCATGGTTTGTACGTAGCTTTCCTTTAAAAGCACAAGACAGGGCCATAAAAGCTGAAGAAAATTTGAGGTATTATGTAATGACAGGCAAATTATTCCCTAAAGAACTAAAAGTATCCCAAATTATAGCGCTACGTTTTGCGAGTGATGAGGAGTTTTTACCCTTAGTAGAAAAAGCTTTAAAAGAAAACTTAACCAACAAAGAAATAAAAATGCTCATAAAAATTTGGAGGGCAGATGTTTACAGGGTTTAAATATGTAATTACCAACTGTACAAACATGCACAGCTCCAGTCCCTATAGCTTGTAGCTGGCGACCGCCTATCAAACTAAACCCTCATACTTGACGGTACGAGCGTCATACTGAAACAAGTTCAGCACAAGCTGCTCGCACTAGCTTTATTCTTATGGAATTTTGCCTGCGCGAGTGTGGGGGCGGTGAAGTACTCCACATAGGTTTTACCGTAGTTAGATATAGCTTACTCCTGTGGGCACTCGTTGCAAACGAGCGCTAGAGGGGGAACCAAAAAGCAATAAATACATGTACCCTAACCACAGCTGTAAGCAAACTCCTTAATTAATTGGATTGCTTCGTTATACTCCCGAATGTGAAAGTCTGAAATCTACGATTTTCTTGACTAGGGTAACATCATGGGAATCCTAACTATGAAAACAAATTCATTAATTTATATATTAAAAATCATGAGTTAAATAGTTCTGTACCTTAAAATGGAAACCTCCAACCACTATTTCATATGATCAAATTCTTTAGAAAAATTCGTTAAAACTAGTATCTGAAAATGAATTCAGCAAATACACTTGGCTGACAACAGCTTTTAGCTAGAGGTCAAATTGATAACCAAAAACCTACCCCAACCACCTTTCCCGATCTAAGCTCCTTTACTGGATGGCTTCAGGTAAACACCTGAATGTGTAACTCTGGAATACAAAATCAGAGCTAATGCAAATACCTTGTATAAAATCAAACTTGTTATGTTATATCATGAATATTATAGATTAAATAATTCAGTAAATTGTTAAACCAACCACTACTTCTTCTATAACTCTTCAAAATACAAATTAAAAACCCTGTTCCCTAACTCTAAAAAATAGTTAGGCAACAGGGTAATTTTATTATGGTTTGGGACTATAGCCCTTCTATAACAAAATAAATTATCTTAATCTTCATCCACAGAAAGGAAATTTCCTTCGGCATCGAAATAAACTTCCAACCCATTGCTCATGGTTACTTCAAAATCGCCTTCATCTTCAATTTCCGCATGTAGAATGGTAAGATTTGGGTAAGTCTCATCCAAATACGACAGTGCGATCACTGGTAATTGGGCGGGGTCTATAGTGTCTCCATCATCGTTCCCATCTTCTTCTTCCCAGTCATAATTTCCATCATCATCTTGGTCGTTTTCATCGACACCAACACCCTGGAAATCACCAGTGATATTAAAAATCAAAATGGTGTCATCATTCAATTCCACTTCGTATTGATCATTATGTTCTAATTCTGCTTCATCTATTCCCACTCCAGGGTAATTTAGCTCGATATAGTCCAAAATAACTTGCAATAAGTCTTCTTTAGCAACTTCAGAGTCATCGAAGTCACCGTTTTCTTGGCTGTCATCATCAATACCTAAAAAGCTACCATTGGCATCAAAAATAAGTTCTGTGCCATCACTTAATTCTACTTCAAAATTACCATTATCTTCTTCTTCTGCCTTATTTATAGTTAATTCAGGAAATTCACTTGCCACAAAATCTAAAATTTCCACGGACAAATCACCAACTCTAACTTTTGCATCTGCCTTTAAGGCGATACCAACGGATAAATCATTTAGAGTATCCTCATTATTTTTGCTGCAAGACACAACAGTTAAAACACTTAAAGCAACTAGTGCCATTTTTTGAGTGGTTTTCATTTTTAAATTTTTTAATAGGTTAAATTTATTTTTCATTTGGGCGTCATTAAATTTTTGTTTCATTGGGGTTTTAACTTTACAAAGGATTTAAGATTAATTCTTATATATTCTAAAACAATTAATACAGAAAAAACCCTACCACAAATCAGTATAAATCTGATATTAAATGGGTTTAACTTACGTGAAACTTCAATTTCTTACCTCTATGGTTTTTCTACTGAGAGATTGAAAACCAGTAACATTTAGGGCATTTAATAAAAAATCAAATTGTCCTTGATATTCACTATTATTAGCGTTAAAAACAGGGGGTTAAACTCTACTTAATTAACATAGCCTCTATCTTAATATAAATTGATTAAAATACTATATACCAATTACTTATAATGTTATTAATGATTTACTAACTTGTTTAGATAACTTTGAATCATTACTTTAAACGATTAAATTTATCCAGACAATACATCAGCAAATGCTATCTAAAAAATAGGACTGGCAGGTAATAAAAATATGCTTTTGGAGAAATCGTATTTGCATTACCAATCAATAATTGAAATGAAGATGGTAGTCAAAAAAAAGTTTGAAAAAAATTCTTCAAAAGGTTAAATTCTTACAAAATATAGGACAAAGACTATTGACCGAAAGTAAATTCAGTAAATCTCATGGATAGAATTTTGTTGGCCTCCTCATAAATCTTCCCCAACCACCCTTCTATATCTAAACTCCTATATTGCATCGCTTCGGCTATACACCCGAAGGTGTAACCTTTAAAATATCTCGCAGCTGACAAATCCATTACACAAAAAATTAGGAACTGAATATTTCCGTACCTTGATAGGGAAACCACCAACCTATTCCTTTTATGATAAAGTTCTTTCGGAAAATTCGTCAAAAATTACTGACTGAAAACAAGTTCCGTAAATACCTACTCTATGCCATTGGTGAGATTGTACTCGTGGTCATGGGGATCCTGATTGCTTTGCAGATCAATAATTGGAATGAGGATAGGAAGGAACGCATTGTTGAAAAGAAAATCTATGAAAATCTATTGTCTGATATAAAAGAAGATTTAATTATTATTAAGGAAAGAATAGCACTTTCAAAGCGAGAGAAAAAGGCCCTCTATAATCATGTGCACAACGCCTACCAAACACAAAAATCAACCGAGGATTTTATAAAACTTAACTCATCGGTTGAATGGAATGCCGATAATTTTATTCTACAAATTAAAACTTTTGACGAGCTGGTGAATTCAGGAAAATTGAGTATTATCAAGGATAAGTCCTTAAAGGATAAGATTTTGGGTTACTACAAAACGTATGATATCGCTGCGACACACATTGCCGAATTAAATCAGACAAGCATAACAATGTTAGGTACGGCTTCAGAAGTTAATGCGGCAATGAAATACTTCGGATTAAATGATCTATTCGATGAAGATTATATGTTCAGATCCTCAGATTGGGACTATATCAACGATCCAACTTCGATTGGATTTCGGTTGAGGGAGCAGGCCGCAGGGTATTATTTTTTTAAAAATCAGTTTTTTATTCAATACTTTAAAAAGCAAGATTCCTTAGCCATAGAATTAGTTACAAGTCTTAATTCAAAAATTGTCAATTAGCGCTACAATTCAAAAAAAGAATATATCCAGCAAGTAAAATATTACCCCAACCACCCCTCTCTATCTAAGCTTCTGTAGTGGATGGCTAAGGCTATACGCCCGAATGTGTAAGTCTGGAATACAAAATTCAGTCCTTCTTCAAATCACTTGTATAAAATCAAACTAGTTATTTTATATCATGATTATTATAGATTAAATAATTCAGTAACTTGTTAAACCAACCACTATTTCATATGATCAAATTCTTTAGAAAAATTCGTTAAAACTAGTATCTGAAAATGAATTCAGCAAATACACTTGGCTGACAACAGCTTTTAGCTAGAGGTCAAATTGATAACCAAAAACCTACCCCAACCACCCCTCACGATCTAGGCTCCTGTACTGGATTGCTTCTGATATATGATCGCCGTTCAAGTCTGAATCACCACAAAGATCAGCGATTGTTCTAGCTACTTTGAGAATTCTGTCATAGGCCCGTGCTGAAAGATTTAATCGTTCCATAGCATTTTTTAATAATGACTTCGATTTATCATCTAGCTTACAATGGGCACGAATTTGCTTGGTATTCATCTGGGCATTATAATGCACATTCTCTAATTCGGCAAAACGTAATGTTTGTAGTTCCCTTGCGGCAGTAACCCGTTTTCTGATTTCTACACTCCCCTCTCCTTTCCGTTCTTCCGATAATTTTTCGAAAGGAACCGGTGTAACTTCAATATGGATATCGATACGATCCAATAACGGACCAGAAATTTTACTTAAATATCGTTGCATTTCTGCAGGCGAAGATGTTACTGGTGCATCTGGGTCATTAAAATACCCTCCAGGACTAGGGTTCATACTTGCCACTAACATAAAACTACTGGGGTAGGTGACCGTAAATCGTGCTCGAGATATCGTTACCTCCCTATCTTCTAAAGGTTGTCTAAGCACTTCTAATACGCCTCGTTTAAATTCTGGTAGTTCATCTAAAAATAAAACGCCATTGTGCGAAAGGGAAATTTCACCAGGTTGAGGGTACGAACCGCCACCGACTAAGGCTACATCTGAAATTGTATGATGTGGACTTCGAAAGGGCCGTTGACTCATTAAACCCATGTTCTTGATTTTACCGACCACACTATGAATTTTGGTAGTTTCCAATGCTTCATGTAATGTCATGGGTGGCAAAATAGAGGGTAATCTTTTTGCTAACATGGTTTTACCGGCACCAGGCGGACCAATCAATATAACATTATGTCCACCTGCAGCGGCAATCTCCATACATCGTTTAATACTTTCTTGCCCCTTTACATCCGAAAAATCAAATTCAGGAAAATCAAGATTTTTATAAAACTCTTCTCGCGTATCTATAATAGTTTGTTCTAAAGGTGTGCCCTTATCAAAGAAATCCAATACTTGCTTAATATTATCGATTCCGTACACTTTCAAATCACCAACAATAGCGGCCTCTTTTGCATTTGCAGTAGGTAGCATAAAACCTGTAAAACCTTCCTCTTGAGCTTTAATGGCTATTGGCAATGCGCCTTTTATTGGCTGTAGCCCACCATCTAAGGAAAGTTCTCCCATTATAATGTACTTCTCAATATTCTCAGATTTAATCTGATTAGAAGCTGCAAGAATACCTACAGCCAACGTAAGGTCATAGGCCGATCCTTCTTTACGAAGATCTGCAGGAGCCAAATTAATAGTAATTTTTTTACCGGGAATTTTATAACCGTTGTTTTGTAGTGCGGCAGCAATTCGGTAATTACTTTCTTTAATTGCATTATCGGGCAGGCCTACTAAATGATATCCAATACCCTTGTCGATATTAACCTCAACAACTATTGTCGTAGCCTCTACGCCAAAAACTGCACTACCATAAACTTTTGTAAGCATATCATCTATTATATATTGGATTTTAAATTTAACCCTTTTATTATAAATGACTTCATTCTATTATTTAACCGAAAACTTCTTTTTTAATGATACTGGTTTTCCTGAGTTTGTAAAGCCCTCAAGTGAGACTTCAAATTTACCGGTAATATCAGATGTGAAAAATTGTATCTTTTCTTGTTTGTTCTTCGTATTAAAATTAGGCAACCAAATTAATTGATATCTGAAATCTGGTAATCTTTTATAATCGTCCTTTAAGTCTCCTTCATAAGATTGCTGATAGTAATTTTTACTCTCATTAGGTTTAAAAAGTTTTTTAGACAACATATTATCAGTGTAATAGTTCTCATAAAAATTAGATTTAAATGTAGTTACATCTACTACACCTTGAAATGTTCTGGTACCATAAAAATGTTGATTTCTTGATATATTAATAGATTCTACCTGAGCCGACGATAAATTAATAAGACGCTCGTGATCTAGTAATAAAATTCCGTCTACAAACACCAAGGGTAACTTTCCTGATTCAACATAAGGTGCTATAGGTCGAACATGAAATTCTGGTTTTCCATCCTTGTTGTCCTGTATCCAAACATGTTCAACGACCTCAACAAATGTTTCTTTTATCGACGGAAATCTTGTATAATCATCAAGTACATAATTCATAGTACCTTCTCCATAAAATCTACTATTGGGTTTTCCTATTAAAATAGTATCTGGTTTACTACTATAATATGCGTTCTCTATTTGATTATATATACTTCGTTCTTCTATTTGAGATTCCATTTCTCTATTCAATTTAAACATGTCAAACTTTAAATCTGACAAGTTCAAATTTTCTTCTGGTCTTAATTCGATGCTATATTCCTCAGCGTCATCGTCTAACACCTGAACATACACCTCTTCTGTATTATAATCTTCTTCTACATTTATAAAAAATTGTCCTTTCTCATTTGTCGTCACTAATTTAAATAGATATTCCTTACCTGGAAATGACACTCCTAAGGCCTTATTGTTCTTATTTACGTTTTCATTTTCTGCTAAAACATTCCCTATTAAAAGCTCCCCTCTTAATTCTGGAAGTATGAGATTTTCTATTTTATCTTTCTGTGGATAAACACCTTTATAATTCAAACTTGAAGTATTAAACTGGGGCTCCATTTCATCAACTTTTCTAACTGATACCGAATAGTTGCCTAAACCTTCTAATGTGGTGGATGATATAAGTAGAGATACTGGTTGACGAGTTCCATAAATAGATTCATTTAATTCTAACCGTACAGGCACATTAATACTATTAGTACTTTGATTATTAGATGATTTTAAAACTGATTTGGTTGCATCATCAATGTTTTTTGTCCTAAAAACTGCTTGGTTACTTGTATATGGGTTTAAAACAGTTATATCATTACTATAAAAATAATCCTTCCCATTATTAAGCATCCATTGCGTATAGGCAATCAATTTATAATTTCCTGAAGGAATGCTTGAAGGAATGAAAAAATTACTATCTCCAATACCGTCGGTTAACTTAATTTTTTGGTTTAAGACTACTTCTCTATTTTCATTGACCAATTTCAAATAGGCTATTTTGCTTACATCGCTTAATTGGCCTGTATTATCTTTCAAACAATAAATGGTATAGTAAAGATACTCGCCAACAAAAACAAGCTTTGAATTAGTATGTACATATACCTGTTCTTGATGCGGAACCAAGCCTTCATTATTTATTGGACTAACCGCTGTACCTTGTGCCCTCATTTGAAGTAATGTAAAATGAATTACCACAAGTACTATTATATTAATTTTATTCTTCATGTCTAAAGCTTTTTATTCTTCTTATTCAATCCAATAATCAGGCACTGTATTATCTCCCAAAACCGTACAATCGCCACAAACGGAGTATACCATATAATAAGGTCCAGGTGACTCTGTCGTTAATAAATCATCCATCGGAGAATACTCACTATAATATTTAAGAAGATTCTGTTCAATACCATCAATTAATGGAGATGCACCACCTTCGGTTATAAGCGGCGGGGCCAGCAATGGACAATCACTCACATAATCTGGCAAATTTTCACCAGGAAAAAAATCAGTATAATTAAAAAATATACGCTTCTCTGAAACCGTACTTACTTGAAAATAACCGATAACGTTTTCTTTATCTGTTTGTGATTTTATATTTCCTTCTAGAAAGCCGGCTTGAATTTGAGAAAAAAGACTTTCTGAGCCAGATAGCGTTTCTAGGGTTTCATAATAGGCATATGCAGCCCTATTCTGCACAAATTGTCTTACCAAAATACTATATCGATGAGATAGAATGAAATTCTCTCTATTAATAAAACGTACTGGAAATTTATTAACGCGATCCTCACTGAATTCTGTTGTATTCTCCTGAATGATTGTATTTGAAGAAACTGTTTTGTAACAAACACGCTCCTCTTCAGTTCTTGCCCTAATATCTACTTCTGGCTCAGGTAGCGGTGTAACCACATAGGCATCAGCAGAGCTCCAAAATGGTGCTATAATCTTAAATGTTTCATCATATTCATATCGATAATATTTCGATTGACCTGTAGGATTATAACTATCTACATAAATAAACATACCTTCCTCAGCACCATCATCCTTAAAATCTCTTTCGGCGTATAAATTATCAATAATACTGGTTGCTGGCACCGTTGTATCTTCAGAAATATATGTTTTTCCATCATTCGATTGTATTGTCAATGAATAGGTAAGATCGGCAACAGCCGCAAAAGGCACCTTAGAGGTATAGACACCAGCAGATGTCTCTTTAAATTCATAAATACTGCCATTACTATCTTTAACCTCAACCTTTGCCTTGCTTAATCCAGACATTAAAACTGTATCTAGTGGAAACGTTCTTGAAACCCTAATAAGCTGTATCTCGTTTTGGTCGGTAATTGTACCCTCTACGACCAAAGCACTATTAAACTCGATTGTTTCAATTTCAAACGAATCAATACAACTATGCATAAAGATACCTAGGCATATTACAAAGAGTAAGTGAATCGTTGATTTTAAATATTCCACTTTCAAAAATTTAAAAATTTATCTACTATTATGTATTGCTTAATTAGTCATTCACTTATTCCATCCAAAACTCTGGCACTACATTAGTACCATAAAATGTACTATTTCCACATGGGGCCGCTACCATTAAAAATGGACCGAATTCACTAAGATTATTAGGATTTGTTTCTTGATTATATTCCTCTACATATTTAAGCGTTTCTAACTCTATAGCTACTAGCAATGGAGAAGCACCAGCTTCATTTATAATTGGTGGAGAAACCAAAGTACAATCGATTGGATATTTCGGTAAACTTTCACCTTCAAAAAAATCAGTGTAATTAAAAAACAAACGTTTTTCAGAAACAGTACTTACTTGAAAGAAACCAACTACATCGTCATCTGCATTCGTATCAGACTTAATATTCCCTTCTAAAAAACCAGATTGCCGCTGGGAGAAAAGACTTTCTGTGCCTGAGAGTAATTCTAAAGTTTCATAATACGAAAATGCAGCCCTATTCTGAACAAACTGTCTTACTAGAATACTATACCTATGAGATAAAATAAAATTTTCTCTATTTATAAATCGAACAGGAAATTTATTTACACGGTCTTCTCCTAATTCGGTTGTATTCTCTTGAATAATAGTATTTGAAGCAACGGTATTATAGGCCACTCGCTCCTCTTTAGTTTTCGCTCGTATTGCAACTTCAGGATTGGGTAATGGAGAAACAATGTAAGCATCTGAAGCACTCCAGTTTGGGGCTATTATCTTATAGGTTTCCTCATATTCATACCGATAATACTTAGATTGACCGGTAGCATCATAACTATCGACATAGATATACATACCTTCTTCTGCACCATCATCTTTAAAATCTCTATCGGCATATAAGTTATCTATGTTTGTCTTTGACGGAACCGCTGTTTCTTCTGATGTATAGCTATTTCCATCAGCGGTCTCTACTTTTAAAGTATAAGTCAGGCCTGATGTAGCTCCAAATGGAGTATCGGAACGGTAATCGCCTGGTGAAGTTTCGTTAAAGGAATAAACGCCTCCATTACTATCTAATACATTAACATTCGCAGCACTTAAACCTGTCATTAAAACAGTGTCTAAAGGAAATGTACGTGACACCATAATGCGCTGAATTTCTTCTTGATCTGTAATGGTCCCCTCAATTACTAAAGCGCTTTTAAATTCAGTTGTTTCAATTTCAAAAGGGTCGATACAATTAACCAACAATAAAATACAACTTATTAAAAATGAATATTTTATAATTTTCATCAGCATTAATCCTTTTATATTAGAACTTAAAGTTATATGTAATGGTTGGTACAGGAATCGAAAATATAGAACTTTGATATGCCTTTAACTCTCCATTCTCTGTTACAAAAAATACCGAATATGGATTGTTTCTGCCCAACACGTTATAGACTGAAATATTCCAGAAACTATGTGCCAATTTTTTAATCTTATGATTTCCTTCTATATTAATACCAAGATCTAATCTATAATAATCCGGAATTCTAAATTCATTTCTGTTACTGTACACAACATACTCGGAATTATTAAAGTTATACCGTGCTACAGGATACGTTACAGGTCTACCGGTTTGGTAAGACAAGTTTGCCGAAAGACTATACCTTTTAGTAAGTTTATAATTCATTACTGCACTAAAGTCATGGGGCTTATCGTAATTAGTGGGAAAGAATTCTCCATTATTCACCCGCTCTTCAGCAAATTCACTATCTAACTTTAAAAAGGAACGCGAATAGGTATAGCCTAGCCATCCGTTAAGCTTTCCTGAATTTTTACGGATTAAAAATTCCACACCATATGCTTGACCATCACCTTGTAAAGTTTCTGTCTCTATGGTTTCGTTTAGCAAAAGTTCTGAACCAACTTTAAAGTCCAACAAATTATCGGCTTCCTTATAATACCCTTCTAAGCTAATTTCGTATTGATTGCCTTCTAAGTTTTTATATAATCCGAGTCCTACTTGTCTTCCCTTTTGAGGTTTAATATTATTATCAGATAGTTTCCAAGTATCAATTGGGCTAATGGTGGTTGTATTAGACAATCTATGAATATATTGATACGTACTGTTATAACTAGCTTTTACAGATAAATCGCGACCCAAAAAGTATCGTGCAGAAAGTCTTATCTCTGGACCACCATACGTTTCTACCACTTCATTAGTATCATAAGAAACAGTTTCAATCAAGGTTTCTTCATTCTTTGGCATGTTTTCTTCATACACACGAGCATCTGCAATACCTAGCGTGGCAAACATGGAATACCGAAGACCTACATCGATGAGAAGTTTATCACTGACATTAAAATTATCTGATACATAAAGAGCTGCCTCCACAGCCTTTTCATTAGGAATAATTTTAGTGTCTACAATAGAATTACCGCCATTTGGTTCTAAATTACCAGGTTGCACATTATATAATTTAGCAGAAAGACCGTAGTCAAACTTATGCGCTGTACTGTGTAAATAGGTGAATTTAAATTTGGCTTCTGTTTCATCAACTACAAAACCTAAATCAAAATTACTATCTGAATTACCTTCGTAACCAATATTGAATTCATAATTACTATTCGCTACAATTAAACTAGCAGTATTCTTTTCATTGAACTGGTGATCCCATTGAAAAGAAAGTAATCTATTATTATACCCATAAACCGAATCTGAAGTAATACTAAAAGCATCACTACTGTAATAACCCATAGCTCTTACCGTATTCTTATCATTTACAACATGCGTATATTTAGCAATAGCATCATAAAATGAAGCTTCGCTATTTTGAAGAGACTCATCTTTTAGAGATCTTAAAATCCATCCAGAATAGGTACCTCTACCACCAACTAGAAGTCCAGATTTACCTTTTACTACAGGTATTTCTAATGCCACATTAGAGGTCACTGGCCCAACGGCCGCCTCACCTGAAAATTTTTCATTATTGGCATCTTTAGAAGTGATGTCAAAAACAGAGGATAAACGACCACCATATTCAGAAGGTATACCTCCTTTTAAAATCTTAAGATCTTTAGTGGTAAAGGGATTCAATGCCTGAAAAATTCCGAAAAAGTGCGAAGGGTTATAAATTACAGCATTATCCAATAAAATAAGATTTTGATCTGTACTACCACCACGTACATTAAAACCAGCCGCACCTTCACCTGCCGTAGAAATACCCGGTAGCGTAGTTGCTACTTTCAAAACATCTCGTTCACCCAACACCAATGGTATGTTCTTGGTTTCTTCTACTACCAACTCGGTACTTCCCGATAAAGCCTCTTCTACATTCTTGGCGGCATTAGCTTCGACAATTACCTCGTCTAAAAACTCTACACTTTCATTTAGGTTAAAGTTTAACTCGCCATCGTTAAAAACAATAATTCTGGTAGTGCTTGGCTCTATTCCTAAAGAGCTTGTTTTTAAAATACTCGTACCCATAGGCACCTCTAGTTCATAAAAGCCATCATCATTAGTAACGACCCCTGAATTTTTTCCATTTAATATGATAGATAAATTAGAAATCGGTTGACCTTGCTCAGCAGTTTTAGCATAACCCTTAATGGTGTATCCACTTCGATTATTGTTCAAATTCTCTTTACCTATACGAACCGTTCGTGTTACCGTATTCTTATTGGAAGCTTCTATATTAGAAAATACCGGATTACTTGATATTCTTGTATAATTGGTGTTTTCTACAACAGAATCTATCTCTTCCTTTCCAAAAAAACCTTCAGGCAAATCTTTATAGATGATATTATTTTGAGTAAAAACTATTTTAGAATCATTTAGCCTAAAAAAATTCAGATTAGTTTCTTTAAAAATGGTTTCTAAAATATTCTCTAGAGTTTCATTCGTGAAATTTCCCGAATAATTTTTATCTGCCACCCACTTCTCATCTAAATAAAAAGTGTCCCCAGTCTCTTGTTCAATTTCTTTAAGAACTTCTAAAACATTCTTATTTTCAAATTGAAAATTATATCTATTTTCATTTTCTTGTGCAAAGATGCCAATACTCAAAAGAAGCATGAGCAGTTGTAAATATTTTCTCATAGCTTTTCTCCTTCTTTTTCGGTAGTGAATGTATCAGCTAACCTTTCAAAGAAACTAGCCCAAAAGTTATCTTCATTGGTTTTACGTAATGCTGAATTATAATATTCATTTATATACTCTTTCTTATCTGGCCACACTCTAATAATATCATTCTTAGAGTCTATTTCATAAAAATTGTTTTTATACGATATATAAAATGTATTATCGTAATCAAATTCATAATACACGGTATTACCCTTTATTCTTTTAAATCGCTTCTTTTTGTTTTTCTTTAGTAAGGTTATAGGTTGTTTATTCAACAGCACCTCATAAAAGCCTACCATTTCTGTTTCACCTTCGATATTGTTGATTTGAATAAAATCACTTTTACCAAGGGTGAAACTTTTTACTTTAGATTTAAAAAGAATTAATGTCGGGTAGGGATAATTATATCCCACATTAAAGAGCAATTCGTCTACGTTTAGGTCGTACTTTAAAGGCACTTTATCATAAAACTGACCATCATAAAAAATTGACCCATCTTGAAAATCGCTATTCTCAAAAAACTTATGTCTTTCATTAATAGTCCTATAAAGTTCAATATACTCTAGGCCATTAAATAGCGAAGTATTATATCTATTTAACTGATTATCGAACCAATTATAAAATTGAGGTTCCTTTTGCACATTTTGACCAATCACATAATTAGTGGTGATTAAAATCAATATTAGTGCAAGCACTAGTTGGTTGGTTTTCATAGGTTGGTTATTGTTTTAAAAATAACAATAAATAATAAATTTAAACTCAATGTCACATTTTATAATCAAGTTTTAATAATAATATAGTATGTTGACTAATTACCAATATATCTTCAATAATTTAACAGACTCATTAAATACTTAACACTTATTTGACCAAAGGAATTAGGGTCAACGTAGATTCCGCATTCTTTTTAATATCATCTTCATTCATCATCATTTTACGAAATTCACCTTTTACATACATATCTGCCTGATCTTTGTAATGCTTACTAAAAGGATTACCTGATTGGCCCGTAGGTAAAATACTAATGCTGTTTTCAATATCTGAGAAATCAACAATCCTTCTTGTCGATGGTCCTGAATTGGTTTTGTAAAAACCTGTTTCATCATAGGAAAACGCCAGATTATTAATAACCTCCCTACCGCCTTCTATAGGATAAGGACCTACATTAAAAAATGAACGCAAGGCCGCAATTTGCCCTATAGGGTGACCATGCTCTATAGTATGGACATTCTTCCACTCCCAATTTTCAGTATTTTTTCCAAAATCATTTTCCAAAGATGTTATTGCTTCAGAAAATGATTTATTTACAATATCCTGCATGTTTTCGGCAACATCTGTAGTTGACATATCATCCCACCAGACCGAGCTTTCATTTCTCGATAATGGTGCAATAAGACGTTTGATAAAATGGGTACTTAAAAACTGGGTAAATAATTCTTCACCCAATTCATCTTTAAACGTATTTTTTAAATAATAATAAATCCATCGATTATAAACAGTCGCCTCTACAGATTGAAGATTGTAGTTACCATTCCACATTTTTAAACCGTCCATAACTTTTAATCCTGCCTCATTTAACAAATTAATATCAATTAATTTGGCTAAATCTGCAATAATTGTTGGTTCTACTGTTGACGTAACATCATTAATCATTTCACTTGTAGAATCTTTATCCCAATCATTTTTAGGCTCTAATAGCTCTACAATTCTCTTCGCCCTATTTTCTGGTAAGTAATACCCTGGGTAAAGCATGCCCACAATAGAATCAGGTTGGTTATTAGCAGAATACACATAATGACTTGGCGGATTTATTGCTTGAGGATTTTCGTTAAAGCTGAGCAGGTCTTTTTGTAGAGGAAGTCCTTCCCCTACCTCATAGATTAATTTTGTATTTATTGAGTCTGGAATATAATAAAGTTGTGCTGTGGCAAACCAAGCTACATTACCATCGGCATCACCATACATTATATTTAATCCTGGCGCATGAATTTTTGGTAATGCTGTCTTAAATTCATTGAAGCTATTAGCGTGGCTCAATCCGAATAATGCATCAATCACCTTATTGTCCATTTGGGTGTATATCCATGACATCGCTATTGGCCTATCTCCTTGAATTTGGTCAGCAATACCATTCAAAATAGGTCCGTGTACAGATTTCTTATAGGTGAATTCTATATCGGTTGAATCTTTTACTTTAATGGTTTTATTTATTATCTCATAATTGACATATCCATTTGGAGAAAGGTATTGATTATCATTTTCAGGGTTGTTCTGTTCATAATAAAAATCGACATCATCATTTTCGAACATAGTAATGCCATAGGCAGATTTTCTATTATGGCCTAAAAGTGGAAAAGGTATGCCTGCAATATGATAACCATATTTAGAATAGTTAGGGGTTTCTATATGTGCTTCATACCAAACAGAAGGTTGTGCAAAACCAATATGTGGATCATTGGCTAAAATGACCTTTCCGTTCTTAGTCTTTTCCGGAGCGATAACCCAACTATTACTACCTTCAAATAATGGAACATTCAATACACCTAATGCTTTGTTAACAGCGGCAGTTAGGTTGTTTTGGATAGAATCATTTTGGGAAGGATTAAAATTTTTAATCCATTCTGTAGTTACATCAGAACCAATATGTAAATCTTTTAAATAATCTGGACCTAATTTAGAATTTATGGTCGTTAAAAGCGGGTCGGTTTTATGTGCCATGGCGAAACTGAATGCCATATAACCTATGGTGTTATATATATCTTCTAAAACAAATTCTTCTTTATCGATACCCGTTAGGTAAAATTCAATTGGTGTAGGCCCTTCAGCAATAAATTGGTTGATACCATCTAAATAAGCTCTAGCCAAAACAACACCTTCATTTTCTTCATCAACATTGGCAACGGTAATTTTAGAAGCATCTGCAATACCTAACGAGAGAAAGAACTTATCGGTACCCACTAAATCTTTTCCAAAAACTTCAGATAGGCCACCACTTCCAATTCTTCTAAGTAACTCCATTTGCCATAAACGGTCTTGTGCGTGAACGTAACCTAGCGCCATGAAAGCATCTTTTTCGTTCTCTCCGTATATATGAGGAATACCATAATTATCATAGTACACATTAACCTCTTGATCAAGATGAACAAGTTCTTGTTCACCAGAATAGTCTGGTTTTAAGGTGTAAATGAAAATTGCAATTCCTATTGCCAATAGGACAAGAATTACCAATAGAATTTTTCCGATTCTTT
This sequence comes from uncultured Maribacter sp., assembly GCF_963974015.1. Lineage (GTDB taxonomy): Bacteria > Bacteroidota > Bacteroidia > Flavobacteriales > Flavobacteriaceae > Maribacter. The sequence goes on along the minus strand of NZ_CAXBBZ010000020.1, from coordinate 4,184 downwards.
TAAATGTTCTCATATTTAACGGGGGAATTAAATTCTAAGTTAGAGATATTTTTAACAACAAATACCTCGCAGTACTGCTTTTTATTGACAAGTAGTCAACATCTTACAGTTCATGAACATTAATTATTATTTCTAAGCCCATCTAATAACCAGTTTTTATAGGTAGGAATATCAGAATTTTGCATGGTTGAATTGAGTACTTTTAAATCTGGAGACAACAATACATAAAAGGGTTGAGAGATAGAATTAAAGTTAATATCTTGAAAAGTCCCCCATTTTTGAGCAATGTTACTAATCTCTTTTACACGACCACTATCAAATTTAAAATTAAACTGCTCATATTCAGGCAGTTCTTCTCTATCATCTGTATATAATGATATGAGTACGTAATTATTCTTAATGATAGGAAACACCTCTGGATCACTCCAAACATTTTCCTCCATCTTTCTACAGTTTACACATGCCCAACCTGTAAAATCTAACAGAATTGGTTTATTAACTTCTTTAGCAAAAGCTAAACCTTCCTCAAAATCTTTAAAACAATCAATCCCGAGCGGACAGTCGCTCTCTTGTTCAAATACGCTGTAAAACTCTGGTGGCGGAAAACCACTTAATAATTTTAGGTTGGTTATTTTGGTAAGACCTAGAATCAAGTAAACTGTAAATGTTAAACTTGCAAAGGCAATTAATTTGCGACCGATAGTTAATTTCTTGACAGGCCCGTCGTGCGGAAATTTATATATTCCGAATAGGTAAAGTGTCATTGCTATTCCTAAAACAATCCATATTCCTAAAAAAATTTCTCGCTTTAATATACCCCAATGACCAACCATATCAGCGTTTGATAAGAATTTTAAAGCCAAGCCTATTTCTAAAAATCCGAGTACCACTTTTACGGTAGTCATCCACCCACCAGATTTTGGAAGTGAATTCAACCATGCTGGGAATAATGCAAAAAGAGCAAATGGCAATGCCAACGCAGCTCCAAAACCAGTCATACCGGCCGTAAGGTTTGTTGCAACTTCTCCCTCGGCCAAAGTTGTTCCTCCTAACAAACCTCCTAATATGGGTCCTGTACATGAGAATGATACTATAGCCAAGGTTACTGCCATGAAAAAGATACCGATAACTCCACCAACCTTCGACGAAACCGCATCCATTTTATTTGCCCATGAACTTGGTAAGGTCAGTTCATAGTATCCAAAAAAGGAAAAAGCAAAGAATAGAAATATGAAAAAGAATAAAAGATTCAACCACACATTGGTTGCAATAGAATTGAGTATCTGCGAATCGACCGAATCAAATAAATGAAATGGCAGACTTAATAAAAAGTAGATTAGCACAATAAAGAAACCATATAAAAGAGCATTTATAATTCCTTTCGATTTTTTCTGTGAGTGTTTTGTGAAAAATGACACGGTTAAAGGTATCATTGGGAATACACAGGGTGTCAATAACGCAATGAGCCCCCCAAGGAAACCCAAGCCGAAAATGACCCAAATATTTGTACTTTCGGCAATATTATCTTGACCTTGAGTAAGGAGTTCTTTATTCTTTAGGTCTAATCTTAATTTTTCACCTAATGTTAAGCTCCTGTCGTCTACCGCTAAAACCGTTTTTTTTGCTTCCGAGCCGTCTAAAGTGAAAATGAATTCTTTATCCATAGGAATACAAACATCTTTGCACACCTGATATTCCACATAAACTTCGATTTGATTAATCGTAGAATCAAGAATTTTTATACGCTGAGTTAATGTGGCGTTTTCTTTAAAAAAAGTTTCATCAACTTCAAATATATCGCTGTATTCTGTAAATGTTTCACTCTCAGTTGTACCCTCGATCAATACATATTTTTGATCAGCTCCTTTATATTTCAAAATAATAGGCAAAGCTCCAAATTCAGAAGTAAATTGTGAATACAAATGCCAACCTTCATAAATTTCGGCCTGCATTATCAATTCATACTCAGTATCTGAAATTTTATTAATTTCCTTCTCCCAAACTACCGGGTTATCATCCGATTGGGCATATGCACCAAGAGGCAACACAACCACAAAAAGAAGTAAAATAATTATTCTCATCATATCATTTCTATTTTTAAAATCTCTTCAGTACTATCTTCAACTCTAAATCGATGGTCTGCTCGCATACCTATAACCCATACAATTTGCTCATTAGAGCATAATAGCCATATCTGTTCTTTTGATAGAACATCAACCTTCTCATCTTTAAAAAATTTTGAAAGTTTCTTTTTATGATTTAAGCCCAATGGGTAAAAGTAGTCGCCCTTTTTCCATTTTCTTATCACCAAAGGATACTTTAACGCATTTTTTTGAACGAATATCTCTTTAACAGAATTATTATAACGTTCAGGTACTACCGAAAATTTTAGTGATAGTGGGCGATTTAATTCCACCAGACTTTCGTTTATAAAAAACTCTTCTTCTCCCCCTACCTTCTTATCAATTGAAGACAGTATCAATACGTCACGATTCTTTACCAAAACATGAGTTGAAGACACCAACTGTTTTCCGCTCAACCCATCTAACAAGGCTTCGATTTTCTCTAATTCTTTAAATCCGTATGTATTGAAAAGTCCAAATAGATACGTTGAAAGCGGATTTAATGATTTAAGCCTCGAAATTGAAATTTCAATCCTCCCATCTATTTCAACAAAAAGTTCTTCTTTCAATTTTTGAAGATATGCAGAGGCAATGGTTTCGGTCTGACTTAAATAATGAATCGTATTATTGAAATTATCTACAAAAGTAGGATGCAATTCATTCAATTTCGGAATAATCTCTAAACGTATTTTATTCCTTAAATACTTTGTATCGGCATTACTTGCATCTTCTCTCCAATTTAGTTTTTGCTCTTCAGCATATGACTCTAATTCCTGCCTTGTAAAAGGCAACAGAGGTCTTCTTAAAATTGCTGTTTTAGCTGGTATTCCAGTTAATCCGTCTATACCTGTACCCCTAGAAAGATTAATTAAAAAAGTCTCTAAATTATCATTGGCATGGTGGGCAGTTAAGACATATGGAAAAGTATGCTTTATTAATAACTGTTCAAACCAAGTATATCGAAGTTCACGTGCTGCCATTTGAATAGAGACTTTGTGTTGATTTACAAAGCCAATTGTATCAAAATGAGTCACATAAACCACTACACCTAACTTATCTCCATAGTCGCGAACAAAATTTTCATCTCTGTTACTTTCTTCACCTCTTAATCTAAAATTGCAATGGGCTAGAGAAAATTGAAGTTGAGCCTGGTGGCACAAATCCGTAAGCACGATACTATCCAATCCACCACTACAGGCAATAATGAAATGATTATCTAGCAGTTCAGGGAAAGAATCTACAATATGTTTTTTAAACGCTTTTAACACGGTATAAAGGTAACTAAGTATCTATGAACATTACGAATATCCTCGAGTTTAATCCCTTAAATTCTATCCTAATATTTAAGAAATTGATTTAACAAAAGAAGCTACTTTCTCAGCATGAATTTTGGCTAATTCCGCATTGGTAATTCCTTTTTCTTCATCGAAATTTTCACCATATTTTGGAAGTGAGAAGGTTTCGACAACCTCACCCTTAAAACGCGTCAGCATTTTTTCCGCTACCTCTAATGCCCCTATTGCACCACGGCCTCCATTGGATGTAGCCATTAACAAAATCTTCTTATTGACTAAAAATTGAGCATCTAACCTAGAAAGCCAATCTAATACATTTTTAAAATAAGCAGACGGGTAGCTATTATGTTCATTTACAGAAATTATCAAACCTTTAGCATTTCTTATTTCATTCTTAAATTCAACAAGTGAATTTGAGAATCCATAATCCTTTTCAATATCTTCGCTATACATAGGAAATGGATGATTAGCCATATCTCTTAACCGCACTTCATGACCATTTATTAATGAGGAGGTAAAATTTACCAATTTATAATTGATAGAAGTGGAAGAATTACTACCTGCAAATGCTAGAATATAACCCATAAACATCATTTTTTGAATGTTAGCGAATTTAATCCAAATAGAATAAACCTGAACTTTTTTTATCTAATTTTGCAGCCGTAAACATCCAAACATACTGTTTTATAAGTATATAGGATATAATTACTATAATGAGCAACTCTAAGTCAAGATTGTTTTTTTTAGATGCCATAAGAGCTTGGGC
>NZ_CAXBBZ010000019.1:0-52860 GCF_963974015.1 uncultured Maribacter sp. | reverse complement strand
TTAAGAAAGTAAAATTCCGCATCTAAAAGGTTATTTATAATTGGCTACAACGGTTTGTGTATGATTAGTTGCGGACTTTTCCAACGGAAAATGTCCGCCTAGCTCTAAAGATAATTGATTGCAGGAATTTCCAATTGGAAATTCCGCCCGCAATTAATTATACACCGTGTTGTGCGCTGTTATTTTTTAAGTATTCCATTGCGTCACGGACATTTAAGTCCAATTCGTCAGCTGCTCGCCCGGTTCTCTCCTTAGCGAAGGCCTTTTCCCCAATTCCGTCCAATGCTATTAGAAGTTGGAAAAGAGTGTTTTTATGTCCTTTTTTTAATTCCATTCTCAACCAGTTTACAAAGTCCTCTTTAAGTTTAGGATTGCCAATTTTGTACAGACACCAATAAGCACTTATCCTTTCCGATTCGGTTTTATAAAGTCCAGCGTTTAGTCCATCAACAATTAGCGTTTCCAGTTCAGAAGTATTACGGTTTTTAAATTCCGATTCCGCAATTATTTTCCGTTCATATTCCGAATGAGAAACTCCGTTTGCTTTTTCGATAACGTAAGCCGCTTCTTCAAATTGATTTTCTGTAAGTTTCATAAATCAACCGATTTTACTGGCAAGCTTTAATAGTGCACAACGTTGATGTATAAGATTAGTTGCGTCTTTTAAGCACCTAATTTAGCAAATACAAACCAAATAGAAAATCCGCGAGGTTTTTCGAAAGTAAGCTTGCATTAGCAATTAATTTTATACGGTGTTAGCTACTGGTTTTTTCTTCAAATGTGTATTTCCCAAGTCTTAAGATACAGAAAAAAACTAATGTAACTGATTGTAAACTATAGTCCGAATATTGTAAAAATGAATGTGCAATATTATTCCTTAAATTTTTTCCTTTCTGTGTGAAAGTGTATTTGAACAATTCAATGTCTTTTTCTGTAAAATGTTTTTTGGTTGTTGGATTATCCAATAGTTCTTCAAGAAGCTGTTCTTTTATCTCTCCTCTTTTCGAAGTGGATGTATTTCCACCAGATAAGCGAATAAAATCTCTCAAAGCACCTTCAAACTTGACAGTCAATGAATCCATAGCTAATATGAAATTATTGATTTTATTGGTATTCATTAAAACGGAAAGTTCAAATTGTGCAAATAAATTATGAATTCCAGGTGCAAGCATTGTCAACCAAGATGAGTTTTGGTCAATCTCATTATCAGTCATCCCTCTTTTGAATTTCATTCCGTACCACGTTTGGACTTCTAAAAACTCGAATATTTTATAATAATTTAATTTACCTGTTATATTTCCATCAACGAATACTTTTAAGAAAAGACTAAAGCATTTAACTCCGTGAGCAATTGTGTAGCTTTGAATTATTTCTTTGTCAATTTTCTCCGAATCTTCAAGATTTTTGAAATTACTGTTTATATCAAAAACGCTCGTACTGAATAGACTACTAATAGAATTTTTTATAGATTTCTTGGCATTTTCTTCATTTTCAATAGGGTCAACAAGAATATCTTCATTTATTGAAAAGAAAGCAAGAATTCCGTCAGTTGGCATATCTAAAATGATTTTTGATTTCATATTTAGATATTCATTAAACATTTCTGTTTCCTTCTCACCAAGTTCCCAATTTACTTTTCCAAGCTTTACCGTTTGCTTTAATCTATTATATTCTTTTAGATTTTCTTCAGCTTCTTCTGTTTTACCTGCAAGCCTTAAATATTTGGCTTTTGTTCCAATGGTAGTAAACTTAACAAAATCAGTGTCTTCTTGATGTTGTTCTAAAATTAGGTCTTCGTTCTTTGCTAATAATTCATAAAGTTCATTTAGAGGAAGTCCAATTAAATTGTAAAGTCTAATTCCAGTTTCGAGTTTGTTTTTATTAGTGAAATATGAAACTGATTTATCATCTTCAATCCATTTTGGTAATTTAGAGGCTATATCATTTAATTCTTCGCTTGAGAGTGTATTATTATCTAAAATAGAGTTTAGGATATTTGGTTTAAACCAATTCGGTAAATCATTTACTAATTTTATAGCAGTCGCTTTAGCTATATCTATTTTCTTCTTTGATTTCTTTGAGATGTATAATATTGCAGATAGAATTATAGGTAATTCACGAGCTTCATCTGCCTTAATTCTATTTATTGTTTGGATATAATTGTCAATTGCAATTTCTGCATATTTGTTATGCTTTGTTCCTTGCCATAATAAATGTGAATATCTGGATTTTAGCCAAGCATTTTGAGTTGCCTCTAATCTATCCTTTAAATATTCAAGGTCATCTTTGTCTAATCCAATGCTCGATATTTGACCTTTCGTATCAGTAACTTGAACATTGGTTATTAATTCTCCTTTATTTAAATTATAGTTTAATGATTTCCTCTCAACGATTAGCTTTTTTTTCCAATCACCTTTTATTCTTTTTGTTGGCTTAAGTTCTCTTTGAATATTCCAAATGCTCAATGAATTAAGATTTTCAATTGAGTTGTAGAATTCTTTTAATTCATCTGGAATTTCATTCATATGAGTTTTGTTAAACTTGTAGCTAACGGTGAGTGTATGCGTAGTGGCGGACTTCGGAGCGCTTCGCTATCAAACCGATATGAAGTTGATGCGAGCCACAAACCTTGATATTTACTACTTTTCCAGCCATTACGTATGACACATTGTTAGCGGTTGTTTTTTTCATTTTTCTTTATTTTCTCAATCGCATCACTCAATTCCTTTTGGTATGAACTATTTTCAGTTTGGTCGTCATAGATAAGGAAACCCATGTCAACGACAGAATCTCTCTCAATTTTGTACAAACTTGTCCAGTTTCTTCCTGAATTTACATAATTGACGATTAGATTATATTCATTCAAAAATCTCGGATTCTTTATTTCATTAAATCCTTTAACTTTTGTCAAACTCTCGTTTTTTAAGTCAACGAGATATAGATTATAAGTCCAATTACTTCTTACGTCAGAGCTATTTTGTATTAAAATATCCTTAATGTTGTCGTTGTTAAAGTCGATGAAATTAATTTTGGGAACTGTGCTATAAATTGAGTCAGAATAAATGTTTTCAAATTGTCCATTTATCTTCTTTGTGAATTTAAACTCATATTTGTTTTCATTCTCGGCATCAGAGTTTAGCAATTTAAGTTCAATTTGGATGTGTAGATTACTATAAATTGAATCACAGTTTAATTTAATCACTTTTGAATTATCTTTTTTATCAATCCAAGCATCTGGAAATAAGGGCTGGTCAATTATCCATTTTTTGTCTTTCGAAGTCCACATTAAATATGGACCTTCAAATCCTTCAATAAATATCAATTGATATTCATTGTCGTTTAGTTTTTGGTATTCAGGTTCTAAAAAATCAAGATGGTCAATGAATCCGAATTTCTTCAATGTTTCCCAATCATTTGATTCAGGAAGTCCATTTGTTTTTTTGTAGGATTCAATCTGGTCAATTATTTTATTTCCTAACTCAATGTCAGAATGACGATTTATTGTAAAAGGAAGCTTTATCCAAATCAAATAGAGAACTACTAACGCAATTATTCCAAATCCTAATATTTTAATTCCTTTTCTCAAGTTTAACTTTTTATTTGTCAGTCCTTTAAATAACCGCTAACAATAGTATATATAACATTAATGTTATATATACCTCCAATATAGAATATATATAACATATGTTATATATATCTTTTATAAATTTCTAGGAGTCAAGAGGGTTTTTTATTTTTTTGAAAGTTGTTGTGGCAACATGTGTATAAATTTCAGTTGTCTTGCTCGAACTATGACCTAATAAAACCTGAATTTGTCTTAAATCTACACCTGCTTCTAAAAGATGTGTTGCAAAACTATGTCTTAACATATGTGGGGTTACAAGAATTTTAATACCTGCTTTTGTAGCAGCATTAATTACAACTTTCCCAATGCTTTGACCTGAATATTGCTTGCCGTATAAACCTTCAACAATATATTTTTCTGGCTTATATTGTTTATAATATTCTCGTAGATCTTTCAACAATGAATGTGAAAGCAAGGTATACCGGTCTTTATTACCTTTTGCAGCTTCAATCCGTATCAACATCCTTTTACTATCTATATCGCTGATTTTTAAATTCACCAATTCATTTCTTCGTATTCCAGAGGAATATAGAAGACTAACAATACATTTGTGTTTTAAGTTGTTGGTGTTGGAAATGATTCGGAGAACATCTTCTTTGGAAAGAACTTTGGGCAATTTCTTTTCTTTTCTAGGTCTTTCTATTTCATAAAACCTATTGGGCATACCTAGAACCGATTCATAATAAAATTTTATACTATTGATAGCTGAATTGATATAGGCATTGGATTTGTCTTCTTGAATTAATTTCAAGATATAACCTCTAACATCACTTTCATTAATAGATATTAAATCTTTTGTGCTGTAGTAATTTATGAATGTTTCAAAAGAATTTACATATGTTTTTACTGTGTTATTAGCATATTTCCTCAATTCTAACTTATCTAAATAACTTAAAGGACAAACACGATATGTTGCTGAAAGCTCCCTTTTTCTAAACCATGTAATATCGATTGTCTCGTTATGTTCTTTGGCAATGTTTCGATCAAAAAATTGGTTACAATCAACCCAAACAACACCATTAAATATTTTGAATATTTCATCAAGATTTTGTTTGTTGTTCAAAATGTAAGCCATGTTAAAGCTATTGCTCCATTTAACATCTGGTAACTGCTTAACAAGCGCATGAATAACTTTATCTGTGTTGAATTGCAAACCAATGTAGCGTCTTTCTTTAATTAAAAGATGCTTTAAAGTAACGCTCCTACCTTTTTCCATGGCTTTTTTTAGCAATTTACTTGATACAATTGATTTAATCGTACCTTATACGAATAGGATACGTATAATATGCTGTTAAATCTTTTATTATGAGAATTTATAAGGAATGTCGTCATTGTAGTAAAGAATTAAGAGGTAGGACGGATAAGAAATTTTGCGATCCTCAATGTAAAAGTGCCTACCAATACCAAATTGAAAAGCAAAATCCTGAGCGCTTTTATAATAAGGTAGATAATCAACTAAAATTAAACCGTAAGATTTTAAAGGAATACAACAAAGGGGGGAAGGTAACGATAAGAAGCAATGTGTTGTTGAAATTGGGATTCGACCCGAACTTTTTTACCCACTACTGGAAAAACCAAAAAGGGGAGGTGTACCTATTCGTGTATGAATACGGATTTTTAAAGAAAACGGAGAACGGCAAGGAGAAATATGTACTGGTCACTTGGCAGGACTATATGGGCAAATAAAAAAATTGAGGTAAAAAACTACTAAAATCTATACCGTTTTGAACGGAGGTAGGTAAGCTACCTGTTTGGTCTCCATACCGTAAAGGGGTGCGAAACCATCTTCCCGTAAGGGTAGAATATATTTTAGGTACCGAAATTTCGCTTTACGGACAAATCGTATGCACTTTTGTGTTCACTGGTAACTAACTGCTTAAAATTAGGCATGAAAAAACGGTTTAGCGAAAACTAAACCGTTGTTTTTAAATACTTTAAACTTAGTAGCGGGGACTGGACTCGAACCAGCGACCTTCGGGTTATGAGCTCACCAAAAACCTCCTATTTCCCCGTTTTTATTGACTTGTTGTTATGAAAACGTGTACGTTTGCGTGTACGCTAATTATACATTAGAATATGGAAATTTAATGATTTTTAATTTAGTTGTAGAAATTAGGTATTAACAATCTGAATTTAAAATCCACTCATACGTTATTACGGCTTATCAGATTTAAAGGTGTAAAAAAGAAAATACTTGTTATACCATTTAGTACTTGACTAGTTAAGTGTATCACGATTAATATTTTTAAATAATTCATCTTCTTTTTCTATTAAGGGATCATACCAGTCTGCCTTTTCATTTATCCATCTTTTTAGGTCTAAAGTCATTTTGTTATTCTCTACAGCATTAAGTTCTACAGCTTTTATATAGTTGCGTAAATCCATTGATTTTTGCCAGCGACTAGAATGGTTAATAACGGACTTGAAGGTTTCTAATTCCTTAGCTCTTCGTAGTTTTAATTCTTCTTCTATTTTTTGCTTCCGCTTGTATTCTTTGTGCCAAATTTCTCGCTCCTTTCTATCTTTTATATCACGCTTGGCTCTAAGTTCAAAATAAGCTATAATGTTCGGTAGCTTATCTTCTAGCAATTTAGTTTTTGAATCACTCCAGGTATTACTATTTAAGTTATCAAGTTTTAGGGTTAGTTTGCCAGAAGGAAAGTATTTAGCTTCTTTCCAATCGTATTTAGGGTGTTGTTCCATTATCCTAATGTTACTTTCTCTAATTCTTATATAATATATCTCTCCAAAAACGATTATTTTAGTTCCGTTATGATTAGAATATTGTTGATTAGCGTGCACCACTAAAGAATGCCCTCTTCTTTTTAAGAGCTTGATTAGTGCATCAGTGAAAATTAAGGCTCTTCTTTCTAATGCATTAGAAACATTTATAGATAATACTCCTTCTTTTGGAGGTTCAATTCTGGTATATTTTTTAGTTTTTTTAATTTTATTTAGATACTCTCTAGTTGATATAATTAATTTATCTGGTTTGTTAAGTTTTGTTGTTATTATTTGAGGTAAAATATTATCGTTTTTTATATCCCTAATTAATAAATCTAACTCAGTTAATTTACTTAAAACTGGTTCTCCTGAAATGCGTTTAGGTAATGTTATATCACTGTTATCAATGGAATTATCTGATAGGGGAATTGGAGCCACCATCTTTCCGAATTTTATCTTAGACCAATGACCTTTTAGAGGTAAAGGGATATCTTTTTTTTTGCATAATTTTTTAAAAGCATTATGGGTTATCGCAAATTCTTGAATAATTTTTGAGATTGGTTCGGACCATACTAATTTGTATAATTCTAATCTTGAAAATTTCTTATTGTTCATTTTTTATTTTAACCATATTTATAATTTATTAGTTAGGCATTTATAAATTAAAGGGGAGTACTGATTTTTGAAATCATGTGGTATAAGAAATATACTTTGGATAAAATTAAATATGCGATAGAAACTTGCTTTACGGTTTTCCGTAATCAAAGATTTGCAATAATGAATAACTTGTGAGAATATTCCGTGTATGCTAATTATACACTTATAAAGTTGGAATTATAAGTTGTTTATTCAACTGTCTTATGAAAATGAACAAGAACCTATTTGAGTTTAAAATTACAGATCAGGATTTTTTTATTATCTGAACTTGTCGATGAGTTGGAAATTGAAAATGTAACTTTTAAATGGGAATAGGGTCGCTATAATTTAGAACTTTGTTATCTTCAATTTTTATTCCCCCTAACAATTTTAATTTAGAGTATTCTATGACTAACATAAAAGAGTCAGCTAACTTTATATGGTCTATTGCAGACCTTTTAAGAGGTGATTATAAGCAAAGTGATTACGGCAAGGTAGTATTGCCGTTAACTGTTCTAAGGCGTTTAGATTGTGTATTGCAAAACACCAAACCTGATGTAATAAAAAAGTATAATCAGGTGAAGACAATGAGCATACAAAATCTTGACCCCATACTTAATAAAGAGGCAGGTTATAACTTTCACAATAAAAGCCCTTTCAACTTTGACAAGTTAATAGCAGACCCAAATAATATAGCCTCTAACCTTAGAAATTATATTAATGGATTTTCAGAAGATGCCAGAGAAATCATAGAGCAATTTGAGTTCGATAATCAGATTACAAAGCTAGATGATGCCAATCTACTTTTTATGGTCTTAAAACGCTTTCAGGAAGTTGATTTGCACCCTCAGCGTATTTCTAGTATGGAAATGGGCTATATGTTTGAGGAGCTTATAAGAAAGTTTGCTGAAATCTCTAATGAAACAGCAGGAGAACATTTTACACCTAGGGAGGTTATTCGGTTAATGGTCGATTTGTTGTTCATGAATGACAGGGAAATTCTAACCCAAAAAGGAATCGTAAAGACAATTTTTGACTGTTGTGCGGGTACAGGGGGCATGCTGTCTGTAGCAGAGGAATATTTAGCAGAATTAAACCCAGATGCGCGCTTAGAGGTATTTGGTCAAGAGCTAAACCCAGAGTCCTATGCTATCTGTAAATCAGATATGCTAATTAAAGGGCAAAACCCTTCTAACGTTGCAAAGGGCAATAGTTTAAAACGTAAAGATGATACCAAGCTAAAAGGTGACCAGTTTGTAAACCAGAAATTTGATTACCTAATTACGAACCCTCCGTTTGGAGTGAAGTGGGGTAAGGTACAGAAAGAGGTAAAGGAAGAGCATGAAGAATTGGGTCATGGTGGGCGTTATGGAGCAGGTTTACCTTCTGTTAGTGATGGTTCTTTCTTATTTCTTATGAATCTGATGTCTAAAATGAAACCCAAAGAACAAGGAGGCTCACGTTTGGCAATTGTGTTTAATGGCTCTCCCTTGTTTTCAGGTTCACCTAGTAGTAAAAAGAATGAAAGTACTATAAGACAATGGATAATTGAAAACGACCTCCTAGAGGCTGTTATAGCCCTTCCTAATCAATTGTTTTACAATACAGGTATAAGCACTTATATCTGGATAATCAGTAATCATAAACCTGCTGAGCGCAAGGGTAAGGTGCAACTAATTAACGCTATTGACTTCTATAAGAAAATGAGTAAGTCTTTGGGTGACAAACGCAATGAGTTAAGTAAAGAACACATCAAAGAAATTACGGAGCTTTATGGTAATTTTAAAGAGAGTAAACATTGTAAGATTTTTGATAATGAAGACTTCGGTTATTCAAAAGTAACCGTAGAAAGACCATTAAAAGAAAATGGTAAGTTGGTTACAGACCGTAGTGGTAACCCAAAACCAGATAGTAGTTTACGAGATTCTGAGAACATACCTTTAAAAGAAGATATTTCTACCTATTTAAAACGTGAGGTGTTACCTCATGTGCCAGATGCTTGGATAGATGAAAAGAAAACGAATGTAGGTTATGAAATTAATTTTACTAAGTACTTCTACGAGTATAAACCTCTACGTTCTCTTGTTGAAATTAGAGCAGATATTTTGGCTTTAGAAGAAGAAACCGAGAGTTTAATTAAAACGGTGATGAATTAGTATGAAACAATACGAAACATACAAAGATTCAGGTGAAGAATGGATTGGAGAAATACCAACAGAATGGGGAATGACACGTATTGGTAATTTGTCAGAGCTGACAGTTCCTCAAAGAGACAAGCCAAAAGATTTAAAGGGAGAAATACCCTGGTTACGAATTGAGGATTTTGAAAGCAAGTATGTTTCAACTTCCAAGAGTAATCAAGGTGTGTCAATTGAGACTGTAAAATCAATGAATCTTAAAGTATATCCCGTAGGAACAGTACTTACAGCTTGTAGTTGTACAATGGGAAAAACAGCTATTGTTAGAGAGCCACTAATTACAAATCAAACTTTTATTGGTATTACACCAAATCAAAACTTAGAGTCAGAATACCTATACTATTTTTTAATTTCTTCGACACAATATTTAAATTCAATTGCTTCTGGAGCAATACAAAGTTACTTGTCTAGAAGCGAGTTTTCAAAGTTGAAAATTCCTAAAATATCAATAGTAGAACAAACCAAAATAGCCAATTACCTCAACCACAAAACGGCACATTTAGATACCTTAATTGCTAAAAAAGAGCATTTAATCAACTTATTACAAGAAGAACGTACTTCTATGATTAACCAAGCAGTAACCAAAGGTATTGACTCTACTGTTATAATGAAAGATTCTGGTATTGAGTGGTTGGGTGAGATTCCAGAGCATTGGGTGAATTATAGAATTGATTGGATTACAACAATTGTTAGAGGCAATACTGGCTTTAAAAAAGATGAATTGCTTGAAAGTGGAGAATATGTAGCTCTGCAATATGGTAAAACATATAAAGTTGATATAGTTGATGAAAGTTTTAAATTCTTTGTTAATAATGAGTTTTATAAGCAAAGTCAGATTGTATCGAGAGGTGATACCATTTTGATTTCAACATCAGAAACGGTTGAAGACTTAGGTCACACATGTTACTACGATAAAGAAAATATTGGCTTACTGGGAGGGGAGCAAATTTTACTAAAACCTAATCGAAAAATTTTATCTGAAAAATATCTTTATCATTATGCAGGTCAGTTTTGTTTAGAAATGAGGAGGTATGCAAAAGGATTAAAAGTTTTTAGGTTCAATACTAATAACCTAAAGCAAATTTTTATCGCTATTCCCTCGCTAGAGGAACAAATTCTTATAGCTGATTACTTAGACCGTGAAACAATTCGTATTAGCGAGGTAATTAGTAGAACAAAGAAAGAAATAGAACTTCTAAAAGAGTATAAAACTTCATTAATTAGCGAAGTGGTTACAGGTAAAGTAGATGTGAGGGGAGAAGTTTATAATTAGAATATTACAAAATGAATTTTGAAGAAATAAGCGAATTATTTACTCAACTCCAACAAGCCAAATTAAACAATGCCGTAGAATGGGAGTGTTTGGGTAAAACAAGATACAGAACCAACTGGAACGGTCAAGAAATAGAAGTCGATAGAAGAAATAATATTGATAAAGATGTTCAGGAAATATATTTAAAGGTAGAAGACTTTGAAAATACCTATTCATCAAATACAGAAGAGTTTGATTTTCTGGTAAAATTTATAGAGAGAATTTAATGAAGGTATTAATTAATAGGGTTAAGGGAATTATAGATTTATGTTGGGATAGCTTCTCTGCAAAAGTAGGTTGTGGTCTTATTGTTATTAATAAAGAAGCTTCAATGCAGTTGCAGTTTGCCTACTTGCTCAAAAATAGTTTAGACTTGGTTGTTTATAACGAAGATGAATCTGTTGAACTGGAGCTTGAAATGGGAATTCGAGTTGGTGAAAAAACTAGAGTTTGCGATATTATAATTCATATTGAAAAAGGAACGGATAAAATTGAGCTACCCATTGAATTGAAATGTTATAGAAATATAAGTTCTTCAAGTGGTAAGTTAAGAGGTGCGCAAGACCTCTTTAAATTTGGGGTTTATGAAGATTTAGAATTATTAGAGTCTTATGTTGGCGATAATCGAATATCGGGAGTGCAATTAACTATGACTGATGCTCGAAATTTTGTTTATCCTAGAAATAAGACAGGTAAAAGTTGGGATTATGATATCTCTGACGGACATAGTATTACAAATGGAATTGAATTAAATACTCCAATAGGAGGGAAAGAAGTATCTATTATTTTGAAAGGTAGTTACAATTTCGCATGGATTAATAAAGGAGCTTTTTATTTTTTAAAAATACAGTCTAATGAGCAAAAGTGGGTTTATGCGCCTAATGAAGATAATACTGCTAGATATACTTTGGGTAAGGTAGGAAACCGGAATTTAATTTGTGTAGGTATTAACCCTAGCACAGCAACCCCTGAAAAATTAGATACAACACTAAGGAAAGTAAGCAACATAGCAGAACAAAAAGGATATGATGGTTGGTTAATGCTCAATGTATATCCTCAACGAGATACCTATCCAGAAAATTTAGGTACAGTAAGCGATGCATATCTTATTAAAGAAAATAACAAAGCAATTAAGGAAGTGTTAAGCAACTATGATTTTGCTGATATATGGGCAGCATGGGGAACAACAATAGAACACAGGGCATATTTAAAAGATTGTTTAATTGAACTTTCTAAAAATTTTAATTTCTCTTATAGGTGGCTTCATTATGACGAACTTACTAAATATGGTCATCCAAGGCATCCATTGTATGTATCCTATGATAAAGAGTTTTCAGAATTTAATATTACCTCTTATCTTGAAAGTCTATGAGTATATTAGTTGGTATAGAAGAGTTGTTGTCAGGGAGTGTCGTCGAAGGTACTCGTATGGAGTTTAAAAAAGGTTGGAATCCTACACCTATAATGCGTTCTGTTTGCGCTTTTGCCAACGATTTTGAAAATGAGGGGAGTGGTTATATTATTATAGGTGTTGAAGAAGTTGATGGCAAACCTATACGACCTGTTTTTGGGTTTAACCCTGCCCAACTTGAAAAGGTGGAAAAAGAACTTTTGGGGTATTGTAATACTATAAAACCTTCATATTTTCCAAGAGTTTCACTTGAAAGTATTGATGATAAACATGTTTTGGTATTATGGATTCCGGCAGGTAGCAACAGACCTTATGAAGTTCCTGACGATGTTATCGCTAAACATAAAACCTATAACTATCGTATTCGTTTTCAGTCCAATAGTATAGTTCCGAATAAAGAACAAGAAACAGAGTTAATTCAATTGACCTCTAAAATCCCTTTTGATGATAGGGTAAATACACAAGCCAGTATTGACGATTTGAGTTTTTCTTTAATGAGGGAACACCTACAAAAAACTAAAAGTAGGTTGTACCAAGAAAGTGATGCAATGACTGTTGAAGAACTGGCGGAAAAAATGAACTTATCGCAAGGCGCAAAGGAGCATTTATTTCCTAAAAATGTGGGCTTACTTATGTTTTCAGACCATCCAGAAAAGTACTTCAAGGGAGTTCAAATAGATGTTGTGGAATTTCCTAAAGGAGTTGCTGCAAAAGAGTTTAATGAAAAAATTTTTGAAGGAGCAATTCAAAAACAACTAGTAGATGTGCTTTCCTATATAAAGACAAATGTTATAAAAGAGAAAGTAATTAAACATGCTAATAAGGCTGCTTCTGATAGGGTTTTTAATTATCCGTTTAATGCTATAGAAGAAGCTTTGTCTAATGCAGTATATCATAGAAATTATGAGTTGCAAGACCCTATAGAAGTAAGAATTTTGCCAGAAGCTATTGAGATAATAAGTTTTAATGGTGCAGACCCTGCTTTAAAACAAGCTGATTTTGATAAGGGTATTGTTAGAGCTAGGCGTTATAGAAATAGAAGAGTAGGGGAGTTTTTAAAGGAATTGAGACTTACAGAAGGTCGTGGTACAGGTATACCTACTATTGTAAAGGCTTTAAAAGATAATGGGTCTAGTGAGCCAAAGTTTGATACTAATGAGCCAGAAAGAACTCATTTTTTAATTGAGTTACCTATTCATGATACATTTATAGATGTAATGAGTAAAAATGTCGAAAAGTATGTACAAATAGCAAAATCATTAGATAAGCTTCAAATAGAAATATTGAAGTATGCTTTAGAGCCTGTTAAGAAAAAAGAACTGTTGGAAGATTGTTTGAAGATGTCAAATCAGACTAAAAATTTTACCACTCATATAGAACCGTTAATGGATATGAATTTAATTAGTATGACGTTACCAGATAAACCAACTAGCCAATTGCAAAAATACTATACTTCTAACTTAGGAAAAGGAGTCCTTCATGTTATTAAAGAAGGAGAGATAAAATAGGAGTTAATAAGAGAATAAGTAAAAATGTAAATAAGAGAGAAACTTAAAAAGTAACTAAGGTAGTAACTAAGTTAGAAGTTGAATGAAGAAGAAGGAGAGAAACTTATAAAGTTGATAAGAAGATAATACATACAGCATCTAAGAGAGAAGTTAAACAAGATGTAGAAGGAGAAACTAAGTTAGAAGTTAAGAGAGAAACTTACAAAGTAACTAAGGAGGTAACTAAGGAGGTAACTAAGGTAGAAGTTGAATGACGAGGAAAGAGAGAAACTTAAAAAGTTGATAAGAGGGTAATACCTACAGTATCTAAGAGAGAAACTAAACAAGATATAGAAGTAGAAACTAAGTAAGAAGTTAATAGAGAAACTTACAAAGTAACTAAGGAGGTAACTAAGGTAGTAACTAAGTTAGAAGTTGAATGAAGAGGAAGGAGAGAAACTGAATAGACAACTTAAAAGGGTAACATAAATAAGAAGATTAGAATATGGCTAAAGGAATACATACAGAACTAACTTTTGAAGAAGCTATAGAAGTATCATTATTAGAAGATGGTGGTTATGTTAAAGGACATTCTAGAGACTTTAATACTCAGTTAGGTTTATTTCCTGTTTATATTACAGACTTTCTTAAAGATTCTCAACCTAAAGCATGGGATAAGTTAAGTAACATTCATAAAGAAGAGGTAGAAGATAAAGTAATTCAAAGATTAATAAGGGAATTAGATTTAAGAGGCACACTTGATGTTGTTAGAAACGGATTTACCGATTATGGAGTAAAGTTTAAAATGGGCTTTTTTAAGCCTGAGACAACACTCAATGAAGATGATGAGCTGTTGTATAGTAAGAATCATTTAAGCGTAACAAGACAACTGTATTATGAGCGAAAAGGCAACAATTCTTTAGATATGGTTTTAAGTCTTAACGGCTTACCAGTTTCAACAATAGAGTTAAAAAATCAATTTTCGGGTCAGAATGTTACCAATGCAAAAAAGCAATATGTGTTTGACCGTGAACCTAATGAGCCTATTTTTTCCTTTAAGAAAAGAGCCTTGGTTCACTTTGCAGTTGATACAGATGAGTGTTTTATGACCACTAAATTAAGTGGTAAGTCAACAAGATACCTTCCTTTCAATTTAGGCTATAATAACGGAGCAGGTAACCCAATCAATAAGGAAGGGTATAGGACAGATTATCTCTGGAAGTATGTTTGGGCAAAAGACAGCTTTTTAGATATTATAGGAAAGTTTCTACACTTAAAAATAGAAGACTTTGAACTTAATGGAGTAAGTAAGAAAAAAGAAACATTAATTTTTCCCCGCTACCACCAATTAGATGTAGTTCGTAAGTTGACTACGGATGCAAAAGCGAAGGGTGCAGGTACAAATTATTTAATTCAACATTCAGCAGGTTCTGGTAAATCCAATTCCATTGCATGGTTGTCTTACAGATTGTCTAGTCTTCATAATGCTGAAAACAATAGGATTTTTGATTCCGTAATTGTTATCACCGATAGGAAAGTTTTAGATAGTCAATTACAAAATACTATTTACCAGTTTGAACACAAACAGGGAGTTGTTCAAAAAATAGATAAAAATTCTCAACAGTTAGCAGACTCTTTAATGGCAGGGTCAAACATTGTAATTACTACCCTTCAAAAATTTCCTTTTATTTTAGATAAGATAGGAGAGTTGCCAAATAGAAAGTATGCTGTCATAATAGATGAGGCACATTCTTCACAAGGAGGAGAAGCATCAAAAAAAATGAAAGAAGTGCTATCTGCTAAAACCTTAGAAGAAGCACAAGATTTAGAATTAGATTCAGGCTTAGATGAAGATGCAGAAGATGAGATTAGAAAGTCAATGGAAGCGAGAGGTAAGCAACATAATTTAAGTTTCTTTGCATTCACAGCAACCCCAAAAGCTAAGACAGTAGAAGTATTTGGTTCTAAAGGGACAAATGATATTCCAAAGCCTTTTCATTTATATAGTATGAAACAAGCTATTGAAGAAGGTTTTATTTTAGATGTACTTCAAAATTACACGACCTATAAGACCTATTTTAAACTATCCAAGGAAATAGAAGAAGACCCCAAAGTAAATAAAAAACAAGCTTCAAGAGCTATAGGAAGGTTCTTGTCATTGCACCCACATAATTTGGCTCAAAAAACTGAGGTGATAATTGAGCATTTTAAACAAATAGTATCCAAAAAGATTGGTGGCAAAGCTAAAGCAATGGTTGTAACAGGTTCTAGGCTTCATGCGGTACGTTACAAAGAAGAGTTTGACAAATACATAAAAGATAAAGGTTATACAGATATTAAAACCGTAGTAGCATTTTCTGGTAAAGTAATTTATGATACTTACCCAGAAGGAGTAACAGAAGTAGAACTGAATGGTTTTAAAGAAAAAGAGTTACCCAAAAAGTTTTCTAGTAATGAGTATCAGCTACTTTTAGTTGCAGATAAATACCAGACAGGTTTTGACCAGCCACTATTGCATACAATGTATGTAGATAAAAAATTATCTGGGGTTAAGTGTGTGCAAACCTTATCTAGGTTAAATAGAATGCATGCAGGTAAAGAAGATACTTTTATTTTAGATTTTACAAACGAAGTTGAGGACATTGTAAATTCTTTTCAGCCCTATTATGAGCTAACCACTATAGAAACCAATACAAACCCAAACCATTTATACGATTTAAAAGGAGAGATAGAAAAAGCTCAAATAATTTGGGAGTCAGAGGTGGATAATTTTTGTAATGTGTATTTCAAGTCCATGAGTGTGCTGAATGTAAAACAGCAAGCTAAGTTAAATGCATTTGTAGACCCTGCTGTTGAACGGTTTAAACAACTACCAGAGGAAGACTCTAAAGATGATGTAATAGGAACAGAAGTAACACAAGATAATTTTAAGCATGCTTTACAGACTTTTACAAGAACCTACTCTTTTTTAACTCAAATAATGCCTTTTGCAGATGTTGACCTAGAAAAGCTCTTTACCTATAGTAGATTTTTATTAAAAAAACTACCAAGAAAAAGTCAGCAAGACAGATTTAAGTTAGGTGATGAAGTTTCATTAGAGTACTATAGACTACAACAAATTGCAGAACAAAATTTAGTACTAGAAAGTCAAGGGGAATATGGTTTAGATGGTATATCTGAATCTGGGATTAGAGCTGCTAAAGAAGAAAAAGAAGCTTTGTCGGAAATTGTTAATGTTTTAAACAAAAGGTTTGGAACTGAGTTTGCAGAGGCTGATAAACTTTTCTTTGACCAGATAGAAGAAGAACTAGTTGCAGATGGTAAGCTATCAGAGCAAGCCCAAAGTAATACTCTTGACAACTTTAAATTTGGTTTCGAAGATGCTTTTATGGATAAACTAATTGGACGTATGGAGCAGAATCAAGACATCTTTACTAAGATGATGGATGATAAGGATTTTGGTGCTTTAGTGAAGAATTACATGCTTAAGAAGGTTTATAAACGATTGAATGAATAAAGGTTTAAAACTCGAAATACTAAGAGAACTATTAACTCAGCAATCACCATTCTATTATCGTGAAGATGGGGATATTATGGAGTTTCTGTTATCCATTTGGGATTTAAGAGCAATGCCGGATACAGATGGAAGATATAAAGATGCATATGGCGATGTCTTTCAGCATGTAATTAATAATCAAGACTGGGATTTTGAGTACTTGTTTATTGAAAGATTAAATCTACTTGAAAGCAATGATATTTTTATAAAATTCTTAAATAGAATTATTCACCCTGATACAAGAGGGGACGAAAAAAGTATAATGGCTTACTATTATCTTTTACAACCTTATTTAAAGAGGGGTAATTTAGGTTTTATCCGTAAGGCATTTGAATCGAATGAATTGCCGATATATGAAATAGGACAATTTAAAGAGGATAGTGTAAGTACATTTGGAATAAAAAAAAATGTAATTCCTTTTATAGTTGATTTTAGACCCAACGGGCATTCAAACCTTGTAAACTCTCATAGGAGAATAGATAAGTTTCCTTATTTTGCTTTAGCTTTTAATTACGGATGGAATGATTATAAAATAAAATCCACATTTCATTTGTTCTTTCATAAAGACAATGCTCAAGTTTATCATGTTGGGGAGGTTAAAATTATTCATGAAAGTGCGACTGATGCTTCTGAGGTTGTTCCTGCTGAATTTACAGATTTAACTACTGATTTCTGCTCACTTGGTCAGAGTAGTCATTATTACAAAACTTTAAAGGAGTTATTTCCTAAAGAATTTGAAAATATTTTGTGGGCGTTAAGAGATTCGGCTTTTTTCTTGGAGAATGCAGAGCGTTTTGAACAAAATTCCAATTTTAAAAATTCTTTAATTAGAGAAAATACGGCAGAGCGATTACTAAGAGAAGCGAAATATTTACTATATGATTATGATTTAGAGAATCTATATTCCTTCTCGTTTAAATTCAATCCTAAGTTCGCAGAAAATAATTTAAACGTAGAATTTAATTTTAAAGATAGTGAATTTGCCTATGATAGAATATATGGGATAATAGGTAAGAATGGTACGGGAAAAACACAATTAATCACATCTCTTCCATTAGATATTTCTAAAAAAAATGATGCGATTTTTAAGCCAAAAGCACCCCTATTTAGTAAGGTAATTGCAGTTTCTTACAGTTCATTTGATAGCTTTGAACTACCCAGGAATAATGCAACATTTAATTATAATTATTGTGGGCTTAGGAATGAAAATAATGAACTTTTAACTGAAGAAGAACTTCTTTTAAGGTTTCATGAAACTCGATTAGATATAAAAAGATTAGGTAGAACAGGTCAATGGATTGATACGTTAAAAAATTTTATTGACAACGAGTCATTATCTCAATTTGTAGACTTCGAAATAGAACATTCTGGGACTACTAAAAAGAAGGTATTCACCTTTGATGTGGAAGCGTTTAGAGGGGTGGTGAAACATCTGAGTTCTGGTCAAAGTATTATTCTATTTATAATAACAGAGTTGATTGCAAAAATACGTTTCGATTCCTTAATTCTTTATGACGAACCAGAAACACACTTGCATCCCAATGCCATTTCTCAATTAGTAAATACAGTTTATCATTTAGTTCATCTTTTTAAATCTTATTGTATAATCGCAACTCATTCACCATTGATTATTCAAGAAATTATTTCGAAAAATGTTTATGTTGTTGAAAGGGAGGGAAATTATTCTTCGATACGTAGGATTGGCATTGAGTCTTTTGGTGAAAATCTATCCATTTTGAGCGAAGAAGTATTCGGAAATAGAGAGATACCCAAACAATATCAAATTATATTGAAAGAAATGGTTGAGTCAAGATTGACATATGAACAAATAAAGGAGCGTCTAGAGTATGGTCAAATCCCGTTAAGTATTAATGCAAGCATTTATCTCAAAAGTCTATTGAATGAACAATCTTAATGTTTCCAGCGAAGACCCCGATGACTTTTTCGACAGGGTATTAGCATCTAAAAAAAACTCTGCCAAAGATGTTAATTATAAATCAAGAGTAAATACATACAAACCAAATATTAGACGTCATTTTGCTGATTATAATTATAGATTTATTAGTGGAAGTCTAGGGGCTACAACATCACAAGGTTATGTTGACCCCGTAAAAAAAGATTTATTAAGGCTCTATAGATATGATACGCCCTTAATGCAAAAATTAAAGGTTGAAGTCACAACTTCATCAAACGATAGAATTATTAATACTTGCCAGAACTGTACAATAAATGCTGTAAATAGTTTAGACCATGTACTACCTAAAGAGGAGCTAAGTGAATTTTCCGTACATCCAAAAAATTTATTTCCTTCTTGTACAGAATGCAATGGAAAGAAAAATAAGTTTTGGCAAGATGGAGGACAATTATTGTTTCTCAATTTGTATACTGATACGCTTCCTAATCTTCAATATCTATTTGTGTCAGTTAGTTTTGTTGATGGATTACCGGGGTGTAAATTTACAATTGGCAATCCAAATGGAATAGACCCATTGCTTTATTCCGTTATTGAAACTCATTATACTAGATTGGGTCTTTTACGGAGATTTGAAATGAATACTAATGAAGTTATAACAAACATTGAACATCAAATATTGGTGAATAAAGGCAGGCTTCCTAGACAGGACATTATTGATGTTATAATCGAACACAATAATTTAAATAGAAGTTCGCTAGGGTTTAATCATTGGAAAAGCCTCTTATCAATTGAATTAACTAATTGTCAGCCGTACATGGACACACTATTTTCGTGAATAATATAGTAGGTGAATTAAAAGAATTTTATCAGATTTTTTTTTTGAAATACAAACTAGCTATGACTCTGAAAATGAAAGTGTTATTCCAAAGCAAAAAAGATGATTTAGGTTGTTGAATATGCCGAACGCAACACGATAAGATATAGTGTTTTCTTAAGTTAAGAAACTATCCTAAACTTGCACGAAACTAATTTTAAAGAAATGGATGGAAATTTTATCTACAACGTAGAATATCATAAAAAAGGTAAGCCTAATGGTAAACGCTCGCTAGAAGTTCTAGCAGATGATTATGAAGAAGTACTTTGGACACATTTATTAAAACAACTTTGTGAAAAAGTTCATGGTGATGATTTTCTCTTTGGATATTTAAAAAATGAAGATGTGGTATGTAATAATACGAACAATATCATAGCTCAATATACTGTGACCTTTAGAGATGAAATTGATACGATATACATAATTGATATGGAAGTAATAGGCGAGAGAAATATTGATTAATCTCTAATTTACTGTAGAGTCCTTTAGAATCAAATCCACCAAATCCCCACCTAGCTTAATATCTATTTTTTCTAAAAGGTTGCTACATTTCATTTTAAAACCTGATTCAATTAATAATTTCATTTTGTTATTCCAAACTAAGAATTCAGTTTTGTCAGGGTATAATATTATTTTAAAATCTTTTATGGGTAATAGTAATTCCTGCTTTAAATTGGACTTTGACCCAGTTGCCATCCAATGATAATCTGGTAGTATCATACTCATTATAATTGCAGTTTTTTCAGATTCCAGAAGGCATATTGTTTTCTTTTGAACATCATCCTTTATAAGGTGTAAACCAAAAAGACATTGTTGTAATACAAATGGTTCAATTTGTAATACCTTGTGCATCCAATTGATATGAGAAAAGGGTTTTTTAACTCTACTGCCTGTGCTACAGCTATATAGCATCACCTTTCCAGTATGTATTCTATGAAATTCATCGATTTGCCAGAAAATTGTGGCACCATTCCATATGCCAGTAGTACCTATGAAATACATTTCTATAGCTTGTATTACATCTTGTTCGTGAAAATGTTTTAATAAAAAAGTGATGAAGTAATTATTATCGTAATCATTACAATACCTGTCAATTACATTTTCATTTAAGTAGGTAGTTTTTAATGGTTTAATATTTTGAAATGGTGCTATAATTGCACTATTGCCGGATGGGGTATTAAGATAACCACATTTGCTTTCTCTGTCACAACGTCCGTATATTGGCTCCAAATAATTACCTGTTGTATAATCTATGTAATACACAAATGTTTTTTTTGTGCAATTAGGGCAACGAAATTTTTTGCTTGATTTGTCTAATGTGAATCTATATGTGCTCATGGGTTTTCGTAATTCGTACCGTCGTACCCTTTTAAATAAGTACGAGGGTACGAACTAGTTATTTTATGTGATGTTTTAAAAGGTCTTGTAGTGCATCTTCAACACTATATTCAGGTAGTTTTTTACGACTTTTTTTTATTTTATTGGTTTCCTTTAAATCTGATTTGAGCATATCGTACAGTAGTGCAAATTCCTCGGGAGGAAGAGCTTTAGCTATAGTATATACGTCAGGGGCTTTCATCTTTTAGATTTCAAGTTTTTCACGTCTTTTCCTAACAGTGGATTCGTGCATGCCTAATTCTTTTCCGGTAGCTACATTTGACAAACCTGAAGCTAATAGTTTTTTCATTTTAGCATCTCTCTCATCTAAATTGGTATAAGTTTGTTGTCTTAGATGGTTTAATTCTGAATCAAAAAATTGAAACCGAAATCCAAGGAAGTTAGATTCTTTCTCTAATGAGCATATCATTACGTTACTGGTATGGTACAAATGCTCGGTATTTCGTTGTTTAATTTGTTTTAAATACCTGTGCTTTGGGTCTTCAGTACTCTTGCCAATAGCAAATGCACTATCGCAAAAATTACTTAACATTTTGCTTCCAGCTAAGTCATTAATACTAATAGGTTTAGATTCATCGCGTTTAGGGGTATGTGCCAAAACCATCACTGAAACATTTTGTTCCTTTGTGATTATTTTTAGTTGCTTCATGAGTTCCAAAGCATTTTTAGCCTTTTCGTTATCATTTTGCAAAAAAGTAAGGTTGTCAATGATTACAACCTTTGCCTTATGTTTCTTAATAATTCCTTTTAATACCGCAATTAGGTAATCCTCAGGACCTTTGTATGGTTTAGGAATATCCAACATTGGATTAATTTCAGCCCTAAGAAAATTGGGGTGAAATATAAAGTGATCATTATAGTCAATGGAGTACCTTTTTTCAAACTGTTTATCAGAAAGTTCGAAGTCTAAATACAACACTTTTTGGGGTTGCGCTTCTAATTTGAAATCTTTAATTGGAATACCAGAACTAATGCTTTGGGCAATTTGAACCGCTAAAATTGATTTGCCAACATTAGTGTCAGCATATAGAATACAAACTTCATTTTCATACCATAATTCACTAAAAAGCATATTTGGTATAGGGCGGTTTTTGGCTTCATCCATCCATACATTAACGGGCTTTATAATTAGGCATTCTTTAGTTGTAGCGTCATTATTTAAATCAGCTTCTAAATTTTGAATGTCTGACTCAATAATACTCCTTGTAGTTGCAATGCTGTCTTTAGATTTCATAGTATCGGAATTTCTAGAGACCATATCTCATTCATTAATAGGTAGTAGTTAAAGGAAAGATGATTTCCTAATACGGAGAATTGGAATTGTTTATCCTCAGAGTCAGGTTCAAGTAAATACCTATTCAAATCGCCAAGAACTTTTAAGAACTCAAGTTTTAATTCATTTGAAAATGAACTTTCTGCAAGTACTCTCTCAACTTTTAACTTTAATGATGTTAGTATAGATTTTGAATTATTGTCGTGTGGATGCATGCGTCGACAGAACAACCATGTAAGAAGACATGTAAAAGCATATGTTTTTTCGTATGGTATTTCAATAGACAAATCAGAATCATAATATTCCTCCTCTTCATCAATTTCCTCTTGATCTATTGAATCAGTGAATTTTTCACTATTAAAATCTTCTACGTGATTTAAAAGTATTTCTCTAGTATAATCGGATAGGGAATATCCATGTATTTCTGCTAGTTCCTGTAGTGTTGATTTAAGTTCCTCATCAACTCTTAAATTAATTGTTTTTTGCATTTTACTCGTATTATGTTTAACATAATTGCAAGCAAATACTTATTCAACTAAAAAAAAAGGACATGAAAATGGTCATTCAATGGTTTTTTATGGTCCTAGAAGAAGTTTTAGGGTCATACAAATTATTCACCGTCTGTAAGTGCAAAATCGGCCCATAAAACCTTAAACTTTTCCATTCTTTGGAGGTGTTTTTTGTTCTCAGGAAAGTCGTTTTTTATTCTTTTGATTTTGAGGTCGAATTGAGAATTTATGAAATCTTGAAATATTGTACGGTTTTCATTGATTAGTTGATTATCAAATAGAAAAAAGTACAAACTTACAACATAGGATTGTGAAGGAATTTTGGTAATGTCCAGACATTTATTAATGAATTTAAATACTTCGAATGTTATGGATAAGCTTATAATATTTTGATACTTCTCAAATAAGACCACATTTTCGTCAAAATAAATATCAGTCTGAAAGTTGTATTTCCTGTTCAGTTCAAGTAGTATTTCAAGTTTTCCTTCAAATGAAATAATTGTTTGTAGGTATAAGTTTGAAAGGTATAATTCAACATCAAAAAAAACTTCATCACCAGTAAGAAATGCGATGACTATTTCACGTTCTTTTGAGATATTGGATGAAATATGTTCTCTTTCTAAGTGTAAAAGTTCAATCCTTCCTTTTTTTGAAAATGACTTGATTTTTAATGTATTGTATATTGCATTAAATTCGTTTAGCCCAGCTTTTTTAATTTCGTTATTTTCCAAGCCAAATATTGAATCTTCGAATTTTATAAAAAAGTTTACTGGAATAGCTTTTAAGTAAGTAAAGTATCTGTCTAAAAGGAAATTATAAATGTTTTTTTGAAGTTGGGTATTACAGAGGTAACTTTTGTTGTTGTAGTCATACTGTGCTAAAAAATTAAATTTACCAGGAACTGTTGACTTCGGAATGGGTATGTTATCACCTGCTAGCATTACGGTGAAAAGTCCAATATCTGTTAGATATTTATTTTGAGTGTCGATATCCCATTCAAGAAAATTTGGTTGGGTTATAGTTCCGAAATATTTGTTGTCCATTTATTTTAAATGTTTTGAATAGTCTTTTGGGAGACTTGCATCTATACCTCTTAAATATAGTTCCAAAGCTTGCATCGAACCATGTCCTGTGATGTGCATTAAGTGACTTTTAACTTCATGCGGGGTTAGGGTTTTTTCTAATTCTCTATATAGTTTACCAATTGCTGTATGTCTATAACTATATAAGGTATAGTCATTGTGTAATTCAAAATGGTTTTTAACCTTCTTAAATTTCTTGGTGTAGTAATCTCTTCTATTGGTTTCCTCAGTATCCCATAATCCTCCGATACCATTCATATTGAATAGGACATCACTTTTGTCGTATATGGAAAGGTCTGGCAATTCATTTATTAAAATTTCAGGTATAATCTTTGTCTTGACTGGTTGATTTTTAGCCTTTATACACAAAGTATTACCAATTAAGTCAAAGTCACCTATTGTTAGTCTACATATTTCAATAGGTCTTAATAACCCGTAATAAATAAATTGTATATATAAGCGCAATACTTTGTCCTCCTTTATTAGGTAGCCATCAATCTTATTAAAAAGTTCTGTAGGATATGTTTTGTTTCTAGTAGGGATAGAATGTAACTTATCTATTTCTTGTATGAAATTATGCTTTATAATTTCATTTTGTTCAAGTGTCTTAAAAAAAGCGGCTAAGTCCGCTCGTGTATTATTTCTTGTTCTAGCGCTTGTCTTTTGTAATACATGGTTGAGATATTGTATTACAACTTTTTTAGTTATGGATTCAATATCATTCTTATTTGTGATACTATTACTTCCTAACCACTTTTCAAAGCGTACTATTTTGTTTCTGAATTTCTTAAATGAATCATCGCCTAGTACCTTTTGTTTGACTTTAAGTCCTGTGTTAAAAGCATCTTTAATACTTATAGATGGTTCTGGGGACTGTGTTACATTTTGTATTACAGGTTTATGGATTGTGGGTGTGATTTCTTTACCTCGATTTTGAAGATATTCCTTTAAGCCCCCATTATCCCCATACGGATTGAACCCTTCTTGTAATACAATTTCAATTGCTAACTTAATTTGTTTGAGAATATGGTATCTACTTGCCTTGTCTTTGTGTCTATTGGCACCTGACTTTAGATTTGTCTGTTTGACAAGTTTTCCTGTTTTGGGATTTCGGTATCGATAATACACGTACCAATTTTTCTGAAGTGCGCTCTTTTGCTCCTTCTTTGTCAATTTTGACCATTGGGTTATATCGACTCCACCGGTGTAGATTTTAGGTTCTGAATAGTTCAGTTTCATGCGTAAAACGTGTACGTTTTCGTGTACGTTTAATAAAAGTACGGAAATTGAAGACATAAAAAAACGGTTTGTGCGAACACAAACCGTTGTTTTCATTGACCTAAGTCTTAGTAGCGGGGACTGGACTCGAACCAGCGACCTTCGGGTTATGAGCCCGACGAGCTACCTACTGCTCTACCCCGCGATATGGGTTTCATCTTTCTTGTTTTACAACTTCAGTTCATTACGTTGACAAGATGAGCGCTACTATTTGTAACGGGCGACAAAGATACAACACATTTTCTCTATATTCAAAACTTATTTAAAGAATCTTTTTAGGGCCAGTATCATTTAAAAAACTTAAAATCCATAACTTCGAATTTTTACTATTTTATGGATACAATCAATGATTTTATTGCAGGCGCACTCCCGTATACAGAATGGCCTATGTTCCTTTTGTTAATAGGTGGCGGACTTTTCCTCGTTTTCTACTCTAAGTTAATGCCTTATCGTTTTTTTGGACATGCCATAGCCATTACTGCTGGTAAATATGACAATAAAAACTCAAAAGGAGATGTGAGTTCTTTTCAGGCATTGTCGGCAGCAGTTGCAGCAACAGTGGGTCTGGGAAATATTTCTGGGGTTGCCATTGCTATACATGATGGTGGTCCAGGGGTAGTGTTCTGGATTTGGATGACGGCATTAATAGGAATGTGTATCAAGTTCTACTCCTGTAGTTTGGCAATTATGTATCGGGGCACAGATTCTGATGGTAAAATGCAAGGCGGGCCAATGTATTATATTACTAAAGGTTTAGGTGAAAAAGCCCGTCCGTTGGCAACTTTTTTTGCAGTGTGTGGCATATTTGGCTTTTTAGGGGTTTTTACTGCCAATCAATTTACTGAAACGTTTATGAGCGTAGTGGAGCCTTCGACTACCTTATTTGATATGGGCGATGAGAATTGGAAATGGACAATTGGCGTTATTTTGGCTATCATAACATCTTTCGTGATTTTTGGGGGGTTAACCAAAATAGCTAAAGTGGCCTCTGCTATTGTGCCTTTTATGGTAGCTGTATACTTGGTGGCGGTAATAGTGGTTATGGCCTTGAATTCTGATCAAATTCTTCCTTCTTTAAAAATGATAATTACCGAGGCTTGGAATTTTAAATCATTGGCAACTGGCGGTTTTTGGGGTCTTGTTATAATCGGAGTTCGTAGAGCGATGTTTTCTAACGAAGCAGGTTTAGGTAGTGCACCTATGTATCATGGCCAGTCTAAAAATGACGAACCTATTCGAGAAGGGTTGGTTGCCATGCTAGGCCCATTTATAGATACTATATTGGTGTGTACCTTCACTGCAATCGTAATTATATTAAGCGGGGCGTATCTAGAAGATTCTAGTGGTATTGTTATGACCTTGTCGGCATTTGAAACGACATTGTTTGGATGGGGAGATATACTATTAATGGTGATTGTTACTGCCTTTGCGTTATCTACCTTGTTTACGTATTCATATTATGGTGTTAAATCACTTTCATTTTTAACCAATGCTAAAATTGGAAAGTTTTACAATTGGTATTTTGTAATTATGATTGTCTTTGCTGCAGTTGCCTCTTTAGAGTTAGTAAAAAATTTAATTGATTTGTCTTATGCGCTAATGGTGATACCGAATATGATTGCCGTACTTTTGTTGGCTCCAAAGGTAAATGTGGAATTGAAAAAATATATAATAAAATATAAGGATGGCAGATCATAAGGCAGGCTTTGTAAATATTATCGGAAACCCTAATGTTGGTAAATCTACTTTAATGAATGCCTTTGTGGGTGAGAAATTGTCAATAATTACTTCTAAGGCCCAAACAACTAGGCACCGTATATTAGGTATAGTTAATGGTGATGATTTTCAAATGATTCTATCCGATACTCCTGGTATTATTAAACCTGCATACCAGTTGCAGAGCAGTATGATGGATTTTGTAAAGTCTGCATTTGAAGATGCCGATGTGTTACTGTATATGGTTGAAATAGGGGAAAAGGCCCTGAAGGATGAGGCATTCTTTGAAAAAATAAAGAATAGTAAAATTCCCGTTTTACTATTATTGAATAAAGTAGACACTGCTACTCAAGAGTTGTTAGAAGAGCAGGTTCAATATTGGCAAGAAATGTTACCAAATGTTGAAATACATCCTTTATCTGCATTATCTAATTTTAATGTCAAAGGTGTATTTGAGCGTATCATAGAATTGTTGCCCAATTCGCCAGCGTATTACCCAAAAGACCAGTTAACTGATAAGCCTGAGCGTTTTTTTGTCAATGAGACCATTCGTGAGAAAATCCTTTTAAACTACAAAAAGGAAATCCCATATGCTGTAGAAATAGAGACAGAGGAGTTTTTTGAAGATGAGGATATTATTCGCATGCGCTCGGTAATTATGGTTGAACGTGATTCTCAAAAGGGAATTATCATTGGTCATAAAGGTGCCGCATTAAAACGAGTTGGTGTTGAGTCTAGAAAAGATTTAGAGAAATTCTTTGGCAAACAAGTTCATCTTGAACTATATGTTAAAGTGAACAAGAATTGGAGAAGTGATTCTAGACAGCTCAGACGCTTTGGGTATAATAAGTAGTTCAATATTCCATAAAATTGCTCAGACTTCAGAACGATTTTTTTCACATTCTCTTTATTAATATGCTTTTAGGGTCTTTATACTATTTTTTCCTTTCTAATAATCATTTGGTTAGTATGGATTTTGCATATTTTTTTTAACGTTTAAAATAAAATAATTGACCTTATCTGGTTTTAAATTATCCAAATAGAAAAGAATGTACTACATTTGAATCATCGATAAAGTATGCAATAAACCCGATGAAATGCAGAATGTGATTATTTTTGGAGCCTCTGGCCATGGTAGTGTTGTTCTGGATTGTTTAGAAAAAGAAGGTAAATATAACCTTATTGGGTTTGTTGATTCATACAAAAAAAAAGGTTCAAGAATTAATGGATATGAGGTTCTTGGTAGTGAGTTTGATCTTCCATATTTAATTAATAGGTTTAACATAGTTGGTGGTATTGTAGCAATCGGGGACAATTGGATAAGAAAACTAATTGTTGATAGAATATTAAAAATAGTGCCAAATTTTAATTTTGTAAATACAGTGCATCCGAAGTCTATATTGGGCAAAGATGTGCTTTTGGGATGTGGTAACGTTTTTATGCCAGGAGCAATAGTTAATGCCAATTGTACAATTCATGATTTCTGTATAGTAAATACGAATTCTTCCCTTGGTCATGATGGAGTTATGGAATCTTATTCAAGTCTTGCGCCTTCGGTATGTTGTGGTGGTAATTTATACCTTGGTCAATTTTCTGCTGTTAGTTTAGGAGTTAATATTATTAATGGAATTGAAATTGGGAGACATTCAGTTATTGGGGCCGGTTCTTTGGTAGTAGAAAGCTTTGGTGATAATATAGTTGCCTATGGTTCACCTGCTAAAATAATCCGAAAAAGAATAATTGGAGAACCTTATTTGTCAACCTCTAAAAAACAATCATTACCAAGTTTAAGAAATCTTCAAGAGGTTAGGTCTAATCTCTCTATTTAAGTTTTATTGTAATTGCCACTTTAAGCACTACCTTTGCGCCAAATTTAAGATATGAGTGCTATTGTTGCCATTGTAGGAAGACCTAATGTGGGTAAATCTACTTTATTTAATCGATTGATTCAGAGACGTGAAGCTATTGTTGATGCCGTTAGTGGTGTAACTCGTGACCGTCATTATGGTAAAAGTGATTGGAACGGCAAAGAGTTTTCGGTTATTGATACTGGGGGTTATGTTATCGGTAGTGATGACGTTTTTGAAAAAGAGATTGATAAGCAAGTCGAGTTGGCTATTGAAGAAGCCGATGCCATTATTTTTATGGTAGATGTAGAAACCGGTGTAACCGGTATGGATGAAGATGTTGCAAAATTACTGCGTAGAGTTAAAAAACCTGTTTTTTTAGCGATAAACAAAGTAGATAATGCAAAACGTGCAAAAGATGCTGTTGAATTTTATTCACTAGGTTTAGGGGAATACTATACATTATCAAGTATAAATGGTGGTGGAACAGGTGATTTGCTAGATGCTCTGGTTAAGGAATTGCCAGATGTTGTTGAAGAGAAAAGTGAGTTGCCAAGATTTGCAGTGGTCGGGAGACCAAATGCGGGTAAATCATCTTTTATCAATGCACTAATCGGTGAGGAAAGATATATCGTTACTGATATTGCTGGTACTACAAGAGATAGTATCGATACGAAATACAATCGCTACGGGTTTGAATTTAATTTAGTCGATACAGCAGGAATCCGTCGTAAATCTAAAGTTAAGGAAGATTTAGAGTTTTATTCGGTAATGCGTTCTGTTCGAGCAATAGAACATTGTGATGTATGTATATTGCTTTTGGATGCTACTAGAGGTTTTGACGGACAGGTAGAGAATATTTTCTGGCTTGCCCAACGTAATCATAAAGGAATTGTCATTTTAGTGAACAAGTGGGATTTGGTAGAAGACAAAGAAACCAATACCATAAAACACTACACGGATAAAATCAAAAAAGCAATTGAGCCATTTACGGATGTTCCGATACTTTTTGTTTCAGTGCTTACAAAACAACGAATTTTTAAGGCCATTGAAACCGCAGTAGAGGTCTATAATAATAGGAGCAAGAAAATCATTACACGTAAGTTTAATGAAACCATGTTACCAATTATAGAACATTATCCACCACCAGCATATAAAGGTAAGTTTGTGAAGATAAAATTCTGTACACAGTTGCCTACACCATATCCTCAATTTGCATTTTTCTGCAATCTTCCTCAATATGTTCGGGAGCCTTATAAGCGTTATTTAGAGAATAAGATTAGAGAGGAATACGATTTTACGGGAGTACCGATTACTGTATTTATGAGGAAGAAGTAGTTTTATTGAGAGTTAAGTTTTTTGGTCAAGTAGTTTTATGTAAATAAAATTATTTGACCAATTATATTTTGGTTAAGTCAACATCTAAGATTTACCATCCACCAGAAGCTCCGCCACCGCCGAAGCCACCGCCGCCAAAACCTCCTCCGAATCCGCCACCGCCAAAGCTTCCACCGCCGCTGCTACCACCAAAGCCACCAGAACCATTTGAGCGGCCCATATTGCTAAGTATAATGATATCCCACGGACTTAAGCCTCCACGTCTTCCGCCACGACCATTGTTGTTGCCATCTTTTCTATTCCATAGAATAAATAAAATGACAATAAAAATGATAAACGGTAAGATGGACGAGAACGGGAAACCATCATTTTCGTCAAAGGTTCGCTCTTCTTGAAACTCTCTATTCAGGACTTGAAAAATAACATCGGATCCTTTGTCCAAGCCAGCGTAAAAATTACCAGTTCTAAACTCTGGTAGAATAATATTTTCAATAATTCTTTTCGACAAGGCATCGGTTAAGGAACCTTCGACTCCATAGCCAGTACTAATGGCAATTTTTTTGTCGTCTTTCGCTAATATGATTAAAATACCATTGTCCTTTCCTTCTTGTCCAATACCCCATTTTTGACCCCAGTTAGCACCAAGATAATTTATATCCTCCCCTTTGGTGGTTGGAATAATAGTGATCACTATTTGTGTAGAAGTACTGTCAGAATATCGAACCAACTTCTGGCTTAACTCCTTTTTTTGTTGGTCGGTCAGTAAGTGAGTGTAGTCATAAACACTTGTTTGTAGTGCTGGTTTTTCAGGAATCTCAAATTGACTCCAAACAGGTTTGCACCAAAGAAAAAGTATTACAAGGCTAACCTTTAGATATCTCATTGCTTAATTCGTTGGTGTCATCTGAATACCATGGAAAATGGCTATTCAATTCTGTACCGGCTTTTAAAACGCCGGCTATAATACCCTCTTTGTATGCTCCTTTAATAAAGTGACTTTGAATGGTATCTTTAGTAGTTTTCCAGAAATCTGTAGGCACTACTTTGTCAATTCCCTTGTCACCACAAATAACAAACTTTCTATCATTTACGGCAACGTAGATTAGTACGCCATTTTCTTGCTTGGTATTGTCCATCTTTAGCAAGTGAAAGACTTCTTGAGCACGTTTGTAATGGTCTTTTCGGGTATGCGCCTCAATGTGTACCCTAATTTCACCAGAAGTGTTTTTTTCAGCCTTTAAAATAGCGTCAACTATTTCTTGCTCTTCTGTTGCAGTCAAAAAATCTTCTACTTTGGACATAATTGAATCAATCAAATTCAAAATTCACGTCTGGTGCATTTTCAGAGCCTGAGTCTGCTTTGTAGTAAGCTAGTTCGCTAAAATTTAATATACCCGCCAATATCGAATTGGGGAATTTTTTAATGTGTAGGTTATAAGGTTCAACAGTTGCGTTGAATCTATCTCTAGCTACATTTATTCGATTTTCAGTACCTTCTAATTGAGATTGAAGTTCAAGAAAATTTTGATTGGCCTTTAAGTCAGGATAACGCTCTACGGTTACCAATAATCTGCTTAAGGCACTGCTAAGTCCGCTTTGAGCTTGATTGAACTGTGCTAGTTGTTCAGGAGTGATATTCGACGGGTCAATACTAATTGATGTAGCTTTCGCTCTTGCTTCGATTACATCGGTCAATGTTCCTCTTTCAAAATCGGCTGCACCTTGTACAGTTTTTACCAAATTACCGATTAAATCGTTTCTTCGTTGATAGGCACTCTCTACATTGGCCCAAGTTTTACTAGATGTTTCTTTCAATGCTACGGCAGTGTTGTTGAAGCCTACGCCCCATTGGTATAGCCCAAATGCTATGACTGCAATTATTATTAATGCAATAAGTCCTTTTTTCATAATGGGTTGTGTTATAATTGATCTTTAATTTTATTTAATTCCGCTTTCACCCGTTCCAATTTCTGTATAATATCGAAATTTGAAAGTGTTTTCTGTTTTTCTTCTTTGAGGTGTATTTTGGCACCATCAAGGGTAAATCCTCTTTCTTTTACCAGATGATAGATCAATTGAAGATTTTTAATATCTTGAGGTGTAAATTTTCTATTGCCCTTAGCATTTTTTTTAGGCTGAAGCACATCGAATTCTTTCTCCCAAAACCGAATTAAAGAGGCGTTGACTTTAAAAGCACGGGCCACTTCGCCGATGCCATAATATCTTTTTTCTGGAAGTTCTATTTGCATTAATCCAATGATTGGTTTTCTTGATTAGCGAATTTCAACATATTTTCAAATTCTTCTGGAGATAAACTGCCATAGTAGAAATTGATAGGGTTGATTCTGTCATTTTCTTTCCATACTTCATAATGTAGGTGAGGAGCTTCTGAACGACCTGTGCTTCCTACAAAGCCAATTAGGTCACCACGTTTTACTTTTTGTCCTTTTTTTACATTGTATTGGCTAAGGTGACCATAAAGACTCAAGTAACCATAACCGTGTTCTATACGAATGTGTTTGCCATATCCTGAAGAATTATTATCGGCACGAGTTACTTTTCCATCACCTGCGGCATAAATAGGTGTGCCTTTCGGTGCTGTAAAGTCCATTCCGTAATGCATCTTTCTAGCCTTGGTGAAAGGGTCTGACCTCCAGCCATAACCAGAAGCCATACGAGTAAGGTCTTCGTTGTTAATAGGTTGAATTGCAGGAATGGACATTAATAACTTTTCTTTTTCTTCGGCCAACTTGGTAATTTCATCTAATGATTTAGACTGTATGGCCATTTGTTTTTTTATAATATCTAGCCTTTTTGTGGTAGACACGATCATTTCTGAATTGTTGAAACCTTCTAATGATTTGTATCGATTTATACCTCCAAATCCTGCTTTTCGTTGTTCGTCTGGTATTGGATTTGCTTCAAAATATAGTCGGTAAATATTATTGTCGCGTTCCTCAATATTACCAAGAACCTCCTCGATTTGGGCCATTTTTTTGTTCAATAGCTCATATTGGAGCTCATAGTTTTTTGCTTCACGAGCCAAAGAAAGTTCCCTAGGGGTATTGATCAGGTTGGTGTTTAAAAGAAGAACAAGAGATAAAAGTCCAAATAGGAAAGATCCTAAAACAAAGAATGCGATATTTCTATAGCGCTTTGATTTTACGGGCTCTATTTTACGGTACGACAGCGTGTCCGGGTCGTAATAGTATTTTACCTTAGACATGAATGTAATTTATCCTATTTTTGTGGTTTAATTTTAACGCAACAAACAAATATAAAAATTGTTTTATAGAAACGGTTAAAATTTGTAAAAGCTTAGCATTTTAGATGAATTCCAAAGATACAAGAACTACATTTTTAAATTATTTTAAAGGTAAGGCACATAAAATCGTTCCTTCTGCCCCAATGGTCATCAAAGATGATCCGACCCTACTTTTTACGAACGCGGGTATGAACCAGTTCAAAGAATATTTTTTGGGTATCAGTCAATCTAAAAACCCTAGAGTAGTTGATACACAGAAATGTTTGCGGGTTAGTGGTAAGCATAATGACCTTGAGGAAGTAGGTAAGGACACCTATCACCACACCATGTTCGAAATGTTGGGCAACTGGAGTTTTGGTGATTACTTTAAAGAAGAGGCGATTACTTGGGCTTGGGAGTTATTGACGGAAGTTTTCAAAATCGATAAAGAAAGTCTGTATGTTTCCGTCTTTGAAGGAAGTGAAGACGCAGATCAATTAGATATGGATACTGAAGCTTTTGAGCTTTGGAAAAAGATTGTGCCGGTCGACAGAATTATTAAGGGTAATAAAAAGGATAATTTCTGGGAAATGGGTGATCAAGGTCCATGTGGTCCATGTTCCGAAATTCATGTGGATATTCGTTCGAAAGAAGAAAAAGCAAAAGTTTCTGGGGCCAGTTTAGTAAATCAAGATCATCCTCAAGTTGTAGAGATTTGGAACTTGGTATTCATGCAGTACAATCGTAAAGCAGACGGTTCTTTAGAGAGTCTGCCCGCCAAGCACGTAGATACGGGTATGGGCTTCGAACGTCTTTGTATGGTTTTGCAGGGAGTACAATCGAATTATGATACCGATATTTTCACACCGTTAATTCGTGAAATTGAAACAATAACTAATTCTGATTATGGCAAAAATGAAGAAGTAGATATAGCAATACGCGTTATAAGCGATCATATTCGTGCAGTATCTTTTTCTATCGCAGATGGCCAATTGCCCAGTAATACTGGTGCGGGATATGTGATAAGAAGAATTCTAAGAAGAGCAGTACGTTACGGATTTACGTTTTTGAATACAAAAGAGCCATTTATGTATCGTTTGGTTAATGTGCTTACCGATTCTTTAGGTGATGCTTATCCAGAATTGAAAGAACAAAAGCAATTAATAGAAAACGTAATTAAAGAAGAGGAGTTTTCATTCTTAAAAACCCTTGATCAAGGGTTGGTCTTACTTGATACTATAATAGCAAATACAAAAGGTAAAACTGTTGATGGTAGTAAGGCGTTTGAATTATATGATACTTTCGGATTTCCAATAGATCTGACTGCATTGATTTTAAGCGAAAAAGGCTATCAATTAGATGAAGCTGGTTTTGATGCCGCCATGCAGCAACAAAAAAACAGATCTAAATCTGCATCTGTTGTTTCAAAACAAGATTGGGAAATTTTAGTAGATGATACCGAGCAAGAATTTGTGGGTTATGATTTACTCGATGTTGAGGTGAAGATTACCAAGTATCGTAAAATAGTTTCGAAAAAAGATGGTACTCAGTACCAGATGGTCTTTAATCTTACTCCTTTTTATGCCGAAGGTGGTGGTCAAGTAGGGGATAAGGGCTATTTAGAAGATATGCATGGTGATGTTGTTTATATTACCGATACGAAAAAAGAGAATAATGAAATCATTCATTTTGCAAAGAATTTACCTAAACATTTAGGTGAAAGTTTTAAAGCCGTAGTAGATAAAAAACAACGTAGTAGAACAGAGTCGAACCATACGGCAACACATTTACTACATCAAGCATTGCGTGAAATTCTAGGTAAACATGTTGAGCAAAAAGGATCATCGGTACACTCTAAATATTTACGTTTCGATTTTTCTCATTTTGCTAAACTTTCTACTAAAGAACTACGCGATGTAGAAAATTTTGTAAATGCACGAATTGATGGGCAATTACAATTGCAGGAACAGCGAAATGTGCCAATGAAGGATGCTATAGAAGCTGGTGCCATGGCTTTGTTCGGTGAAAAATATGGTGATGCGGTTCGAACGATACGATTTGGACAGTCCATCGAATTATGTGGTGGAACCCATGTAAAAAACACGGGCGAAATCTGGCAGTTTAAAATTAAGTCAGAAGGTGCGGTAGCGGCAGGTATTAGAAGAATCGAAGCTATAACAGGCGATGCAGTGAAAGATTTTCATATAGAAAATGATAAGCTTTTGTCCAAGATAAAAGATGTCTTGGGAAATTCTCAAGACCCTTTAAAAAGTGTGGTTGGTTTGCAAGATGAAAACAGCAATCTTAAAAAGCAAGTTGCCGAATTATTGAAAGACAAGGCAAAGAATCTGAAGGGAGAATTGTTGCAGGAGCTTCAAGAAGTGAATGGAGTGCAGTTTTTAGCCAAACATATCGATTTGGATGCAGGTGGTGTAAAAGACCTTTGTTTTGAAATGGGTAACAATAAGGATAACCTTTTTTTGCTTTTTGGAACGGAACAAAATGGTAAAGCTTTATTGTCTTGCTATATATCAAAAGAACTTGTGGCTTCGAAAGATTTGAATGCCGGTACAATTGTAAGAGAGTTGGGTAGATATATTCAAGGTGGCGGTGGTGGGCAACCTTTCTTTGCCACGGCGGGTGGTAAGAATCCTGACGGTATAAGCGAGGCCTTAGATAAAGCCAAGGGATATCTACAATAAAACTTTTTTGTTCTGATATTTTACATAGGTGAAGATTGATTCAGAGTACGGTAATCTTATTAAATAAAAATTTAAGACTATCTTCAAAATGTAGATAGAAACACTTCATTTTTTTATTTGAAGAAGCTATATAACTTGATAGTTTTATGAAAAAGTATTTAATTATTTTACTGAGTGTTGTGTCATGCAATCTGGCAACCGAAGACCAAAATAGTTCAGAGATTTCCGAGGGTTCTGAAGGTATAGCACTTACTTCTGTCGATTCAATGCGAGTTAAAGGTTTTATTCAAAAAGCGTTCGGCACACCTTTGCATTCCTTAGAACATCAACAATTTTTAGATTCAGCTCTTGCTATTCAGCCAGATAACGGTTGGCTTTGGCAGCAAAAAGCGATGCCTTTATATAAGGCAAGAAAGTATCAGTTGGGTAAGCCATTTTTAGAGAAAGCTGTTGAGTATGACCCTAAAAAATGGTTGGATTATAGCGGATTTATGAGATGTATATTCTCTAAGGATTATATAAAATCTATATCCGAATTCATGAGAGCCAAAAAAGAGTATGGCGATGGTTATGTAATGGACCATACCTATAATTTTTACATCGGCTTAGATTATCTTCAATTAAATGAATTTTCTAAGGCTAAAGAGTTTTTACTGTTAAGTAAAGAACAGCAATTTAAAGATTTCCCTAAAGACCCACCACAAGAGGCGTGTCATTATTTAGATTGGTATTATTTGGGTATTGCAGATTTTGAGCTTGGTAATTATAAAGAGGCTATTGAATCTTTTAATATGTCCTTAATGGTCTATGAGAATTTTGCTGATGCGCTTTACTTTAAGGGTAGAAGTATGACAAAGTTAGGCGATGTGGAAGAAGGGGTGAAGTGGGAAAAGCAGGCATTTGATAATGGCGATAATACGATTAATGAGGATAACGTTATTTATGAAATTTATCCATATCAGGTTTTTCATAAGCTAAACGAAAGTGTGCGGCCAAAATGAAACTTTTAACCCAAATTCCATTTTCAAAAGCTAAATCTACCATTGATTATTCAGATCAATTATTGCTATTGGGTTCTTGCTTTTCTGAAAATATAGGAGCGAAACTTAAGTACTATAAGTTTCAGGGGTTACAGAACCCGTTAGGAATTTTATTTCATCCGTTGGCCATTGAAAAATTGATTCAAAAGGCCGTTCAACAAGATGTTTATGATGAAAATGATGTGTTCAATTTAAATGAACAATGGTATTGTTTTGATGCGCACTCAGAGCTAAGTAATCCATCCAAAGAAAAATTAATATCAGATTTGAATTTTGCGGTTGAACGTACAATGGTTCAATTGAAAAAGGCAAGTCACGTCATCATCACTTTTGGTACCGCCTGGGTATATCGAAATACTTCTACCAAACAAGTAGTTGCAAATTGTCATAAAGTACCTCAGTCAAATTTTACGAAAGAATTATTGGGTGTTGAAGATGTAAAAGAAAGTTTAAAGCGGACTATCGCGTTGGTTCATTCAGTAAATCCGACAGTTCAATTTATTTTCACGGTATCTCCGGTACGTCATTTAAAAGACGGGTTTGTGCAGAATCAATTGAGCAAGGCACATTTAATAGCTGCTATTCATCAAGTAATTGATGCCGATAAGATTTCTTATTTTCCAAGTTATGAGCTTATGATGGACGAGTTGCGTGATTATCGGTTTTATGCCAAAGACATGCTACATCCTAATGAAATGGCCGTTGATTATATTTGGGAAAAATTCTGCGAGGTTTGGATTGGTGATAGTGTTGGTCATGTAATGACAAAGATAGATGAGATACAGCGAGGATTGAGGCATCGGGCGTTTAATCCGGAGGGTATGGCACATCAGAAATTTTTAACATCGTTAAGGGGTAAAATTGCGTATATAAAACAAACATATCCATTTATGGATTTCAAACTTCCCGAAGCATGAAAAAGTTTACAGCTGGCGTCTTAATTACCTTGGCAATAGTTTTTATTATTCGTTCTTGTAATGACGGTAAAGAAAATATGTCGATTCTGCAGGAGAATTCCATGCTTATTCAGCAAGAAATTACAAATGTTTCTAAATTGATAGTTACTGAAGGTCATTTTGCTGAGGTCTATAATTATAAGGATTCTAAAGAGCTATTTGGTCAACTATTGCGTGCCGAGAAGAAAGCACTTGTAGTTGTGAACGCTGATGTTACGGTAGCTTACGATTTAAGTCAAATAGATTTTGAAATTGATGAAGCAACTAAAACGGTTAAAATAAATAGTATACCTGAAGCAGAAGTTAAATTGAATCCAGATTTTGAATACTATGATGTTACCTCAGACTATCTAAATCAATTCGATGCAGCTGACTACAATAAAATTAAAAAAACGGTAAACGCATCGTTGATGAAAAAAGTGGAAGCCTCTTCACTACGTAGTAATGCAGAGAATAGACTGATCAGTGAACTACAAAAGTTCTACATACTTACCAATTCTATGGGCTGGCGATTAACTTACCAAGAACAAACCATTGAGTCTTTAGAGGGTTTACAGGTTATTAAGCCATAGTTATGGCCTCTATTGAGGCTAATTCCAAGCCATCATCTATCAATTGACCTAAATTGGGCTGTTTTTGTTTAATGGTTTCAAGATGTGTTTTTATTCCGTCTGTCAATGTCTTTTCCCCACTTTTTACGGCCAATTCATATATTTCTATAGGCAATAACCAATCTGATGGATATTTCAGTTGTATTTCCTGAAACACCTTAGTTCTAGATATGATGGTGTTTTTACCTTCCCTAAAATCACGTATTAATTTATAATACGATTCAAGCTCACTTAAGTTGGTATTGTCATTATTTAAAGACCCAGTACTAAGTGTATGGTCTAGTAAGTCAAAACTTTTTAAATCTGCTGGCCCGTGGTATGCAGAAACAATTTCTTCACCAATAGCCATATTATATAATTCGTTGTTCGATTCAAAAAGTATATTTCCTTTATGTGTCACTTTGCAGTTTTCGAAGGTGATTAAAATGATACGCCCCTGCAGATTTCGTGTGCCCGTGACTATTTTACCCGTAACATTAATGCCTCCCGTAAAATCTAACGATACGACTTCACCTTCATAAATTTTGTAGGCTTTTAGGTCTCGCGGACTCATTTCCTCAATAGGTATGTTTATGCCTTTTAATCTACCGATTGGCGACCCAAAACCAGTTTCATGTTGGTTGATGTCTTGGCCTACTAATTCTTTCTCTCTATAGGCAAGTGCAGATTTTCCTTTGGTTTGAAAATAGATTGGTTTACCGTCATGTTCAATTAATGTTTCGAAATTTCCAGAAACTTGTAAGCCAGTACTTAGTTCGATTGTTCCTAGTTCTTTGGAAGTAATCAATTTTTGTAAACCACTAAGACCGCCCCTACGTAGTGCCATCGTGTTGGCAAAATCTTCTAAAACCTGACTTAAAAAAGCAAAATCCGGAGTTACGAATAGTTGAGGTTGAGGTTTTGTGATATCGAACGAAGTTCTAGCTGCCTCAATAGAATAAGGTAGTTTTTCAACCTTATCGGTCATGCACCATTGACTTTCACCAATAGAGGACAAAAGTCCTGCACCGTAAATTTTAGGGTCTTCTACGGTACCGATAAGTCCGTATTCAACGGTCCACCAATGAAGATTTCGAATAAGGGCCATCTCGCTTGGTTCGCCCATATTGTCTTGTAAAAATTCAATATGTTTTTCAGCTTTTTCAATTTCCTCTAAAGCTGTTCCCTTAGCTTCTTTAATTATAGAGAGATGGCGTACCGCCTCATACAATTCAAAATCTTTTGCGCTAGATATGGCCTTGCAGCCGATTTCGCCAAATCGCCTTAAGTAAGCTGAATATTCCGGATTTCCAATAATTGGGGCATGACCAGCTCCTTCATGAATAATATCTGGTGCTGGGGTGTAAGCTATATTTTCTAGTTGACGAATATCAGAAGCGATGACCAAAACATTATATGCCTGAAACTCCATAAATGCGGCCGGTGGAATAAATCCATCAACCGCTACCGCGGCCCAACCTAAATCTTTAAGAATACGGTTCATACCATACATGTTAGGAATCTTGTCTATAGAGATACCAGTTTTCCTTAATCCTTCTAAATATGATTTATGGGCCACCTTACTTAGGTAAGTGACATTTTTACGCATTACATAACGCCATACCGCTTGGTTAATGGGTGAATAGGTCTCATAGTTTTGAGGCTTAATGTATTGAATAAGATGTTTTGGGAGTTTATCTAATATAGGATTACTCTCATAGCCTTTACCGTTCATCTGCTTCATTTTTTTATTTTGTTACCTTGGGTATCGAACATTTCTTTGATAGAAAATACGCTCTGCGTATCACCGTGTTTTTCGTGGTGGAGTAATTTTT
The DNA here is from genome assembly GCF_963974015.1 of uncultured Maribacter sp. Classification (GTDB taxonomy): domain Bacteria; phylum Bacteroidota; class Bacteroidia; order Flavobacteriales; family Flavobacteriaceae; genus Maribacter. The sequence goes on along the minus strand of NZ_CAXBBZ010000019.1, from coordinate 12,314 downwards.
TTTTAACCATTTCTAAGGTAGGGGTTTCTCCGACCGGAATCCACCACATAATGAATTGAGAGGGCCCGCCTAAATCAAACCATTTCTTCTTGTTTCGCAGAAAGTAACTATGCACTGAACTATAAACAAAATTAGAGAGAGAATCGAAATCTTCCCAAACACTAACATTGATTGCCATTAATTCATCTTTAAACGGGGACTCGATATATGAAGCCGACTTGCCATCGGTATCGGTTAGTCTCCATATGAATCCTTTGCTTTCCTCAGCTGACTTATTTACAGGCTCTAAAAAATCTGTAAATTCTTTCATTAGGGGGTTGTCTAATGGTGCTTTAAAACGTGCGATGTTGGCTTGTGCTAAGTAGTACATTCATGTGATATTTCTAATAAATTTAAGGAAACAGTATTTAATATTTGTTAATTATCATATAATTGGTAAAAAAAACTATATTGATGTAATAAATCAGGAATTAGTTATAATAAGAGATTGATTTATTACAATAAACAGGAAAAAATTATGGCAGTTAAATTAGATGAAATTGATAGATCGATTTTAAGAATCCTCCAAAAGGATTCTAAAACAGTGGCAAAATCAATTGCTGATGAACTAGGGCTGACAAAAACGCCAGTCTATGAGCGTATAAAACGTTTAGAGCAAGATGGGTTCATTAAGAACTATGTTGCCATCTTGGATAAAGATAAAATTGAAGAAAGTATTACGGTCTTTAGTTTTGTTTCATTGGAAACACAGAAAGGTGCAATGATGGATGAATTTTTTGAAGATGTCAAAAGTTATCCTGAAGTCGTTGAATGTTTTGTGGTGGGTGGTGAATTTGATTTTCTTCTGAAAGTAGTAGTGAAAAATCTAGATGCGTATTATGATTTCGCAAAGTTTAAGATAGCTTCATTACCGAGCATTGGCAGTGTAAAAAGTGCATTCGTATTAAACGAGGTAAAGAATGATACAACATTTCCGTTATTATAAAAAAGCGATAGTTAATAACAACCTTATTAACTATCGCTTCTATTAAAATTGGTGTGTATTACTTTAAAGCAACTGTATTTGGTGGATATTGCTCTAATATTTGAGAAACAAATTCCTTAATGCGTGCTTCTTTCTTAGCTACATTACTAGTGCTTTGAAGCGTTCCCTCACCTTTGCCTTGCCAAACCAGTTCGTTTGTCTTGTTATCTATTAGGTCTATATATAAAGAACCTTGTGTACTTGCGCTGACTGTACTTCCGCCCCAGCCAAAACCAGGTCCCCAAGCCCATGGGTTGTAACCCCATCCCCAAGCTCCGCCCCAACCATAGTTGTTGGTGTAAACATCTACTCTTTCTTGTTCCTTGGTGAAAATACTGACCAATAAATCTGGATTCTCTGATTTTACAAAACCTCGTGAGCCCATTTCAGCTTCAATCGCTCTTAGAATTCGTTTTTTATCTAAATCTGATATTTGTGCTTTGTCGATTCCTGTTTTATAAAAGGCGTACGAAGTATATCCATTAAAATCTGCTTTCTGGTCATAATCTGATAGTACTCTTACCGATGAGCATGAGGAAATGAAAACTAGAAGCAGTAAGGGAAGAGCAAGGAATTTAATTTTTTTCATAACGTTATTTTTTTTAAGTACTAAATTGTTCTATTTAGAACAATCACAATAATCATGCCGAATGAGAGAGAGTAAAGCTACTGTGTATTGGTTTTTAAGTCATAACCAAAAGGGCAATGCCTGCAGCCACTTTCACAACAATAACCACGTTTATAGTGGTATTGCGCTGTAAAAACTCGAAAGCCATTTTCAGACCAATAAAAATCACCTTCCTCAATAGGAATAATCTCTTTCATCTACAATTGTATTTTAATGGTATAAAGTTACTTTATTCTGTTGATAACCTAGACTACATTCCTTTGTTACTAGGTTAAATAGAGGTTGTGCAGCGTATTAACCTTTTGTCGGCATTGTTGGCAACAAAATCCAGTAATTTTCTTACAAAGACTATTTGGCTTTATCTTTGTTATAGAATACCCAAAGTAAATTTATGATTTTAGTTTTTAGACATTTCTTCTATAAAAATTATGTGGGGTTATCACTATGGCCCTTTATATTTTTAAAAAATAGAAGTTTAAAAAATGATGGGGTTCTAATTAATCATGAAAAAATTCATTTACGGCAGCAACGAGAACTATTGATCATTCCATTTTATATTCTTTACTTATTAGAATGGAGCGTTCGTACAATTTGGTATTTAGATTCTTACAAGGCATATCAGAATCTTAGTTTTGAGCGAGAGGCATATTCGCATGAGAACAACTTAGACTATTTGTCAAACAGAAAATCCTTCAGTTTTATTAAATATCTTTGTCGTTAAATTACGACGCGTTTGCAAATAGAGAATCAACTTGTTCAAATACCGTTATTTGTAGAAAAGCAAGTGACACTTGCCATTAAACGGGAAGATTTACTACACCCATTTATTTCAGGTAACAAATATCGCAAATTGAAATACAATTTGTTGGAGGCCAACAAAAAGAGGTGTCATACCATTTTGACTTTTGGAGGCGCCTTTTCAAACCAAATTGCAGCGACCGCTTATGCGGCTAAAGAAAAAGGATTCAGTTCAATAGGAATCATTCGTGGTGAAGAGCTGAGAGAATCATGGCGTCAAAATACGACTTTGCTTAAAGCCCATGAGGATGGAATGATTTTCAAATTCGTAAATAGAGGGGAATATAGGAAAAAAGAAGAGTCGGGCTTTTTAGCTGATTTAAGGAAAGAATTTGGTGATTTTTATCTTGTGCCTGAAGGTGGAACAAATAAACTAGCTATAAAGGGTTGCGAAGAGATATTGGTAAGCGGGGATGAGCAATTTGATTTTATTTGTACTAGTGTGGGCACTGGCGGTACAGTAGCAGGATTGATAAATTCATCATTTCTACATCAGAAAGTACTAGGATTTTCATCATTAAAAGGAGATTTTCTAAATAAGGATATTAAGAGAATAACTGCCAATAACCGTTGGGACTTAATTTCAGAGTATCATTTTGGAGGGTATGCTAAAATTTCTCAAGAGCTAATTAACTTTATAAACGATTTTAAAAAACAAACCAACATATCGTTGGATCCTATTTATACGGGAAAAATGATGTTTGGGTTGTTCGATATGGTTTTGCGTGATACTTTTGTAAAAGGAACTAAAATTTTAGCAATACATACTGGTGGTCTACAAGGTATTGCTGGCATGAATAGTGTACTGAAAAAGAAAAAATTACCTTTGTTGGATATATGAAGAAGAAAATATTATTGCTGTTAATCATAGGAATCATTTTTGCTTCCTGTAAATCTAAAAAAGCGTACTCAGATCAGTTGCGTACAAAGAATGTACTCAATGAACGAAAGAAATCAGGAGATGTTAAGCCACTAACATCGCGAGAAGTTGTGCTGCCGAAAGAGCCATCTAGATTTGTTCCATTTAGAATCGAAACTCCTTCCGAATATATAGAAACTTTTGCCGAAACCGCACAGGTAGAGATGATGGGTTATGGTATACCAGCAAGTATTACATTAGCTCAAGGTCTTTTAGAGAGTGGGTATGGTAAGGGTGAGCTTGCCATGAAAACAAATAATCATTTTGGTATAAAGTGCCATAAAGGTTGGGAGGGTGATTATGACTTTCATGATGATGATGAAAAGGGCGAATGTTTTAGAAAATATAATCACCCAATGTATTCTTTTCGAGACCATAGTATATTCTTGACTACTAGGTCTAGGTATGCTTTTCTTTTCAATTTAAAGCATACCGATTACAAAGGATGGGCCAAAGGGCTACGAAAGGCAGGATACGCTACCGATCCAAAATACCCACAAAAGCTTATTTATTTAATAGAGAAACATGGTCTGCATAAGTATGACAAGCAAATTAAAAATGCAGGCTATGACAACACTACAATTGTCTCGACCGAATCTGATAAAATACACACTGTTGAAAAGGGAGATACCTTATATTCATTATCTAGAAAATATTATATGAGTGTTGATGAAATTATGCAAATGAATAATTTAAGAAGCTCCGATTTGTCAATAGGGCAGCGAGTTAAGGTGAAACTTAGCAAAATCAATTAAGAGAAATGATCTATCAAAGAAGTAGTGCTTTATTCGCAGAGGCAAAAAAATATATACCAGGCGGAGTAAATTCTCCAGTAAGAGCTTTTAAAGCTGTAGGCGGCGATCCCATTTTTGTAAAAAAGGCAAAAGGAGCTTATTTGTATGACGAAGACGGTAATAAGTTAATTGATTACATAGCATCATGGGGCCCATTAATTTTAGGTCACGCACACGAATCGGTTATTAATGCTGTAATCGAAAAGGCAAAAAATGGAACTTCATTTGGCATGCCGACCGAGATTGAAACAGAACTGGCTAAATTGGCTATTTCTATGGTGCCTAATATGGATAAAATTAGATTTGTCAATAGTGGTACAGAGGCTTGTATGAGTGCGGTTCGCTTAGCTAGAGGGTATACAGGTAAGGATAAAATTATAAAATTTGCAGGATGCTACCATGGCCATTCAGATTCGTTTTTAATTCAAGCGGGTAGTGGTGCGGTTACATTTGGAAGTCCTAATAGTCCTGGTGTAACACAAGGTACGGCTAAAGATACTTTGCTTGCGGATTATAACGATTTAGACGGTGTAAAAAAATTAGTAAAAGCTAATAAAGGAGAGTTAGCTGCAATCATAATTGAACCGATTGCTGGGAATATGGGGTGCATTGTACCAAAAGATTCTTTTATAAAGGGCTTACGAGAAATCTGTACCCAAGGAAATATTCTGTTAATTTTCGATGAGGTGATGACTGGCTTTCGTTTAGCGAGAGGTGGTGCGCAAGAGGTTTTGAATATAAAAGCAGATATCGTTACTTATGGGAAGGTAATCGGTGGTGGTTTACCGGTAGGTGCCTTTGCTGCGAAATCTGAGATTATGGATTTCTTAGCGCCAGATGGTCCTGTTTATCAAGCGGGAACATTAAGTGGCAATCCACTAGCAATGAGTGCAGGTTTGGCAATGTTGTCCGAACTGAACAATAAGCCAACCATATTTCAAAGTTTAGCTGACAAAACAGAATACTTGCATAAAGGTATTGCCGAAGTTTTAACGGCAAAAGGTGTAGACCACCAAATTAATCGATTTGGCAGTATGATTTCAGTACATTTTACTGATGAGCCGGTAGTTGATTTTGAATCTTCCGCTAAGGGTAATAATGATACTTTTAAAGCCTATTTTCATGGTATGTTAGAGAGAGGCATTTACTTGCCGCCAAGTGCATTTGAAAGCTATTTTTTAAATGATGCCTTAACTTATGCTGATTTAGACGACACTATTAAAGCTTTAGAAGGTATACAACTTTAAGATTTTATTCTGTAAGTTTTATATATCCACCATCCTGCAGCTATAAATAAAAGTTGAACAGCAATACGAATAATCGCAGTGACTTTAGACCCTATCGCCGGTGCGTCTTTAGTTAGGTCCCATATATGAATTGGTAAGAAAGATATCATGAGTATAAAAAAACCAAGGCCGCCCCATTTTCTGTATTTTGGGATTAAAAGGGCAATTCCTATAGCTGCTTCAGCAACAGCCGATAGCATATGGGCAAGAGTTTCAGGAAAAAAATCGGGTATAAATTCTTTGTAAGTTTCCGGAGCGTAAAGATGGTTAAAAGCCCCTGCGAGCATTAAAAAAGCTAAAATAAAAAGTACTATAAGTTGAAATATTTTCATGTTGGTCGGTTGATTGTTTTCATTCTAAGATAGCATTTAAAAAATAATTTATTCTCCAATATTTTTTATAAATTCTCCACACTTCCTTAGCTATATTTCTACCTAAATCTAAATTATCAATATTATCAGATTGAATATGGTATCTGCCTAAAGACAATGATGTGCCGGCCATTTCTAAAGGACAGTAAATATTGGAGTATTGCCTTTGATTTTCACATCAAAAGTGTAGGTTAGAATATTTGTTCTATCTATTTGTTTCTTGGACAAGAATTTTTCAGATAGGTTTAAGGCTGAAATTCTTTTTAGTAAATATTTAACTCCATTTGTACAATGTTTAAAATCAAAAAGCGCGGCTTTTAGGCCGCGCTTTTAAGTAGGTAAGTTTTGTAAATATTTTAATTGGTTTGATTTATGCTCTCAAGGTTTTTATATGGATTAATTATAATATCAGCATCTTGCTCGTAGGAATTGGTTGCTATTTCTTTTTGCACCTCTGTATTAGTATTTTGGTGATATACCACTGAAGCACATATGAAACAAGCTAAATAAATAAGACTTTTTAATTTATTGGTCATGATTTGGGGTTTTTTATTTTTCACTAATCTATACAACATAAACGCATGAAAAAGCCCATTGTTGTGAAATGGGCCTTTTTTGATGTCAGAGATATTTAAATTGTGGTAAGGTGATTTCATTCATCGATGATATTGGTTTTTCATCGATAGAGTCAAAAAAGTGACCTTATATTCGTTTCACTATTTTGGCTCTAAAATGAGGTTAATGCGCTCAGAAACATCGTTTAAGTGATATTTTGTCATTATATCAGATGTTCGGTTTCTCGCATTTTTAATATCTCTATTTAATATGTTTAATTCTGCCCTTGCAATCGTTCTGATATCAGATTGACTAGTGTTGACAACTGTTGATTTTCTGTAGCCACCGAAATCAGATGCTTTAGACTGGTTATCTGCCGTTAATAAATATTCTAAACGGTCGACATGGGCTTTCTGTAGGTTTCTTCTATACGTATCAATGGCAACTCCATTTCTAAGTTCAGACCAAATACCCTTTCGAATTTCGCTCATCATTTGTATTAAGGAATATGCCTCTTTAGGGTTCGATGTTTCAAATTCAATAAGACGGGCCATTTTTCCTAGACTTAATACATTGTTTAATGTACGTACTTGCATTGAACGCATTTGTTCTAAATATCCTGAGTATTCGATACGTTCCAGTATATTCTGGTCTAACATCCACAATGGGGTTTTGAACAATTGCTCATTTAAGAATACCATTGCTTTTTGTTGATGTGCTTTTGGTACAGCAGTATAAACAGCACCTTCTTGGTCGTAAGTTTTATGGTTCTCATAAACACCTCCAATATTATTAGAAACATGGCCCATATACCTATTAAACTGAGAAAATACCTGTCCGTAAAGTTTATTCAGGTCATCATAATTTTTTCCATCTTCAGCAGTCCATTCAATCAATTTAGGAACAATTCTTTTAAGGTTGGCAATACCATACTCACCAGCTTTCATAGCATCATCCCCTAAATCTTCTGTTTGTGAACTAGGGTCAACAATATCGCCTACTTGTTGATGTCCGAAACGATAGAGAGGATCTCCCGAATGTGCCATAATCCACTGATCTAAAGTTGATTTTTCTTCTTCGGCAGTTGTATTTAAGATAGGCTTGTATCCCCATTGAATGGCATATTTATCATAAACACCAATATCTGGCATCAAAGCCACACCATCGTCTCCTGGTTGTGCGATGTAGTTAAAACGCGCATAATCCATAATTGATGGAGCGGTCCCATTTTTTTCTGTAAAAGTCTTCGAGCGAAGAGAATCTACCGGATAGGCAACACTACTACCCATGTTATGTGGTAGCCCTAGAGTATGTCCAACTTCATGTGACGATACGAATCGAATTAACCGCCCCATAATATCATCATCAAAAGAAACTCCTCTAGCAGCTGGATTTATAGCGGCAGTTTGAACAAAATACCAGTTCCTTAGTAGTGTCATGACATTATGGTACCAATTAATATCAGATTCTAGTATTTCACCACTACGGGGGTCACTAACATGTGGGCCATTTGCATTTGGTATTGGTGATGCCAAATAGCGAACAACAGAATAACGTACATCTTCTGGTGACCATTCTGGATCTTCCTCTTTGGTTGGTGGTTCTTTTGCAATAATTGCATTTTTAAAACCAGCTGCTTCAAAAGCAGTTTGCCAATCTTCAATACCTTGCTTTATGAACGGTACCCATTTCTTTGGTGTAGCTCTATCTACATAATAAATAATCTGTTTTTTAGGCTCTACGAGTTCACCATTCTTATACTTTTCTAAATCTTCATCTTTGACCTCTAAACGCCATCTGTCTAAAAACTTAATCGTTTTACTTTCTTGTGCGTCTAGACCGTAATCTACTTGTCCTCTAGCAAACCATCCAACACGTTCATCAAAATAACGTCGCTTCATAGGTTTTTCTGGTAATAATACCATAGAGTTGTTAATTTCAACAGAAATAGAGCCTAAACTTTCATTACTTGGAGCTTCACTAGCTAGGTAAGTTTTTACATGACGGACTTCAACATTTAAAGGATAACTTTTTATAGATTCAATATATCCTCTACCCTCGTCTAAACGTGAAACTTTATATTGTTTGCGATAACGTTCGGGCATGCCAAATGGTTTGGTGTCCTTTATGAAAATATCATTGACTTCAATTACCGTACTTGGGTTTAATGAGTCTTTCTTAAAAGCTTTTATGTCAAATGCATAAAGTACTGGCTCAAAATTAGAGTTGATAACTGCCTCATGAACGGGTAAGGAATCTGCAGCGACTACATCATGTGAAACAACCCGTAATAATACTTTCTTATCTTTTTTTTCCCATCGCAATACTTGGGTGTTTATTTTACCTCCACCGAAACCAATACCAGAAGCTGTTTTAGAAATGCGACTTACCATCAACATCTCTTTATTAAATAAGGAATCTGGTATTTCGAAAAAATAATTTTCTTCGACTACATGGCTGGTAAATAGCCCTTCATCAGAAACTGCATCTTTTGTTATGACCTTGTCGTAAGGTTGAATCTTATCTTTAGATGAAGTATTCGCTTCTTTTTCAGTGTCTTTTTTCTTTTTTTTGAAAATTTGTGCTTCTGCAGTTTGGTAGCCGAAAACGAATAGTAATAGCAATAATTTTAATAATAATTTTCTTTTCATTTGTGAGTTAGTTTGGTAAACTTTCAAAGATTGAAATAATATATGAAACAAATAGTTAATAATTTCTTAAGCCTATTTTGTAACAATAGAAGGTAGAAGGCGTCTTATAAATAGGAATAATCATTTTATACATTCTGAATTAGTCAATTATAAAGCCTTTGCATTTGCAAAGGCTTTATTTTTTTTGGTAGTATTTAGAACAAAAGAGGAAGTATAAATTGAAACAATCCTATTAATAATAAAACTGCAATTAAATTTAAAATAAGACCGGCACGTGCCATTTCATGAACTTTGATATATCCACTAGCAAAGACTATTGCATTTGGTGGCGTTGCCATAGGTAACATAAAAGCACAACTACTTGCAATAGTAATAGGTATAAGTAAATAGGTGATGGGTATACCTAGACCAATGGCGATACCCGCAACTACAGGGGCAAGTACGGCCACTAAGGCGACATTGCTCATCAATTCGGTCATGAAGAGCATTAAAATAATTAGAAGTGATGCGGTTAAGAGAATACTTAGATTGCTTTGTGCAATACCATCAGCGACTAAATCGACAATACCAGAGACCGACATGCCGTTGGCTAATGATAATCCGCCACCAAAGAGAATTAATATTCCCCAAGCCAGTTTTTGAGTGTCTTGCCATTGCAAGATAAAATCTCCTTTTTTAAGATTATAGGGTAAGGTAAATAGAGCTATAGCAGCAAAAATACTAATGAGCGTATCTGACAAACCTAAACTCGGGAAGATGGAATTGATCAAGGTTCTAAATACCCATAGGAATATAGTTACCCCAAATATTGCAAGCACCATTTTTTCTTTCCCAGAGGTAGGTCCTAGTTTTTCAAGTTCCTCATGAATGATTGTTTTAGATGCTTTAAACTTTAAATTTTGAGTAGGAAAAAACACTTTCACCAGCACAAAATAGCAAATGGCAATCATGAAGAGTGAAAAAGGTAGCCCAATAATCATCCATTTTAAAAAGGATATTTCAATGTTATATTCATTTTCCAATAGACCTATTAATACAGAGTTTGGTGGTGTGCCAATAACCGTCGCAATACCACCGGCATTTGCTGCAAAAGCGATACCTAGCATAACGCTTAATGCAAAATTACGGTCCCGTTTTGTGAATCCGTCTTCATCTTCAATCAGTAAATTAATGACCGACATGGCAATGGGAAGCATAACTACGGTACTTGCCGTATTACTGATCCACATGCTTAAAACAGCGGTAGCGATCATAAAACCTAGCACCACTTTATTGGCTGTTGTGCCTGTAAGGCGAATAATATTTAAGGCAATTCGTTTGTGAAGCTTTACCTTTTCTAAAGCCAATGCCATAACAAAGCCGCCAAAAAACAGAAATACAATAGGGCTGCCGTAATTTGCACCTACATCGCCAATGGGCATAACCTTTAAAATAGGGAAAAGTAGCAATGGTAGGAGTGCGGTTACCGAAATGGAGACCGCTTCGGTAACCCACCAAATGACCATCCAAAGTGCAACAGCTATTACGGCATCTGCATTTTCGTTAATCAGAACATTGGGTAAAAAAATGAGTATAAAAAATATCATAGGGCCCGTAAACAGACCTATTTTGCTACTTAAATTCATGCTGGTTGGTTTTGCCAGCTTCTAAGCTACTATTTTTTAATTATCCTTTTAAAATCTAACTTGATATTTCAACAAAAAGAACATCACCATCTTTATAGATTTTGGCTAGTTGATGTTTTGTGATGCCTTTGATGCCTTTATCCCAAGCTTTATTACTTAAATCTGCCTTAGTTTTAAGAATATCAAGTTCCATTTTCTTTTCAGTCTTTAAGATTTCGAAAATTACTTTTTCACTATCAGATAACTGAAGAGGCTGTTTCTCTGGTCTCATTTGAGGAAAGAACAATACTTCTTGTATAGATGCATTATTGGTCATTAACATTACCAAACGGTCAATACCGATGCCAATGCCTGAGGTAGGTGGCATTCCATATTCAAGTGCTCTTAGGAAATCTTGATCAATGAACATTGCTTCGTCATCTCCTTTTTCAGAAAGTTTCAATTGCTCTTCAAATCGTTCTCGTTGGTCAATTGGGTCGTTAAGCTCAGAATAGGCATTTGCCAACTCTTTGCCGTTAACCATAAGCTCAAAACGCTCGGTTAATGCAGGGTTGTCTCTATGCTCTTTGGTAAGCGGACTCATTTCTTTTGGGTAGTCGGTGATAAATGTTGGTTGCACGTAGTGATGCTCACATTTTTCTCCAAAAATTTCATCGATTAATTTACCGATGCCCATTGTGTCATCAACCTCTATACCCAATTTCTTGGCAGTTTCGCGAAGTTCATCTTCTGGCATTCCTGCAACATCAAAACCGGTATGAATTTTAATGGCTTCTAAGATAGGTACACGTGCATACGGAGCTTTAAATTCAATTTCATGTTTGCCAACTGTAACTAGTGTGGTTCCATTGGCATCCATAGCTATTTTCTCCAATAACTTTTCCGTGGTGTCCATCATCCAATTGTAGTCCTTGTAAGCAACATACAATTCCATTACCGTAAATTCTGGGTTGTGCGTACGGTCCATTCCCTCATTACGGAAATCTTTTGAAAACTCATATACACCGTCAAAACCACCTACGATTAATCTTTTAAGATAAAGCTCATTGGCAATTCTTAAATATAAAGGCATGTTGAGCGCATTATGATGTGTTAAAAATGGTCGTGCAGTTGCACCACCAGGAATCGGTTGTAAAATCGGAGTTTCAACTTCCAAGTACCCTTTGCTATTATAAAACTCACGAATACTGTTAGTGATTTTAGTTCTTTTAATAAATGTTTCTTTAACCTTTGGGTTGACTACTAAATCAACATAACGTTGACGGTAGCGCAATTCAGGATCATTGAATTCATCATATACGTTACCTTCAGCATCTTTCTTAGGTAATGGTAATGGTCTTAACGATTTACTGAGCATAGTAAATTTCTTTACCATAATAGTTTTTTCACCAACTTGAGTGGTAAAAAGGTATCCTTCAATACCGATGATATCACCTATATCAAGTAATTTTTTGTAGACTTCGTTATAAAGAGTTTTATCCTCGCCAGTACAAATTTCATCTCTGTTGAAATAAACTTGTATACGCCCCGAACTATCTTGAAGTTCAGCAAATGATGCTTTACCTTGAATACGACGAGACATAAGTCTACCGGCAACAATTACTTGCTTGCCTTCCTCATAATTGGATTTTATACTTGCCGATGTGGCATTTAAAGGATATAA
>NZ_CAXBBZ010000018.1:0-56535 GCF_963974015.1 uncultured Maribacter sp. | reverse complement strand
TAAGTATAATGACCAGTGGCACTGATGTCTGTTCGAAGACGTTGAGACTTAATGTTAATGGAATCGAAAATACTTTTTTTAATAAGAATAGTGCTAAAGAAAATACGGCATTAATCGGTTTGAACAACATAAATAGAAATATTTTGGTATCAAATGAAAATGTCGGTGGTTTGGAAGTGAATAATGATTTCAAAATATTTCCCAATCCTACAAAAGGAAATATAGCCATGAATCTCTCACATTATATGGGTAGAAAAGTATTCGTTACCATTAATAAAATTAATGGTCAAGAAGTATTTAATGAATTTTTCATGAAAAATCATAGACTTGAAGAATCAATTAACATTTCAGAATTTGCTGAGGGTGTGTACCTTTTAAGAATCAACTGCGAAAATGAAATAATTAGTAAAAAACTTATTCTTCGAAAATAATAAGTTTTTACCTTTTAGGTAGCGAAGTCCTTTTCAATTATGAAAAGGACTTTTTTGGTTATGGCACAAGAATTGAAATACTAATATTTCAAAGGAAGCTTTAATAGCTTTATTAGCTGTGTTAGCATTGCCTTAACAGCTTTTAAGTATAATTTTAAAAAATAAAATTCTGTTGGTTTAATGACAGAATGACCGATATATAAGTATGAAAGATTCTAAATTTTCAAATTTTGACAATATGTCCTTACAGGGGATCGATCAGGATTCTGAGTTAATACCATTATTGACCCCTGAAGATGAAGAGCAGATGAATGGTGAGACATTACCAGAAACATTGCCTATTTTACCTTTACGTAATACGGTGTTGTTTCCAGGAGTAGTAATACCCATAACCGCTGGTAGAGATAAGAGTATCAGATTAATTAAAGATGCTAATAATGGTTCTAAGGTCATTGGCGTCGTATCACAGAAGGATGAAGAAACAGAAAATCCTGATGTCCAAGATATAAATACCTTGGGTACGGTTGCAAGAATATTACGTGTTCTTCAAATGCCAGATGGTAATACCACGGTAATAATTCAAGGTAAAAAGCGATTCGAAATTGCTGAAGTTTTGACTAAGAAACCTTATATAACTGCTACAGTAAGAGAAACAAAAGAAATTAGACCTGAGAAAAATGATAAGGAGTTTTTGGCCATTATTGAATCAATTAAGGATTTGGCTCTTAAAATTATTAGGGATAATCCGAATATACCTAGTGAGGCTTCATTTGCTATAAAGAACATTCAGAGTGATTCTTTCCTTATAAATTTTGTATCATCTAATCTTAATTTAGATGTAAAGGCTAAACAAGAATTATTGGAAATAGGAAGCTTACAGGAAAGAGCTTTGGCTACATTGAAATATATGAATATTGAGATGCAGAAATTGGAGCTTAAAAATGATATACAGTCCAAAGTTAGAAGTGATTTAGATCAGCAACAACGTGAGTACTTTTTGCATCAGCAGATGAAAACCATTCAAGAAGAATTGGGTGGCGTTTCTTATGATGAAGAATTGGAGGAGATGAAGATCAGGTCTCAAAAGAAAAAATGGAGTAAAAAGGTGAAAGAGCATTTCTTGAAGGAACTTTCAAAAATGCAGCGAATGAATCCGCAAGTGGCCGAGTATTCCATACAGCGCAACTATTTGGATTTAATTTTGGATTTGCCCTGGAATGAATACTCCAAAGATAAATTTGATCTAAAGCGAGCACAACGTATTTTGGACCGTGACCATTATGGGCTGGAAGATGTAAAACGCCGTATTATTGAATATTTGGCAGTTTTGAAATTACGAAATGATATGAAGTCACCGATTTTATGTCTTTATGGCCCACCGGGTGTTGGTAAAACATCTTTAGGTAAATCGATAGCAGAGGCATTAGGAAGGGAGTATGTAAGAATGTCATTAGGAGGTCTCCGTGATGAAGCTGAAATTAGAGGGCATCGTAAGACATATATTGGTGCCATGCCTGGAAGAATTATTCAAAGTCTTAAGAAAGCGGGTACTTCCAATCCTGTTTTTATTTTAGATGAAATAGATAAATTATCGAACAGTAATCAGGGAGATCCATCATCTGCAATGTTAGAGGTCTTGGATCCAGAACAGAATAGTGATTTTCATGATAATTTTTTGGAAATGGGATATGACCTATCAAAGGTGATGTTTGTTGCTACTGCCAATAACTTGGGTGATATTCAACCCGCACTTAGGGATCGAATGGAAATTATTCATGTTAGTGGATATACCATAGAAGAGAAAGTTGAGATAGCTAAAAAGCATTTGTTGCCAAAACAATTGACTGAACATGGATTGAATACAAGTCACTTGAAAATTGGGAAACCCCAGTTAGAGAAAATAGTTGAGGGATATACTCGTGAATCTGGAGTGCGTTCTTTAGAGAAGCAAATTGCGAAAATGGTGCGTTATGCGGCAAAGTCAATTGCAACAGAGGAGGAATACGATATTAAGGTGAGTAATGAAGATATTGTAAAAGTATTAGGTGCTCCTAAAATGGAGCGTGATAAATATGAGAATAATGAGGTTGCAGGTGTTGTTACTGGTTTAGCATGGACGAGTGTTGGCGGTGATATTCTATTTATAGAATCTATTCTTTCGAAAGGTAAAGGGGCTATGACTATTACCGGTAATCTAGGGAAGGTGATGAAGGAATCTGCAACTATTGCAATGGAGTATATTAAATCAAATGCAGAGCGGTTTGGTATTGATCCAGAAATCTTTGAAAAGTACAATGTACATATTCATGTTCCTGAAGGTGCAACGCCTAAAGATGGCCCAAGTGCAGGAATTACGATGCTAACTTCATTAGTATCATTGTTCACTCAGAAGCGAATCAAGAAGAGTTTGGCTATGACCGGTGAAATAACTTTGCGTGGAAAAGTATTGCCAGTTGGGGGTATTAAAGAAAAAATTCTAGCGGCCAAGAGAGCACGTATAAAAGAAATAATTCTTTGTGCTGATAATGAACGAGATATTAAAGAAATTAAGGAATCCTATTTAAAAGGATTGACATTTCATTATGTAAAAGAAATGTCTGAAGTTATTGATATTGCTATTACAGACGAAAAAGTAAAAAACGCAAAAGAGCTTTAGTCATCCTTTTATTTATATTTTTGGAATAATGAAAAAAATCACCATAGCTATTGATGGATATTCTTCTACAGGTAAGAGTACTTTGGCTAAGCAGTTGGCGAAAAAGTTACATTACATATATGTAGACACCGGTGCTATGTACCGTGCGGTAACCTTATATGCGATGAGAGCAGGTTGTATAGAAAACGGTAAAATTGATAAGAAACCTTTAATTGAGTCTTTGGGTAATATTGATTTGAAATTTGTTTTTAATACCAATTTAGGATATGCCGAAATGTATTTGAATGGAGAAAACGTTGAAAAGGAAATTCGAACGATGCCTGTTTCAAAGAATGTAAGTCAAGTGGCAGAGCTAGAATTAGTTCGAAAAAAGTTGGTGGCCATGCAACAGATTATGGGAGCTGATAAGGGTATAGTAATGGATGGAAGGGATATTGGTACCGTTGTATTTCCTGATGCCGAACTTAAAATTTTTATGACTGCTTCACCAGAGAAAAGAGCGGTTAGGCGTTATAAAGAATTGTTGGATAGGGGAGAAAATGTGAAATATGATGACATTTTAGAGAATGTTCAAAACCGAGATTATATTGATAGTAATCGAGTAATTTCACCTTTAAAAAAGGCAGAAGATGCTATTGAGTTCGATAATAGCGATTTAGGTTTAGAAGATCAGTTTCAAAGAATATATGAGCATGCGCTTCGAATAATAAATAAGTAAGTATAAAAAAAGGGGTTAGCATTGCTAACCCCTTTTTACTACTATATAGTTTCTATTTGTTCGGTATTACCAATACTTGATCAGGATGAATAACATCCGGATTTTTTAAAATATTAGTATTGGCCTCAAAAATAGCTTTATATTTCATTGCATCACCATAATAGTGTTTTGCTATTTTACTCAAAGACTCCCCACCTTTAACAACATGTCTGTGATACACTGAATCGTCTTCAACTGTAATATTAGCTTTTATATCAGAAGGACTTTCTCCACCCAATTGCTTGATTTTATCCCATATTAGGTCTTTTTCATAAGGAGTTTTTGCTTGTCCTTTTATTTTTAGGATATCACCTTCAACGGTTACGTTACCGTCCTTTATACCTAGTTGCTCACCAAGATCTAAAACACCTTGATACTTCGCTTTAACACTCATAATTCTACTTTTTAATGGTTAATTTAATGCTTCTAAGATAATAATATTTAACTTGTTTTTCCTTAGATTATTGCCATAATCGCTAAATGAATGAAACGTAACAAGTTGTCTTGTCTATTTTAAATAAAATGATTATTTTTGCACACCTTTTTTGCAAGGAAGTCAAGAGAAAAAGGAACAAAAAAAATTATTATAACTACTTTCATAGTCGTTGCCTAAGTCTTGATAAGGTTATGAAATACAAATTAATAATCAGCAAATGGCTGAAGAAAAAACAAACGCAGAGGTAGCTGAAACTACTGAAGTAACACAACAAGCTGCTGTAGAGACTCCACAGCTAGATCCACAAGAATTTTTAGAGAATTTCAATTGGGAAAAATACGAACAAGGAATTGAGCGTGTTGATGATTCAAAATTGAAAGAATTTGAAAAATTAGTGGCTGAAAATTTCGTTGACACTGCAGATGCAGAAGTAGTTGAGGGAAAGGTAGTTTATATTACAGATAGAGAAGCTATCATTGATATCAACGCAAAATCTGAAGGTGTAATTTCGTTAAACGAATTTCGTTACAACCCGGGTTTAAAAGTTGGTGACAAGGTAGAGGTCTTGATTGATATCCGCGAGGATAAAAGTGGTCAATTAGTTTTATCGCACAGAAAAGCAAGAACTATCATGGCTTGGGATCGTGTTAACGCGGCTCATGACAAAGAAGAAATAGTTAGTGGTTTTGTTAAATGCAGAACTAAAGGTGGTATGATCGTTGATGTTTTTGGAATTGAGGCATTCTTGCCAGGTTCTCAAATCGATGTGAAGCCAATTCGTGATTACGATCAGTATGTAAACAAAACAATGGAATTCAAAGTTGTGAAAATCAACCACGAATTTAAAAACGTTGTTGTTTCTCATAAAGCCCTTATTGAAGCGGATATTGAAGAGCAGAAAAAAGAAATCATTAGCCAACTTGAAAAAGGACAAGTATTAGAAGGTGTTGTTAAAAACATTACTTCTTACGGTGTCTTTATTGATCTTGGTGGTGTTGATGGTTTAGTGCATATTACTGACCTTTCTTGGAGTAGAATTAATCACCCGAACGAGGTTGTTGAATTAGATCAAAAATTAAATGTTGTAATTCTTGATTTTGATGAAAACAAATCTAGAATTCAATTAGGTCTTAAGCAATTAGAGAAGCATCCTTGGGAAGCTTTAAGTGATGAGATTAAAATTGGAGACAAAGTTAAAGGTAAAGTAGTCGTTATAGCTGATTATGGTGCGTTTATCGAAGTTGTTGAAGGTGTTGAAGGCCTTATTCACGTTTCTGAAATGTCATGGTCTACACATTTACGTTCCGCTCAGGATTTCGTAAAAGTAGGTGATGAGGTTGAAGCTATTGTATTGACATTGGATCGTGAAGATCGTAAAATGTCTCTTGGTATCAAGCAATTGACTCCAGATCCTTGGACTGATATTACAACTAAATATCCTGTAGGTTCTAAGCACAAAGGTATTGTTAGAAACTTTACGAACTTTGGTGTTTTTGTTGAACTAGAAGAAGGTATCGATGGTTTAATTTATATCTCTGATCTTTCTTGGACTAAGAAAATCAAACATCCATCAGAATTCACTAATGTAGGTGATACTTTAGAAGTTGAAGTATTAGAATTAGATGTTGATGGTCGTAAGTTGAGCTTAGGTCATAAGCAAACTACTGAAAACCCTTGGGATAAATACGAAACTGAGTTTGCGTTAGGTACTGTTCATAAAGCAACAATATCTGATGTAGTTGATAAGGGTGCAACAATTGAATTTAACGAGGATATTACTGCATTTATACCACAACGTCACTTAGAAAAAGAAGATGGTAAAAAACTAGGTAAGGGCGATGAAGCTGAATTCAAGATTATTGAATTCAATAAAGACTTCAAACGCGTGGTAGCTAGTCATACTGCTATTTTCCGTGAAGAAGAGCAACGTAATGTAAAAGCAGCTGTGAAAAGACAAGCGGCTAGCGCAGAAGAAGCTAAGCCTACTTTAGGTGATGCTAACGATGCTTTACAAGCGTTGAAGGATAAAATGGAAGCAGCTGATTCTAAAAAGAAGAAGTAATTTTCTATAAATATCTCCTAAATAATTAGGAAGTCAAAAAGTCCGGGTTTACTCGGGCTTTTTTTTGTTTTGTAACGGGACTCAAATATTCGATTTTTTAAAGTGGAATTACCTATTTTTGTGAAGTAAAAGCATTGTCGGCCAATTATGAGTCAAAAAGTCCTACTATCTTCCAAAGAAATAAACATTATACTTCACCGACTGGCATGTCAGCTTCTTGAGAACCATTTAAGTTTTGAAAACACAGTGCTTATAGGAATTCAACCTAGAGGTAAATTTTTAGCTCAGCGATTAACTAAGATTTTAAAGGAAGAATATAAGGTAAAGCAAATCGAACTAGGTTTTTTAGATATTACCTTTTATCGAGATGATTTTAGAAGGGGAGATAAAACATTAGAAGCGACAAAAACCAATATTGATTTTTTGGTTGAGGATAAAAATGTTGTATTAATTGACGATGTGCTTTATACCGGCAGAAGTATTAATGCAGCCTTAACTGCTCTGCAGTCATTTGGTAGGCCTAAAGATGTTGAGTTATTATGCTTAATTGACCGAAGGTTTAGTAGACATTTACCTATACAGCCTAACTATAGAGGTCGCCAGGTAGATGCTATTAATGACGAAAAAGTTAAGGTGATGTGGGAAGAAAATGATGGAGAGGATATCATATATTTAGTAAATAGATAAGAAAATGAGCGAACTGAGTGTCAAACACTTACTGGGAATCAAATATCTAAAGGAAACCGATATTCAACTTATTTTTGAGACAGCCGATCATTTTAAAGAAGTTATTAATCGGTCGATTAAAAAGGTTCCATCACTTCGCGATATTACTATAGCTAACATATTTTTTGAAAATAGTACTAGAACAAAGTTGTCTTTTGAACTAGCTGAAAAGAGATTGTCAGCAGATGTTCTTAATTTTTCTGCAAGTCAATCTTCGGTAACAAAAGGAGAAACACTAATTGATACCGTGAACAATATTCTATCTATGAAAGTAGATATGGTAGTAATGCGGCATCCCAATCCAGGAGCCGGAATATTTCTATCAAAACATGTAAAAGCTTCAATAGTAAATGCTGGTGATGGCGCACATGAGCATCCAACTCAAGCCTTATTGGATTCATATTCAATTCGAGAAAAGTTAGGAGATGTTGCTGGTAAAAATGTAGTTATTGTTGGTGATATTCTTCATTCTAGAGTTGCACTTTCAAATATTTTTGCCTTGAAATTACAAGGAGCAAATGTTAAAGTGTGTGGTCCTAAAACCCTATTGCCTAAGTATATAGATTCTTTAGGTGTAGGTGTTGAAACAAACTTAAGAAAAGCCTTAGAGTGGTGCGACGTAGCTAATATGTTGCGTATACAAAATGAGAGGCTCGATATCAGCTATTTTCCAACAACACGAGAGTATACACAGCAGTTTGGCGTAAACAAAAAATTGTTGGATAGTCTAGATAAAAAAATTGTAATTATGCACCCAGGCCCAATTAATAGGGGTGTTGAAATTACTAGTGATGTTGCAGATTCAAAACAATCCATAATTTTGAATCAAGTTGAAAACGGCGTAGCCATACGTATGGCGGTTATTTATTTATTGGCATCTAAAATTAAGTGATATGATTTTTAATACAGAAGAATCGTTGATTGTAATCTCTCAAGAGAAAATTTCTATTGAGCTGTTTTTAGAAAATTTGGAAATCGAGTATGCTAAATTGAAGAATGATAATTTGGTCTTAGATTTGTTAGCCTTTTCAAAACTGTCTCCTTATAATGTTATTTCGTTCTTAGAATTAGCTAAAAGGCATAAAAAAAACGGGAAATCTTTTGTTATAGTTTCAGACAAAGTTTCATATGACGATGTTCCAGATGAAATTAGTATAGTTCCTTCATTACAAGAAGCAAGAGATATTGTTGAAATGGAAGAAATAGAACGTGATTTAGGATTATAAATCAACTAGTTTTATTAATAAATAGAATTTATTATACTAATTTATGCGCCTTACCATACTAGGCTGTTACGCGGCAACTCCAAGAACTTTAACCAACCCTACGGCCCAAGTATTAGAGATTAATAATCATATTGTTCTTATCGATTGTGGTGAAGGTACTCAAGTAGAGTTGCGAAGGCGAAAAGTTAAATTTTCAAGAATAAATCATATTTTTATTTCCCATCTTCACGGAGATCATTTTTTCGGACTCCCAGGGTTAATATCAACCATGCGCTTGCTAGGGCGGGAAAAAGAATTACATGTTTACGGGCCAAAAGGTATTAAAGAAGCGATAACCCTTCTATTGAAATTAGGTGATTCTTGGACCAATTATCCATTATTATTTCATGAACTAACAAGTAAAGAACCAGAACTAGTTTTTGATGACAAAAAAATTTCTGTAACTACTATTCCTTTAGATCATCGAATTTATACCAATGGTTTTTTGTTTAAGGAGAAAGAGGGTAAAAGAAAACTAAATATTGATGCAGTTCAATACTATGGAATTGACAAAGCGTATTTTCAGAATATTAAAAATGGAAAGGATATTACTTTAGATAATGGTGAAACGGTATCGAACAAAGAATTGACCTTTGACCCACCTAAACCAAAATCATACGCATTTTGCAGTGATACTGTCTATGATAAAAGTTTATCGGCACAGGTAGACGGAGTGGATATTTTGTACCACGAATCGACCTTTTTAGAATCAGATTCAAAATTAGCGACCAAAACTAAACATTCTACCGCATTGCAAGCGGCTAAAATAGCTAAAGCTGCAAATGTAAAAACCTTAGTGTTAGGGCATTATTCTACTCGCTATAAATCTATAGAGCTTTTTAAGGAAGAAGCCACCACCGTTTTTTCTAACGTTTTGCTTGCTGACGATGGTCGTACATTTGATTTTTAGTGCGTTTTAATCTGATTTAATGGCATATATTTTCCTTTCTTTTTAGAACTTTGTTTATCTTGTTTTTAACCTGAAAATGATGCAGAAAGATTTAAGTAATTATAGAAAATCGTACGAGAAAAGCGCTTTGATGGAAGATAGTATTTCTGACAATCCTTTACAGCTCTTTCAAACTTGGTTTTATGAAGTTGAAAAGTCAGATAGTGTTGATGAGCCTAACGCTATGACCGTTTCCACAGTGGGTCTAGATGGTTTTCCGAAAAGTAGAGTGGTACTTCTTAAAAAATATACTCACGAAGGTTTTATTTTTTATACAAATTATAATAGTGAGAAGGGTTTGGCAATTGCAGAAAATCCTAAACTATGTATTTCCTTTTTTTGGTCGAATTTGGAGCGACAGATTATTATTAAAGGTACAGCAGAGAAATTAGCCAAAAACCTTTCTGATGGCTATTTTGAATCACGCCCAGACGGTAGCAAATTAGGAGCCTTGGTGTCTGATCAAAGTTCTGTAATTGAGAGTAGAACAGTATTAGAGTCTAAACTAGCTCAGCTAGAGAAGGAATATAGAGGTAAGGAGATAGAACGACCAAATCATTGGGGTGGTTACCTTGTTAGACCAGTGTCTATAGAGTTTTGGCAAGGAAGACCTAATAGGTTGCATGATAGAATACGGTATACGTTAACAGATGATTTTGATTGGAAAATGGAGCGATTGGCACCTTAATTTTATAGAGTCTAGATGAAGAATTTATTTTTAATGCGCCATGGTAAATCCTCTTGGGAACTAAATGTTAGTGATCAAGATAGAGCTTTGTTGCAAAGAGGCATTACTGATGCCCAATTAGTGGCTACCGAATTTGCTGGTAAAAATTTGAAAATAGATTATGTGTTTTCAAGTCCTGCAAATAGGGCATTTCATACGAGTATGATTTTTTTAAGGACATTAAAATATCCATTGAAACACTTTTCTGTGGTTTCGAATTTATATGATTTTTCAGGCGATAAGGTTGTCGATTTTATAAAGAGCTTAGATGATTCTTTAGATAATGCTCTCATTTTTGGGCATAATCATGCATTCACATATATCGCGAACGCATTAGGAAACAAGCATATTGACAATGTACCTACTAGTGGGTTCGTACAATTACAGTTTAAAGAAAATTCATGGTCCAGTATTACACAGGGCTCAACAATATTAACCATTTTTCCAAAGGAATTAAAAGCATGGTAAAAAATAATAACCAGTACGTAAATAGAGAAATTAGTTGGCTTTGGTTCAACGAACGTGTATTGCAAGAAAGTGCTGATAAAAACGTGCCGTTAATTGAAAGACTTCGGTTTTTAGGAATTTTTTCAAATAATTTAGATGAATTCTTTAAAGTTAGATATGCCACTGTAAAACGTATTGTTGAAGCCGGGAGAAATGGAAAGAGTGTATTAGGTGGAGAAAAGGCTAAAGATTTACTAGATGAAATCACGAAAATTGTAATTGAGCAACAAACAAAGAGTTTAGCTATTCTTAAGAAAATAGAGCATGAACTGGAAGGCAAGAACATTTTTATTTTAAAGGAGACTGAATTAAACGAAAGTCAGAAAGAATTTGCGAAAGATTATTTCTTAAAAGAGGTAAGTCCGCAGTTAATGACAATCATTCTAAATGAGCTTACACGTTTTCCTACATTAAAAGATACCGCAGCCTACTTAGCAGTTAAAATGGTGATTAAAAGTGACCATAGCAAAAAGGAAAAACGATATGCATTAATTGAGATACCTAAAGGTATTGACCGTTTTGTAGTGCTACCAGATGAAGGTGATAAAAGCTTTATTATCATTCTAGATGATTTGATTAGATATTGTTTAGACAACATTTTTACCATGTTCGAGTACGAATCGATATCGGCTCACATGATCAAGATTACAAGAGATGCAGAGCTTGACATGGACAATGATTTAAGTAAGAGTTTTATCGAGAAGATATCTTCGAGTGTAGAACATAGAAAAATGGGTGATCCAGTTCGTTTTGTATATGATAAAAGTATAGGTAGAGATACCTTGGCTTTTCTTAAGGAAAAAATGAACATTGAAGATACCGATAGTGTTATACCTGGCGGTAGGTATCATAATCGTAGAGATTACATGGGCTTTCCTAGTCTTGGTAGAAAAGATTTATTGTACGAAAAAATAATCCCCTTACCAGTAAAAGGTCTTAGTGTAGAAGGTAGTATATTAGAAAGTATTGCAAAAAAAGATTATTTGCAATATACCCCTTATCATACCTTCACCTATATATTAAAGTTTTTAAGAGAAGCGGCACTTGATCCTAAGGTTCGTACCATCAAAATTACGGTATATAGACTAGCGAGTAATTCTCAAGTGGCAGCATCACTGATTAATGCGGTTAAAAATGGTAAACAAGTTACCGTACAGATAGAGCTTCAAGCTCGTTTTGATGAACAGGCGAATATTGAATATGCAGAGCAACTTCAAGCAGAAGGTGTTAAGTTAATTTTTGGTGTACCTGGTCTTAAGGTACACAGTAAAATTTGTTTGATCGAAAGAGAAGAAGGTCATGAAATAAAGCGCTACGGGTTCATAAGCACAGGCAACTTCAATGAATCTACAGCAAGAATTTATACGGACTATACCTTATTTACAGCATATGATCCAATTTTAAAGGAGTTGAACAAGGTGTTCGACTTTTTTGAAACTACTTATAAAATAAATAAATACAAACATCTTATCGTTTCACCGCATTATACAAAAAATGCATTTATGAAATTGATAGATGTAGAGATAGCAAATGCCATTTTAGGTAAAGAAGCTTATATTAAAATAAAGATGAACAGTTTTACGTCTTATAAGATGGTTGATAAACTGTATGAAGCGAGCAGGGCAGGGGTGAGGATCCAGTTGATCATAAGAGGTATATGTTGCTTAGTGCCAGGCATTAAGGGTATGAGCGAAAACATTGAAGCTATAAGCATTGTAGACAAATTCTTGGAGCATACTAGGTTATTTGCGTTCGCTAATGGGGGTAATCCTAAAATATATATATCCTCTGCAGATTGGATGACTCGGAATTTAGATTATAGGGTCGAAGTAGGATGTCCTATCTATGATGAGGATATTAAAAATGAATTAATGGATACTTTCGAAATATGCTGGAAAGATAATATGAAGGCTCGTATTTTTAATGAAAAACAAGATAATGCCTACAGAAAAACTACGGTGCCTAAAATAAGGTCACAATTTGCTACTTATGAATATTATGCAAAAGATGTAAAGAAAAAATAACTTAGACATTACCCGTGAATGGACTCTTTTTTACTAAGGTCTTTCATGATTTTAGCTTCATATTCCAACAGGTTATTCCATTTTTCGTTGACTTCTTCTAGTTCTCCATATTTACGGGCGAATTTTAAAAACATAGTATAATGGCCGGCTTCACTGATCATTAATTTATGATAGAAGTCGGCTAATTTTTTATCTTCCAATTCTTCAGATAAAAGCCTAAAACGCTCACAGCTTCGAGCTTCTATAAGTGCGGCATATAATAATCTATGAACAAGTTGAGTGGTTCGGCTACCTCCTTTTGGGAAGAACTTCAATAGTTCAACTACATATTCATCTTTCCTATCTCTACCTAAGGTATTGCCCCTTTTTATAATAAGGTCATGCACCATTTTAAAGTGGCCCATTTCTTCCCTAGACAAAGCGACCATTTCTTCTATTAATTCGGTATATTCTGGAAAAGATACAATTAATGATATAGCAGTACTTGCAGCTTTTTGCTCGCAATACGCATGATCAGTTAATATTTCATCAATATTCTTTTCAACAATATTTACCCATCTTGGGTCAGTAGGAAGTTTTAAGCCTAGCATAATAATCTTTTATTCAAAATTAGAAAGATTTTATAGACTTCACCAATTATTATCAACCAGCTTTGACAACTAACTAATTAATAATAATTATTTTTGAGGTAAAGTCAATCTTAGATAATAAAATGCACAATCAAGAACAAATTCAAAATATTTTAATCAAATATGGAGCACCAGAAAGTTTGGCTTGGTTAAAGGATAAAATCAGTAAGATGGCAGAAAACAAATCTTCTAAAGATTTGTTTATGACCTACAGTCTCTTAAATATGAAATTTGATTCTTTGAAGCCTATTTCGTTTGAAAATGTAGTTGATGATTGTTCCATCTATTTCAAGGCGCATAGGTCAAATTTGCTTCAAATAGCAAGAATTTATCTTTTGTCCGAAATTCTTGGACAAGATGAAGAATTCTATACACCTAAAGTTGCCAATATTATTCAAGTGGCCGATACAGGTGAGCTAGAAACTTTTTTGAAATATTTAGTTTTATTACCTAACCCTGAAGCATATAAGCAAACTGCTGTTGAAGCCCTACGTACTAATATTGCAATTATTTTTGATGCCATATCGTTAAATAATCCTTATCCAGCAAGATACTTTAATGATCAACAATGGAATCAAATGTATTTAAAGGCGGCATTTATGGAACGTGATCTTTCGTTAATAGAATCTGTAGATGAACGAGCCAATGCAGACTTAACAAGAATTATTTCAGATTATGCCCATGAACGATGGGCGGCATCAAGAAAAATAGATCCTGTTTTTTGGAGGCCCGTATCAAAGTTTCTTAACGAAGAACTTTTGAAGGATATGATTAGGCTACTGAATAGTGAAGATTCAATTGAAAATAAAGCAGGTGCATTGTGCTGTTATCACTCAGGTAATGAAAAAGCAAATACCCTTTTGAATAACTTCCCGGAATTACGACATAAGATTGCTGATGGGCAAATAAATTGGAATACGCTTAAACAATAATAGTATGGATGAAAAAATGATGATTATCGACCCACATGTACACATGTCGTCACGAACAACAGATGATTATGAAGCAATGGCTGCGGCAGGTGTAGTGGCTATTATAGAGCCTTCTTTTTGGTTAGGCCAACCTAGAACCCAAGTGGGGTCTTTTCAAGATTATTACAGTAGCCTTGTTGGTTGGGAGCCATTTAGAGCTAGCCAATTCGGCATTAAACATTATTGTACAATCGGTCTTAATTCAAAAGAGGCAAATAATGAAGCACTTGCGGAACAAGTAATCGAATTATTGCCTTTGTATGTTCATAAAGAGAATGTTGTTGCCATCGGGGAGATAGGATATGACGATCAAACGCCAGCTGAAGACAAGTTCTTTAGAATACAATTAGAAATGGCTAAAGAGTTGGATATGACCGTACAAGTTCACACACCGCACCGAGATAAGAGAGCAGGTACGATTAAAAGTATGGAGGTTTGTTTAGAACATGGTTTAGATCCAGCTAATGTAATTATTGATCATAACAATGAAGAAACCGTTAAGGATGTTCTTGATCGTGGTTTCATTGCGGCATTTACCATTTACCCTAAAACAAAAATGGGTAACGAACGAATGGTAGAAGTTGTGAGAAAATTTGGTAGCTCAAATATCATAGTTGATAGTTCAGCAGACTGGGGTGTAAGTGATCCACTGGCAGTTCCTAAAACAGCTTCTTTAATGTTGAAAAGAGGTATTTCTATGGAAGATGTTAGAAAGACTTGCTACCAGAACGCTTTAGATGCATTTAGTAAGAATGGTAAGATGAAAGAATCCCATTGGTTACAGCCAGATAGTATTAATCAATCTCAGCTATATAATGATAATAGTGTTTTAAGAGGGCAGATTCCACGAATCGACGAGGATAAAATTACTTAAGATGAAAGAAAAGTTAATGGGTTTTGCTCGTTTGGCAAGACCTGCAAATTTGCCAACTGCTGCTGCAGATATTTTAGCTGGCGTTGCAATTACTCTTTTTCTTGAGAATATTGAGGTACTTAGTTTTTTAAAGGGAAATTCAATTAGCGTAATATTATTGGTTTTTTCATCAATATCCTTATATGCTGGCGGAGTTGTTTTTAATGATGTGTTTGATGCCGAGTTGGATGCTATTGAACGTCCTGAAAGACCTATACCAAGTGGTTTGGTTCCTAAACATGAAGCGGTATATTTTGGAATCATTCTGATGGTGCTAGGAATTGGCTTGGCATTTAATTGCAATATGTTAGCAGGTATAATTTCCATTGTACTAACAATAGCGATTTTGATTTATGACGCTTATTTAAAACAATTCGGATTTTCAGGCCCGTTGAATATGGGTATCTGCAGGGGTTTGAATCTTCTTTTAGGGATGTCGATTGTCTCAGAAATTTCTAATTGGTATATAGCGCTTGTGCCTGTAATCTATATTTTTGCCATCACATTAATTAGCAGGGGAGAAGTACATGGTAACAATAAGAAACATATTGTTTGGGCTGGAATATTGTATACAATAGTTATAGCAACAATAACGTTTATTGTATTACAACAGACAGATAAAGTTTTAATGTTAATACCATTTTTACTGTTGTTCAGTTTTTTGATTTTTTCACCTTTATTTAAAGCGTACAGGGAAAATTCTCCAAAGAATATAAAAAAAGCAGTTATTTCTGGCGTATTATCACTTGTTGTTATGAACGCCTGTTGGGTGGCCGGCTTTTCTAGTTGGTACTTAGCATTGGCAGTACTTTTGTTATTGCCATTATCTATGCTGTTGTCTAAATTATTTGCCGTAACCTAAATTTATATGCAATTTCAACCTATAAAACAATCATTTAAAGTTCAATATGATTATCAATTGTATTTCACTTCAGGACTTTTTACTTTAGATAATCCGCTATTCTCGAAATTAATTTCCGACTATAAAGAATTTGAACCGGTTAAACTCTTGTTCGTTTTAGATGACGGTGTAAAAAATCATCATCCGAAATTAATTCATCAAATAGAGTCATATTGTAACAGCAATAAGGATAACTTAAAGTACACGGATACAATAGTACTTCAGGGCGGTGAGCAAGTTAAAAATAGTGATTCGGCTATTGAATCGGTTTTGAAAGGCATAAATGAGAATAAAATTTGTAGACATTCTTTTGTTGTTGTTATAGGTGGTGGTGCAGTAATAGATATGGTTGGTTATGCTGCTGCTATTGCACATAGAGGTGTTAAGTTAATACGAATTCCAACTACGGTTTTATCACAAAATGACTCAGCGGTTGGGGTCAAGAATAGTGTGAATGCGTTTAAGAAAAAGAACTTTTTAGGAACTTTTGCTCCTCCATATGCTATAATTAATGATAGTAATTTCTTAGAAACTTTAGAACAACGCGATTGGATCTCTGGTATTTCAGAAGCGATTAAAGTAGCCTTGATAAAGGATGAAGATTTTTTTCAATACATAGCTAATCATGCCAGTGCCTTGAAGAATAGGGAAATGGAGCCAATGCAATATGTGATTTATAAGTGTGCCGAAATGCATATGCATCATATTGCTCAAGGTGGCGACCCTTTCGAGTCAGGCTCTTCTAGACCTTTAGATTTTGGACATTGGGCAGCCCATAAAATGGAGTTCATGACTAATTATGAATTAAGACATGGTGAAGCGGTAGCGAAAGGTATCGCTCTTGATGTAACCTATGCTCAATTAATTGGTTTGATTACTGAAAGCGATTTGCAACATATATTAAATGTAATGGTTGAAATCGGTTTTGATCTTTCGCTTCCTGTAAATACTAGTAGTGAAATTGAGACTTTGATGAATGGAATAGAGGAGTTTAGAGAGCATTTGGGAGGTCAACTGACAATTACCCTTATTTCTGGACTAGGAGTCAAGCATGACGTACATACAATTGATATGAAGCTTATGACTGAGGCTATTGGTAAATTGAATCATCAATTCGCATTAAACTAAAGTAGATGCAATTAAAAGAGAGGTTACACTTAACATATTGCACCAATATTCACCCAGGTCAAGATTGGAAAAGTACGTTCGAAAGTATTCAGAAGCACGTTCCAGGAATCAAGAAAGAGGTTTCTAGTGATCAACCTTTTGGTTTAGGACTTCGTTTATCGAATAAAGCTAGTGAAGAACTTGAGGTTGGAACAAATATGTCCGATTTCAAAAAATGGTTGACAGAAAATAGTCTATACGTATTCACCATGAACGGATTTCCATATGGGAATTTTCATGATGAACGAGTTAAAGATATGGTGCATGCTCCAGATTGGACTACGAATGAAAGGCTTATATATACTAAACGTTTATTTCGGCAACTTTCAGAATTGTTGCCAAAAGGATTAAATGGCGGTATTTCTACATCTCCGATAACATATAAATATTGGTATAAAACAGAAGAGGAAGTTAAAAAAGCATTTGAAGTAGGTGCAAAGCATATGCTCCAAGTTGCTGAACATTTATTTGAATTAGAAAATACTACCGGAAAATATATGCATTTGGATATTGAACCGGAACCAGATGGACTTTTAGAGAATAGTGATGAGGTTTTACATTTTTATTCAAAATATTTAGTGCCATTAGGGATTAAATTTTTTGAGATTAAGTTAGGCTTGGGTGCTTTAGAAGCTGAAGCGCTTATCAAAAAATACATAACCGTATGTTATGATATTTGCCATTTTTCACTGGCCTTCGAAGAACCTGTAGACACGTTTGCAAAGTTTAAAGAACAAAATATTCGAGTAGGAAAAATTCAAGTTAGTGCAGCATTAAAGATTGTATTCAATGGTACAAATGATGAACTAATATGGGACGAGCTATCTCAATTTAATGAACCAACATATCTGCATCAGGTTACTGAAAAGATTGACGGAGTAGTTAAAACGTTTAGCGACCTTCCTATGGTTTTAGAGCGAAAGGGAGCTCATCATGAACTTCGTGCTCATTATCATGTTCCCATTTTTTTGGAAAAGTATGGAGCTTTATTTTCCACCCAAGACCATATTTTAAAAACAATTGAATATTTAAAATCAAATTCTGTATCTGAACATTTAGAGATTGAAACATATACATGGGATGTGCTTCCGGCAGATTTAAAACAAGACTTGTCAATATCTATTATCCGCGAAATTAAATGGTTAAAATCACGCTTGTAATATGAAAAAGACAGTTGTTATTAATGTAGTAGGGTTGACCAAGCGTTTAATAGGAGAGCATACTCCGTTTATAAAATCGTTTTTAGAGAAAGGCAAAACGTCATATATAGAACCTATTTTACCTGCGGTTACATGTGCTGTTCAGTCTACTTATGTAACTGGTAAATGGCCTTCAGAACATGGTATTGTGGGTAATGGTTGGTATTTTCAAGATGAATGCGAAGTTAAATTTTGGAGGCAATCTAACAAATTGGTGCAAGGGCCTAAACTTTGGGATGATTTGAAAGAGAAACATCCGAATTTTACATGTGCGAATCATTTTTGGTGGTACAATATGTATTCTAATGTTGATTACAGTATTACCCCAAGACCGAACTATTTAGCCGATGGAAGAAAGATTCCTGATGTCTATTCATATCCGGCTAAGTTGCGAGATGAAATGCAAGATGCTTTAGGAACTTTTCCGTTGTTCGAATTTTGGGGCCCGAAAACAACTATAAATTCTTCAAAATGGATTGCTGATGCAGCACTTTTGACTGACAAGAAACACAATCCGGATCTTACATTAATATACTTACCGCATTTAGATTATAATCTGCAACGATATGGTCTTGACTTTACTATTATTTCTAAAGATCTGTTAGAGATAGATGAAGTTGTAAAAGATTTGGTGAACCATTATGAAGCATTAGATGCTAGAGTAATACTGCTTTCTGAATACGGAATTACAAATGTAAATAGGCCTATTCATTTGAATAGAATATTACGAAAAGAAGGGTATATCGCTATACGGGAAGAACGTGGTCTAGAACTTTTAGATGCTGGTGAAAGTTATGCTTTTGCAGTAGCAGACCATCAAATCGCTCATATATATTGCAAAGAATCCAGTAATATTGAAAAACTAGTAAGGTTGCTCGAATCGATTGATGGTGTAGAAAAAGTACTTTTTGGTGAAGACTTGAAAAAGTATCATATTAACCATGAGAGATGTGGTGATATTGTAGTTGTGGCTGATAAAGATTCTTGGTTCACGTATTACTTTTGGCTAGATGATGCAAAAGCACCAGACTACGCAAGAATGGTCGATATTCATAAGAAACCAGGATATGACCCAGTTGAAATGTTGACCGATCCAAAAGATAAATTGATAATGGCTAAAGTAGTCGGTAAGCTATTGAAGAAGAAACTGGGCTTTAGAACGGTGATGAATATTATCCCAATTGATGCAACTTTAATAAAAGGTTCTCACGGTCGTTTGACAGAGGATAAGGAGGATTATCCTATTTTTATTAGTAACTATACGGACGACAGAATTGAGAACACGATTACTGCTATTCAGGTACGTGATCTTATTGAAGATCACCTGTTAAACTAAATTCTGATGAATCTATTATTTAAAATACTGGGGTACTTATTTGCCATTCTTTTTATAGTGAGTGCGGCTTTGCAATACAATGATCCAGATTCTTTATATTGGATTATTATCTACGGAATTGCCGCTACTGTTTCTTTCTTGTTTGCATTGAACAAAATAGGCTATATACTTCCTTTAGCGCTAGGAGTAGTTGCTTTTATTGGGTTTTTATATCTATACCCTTCAGACTTTCAAGGATTTGATTTGAATGATGGGGATATAGAAACAGTCGAATTGGGCAGGGAAGCATTCGGTCTATTGATTATTTCAATAGTGATGCTCGTATTTGGTTTTCGTATAAAAAGAAAGTTATAAATCTAAATCGAATTCGGTTCTTAATAAATCGATTACTGGATTTTTCTCCCTAAGTTTTTCATATTTTTCTTCGGGGGTAAAAGCAAATTTTTTGGCAGTTGCTTCATTGACGCTTATGTCTAATTGAATAAAATGATTGTTCAGTTTGGCTCGTAAATGCTCCATAAGCTCAAACTGTTCACGCTCAATTTCCTTTTTCATAGTACCGTTAGGAAGCTCAATATGAATCTTAAAATCTTCTTTTAACTTAGGAATGTCGGTATTTAAGTTTGAAGCTAGTATTTTTTGTCCTTTTTGGTCTATGCTTTCAACAAATTCAGCCCAATATTTACGTAATTCTTCTTGGGTGAAAGGGTCTTTTGGTAAGTTGTTTTCGTCAATAACAACTTCGATTTTGTTTAGCTCATGCTGTTTTTTCGCATTAAGACTTGAAATGGATAGTCCTGAAACACGTTTATGGGGTAAATTTATTTTTATTTTATTCTGTGCAGGTTCTTTAGTGTTTTCTTTTTCTACAACCAGTGGAATTTCTTCAGTCTTAGTCTTATTTATGGAAGGTTCAATGACTGGAGTTGAGGTAGGTTTAGAAATTTCTGAACTCTTTTTCTCAATAGGTACAGGGCTCTGAATAGCAGTTTCGGCTGCTGGTTCTTTTTGTGAAGGTTTCGGTAACTGCTTGTAAAAAGCAGCGGGGGCAATAAAATCTATGGTTTTATTTTGAAGAGCTACTGATTCAGGATTTTTTTTTTCTCCATCAAAATCGATAGAGGCAAGTTTCATAAGAGTTAGTTCAACTAACAAGCGTTGATTTTTACTTGTTTTGTATTTTAAATCACATTCATTTGCAATTTCCAGACCTTGAAGTAAAAAGGAAGGAGATGTTCTTTTACTTTGGTCTCTATATAATTGTTGAGCCGCTTCACCTACTTCTAGCAAAATTATAGTGTCTGGATGTTGGCATACCATTAAATCCCTAAAATGCGAGGCAAGTCCAGATATGAAATGGTGTCCGTCAAACCCCAGCGATAAAGTCTTATTGAAAAGCAAAAGCAAATTTGGAATGTTATGTTCCAATATTAAATCTGTAGCTTCAAAATAGGTGTCATAATCTAAAACATTAAGATTTTCGGTAACTGCTTTTCGTGTAAGTTCAGCACCAGAAAAACTAACTACTCTATCGAAAATAGATAAAGCATCTCGCATTGCTCCATCGGCCTTTTGGGCTATAATGTGTAAAGCATCTTCTTCAGCGTTAATACCTTGATTTTCTGCTATATACTTTAGGTATTCAGCCGCATCTTTAACTGTAATTCTCTTGAAATCAAATATTTGACATCTAGAAAGTATGGTTGGTATTATCTTGTGCTTTTCTGTTGTAGCAAGAATAAAAATAGCATGTTTAGGTGGTTCTTCTAATGTTTTAAGAAAAGCGTTAAAAGCAGATTGAGATAGCATATGTACCTCATCTATTATATAAACTTTGTATTTACCTACTTGTGGTGGTATACGTACTTGATCTATAAGATTTCGAATGTCGTCAACAGAGTTATTTGATGCGGCATCCAATTCAAAAATATTGAACGCAAAATCTTCATCTTCACGTTCCGTACCATCAGAATTTATCTGTTTTGCCAAAATACGGGCACAAGTAGTTTTACCAACACCTCTTGGGCCGCAGAAAAGTAGTGCTTGTGCCAAATGATTTTGGTCAATTGCATTTTGTAGCGTATTGGTAATAGCTTGTTGCCCAACAACATCCTTAAAGGTCTGTGGTCTATACTTACGTGCCGATACGATAAATGGTTCCAAAATACTACTACATTTTAAGCTTTTACAAATATAAATATAGCGGTGAATTCTAAAGTGAAATAAGAATGGAGATCATCTTTAGTTATCAACAATTACAGTACATTTGCGCAAAGCAGGCCACCTTATCGCGGATTCTCCCGAAGCTTCGGGAGAATACGAGGAAAGTCCGGACACCATAGTGCAGTATAGCGGGTAACGCCCGTCCGCTGAAAAGTGAGGACAAGTGCAACAGAAAGCAAGTACAGTTCGGCTGTAGTGAAATCAGGTAAACTCTATACGGTGAAACGTCATGTAAATCGGTGTTTAAGGGCTGCACGCTCAAGCCGAAGGGTAGGCGGTTAGAGCCTTGGGGTAACCCCTGGCCTAGATAAATGATAAGGAATTCTGAATTTTCAGTATACAGAATCCGGCTTATGGCCTGCTTTTTTATAATTTTGATTTGAAATTATTTTTCAAAAAAGCTAAATACACTACCACCGTATTTTCGAGAATTTTTGTAATGAGGTAAGTCGGCCAAACTAGTACGGTTAGAATGCTCAATTATTAAGACTCCGTCTTCTGATAAGAGTTTATTTTCAAAAACTAATTGCGGTAGTTTCTCAAAATCGGAAAGTTCCATATCATAGAAAGGATCAGCAAAAATGATATCGAATTGTTCTTTATTGCGTTCTAAAAAAGTAAAAACATCGCTCTTTAAAGTACGAATGTTCATATCTAAAAGCGACACAGTTTTATCGATAAACTCTATACAACCTGAGTGAGCATCAATAGCAAGAACATCATTTACACCTCTAGATGCGAATTCATAACTGATGTTACCTGTACCTGAAAAGAGGTCCAACACCTTTAAATCTGGAAAATAATAACTGTTATTCAGTATGTTAAATAAGCTTTCTTTGGCCATGTCTTTTGTGGGCCTAACGGGTAATTTCTTTGGAGCCTGTAAATTACGTCCTTTATGTTTTCCTGAAATGATTCGCATTATATGGTATTGATTAAGGTGAAATCTATAAATTTCGATTCAGGTCCACTTAATTTTATTAATTGAGGTGAGGACGGGGTGAATATGCTAATATTCTGAATATAGGAAAAACATAACTGAAATATTGGGTCATCTTCTTCAATCGATCCAAAAAGCTTTACTACTGCAGTTTTTGGGTCTAATTCAAGCTGTTCTAGAACAAATAGTAGATAATAAGCAAAGTCTTCTTTTGTATCGTAGAGAAAGCTATTGTAAAGTAATAATTTACGCTGGTCAAGAACAGTAATATCTAACTGGTTCTTATTTATATGAACATAACATATAGTTTCATTATTTTGATTCTGGTTATTCATTAATGACTGCAAAATAACTGTGCCGTTATGCATATAGGTAAACTCTCCAAAAAGCTCATAGATATAATTATTGATGTTCATGTATGGTACATACACATTAACCAATTCATGGTTTTCAACTATATCGTAAGAAAGTACATCTGAAGCTAAAACCTTCGCATTTAATTTAAGATATTCTAAAAGATGATCTGCGTTGAATAATGATTTTGGCACTAGACCAAATAGGGTATTTCGATGAACAACAACTACTTCATCAAATTGTATTGTGTTAAGCTGATGTTCTTGAAAAAGTTTTTTCAATTCATCTAAAACCACCATGGGATTTTTTTCTTCTATAAAATCGACATTATCGGAAAAGAGTAATTTTTGTAAAACAGTATCTGCTACACAAAAAGAAAGTCCATTCAAGCTAACCTGAATGGACAATTTCTTAAAAGTTTTATCCGCTATATCTAAACCGCTATTGATCGTTTTTCTTGTCATAAATAGGAGGCCAGTTACCACTGGTACTTACTTCGTCTAAAGAACCAACTCTAATTGACGGTCCGTTAACTTCTTCTACACTTAAAGCTGCATTTTCACGTGCCAATAAATCTTTTGGCTGATCATAAAGTATTACATTTTTATCAAC
Source organism: uncultured Maribacter sp. (assembly GCF_963974015.1). GTDB lineage: Bacteria > Bacteroidota > Bacteroidia > Flavobacteriales > Flavobacteriaceae > Maribacter. The sequence goes on along the minus strand of NZ_CAXBBZ010000018.1, from coordinate 32,750 downwards.
CTTAGCTTCAAATACTGGGGCTCTATAACCACTTTTTTCAACAAAAGCAGCTTTCATTTCGAATTTTTCACCGTTTGGTGCAGTAGGGACATCCATTAGGGTTTTATATCTAGAATCTTTTTTGAAAAGAGAATCTTTTACAGAAACGAATCCTAATGTGTCAATGATTTTTACTTCTTTTAATAAATCGATGCCATATGCTTTATCGAATTCCATGAAAGAAGAATCTCTTTGTTGGGTAATTACATATTTACCGGTATCGATAAAACGAATAAGACTATTAAAGTCATTTGCGTATTTGCCATTTACAGTTTTGTAGGCATCCTGAGAATTTCGAATGTCTTTTAATTTAGCTACTACTTGAGCATAACGCTCTTGTTTAACTTCTTTAAACTTAATTGGTCCAGTGATGGAATTATAAATTAGGTATCCTAAAGCGATACACCCAACCCAAAGTACAATTTGTATAATGGTCTTCATTTTGTATGTGTTATTTTAATTTAGTGGTCTTCACAAATCTACAATTTTTTTTTAATCGTAAAAGTTTTTGGCCTAAAAATCATCTTTATCTTTGAGGGCTCATGAAATCAACAACTCCCGCATCATTTTATAGTTTACTGGAAACTAAATTTCCACATACGCCAACTGCCACACAATCAGTCGCTTTGCAAAAATTAGCAGAGTTTACATTGTCTTCAATAAAAGATGAAGTTTTTTTGTTAAAAGGTTATGCCGGTACAGGAAAGACTACTTTAATAGGTACTTTGGTGAACAGTCTTTGGAAAGTTCAGAAGAAAGCTGTGCTAATGGCTCCTACTGGTAGAGCAGCTAAAGTAATGTCTAATTACTCAAATACCCAAGCATTTACCATCCACCGAAAAATATATTTTCCAAAAAAACAAAGTGGGGGCGGAGTGCAATTCGTATTAGCGCCGAACAAACATAGGGATACCTTGTTTATTGTAGATGAAGCATCAATGATACCAGATACAGCAGCCGATTCTAAACTGTTTGAAAATGGTTCGTTATTAGATGATCTAATGATGTTCGTTTATTCTGGCCATAAATGTAAGTTGTTATTGATTGGCGATACGGCGCAATTACCTCCGGTACATTTAGTGTTGAGCCCGGCATTAGATGCTGATAAGCTTTCATTGAATTACAATAAAGAAGTAATTCAATTAGAATTAAACGAGGTAGTAAGACAAGCTGGCGGTTCAGGAATTTTAGCCAATGCAACTTTGTTAAGAGAACAATTGCAAGGTGATTTCTTCGATGACTTTAAGTTTGATGTAAGCCCATTTACGGATATAGTTAGATTAATTGATGGAAATGAGATACAGGAAGCCATCGATAGTTCTTATTCAGAGAACGGTAAAGAAGAAACAGCTTTTATAGTAAGGTCTAATAAAAGAGCGAATCTATATAATCAGAACATACGGGAAAGAATATTATTCTTAGAAAATGATATAGCTGTTGGCGATTTCATGATGGTTGTCAAGAATAATTATTATTGGCTAAAACCAAGCTCTGAAGCTGGCTTTATTGCCAATGGGGATATTATTGAAGTTTTAGAGATTTTTGATATTAAGGAAATCTACACTTTTAAATTCGCAGAGGTAAAAGTTAAAATGGTAGATTATCCAAATATGGCTCCTTTCGAAACTGTATTATTATTAGATACTATTGCGGCAGAGTCACCTTCATTATCTTATGAAGATGGTAATAGGCTTTACCAGGAGGTTATGAAAGACTTTGCTCATGAGAGTTCTAAGTATAAAAAATTCTTAGGTGTAAAGAACAATAAATATTTTAACGGACTCCAAGTTAAATTTTCATATGCTATAACCTGTCATAAATCGCAAGGTGGTCAATGGAATACGGTTTTTGTTGAACAGCCCTACCTGCCAAATGGTATTGATAAAGAATATTTGCGATGGTTATATACAGCGGTGACCAGAGCAAAAAACAAATTGTATCTTATCGGCTTTAAAGACGATTTTTTTGTTGATTAATAAAAGATTATTTTAGTGATTATGGATATAGGAAATTATCGAATCTATATTAGATTATAGCATGACAACCGAAACAATTTTAAGTATATTTTTAGGAATAGGATTAGCCGCTTCAGTAGGATTTAGGGTTTTTTTACCCTTATTTGCATTGAGCTTAGCATCCTATTTTGGAGTTTGGGACTTAAACGAAAACTGGCAGTGGATAGGAAGTTTGGTGGCAGTTCTAACTTTAGGTGTAGCCACTTTATTAGAAATATTCGCTTATTTTATTCCTTGGTTCGATAATTTATTAGACAGTATTGCTGTACCCTTAGCGGCTATAGCAGGTACTGCTGTAATGGTATCAACTGTTGCCGATTTAGATCCCGTAATAACATGGTCTTTAGCAATAATTGCTGGTGGTGGTACGGCAACCGCAATAAAAGGGGCAGGCGCAACCGGTAGATTGGCATCAACCGCAACAACCGGTGGTTTGGCAAATCCCGTCTATGCATCTATCGAAACAGGTACAGCGATGGTAGTAACGGCAGCATCTATTTTTGCCCCGATATTAGCCGCGATACTGGTCATCATTATCTTGGTAATAATTTTTAGGATTTATAGAAGCATACGTCCAAGAACAAAAACATAAAATAGATTTAGTTGAAAATAATAGCAATGATTCCTGCCCGTTATGCGGCATCCAGATTTCCTGCAAAATTAATGCAAGATTTGGCCGGTAAACCGGTCATTTTACGAACCTATCAAGCTGCAATACACACCAAATTGTTCGATGAGGTTTATGTAGTAACCGATAGTGAAATCATATATGATACTATAGTTAAAGAAGGTGGTTTGGCTATAATGAGTAAAACAGAACATGATTGCGGTAGTGATCGTATTGCAGAGGCGGTAATGCAAATGGATGTTGATATTATTGTTAATGTACAGGGAGATGAGCCTTTTACAGATCGCGAAAGTTTAGAAGGTGTATTAAATGTATTTGAAAGTGATATTCATAAAGAAATCGATTTAGCCTCTTTAATGGTTAAGATTACCGATGAAGAAGAGATTAATAATCCAAATACGGTAAAAGTAATCGTTGATAATAGAAATTTTGCGTTATATTTTTCGAGGTCACCAATACCTTATCCTAGGGCCAAAGACGCAAATACAACTTATTTTAAGCATAAAGGAATATATGCATTTAGAAAAAGTGCTTTGATGGATTTTCAACGATTACCAATGCTACAATTAGAAGCAACCGAAAAAATTGAGGCCATACGCTATTTAGAATATGGAAAGAAGATTAAAATGGTAGAAACCCATGTTCAAGGAATTGAAATAGATACACCAGAAGATTTAAAGAAAGCACAGGCCGCATGGAAATAAATTTTGATGGAATAAATGTTATTGGTTTCGATGCCGATGATACGTTATGGGTTAATGAGACTTATTTTAGGGACACCGAAAATAAGTTTGCAGATTTATTGGAAAAATATGAGACCAAGAATAAAATTGACCAAGAGCTATTTAGGACAGAGATAAAAAATCTTGACTTGTACGGCTATGGAATAAAGGGTTTTATGTTATCTATGATAGAATGTGCGTTAGATCTATCGAATAATGATGTTTCTTCTAAAACAATAGGCGCTTTGTTAGATTTAGGAAAGGAGATGATTTCACAGCCTGTAGAATTATTGAATGGCGTTGAAGAGGTTTTGAAGAGTTTGAAAGATAAGTACCGACTAATAGTTTTAACCAAAGGAGACCTATTAGATCAGGAACGTAAATTAGAGAGATCCGGACTTTCTGAGTATTTTCATCATGTTGAAGTGTTGAGTGATAAGAAGGAGAAAAATTATAGCGATTTGCTTGAGCATTTGCAAATATCGCCAAGTGAGTTTTTAATGATTGGTAATTCTTTAAAATCTGATGTATTGCCTTTGGTAGAAATAGGAGCACGTGCCATACATGTACCTTTTCATACTACTTGGGAACATGAAGAAGTTAAAGAACCAATTGAGAATAACGGTTACATGACAATTTCTACCTTGACCGATATTCTGGAATATGTTTAATACTAATGGAAGTAAAAAAAGAAAAGGCATTGAAGAATATACCAACTAAAGCTTCACAGGAATATCGAAATTTTCCGATGGTACCTAGAGTAGTCTATGGTAAAGGTAGTTTCAATACCCTCGGCGATATCTTAATGCCCAAACGGAAGCATTCAGAAGCTCCAATGATATATTTGGTTGATGATGTTTTTGAAGGTAGTGAGCTAATTAATCGAATTCCAACTATATTCTCTGATCAAATCATTTTAATTTCAGCGGAGGAAGAGCCAAAAACAAATCAGGTAGATGCTTTGGTCAGCATAATCAGAGAGAAGTTTGCCGAATTACCTTCAGGTATTATTGGTATAGGGGGCGGTACTTTATTAGACTTGGCCAAAGCGGTTGCTATAATGTTAACCAATAAGGGAAGTGCTTCAGAATATCAAGGTTGGGACTTGGTTCATAAGCAATCAATTTACCATGTCGGTATACCTACAATTAGTGGCACGGGTGCTGAAGTTTCAAGAACAACCGTACTTTTGGGCCCAGAAAAAAAGTTAGGAATAAATTCAGATTTCACCACATTTGACCAGGTTGTTTTGGATCCAGAACTAACATTAGGAGTACCAAAAGAACAGTGGTTTTATACAGGGATGGATTGTTTTATTCATTGCATTGAATCTCTTAATGGAACATTTTTAAATGCCTTTAGCAAAAGTTATGGTGAGAAATCTTTAGAGCTCTGTAAAGAAGTATTTCTTGAGGATATCTCAGAGTCTGAAAGTAGGGAAAAGCTAATGATGGCATCTTGGCATGGCGGTATGAGTATAGCTTATTCTCAAGTAGGCGTAGCCCATGCAATGAGTTATGGCTTAGGATACGTTTTAGGAATTAAGCACGGTATAGGTAATTGTCTTGTTTTTCAATATCTCGAAGAGTTTTATCCGCAGGGTGTTGCACTATTTAATAAAATGCTTACCAAACATCAAATTGTATTGCCAACAAACATTTGTTCTAATTTATCTGATTCTGAAATGGAAACAATGATTTCTGTGGCTATGGGTATGGAGCCATTATGGGAAAATGCATTAGGAGAAAACTGGAAGTCTTTAATAACGGTCGAAAAACTAAAAGCTATTTATCAAAAGATATAATCACGTATAGTCTTAGTCTTTTAAATATTTCTGTTGAGATAATCTAATAGTAAATAGGTGCAATTACAATATGCGAAAAATAGCAAAATTTATTTATTTCAAAATCCTAGGATGGAAACTTAAAGGAGAATTTCCTTCACATTTGAATAAATTCGTGGCTATAGTAGTGCCACATACGAGTTGGTGGGATTTTCTTTTAGGCTTGTTAGTACGAGAAGTATGGAATGAAGAAGTTAATTATATCGGTAAGAAAAGCCTATTTGATTCACCCTTTGGCTGGTTCTTTAGGTGGACAGGTGGTGCACCCATAGATCGATCAAAAACCAATGACACGGTAAAGGCAACAGCACAGATATTTAACGAAAGAAAAAAGTTCAGGTTATCATTATCTCCCGAAGGAACTAGGAAGAAAGTAGAGAAATGGAAAACAGGTTTCTATTTTATAGCTAAAACTGCAAATGTGCCCATTGTATTGGTTGCGTTCGATTATGGAAAAAAAGAAGTAAAGATTTCTGAACCAGTTTACCCAACAGAAAATCAAGAAGCAGATTTTGAAAAATACCATGCTTTCTTTGAAGGGGTAGAGGGTAAACATAAATAGAGTTTACTAGTTTACTTCAATCAAAATTTTATACCCTTCTAATACTTTATTAGTTTAAAAATCGACAAATAGTCATTTTTGTAACATTAAAAATAAAACCTATTGAACTTCTTATCATAAGTAGCTAAATGACCTTCGATTGGTTTACTTGTTGAACGTATTACATCTTAAAGTAAAATATTAAAAAACAGGTTTTTAGGTTAATAGTTATTAGACGAAGGTTCGCTTTTGGGAAGCTGATTTTTTTTAAAAAATTACATTTTTAGCTATTCTTCAATAGAATTAAACAATTCTCAAATCATCATCATCATCTTCTTCTTCTAGATTTTTTGAAAAAATAATATACGCGGTAGGCTAGTATTAAATGTGAAATATAGCGCTTCCTTAAGATGTAAGAATTGTTTATCGGTTGCCTTGAATATTTTATTGTCCAAGAATAAGGTTGTTTGTCCTATTAACCGAACAGTATATCGAAAAAACCACCGTTCAAGATTTATGCGTTAAAAAATAATCCATATTTTCAAAGAATTGAATTAAACTATATTCAACTGGTCTTCTCCCTTTTTTATAATTCGATGGACTCGTTGTATAGCTATTAGTTTTATTCAAACCCACTGCTTACTTGAAATTGGTCTAGTTATCTATTAACCTAAAATAACTAGAATGGAAAAAAATTACCCAAGACGTCTTTTTCTTGGTAGGTCTTTGTTGGTGGCAACAGGTCTAATTTGTGTTCCAACAGGAGCAATTGCAAAAGAATTAGGTTCTAATAGCGCACCTTTTAAAGGTTATACCCCTTATACAGATGTTAAAACAGATTTACGAACTTCCTTTTTAGGTAAAGAAGTATCGGTATCTGGTAAAATATATGATGCCACAGGAAAAACTACTATTACAAATGCCTTGATAGAGGTATGGCATTTATCTCCAGAAAAACAGGTTTATAAACATCGTGGTAAAATGTTTACCGATGATGACGGCTCTTATCAGTTTATTACTGACTGGCCAAACCGTGAACTAGGAAAACAACACCGTATTTATTTTAAGGTTTCTAAAAATAAAAATATTGTTTTTACAGAATTGATTTTCAACGATTTTGGTGCACATATTACAGACAAACATTGGGAGCAAAATCAGCAATTGGCTGAAAATCTTCGTTTTCCTAAATTCAGTACATTTTTAAACAAATCGACAATCGATTTTAATATTTCAATCAACCAATAAACTAAAAAACTATGGAACCATTTATAGCACAGATAATAATGTTCGGAGGTAATTTTGCACCCAGGGGTTGGGCTTTTTGTAATGGACAACTTTTGGCCATTTCACAGAACACAGCGCTATTCTCGATTCTAGGTACAACATATGGCGGCGATGGCAGAACTACCTTTGGTCTACCTGATTTACGCGGTAGGGTGCCCGTACATTCTGGTAATGGATCTGCGGGACCTGGTTTAACTCCAAGACCTTTAGGTCAAAAATCTGGAGCGGAAACGAATACGTTAAATGTGAACCAACTGCCTTCTCACAATCATACGGCAAGTTTACCGGCAAAGGAAGAGGCAAATACCGAAACTCCTAACGGTCATGTAATTGCAGGCGCTGGTTTTGATGGTTTTGGTACGGCACCAGATAACGGTATCAACATGGCACCTTTTACAACGGGCAACACGGGTGGCAACCAATCTTTAAATAATATGCAGCCGTATCAATGTGTCAATTTTATTATTGCGCTTCAAGGAATTTTTCCTTCTAGGAGTTAACAGTAAAAACCAACAACTTTAAAACTATGGAACCATTTATAGGGCAGATCATTATGTTCGGCGGAAATTTTGCACCCAGGGGTTGGGCTTTATGTGATGGACAACTTTTGTCCATTTCACAGAATGATGCGCTATTCTCAATTATAGGCACCATCTATGGCGGTGATGGCAGAACTACCTTTGGTCTACCTGATTTACGTGGCAGGGTGCCGATGCATTCAGGGAATGGTCCAGGCCTTACACCAAGGCCTTTGGGTCAGAAAAGTGGAACGGAACAAAATACGTTAAATGTCAACCAAATTCCTTCTCATAACCATACGGCAAGTTTACCGGCAAAGGAAGAGGCAAATACCGAAACTCCTAACGGTCATGTGATCGCCGGAGCTGGTTTTAATGGTTTTGGTTCGGCACCAGATGCCGGTATCAACATGGCACCTTTTACAACAACCAACACGGGTAGCAGCCAACCTATAAATAATATGCAACCGTATCAATGTGTGAATTTTATTATCGCATTACAGGGCATTTATCCTTCTAGAAACTAAAAAAATAACTCCCCCATAAACAAAAACAAACTATATGAAAAAAATTACTCTTTTATGGGTTTTGTTGATTTCAACGTCCCTAGCATTCGCACAAACCTCTTTAACGGCAGGAGATATTGCCTTTATTGGGGTGAACACTGATGGCGTTTCAGATCCGGATGATAATTTTGCCTTTGTTTTATTAAAAGATATAGAAGCCAATACGACCATTACTTTTACGGATAGAGGTTGGAATGATGGTACTGGTTTTTTTGAAGCAGTTGGTGACGGTGATTTCACTTGGACCGCTAGTACTGCTTTAAGTGTAGGGGAAGTAGTTGTTTTGGATTTTAGTAATTTATCTCCAACAGCAGCAGCCTTTACAGTCTTGGGGGATCAATTATTTGCCATTCAAGGTAGTATAGCCAGCCCCACATTTATTGCAGGGCTGCATTTCAATGTGGTAACGGGTACAACGGACGATGCCAATTGGGATGGCGCCGCAACCGGCAATACCACTTCGGCACTGCCAGATGCCTTAACAAACGGTGATACCGCCATTCGGCTTTCGGGTCCAGGAGGTGTGGAGCAAGACAATTTTCAATTTAGCTGTGCAACCGCTACTTGTCCGTTGGCTGGAACACCAGAAGAAATTAGGGCCATTGTGCATAACCTGTCCAATTGGGTAAGCAATAATGACAATGTGTATCCGGGTACGGTAGATGTTAGTTTTGGAACTCCAACAGTAAATTCAAGTACTATTAATGGTCTTAACTGTCCCGAGGACCAAAATCTTTCAGCTGATGGAAGCGGTACGGCCATATTACCCGATTATACCTCTTTGGTAACGATCAACTTTGCAGCTGGCGGTACAGGGGTTGACGGCGGCGGCGGCTTCGGTGGTTCGGGTGGCTTGGCTGCTCTGGCAATCCTAGCTGAACTAGAACAATCTCCTGCTCCAGGTACTGCCCTAGGGGTGGGTACCACAACGGTTACCATGACCAGTGGATCATTCAGCTGCTCTTTTGAGGTTGTTGTTAACCCAATAGACAATACCCCACCGGTTATATCTGCTTGCCCTGAATCTTTTGAATTTGATTCCTTTTTGAGTGCTGAATGTGGAGGTATTCCAGATTGGGTGCCACCAACGGCAACAGATAATCTTCCTGGGTTGACTTTGACATCCAATTATAAGCCGGGCGACCTGTTTCCTTTTGGTATCACAGAGGTTGTTTATACGGCAACGGACGCCGCAGGTAACAAAGTTGAATGTAAATTTATGGTAACGGTAAACGATGAAAAGGCACCCGCACCAATTTGTATCAATGGTCTAACAGTAACTTTGGATGCCACGACCGGTCTTCAAACAATTGCTGCAACAGATTTTATTGCTTCACCTATTACCGATCCTTGTGGAGATATAACCTACACGATTTCTCGTGCAACTGATAATTCAAATACTGATGTTAGATTATCTAGTCTGTCCTTAAACTGTGATGATAATGAAACTACTATAATCAGAATATGGGCAGAAGATGTGAATGGAAATAGCGACTACTGCGAAACATATGTTGTAGTTGATAAAAGTCAATTTAATTGTCCTACACCTCCTGTGATTACCTGCCCAGATGACATTACCATTAAAGAGGGAGAATCAACAGCACCAGCTGATACAGGCGCTGCTACAGCAACTGGTGGAGCTGGCAATGTCATCATTGGTTTTTCCGATAGTGTGTCCGCTGATGGTACAATAACCAGAACTTGGACGGCCACGGATGAAAATTTAATGTCTTCTTCTTGTGAACAAACCATTAAGGTTGATCCATTATCAAGAGTAATAGTTACAAAAGATGTAATAGGTATAGGTTCAAATCCTGATGACCAGTTTTATTTCTTTTACAATACCTCGATATCTAATGAGCTTGGTAATTTTTACTTAAGTGAATCTGGTATTAATTCTCCTGAACAAGAAGGAGGGTCATTTTCTTTTAGTGGCGCTTTCTTGATACAAGTTAGGGAAGAAAATTTACCTGATAAATATTCCATAAGCGATATTCAATTTAATTCTGAGAAAGGTACGTCTACAATAAGTCTAAAAACGAACAATGAAATACAGGTTAACGTAGCTTCCGGAGACAATGTTTCAATAAAATTTATAAACACATACGTAGAACCTTGCTCGGTTTCTATTGGCAACCAACCGGATAGTGTGATAATTTGCGCTGGCGACCCTTTAAGTTTTGACGTAGGGGCCACGGGCACAGGTACCCTATCCTATCAATGGCAAGTGGATACCGGCACCGGTTTTGAGGACTTGGGAGCACCGAGCGCCAATTCACAATTGAACTTCGCATATATGGAAATAGGAGGGGACGGTAACCAATACCGTGTCATTGTTACTTCAGATAACAATACTCCAAACGATAATAGAGATGATTGTACAGCAACCAGTGAAGCGGCCACCTTAACGGTGAACGCAAAACCAATAGTCGAGATTACCGGAAAAGATAGCTATTGCCACGATGGTAACGGTGTAGTGTTGGATGCCGGGGCAGGCTTTGCCAGTTATCTGTGGTCACCGGGTGGGCAAACTACCCAGACCATTACAGCTCTGAGTGGTATTTATACTGTTACCGTCACCAACGAATTTAGCTGTGAAACTACTTCAGAGGCTTTTACTGTATTAAGTAACCAACAAATGACTTGCAGCATAGAGCAGAACGAACTTGCAACCAACCACTTAACAGAGGACGGTGTGGCAACGGTACACCCAACTGGCGGTACTATCCAATATACCTATCTGTGGGACAACGGGGAGACCACACAAACGGCGACTACATTAACTTATGGTATTCACAGTGTAACGGTGACGGACTCCAATGGCTGTGAGACCAAGTGTCAGATAGATATAGCCAAGGAACTGTATTGTTGGACCAATTTAATCAATAATGTTAGTGTCGCCGGTGGAAATGACGGGGCTGCAAGTGTAAAAGGAAATGGGGGATACAGGCCTTATACTTTTAAATGGGACGATGGTTCAACAGATGAAGTAAATAATTCACTGACAGCGGGAACCCATTATGTGACTATTACGGATGCTTCCGGAGCCACATCGCAATGTAGCGTTACAATATTCGAGCCAAGCAAAGAAAAGTGTAGTGATTTTATAAGTACTATAGAACAAGATAAGCTAGCCACCAACCATGTAACCGAAGATGGAGTTGCCACTGTCTATCCAAAAGGTGGTTCAGGTCAATATACTTATTTATGGGATAATGGTGAGACTACTCAAACAGCAATCAAATTAACGTATGGTGTTCATACGGTAACTGTTACCGATTCTCAAGGATGTGAAACCAGTTGCCAAATAAATATAGCAAAAGAACTATACTGTTGGACAAATTTGATAAGTAATGTAAGTGATTATGGTTCTAATGATGGAGCTGCACGTGCAAGAGGAAACGGAGGATATAGGCCCTACACTTTTAAATGGGATGATGGTTCAACAAATGAAGTGAATAACCAATTGTCGGCAGGTAAACATTATGTAACGATTATTGATGCCACCGGTGCTACTTCTCAATGTAGTGTAACCATATCGCAACCAAATGAAGAAGTGTGTGATGGAGTCGATAATGATGGCGATGGTAAAGTTGATGAAGGCTTTGACCAAGATGGCGATGGCATAGCGGATTGTTTTGATATCTGTGATAAAGGCGATGATCATGTGGACATGGACAATGATGGAATTCCAGATGCATGTGATGACGATATCTGTGTAAAAGATGAAGAACCAATGACAGAATGCTACCAGACTGCAGTTTGGGACCAAGAAACCTGTAGTTGGATTATTTCCGGAGTGCACCCCATGCAGCCTGTAACGGAATGTTACCAAACAGCAGAATGGAACGGTACTACGTGCACATGGGACATTATAGATGGTCAACGACCGGAGATGCCAATGACGTTATGCTACCAAACTGCGGTCTGGAGCGATCAGATCTGCGACTGGGAGATCAACGGGGAGAAGCCCTTGGAGCCTATGACGGAATGTTATCAAACAGCAGAATGGAACGGTACTACTTGTACTTGGGATATTTTGGATGGACAACCGGAGATGCCAATGACGCTATGTTACCAAACTGCGGTCTGGAGCGATCAGATCTGCGACTGGGAGATCACCGGTGAGAAGCCCTTGGAGCCTATGACCGAATGCTACGAAGCCGCGGTATGGAACGAAGCGACCTGCGAATGGGATATTGAGGGCGTACAATCGGAGATGCCAATGACGCTATGTTACCAAACTGCGGTCTGGAGCGATCAGATCTGCGACTGGGAGATCACCGGTGAGAAGCCCTTGGAGCCCATGACAAAATGCTACGAAACCGCAACATGGAACGAAGCTACCTGCGAATGGGATATTGAGGGCTTACAACCGGAGATACCAATGACTCAATGTCAAGAAACAGCTGTCTGGAACGAACTGACGTGTACCTGGGACATTATTGAAAACAATAATGACTGTGGCACGGGAACCATTGACAAATGTGAAACGGCATTTGCTAGATCTACGGATGAAAGCGTTAGAACATGTTTCTTGGATATACCCAATGTAAGTGGTAACCGATGGGGATGGACAAATGTATTCCCTTCTACCAATGGAACTTACAACATGGATTTATATGCGGCCGCAGGTCAGTGTACTATTTCTAATGGTGCCCTAGTAGGAAATGTGGAGGTCATTTATACCGATGGTACCGTAGAAGTAACCGTTTCTACCTTAAGTGGGTATAAAATGACGGTTGCCCAATTATATGTTGGCACTGAAATTTTACCAACAGATAATAATGGTAGGTTCACCACTGCTCCAGGTCAGTACCCTTATAGCGATACGGTCGAAGGGGACTTTAATACCTTTACGTTCGAAAGTGTAAATGTTGGTAATCCGGGCAACTTCTATGTAGTGCTCCATGCCGATGTTTGTCCGAATGTGACAGTACCTAGTAAAACGGCATCGGTCAAACTAGAGCTGACGGCTTATCCTGTACCATTTAAGGATTATATAAATCTTAAAATAGAGTCTCCATTAAATATGAATGGCACACTATCATTGTATAATGGTATTGGACAAAAACTTCAGGATTTTGGATCATATACGTTAAAGAAAGGGGATAATGAAATTAATTTGAATACGGGAGAAATACCTAGAGGTTTGTACTTTATCCGAATGACTTCTGTATATGGAACGGAAACCTTAAAAATCCTGAGGAAATAATTGAAGCAAATATGGTTCCGATAATTTGAAATTCAATGAAACCATATTTAAAATAATGAGAATTGTATAACCTAAAACGTGCATTGATTGCATAGAAAAAGCCACTCATTTGAGTGGCTTTTTTAATTGGGTAAATTTTTGATTTACATCTAGTTAGAAAAGCGATAAAAGAATTTTATATGATAATGCTTGATTTATATCAATTACAGCTTGGAAAAATCGAGAATGAAGGGACTGTTGCGCGAAAAGCAGATTAATACTTTAATTTTATATGGCCCACCATAAAAAAGGAGACCAATTGGTCTCCTTTTTTTATTGAATAAAATATGAATAATTATTCTTCCATAGAATGGTAAACGTTCTGCACATCGTCATCTTCTTCCAACTTTTCAAGAAGTTTTTCTACATCGGCAGCTTCTTCTTCAGATAATGCTTTTGTGACTTGTGGAATTCGTTCAAAACCAGAAGAAAGAATTTCTATCTCACGGTTTTCTAATTCTTTCTGTATCGCTCCGAAACTTTCAAATGGTCCGTAAATTAAAATACCATCATCATCTACAAAAACCTCTTCTGCACCAAAATCAATCAGTTCTAATTCTAATTCTTCAGAATCTAAACCTTCTGCAGGGATTCTAAAATTACAGGTATGGTCGAACATGAATTCTACAGAACCCGATGTGCCTAAGTTGCCATTACATTTATTAAAATAACTTCTAACATTGGCTACTGTTCTTGTATTATTGTCGGTTGCGGTTTCAACTAGAACGGCAATACCGTGTGGTGCATACCCTTCAAAAAGTACTTCTTTATAATCTCCTAGGCTTTTATCGCTAGCTCTTTTGATTGCTCTTTCAACATTATCTTTAGGCATGTTGACCGACTTGGCATTCTGTATGACCGCTCTAAGGCGTGAATTGGAATCTGGATCTGGTCCGCCTTCCTTTACGGCCATTACAATATCTTTGCCTATCCGTGTAAAGGCTTTGGACATTGCTGACCATCTTTTCATTTTACGTGCTTTCCTAAATTCAAAAGCTCTTCCCATGGTAAATTATTTTAAACAAATGTACAAAAACAAGAGATGTTCAGTAATCATTTAAATTACTTCACTGAACACAAGTATCTTATGATTTGACTTGGTTGTTATTATTCGCTTTCTACTATATCTTCAATTATTCGTGCAAGTACAAAATCTTTCTCGGTAACCCCATTTGCATCATGGGTGCTTAAACGAATATTTAAAGTTTTATATACATTGCTCCAATCAGGGTGGTGGTTTTGAGCTTCGCATTCAAAAGCGATTCGTGTCATAACAGAAAAAGCTTCTTTAAAATCTTTAAACTCGAAAGTGGTTTCTATAGCTCCATCCACATATTCCCATCCGTCTAATTGACCAAGATAATCTGCTATTTGTTGATCAGTAAATTTTTCTATTTCTTTCATAATTGTTGCTAATTAAGGACATGATGATCAATAATATCCTGATATGTATATTGTAAATTTTTCGGTAATTTATTGGTTTTTGGCAGTACTGCCAAATATCGATCTTCATTGGTAGTATATACCCTTTTTAATATCGGATTGAAATTACCTACCCGTTCTAAAACTTCCTTTATGAAATCTTCATGATGGGTGAGGTCATTACTGCCCAAATGATAAATACCTGTTTTATTTCTATTTATAAGATAATGAATTTGCTGCGTTATCTTATCATCATTTGTTACGTTTAAAATTAAATTTGGAAATACTTCAACAGGTTCATTTTCGATAATAGCTTTTTTCATATCCCGTACTCTTGGAGAACTATTTCCAAATACCATAGGAATTCTTAAGATAGCCATTTTCTCTTTTGGTAATCTCAAAAGCATATTTTCAATTCTAATTTTCAGTCTGCCATATATACTTTCTGATAACGTTTTATCCATCTCATAAGATGGATATTTACTATAGGCATCGAAAACATTCGCCGATGAAATAAAATAGATTTTGCAATCTTGTTTTATAACATATTCCAAAATATGCTCGTGAGCTATTATAAGAGCGGCAAAATTACCTCTTAAAGCGGAAATTATCACTTGTGGTTTCACTGATTCTAAAACCTCAACGATATCATCTTCTTCTAAATTGTAATGCACAAATTGTTTATTAGAAGAGAATGAATTTGCAGCGTGACAATAGGTGCCATAGGTATCAAAATAATTACAAAGCTCTTTATAGATAGCATTGCCAATGAAGCCGCTACCACCAAGGATCAATATTTTATTATTATCCAAATTCAAAAAATAGAAAGTTCAGTTTCTGTTGTCAATCTTTCTAAGGCAAGCATTCCCAATTTTGAATTACCTTTTTTATTAAGACCTGGTGACCATGTGGCAACACAAAATTTATTAGGCAACAATGCAACAATACCACCACCAACTCCACTTTTTCCAGGTAAGCCTACTTCGAAAGCAAATTCACCAGACTCGTCGTAAAAACCACAAGTAAGCATTAATGCATTGATACGTTTTACTTGGCCCATAGTAAGAAAGGTATTGCCTCTTCTACAATTACCCCGATTTATAAACATAAAAAAAGTGTTTGCCAATTGTTCACAGCTCATAGATAATGAGCATTGGTGAAAATAAAAATCCAAAACTATATCTACATCATTTTTTAAATTACCATATGATTTTAAAAGATTGGCTGCGGCGTAATTTCGAAAGCCTGTTCGTCTTTCAGATCGGGCCACGTCTTTATCGTAATCGATAGAATCATCATTTGCAATATTTCTAACAAAAGCTAAAAATTCTTCCTTCGGGTGTACCAATTGTGAAACTAATATATCAGCTACAACAATAGCTCCCGGATTAATTAATGGATTTCGCGGAATACCGTTCTCTAGCTCTAATAATGATAAATGATTAAATGGGTCACCTGATGGTTCTACATCTATTCGCTCCCATATATTTTCCCCAATTAGCCCAATTGCCATTGAAAGTGTCAAAACTTTTGAAATACTCTGAATTGAAAAACGTTCAGCACTTTTGCCTGCAGAAAAGTGATGTTGTCCAATATCTATTAAATGGATACCGAACTTTTGCATATCTATTTTCGCTAATTCTGGAATATAGTTAGCCATGGTACCTCTTTCTACAGCGTTATGGGCTGTTTCATTGATGGTATCAAGAACACGTTGAAAATCTTTCATTAATTTTTATAAAATGGTAATTTAACTACAGTAGCCGGTATTGCATTCTTGCGAATTTGAATTTGAATTTTACTTCCGATTTCAGAAAAAATTGGAGGTACGTAGCCCAGACCAATACCGGTTCCCATTGATGGTGACATAGTACCCGAAGTGACAATGCCTATGGTTTTACCGTATCCATCAACTATATCATAACCATGTCTAGGAATTCCACGTTCATCTAACTCAAAGGCTACCAATTTACGTTCTGGGCCATGTTTTTTTTCCTTTTCAAGCGCTTCAGAATTGACGAAATCTTTGGTGAATTTTGTTATCCACCCTAATCCTGCTTCAAAAGGTGAAGTCGTATCATCTATATCATTCCCATAAAGGCAATATCCCATTTCTAGTCGTAAAGTATCCCTTGCTGCCAATCCGATTGGTTTTATTCCAAAATCTGCTCCAGCTTCAAATACTTTATCCCAAATTTGTTTTACATCTTCATTCTTGCAATAAATTTCAAATCCGCCAGAACCCGTATATCCTGTTGCAGAAATAATAACATGTTCAATACTGGCAAAATCCGCTACTTCGAAATGATAAAATTTTATAGCTGATAAATCTATGGAGGTCAACTGCTGCATAGCTTCAACCGCTTTAGGGCCTTGAATAGCTAATAGGGAATAGCCTTCGGATATATTTTTCATATCCGCTTTAAACTCATTATTATAGCTTGATATGTGAGCCCAATCTTTATCAATATTAGAGGCGTTTACAACCAATAGATATTGCTCTTCTTTGATGCGATAAACAATTAAATCATCAACTATACCACCGGTCTCATTTGGTAAACAACTATACTGTGCCCTTCCAATGGTCAATTTAGATGCATCGTTAGAAGTTACTTTTTGTATCAAGCCTAAAGCATTTGGACCAGAAATTAAAAATTCTCCCATGTGAGATACATCAAATACGCCAACACCTTTGCGTACCGTTTCATGTTCAGCATTCACTCCTTCGTACGAAACTGGCATATTATATCCGGCAAATGGAACCATTTTGGCACCAAGCGATTCATGTGTTTTGGTAAGCGCAGTATTTTTCATCTTCTTTTATTTATCGGCGATACAAATTTATCGAAAATAAATAGAAGCAATTCTGATAGAACAGCTATTTAGGAAAATATTGTAAACTATATCCGCTAATCAAGAAGTCATAAGAAATTCTTTGAGATTCTCGTAGGTAGAAATCTTAGATGATACTTTGGTTTTGCCCATCACCTTTTGTATTTGTGAAGGAATTTCTAATTTTTCGGACAATGTTTCTTCCACGATATCCAAGAATTTTACGGGGTGAGCCGTTTCTAAGAATATACCATATATATTTGGATGAAGTTCTTGATATTTTTTTAGTCCAAGGTAACCTACAGCACCATGTGGGTCAGCGATATATCCATTGATATTATAAATTTCTTTTAAAGCTTCCTTTGTTCGTTCATCATTGAAAGAGTAGGAGGAAAGGTTTTTTTTCAAAGCTTCGAAATCATCTTGAAACAAATGTCGAATACGAATGAAGTTACTTGGGTCACCAACATCCATTGCATTTGATATGGTCGCTGTGGATGGTTTTGGGGTATACTCTTTTGTTGACATGAACTGAGGTACCGTGTCATTTACATTTGTAGCCGCAATAAAGTGGTTCACCGGCATACCTAAACGTTGCGCAACCAAACCCGCACAGATATTTCCGAAATTACCAGAAGGCACAGAAAAAATAATTTCTTTTCCTTTAGTTTTTACTTGTTTATAGGCGAAAAGGAAGTAAAAAAGCTGAGGTAACCATCGTGCAACATTAATTGAGTTGGCCGATGTTAATTTCATGTGTGTCAACAAATCCTTATCCAAGAAGGCATTTTTAACCATGGCTTGACAATCATCAAAGGTACCGTCAACCTCTAAGGCCGTTATATTTTGACCTAGTGTTGTTAATTGGCGTTCTTGTATATCGCTAACTTTACCACTCGGATAAAGAATCACGACCTTAACGCCCTCAACACCAAGAAAGCCATTGGCAACGGCACCACCGGTATCGCCAGAAGTAGCAACCAATACGGTTACTTCTTGTTTATTGGACCTCGAAAAATAACCTAAACATTGTGCCATAAAGCGGGCGCCAACATCTTTAAAAGCCATTGTAGGACCATGAAAAAGTTCTAATGTACCAATGTTAGGTGTTATCGTCACAACCGGAAAATCAAAATCCAACACCTCTTTCAAAATATCTTTTAAGACATTATCGGGTAAAGTTCCTTCTACGAATTGTCGAATTGCCGTAAAGGCGATTTCCTCGTTGGATTTCTTTTCAATTTCCTCAAAAAAAGAACTAGGTAACGGTTTAATTTCTTGTGGAAAGTACAATCCTTTGTCAGGCGCAATTCCGTTAATTACCGCTTTATCAAAAGAAACTTCGGGTGCTTTATTATTTAAACTATAGAATTTCAAGTCGAATGTATTTATCAGTTGTTAATGTGATATTTCTAAAATTATAAAAGTTTTACTCCTTCCATATTAACTTTGGAAACATGTATTTCATAAGCAATGCCAATTTTTTCGTAGACCGATTTTATCATTTCCCCAACCTTTAAAGCAGTTTCTTCTCCTTTGCTAAAAGCAAAAATTGATGGTCCTGACCCTGAAATACCTGACCCTAAAGCACCTGCTTCTAAGGATACTTTTTTAACTTCATCAAAACCGGGTATCAAAATAGAGCGAATTGGTTCTACGATATGGTCTTCTAATGAACGGCCGATCAATTCGTAATCATCCTTGAACAAACCAGCTACAAGTCCGCCAACATTTCCCCATTGTTTTATTCCTGTTTCCATTGAAATGGTCGTTTTTAATATTTTTCGAGAATCGGAAGTTTTTATTTCGATCTGCGGATGTATAATTGTAACATACAATTCAAATGGAGCCGGTATGGTTACAATATCCAATGGATTATAACTACGTACAAGAGTGAAGCCACCAAATAGGGCAGGAGCTACATTATCAGCATGGGCAACACCACTTGCCAACCGTTCGCCTTCCATAGCAAATTTCACTAATTCGGTTTTTGTGAATGGATTACCTAGAAGATGATTCATGGCCCAAACTGCACCAGTAGAACTAGCTGCACTGCTGCCAATTCCGCTGCCAGGCTTTATTTTTTTATTGATTTCAATTTCAAACCCGCCATCGTAATCAGCAGCCAATAGAAAAGCATTACCAGCAACACCTGCTACATTGTTCAATGTTTCTTTAGGTAAATCTTGTCCTGTAATTTTGGTGATTTTAATTCCTTTTTGCGGAACTTTTCTAACAACCATTTCATCACCGACCAAATCTAAGGCAACACCAAGAACATCGAAGCCACATGAAATATTCGCTACCGTTGCAGGGCAAAAAACCTTTATTTCGTTTTGGTTCATTTTGTAAAGTGTTTTTTTATCTTAAAAGTTACCTATTCTAATAATATCTGCGAATATCCCGGAAGCTGTGACAGCAGATCCTGCACCAGCACCTTTGATGATTAAAGGTTGTTGTGGGTACCGTTTAGTATAAAAAAGCACTATGTTATCACTGCCTTCAAGGTTGTAAAAGTCATGCCCTTTTGGTATTTCTTGTAAACCTACGCTTGCCTGGCCTTCATCGAACTGAGCTACATATTTTAATTTGCTATTTGCCTTTTTAGCACTTGAAAATAAAGATTGAAAATGGGATTCATTTTTTATCAAAGAGGTGAAAAAATCTTCATTATTGTTAGTAGTTAAACTCTCTTCAGGTAGAAATGGATTATTTTTGATGTCGCTTATTTCCAATTGATCACCGCTTTCCCTTGCTAAAATCAATATTTTCCGCATTACATCAACACCACTTAAATCTATTTTAGGGTCTGGTTCGGTATAGCCTTCTTCTTGGGCCTGTTTTACAACATCATGAAAGGTGGTGTTCTCATTAAAATTATTAAAAACAAAATTCAAGCTACCGGATAGTACCGCCTGAATCTTTAGAACCTTATCACCAGATGCTATTAAATGTTTTAAAGTATCGATAATAGGCAAGCCAGCTCCCACATTAGTTTCAAATAAAAATGGCGCATTATAGGTTCTTGCCAATGATTTTAGATTTGAATAATTTTCATATGCCGAGGAGCAAGCAATCTTGTTACATGTAACGACTGATATGCTATTGCCTAAATACTCACTATATGTATTAGAAACTTCTTCACTGGCAGTATTATCTACAAAAATGCTATTTCTAAAATTTAAAGTGTTGACCAATTCTAAAAATTTAGCTTTATCTGCTTTCTCTCCTTGGGCTAATTTCGATTGCCAATCATTTAGATCTATTCCTTTCTCATCAAAAACCATTGTACGAGAATTCGACATGCCAATAACTCTAATGTTTAATTTTAAATTCTCTTTTAAGAATTTACGTTGCTCCTTTATTTGTTCCAAGAATTTTGCGCCAACATTACCAACACCCATTACAAATAGGTTTAGTTGCTTTATATTTTCTTCGAAGAATTCTTCATGCAATGCATTCAAGGCTTTTTTAACATCTTTCTCGTCGATGATACAAGAAATATTTCTTTCTGAAGCTCCCTGTGCAATTACTCGAATGTTCACATTGTTTTTTCCTAGGGTACTGAACATTTTACCACTTAGTCCTTGATGACTTTTCATATTATCACCAACTAGTGCTACAATAGCTAAATCCTTTTCAGGAATGACTTGTTTTATACGCCCCCTTTCAATTTCATACTCAAAAGCTTCGTTGACAATACTTACCGCTTTTTCTACATCATCTGCAGAAATACCTACGCAAATAGAATGTTCGGAAGAAGCTTGAGTAATAAGTACGACACTAATATCTGCTTGCGATAACACTTCGAAAAAACGTTTTGATATACCAGGTATGCCTACCATACCAGGGCCTTCTAGTGACAACAAGGCAATATTTCCTATATGACTTATACCTCTTACGGTTTTACCTTTTTCGTTTTTAGATTTAGTGATTAATGTTCCTGCTTCATCAGGACTAAATGTATTTTTTATTATTATCGAAATTCCTTTTGATAATACTGGTTGAATGGTGGGAGGGTAAAGCACTTTTGCTCCAAAATGAGACAATTCCATAGCTTCCTCATATGATATATGAGGTATTGCTTTGGCTTGTTTTACCATTTTCGGATTGGCAGTATACATGCCGCTCACATCTGTCCAAATTTCTAAAATTTCAGCATCGATGGCAGCGGCGTAAATCGCTGCAGTATAATCTGAACCTCCTCTACCTAAAGTAGTAGAAACACCTTCTTCTGATGTAGCTATAAAACCAGGGCAAACAATAATTTTCTTATGCGTTGAATTAAAATAGCTGGCACAATTGGCATTGGTTTTGGTGAAATTCACCATATTCTTACCGTTTAATTTGTGCGTGATAATAAGGTCTCTACTATCTTTAAATTCAGCATCTAAATTTTCAGTAATTAGGTATTCACTGATAATATAAGATGAAAGTAATTCTCCATAACTTACAATTTTATCGGAAAGTTTAGGGGTTATTTCACCAATGAAATAAGCGCCTTCTAATAATGTTTCTAAAACATTGAACTCACTTTTTACTTTGCTAAGCACCTTGCTTTGCGCTGTAACAGGTAGTAATTCTTTAATTGTTGCAAGATGTCTTTCCTCGATAGATGTAAGTACATTTTTATAAGATTGATCTTGTGAAGAAGCCATTGTGCCAGCCTTCAACAATAAATCGGTTACTCCACCAAGAGCAGAGACCACCAATACTATTTGGTCTTGATAGGAAGAAATAATATTTTTAATCTTAACTATATTTTCAGGTTTGGCTACAGATGAACCACCAAATTTTAGAACTTTCATGTTATTGTAATATTGACTTTTAATTTAAGAAATGGTGTAATTAAACACAGAAACGGAGAAATATCGTTATGACCCCCAAGGGGTGAACCATGTGAGTGTAGTACCATTAAATTTGGTAAGTGATGTGATATCGAAATTTATGCCTGTCTTATCGCAGTCCATAATACTAATGGTTGAGAACCAAAAGTAGTACATTTGATATCCCTATCAAATGATTCCACAATTTTTTGCGGAATCGTTAATTTTTAGCAGTAAAATAAATTAAGAATGAAATTATATAGTGCAAAACAGATTTATAAAGCAGATCAGATTTCTATTAAAAAAGAAGAAATAACTAGTGATGAATTAATGGAACGCGCTGCATTACAGTTATTTAATTGGATTCATTTTCGTATGCAAGGTGCACCGGTAAAAATTCATTTATTCTGTGGTATAGGAAACAATGGGGGTGATGGAATAGCACTAGCTCGCCATCTATTAGATCATGGTTATAATATATCAGTTTATGTTATTAATTATAGCGAAAAACGTTCTAAAGATTTTTTAATTAATCTAGAAAGATTAAAAACAAGAAAATGTTGGCCAAGTTTCATGAGTTCTGATGATGAGCTTCCTAAAATAGGAAAGGATGACATTATAGTTGATGGTATTTTTGGAATAGGATTGAATAGAACGCCAGATGATTGGGTTGCTGAAATTATTCAACATTTAAATAAATCTGAGGCTTTTATTTTATCTATTGATATTCCGTCAGGTTTGTTTACCGACCAAGGTCCAGAAAATTTGGAAGCTATTATAAAATCCAATTTTGTGCTAAGTTTTCAAGCACCTAAATTGGTTTTCTTTTTACCTCAAACTGGGCCGTTTATAGAACAATGGGAGGTATTGGATATTGGTCTGGATGCTGAATACTTAATGGCTACTGAAACTGACTATGAGTTAACCGGGAATAATGAAGCATTGAGTGTTTATAAACCCCGTGAAAAGTATGCTCACAAAGGTACATATGGGCACGCGCTAATAATTGGAGGTAGTTATGGTAAAATAGGTGCTGTTTGTTTGGCAGCGAATGCAGCACTACATGCAGGTAGCGGTTTGGTGACAGCCTATGTGCCAAAAATAGGGTATTCTATTCTGCAGACTTCTTTGCCAGAAGTCATGGTATTGACAGATATTAATGTAGATATGCTTGAGAACATAGAATTTGATCTGGAGCCTACCGTGGTAGGAATAGGAGTTGGGATGGGTACGAGTGATAAAACTGTTACTGGTTTTACTGAATTTTTAAATAGGAATAAAAAGCCATTGGTACTTGATGCCGATGCTCTAAATATTCTTTCGAAAAACAAATCATTGTTAAAGAATATTCCTGAAAATACCATTTTAACTCCTCACCCCAAAGAGTTGGAAAGATTGATAGGAACTTGGAAAGATGATTTTGAAAAGTTGGATAAGGTAAAGAAATTTACCAAGAAGTTTAAGTGTATCGTAGTAATAAAAGGAGCACATACTATAGTTGTGCAGAATGATAAAGGCTACGTAAATACCACAGGCAATCCAGGTATGGCAACCGCTGGCAGTGGAGATGTGTTGACTGGAATAATAACCGGATTGCGAGCTCAAGGATACTCGGCATTGAATGCTGCTATATTTGGAGTTTACCTACATGGTAAAGCTGGCGATATAGCTGTAGAAAGTACTGGCTACCAATCTTTAGTGGCGTCTAGCCTTATAGAAAGTATAGGAAGTGCTTATCTTAATTTATTTAAAATACCTGAACACCCTGTAGCGGAAGAATCGAAAGAACAATAATATATTTCAATTCTATTTAAAATCGTAAAAAATATTAAGAATTAACTCTCCTTTTCACCCACTTGAGAGCATTGTCATATTCTATAAAAAACTTCATTGGCTTTTTGTAAAACATTTTTTCAATCTTAAAGTTATGCATGTCTATTTCTTTGACCGAAACAATAGCAAATGCTTTAAGGTTGTCTAGTTGTTTCAGATAATTATAGATGGTTGGGTCAATTGCGAATGAATTTTTACGAAGACTTATGAATCCGAAATTCTTATCCCTAAAATGAATTTCCGATATTCCAATTATCTGATATGCCCTTTCAAGGGTTAGGGTAGCTCCTTCATCAAAAATGGATACCATGTAATTTTCAAATACTTGAATTTTTCCTACTTCTAACTCGTACTCCCGTACGATTACCTTCTTCTTTTTAGAGGATCCAATTTTCATTCTGTTCGTATTAATATAGTGTGTCTGAAGCGAAAGTAAATTGAACTTTAATTTTCGGATAAATTATTAGTTTAAACGCGTAAATATCGTTCGTACTGCGTATGGCTGGTGTTCCCTGTATTTGATTTCTTACAATTAAAAAGTCATTGTACGAAAAAAGGAGCCCGACTTAGGACTCCTTTTTAATATAAATTATAGTTTGAATGTAACTACGTTTTAGGTGTTTCTTCTTCAGCTTTTTCAATTTTAATAGTCAATTCTTCTCTCTTTTTATCAAGATCGATAAATATAGTATCTCCTTCCTTAAGTTTAGAATTCACAATTTCTTCTGCTAAAGCATCTTCGATATACTTTTGAATAGCCCTTTTAAGAGGCCTAGCACCATATTGCTTATCGAAACCTTTCTCCGCGATATAATCTTTTGCGCTGTCTGAAAGATTTAAATGATAGCCTATATCTTTAATTCTTTTAAACAGTTTAGCAAGTTCAATATCAATAATTTGGTGAATATGTTCTCTCTCTAAAGCATTAAAAACAATTACATCGTCAATTCTATTCAAAAATTCTGGAGCGAATGCTTTTTTAAGTGCATTTTCAATAACTCCTTTTTGGTGTGAATCTTCTTGAGATTTTTTAGCCGCTGTACCAAAACCAACACCTTGACCAAAGTCTTTCAATTGTCTAGCACCAATATTTGATGTCATTATGATAATAGTATTTCTAAAATCGATTTTACGACCAAGACTATCTGTTAAATAACCATCGTCCAATACTTGTAAAAGCATATTGAACACATCTGGATGCGCTTTTTCGACTTCATCTAATAAGATTACTGAATATGGCTTTCTTCTTACTTTTTCAGTCAATTGACCACCTTCTTCGTAACCTACGTATCCTGGAGGTGCCCCAACCAATCTTGATATGGCAAATTTCTCCATGTACTCACTCATATCGATACGTATAAGTGCATCTTCTGAATCAAAAAGTTCTTTGGCCAATACTTTGGCTAACTGAGTTTTACCAACTCCTGTTTGTCCTAAAAATATAAATGAACCGATAGGCTTATTTGGATCTTTAAGTCCAGCTCTATTACGTTGTATAGCTTTAGACACTTTTGCAACAGCTTCGTCTTGACCTATTACGTTAGCCTTAATAAGGTCTGGTAAACCAGCTAATTTGTTACTCTCTGTTTGAGCAATCCTGTTAACAGGTATGCCGCTCATCATTGAAACAACATCAGCGACGTTATCTTCACTTACTGTTTCTTTATTCAGTTTACTGTCATTTTCCCAACGTTCTTGAGCGATGGCAAGCTCTTTTTCTAGGCTTTTTTCATCGTCGCGTAATTTTGCAGCCTCTTCATACTTTTGTTTTTTGACTACACTATTTTTTAGCTCACGTACATCTTCCAATTTCTTTTCCAATTCAAGAATTTGTTTTGGAACGTCCATATTTACAATGTGTACACGTGAACCTGCCTCATCAAGGGCATCTATAGCCTTGTCGGGTAAAAA
Source organism: uncultured Maribacter sp. (assembly GCF_963974015.1). Classification (GTDB taxonomy): domain Bacteria; phylum Bacteroidota; class Bacteroidia; order Flavobacteriales; family Flavobacteriaceae; genus Maribacter. The sequence continues at coordinate 6,516 of NZ_CAXBBZ010000018.1, read as the reverse complement.
GCGATCTGTCATGTATCTATTGGTCAACTTGACACATGCTTCGATTGCTTCATCGGTATAAGTTACATTATGATGGTCTTCATATTTACCTTTAATATTATGTAATATCTCAATTGTTTCATCAACTGTAGTGGGTTCAACGATTACTTTTTGAAAACGTCTTTCTAATGCACCATCTTTTTCTATATATTGTCTATACTCGTCTAAGGTAGTTGCACCGATACATTGAATTTCACCTCTTGCCAATGCGGGTTTGAACATGTTCGAAGCATCTAAACTTCCTGTCGCACCACCTGCACCGACTATGGTATGAATTTCATCAATGAACAATATAACATCGTCATTTTTTTCAAGTTCATTCATAACAGCTTTCATGCGTTCTTCAAACTGACCACGATACTTAGTGCCTGCAACTAAAGACGCTAAATCAAGAGTAACAACTCTTTTGTTATAAAGAATTCTTGAAACTTTTTTATTGATTATTCGTAGTGCAAGCCCTTCAGCAATAGCACTTTTACCAACTCCGGGTTCACCTATCAATAACGGGTTGTTCTTTTTTCTACGACTAAGAATCTGAGAAACTCGCTCAATTTCTTTCTCGCGACCAACAACAGGATCTAATTTATTTTCTTCTGCCATTTGGGTAAGATCTCTTCCGAAATTATCCAGTACGGGAGTTTTAGATTTCTTGGTTCCTTTTTGGCCTGAGGTAGCGCCAAAGGTACTTTCTTTACCTTCGGATGTTTCATCAGAATCACTTGGAAAAGATTCGGCCGTTGGGCCATCTACCATATCGTCGTCACTTGTTATCATAAATTTGAACTGTTCCTTAACGCTATCATAATCAACTTTTAACTTATGTAAAAGTTTTGTAGTAGGGTCGTTTTCGTTTCTTAAAATACAAAGTAAAAGGTGAGCTGTATTTATCGAAGAGCTCTGAAAAAGTTTGGCTTCTAAAAAAGTTGTTTTTAACGCACGTTCGGCTTGTCTTGTTAAATGTAAGTTCTTTTTGTCCTTTTGAACACCGTTAGCGTTTGGATTCGAAGGGCTAAGAATTTCAACCTTTCTTCGTAAGTGCTCCAAATCAACTTCTAAAGCATCTAAAATGCTAATAGCCTTCCCGTTTCCATCTCTAAGGAGCCCTAACATTAAGTGCTCGGTACCGATAAAATCGTGACCAAGTCGCAATGCTTCCTCCTTGCTATAAGCAATTACATCCTTTACTCTTGGGGAAAAATTATCATCCATATACTATATTATCTACTATAAAATTACTAAATCTCATCCAATCAATGGCAAATACCGTACCTATAATCGTTAAAGTTATTGTAAAACCTGAAAAATGTGTGTCTCAATACCTAAAAATGAGCGCATATCTTTAAAATTAACATCTTAAAAGCAACTGTTAATAAAATTTCATATTATTAAATCCACTTATTCTTGAAACGCCTAGGATTTAAGTATATTGGCATGCTTTTTTACTAATTAAAAAACAGAAGATTTTAAATGGCTGACGGTGAAAAATTGATACCAATTAATATTGAAGATGAAATGAAATCTGCTTACATCGATTATTCGATGTCGGTCATTGTGTCACGAGCTCTGCCAGATGTCAGGGATGGTTTGAAACCAGTGCACAGAAGGGTTTTGTTTGGAATGCATGAATTAGGGGTTAGAAGTAATAGCTCACATAAAAAATCTGCCCGTATTGTCGGGGAGGTACTTGGTAAGTATCACCCACACGGTGATACCTCAGTATATGATGCAATGGTTCGTATGGCTCAAGAATGGAGCCTTCGTTATATGCTTGTAGACGGTCAAGGTAACTTTGGGTCTATAGATGGTGATAGTCCTGCAGCGATGCGTTATACGGAAGCCCGTATGCGTAAGATAGCAGATGATATGCTTATAGATATAGAAAAGGAGACAGTGGATTATCAATTGAATTTTGATGATTCGTTGAAAGAACCTACCGTACTTCCTACTAGGGTGCCTAGCCTTTTGGTTAATGGCGCATCTGGTATAGCGGTAGGTATGGCTACCAATATGCCTCCGCATAATCTTGCAGAAGTAATTGACGGCACGGTTGCGTATATCGATAATAATGACATTGAAATTGATGAGTTGATAACTCATATAAAAGCTCCTGATTTTCCAACAGGTGGTATTATTTACGGGTATGATGGCGTAAAGGAAGCTTTTCATACAGGTAGAGGTCGTGTAATGATGCGTGCCAAGGCAACTTTTGAAGAGGTTCAAGGTAGAGAATGTATCATTGTTCATGAAATTCCTTACCAAGTGAACAAGGCGGACATGATTAAGAAAACGGCCGATCTTGTAAATGATAAGAAAATTGAAGGTATTTCAAATATTAGGGACGAGTCTGACCGTAATGGTATGCGAATCGTGTACATCTTAAAAAGAGATGCAATACCTAATATTGTATTAAACATGTTGTATAAATATACAGCATTACAAACATCCTTTAGCGTTAATAATATAGCCCTTGTTAATGGTAGGCCACGATTGTTGAACGTAAAGGAAATGATTCATTATTTCGTAGAGCATCGCCATGAGGTGGTGGTTAGACGAACACAGTTTGAATTGAAAAAAGCAGAGGATCGCGCTCATATTTTAGAAGGTTTGATTATCGCTTCAGATAATATTGATGAGGTTATAGCAATTATCAGAGCTTCAGGCAATGCCGATGAAGCTCGAGCAAACTTGATTGAGCGCTTTAAGCTAAGCGAGATTCAGGCGAAGGCGATTGTAGAGATGCGATTACGTCAGCTTACCGGTCTAGAGCAAGATAAGCTTAGAACTGAATATGATGAGATAATGCTTCTAATTACAGATTTGAAGGATATTCTTGATAAAAAGGAACGTAGAATGCAAATCATTAAAGATGAGTTGCAAGAGATAAAGGATAAGTATGGCGATGAGAGAAGGTCTGTAATTAATTTTGCAGGGGGAGACCTTAGTATGGAGGATATGATACCTGATGAGCAAGTAGTTATAACTATTTCTCACGCAGGTTATATCAAAAGAACACCGTTGACGGAATACAAAACTCAGAATAGGGGCGGAGTAGGTCAAAAAGCTTCATCAACAAGAAATGAAGATTTTTTAGAGCATCTATTCGTAGGGACCAACCATCAGTACATGTTATTCTTTACTCAAAAAGGAAAATGTTTCTGGATGCGAGTTTTTGAAATTCCAGAAGGAAGTAGAACATCAAAGGGTAGAGCTATCCAGAATCTGATTAATATTGAGCAAGACGATTGCGTAAAAGCATTTATTTGTACACAAGATTTAAAGGATGAAGAATATGTAAATGGTCACTATGTGATTATGGCGACCAAAAAAGGTGTTGTTAAAAAGACATCTTTGGAGCAATATTCTAGACCGCGTCAAAATGGGATCAATGCCATTACCATTCGTGATGGTGATGAGTTATTAGAAGCCAAATTGACAACAGGAACAAGTCAGATATTCTTAGGTCTTAAATCTGGTAAGGCAATACGCTTTGAAGAAAGTAAAACTAGACCAATGGGTCGTAATGCATCTGGGGTTCGAGGTATAACCTTAGCTAATGAAGAGGATGAGGTTATTGGTATGGTTTCTGTTCATAATTTTGAGGATGAAATTTTGGTAGTATCTGAAAAAGGTTATGGTAAACGTTCAAGCATAGAAGATTATAGAGTTACCAATAGAGGAGGTAAAGGTGTCAAGACTATCAGTGTAACGGATAAAACTGGCGGACTTGTAGCTATTAAAAACGTTACCGATTCAGATGATCTGATGATTATCAATAAATCTGGAATTGCAATACGTATGAGCGTAGAAGATTTACGTGTAATGGGTAGAGCAACTCAAGGTGTTAGATTAATTAACATTAAAGGTAATGATTCCATTGCCGCTGTTGCTAAGGTTATGAAAGATGAAGATGACTTGGAAGAATCGGAAATACTTGATATTGATGTAGATACTGAAAATGGCACGGAGATTGATACTGATGAGCCAGATGATTCAGAAGAATAATCATCTAAATTTTAAACACTAATAATTAATTATATTAAAAATGAAAAATAGGTTTTTACTTGTCGCGGCATTGACATTTACAATGGTCGGTTTTGCACAAAAGAATGAAATAAAAGATGCTGAAAAAGCATTGAAGGAAGGGGATGCAGCAGCAGCCCAAACAGCTATCGAAGCGGCTTCTGGTACTATTGCATCCGCAGATGAAAAAATACAAGCGCAGTATTATTTTACAAAAGGTAAGATTTACAGTGATTTGGCTAAAAAAGGAAATAATGATGCTTTCGAGAAATCTGCAACATCCTTTAAGAAAGTTATTGAGATTGAAGAAAAATCAGGTAAGCAAAAATATACTGGTGAAACCAATCAATATATGGCAGCTTTAACAGCCGATCTTGTAAATTCTGCAGTTAGTGATAATGGAAATAAAAAGTTTAAAGAAGCTGCGGAAAAACTTTATATGAGTTATACGCTTAGTCCCAAAGACACTTCTTATTTGTATTATGCAGCTGGTAGTGCTGTAAATGGCGGCCATTATGAAATGGCTTTAGATTACTATAATAAATTACAAGAAATAGGGTATGATGGTGGAGGAGTTGTGTATAAGGCTACCAATGCAGCTTCAGGTGAAGTAGAGGAGATGGATAAGCTTCAACGTGATCTTATGGTTAAATCTGGAGGTTATACAGATCCTATAGATGAGAAAACTCCATCTAAAAAAGCAGAGATTGTAAAAAATACTGCATTGATCTATACTCAATTAGGTCAGGACGAGAAAGCTTTGGAAGCATACCAAGCGGCAAGGAAGAATGATCCAGAAGATGTAAATCTTATTCTTAACGAAGCTAACTTATATTTCAATCAAGGAAATAAGGATAAGTTTAAGGAATTAATGGCTGAAGCTATCGCATTGGCTCCTGATAACCCAGATCTTCACTACAATGTAGGTGTAATAAGCATGGAGCAAGATAATTATGAGGACGCTAGAGTTTCATACAAAAAAGCTATTGAGCTTGATCCAAAGTACACTAATGCTTACTTGAATCTTTCTACAACTTATGTTAATGAAGGTAACGCATTGATTGATGAAATGAATTCTTTAGGTAATTCAAGAGCTGATATCGCAAAGTATGACGTACTTAAAGAGAAAAAGGATAGTTTGTTCAGGCAAGGTGCAGATGTTTTGGAAGAAGCTTTAAAAGCAAGTCCGGGTAATGAGAATATTATGACCCAGCTAAAGAATATTTATGGAGCAATGGGAGATAATGAAAACTTCATGAGATTGAAAAAGTTGTTAGGAGAATAATTTTTTTCTAATCCATAATTTAAAAGGCCCTTTTATTAGGGCCTTTTTTATACTATTTTTTTAATGACCCTGAGTTGATGCGTGTAGGTTCTGAGGTCATTATTGAAAATACCTGTATGGTCTAAACGATCAATCCTAACTTTTCCATTCACGTGAATAACATAGTTGTTGTCCATAATTATACCTACGTGATCAATAGAGCCGTTGGCATTATCAAAAAAGGCTAAATCACCAGCCTCGCTTTCTTCAACAAAACTTAGTGCAGTGCCCTCCGTAGATTGACTTTCTGCAGTTCGCAAAAGGTGATATCCGTTAATTTTGTAGACCATTTGGACAAAACCGGCACTGTCGATACCAAAAGGTGATTTCCCTCCTTTTAATTCTGGAGAATTTAAATAAAGTAATGCCGTTTTAATCATTTTCTCCTTAGGCTGTACGGAACAAAGAACTGCTCCACCAAAATTAATGGATAATGAAGGGGTATCGGGAATACTTGATCCAATTAATATGGGTGTTAGTATGTTATTGGAATCTTCAACAAATGATATTAATTCAGCTACATAATGATATTCCTCAACTGCTTGAATGGTATTGAACTCATCCTCAGATATAAAGGTCAGCTGGTTATTCATTATCCAGCCTTCGCACTTATCGTAAATAGTTTTTATTTTAGACCAGTTCTTTCTACTTTCTAATACTTTGTAGTGCTCACCAAACAAAAGTTGGGTAAACATTTCCGAAACTTCATCGGGAGTACTTCTTACTGGGATAATGCTTAAGTGACAAATACCGTATTGCATGCAACTTTTTTATGCTCTTAGATCTAGATCCTTTCAATAATTATTGCTGAAGCACCTCCGCCACCATTGCAAATTGCAGCAGCACCCAGTTTGGCATTATTTTGTTCCAACACATTAATTAATGTAATAAGAATTCGAGCACCTGAACATCCTAAAGGGTGACCTAAAGAAACCGCACCGCCATTAACATTAACATTGTTATCATTTAGTCCTAATAATTTCATGTTAGCTAGACCAACAACAGAAAATGCTTCATTAAATTCAAAGAATTCAATTTCTTCAATTGATATATTAGATTTAGCTAAAGCTTTTGGTAGTGCTTTGGCAGGGGCAGTTGTAAACCATTCTGGTTCATGAGCTGCATCTGCATAA
>NZ_CAXBBZ010000017.1:0-62876 GCF_963974015.1 uncultured Maribacter sp. | reverse complement strand
CGGAAGGATGTAGCCTACAACTCGTTGTGGACGTTCAACCCTTCGACTGTAGTTCCGCAGGATTGCAGACAAGTTACAGTATCAATGGGGCAACGGCAGTGACCGGACAGGCACAGGTAACGATCACCGAAGGGGATGCTATTGACCTAGGTATTTTACCGATCGGTACGGCATTTTCGGTAAACGGGCCTAACGGAAACGACAAACCTTTGAACAACGATATCCTTAATATTTCGGATGCTCAGACAGCAGATGCGGGAACCTACACGTTCACTACCACGGAAGGATGTAGCCTACAACTCGTTGTGGACGTTCAACCCTTCGACTGTAGTTCATTGAATTATGAACTACAATATAGCTCTAATGAATCTTCTGAATTCGTAAGTACTCAATCGGCTACAGTAATAGAAGGCGAAACTATTATAATAAGATTAGCACCAGAATCGGTAAGCTTCTCTATTACAGGTCCTAATCAAAATTCAAAACCTTTTGACAATGAGGAATTTATAATTACCGATGCGGTTACAGATGATCAAGGCGTCTATGTTTTCACCACAGGTAATGGTTGTTCATTCAATTTTGACCTAACCATAACGCCTAACGAAACCTTATCAAACCCTTCGTTGGATAAGATAACAGTTTATCCTAATCCAGTAACTTATGGTACTCTTTTTCTAGCCTTGGATGAGTTTATGAATCAGGCGCTTACTGCTAATTTGTTCGACGTTTATGGCAAACTCGTAATTTCAAAAGAATTTGCCATAAATCATAGGCAAGAAGAATCGTTGAATATTACGAGTTTAAGTGGAGGCCTATATATTTTAGAAATATCTTTAATAGATTCAAATGAAACATTACTAAAAAAAGTAATAAAACTAGATTAATAAGAAAAAAATCAAACAAAAGCCACTTTTAATTAAAAGTGGCTTTTGTTTGATTTTATATTTGACAATTAAGGCAATAATCCATTAATGCTTCTGTTTACTATTTTATTAATTAAGCATAGCATCTATCAATTTAAATTGAATTCCTGATATTTGCTTAAATAAAAATTAAAATATTTTAATGAATATATCAGAAATAGGTTTCAAGCCCCATTATACAATTTTAATAACAGGTGGAGCAGGTTTTATTGGTTCCAATTTAACTGAATCTTTATTAAACAATGGAAATAAAATTATATGTTTAGATAATTTTTCTACTGGTAGGAAAGAAAATATTAAAACTTTTCTTAGTCATCCAAATTATCGTTTAATTGAAGGTGACATAAGAAATTTAGAAGTATGTAGAAAAGCGTGTTCTGGTGTAGATTATATATTACATCAAGCTGCTTTAGGTTCTGTACCTAGATCCATTAATGATCCTATTACTAGTAATGAAGTAAATGTTGGAGGGTTTCTAAACATGTTGGTGGCTGCAAGAGATGAAAAAGTAAAACGGTTTATTTATGCCGCAAGTTCATCTACATATGGTGATTCTAAAAATCTCCCTAAGGTAGAAGATATTATAGGGCAACCCCTGTCACCCTATGCAATTACCAAATATGTAAATGAGCTGTATGCTAAAATTTTTAGCACTACATATGGTCTAGAAACTATAGGACTGAGATATTTCAATGTTTTTGGAAGAAAACAAGATCCTAATGGTGCTTACGCCGCAGTAATTCCAAAATTTGTAATGCAACTAAAAAAATTAGAATCACCTGTCATTAATGGTGATGGCTCATATTCAAGAGACTTTACATACATTGACAACGTTATTCAAATGAATGTACTAGCAATGTTAACTGACAACGAAAAGGCTGTAAATACAGTATATAATGTCGCTTTAGGCAATAGAATTGATTTAAATAATCTAGTAGCTCTTTTGAAAAAATATTTATCCCAATTTAATCCTAAAATTATGGATGTTAATATTATATATGGTCCATCCAGAGAGGGAGATGTTCCTCATTCATTAGCATCAATAGAAAAAGCAAAAAAAATGTTAGGATACAAACCTACGCATAACCTAGAGGAAGGTCTTAAGGAAGCTGTTGATTGGTATTGGGAAAATTTAAAATAATAAAATGAACTTAACAGTAATAGGTACAGGCTATGTCGGCCTTGTAAGCGGAACTTGTTTTTCAGAAATGGGCAATACAGTTACTTGTATTGATGTTGATTTAAAAAAAATAGAGGATTTAAAAAGAGGCATTATACCGATATACGAGCCAGGGTTAGAGGCTATGGTGAAGCGTAATTTTCAGAATAAAACACTTCGCTTTAGCAACAATCTTTCTGAAAATTTAGAAAAATGTGATATCGCATTTATCGCTGTTGGAACACCTATGGGGGACGATGGTTCTGCGGATTTGCAATTTGTTCTTCAAGTTGCCAAAGAAATTGGCACACATATGCACCATTCCTTAATTGTAGTTGACAAGTCAACAGTTCCAGTAGGCACCGCAGATAAGGTACGTGATACGATTCAAAAAGAATTGGATAAGAGGAATGTTGATATTGCATTTGATATCGTCTCGAATCCGGAGTTTTTAAAAGAAGGGGATGCTATTAATGATTTTATGAAACCCGATCGAGTGGTCATAGGATCGGATAATGAAGCTGCTCAAGATAAAATGAGAGCACTTTACTCCCCATTCTTCAGAAGCAGTATGGACCGACTAATTGCTATGGATGTACGCTCAGCTGAAATGACCAAATATGTTGCTAATGCAATGCTTGCTACTAAAATTTCATTTATGAATGAAATTGCCAATATTTGTGAGTTAGTAGGAGCAGATGTGAATAAGGTACGGATAGGAATAGGTTCTGATAGTAGAATTGGTTATAGTTTTATCTATCCAGGAAGCGGATATGGTGGTTCTTGTTTTCCAAAAGACGTAAAAGCTCTTAAAAAAACAGCTGAAGAACATGGTTATAAAGCCAAGTTAATTACCTCTGTCGAGGACGTAAATAACGAACAAAAATTGGTGATTGCCAATAAAGTAATAAAGAGATTTGGTGAAGATTTAAAAGACAAAACTTTTGCTATTTGGGGCTTGGCCTTTAAGCCTGAGACAGATGATATGAGAGAAGCACCATCCATATATATCATTAAAGAATTAACAAGGAGAGGGGCTAAAATTCAAGCATATGATCCAAAAGCTATGAATGAGGCTCAACACTTTTATTTAAAAGATGTTCCCAATATCTCGTATTTCAATTCTAAATATGAAACATTACCACATGCTGATGCAATGATTCTTTTAACCGAATGGAAAGAGTTTAGGTCACCCGATTTTGAAGAACTCAAAGCTCAGCTTAAACAACCTGTTGTATTTGATGGTAGAAATCAATACAACCATGAACGTATGATAAATTCAGGATTTGAATATTTTCAAATTGGAAAAAAATAATAAAACAATAAATGTATGTCTTCAACAAAAATTGCAATAATTGGCCTAGGCTATGTAGGATTACCTTTAGCACGCTTGTTCGCAACTAAATATCCAGTTGTGGGGTTTGATATAAATGAAAAAAGAATAAAAGAATTACAATCTGGCTTCGATAGTACGCTTGAAGTTTCCAATGAAGTATTACAAAATGCTTTAGTATCTAAACCAGGATCGGAGATTGGGCTCTATTGCTCAAATGATTTGAAAGATATTGAAGAATGTAATTTTTATATTGTAACCGTACCTACTCCAGTTGATAGTACGAATAGACCAATATTAACACCTTTGATTAAATCTAGCGAAACGGTAGGCAAAGTTTTAAAGAAAGGGGATGTTGTCATTTACGAATCTACCGTATACCCAGGGGTTACAGAAGATGAGTGTGTTCCTATTCTAGAAAGAATCAGCGGACTTAGCTTTAACAAAGATTTCTTTGTTGGATATTCTCCAGAAAGAATTAATCCAGGTGATAAAGAACATACTGTTGAAAAGATTTTAAAGGTAACTTCTGGTTCAACACCGGTAATAGCAACTAAAGTTGATCAATTATACAAATCGGTCATAACAGCAGGTACTTTCTTGGCAAGCTCTATCAAGGTTGCTGAAGCTGCAAAAGTCATAGAAAATTCACAACGTGATATCAATATTGCTTTTGTGAACGAATTAGCTAAAATCTTCAATTTAATGGGCATTGACACTCATGATGTTTTGGAAGCCGCAGGTACCAAATGGAACTTCCTCCCTTTTAAACCTGGATTGGTCGGCGGACATTGTATTGGTGTCGACCCTTATTATTTAGCACAAAAAGCGCAGGAATATGGTTATCATCCAGAAATTATTTTGGCTGGTAGACGAATGAATGATGGAATGGGCAAATATGTGGCATCTGAAGTTGTAAAACTGATGGTTCAAAAAGACATTAAAGTTAAGAATTCCAGAATTCTAGTTTTAGGAATTACCTTCAAAGAAAACTGTCCAGATGTAAGAAACACAAAAGCTGTAGATGTAATCAAAAATTTAGATTCTTACGGTATTGAAACCAAAGTTTTAGATACATGGGCAGAACCTCAAGAAGTTTTACATGAGTATGGAATCAAATCATACAAAAAAATTGAAGCAGGTGACTTATTTGATGCGATAGTATTAACCGTAGCTCATAGAGAATTTCTAGAATTAGATCTTAGTAAATATCTAAAAGAAAATTCTGTGCTTTATGATGTCAAAGGCATATTAACTGAAGGAGTTACAGGAAGGTTATAGTTTATGATATAGTTCTTCATTTTATTAAATAGCAAAAAAAACACCCTTTTATCCAAAAAATAGATAAAAGGGTGTTTTTTTACATGTACTTCTATTTAAGCCTTAAATTATCTTAAAAAGTGTTAAAAATTATCAAAAAAGTGCATTTCATCGAATAAATAGGTAGTTCAAAGTCCAAAAGCACAATCTATACGTTTATTAACAAAATGGTATACTATTATGCATTTCATCGAAAATATAATACATTTTACCGATAGACAAAATAATATAGATACTTTAGTAAACCAGATTGTTAAAAAATTAATTCCTACTTATGACATCGAAAAAATGCTTATTTACCTCATTGTGCCTTGTTTGTACAATATTATTCTTATCCTGTTCTAAGGATAATGACCTATTATCAGAATATATTTCAATAGACACATCACAGAACTCAGAAATTACAAAATATGCTGTTGATGATACCTATTTCATGGAGTCCCATACTAGTATGGTCTTAGATGTACTTTCAAATGACAATTTCTATAATGGAAATAATATTAAAATTGTTAGTGTTTCAGAACCAAATAATGGTATTGTAGTAATAAATGAAAACAACACCCTAACCTACACCCCTAATACCGCTATAACAGAACCACCTACTACTCCTTCTGAAGAAATTTCTTCCACCCCTGAGGTTACGCCTGTAGAAGATGTACCCTCTGCAGAAACTCCTGCTGAAGAAGTGCCTACCGTGGAAATACCAGCAGATACATTTACTTACGATATAGAAGTACAAAACGAAGATACTAGTACTACCACATCATCTGCAAACGTCACCGTTACTACAACTTCAACCGATAAAATTTCAGATGATGTAGCTTTTTGGCAAAGGAAATTCGATGAAGAACTTAATGATCCAGATGGTCAGATTGATAGTGCTGATGCTACCCAAAAATCACAAAGCGCAAATGAAAATCAAGAATATTACTTTTTAGCATATTATTTAGATGCACATGTATCAATGTGGCAGGCCACTGGGGAGTATAAGTATTTGGATAATGCACTTAAACTTATCGAAAATACAATTGACGATGCCCAATTCGTAGACATTAAAGGTAAACAATTTTTGGGTTGGCCGACAGACCCGAATCACTCTGAACCATCTGCGAAGGGATATCCACTTTGGGAGTCTTTTATGTTTAGATTTGTTTCTTCCCTCTTAAGGGTTATGGATAAATCACCAAACCTTCGTTCTACCAATAACTTACAAGAACGATATAACAATATCCTAAATTTTACAATTGAAAACATTTGGAACAAATGGGAATATGACGGTATACATAATTTGTATAGAATAAATACACATATGTCATCCCATTGGGCAAGAATAGGTATGGACCTTTATTTAATTACCGGTGAGGCTAAATATAAACTTGTATTTGATAATATATCACATGGTACGATGGTAGGTTGGCCGTCTAACTTAAGAAACCAAATTAAAGTAAATTCGAAAGTATCTTCTGCCTTTGTTTGGAATCAAAATTGGACTAATGCAACAATGCAAGATACTTCACATGCAGGAGCTATAGTCTCCTTTTGGGTAGCGGCATATGAAAATTCGATGTATTGGAATAAAAATGACATAGATGGTTTAGTTTCAACATTAAAGAATGTTATTTGGACAGATGCTGACGGCTCAAGGTTTAACAGAAATGTTGATGGATCTGGAGGTTATGATTATTATGGCAGACTTCACGAATGGTTACATTTAGGAAGATTTGACTCCGAATTACAACAACAAATAAAAGATAATTATACCGGTGCTAATTTAACGTACTATGGCATACAACCACTAGGCATTGCAGCTTTAAATGCAAAAATCTTGTTAGATGGTGCTCCTGTGTATCCAGAACAATAAATATCACAAACTTTTTTAAATAAAAAATGGTCGGATAATTTATCCGACCATTTTTGTCTATTGTGAAAACATAGGCTAATTTCACACACTATTATGTCAAAAAAAATACGATATAACACGTTTCGTATTGTTAATAGTATTAGATTTTTACTTTAGCATATTAATTTAATCAATACAATGATTGATATTTCCATAATTGTACCTACATATAAACCTAAGGATTATTTGTATGAATGTTTAGAGTCATTAAGAAATCAAATATCCACCAATTTTACATACGAGGTAATTATTGTATTAAATGGTTCTGATGACTCTTATCAACATCAAATTGAAAAGTATTTAAAAACCAAAAATCTATCGAATTTTTATTTTTATAACTTAGAAAGTGCTGGGGTTTCCTATGCTAGAAATTTGGGAATACAAAAGGCTAAAGGAAATTACCTCTTTTTTATGGACGATGACGATATTTTAAATAATTCTTATTTTGAATTATTGTATGAACATACTAAGCCAAATAGAGTCATTTGCGGAAACATGAAGAATTTTGAGAAAAATATTTCTGTCACTGAGAACAGCTATATGTCTAAATTATTTACGAATGATAATAATTTTGAACAAGGGTCCATACTGAAATTCAAGCGTGTTTTTTCTATCTGTACCGGAAAACTTATTCCGAAATCAAGCATCTCTAAAACTCTTTTCGATACAAAAATACAGATTGGTGAAGATTCGTTATTTATGACTACAATTTCCAGTAAAATACAGGATGTTGTTTTAATAAAAGAAGCAATCTATTTTAGAAGAATACGATTAGGTTCAGCTATGGGACAAAAAAAAAGTTTAAAATATCAACTTAAAAATTCAACCTATTTAATCGGAAAACATTTTAACCTTTACCTCTCGCAACCTAAAGCCTACAACTTCAAATTTTTTACACTCAGAATTTTGGCTATTTTAAAAGGTTTTATTTGGCGATTAATTTTCAGTTAAAACTTTTTTCAACAAATATGTTCCTATCAATTTATTTAAAAAAATCAAAAACTCACAAATAATAGCTTTTATACCATTCTATAAATTTTGAAATTCCATATTTCAATTCTGTTTTTGGTTTAAAACCATAATCTTTTGACAATTCATCTGAATCTGATAATGTTCTGTATACATCACCAGGTTGCATCGGTAACATTTCAATTGTTGCTTTTTTATTAAGTACTTTTTCGATCGTACCTACCATATCCAATAACTTAACAGTTTTATTATTTCCAACATTATAAATTTTATTCAAATTATCAGCTCCTTGTTCTGACTGCACAATTCTAACAATACTTTCAATTACATCATCTATAAAAGTAAAATCCCTTTCTAATTTACCTTGATTAAAAATTTTGATAGCTTCATTATTTAAAATTGCTTTTGTAAAAAGAAATATTGCCATATCCGGCCTTCCCCATGGACCATAAACCGTAAAAAAACGAAGTCCTGTTGTTGGTAGCTTATACAAATGGCTATATGAATGCGCCATTACCTCATTACATTTTTTTGTAGCTGCATACAGACTAACAGGCTTATCTGTATTGTCAGTTACTTTAAAAGGTATCTCGTTATTTAAACCATAAACACTAGAACTGCTAGCATATATGAGGTGTTTTATCTTAAAAATCCTACTACATTCTAAAATATTAAAAAAACCTACCAAATTACTATCAATATAGGCTTTTGGGTTTTCTATACTGTATCTAACCCCGGCTTGAGCTGCAAGGTTACAAACCACATCAAACTGCTCATTTTTAAAAATTAATTGAAGCTCTTCAAATTCTTCAAGTTGAATTCTAATAAACTTAAAATAACCAGAACCATTATATACTTCAGATTTCCACTTCTCTGCTTTTATTTTGGCTATACCTAATTGCCCTAACCTAGCATATTTTAAATTGGGGTCATAGTAGTCATTGATAGAATCAATTCCAACTATAGTATGACCAGCATTCAAAAGTGAAAGGGTTAAATGATAACCTATAAATCCTGCAGCTCCTGTAATAAGTATTTTCATTAATTAATTTATCTAGTATAGTACTTTATCATAAAGTATTACTCAAAAATACCTAAGTTTACTCTTATGGCATTATCTTTTATTACTTATAAGTTGGCCTTATAAACTTAAAATATTTTCAGTGAATAGCTAAACCGAAATTTTGCAAATATCATACTTTTCAAAATCTCAGTAAATGCAAATTTTATAAATTAATTGTGTTATATATAAATCTTCATTTCTATTCATAACCGATTTTATTACGATTTATCCAATTTATTAAAGATAGATAAATGCTTATATCTAATTTAGCTGATATTTATTAATGACCTCTGGTGATTAGTGCTAACTAATTATAGAACTTTTTATTATTAATTCTAAGTTACCTATCCTTAGATAGTGAAATGTTTTATTTTGGCAGCCTTTTAAACTGGAGTAATACCAAGTTGCAGAATTTCAATATGCACAAAATTTTAGATTAATAAATTAAGATGCAATTTTATAAAGAAAATGGTTTGGAATTTAAAAATAATTTGGGGCTTGGTCTACTAATTATTTTAACAATTGTATTTCTAAATGCATTAGGACCCTATCTACAACTGCAAAAAATAACAACTTATGGGTTGGTGCCTTTACTTTTTTTAATTGCTTTAAAATATAATTATCTTCATCCTTTTCGAAATAAGACTGAGTTTTTATTAGTTATTTTAATATTTCTAACCAGTCTTATTTCTGCTTTCACCTATGTTAATTATGGCCATTTAATAACTGGGTATACAAGGCAGCTAAGTGTAATTCTTATTGTTTTTATTCCTTTAGTTTTAAATAACAAATATGATTATACAGATTATTTTCATATAGGTTATATTCTATCAATTTTGACCCTTATTTATATCATGTATATTTCCAATCAATTTAGTTTGCAAAATTTTGCGAGTGAAATAGTACAAAGAGATAAATTCTTAATCAATGCAAACACATATTCGTACTTAATGTTTTTTGCGAATTTTTCTTTGTTCTACCTTTTTCAAAAATATAAGAGAAAGTTTTTATTAATACTATTGATTATAATTCCAGTATTATTTGTTATTGTCTCTTTTGTTACTCAATCAAGATCTGGAATGCTTATTCTTATTTTATCCAATGTAATTTATTGGCTTTTAATCAACAAAATTGAAAAACCAACCAAAATTCAAAAACTATTAAGGTCATTAACTGTAATTCTTATATTGTTTTTTCTTGCGTTTCAGTTTTGGGGATTATATAAGAATTCAACTATTAAAAATAGGTTTGATGTTACGGGTAATAGAGTTGATGCCAGAGAACTTTTGATCATAGAGGCTTTTGATGTATTTACGGAAAATATAATATTTGGAGTAGGCTTAGATCAAATTCCCAATTACACTTCAATAAGACAATTTTCACATAATTCTTATGTAGAAATATTAGCAGAACAAGGTATAATAGGAGGGGTTTTATTATTGCTTTTATTCGGCTTACCATTAAGACAATGCATAATATATTTACTTAAAAATCCCAAGGACATGATTTTAAAATTAAATCTATTGTTTTTGGTAATGTTTTACTTTTATAACATCTTTTATCCTTTTTACAAATTTGGATTTTCGATGCTCTATTTCTTTTTAATTCTCAGTATTCAATACAAAAAAATAAAAGAAATTGAAAATAAGCCCTTAGAGTTATTAGGTTCTAACACTAGTAAAAAATCAATTAACTCCAAAAACATTTAGGATACTGGACCATAAAACTATGTCAATAAAAAATAAAGCTATTAGTAGTTTTGGATGGATTCTTACAGAAGGCCTGTTTAGTCAAGGGTTTCTTTTTATTGTGGGCATAATATTAGCACGTTTATTAACCCCAGCTGACTTTGGCATCATTGGTATTATTACAGCTATAATCGCAATTTCAAATAGCGTCGTAGAAGGTGGGTTCGGAAGCGCTTTAATAAGAAAGGTAAATGCAGACACCACCGATTATAACACCATATTTTATTCTAATCTTACCATAGCCATTATCATCTATTTTCTTTTGTTGCTAGGAGCTACAACAATTTCCGATTATTTTAAAGTACCCTTATTAAGTAAAATAATCCCTTTTGCAGGAATTTTGTTGATTATAAATTCTTTTTCTATTGTTCAACGAGCTATACTCACTAAAGTTTTAAATTTTAAGACACAAGCACTTATTTCAATAATTGCATCTTTTGGTAGTGGAATAGCTGCTATTTATATGGCTTATGAAAATTTTGGGATTTGGAGTTTGGTAACGCTTGCCATACTTCGACCCTTTTTGAATAGTATTTTACTTTGGTACCATAGTACTTGGCGACCCTCGTTTATATTTTCGATACAAAGTTTTAAAGAACTTTTCAACTATGGTTATAAACTACTAATCACCAACTTAATCCATAGTTTTTATAGGAATATTTATTATGTATTGATTGGAAAATATTTCAATACACAGACCTTAGGATATTATACTAGGGCAGAACAGTTTCAAGCACCTTTTTCTTCTAATATAACCACTGCAATACAACGGTTAAGTTTTCCAATTCTTTCAAAAGCACAAAATGACAATATCTTATTAAAAAGTAGGTTTGTCAAATTCTTGAGATACAGTATGTTTCTTAATTTCACTGTAATGTTTGTTATCGCTGCAGTTGCTGAACCAATGGTTATTCTACTTGTTGGTGAAAAATGGAGAGCCTCTATTTTATATTTACAATTATTATGTGTTCCTGGTATACTTTACCCTTTACAAATTTTACATCTCAATTTATTATTAGTAAAAGGATATTCTAATTTGAACTTGAAATTAGAAATAATTAAAAAAATAATTCTCATCCCATTGGTCTTAGTTACTGCATTATTGGGAATTGAAGCCTTATTGTTGGGAATCGTTCTTTTTGCTTTTATTGAATACTTTATCAATAATTTTTATACTAAAACAATAATAGACTATAGTTTAAAAAAACAATTTGAAGATATAATCCCTTTTTTATTATTAGGCATCGCTTTATTTTCATTAATGTATGCAATAACTTTTATTGACATCGGTTATTTAGTTATGATTATCGTTCAACTAATAATCGGAATTACTTTTTTTATAATTACAAATGAATTTATAAAACTACCAGAATACGTAGAAATAAAAGGGAAAGTATTTGAATTCTATAACAGAGCAATTAAAAATGGAAAATAA
This sequence comes from uncultured Maribacter sp., assembly GCF_963974015.1. GTDB lineage: Bacteria > Bacteroidota > Bacteroidia > Flavobacteriales > Flavobacteriaceae > Maribacter. Next base: position 51,026 of record NZ_CAXBBZ010000017.1, on the reverse strand, counting down.
AATTCACATAGCATTTTTACTTTCAAGAATATTGGTTGATGGCGGTATAACCAGGGTAACCGCAATGCTGACAAAGCAATTTGCTCTTGATGACAGATTTCATATCCACGTAATTAGCTACCAGACAATTCAAAAAGGTGGCTACCAATGGAATACTAACTTATCCTATTATGAGCTAGTAGATGAAGGCGTGAAAATGAAGAAGGGTATTTTCAAGGCAACCGCCAAGCTTAGAACCATCTTGACCCAACAAAAAATCAAAGTCTTAGTAAGTTGTGGTCAAGAAATTGGACCGTTGGGGGCATTGAGTACTATTGGTATGCCTACAAAATTTGTGTATTGGTCCCACTCTAGTTTTAAGGGTAAAACTCATAGTAAATTCAAAAAAATTAATGAACTAGTTACTGCTACATTCACAGACGTAATTGTAAGTTTGACCAAGGTTGACAAAATCAATTATAAAAAGGGAACTCTTGCAAAGAATGTTGTACAAATATACAACCCTGTAGATCCCGCTCTATTGGAACAAAGCCATACATATAATGCGACTACCCATAAAATTATAAGTGTTGGCCGTCTATCATTTCAAAAGAATTTTCTTCTTTTAATTGATGTGGCTAAAAAAGTTTTAGAATCAAATTCTAACATCCAATGGGATATTTATGGTGATGGGTATCAAGAAAATGAACTAAGAAGTAAAATACAGGAATTTGGATTGGAGCAACACGTATTTCTTAAAGGTCATGTTTCAAACATCTATGAAATTTATAAAGAATACTCATTAATGGTTATGACTTCCAGGTTTGAAGGATTTCCAATGAGTTTGATCGAAGGTTTAGCTACAAAACTACCATTAATCAGTTTTGATATACCTACAGGACCTAATGAAATTATAGATGAAGGAGTTAATGGTTTTTTAATCAAACCAGAAGATGTAGATGAAATGGCATATAAAATAATAGAGCTACTTTCTGATGAAAATAAACTAAATACTTTTTCGGAAGCGGCCTTTATATCAAGTGAAGCTTATAGCATGAAATCCATATACAATCAATGGGCCTCACTTTTTATTTCACTGTCCAAATAAGCTAAATACAAAAAATTTAAAATTAATAACAAACCCTATCTAACCCTATAAATGACTATTATCTATTTATACCAATATTTCACAACACCTAAAGTGTCTGGAGGTACGAGGGCATATGATTTGGCTAAGAAATTTGTTCAAAATGGCCATGAAGTTATTTTCATAACCACTTCTCATGGATTTTCCCATAAACCTGAAGGAAGGTGGCAGTATTTAGAACTTGAACAATTGAAATTTCATATTCTTAATATTGAAAAAACATCTAACTCCACATCATATTTTAAGAGGATTATAAATTTTTTAATCTTTATTTGGTTTGCTAGCTTTAAAATCTTAAAAATAAAAGGCGATGTAGTTATGGCTTCGTCTACACCTTTAACTATTGGCATACCAGCTCTAGTAAAGAAATGGAAAGATAAGACCCCATTTATTTTTGAAGCACGAGATGTATGGCCTGAAGCGGTAATTGCCATTGGAGCAATTAAGAATAAAATTGCCCAGTCAGTTCTTTATAAATTAGAAGCGACGATTTATAAAAATGCTACTGCCATTGTTCCGCTTTCTGTTGATATGAAAACATCTATATCTAGACGATATCCTAATTTAAAGTGTCCAATAATAAGCATTGAGAATATTGCTGCCTTAGAACGTTTTAAAGAGGGATATGATCCCAATGTTTCCCTTTTACATCAACATTTAGGTTTCAAGCCAAGATTTACCGTTTTATATGCTGGTACGTTTGGCAGGGTAAATGGTTTAAGTTACGTAGTCGAGTTTGCTGCTAAACTTAAAAATATGGATTCTTCTATTGTTTTCGTTTTAATAGGATTAGGAGCAGAAAAAGAAATTTTAATTTCCAAAGCAAAGGAATATGGACTTTTAGGCAAAAGCGTTTTTATATTTGGCCCAGTACCTAAAGAACAACTACCACAGTATTATTATGAAGTAGATATGGGTAGCTCTTTTGTAATTGCTATTAAGGAGCTATGGGCAAATTCTGCAAATAAATTTTTTGATTCCCTTGCTGCCGGTAGGCCAGTTTTGATTAATCATGAAGGATGGCAAAAAGATGTTTTATTACAATCTAATTCAGGTTTTATTCTACCGCACGATTCAACGAAAATAGATGAAAAGGTGTTAAATGATTTTATCAATTATTCGACAAACCATTCTTTATTAAAAGAACAAAAACGAAATAGTTTAGAATTAGCCGATAAATATTCACTAGATACAGCCGTAAAAAAGTATTTAGATTTATTTAGCTCGATTGGTTTAACTACATAGAATTTATTATTTCGAAGGTAAATTAGAAACTTGATTATATTAAATAAGTTTCAAAAAAGCCTTGTAAACAATAATTGAAATTCCAATCGTTTATTTATTGGTAAATGGTTTATTAATTAAGTCAAAATTTAAATGAAAATAGCGTTACTATTAAGTAGAATAGAACAGACCGGCGTAACAACTCATACCTTAGATCTAACTAAAGGACTAATAGACGAAGGACATGAGGTGTTCCTTATTACTGGAGGTAAGGTTCAAGAAGACAATAGTAGAATTGATGCTTTTTACAATGAATTTGTTTCTTTAGGTTCCCAAGTAAAAGAATTTAAAACCCCAAAAGGAACATTTATCAGCAAAGTTATAATTTCTGTAGGTTCCATCTTCAGTATTATCAAACTTATAAAATCATGTAACCCAGATATTATTCATGCCCAATCGCCTTATATGACATTTATACCATGGTTAATGGGTAAAAACTTCACAACTACAATACATAACACCAAGCTAAAAAAGAATATAAAATTTAAAAACCCAACACATCTTATTGCCATCAGTAAAGAATCTGAAGTAATGAGCCAAAAAATTTTTGGAATATCCCCTAAAGATATAACAGTTGTTAATCACGGAGTATCAGAACGATTTGGAACTTCAATTTCTAAAAATGAAAAAGATCAACTTAAATCCAAATTCAATATTCCCAACGATAAAATAATAGTGGGTTTTGTAGGTAGGTTAACCATAGATAAAGGCTGTGATGTTTTATTTAAGGCAATTAAAAATCTAGATGATACAGTAATCTCCCAGAGTCATTTTATTTTTTTGGGAAGCACCAAAGATTCTTTAGATTACCAGTGGCTTGAACAGAATCTTGAACAAGAAAATATTGACACTTACTGTACTATCGTAGATTTTCAAGATCCAAAACCTTTTTATGACATTTTTGATATTTTTGTATTACCCTCAAGATTTGAATCATTTCCACTAGTCATCTTGGAAGCTATGATGAGTGAATGTGCTACCGTTCGAAGCCAAGTAGAAGGCGCTCTTGAACAAATACAACATGGTGTAAATGGTATGCTATTCCCAAATGAGAATGATGGTGCTTTAACTGCTATACTTGAAAAATTGGTATTGGATGATGCATTTAGAACTGAAATAGCCAATAAAGGAAAATCAAAAGCGTTAACTGAATATACCATCCCTGTGATGACAAAAAACACATTGTTGGTGTATGACAAAATTCGGGTTGATTGATTCCTATATTTAAAGGAGATCAATTAATTAAAACTAAACTACCTTTTAAAAGTACTAAATTATGTATCGCCACATTAAGCATATAATGGATTTTATTTCGGCGTTGATTGCCTTACTTTTACTGTCTCCAATTTTTCTGATAATTTCTATTGTGCTTTTATTCTCCAATAAAGGAAAACCTTTTTTTGTACAAAAAAGGCCTGGAAAGAATGGACAAATTTTCAGTATTATAAAGTTTAAGACCATGAATGATAAAAAGGATGCAACAGGTAATCTCTTACCTGATTATCAGCGAATAACTTCATTTGGAAATTTCATTCGAGAAAAATCTTTAGACGAAATTCCCCAATTACTAAATGTATTAAAAGGAGACATGTCTATAGTAGGTCCTCGTCCCCTACTCGTCTCATATCTACCTTTATATTCAGAAGAAGAAGCCAAAAGGCATTTAGTAAAGCCAGGTATTACGGGTTGGGCCCAAGTAAATGGAAGAAATGCTATTAGTTGGAAACAAAAGTTTGAATATGATGTCTGGTATGTGAACCATATTGGATTTTGGACCGATTTAAAAATACTTTTCAAAACAGTAGGAAAAGTTTTTAATTCTGAAGGGGTATCGGCTAGCGAAGAAGTTACTATGGAATTATTTACAGGAACAAAGGACTAATTGAAATGATGAATATAATTACCGACAGACAAGAGTGGAAGAATACGTTGATGGAATTCGAATCTTATGACTTTTATCACACCTTCGACTATCATAGCTTATCAAAAAATGAAGATGAAAAACCTTTACTTTTAGTTTATTCACAGGGTGATTTAAGTATCGCTATACCTTTTTTAAAACGTCATATTGCAGGAACACCCTATTTCGATTTCACCTCTGTTTACGGCTATTCAGGACCTATTTATAAAAATATACCAGAAAATTTTGACAATGTTGCATTTCTTAGCGAGTTAAAAGATTACTTGACTACCAACAAAATTATAAGTGTTTTTTCAAGGCTTAACCCTTATTTAGATCAACAGTCTTTAATTTTAAAAAACCTTGGTGAAACACCTGTAAGTGGCAAGGTAGTTAATATTGACTTGACTAAAAGTATAGAAGAGCAGCGCACACAATATGGCAAAAGCACCAAAAACCGTACAAATAAATGCCGCCGGATCGCTACGGTCAAAGAAGTAACTACCAAAGAAGACTTAGAAACTTACATTGATATTTATTATGAAAACATGGATCGTTTAGGAGCTTCTGATTCATATTATTTTTCAAAAGAGTACTTTTTTAATTTTCTTGAATGCGAAGATTTTAAAACCCGTGTACTATTGGTCATAGAAAATGAAACAGGCAAGGCGATGGCAGGATCTATGTTTGTTGAATCTAATTCTATTGTACAGTTCCATTTGTCCGGCACCCGCACAGAATTCTTGAATTGGGCTCCTGCTAATCTTTTTTTAGACGAAATGAGGCTAATTGCCACAGAAGAAGGCTATAAAATTTTCAATCTTGGTGGAGGTCTAGGCGGTCAACAAGATTCTCTTTTTAATTTTAAAGCTTCTTTTTCAAAAGATTATAGAGACTTTAAGCTTTGGAGATATATCGTTGACCAAAAAGTTTATGATACCCTGTCGAAAGAAAAAAAAGGCTCCTATTTCCCCTTATATAGGCTAACATAATTTGACTACTGATATACCTAACGAACCCAACAAAAAGTTAAAATTAAATTCACTTGTTAAAATAAATTACATTTCATCGAATATATAAGTAGTTAATAGACTAAATACAAGATTGGGCCGTATTATTACGAAGAAAAGAATGTTTTACAATAAAAGAAGTCCCAAGCTTTTGAATAATAAATATAATACCTACTTATGAACATAAGAAAATGCCCCTCGATGATTTTGATCATCACCTCTATTTGTGCTTTTTTAATTACTTCTTGCAGCAAAGATGCCGACCTTTTATCTGAATACGTAATTCAAGATGATCAAAATTTATCTCTTAATAATTTATTGGTAAACGATACTTTTACTACTACCCGAAACAGCACTATTATTTTAGATGTTCTTGCTAACGATAATATTACCAATATCGAAAATGTTAAAATAACTTCTACTACAGATCCAAAATTTGGCGAGATTGAAATATTAGAAGATAATACCTTAAAATTTGTAGTCCCAGAAGTGATTCACGTAGAAGAAACGGAAGCAGCAGCAGTAGAGACAACTGAGGAATCAACCGTAGCACCTGCAGATGAACCAACGGTAGAAACTGCAACAGTAAACCCTGCACAAGAAATAACGGAGGAAACAGTAACTGAAACTATTGTATATACTACGGAAACTACAAATTCCGATAATACGGTTCAAACTGATTCTGCAACGGTTATCGTAACTATAGTTGAAGAAAATACTAATCAATTTAATTTACTATCAGTTACTGAATTAATTGCTAAAGCAGATTTTGCAATTTATAATAGACAGTTACCTTCAGCTCTAAATGATACAGAAAATGAAAGCTATAATGGCGAATATGGCAGAATATTACGTATTTGTGAAAATGGAGATCAAGGAGATATCTATAATTTAGATGTTTTACAAGGTATGGTTGCCCTTTTTGAAGCTTCTGGTGATAAAAAATATATTAACGATGTTATAGAAGCTTATACAGTTCTTTTTAATACAGCTAAACCAAGTAAAGATTTATCTCAAAGTGGCGCATCATTTGATGATAATTATTTAAGTTGGTGGGGAAATCCAAATTTTAATTTGACCTTAAGTGGAATTGTAGGTCAACAGCAATTATCTGAAAGTAGAAGTTTTATGCACCTATCAAGACTTTTATGGGTTATGCATCATAGTCCTAATTTAAGAGGTGAAACCAATAGCAAAAATGGCAATACTTATCAAAAAGATTATGAATATCTTTTAAACTTTTTGGAGACTAATTTTTGGGACAAATGGTTCGCTAGAAATTCATTAATATTTCAACATTCAGGAGTTGACAGTTCTGCTGCATGGGCTTATATCGCATGGAATTTATGGGATATCACTAATAATAATAAATTTAAAACCATATATGATAGATTCAATGAGGATATAGGTATTGAAGGCGTAAATGGAGGTATGAGACAGCATCTTGATACTAATTCTAAAAATAGTTCTGCTTATCAATGGAACACTAGTTTCAACGATAACCCTTATCAAGGTCGTTCAATTACAGATCATGGGCATGCAGCGCGCGTAGTAAAATTTATGGTAGAAGATTACACCAATGGAGCTCAATTTTACAATGAAATTGATATGCAAAAATTAATGAATTCTATTTCTGTATTTTGGCCAAACTCATTAGAAGCTGAGGGTGAAATATATTACTGGATGGATGGCGAGTTTCAAACTGGTTATGAGAAAAAAAGAAATTTCATGCCAGAAGGTTGGATGAGTTTAGGACGATTTGATGAAAACCTACAATCAAGATTTGAAAAAATGTTTACAGGCTATTTTGATGAAAACAGAACAGAAGGAGTTTTTTGGGGTGAATTAGCTTATAATAAAGCCTATTTAGAAGGAAGCATAAAATACCCTGAAAATTAATAGTTGGTTTACCAAAAACTGTTTATTTTTTAAAAAAAACTAATAACTACTACATCAAATTCAATTAAAACTACAATATATAAATTTAAGTTTTTCCATTGTCTGTACCATATTAAATTCGTCGATATACTGTCTTAAATTTTCATCAGATGCATCGAGTGCCTTTTCTAAAGCTAGAGCAAGGGTCTCTGGGTTATCATCACATGCTGAACAACTTGTTGTTTTTTTTGCAATGATTTCCAAATCACTAACTTTTGTACTAACAAATGGTTTATTACATGCTAACATTTCTTTTACCACATTTGGCCATCCTTCATAAGAAGAAGTAAGCAATAGAACATCCATGCCGTTCATAAAATCACATACCTCATTATGTGGAATTTTACTCATAATAATCAGTTCGGTATTGGGCCTGCGTTCTTTTAATAGTTCAAATGCCTTACTTGCCAACCAAAAACGCTTTACAGGAGTATTGATATCAACTGCTGCGAATACCACCTTTTTTATATTATCATTATTTGAGCCGGACTTAGGCTTGAAGAAATCCAAGTCTATTGGATCAACAATGGTAGTGACCTTAGTATTTGGAAATTTCTCCAGAACTTGACTTTTCATTCGTTCAGACATTACGATTACATGCTGAACTCTATTAAGTGAAAACCTAGTCATGGAATTACCTAAAATAATTCTTCCTCGGTCTAACAAAGACGGATTAGGAGCTGTATACCAATCAGAGCCCTTCAACGAAATTATTCTTGTACCATGCAGTAAACTAGTTATAAAACCAACGGCAGAACCATATTGGGCGTGTACTATATCATAATTTTTTGAAAGCTTTCTAAGGTGTAAACAATGTTTAACAAACGAAATAGGGTTGCGTAAATTATTTAAAAAGTAAATATCAGCCTCCTGCTTAATAAATTCATATTGATTGAACATCCAACCACCACCCTTTCCTGTTCCTTTTTCGAAATTATGAATCCAAAGTATTCTTTTTCTTTTATTAGTATCGCTCATTAGAAAACATTATTTTTTCAATTATTTCTATCAGTTTTGAAACGTTTGCCTCTGTCGAAAATAAACTAATTGCAGATTTCTTGATTCTATTACTCTGCATTAAATATTTTTTTTCACACAAAATGGTAGTTATTGCCTTTGGCATGAAATCAAAATTTCCTTTGCAGTCTATTCCTAAGTTATGATGTGTCATTAAACCATCAGGATCAGAGTTCAAGGCCACTACTGGTGTACCACACATCCATGCTTGAATAAAGGTATTTGAAAATCCCTCTGAAACTGAAGTATTTACGAGAACACCAACTGTTTGTAAAAAAGAATTGATAAAAGAATTCTCTTTACTACCATGATAGGTTAAATTATCACAGTCTTTTATTTTTTCATACAGCCCATCCCCATAACTGTTATCAGGTATTTTACCTATGACATGAAATTCATATTTTTCATTTTTTAAAAGAGTAGATAGCTCCAAAAAAACCTCCAACTGTTTTACTTCACGGGCATTGCCTATCCATAGAATATGTTGTTTATTTCTTTCAATTTTCTCAGCAATTATCTCAGGATGCATGTTAGGTATTTTAGCCATAGGCTCATAACCCCATTTACTAATCTTATCTACTTGATAATCGGTTTGACAAATAATATTTGGATTGGTGTGGATAATTTTTCTAAATAAATATCGCTTTAAAGAACCACGCAATCCTTTAGAAAATTCAACAGAGTAATTATCTGCTATATGTAAAATAAATGGAATTTGGTTTAGCTTTGCGTACTTAGATAACTTAAAGGTAAATGTATTTAATATTCGCTGGTAAATAAAAGTGGGAGCTTCATTTTTAATAATTTCATGAACCTTGTCCATGAAATTTTTGTACAGTAAAATTCGTTCTTTGATAGTAGTATCAATTACTAGTTCATAGATTTTTAAACCAGAATGATATGAAATTTGTTCTTTAACATGACCTGCAGATATAAATACAATTTCATAGCCTCGTTTAGTTAATTCCTGTGCAATTATTTTAGATTGATATTCTGCTCCACCTTTAATAAGAGGATAGAACGGAACAAAAAAACAGGCTTTCAATTTGGTCATTATTATCTAATGTTTTTCAGTAAACACTTTAGGAAAGTATTTTTAATTTTTCAGCACCTTCAATTTTAGTCTTTCATAAACATATGAAGCTATATCTACGAAGTTTATAAAACCAGAATGTTGACTGTAAAGCATAACTAAACAATTCATTCTACCTTGAACAAAATAATCGTGCATGTATACAAGGATTCTATCCTTTTGATATTTTTTTTCATGTTCAGATAAAATTCCTTCTGTATCAACTTGATATACTCTGGTTTTATTTGGATTAGGTATTTTATAGGAAGCCCTATTCTCAGCGTCTTGGATATAATAAGAAAGAATTTTATCTATTAGATAGATTTTATGATTTCGAGCTAGTTTTTCAAAAACCTCCATATCCTCACCATGACTAATACTTGTACTAAATAAATCTATTTGAATCAAAGTAGACTTTCTAACGCAGAATGTGGACATATTGAGAATATGAAAACCAATTTCATTGGTAACCGCAAAAAAATCAACATACCCTTTTTTATGTGCAACATAAGACTTGATAATATCCCCATTTGATGTTCTAGTTTCATAATCTGTGGTAATTATCTGAACCTCTTTTTGTTCTTCAATTACTTCGACAATATTTTTTAAGAAATCGATATGCCACAGATCATCTGCATCTAAAAATGAAATCCAATCATACTTTGCAGCATGTACTCCAGTATTGCGAGCACTAGAAACGCCTCCATTTTCTTTTTCTATAAGGCGAATACGTTTGTCTATAATACCATTAACGACACTAGCACTATTATCTGTTGATCCATCATCAACTATTAGTAGCTCAAAATCTTTATAGGATTGCGAAAGCACAGAAAAAATCGTCTTTTCTATACTTTGTGATTTGTTATATAACGGAATAATAATTGAAATCATTCTTTTAAATACATTAATCTATCTAGTTAACGCCTTATTAGAGGAAGTAGTACTTAATAACATTAAAATCATACCTTGAGATAATTCACTTTCCCCAAATTCTAAACTATACTTATCAACTCCAAAAGCATCACCTGAACACCTATCTAAAATACCATTTTCCTTAATAAATGGTTTAAAGATTGTTAAAATCGAATCTATTGTATACGTTCCTGGTTCTAATACATTTGAACCATACATAAGCATGGTAGATGTTGAAGAATCAAAACCTTTAGAGGTTCCTGGAAACTCGGTGTACAAAGTTGAATCTTTTAAATTTTTAATGTTTTTCAAAAAACTAAGTTTATTCTGTTCCATAAACATTACGGTATCCAATTCTGAATTTAAATTGGACATTACAGATTCTAAAGCTAACATATACCAACCCATTCCCCTTCCCCAATTATTTGGACCTAAACCTTTTTCTAATTTTAAGTCTATAGCATGAAATGGAAGAGCATCTTTACCATCTAAACCATATGTCATAAAAAATTCAAGTTCTGACTCTGCTAGTTGAATCGCTTCTCTATTCTTAAATTGCAAGCCATATTCCATTAAAAAAGGGCAAACCATACCAATGGCATCAACAAATAAATCATCCTGATGATCTCGATACAAAATTATTGAATATTTACCATGCTTAGTTACCATGGTCCTCAGTTTGCCATAAATAATATTGGCCATCTTTTTATACTTAGAATTTCCAGTAATTTTATATAATTCTAAGGCTGCAAAGCCCAAAGGCACTTGATCCACATATTCAAACTTAAAAGCTAATTCTTCACCGTTAAGATAATAATCGTCAAAAACGGGTATGACTTTTTGAACCAAAGTTGAATCAAACTTATTTCCATATTTAATCAAACCTAGAGCCAAATACGCCCTTGGGAAATTATAAATACGAGTGGTTTCATCTAGACGTAAGGCTCTAATTTTATCAATAAAATTATTAGGACGGGCCCAAGGCATGTGCATTTTAGTTGATGAAAACATTTCAAACGAAGCCTGTACCAGTTTACTTTCAACTTGATTATTATTAGTACTTGACAAATAATTTGGTTTGTTAATTTTTTCAATAATCTGAGGTAACAAGTCAACACAGAAAAATAAAATATTAAATATTAAAGAAAACACTATTATTATAACAAATGATTTTTTCATCAAATTGTTTTTTATTTTCATAAACCTATTTTATGTTAAATATTGACTTCTTCAAAAGCATAAATATCTATTTATGCAAATGTAAAATTCATTTAACTGAAAAATCATTATTACTTTGTAGAACTTAACAATAACAATAACATACCCTGTGAGAATTCACTTGTCCCAAACTCCAAACTATACTTATTAACACCAAATGCCTCAGCAGAACAATAATCAAGCTTTCCATTATCCCTAATATATGGCTTATAAATATTTAATATTTCTTTCTTAGAAAAAACACTAGTTTTCATGACATTTTCGCCATACATCAACATTGTTGAAGAAGAAGAATCAAAATCATTGGATGTTCCAGGAAATTGTGTGTAAATAGTTGAATCTTTTAAAACTTGTAAAGAATTAACGAACAAAGCTTTTTTTGGTGCTTTTAATAAAAATGTATCTTGTATAGAAATGGAAGTCATAGGCATTGATTTTAATGCCAACATATACCATCCCATACCTCTACCCCAATTATTCGGCCCCAAACCTTCTTTAGTTTTTATATCAACAGCATGAAACGGTAAGCCAGTATCGGCATCTAAACCATATTCAGTAAAAAAGGAAAATTGAGATACTGCCAAATCAATTGCTTCTTTGTTTTTGAAATAACTCCCATACTCCATTAAAAATGGTACAACTAATCCGATAACATCTACCAAAATATCATTTTGATGATTTCTATATAATATTAGAGAATAACCATGATGTTGAATAACCATAGCCTTTAGTTTTTTAAAAACTAAATCTGCAACATTCTTATATTTTAAATCGCCCGTGATTTTATACAATTCTAATGCTGAATAAGCTAATGGAACTTGATCAACATACTCGAACTCAAAGTTTAATTCATCATTATAGATATAATATTCATTATAAATAGGAATAACTTTATTTAATAATTCTTGGTCAAATTTATTTGCATATTTAATAAGTCCTAAAGCCAAATAAGCTCTTGGGAAATAATTAATGCGATTAATGGCTTTTGTTCTCAAAGAACTAATTTTCTCAACGAAACTTAGATGCCTTCCGTAAGGCATATGAATCTTTGATGAAGCAAACATATCAAAAGATGCATTTACTATTTTTTGTTCAACTTCATTATGGTTAGCATCTTTTAGAAATATTGGTTTTTCTAATTTATGCTTAGTTACTGGAAGTATATCAATACAAAAAAAAAGAAGATTAAAAACAATTGATAAGGGAAAAACAAACCATATCAATCCTTTCCTAATCAATTTTATATTTATCATAACTTGTCATTTATTCTTTTAAATATAGAGCATGGTTAAAGATTATTTTTTAAAAATTCAATAGATTCTTTTCGTTCTACCTCCAATTTAATGTTTACGGAATCCCAATCAATATCTTCGTTCAAAAGTTCTGGCGAAAAATCTGACACATCCAATAAAAGTCTATTTTCTAATCCCAATTGTTTTAAAATAGAAGTGAAACGTGAAAGCCCCCTTCTTTTGTTTCCTATAGAAATAAATTTTTTATTAAAAATGATGGAAAATAAAGTACCATGAAATGAATCGGTAATAATATAATCTGCACTCATAAAACCATTAATCCATTCCTCAACGGGTGGGAAAATAAATTCATTTATGTTTTCAGCTGATAAATTTTGCATATCCTTTCTTGGCATTGCAGTATAATGATTAGTATTCAAATATTTAGCGGCTTTTTCCTCCATATCTATATTGTCTACTGATCGGTCTAGAATATATGTAAATAGCCTACCTTTTGGTTTTGTTAATTGGGCCTTTTCAACCAGATCCTCATAATCACGTTTATTGATTAACAATGTTGGGTCTAACACCCTAACTGCATCCACTCCTAATTTTTTTTGACATAAGGAAATTCCAGAATCTTCTCTTACAGAAATTGCGTTGAACATTTTGGCCAACCTTGCGCAATTTTCTGTTTCTTGAAGAGAATACTGCCAATGGTCCACTCCAAACGAAGCAGCGTAAGAGATTTTCTTAATAGAAGAAATAGGCTCCAAGAAATCATAAAAATAATTTAAAATAGAAGGTGTATAATTAGGTCTCCACACCTGATCACTACCCACAACATAACCTTCAAAATTATACGCTTTCACATCTTCAAAATTAAATATAGCAGGCACCAAATTAGTCTTATGAATGTAACGCGCTACAAATTTCGCAGAATGCTGTCCAATAATTTTTTTATTTCGTTTAGAAGTTAAATCGGGTCGAATAACAGCCCCCCCCATAATTAATTGAAAAACCTTTTGCTTTGCAAATGAAATACGCTTACGCCAATTAGGATAATTGCTAACATCATTATTAATCAAAAGGGTTTCATGGCCCAAGGAAATTAAAGCTTTTTGAAGGGCATAAGCCTGCAAAAGACCACCGTAATTAGAATGTAAAGGAAGGGTTAGAATTGCGATTTTTCTTTTCTTCATCTTTTGTTTATATTTTTATTGTCTATCAAACAAATTATTTGCTTAATAATATTTGGTATTATTAATTTCTTTTTAAAAGCTTTACCATTGGCTTTTTCAATAATTCCCGTTCATAAGTATTCATACTCGAAAACCAAAAAACAGGTAAGTAAACCATACTAAATATACAAATGGCAATTACCAATTGACCAAAGGATTCAAATTTTATTCCTTGTATTAAATAATATGTACCCATACTAACAATCAAAGGTGCTATTGACATTCTTAAAATTTCTCCCCAAAAGTGAATCATATCTATATGCTGTTTGCGGTGATAATAGATATTCATGATAATTACATTGCCCAATACCAATCCTCCAGCTATGGCATAGGCAATTCCTAACCCTCCAAATTTTTCAGCAAGCAAAATCTGGAAAACGAGACTAACAATGGCCATTGCAAAATAAAGCCACGATCTAAATTCCATTTGGTTTCTAGCCTGTAATATGGTAATACCCAGATTTTGGATCAATGGAATGGTTAGAGCAATAAAAAACAATAGAGTCATACTAAAAGCTGCCTCATAATCTGGCCCTGCCCAAAGAATTATAAATTGCCTTCCAAATAAGATGAATCCAGCCAAAATAAAGGCCATAACTACATATTGAATCCTTCCTGTTCTCACAAACAAATCTGAAATTTCGCGGTTAGTAGAATTACTGGCTACCATACCTGTAACCTTGGGTAAGAACACTCCAGAAATAGCGGTTGAAAAACCCATATACATACCTTGAAATTGAATGGCAACCGCAAAAACTGCTACAGCCGCGGTTCCTAAATACATCCCTAATACAAATTGGCCTGTACTCCAATAAACCTTATTCATGATGATGTTCAAAAAAATATAGAACGAGTAGATACTGACCTCTTTAAGAAGTCCCAACTGCATATTCTTAAAAGAAACTTTTATTTTTATTTTATTCTTACAATACCAATAATTTAAAATCAAGGTAGCCAAATTCAGTACTGTTGCGAGCACGACCATACCGACGGCTCTATAACCCATTTCCAACAAAAGAATCATAATCAAGGTATTCAGCACAATCCTGCTTAATGCAATGACCTTCACAAAAATAAAATTCTCGTATGCAGAAATAATCGACCCAAAGATGCTTAACGGAAAAGTAAAGGCTATATTAAAAACCATTAAGAGCATCATAATCTTAGCTTTGCCAAGTTCATCTGGGGTCATCGTCTCACCAAATAAATTTTCAACATTAAAATAGAGTCCTAAACCAATAAAAAATGATAAAATACCGATTATGGAATAAAGAATGATAAAAAGACCAAACATGGAATATTGCTCTTTTAGTTTACCTTCGGCTCTAAACTTTGCAGTATATCTTACAATTGCATTTCCAAATCCAAAATCTAAAATTGTCAAATAAGCGATTACAGATCCAACCAGCGCATATAAGCCATACTCACTTTTACCCATCATTCGTAACATATAAGGAGTATATAGCAACCCTACAATATTACTAATAGCTAATACTAAATAAGAAAGTACCGCCCCTGCTTTTAATTGATTTACAGCCATTAAATAATTCTATAATTAAAAATACAATACATTATTGCTCGCTTATGGAATTAAAATTTAGGGCAATATATCTTTCTGATGATTCTTCTTGTTTATTACAATAGATCCTATTAATATTCCAAAAAATATCCATGCGAAAATTAGACCAACACTACCTCCACTTTTTACCATATTGGCTAACACAACAATGAATAAAGCCATGTAAAGGGAATGTCCAAAATTTCTTGTGCTAACAGTTAAATCCTTTCCCAACCTAATCAGAAATGTCATAAAAAAAATCAATCCAAGAATTCCAGAAGTTAACCAAAGTTCTAAAACTAAATTATGAGGCTGTTGATATATTCCACTATATATTCTCATTGTAGGCATCATACCTGGATTACCAACACCAAAAATGAAATTGTCTTGAATAATGCGATAGGCAGCTTCCCATAACTTAGTTCTACCAGAAGTATCACCTCTTTCAATAGAGTTTACAATTCTATTTCGAAAATCAACATCATTCGTATAAATAAATGAAAATAATCCAATAGAAAATAATGTTGACAATAACACCATTCCTATTTTCTTAATAGCTTGCATTTTGCCTAATAGAATAACAATAAAAAGCCCTATTAACAAAGACAACAAGGCTCCTCTTGACCCACTTTCTATTAAAAGATATAAAATTGGAATCGTCAAAATCAAGGAAAAAGCTTTTTTCTTAAAACTATTATCACGGTTAATGAATCCGTAAATCAATAATAATAACGCTAAAGTAGTCTTCATACCAGTCTGATTTGCATTTTCTCCAAAGAGAAAAAGACGCCCCCCATTATATTGTTCTCCAATACCAAAAAACATGTACATTGAGGCCATTATAAACATTCCAGCTACATAGACATTTAAAATTCCCTTTAAGACTTTATTATCAAGATTAATATGTGCACATATAAGGGTCATTACTAAAACAAGCTGTAATAATCTAATATTAATTACATCTCCTATTGAATTTGCATATTGGTCATTGAAAACAGTGGCCATGATTCCTGCCAATATAAATATAATCAAAGGAGATAAATATCGAGATATAAAAGAAAAAGTCAAATACTTTTTAATGAACGGTAAGGATGATATAAAATAGGGAATTATGCCAATCTTCGCAATCGAAATGGTGTTAGCAAAACCAAAAGGATCCCAATATTCAAAACAGGCAGAGAATATAAAAATGTATAAACAAACCCGATTAACTTTTATTAAAAAATCCATTTGAAAAACTGCTAAATGACCTATACTATTTAAGCTTAATAGTCATTAAGCTTTTAATATTTTTAAATTAATTACAAAAATAAGTTCATGTTAAGCAAATACCTAATTAATAAACTTTTCTTTGTTTAATAGATTTTTTTCAATGATGAAATACCATTTTATATTTACCAGTACAACAAATATTTTCAGAGAAACAATAGTTTATTATATATCAAACGCATAGTATTATAGAATATTCTTTAAATATTTTTATTCAAAAAAATATTTAAACATAAATAGCGTTAAATACATTATGGTAATTAACAAAATATTTCCAAAGATCGGAATGTTTTATAAAACAAGAAGTTGATCTTTCAACTATGATTCATATAAATGAATAAGTTATTAAACGTAAATTGGAAATTAGAAAACCCTGCAACGAATCGGGAAATTGAAGGTTTTGCATCCAAAACTAGTATTAATAAAGGAGAATCAATTAATCTATATATTAATACCAATTCTGAATTTTTATCACTTTCTATCTTTAGAATGGGTTGGCACGAAGGTAAGGGGGCTTTACAAATTAATAATTCTATTACCCTTAAAGGAAACCAACAAAGCATACCCTTACCAAATGAAGACACAGGGTTAATAACTTGTGCTTGGGATAATCCTTTTGAGTTAAAAACAGATTCTAATTGGACGACTGGTGTTTACTTAGCCAAATTAGAAGAACAGGAATACAAAAAACAAAGCTACATCATCTTTGTTGTAAGGGATGATGAGGCTGTAGCAGATATACTTTTTCAATTACCTGTCACTACATACCAAGCGTACAACTACTGGGGTGGCAAATGCCTATATAACCACGGCAGTGGTTCTTTGGAAGATTGGGGAGCTGTTTCTGGTGAGAAAGCTAAAAAAGTATCTTTTGACCGACCTTATGCCAAAAGTAACAATCCAAAAGCTGCATATGGTATGGGTGCCGGAGATTTCTTGACCAATACCAGACCGGTAACTTCCCATAATTATCCTATTAGCAGTGCGGGTTGGGATTACAATATGGTAAGATGGCTAGAAAAAAATGACTACAATGTAAAATACTGTACAAACATAGATATTCATATAAATCCCAAAATTTATTCAAAAATTAAGATATTTTTATCGAATGGTCATGATGAATATTGGTCGCATGAAATGCGAAAGAACCTAACAAATGCACGTGATACAGGCACTAATTTGGCCTTCTTTTCATCCAACACCATGTATTGGCAAATACGATTGGAAGAAAACCAGTTAACTGAGCAAAAAGACAGAGTTATTGTGTGTTACAAGGAAAAGCAATTAGACCCTATACAATCTGAAAGATCTACCATTAATTTTGAAGATATACCTGAACAAGGATCACAGGCAAAATTAATTGGTATTCAATATTATGCAGATCCAGTTTTAGGGCATATTCGAATTACCAATCCTGAACATTGGATTTTTAAAAATTCAGGAGTAAAAAAAGGAACAAAGCTAAAGGGTCTTTTAGGTTATGAAATTGATGGAATTTCTAAAGATTCACCCGATAACATTACAATATTGGCTTCTACCAAATGTAGAAAAGTTAATTCTGGTTCGAAATTCATAATAAATCATATGATTGGCAAAATAACTAATCCAATAATTAAATTTTCCAACCGATTTCTAAATTCAAATAAAGAAATAACCAATATTCACCGCATATTGATGATATCAATTATTGCAGCAATTGCATCCATTATAGGTTTGACTATAAGTAAAATCATTCCATTAATAGGCTTTATCACCGCTATCATGTTATTTCTAATTTGGTTCCTTAAATTAAAAATGACTCCGCGATATGAGTCTAATATGACGATATATAATAGCAAATGTGGAAGCAAAATATTTGCAACTGGAAGCATGCAGTGGTGTTGGGGATTAGATAATTATAATGTTCCTCAACTACGAGATGACCATATTTCTATAAGTGCAGAAATTATAACTAAGAATCTCTTAAAGGGTTTTGGGGCAACGCAAAAAAATATATCTTAATATTTAATTGAATATAATAACAAACCATTTTAATGGACCAACCCAAACTAAACATTGCCTTAATTTTAGAAGGTAAAAAGATAGATAGATGGCAATCAGAAATGATTTCAAATATAACAAACTCTTATTATGCCGAAATAAAATGGTTGATTAGATTGAATTCAAATCAATCTAAAACTAAAAGAAACTTTCCTTTTTATAAAAAATCTTTTTGGCATCAATTATTTATAAAACTAGACCAAAAAATATTCAAAATAAAACCAAATGCTTTTGATGAAATTAATTTTAATTCTATAAAATTTAACGCCGAAATTAAAATATCAAGCACTAAAAAATCCTTAAACAAAGAATCTAAAAAAAGGCTTGATAAATTTATTGATAAAAAAATTGATGTCATATTAGATTTATCTGAGACTAAACCTGAATTAAATTCGAAGAATTTATCTAAATATGGAATATGGTACCTTACATTTTCAGATTACACACCTAAAAATAAAAACTTATCAGGTTTACTTGAAGTTTTACACAAAAAGGATTATATCAATTCTAGGCTTATAGTGAGTTTTGAAAATCAAAATAAAACTCTAATTAGCTCAAAATCTTTTGTTGATATAACCAGTATTCATAAATCTAGAAATTCTGTTTTTTGGAAAACGAGTTTATTCATCCCTAGACAACTTGAAAACCTTTACAACAATCGTCAGGAATTTGTTGATAGGATAAATAATCGTGAACCGTTATCCTCATTAAAAATCATAGAAAACAACCCAAGACTACTTTCATTATTTAAGCATATATTTCGAACCACAAAAAATGTAGTGAAAAATAAATTATTTAAACACTTCATTTTTAATCAATGGATTCTACTCTTTAAGGTTTCTGAAAACTATAAAACAAAAGATTATTCTAAGGAATATTCAAGAATCACACCTCCTAAAGACCGAATATGGGCCGATCCATTTATTTATAACAATAACGGTAAGTATTTTGTATTCATTGAAGAAATGTTGATTAAACAAAATAAAGGGTTTATATCAGTAATGGAATTGAGTATTAATGGTACATTTTCAAAGCCAACACCTATAATTGAAAATGAATATCATATGTCTTATCCTTTTTTATTTGAAGACAATGACCACTTATATATGATACCTGAAACTGGTAGTAATAAAACGATAGAGCTATACAAATGTGTGGATTTTCCATATAAATGGGAATTTCTAAAAGTCTTACTTGAAGGAGAAAAAGCTGTAGATACTACTGTTTTAAAATACAATAATAAATATTGGATTTTCACTAATATAAAAGAAGTTTTAGGTGCATCTGCCCATGAAGAACTATTCCTCTATTATACTGACGATATTATAAACGGTAAATGGAATGCCCATCCAAAAAACCCAATAGTTTCAGATGTACGCTATGCAAGACCAGCTGGTAATATTTTTGTTAAAGACAATAAACTTTATAGGCCTGCTCAAAATTGCTCCAAAAGATATGGATATGGTATAAACATACAAGAAATAATTTCTTTGAATGAAAACGAGTATGAAGAAAAAAATGTTGATTCCATTTCACCTAATTGGGCGAGCGATTTGCTAGGTACCCATACTATTAACCATTGTGAAGGTATTACCATAATAGATGCGCTTATTAAACAATCTAAATTTTAAAAATCACAATTTATGTATCAAAATTCTTCTGAAAAACACCTCATCAGCATTATTAGTCCTTCCTATAACTCAGCAGAATTCATTGAAGAAACAATCAATTCTATTTCCGCCCAAACATATCAAAATTGGGAACTAATCATTGTAGATGATTGTTCAAAAGATGATACGGTCAGTATTCTAAAAAAAATATCTGAGATTGATAACCGCATAAAATATTTTACGAATACAACCAATCAAGGAGCAGCGATAAGCAGAAATATAGGTCTTAAAAATGCTAGAGGAAGATTTATAGCATTTCTCGATAGTGACGATTTATGGTATCCGAAAAAATTAGAAATTCAGATAAATTTTATGTTATCAAACTCATATCCTATTTCATTTACATCATACGAGCTCATAGATGAAAAGGGGCTACAGTTAGGTAAAATAATACAAACCGTTGAAAGAATAGATTATCAAGGCTATATGAAAAATACCATTATCGGTATGTCTACTTCGATGATCGACACCCATATTGTAGGTAAAGACTTTAGATTTACCAATATTAGAACCAGACAGGATACATACCTCTGGATAACGCTATTAAAAAAGGGATTTAATGCATATGGCATTAATCAAATATTGGCAAAATATAGGGTTCGATCAAATTCCATTTCAGCCAATAAACTTAAAGCCGCAAAGAGAGTTTGGTATCTTTATTACAACTTAGAAAAACTTGGTATAGTAAAATCTACTTACTATTTCAGCTTTTATATTTATAATGCATTAAAAAAAAGAATGTAAATAAATTTCAGCGATCTGTCGTTAAATATACTTGAATTCTTTTCCAAGGTTAATTTAATTTATATTTATTACAATGAATTAACCGATATAAGTGAGTAGTTAAACTAGTTTATATTAATTTTACAAGAAATTTATAATTCTCACGTTATATTTGTTTGACTTATAATTTTTCTAACATTGTTCAATGAACTTGAACAATTTCATATACATAGATATTATTTATGATTCCATTTTCACCTCCATACATTAATGAGAATGTCATTAAAGAAGTGGTAGATTCCTTAAAATCCGGATGGATAACAACGGGTCCTAAAGTTAAGGAGCTAGAATACGAAATTGCGCAATTTGTAGGTTTACCAAATGTACTTTGCGTTAATTCATGGACTTCTGGCGCCATTATGATGTTACGTTGGCTTGGATTGGAAAAAGGAGATGAAGTTATTATTCCATCATATACATACTGTGCAACTGCCCTAGCGGTGATACATGCTGGTGGAACACCTATAATGGTTGATGTAAATGATGATTTCAATATAGATGTCAAATCCATTGAAAAAGCAATAACATCAAAGACCAAAGCAGTCCTGTCTGTCGACTTTGCAGGTTTTCCATGTGATTATTCTGAAATTCAAGAACTTGTAGCAAGTGAAAAAATTATAAAATTATTTAAGCCAACTTCTCAAATTCAAAAAAAATTAGGCCGTATTTTATTTATTTCGGATGCTGCCCATTCCCTAGGAGCTAATTATAAGAATAAAGGTATTGGACATTCGTGTGATATTTCAATTTTCTCTTTACATGCAGTAAAAAATATTACAACCGCAGAAGGTGGTGCTATTGTTATAAATATGCCTAAACCATTTGACAATGAAAATTTATATGGAAATCTTAGGTCTATGACCCTAAATTGTCAAACAAAAGATGCATTCTCAAAATCTCAAGGTGGTAATTGGAAGTATGATATCACAGGTTTAGGCATGAAAATAAATATGGCAGATATAAATGCTGCGATAGGTCTAGCCCAAATAAAGGAGTATCCTACATTATTAGAAAGAAGGAAATCTATTTTTAAAAAATACAGTAGCGAGTTCAAAAAATTTAATTGGTCTATTGAACCACCTACGTCAACCAATGAAAAAGAATCTTCTTATCATTTATATCCATTACGGATTAAAAATATAAATGAAGAACAAAGAGATGAAATCATAAGTTTAATTAGTGCACAGCAAATAGCCGTAAATGTTCACTTTATACCGCTTCCTTTACTAACTTATTTTAAGGATTTGGGGTATTCAATAAAAGAGCATCCAAAAGCTTACAATAACTATAAAGCAGAAATTAGTTTACCTATCTATCCTCAATTAACTGATGAGTCAGTCGATTTAGTTATTAAAACAACCATCGACTGTTGTGAACAAGTTTTAAATACTGTTTCCAAAACAGTTTAGCATATGCTTAAGCGTATTTTTGATTTTATTCTCGCCCTAATTGGTATGTTATTTCTACTTCCTTTATTTCTACTTATTTCAGTTTTTATTAAAGTTGATTCTTCTGAATCTATATTTTATAAGCAAATAAGGGTAGGAAAAAATAATAAAGACTTCAAACTACTTAAATTTAGAACCATGGCTACAGGTTCTGATAAAAAAGGACTAATAACCGTTGGTAATAATGATTCTAGGATAACAAAACCAGGGGCCTTTTTAAGAAAATACAAGTTGGATGAATTACCACAATTAATAAATGTACTTATTGGCGACATGAGTTTAGTTGGCCCAAGGCCTGAGGTTAGAAAATATGTTTCCTTATATACTGAAAAACAACTATATGTATTATCAGTAAAACCAGGCATTACCGATATAGCATCGATTAAATTCAGTAATGAGAATGAATTATTGAAAGGACAAAATGAGCCTGAAAAGTTTTATATAGAAACGATAATGCCTGAAAAATTAAAACTAAACTTAGAATATATAAATAAAATGAGTTTTTTTTACGATTTAAAGTTAATCTTTATGACTTTTCAGAAAATTCTATAGCTACTTTATTTTTTGAACACTACCTTTTTAGTGTATATTAAATACTTTCCTTTTAAATAGATAGAATAACAGAATTTATGACTACCTCTAGATTTGTGGCATTATTTTTAAAGAATTATTTCCACATTAGAACTAAAATAAACTTCAACTCAATCAAAATCCATCAAAGTAAATTCTAAATTAACACGACATAATTAGTATTTTCGCAGAGCTATTTAAAAACCCTTTAGTTTGCGAGTTTTATATTCATAACAATTCCCCAACGAAATTATCAATGAAATTTTATAGGTTTCTCTATGTTATTTTTGACTTATTAGTCATTCCTTTTATTTCCTTTAGCCAAGATATTTCATACCAAAATGCTTTCCCAAATTTATCGTTCAACTTTCCTGTAGAAATACAAAGTTCAGTAGATGGAACAAACAGAATGTTTGTTTTAGAGCAATCAGGAAGAATAAAAGTATTTCCCAACAGTAACATCGTAACTACAGATGAACAAAGCGTTTTTTTGGATATTTCTTCAAGCGTAGCTTATAGTGCCGGACAAGAAGTTGGATTATTAGGAATGGCATTTCATCCCAACTACATTACGAACGGATATGTTTTCGTCTATTACATAGACAGTACAAGTAATTATAGGATCAATATTGTTCGTTACAAGGTGAGTGACACCAACCCAAATGCTCTAGATACATCATCTGCTACCAGTATTGCTCAATTCACGAAAAACCAAAGTGATTCCAATCACAACGGAGGAAAAATTGCTTTTGGACCAGACGGCTTTCTTTATATATCTATTGGTGACGGTGGCGGTGGTGGTGACCCACAGGGCAATGGACAAAACTTAAATACCGTATTTGGCAGTTTACTTCGAATCGATATAGATATAGATGGGAATAATCCCATAGAAAACAATCCTGATCTTCCCAATGGAAATTATGAAATACCTTCAGACAATCCTAGAGTTGGCCAAACCGGATTGGATGAGTTATATGCATGGGGAATTCGAAATACTTGGAAATTTTCTTTTGATTTAACCGGTAATCTTTGGGGTGCAGATGTAGGGCAAAATGTTTATGAAGAAATAAACCTTATTAATAAAGGTGGTAACTATGGCTGGAACAAATTTGAAGCTAACTCTCAACCAAGTTACGGAACAGGAACAACTCTTGCAACAAACCCAGATATTAAACCAATTTTCAATTACGATCATAATGCCGGTGATCTATCTATAACCGGTGGTTATGTTTATAGGGGAAGCTTAACCAATTCCATACTTCAGAACCGATATATATATGGGGATTATATTTCAGGTAGAGTATGGTCCTTAAACTATAACGCTTCAAATGGAAGTACTTCAAATTCTTTATTATTTAAAACTGATGGAGAATTCATCTCCTCTTTTGGAGAAGACGAACAAGGAGAACTTTATTTTTCTGGGTATGGGCCAAGCGCTAAGATTTATAAACTGATTGAGGAAGTAACTGGACCCGTAACAAACGTAGTAAATGGTGTAGGTGAATGGAAAAGTATTACTTCTAGTACTGATGGAATCGTGGAATGTATTTTAGAGAGCGAGGATCAAAAAATATATTTAGGAGGTTCTTTTTTGGTCGCTGGCGGACAAACAGTTAATAATATTGCCATATTAAACCCAGATGGTTTATGGCAATCTATTGGTGCAGGAAGTAATGGAACCATTTTTTCAATGGCCATATCAGAAAATGGTTTACTCTTTGCAGCAGGTGATTTTAATCAGATAGGAGGAATCAATGCAAACAATATTGCATATTGGGATGGTACTACATGGTCTTCTATGGGTTCTGGAACAGACGGACCTATTTCTAAAATAAAGTTTGACAATAACGGTAATTTGTTTGTGGGAGGTATTTTTACATCAGTAAATGGCATCACTGCCAATAATATTGCGAAATGGCAAAATGGAATATGGAGCAGTTTAACAGACGCAACTACATCCATTTCGGGTACGAACAATGAAATACGTTCAATTGCAATTGATGAGAGCAACATACTTTATGTAGGTGGAAATTTCGATACAGCAGGAGGTAATTCTGCAGCACGAATAGCCCGCTGGGATGGCACCAACTGGTCGGCCCTTAACCAAGGTACCAGTGGATTTGTTCAAGCTATTGCCATTACCTCAAATTATATATACGCAGGTGGTAATTTTGCCTTGGCAGGCGATCAAACCGTTAATAGAATTTCTAGGTTTAATAGAAGTACAAGCATTTGGGAAAAAATGGGTGATGGCTTAAGTGGAAATGTCAACACCATAGAAATTAAGGGCTCAAACATTTATGTTGGTGGAACATTCGAAACAGCTAGTGACATTACCAATACCAATAAAGTAATGAACAATATTGCCAGATGGAGCGAAGACAATGGCTGGGAAGCATTGGGATTAAACACAAATGTTGGAGTAAACACAAGGGTCAATTCTATGGTATTTACAAAAAATGACACTGAATTGTTTGTTGGCGGTAATTTTTCTATCGCAGGTAATCTAAATGCTGAAAATATAGCGTTATGGTCAACCGGTTTTTGCTCAGAAGATAGCATTATTCCTGAATATCAGGTAAATGGAACATGGCTAAGTGGAAGTAACACCTTAACTGTAAATGAAGGAGACTCATTGATTATCAGCATGCTACCTAATAACAAAACCTTCATTTTGACACTTCCTGACGGAACACAGGTAAATGGAGATTATTCCTTGTTAAACATAATACCATCAAAATCTGGAACATATACAATAACTACTACACAAGGTTGTACTGAAAATCTGCAACTCACGGTAATTTCAGCTATTGACACAGACGAAGATAATGACGGAGTTGGCAACGATGAAGATATTTGTTCCAATACTCCATATGGAGAAACAGTAAACGAAAACGGTTGTTCCCCATCACAATTAGATGATGACATCGATGGTGTTTTTAACGATACAGATGAATGCTCTAATACAACAAATGGAGAAACAGTTGATACCGAAGGGTGTTCTAGTTCGCAATTAGACGAGGATAATGATGGTATACCTAATAATATTGATCAATGTCCAAGCACACCTAATGGTGCTATTGTAGATTTAACAGGATGTATAGTAGCAACATCTCTAGATGACGATAATGATGGTGTTAATGATGAATTAGATAGTTGCCCAAACACACCTTTTGGTCAAAATGTTAATTCAGTAGGCTGTACTATACTCAATTCATTTCCTTCAAATCAATTTAAAATAACATCTACTGGAACTACTTGTATTGATATAAATAATGGTTCTATTATAATTGAATCAATAACTCTAGATTACTTCCTTGCAATTTTAACTGGGCCAAATACAAATAATTCAAAATCATTTTCTGAAAATTTAAATTTTACAGATCTAGAAAATGGAGAATATAATCTTTGTATTACATCAGTTGAGTTCCCAAATTTTCAAAATTGTTCTAAAATTATAATTAGCGAACCTACACCATTAGATGTTGAGTTAGACTTTGACCCTTCAACAAACAGTGTTACACTAAAGATGCAAGGGGCAAAAGAGTATACTGTAGAAATCAATGGCAAGAGTATGCAAACTGAAAGCAAAGAATTAATTTTACCGTTATCCGATGAAATAAATAATATAAGTGTAATTACAAATCAGTTGTGCCAAGGTAAATTTGAAGATATTGTTATTTTAGAGAACTCATTTTTGATCTATCCAAACCCGGTTAATGAAAGCCTTTCAATAGATTTAAAATCATTGACTTCTGATACCATGGAAATAGCTATTTTTACAGAAGCAGGACTTTTAGCCCATTCTGAAACTTATTTAGTTAAACAGTCAAAAATTGAATTGAATACCAGTGCACTTAGCACAGGAATTTATTTTTTAAGATTGAAGAATGACAAAATAAATAAAACCTTCAAACTTATAAAACAGTGAAAAAAGTTGGGTTTTTAATTTTCATAATAATAGCATTCCAATCATGTGGAGTAGATTTGGATGTTTTAGAATACGCAAAAAATAATATAAATTTATTCCTTGTTTTCCCTGAGAATGATTCTCAATGTACTGAAGGTATTGTTGTTTCCGATACGGATAGCGAACTAATTTTTAAATGGATTGATGATAGTAATAATGCTCCATATATTTTACATTTAACCAATATTGCTAACTCTCAGACAGAATCATATGAAAGTGAGTCTACAGAGGTAGCCATTACACTTGAACGAGGTGTTATTTATTCATGGTACGTTACAGGAAAAATTAATAGTAGTAGCGAGGTTTGGAGTTTCTATAATGAAGGACCTGGTCTTGAATCAACAATTCCGTTTCCTGCCACAGCTATCTCTCCTGTTTCTGGAGCATCAATTTCCCGAACTAGTACTACCGTTAATTTAATTTGGCAATCAGAAGATTTAGATAATGATATTGTTGGTCATGACCT
This sequence comes from uncultured Maribacter sp., assembly GCF_963974015.1. Lineage (GTDB taxonomy): Bacteria > Bacteroidota > Bacteroidia > Flavobacteriales > Flavobacteriaceae > Maribacter. Next base: position 23,302 of record NZ_CAXBBZ010000017.1, on the reverse strand, counting down.
ATATTTTGGTGAAGCCAAAGATCCTATACTATATGGTACTGATATTATTGAAACTAGATTTGATGATATACCTGTAGAGGCAGGTAAAACCTATTATTGGAAAATAATTACTAAAGATAGTGTTGGCAACGAATCTACATCGCCCATATTTACCTTTTCAGTGGGCTAGTGTAAATTTCTTTGTAGTAGAAGCTACAAAGAATAATCTGAGATATTATTTTGTAAAAAAAAATTGCCCATTAATCTAATTTCTGACTAATGGGCAATTGAAAATATTCTTACTTAGTTAAAATTCGATTATTTCGAATTCAGAACGTCTGTTAACTGCATGTTTTTCTTCAGGACAATACGTGTTATCATCACACTCATTTAATAATATTCTTTCGCCATAAGCCTCTGTAATTAATTTATCATCAGATATACCCTTAGTCAACATATAATCTTTTGTCATGTCAACCCTACGTTGAGATAACCAATCATTATATGAGGATGCTCCCCTTGAGTCAGTATGTGAGGTTATTTTTAATTTCAGGGTCGGTATTTCATTCATAATCAATACTAATGAATCTAATACAACCTTAGACTTACTGCTCACAGCCGATGAATTCAAATTAAAATATACGTTACCTAATTTTTCTATTCTTGCTTTTATAGCATTCTTTTTATTGTTAAGAGCATCTAATTTTGCCTTTTCAGCAGCGGCTAAGGCATCCTCTGTTCGTTGCTTTTCTAGCCTTTCTGCTAATAATGCTTCATCTCTTAATCTATTTACCTCATTAATAGAATCGTTTTGACGTTGTTTTTCCTTCTCTATGGCTGCTAAAAGCTCCAACTTTTCTTCACCTCTTTTAGATAACCCTTTCTCGATTCCAAATTGATAAACTACACCTGCAGCATGCTGAATATGGTTGGTGGCTCCGTCCCCTTTACTCATAGACCATTTACCAGAAGAATTAAAATCAAGTCCCCAACGATCAGAAAACCATGTTCTAAATCCTACTACTGCATTGTAAGTACCTCTACCCAAATTATTAGCATCTGTATATCCAGCTCCTATACCTACATATGGATCAAACCATCCTGTCTGTCCAATTATTTGATTTAAATCGTATGTCAAACGTGCATCAAAACCATAATAAGGTATATCATCAGCCAAAATTACTCCGTCTATAATATTATCCTTCAAATACTTATTATAAGTACCAATAGCTTCAACTCCCAAACCATTTTTAAAATATCTTCCAATACTTACTCTAGAAGGAAATGGAACAAAATTCCATTCTTGCCCTACGTTGAATATACCATCAAAAACATTCCCTGAATCATCAACGGCATTGAAACCAACTCCTAAAATCCACGAACTCTGAACTATACTATCTTTTGCTGTGATTTGAAGTTCATCTTGAGCAAAAGTTAAATTAGTAGCTAATAATAGCATCAAAAAGCCAAAAACTTTAGTAGTTTTCATAATTATAAATTTGGGTTATTAAGTTGTAAAACTAATTTTAGATAAGGTAATAGGCAAATAAGTACTATATAAAGTAATTAAAATCGATTGGTAGTTGAATGTAGATTAATTAACGACGAATTACCGTTGAACCTTTAGAGATTTCGAACTTAATCGTAAGTTATAAATACTGAAAGGACTTACAATCAATTTGTTTTGTTTCTTAGCCTTGGATTCGAGCTTATGTACTATTAAGCTATCATCACTCTCATTTATTTCTAAATCTACAAAATTTGATGTTTTACTATCTCCACACCAGACTAAAAGCATATTTTGAGTAAAATCTACTACTGGAGGGACTAAACCTGGTTTTCTTGTCCTATTAATTTTACCGTAAAAAGTATTCAAAGCCTCTTGATCTCTAATTAAAAAATAATCTTCTTCTTCAAAACCGCTGTAATTTTCATTCAAGATGTTCTGCATACTAGTTTCATTAGAATTTTGTAATTCATTAGTAACTGAACTTTTACATGAATTCAATTGGACTATAAAAAAAAAGAACAAAAAAATGAGGAATTTATACATTCTTGAAACGACCTTTAAATGCCCTCTCATAAACTTCTTCGTAAAGCGGTAATACCTTCTGTATATCAAATTTATGTGCTTCATTAAGCGCATTAAGTTTAAACCTTTCTAGTACTTCATCGTTTTTCAAAATAGTGATAGCCTTAGCGGCCATATCTTCAATATCACCAACATCGCTTAGAAATCCACTTACCCCTTCTTTGTTCACCTCAGGAATACCACCCGCATTACTAGATATTACAGGTACTTTATTAATCATTGCTTCTAAAGCAGCAAGGCCAAAACTCTCTGTTTCCGACGGTAAAAGAAACAAATCTGAAAAACATAATATTTTATCGATTTCATTACTATTGCCTAAAAAGATAACCTTTTCAGCTATACCTAACTCCTCGCAAAGTCTTTCAGCGCCTTCTTTTTCAGGACCTTCGCCCACCATTATAAGCTTAGAGGGTATTTCAATCTGTATTTTACTAAATACCTTAATAACATCAGGAATTCGTTTAACCTTTCTAAAATTACTGATATGCGTAACTATTCGCTCGTCTTCAGTGGCCATATTAGAACGTTGGCAATCGGTAAAGGTTGTACTATATTTTTTGGCATCAATAAAATTAGGTATAACTTCTATTTCCCCTTTTATATCAAAAATTTCCAAAGTTCCCTTTTTTAAGCTCTCAGACACAGAGGTCACTACATCAGATTGATTTATACTAAAAGTAACCGCAGGTTTATAAAAAGGATGCTTACCTACTAGGGTTATATCGGTACCATGAAGTGTTGTAATCATAGGAACAAAAATTCCTTCTTCCTCTAACATTTTCTTAGCCATATACCCCGCATATGCATGTGGTATGGCATAATGAACATGTAATAAATCAATTTTATGAAGCTTTATGGTATCTACCAATTTACTGGATAATGCCAACTCGTAAGGTTGGTAATGAAAGAGTGGGTATTCTGGAACGTGAACTTCGTGAAAGAATATTTTATTACTTAACAACTCTAAACGCACTGGTTGCTTGTAGGTTATAAAATGAATCTCATGACCTCTATTGGCCAATGCGATTCCTAATTCTGTCGCTACAACACCACTACCACCAAAAGTAGGGTAACATACTATTGCTATTTTCATTACTACAAAACTAGCTTTTTAATTTAGAATTGAGTCGTAAATGACTTGTTGAATTCTAGTTCTTAACCCAGATTTAACTAATAAGGTATTAGATGCAGATGGATATGTTCTGTTAGATAAAAACACATAAACAATTTCTTCTTCAGGGTCTGCCCAAGTATAGGTACCTGTAAAACCACTATGACCAAAACTTTTTCTAGAAACACAACCACAGGTTGGTCCACTATGTTCTAATTGTGGTTTATCAAAACCCACTCCCCTACGCACATTCTTATCGCAAAAATAGCAGGTATTAAATTTCTTAACTGTTCTAGAATCAAAAAATTTGGTGCCGCCATAATATCCGTTTTGAAGATACATTTGCATAATCTTCGCTATATCATTTGAGTTACTAAAAAGTCCGGCATGTCCTCCTACTCCTGCTTGCATTGCTGCCCCCATGTCATGAACATAACCTTGTACAGTACCGTATCTATAATAATCATCTTCTTCTGAGGGTACTACCATATTTTTTTCAAACTTTTCTAAAGGATTGTATGAAGTATGGTTTGCACCTAGACGGCTATATAGAAAATTATTGGTCAAATAATCCAAGGGTTGACTATAATTTTCTTCAATAACCTTTTTCATCACATAGTAAGGTACATCGCTATAACGGTACCTATTAGACTTTAAATCTTGCCTCCCAATTCTATTATAAATCGAATCTTTGTAGGCATCTGCCAAATAAAGATGATCATAAACTTTAGTTGAAAAACCTGGCAATGGCGAATTTCGATAAAACTCACCAGAAGGCTTTCTATTTTCATCTAATGTATTAATGTAAAAAGGTATCCAGGCAGGCAAGCGACCATAATGGGACAAAGCCTTTAAAACGGTTACATTTTTTATTTCGGTATCGGAATAATTTGGTACTAATTCTTCAAAAGTATCATTCAATCCAATTTTACCTTCTTCTTCCATCTTCATTACCATGGGTAATGTTGCCAATATTTTTGTCAATGAAGCAAGATCATAGATATAATCGTTCGTTATTTCTTCTTTAGAATTATAAGTAGGCTTCCCAAAACTTTTTTGATATATAACCTTGCCTTTTCTTGACACTAAAATTTGCGCTCCCGGAAACATTAAACTATCCAACCCATTATTCACTATGCGGTCTATTTCGCCTAACCCTTTCGAACTCATACCTACCCGCTCAGGTATACTATAACCAAGCCTACTTAGTGATTGTGTTTTAATTCCTAAATTCACCGGAAAATCAGAGTGTGCACTAACTGGTAGTTTTCCTGAAGCCCCTACCGCACCAAAAAGAACTTCGGCTGTTTTCTCTTGAGCTATATCGCTATTCTGATAAGACATAACCACTGCATCAATATTTTGAAATGACTTGATATCAGACAAAGCATAAGGTTTAGCAAATACACAAAGTATAAGATTAGACGTTCTTTCGGCCGCAATCACTTGCAACCAATTTAGCTCGGTTGCACTAAACTTGTAATCTTTCCATGGGCTTTCATTGCTTTTATGATGGCCAATTATAACAAGGTTGAAATCTTTTAATTTTACCTTTAAAGTGTTGATATCATTCGCATCTACTACTGTTATGTTAGCATAATTTTTCAGTCCTTTCACAAAAGCATCATTAGAAGCATCACCGAACTTCACATAGGCGATTTTCTTATTGTCCAAATTTTTGATAGCCAATAGGTCTAACTTATTCTTTACGATAGTAATGGCATTCTCAATGGCCTCTTCATAAATGATATCGTCTTCTAAACTGTTTAAATCATCATATAGATTATCAATGACAATTGGCTCGTAGTTGTTCAACCCTGCTTTGTATTTCGCGAGCAAAATCTTTTTAACGGAATAGGCCAAACGCTCTTCGGTCAACTTTCCTTTGTCGTATGCTTTTGCCAATTTTAATTTAGATTCGACTATATTTTCTGGCATTAGAAGCATATCATTACCAGCCATAAATGCTGCTAATTCTACACTTCCATCATTTCCGGTGGTTGAAACACCTTTCATATTAAGTGCATCGGTAAAAATTAAACCCTTGTAACCAAGATCTTCTTTTAAAAGTCCTGAAATTATTTGCTCAGAAATAGAAGATGGTAATCCCTTTTTTATTTCTAATGCAGGCACCTCTAAATGGGCTACCATTATACTGCTTAAACCAGAAGCAATCATTTTCTTAAAAGGATATAACTCTAAACTGTCTAGTCGTTTTCTTGAAAAAGGAATTATAGGTAAATTATGATGTGAATCTACTTCAGTATCGCCATGACCTGGAAAATGTTTACCATTTGCCAAAACGCCTGCACGCTCCATACCCTTTGAAAATGCGATTGCCTTTTCAACTACATTATCTCTATCCTCACCAAACGAACGATTACCTATTATTGGATTATTTGGATTGGTATTAATATCCAAGTCTGGAGCAAAATTTATTTGCACGCCCAATCGTTTTGCGTGCTTACCAATTTGATAACCTATCTTTTCAACCACTGAACTATCCTGTATGGCACCTAAAGTCATATTCCATGGAAAGGCATAAGTAGAATCTAACCTCATGGATAGTCCCCATTCTGCATCCATACCAATTAATAAAGGAACTTTTGATGCCGCCTGATATTCATTCGTAAGCATGGCTTGCCTAACAGGACCACCTTTAGAAAAAATAACTCCTCCTAAATTCTCTTTAATAATCAAACTTTTAATTTGATCAGTTGCTTGTTTATTTTGATTTGATGCGACGCTAACCATGAATAATTGACCCAACTTTTCATTTAAAGTCATTTTATCATATTGTCTATCCACCCAAGTCTTTTGAGCTAGACTATCTTTAGTAACTAAAGGATTTTGAGCAAGAAGACCTGAACAACAAAATAACCCACAAAAAATTATTAAAATAAGGCGCATAAAATTGTATGTACTGAGATAACTATTATGGTATGAAATTATTGCATTTCATCGATAAAACCCAATAATAATGATAGTTAAGAAGAAATCGTTTTATAGAAAACGAGCATGCCAACTCTCAGAGGCTGGTACTTCCCAATGTTCAAGATATTCCCCTTTATTGGTTACCAAGTTATTAAATACAATGGTATTCTTTGAAACTGCTTTTTGCTTCGCCATTGCCTTAAAGTCAAGTAAGCTTTTATAAGCTACGAAGTCCCCTTGTTTATAAGACACATTCATTTTATCTAACAACAAAACATCGTATTTCTTTTCCAATGCTTGAATAAAATGAACCGATGCATCAATTGAACAACCCGTAGCGCTTTGTGAATTCTGATCTAATGCAATAACTATGAATCTTTTGTACTTTATTTCATACCCCGCATTTAAATCATTGCCATGAGCTGTCCAATTTTGTAAAAACACATCAATCTCTGACCTTATATCAACTAATTCATCTTCAGAAAATGAACGGCTACATTGATATATCCAAACTCTTGCAGTCTCTGGTAACGTGTTAAAATCTACTAGCAAATTATATGATTTAGATATTAAAAAATTAAATAATGAAAAATTTACAGATCTTCTGCGGTAGCAATCAACTCTGCAATATCCATAACTTCGATTGAATCTTCTTTCTCCTTATTCTTAACACCGTCAGTCATCATGGTATTACAAAAGGGACAACCTGCTGCAATTATATCAGGTTTTATTTCTAACGCTTGCTCGGTACGTTCAACATTCACGTCTTTATCCCCTTTTTCGGATTCTTTAAACATCTGCGCACCGCCTGCACCACAACAAAGACCTCTTTGTTTACAGCTTTTCATTTCAACTAACTCTGCATCCAATTTTCTAATTAAATCCCTTGGCGCTTCGTAAACACCATTAGCCCTTCCTAAATAACAAGGGTCATGAAAAGTGATTCGTTTTCCTTTAAACGTACCACCTTCCATTGAAATTCTACCTTCGGTCAGTAGTTGTTTTAAAAACTGTGTATGGTGAACAACTTCATAATTACCCCCTAAACCAGGGTACTCATTTTTAATGGTATTAAAACAATGAGGACAAGCTGTTACTATCTTTTTAATTTCATAGGCATTGAGCACTTCTATATTGGTAACTGCCTGCATTTGAAACAAAAATTCATTTCCTGCACGTTTTGCCGGGTCGCCTGTACAGCTTTCTTCTGTACCTAAAACAGCAAATGACACATTGGCCTTGTTCAAAATCTTAACGAAAGCTTTTGTTATCTTTTTTGCCCTGTCATCAAAACTACCGGCACAACCTACCCAAAATAAAACCTCAGGAACGGTACCTGTAGCAAAAAATTCTGCCATTGTAGGCACTTTCAATTCACTTATCATATCTTCTTTTAAGATTCTTTACTCCAGTTTAAACGATCCATTTGGTTAAATGGCCAAGGTGCACCATTATTTTCAATATTACTCATCATGTTATTCAAATCTGTTGGAGCAGCAGATTGTTCCATAACTAAATATTGTCGCATATCCATAATAATAGAAAGAGGGTCGATACTGATAGGGCATGCTTCTACGCAAGCATTACAAGAAGTACAAGCCCATAATTCTTCTGGACTTATAAAATCGTTTAATAATTGTTTACCATCATCTTTAAACTCACCATTATTCTCATCTATATTCTTACCAACTTCCTCTAGGCGGTCACGGGTATCCATCATTATTTTACGAGGAGACAATTTTTTACCTGTTAGATTTGCCGGACATTCACTGGTACACCTACCACATTCGGTACAGGTATAGGCATTTAATAATTGAACCCAGCTTAAATCTTGAACGTCTGAAGCACCAAATTTATCTGGTACTTCAGCATCTTCAGCAGGTTCTGCATACGGATCGGCATCAGGATCCATCATCATACGCACTTCATCTGTGACAGATTGCAAATTCTTAAACTGTCCTTTTGGAGTTAGTTTACCATAATAAGTATTCGGAAACGCCAGAAGTATATGTAAGTGCTTAGAATAGTACAAATAGTTGAGGAAAAATAAAATTCCCGCAATATGTAACCACCAAGCAGTACGTTCAACTATTATTAAAGTTGAAATAGATAAATTTTCGAATAATGGCGCTATAAAACTACTTATCGGAAACGACCCTGCTTTAGCATAATGTTCTGCCCCCATTTGTTGCAATTGATAATCTGCTGCATTCATGGTTAGAAATAAAAACATCAATACCAATTCGATATATAGAATAAGGTTACCGTCTTTTTTTGGCCAACCGACCATTTCTGGTTTAAAGAATCTTTTTAATCGAATAATATTTCTTCTTATCCAGAAAACAACTACTGCAATAATCACTAATAATGCCAATACCTCAAACGATGCAATTAGAAAATCATATAACCCACCTAATACCGAAAACATTCTATGTGTACCAAAAACACCATCTAAGATAATTTCAAGTACTTCTATATTTATTATAACAAAACCAACGTAAACGATAATATGAAGAAAACCTGCAATTGGACGAACGACCATTTTAGATTGACCTAAAGCAATCTTTGCCATGTTTTTCCACCGTTGTGGCTTATTGTCCTTTATAGATACTTCCTTACCAAGGAAAATATTTCGTTTTAATTTTGAAATATTCTTTACAAAGAAACCCACACCAACTACCAGTAAGAGTATAAAAATAATATTAGGGAGATACTGCATAAATTTATTCTTCTATTTTATCAGCTGGGTCTTCTTCAGGAACTGTATAATCCTTTTGTTTTTTACCGAAGACCGAAACGTTAACATAGCGTTTTGGGTTTAAACGGAAATCTTGTAAGAGTAGCTCTAATTCTCTACTACTGCTATTCAAATTTGAGTATAGCTCCTTATCGTTCATCAATAAACCTAAGGTACCATCGCCATTTTCAATTTTTTGGGCTACTTGATCTAAACTGGCCATTGTAGATTCTAAACTTGCCAAAGTACGCCCCAAACCAGCAGAATTTAAGGAGTCTGAAAGTTTAGCGAAATTTGAAGTAAGCACTTCAAAATTCTTAAATGAATTATCTAACTTTTCCCTATTACCCTCAAGTACGCTATTAAGTGAAGTAGTACTCTTATTAAGACTTGTTATCAAAACATTGAGACCTCCAATAACCTCTTTCAATTCCTTTTTTGTGTTAGAATCTAAGACAGAATTTACATTAACTAAAACAGAATCAGCTCCAGATATAGCAGACTCGAACTTACGTACCAAAGGAGTTAATTTTTGTTGCGCTAAATCTGTAATACCTGGTCTTGTCTCAGATTGTAACGTATCACCAGATTGTGCAATACCGGTAGCGTCAAAAACAGGTCTAATCTGTAAACCCTTACCTCCTATTATACCGGTATCATAAAGTTCTACCAGACTATTTTTAGAGAATTTAAAGTCATTACCAACCGTAAAAGTCACTAATAAATTCCCTTTTTCATCTAAAAACTTTATATCATTTACTTTTCCAACACTAAACCCGTTGATTGAAACGGTAGTACCAGATTGAAGTCCACCAACATTCGGATAAACCGCATAGAACGTTTTACTGTTATCAAAAATAGGAGTGGATTTCAAAAAGCTGAATCCCATGATAAACAAAAGAATACCTCCTATTACAATAATTCCTGTTTTTACTTCTCTAGATAGTTTCAAGCAATCATATTTTTGTTATACTCAAAATTAGGAATAATATTCACACTTTAAGGGGTAAATTCAGAAACCTCGTCCAGTGCTTGTTTAATAGGAATTCTTTCTCCAAATTTATAAGCCACAATGTACGCTGTTTTATATCCTTTTTCTTGCGCTAAGGTTTGCATCATTTTCGCTTCTCTATATGACCTGGTTTCCCCGTACATGTAACGATATAAATTTTTATAGGGTTCCTGTGACAAATTTGATAGACCATTAAAGTTAGCAGAAGTAAGTTGTACATTTTTACTACTCGCCATTAACTGAATCTTAAATATAATTGATTCCACAACTTCTTTTGAGGAAATAACCTCTTCTGGTTTAGCTTCAACTACAGTATTTTCTAATTCCTCTTTTACTTCTTCAACTTTTGCCGGAACAGCAATCGGTTGTTTCTTTTTTAGTTCAGCGATTTCACCTTTAGATGGTTCAATAACAGCTCCTTTATTCTTTTCTGTTTTTTCTGCAACTTCTTCTTTAATTGGTGGCGATTTTGATTTCTCGATGGTGGTTTCCACTGTTTTAACAGTTGGCTTAACACCTTCTTTATAATGTAATATTGCTTTTGCAATTGCACTTCCAATTTCATTTTGACCTTTAACTGAATTTAAATAAGCACCTTCGTCTTTATTGGTCAAGAACCCCGTTTCAACCAAAACGCTAGGCATAAAGGTTTGATGTAACACAATAAAACCAGCCTGTTTCACTTGTCTATCGGTCCTTTTTAAAGAGCTTGAAAAATTTTCCTGAATCATGGTAGCTAAAGCTACGCTCTGATCTAAAAATTCTTCTTGCATTATTGTGAGACCAATTACAGATTCCGGTGAATTTATATCATAATCAGCATATCTATTTTCGTAGTTATCCTCTAAATAAATTACGGAGTTCTCTTTCTTGGCAATTTCAAAGTTTTGCTTATTGGCATGTAGTCCAAGCACAAATGTACCTGCACCATGTGCATCTGAGGTATGAGAATCACAATGAACTGAAACAAACAAATCGGCATTTGCCTTATTCGCCACCTCACCTCTTACATATAAATCGATGAAAGTATCATCTTTACGTGTGTAAATAACCTTTATATCTTTATTTTTAGATAAAATTTCACCTACTTTCAAAACAATATTAAGTGCAATCTTTTTTTCCAAATAACCATTACCCAAGTTACCTGGGTCATGGCCACCATGACCAGCATCCAATACAACAATAAAAGGGTCATCGGACTTTTTTACCTTATCTAACCTTGTAAAAGATTGAAGCAAAAATGACATTGCTATAACTAGTGAAATGCAAAAGAATTTTATATTCATAAGTACTAGGCATTATATAGCCCTGATAATGGTTAAATTTATTGTAACACCCTACATTAGGATTAAAAAATATATGTAAGTTTGGCATCTTAAATACTGGCTCATTGGACAGCCAAACCTTTACAAAAATAGGATATATAGCCTTGCAATCAAACAAACAATACTTACTTTTCCTATTCGTGGTTTTTGCCGGTGCTTTTTATGCCTTCGGACAAGAGGGAAAAATCACATCGTTAAACATTAAAGTAGAGAAAGATTCTATTATCGCCCCACTATTCCCATCCACAAGCATTAGAGATTCTATTTCGGCAGACTCATTAGCCGCTGATTCTATTAATAAAAAGCCCCCCTTATTATTGGATAAAATAACTTATAAGGCAAAAGATTACGTAAAATTAAGTCAAAAAGAAAATAAAATATATCTCTACAACGAGGCAGAAATTTACTATCAGGATACGGAATTAAAGGCAGGTATAATCATAATGGATTATATAAAAAACGAAGTTTACGCTGGTAGAATGAAAGATTCTTTAGGCAATTATTCCCAACTACCCTATTTTAAACAAGGTTCTAATATTGTTATACCCGATTCAATACGATTTAATTTCGATACCCAGAAAGCATTAATTTGGAATTCACGAACCGAACAACAAGCCGCTGCAGGTCAATTAGGTAGTGATGCCATGAAAGTATACGCCGAGATTACAAAAAAGGAAAATGATTCGGTATATTTTTTAAGTGAGGGTAAACTTACTACATCTACGGACACCATAAATCCTGACTATTATATTAGAGTAAGAAAGGCAAAATTCGTACCCAAAAAGAAGGTTATTGCAGGTTTTAGTAATTTATACATTGCAGATGTACCTACTCCTATAGCTATGCCATTTGCTTATTTTCCACTTTCTGTTGGTAGATCCGCAGGTATTTTAATGCCCTCTTTTGGTAATGATCCTAACACAGGATATTTTCTTCAAGATATGGGGTACTATGTTCCATTAGGTGATTACGCCGATGTAACACTCTCTGGAGATTTTTACACGAATGGAAGCTATGCTTTTAGATCGGCATCTATCTACACCAAAAGATATAAATATAGAGGGAATGTTAACCTGAGATATGAAAATCAAGTTCGTAGTCAAAAAGGCTTTAGCGATTATAGCTTGTCAAGAAATTACAACATTCAATTCTCACACTCACAAGACCCTAAATCTAGCCCGAACTCTAGATTTTCGGCCTCGGTCAACTTAGGTAGTAGTGAATATTACAGAAATTCGCTACAACAACGAAATTTACCAAACACTCAAAACAATACCCTATCGTCTTCTATTTCATATTCTAAAACATTTCCTGAATATCCATCGGTAAACATGAGTTTGACCGCAACACATTCACAATTAACATCACCAACCGCAACCGCATCTGACACAGATAATATTAACATGACCTTACCAACCTTTCAGGCAAGTATGGAACGTATTTATCCTTTTGCAAAAAGAGATGGTATCAAAAAAGGTATTATTGACAACATAAACTTTCAATATGATGTTAATGCCCAAAATAGGTTAACTACTAACGATGATGATTTTCTAACTTCTAGAATGTTCGATAATGCTAAAGTTGGTGCAAGACATCGTATTCCCTTAACAACAAACTTTAAAGTGGCCAAATTTTTCAGCGTTAGTGTTGGTGGCAACTATGAAGATGTTTGGACTTTAGAAACGTACAATCAAAGCTACGACTCGGAAACTGAATCAATAGTACGAGACACCGTAAGTGGTTTTGATCGTTATAATAAATATAATTTTAGTGCAAGCATTGGTACAACACTATATGGAACTTTTGATCTAGGAGAAGACAAAAAGATTCAAGCGATACGGCACACCATGCGCCCATCAATTACTTATGGTTACGCACCATCTTTTGACCAATTTTATGATGAATATATTGACGGTGATGGCGATGTTGTTCAATTTAGCCGTTTTCAAGGAACCTTAAACGGTGCACCTTCATTAGGCAAATCTAATAGTTTAGGATTTTCTTTAGCCAACACCCTAGAGGCTAAAGTTAGAGATAAAGATTCCACTAAAATAGAACCTAAAAAAGTTTCTTTATTAAGTAACTTCAATATCTCGACAGGGTATAATTTTGAATCTGATTCGCTTCGTTTAAATCCTTTAACCGTTAATGGTGGAACGAATATTCTCGATAATAAAATGTCTATTAACTTTTCGGCAGGTCTCGACCCCTATGCTATAGACAATAACGGAACTAGGATAGACACTTGGAACATTGACAATGGCGGTAGTCTTTTTAGACTGACAAGGGCAAATGCCAACATATCATATTCCATTAGTAGTGAAATGTTCGGCAAAAAAGATGACGATGAAAAAGAAGAAGAGGAAGACCCCTTCGATTATGTAGCACAAAGTGGCGGTAGGGACGATGATCTTTTTGGTAGAGCCGATAATTTCAATGACAATCCTGTTCGTAAAGATGATAAGAATAGTGATGTAGAAAACCCTATATATGGAACAAAAATACCGTGGAACTTAAGACTTGCTTATTCTGCGAGTTATACAAATTCTGCAAGACAGAATGAATTTAGCAGCCACTCACTAATGTTTTCTGGCGATATAGAATTAGCTCCGAGATGGTCGGTAGGCGGGTCTTCTGGATATGATTTTAAAAACCAAGGCTTCACTCTAACGCAACTACGCTTTCAACGAGATTTGAAGAGTTTTACCATGCGTTTTAATTGGACACCTTTTGGCCAATACAAAAGATGGTACTTTTTTATCGGTATAGATTCATCTATTCTTAAAGATCTTAAATGGGAAAATCGAAGTCAGCCCATTAGAAATTAATAAAATTCAATTTACAATATGAAAAAGATAATTAACACTTCAAATGCCCCAGCCCCAATTGGGCCATACAATCAAGCCATTTTAAGCAACGGAACACTATATATTTCTGGTCAAATACCATTAAATCCAAAAAATGGAGAGTTAGTTTCTGGAGATATAAAAAAGGAAACTAAACAATCAATGGAAAATTTAAAGGCCATTTTAACCGAAGCTGAAATGACCTTTGAAAATGTTGTGAAATCTTCTATATTTCTTAGTGATATGAAACAATTCACCGAAGTGAACGAAGTATATGCATCTTATTTTAATGCGGAAACTGCACCTGCCCGAGAAACCGTAGAAATAGCAAATCTACCTAAGTTTGTAAACGTAGAAATTTCCATGATTGCCGTAAAGTAATACTTTACATATTTGCTTGGTGAAACTCTACCAAACCTTCAATCGGTCGTTGTCGAATTACACCTACGATTAAATCATTTCTTAATAATACGGAAGTTAGCTCATCTCGCAAATAATGGGCAATACTTCCAACAAAGTTAATTGGCACTTTAGTAGCCAATTCAAATTGCATTACATAATTATTAATGAACTGCTGAAATCCTTTATCTATAACACCTTTAGAATAAGGGTGGTCCTTATTTTCTATCAAAAAACGTGCAAACGTTGCAAGATAAGTATTAGGGTTAGGTTGCTTATATAGGTTTTCTTTAATCACATCAGCATCTAGATCATGTTGCTTGGCAAATTTGTGCGCTAAATCTGCAGGCATTTTGTGAAAATAATAATCCCTAATTAATTTACGTCCAAAGAAATTACCACTCCCATCATCCATTGGAATATAACCCAAAGATGTTACTTTTTGAAATAATTGATTACCATCATAGTAACTACAATTAGAACCTGTACCAAGTATACAGACAATACCTTGATGACCAACTTTCGTAGTAGCAAATATTGCCGCATAGGTATCTTCTTTTACATCAGCTTTAGCATTAGGAAAGAAATCCTTAAAAATAGCTTTTAGAAACGCTTTCATACGATCTGTTCCACAACCCGCACCGTAAAAATATAAGTGAGTTACTTTTTCACGGTTTTTAGAAAGTTCAAAGTTATTAGCTAAGCGATCTTCTATTACATCTTTTGTCAACACCTCTGGACTTAGGCCCAAAGTTTGAGTTAAAAAAAGTTGTTCGCCATTTTCATCCAAAGCAATCCAATCAGACTTGGTTGCGCCACTATCTACTATTAAAATCATATACCGAATGTCTTTAAAAAATAAACCTGAAAATAAGGAAAAAATGCCTCATTTTCAGGAAATATTTTTGATTATACCAAAATGTTGGCTATAACGTATTTACGTGTTGAATAAGGTCTACCATTTTATTAGAGAAACCTGCTTCGTTATCATACCAGCAAATTAATTTGAAAAATTTAGAATTTAACTCGATTCCTGCACCAGCATCAAAAACACTTGTGTGAGTTTCACCAATAAAATCCTGAGATACAAGTAATTCCTCAGTATATCCTAAAACACCTTTCAATTCACCTTCAGAAGCAGCTTTGAATGCCTTTTTAATTTCTTCGTAAGAAGTTTCTTTCTCTAAACGTACAGTTAAATCAACCACAGAAACATCTGCTGTAGGTACTCTAAAAGCCATACCTGTTAGTTTACCTTTTAAAGCAGGTATAACTTTAGTAACCGCGACAGCTGCACCAGTTGACGCAGGTATAATGTTCAACATAGCACTTCTACCACCTCTCCAATCTTTTCTTGAAGGACCATCAACTGTCATTTGAGTAGCAGTTGTAGCATGAACAGTAGTCATCAACGCTTCTTCGATTCCGAATTTATCATTCAAAACCTTAGCCATTGGTGCTAAACAGTTAGTTGTACAAGATGCATTTGATACGATAGTATCAGATGATTTAGCATCTTTATGATTAACTCCCATCACAAACATTGGAGCATCTTTAGAAGGCGCTGATATAACTACTTTTTTAGCACCACCATCGATATGATATTGAGCCGTTTCTAAAGTTGTGAAAATACCAGTACATTCAGCAACAGTTGTTGCACCTACTTCATCCCACTTACAATTCTTAGGATCTCTTTCTGCAGTTATACGAACAGTTTTACCATTTACAACTAAATGACCATCCTTCACCTCTACGGTTCCTTCAAAAGCACCATGAACCGAATCATACTTAAGAAGGTAAGCTAAATGCTCTACATCTAACAAATCATTTATTGCAACGACATCAACATCTCCTCGTTTTACCGTTGTTCTGAAGACCAATCTTCCTATTCTACCAAAACCGTTTATTCCTACTTTTAAATTTGACATTTTCTTTATTTTAACGTTTAATATTATGTTGTCATTATTTCTGAAACCCTAATCAGTTCCTTATCAATTTTTGTATGCCCTTTTATTGCCTTATTAATAGGCGTTAAGGTTAACTTATTACATTGAATACCTACCATTAAGTTAGTTTTTCCTTCAAGCAAAGCTTCCACTGCCTTTACTCCCATTCTACTGGCAAGAACTCTGTCGTAGCATGATGGCGAACCACCTCTTTGCATATGACCTAGAACAGACACCCTAACATCATAGATCGGCAAATGTTCTTCAACGTATTCCTTTAGTTCGAATACATTTTTACCAGATTTATCACCTTCAGCAACTATAACGATGCTAGAAGATTTTCCAGACTCCTTGCTTCTTTTCAAGGATTCTAACAATCTGTCAAGACCAAGATTTTCTTCTGGAATTAAAATTTCCTCTGCACCAGCACCAACCCCAGCATTTAAAGCAATATGGCCAACATCTCTACCCATAACTTCTACAAAGAATAGTCTGTTATGAGAACTAGCCGTATCTCTAATCTTATCGATACACTCTACCACCGTATTAAGAGCAGTATCGAAACCTAAAGTAAATGTGGTTCCGAAAATATCGTTATCAATTGTACCAGGTATACCCATTACTGGAAAGTTGAACTCCCTATTGAATATCATTGCACCAGTAAAGCTACCATCACCACCGATAACAACAAATGCATCTATACCAGCTTTTATAAGCTCATCGTGCGCTTTCTTTCTACCCTCCGGTGTTCTAAAATCATCACATCTGGCAGACTTAAGTATAGTACCACCTTTATTTATGATATTATTCACACTACGGGCATCCATAGGTTTAAAATCCCCTTCTATCATACCTTGATACCCTCTGTAAATTGCAACGCAATCTACCTTCATATAGGCACAGGTACGAACAACTGATCTTATGGCTGCATTCATGCCAGGAGAATCACCACCAGAAGTCAGTACTGCTATTTTTTTTATTTCTGAAGACATCGAAAAATTTAAGCCAACGAAATTACTAAATCTTAATACAATAAAGAAATAATGTGAGTCCGCATTTTCAACAGAAATTAAAGAAAACGTTTTAGTTGTGACATTTTACTACAATACTTCTTAAATTTCCACATTTCTTAACAATAAGCACACACAACGTTATCAATTTATTGATTTTGGTTTATCATAAAATCGAATTAAACTATCATTTCCCATTACCGAAGAAGGGGTCTCTTTCAGTTTATTTGGCTCTTCAATTTCTATTTTTTTAGTTAAGATTTTTCTAAAAAGTTCTTTAAAATTATTAAAATCAACCTCATAGGATAATCCAGCCCCTTGGGTTGAGCCTTGCTGGTCAGATAAATATGCCTGAATTTCACTTTGCCTACTAAAAAATTTAGCGCTTAAGGTACCTTCTTCATTCAATAAAACCTGTATTTCAAAATCACCAGCCACCAGTGTTTCACTAGAAGCACCTACTGGTACACCAACCTTACCATTGAATAATATCCTATCTGAAATTTGTGTTGAAACTGTTACCCCAATTCGGTCATCAGTTTCAATATCGGCAGACCTATCTAGGATACCTTGTTCATACGAAAGGCCAAGATTGAACTTATCATTACCCCCACTTAAAATAGAATTTAAAATACCTGATGCACTTTGAACCAAATTACCGGTAATTGCCTGCTGACTAATACCACTTTGTGAATTAACAAAAGTACCTTGAGCTAAAAGAAATATGGCATTTTTCTCTTCTACTGTTGGATCTTGAAGTCTATATTCTAGTTCCGATTGTACTATTGAGCTTGTTCCCGGAAAATCTATTCCAAAGTCAATATTTGGACTTTGAAGCTCTCCTGTTAAACGTATTATAACATCTGTTGGAATTCGTCTAGTAAAACCTGGATCATCTAACAAAGGAGCTGGATTAGCATTAAGAGAATAGACCGCTTCCATATCCAATAAAGCTTCTAAGGGCTTCTGGTCCCAATTGATCGTGCCTCCTGGCTCAACCTTAAACTTCTTATCGATTATTCCACCGAATTTATAATTATACTCGCCCGTTACAACAACGAAATCACCATACATTTCAAACTTGCCATTGGTATTGATTTGAATCAGAATAATACCTTCACCTGTACCTTTCAAAGAGCTACCCGTTTTAGTATCTGTAACAATTTCCACCTCTGCATCTGGAGTAACATCAAGATTGAACTCCAACTCCAAACCTTGGTATTCTTTTAACTGTCGTTGACCTTCTATTCTTTGTCTATCGTTTTTTTCTATAAAATTTATAAAAGAATAATCCCCTACACTGGCTACATCGCTTAATGGAATCTTCAACGAGGTACCTTTTGCCGTAGAACCATCAACCGTAATATTCAAGGCCGTGGTAGGACCATAAATACGTCCGGTACCATTTAAATACCCCGTACCATAGTATAACTCGCCTTCTTTAAATTCGGTATTCAGAATTAAGAAACGGTTATTCTTGGTATCTACATTTAAATCTAATACCCAATTTTCGAAAAAACTGTGAGTGATTGTTCCGTCTAAATTTGCACGTGTACCTTTAGCTACATCCTCCAATGCAATATTTTCAAAATTGAAAGTTTGGTCAGAAAGCACTACTCTAGAACGTGGTGCAAAACTATAATCAACATTTAAATAAGGCACAGCTATACCGGCATTATCCAAAGTAAGAAGTCCATTAAAACTCGGATTATCCACATTACCAATTATACTTACCTGACCATCAATATCACCTCGTATATTATCTATAACCCCTTCACCTAATGGACTAAAAGGCTCTAAACTAAAATTATTAAAATTGGCTAATAAATCGGCTTTAGGGATATCGCCTTTATTATCGATACTACCCAGAACGCTAAACTTTTCTAAACCATTATCAGTGAGTTGCGAATTAACTTGAAATTCAGTTAAATCTTTGTTACCTATAATATTAATCGCCAAATCACCCAAAGGAATATCATTTATACCAAAGTGTTCGATATTTAAGTTTGATGAGGGTAAATAAATACCATCTTTTTGCAAAACATTTAAAGTTCCGTTTACCTCACCTTGTAATTTAAGGCTATCGATGACCGGGGTAATTTTATTTAAAGAGACTATTTTGAACTGCAATTGAAGATCTTTATACGTAGAATCCGCTAGTTGACCTTTTAATCTAATTTGCTCTTTCTCCTCATTGTTCATTACAATTTCTTGAATTGTAATGCTATCCAGTGCTCTATTCAATATTACCTTATTCTTAGAATCACCATCTTTATTCAAAACCCATTTATTCCCCTTAAAATTAACATCGGATGTTTTTAAACCTATGACCGATTTATTTTCTTTATTAAACGTGTGGTAGAAATTGAGGTTGTAAGAATCATTGAAATCACTTCCTCCTTTAAATTCAGACCTAAAGAACAAAGTATCTTTAAGAGTAGTATTTATTAAATTAAAGTCTTTAAAATTATAATAAGGAGTTTCCAATTCCCCAACCGAAACAAATGTATTGAACAGCGGATTTTTATTATCTATACGTACTTCTATATTATCTGCTACAGTACCAAAAGCTTCAATACTAGGTGATTCAAAATTGAGTTTAAAATCACCTTCATCGGCAACAATATTTCCTTTTATAAACGTATTGGGATCAAATCGCACTTCAGGAAAAAATACATCAACAATTTTATTATATATTTTAAAATTGAAAGAAAGATTTTGACCATCAGAAATTTGAAATGGCCTATAGTTAGTATAAATACTTCCTAACGAATTTTGAACAAGCTTACTTAATTCTCGAACTTTAAAATCACCTTTCATAAAACCGGTAATAATATCTGGAGAATTTATATTTATAATACGTGCTTTCTCGTCATCAAAACTAGATGTTATAGCAAAATCTTCGAAA
Source organism: uncultured Maribacter sp. (assembly GCF_963974015.1). Classification (GTDB taxonomy): domain Bacteria; phylum Bacteroidota; class Bacteroidia; order Flavobacteriales; family Flavobacteriaceae; genus Maribacter. The sequence continues at coordinate 3,003 of NZ_CAXBBZ010000017.1, read as the reverse complement.
TAATAGGTGTCATTTACATTTTGATAATTCGTTTGAGTGAACTTAATATCCCCTACGATATTATCTAAACTTGTCCCAGTAATATCCATATTCACGTTACCTTTAAAAATGGAAACGCTATCGTTAATGAAGTTAAGTTTCTTTAAATCGGCATAATCTACTGAGGCAATAAAATTGAAATTATTTCTAGTCTCGGCAAAGTTAGCTAGACCCTTAAAGTTGAATTTTAAGTTTTCATCATTACTTATCAAAGACCCATCGAATAATTGATCTTTTATGATACCCGAAACTCTTAAATCTTGATAATTATATTTATTAAATTCGATTGAATATACTTGTCCTATAACTTCGGTATTCAATCTTTCTTTAACAAAACCCTTACCTTCTACATTAAAATCTAGGGTAGTTTTACCTAAACTTTTGTTTTCGGCAAAATCTCCTAAATCAAAATCGATTAAAGAAATAAATCCTTTATAAGTAGCATTATCTATATTATTGAAATTGCTTAATACGACATCAGCATAACTACTACCGATAGCTGTATTTAAGTTGACTTTTGCATCTATTGATGAATTGGTGATCAATGCTTTACCACGAATCGTAAATTGACCAAGCTTACTGAAAGTTGATGGTAATGATTTACCAATTAAATTAGGCAATAAAGCATTTAATTGATAATAACTACTTGTTACATTTTTCATTTCAGCATTTAAGCTAAATGGTTTTTGCTTACTAAATAGATTTTTAAAATTGAAGTCTCCACGAATACCGGTATTATCAGAAAAAAGAAACAGATTATCTGTATTGAGGTCATTTAAAACACCGATTATATCAGCGCTGAAGGTTACCTCTTTACCTTTTCCAAACTCATTATATAGCAAATTAATCTCATCAAAAGCTACCTTAGACTCTTTAAAATCCGCAACAACATTTACTTTGTTCAAAAAATCACGGAAATCTTCTCGATTATAATTAAAAACCAGATTACCATCTAATTCAGATAAAGGAGTTTTTATTTTAAGGGAATCGAAACGCATTTGCTGCTTGGTATACTTAAAATTAGTGGCCAACCTATTTACCTTTAAACCCCTATTGCTATAAAGCGACATATCTCGAATATCAGCAGTCACTTCTGGTCCAAGTATAAGAAAGTTATCCGCGCTTATATTCAGACTATCAAAATTTAAAATAGTAGGTTTTTCTAAATTCTCGTCAATATATTTAAATCTACTTTTTTTTATATCAACTTGAGAAGACCATAACTTGAATGGGGGCGTATCAGGTGCTCTAGGGTTTCCATCATCAAGTTTATCTACAAAGACTTCAAGGTTAGTATTTTCTTCACCAAAATATGTCTTCAATTTAAAATTCAATTCGTCGACAGAAATATCGCCAAATTCTAAATTTCCTTGAGCCAAATTACCAATACTAAGAATAGATGTTTTGAGTTCATTTAGATAGAAAAGCGTATCTTTTTTATAATCTTCTATAAAAACCCCCTCTAACGCAGTATCCCAAGAAATCAATGAAAGTTTTAAACGATTAATATTAATATGAGTGCCATACTGCTTATTAATTTTCTTCGTAGCATACTGAGCCAATAAAGTTTGAACTAGCGGCAACGAAAAAATCAGGGTACCTAAAACACATATCAGTAAAAGCACCAATACTATTCTAACCAATATTTTCCTAAGTTTTTTGATAGGGCTATATGTTTTACCTTTGTTATTCAAACTTTATTCCAAATATGTTGGAACACGAAACAATTTATATACTTGCTATAGAATCTTCTTGTGATGATACCTCTGCGGCAGTTTTAATGAACGATAAAGTGCTTAGTAATGTTGTCGCCACCCAAGCAATTCACAAAGAATACGGAGGTGTTGTTCCAGAACTGGCATCAAGAGCGCATCAACAAAACATAGTCCCCGTAGTCGATCAAGCAATAGCCAAAGCAAATATCGATAAAAAACAATTATCAGCCATAGCATTTACAAGAGGACCTGGCTTAATGGGATCTCTTCTTGTAGGCACCTCTTTCGCAAAGTCATTGTCCTTGGGTTTGCAAATACCTCTTATAGAGGTGAATCATATGAAAGCTCATATTTTGGCACACTTCATTAATGATGATAGCATGAAGCCGCCTAAATTTCCTTTCTTGGCATTAACAATAAGTGGTGGACATACTCAAATTGTGCGGGTCAATGATTTTTTTGATATGAAAATTATAGGACAAACCTTAGATGATGCCGTTGGTGAAGCTTTTGACAAAAGTGCGAAAATTTTAGGTTTACCTTATCCGGGGGGACCTTTAATTGACAAATATGCCGCTACTGGAAATCAGCATAAATTTGAATTCCCTATTCCGAAAGTGAAAGAGCTCGACTTTAGCTTCAGCGGATTAAAAACCAGCATCCTATATTTTATTCAGAAACAAACCAAAGAAGCCCCAGATTTTATCAAAAATAATCTTGAAGATATCTGCGCATCCATTCAATATACCATAATAACCATTTTAATGCGAAAACTTAAAAAAGCGGTTAAGTTAACAGGTATTAAAGAGATAGCTATAGGCGGCGGAGTTTCTGCAAATTCTGGCATTAGAAAGGCTTTAATGGACGCTCAAACTAAATACGGATGGAAAACCTATGTACCTAAGTTTGAATATTGCACCGATAATGCTGCCATGATTGGTATAGTTGGGTATTATAAATATAAAAATGAAGTTTTTGCGCAGCAAGATGTGACCGCAAAAGCGAGGTATTTGATTTCTTGATTTAACCAAAAATTGTATGCAACTATTTTATAATTCTGATGTAAAAACCAACGATACTCATTTTACTTTCGACACTAATGAAAGTAAACATATTATCAAAGTGCTTAGAAAGAGAAAAGGCGATGAATTATGGATTACAAATGGTGTAGGTTATTTATTTAGAGCCAAAATTATAGATGATTCTATTAAGAAATGTGAGGTTGAACTCATATCTTCAAAAAAAACAC
>NZ_CAXBBZ010000016.1:0-63892 GCF_963974015.1 uncultured Maribacter sp. | reverse complement strand
TTCCGAGACAATCGTTAACGGAAGCGCAACCGTAACGGTGACAGGTGCGGGAACGGCAGGTAACCCATACGTTCTCACAAGCTTAGATACATCAAATGGTTCCGAGACAATCGTAAACGGAAGTCCTACGGTAGGCGTTGCAGGAACAGGTACAGCAGGCGACCCTTATGTCCTTACCGCAACCGTGGGGGACGGTTCCGAAACTATCGTAAACGGAAGTGCAACCGTAACCGTTTCAGGTGCGGGAACGGCAGGTAACCCATATATAACGTCAATTCCAAATGGTGTAATTTCCGGAGGGCCAGGAGGATTAATACTTGATAATTCCATAACTGCTTCTGATTTACAAGCTGACTCAGTTGATGCATCAGAAATCAGAATTGACGCGGTCGGTCAATCAGAAATAGAGACAGGTGGTGTTTCAACAGATGAGATTGAAAATTTTACAATAATTAATGAAGATATTGCACCAGGCGCAGCTATTGATGGTTCAAAAATTAATCCAGTATTTGTTGGGGATGTTAGTACAAACGGAAGCTTTATTTCTGGCACAGCTACGTACCCCGATTACGTTTTCCAAAAATACTATTTAGGCATATCAACAATAAAATCTGATTATAAATTTTCAACGTTAGAAAATATTGAGGATTATTTAAAAACAAATCATCATTTACCAGGTGTTAAATCAGTAAAAGAAGTTGCTAAAAACAATGGAAATTGGAATCTTACTGAAGGTGCTTTAATCAACCTCGAAAAAATAGAAGAACTTTTTCTGCACACCATTGAGCAAGAAAAGAAGATAAAGCAATTGGAGTCCACCAACAAAAACATGGCTAGCGAAGTAGAAGCACTTAAAGCCCAAATGGAGGAAATAAAGAAACTATTGTTAGAAAAGACAAAAGAATAATGAAAAAACAACTTTCACTTCTTTTCATTCTTTTGGTGGTTTCGGCATCTGCCCAAACTGCTCTTTACAATAATGGCAATTTGCGTATTCATGAGGGTGGTAGCATTGGTTTTCACACCAATCTTATCAATGAATCTCCATTAGACAACAACCTTGGTTTAGTAGGGTTTTATGGTACGCAATCAGTAACAGTATCTGGTACGTTGACCCCTCAATTCTATGATGTAGAAATTGCCCTCGAAAATAATCTGCAATTAGCGTTAGGTATCGATAATAGCAACAATACCAATTTTATTTTAGGTAACATCCGTACTCCCCTAACCCAACCTTCTATTTTTTATACTTTTTTAGATAATTCGTTCTACACTGGCGAAAATGATTTTTCTAAAATTGAAGGGTATGCAGCCATAACCAATCAAAAAGATTTTGCCTTCCCTATCGGTGACAGTCAATTTTTAAGACCATTGATCATAAACTCAGAAAGCGTTAACCTATTCGCAAAAGGTGCCTATTTCTTTGAAGATGCCAATAACCCAATTTCATTTTCGAACACCTTTGATACCTTAGAAAAAGATTTAGATGTTGAAAGTGTTACTACCAATGAGTTTTGGCGATTAGAAGGTACAATACCATCTAACGTAACCCTTAGCTGGAACCAACGCAGCACAATGGAAGGGCTGACCGATGATGCTACCACAATCATACCCGTTGGTTGGAGCAAAAATTCGCAACAATGGATAAACCTTGTTGGCAACATACCTATTGGTTCATTAAACGAAGGGTTTATAACCACAACTTCTTTCATTCCAGACGATTACGAAATCATAACCCTTGGGGTATCAAAAGCACCATATGAGCCATTATCATTAGAAGTGGTCAACCTCGATAATTTCTTTGTTTCCGTAAATGGAGATGGTGTAAATGATTCTTTTTACGTTGCTGAATTAGAAGATTACGATAGTAATTTTGTTCAAATCTATGACCGTTACGGACTTAAAGTTTTTGAAATGGCTAATTACAGAGACGAATTTAATGGGTTTTCAAATCTAAATAACATTCCTTTCGGTGCCGAAAAAGGACTACCTATTGGTGTATATTTCTATACCATAGATTTACCTGGAGAAGATTTGAGCTTTCAAGGTTTTTTATATTTGGCTCGATAGTTGAAATTGATAAGTTTTAAAATATTACAATGACCTTTTTAGCGTTAAAATTAGATAGGTCATACCTTAAAATCTTATTTTTAACTTATGAAGCGAAGAAATTTTATACAAAAAAGCGGTTCTGCGGCTCTAGCTATTTCACTATTGCCTACGATTAACTTTCAACAAGACCTAGATTATTCCATTGCGGAACTAATGGGCAAAGAGGATATTAAGCTTTACGGCAAGGATATCAACTTAAGAAAGGAAGCTCACGATGCCTTTTTAGAGATGAAAAAAGCAGCTTACAGTGATGGTATCGATTTAAAAATAGTATCCAGCTTTCGAAATTATGAACGACAGACCGCAATTTTTGAACGAAAATTTCTGACCTATACAGAAGATGATGGAATGAACCCTATTGATGCCATCGATAAAATTATAGAATATTCTACCATACCAGGAACAAGCAGGCATCATTGGGGTACAGATATTGATGTCATTGATGGGTATAGAAAAGTTGAAGGTGATGTTTTAGTCCCTCACAAATATGAAAATGAAGGCCCCTTTGTTGATTTTAAAAAATGGATGGATGAACATTCTGAAACCTATGGTTTTTATTTAGTGTACACAGATGATCCAAAAAGAAGAGGATTTAAATATGAGCCTTGGCACTACAGCTATGCTCCACTTTCTATACCTATGTTAGAGCAGTTTAGAGGTAAAAATATTGCTTCGCTATTACTTCGTGAAGATTATTATGGTGCAGAGAATTTTACAATGGGCTTTCTAAGATCTTATATTCAAAACAATATTTTAGATATCAATAGAGACCTATTATAGGCTTTATATACTTAAGGAACCTGTATTAGAACACATTACCATGAGAAGAGGAAGTTGGAAAATTAGAATATTTATCGGTTTGGCTATTGTAGCATTTGCATTAATCCAAAAATGCAGTAATACCGAAGAAAATCCATATACTGGTCGCTCGCAGCATATCACCATGACTTCAGACCAAGAAATTGCCATTGGTTTGCAAAGTGCTCCAGAAATGGCCCAACAACATGGCGGACTTTACCCTGATAAAAGACTACAATCGTTTGTAGAATCTGTGGGTAATAAATTGGTACAAAACAGTATAGCTAGGGAAACTCCTTATAAATATGATTTTCATTTACTTGCAGATGATCAAACTATAAATGCCTTTGCATTGCCAGGTGGACAATGCTTTATTACATACGCATTATTTTCACAATTGACCGAAGCTCAATTAGCGGGAGTATTAGGTCATGAAATAGGACATGTGATTGGTAGACATTCTGCAGAACGAATTGCTGATAGTCAAACCTGGCAAACCGCGACAATGGGTGCAACCGTTGGTGCAGGAGATATGGGTAGCATTGTTGGCAGTATTGGCCAGAATACCTTGCTTAAAAATGGTCGTGGTGATGAATTGGAAAGTGATGAACTAGGAGTTCTTTTTATGATTCAATCTGGGTATGACCCCTATGAGATGATCAAGGTAATGGAAATATTAAAAGCAGCTGGTGACCCTAATCGTACTCCAGAATTTCAAAGTACCCATCCGGATCCCGAAAATAGAATTGAGAAAATTAAAGAAGCTATAGCAAAGTATAAAAATCAAGGTTAATCGGATTTTTTGGTCATTTAATCTATAGTAGGTATTACGACAACTATAATTTTGTAACTTTGGGTAAGTCCCAAGCTTATTTTGCCATTTATTAATGCCTTTATAGCTATGATTTAATCATAGAAGAACACTATAATGGGAACAATTACACATTTTAGAAATATATACGTGCAGGCGTTCGAAAATTGTAAACCTGAAATATTGGTTACTATTTTAAAGGTCTACTCTATATTTTGTGCCCTAATGATATTTTCGGCACTATATGCTTTTGTTTATAGAGCACTAAATGGATTTGATTTTTAACGCTTTTTACTCTTTTACCTGAACACTATTTGGAGTAGAACTTTACAATTAAAAAAGCCTCATTGAAAATTTCAATGAGGCTTTTTAATAATTGTTTTTCAAAACATCGATTTTTGAATTTACCCTAACTACTTATAGCAGTATCAATTACAACCATTGCTTCTTCCGCATTTGATAATTCAGCGTATTGTTTAACCGTAAAGCCTTGATTACTTTTGATGGTTAAGTCTGCACCCTTTTTTATCAATAAGGACAAAACTTCAACCTTATTATATCTAGCAGCATACATTGCAGGGGTCATGCCTAAAGATTTTTGATTAACATCTTCGCCTAAATCTATTAGTCGTTTTACGGTTGATACATCTCCTTGTATAACAGCTTTACAAAACGAGCTGATATCTACATTAATAATTAGATCGTTGTGTAAAACACTAGATAGTTGTGTAATCTCATTGGCCATTAAATTTGACCCCATCGTAATTGCCACAATGGATAATGTTAGAATTGATTTTTTCATGATGAGTGATTTAATTGATGAATACAATATTGTATATTTTAAAAGACACTGTCCATTTAAATTTGTTTCATCCATTAACAGTGTTATAACTAAACTTTAACAAACAAATACTATTCAAAACTGAAAATTTGTTGTGATATGTTATCAAATTAAAAAAGGTAAGTAATCTTATAGATTTACTAAGCAGAACATAGTATTTTTGATATCTAAAACCTTAGGAAAGATGAACAAAAAAGTAATCTTAATGATATTAGATGGTTGGGGAAAATCACCTGACCCAGAAGTATCTGCGGTAGATAAAGCAAATACACCATTTATCGATAGCCTATATACAAAATATGCAAACTCGAATTTACTGACCGACGGCATGAACGTTGGTCTTCCTGAAGGGCAAATGGGGAATAGTGAAGTGGGACACATGAATTTAGGTGCCGGTAGAATTGTTTATCAAGATTTAGCCAAAATCAATAAAGCGGTTAAAGAGAATACGTTGAAAGATGAACAAGTCTTAAAAGATGCTTTTGAATACGCTAAGAAAAATAACAAAAATGTTCATTTCTTAGGACTTCTTAGTGATGGTGGCGTTCATAGTCATACAAATCACATTAAAGGTCTTATTACCGCCGGAAAAGAGTCTGGTGTTCAAAATATGTTTGTGCATGCATTTACCGATGGTAGAGATGTAGATCCTAAAAGCGGTAAAGGATTTTTAGAAGATTTAGTTCATTTCTGTGCTGATAAGAACACCAAATTAGCAACAGTTATTGGCAGATATTACGCAATGGATCGCGACAAACGATGGGAACGCGTTAAAGAAGCTTATGACGTTATTGTAAATGCAGAGGGCGAAAAATCAACTGACATAGGAAAAACCATTCAGAAAAGTTATGACAACGATATTACCGATGAGTTTATAAAACCTATCGTTATGACCAATACCGATGGCACACCTATTGCATCTGTTAAAGAAGATGATGTTGTTATTTTCTTCAATTTCAGAACAGATCGTGGTAGAGAACTGACCCAGGTATTAAGTCAGGTAGATATGCATGAGCAAAATATGCATAAATTAAACTTGTATTATGTGACTTTGACGAATTATGATGAGTCATATAAGAATGTTCATGTGGTTTACAATAAAGACAATATCATTGAAACCTTAGGTGAGGTATTATCTAAAGCAGGTAAAAAACAAATACGTATAGCTGAAACCGAAAAGTATCCTCATGTAACCTTCTTTTTCAATGGTGGTAGGGAAGTTCCTTTTGAAGGTGAATCTCGAATTTTATGTCCGTCGCCAAAAGTGGCTACATATGATTTACAACCCGAAATGAGTGCTTTTGAAATTAGAGATAAAATTATTCCAGAAATTAAGAAAGGTGATGTCGATTTCGTTTGTTTAAACTTCGCCAATCCTGATATGGTAGGCCATACAGGGGTTATGGAAGCTGCTATAAAGGCTTGCGAAACTGTTGACGAATGTGCTAAAGATGTTATTACCGCTGCAATAGAAAATGATTATTCTGTTATCGTTATTGCTGACCACGGTAATTGTGAAACAATGGTAAATGAAGATGGAAGTCCGAATACAGCACACACCACCAACCCAGTTCCATTAATTTTAGTGGATAATGATATTCATCATATCAAAGATGGTGTGTTAGGTGATATCGCACCAACAATTTTAAAAATGATGGGTGTGGAAAAATCTAAGTACATGACCCAAAATTCATTGGTATAAATAAATTATCGGAAGTAACCGAAAGTCTAAATATTTATGATAAAAATTAAAACGGCCGAAGAGATTGAATTGATGAGAGAAAGTGCTCTCATTGTTTCTAAAACTTTAGGAATGATCGCCAGCGAAGTAAAACCAGGAGTAACTACACTTCAATTAGATACTTTAGCTGAGACTTTTATTCGTGATCATGGTGCAGTACCCGGTTTTCTAGGTTTATATGATTTCCCCAATTCCCTTTGTATGAGCCCAAATGCACAGGTAGTGCATGGTATACCCAACAATACCCCATTAGTAGAAGGTGATATTATTTCAATTGACTGTGGTGCATTAAAAAATGATTTTTATGGCGACCATGCCTATACTTTTGAAGTTGGTGAAGTAACCCCAGAAGTGAAAAAGCTTTTAGATGTAACTAAAAAATCACTTTATGTAGGGATACGTGAATTTAAAGTTGGCAACCGAGTCGGTGATGTTGGTTATGCAATACAAAAATTTACAGAAGACCATGGTTATGGTGTCGTTCGCGAGCTAGTAGGCCATGGTTTAGGTCGAAAAATGCATGAGGATCCAGAAATGCCAAATTATGGTAAACGTGGCCGTGGTAAAAAATTCGTTGAAGGGATGACCGTTGCTATCGAGCCTATGACCAATATGGGCACAAAGAATATTAAGCAATTGAAAGATGGTTGGACAATACTCACCGCTGATGGTCAACCTAGCGCTCATTTCGAGCATAATATTGCTATTGTAAATGGTAAACCAGAATTATTATCAACATTTAAATACATATATGACGCATTAGGAATCGTTAGTGATGAAGAAGCTGAATTTACTTCCTCCTCTATCAACAACTAGGTACAAAGCATGAAGAAAATATTTAAATTTTTTCTTAATCTGGTACCTAGACCTATACTAATATCGCTTAGTTATTTAGTAAAACCTTTTTTTAAGATATACTATAGAGGCAATACTTATGAGGACCCCATTGATGGGAACACGTTTCGTAGCTTTTTACCTTATGGATACGAAAACCCTCGTGAAAATGTCCTCTCACCTTCTACCCTATCTTTAGAAAGGCATCGTTTACTTTGGTTATATTTAAAAGAAGAAACTGATTTTTTCACCACATCGCTTAAGGTACTACATTTTGCTCCTGAACAAGCTTTTTACAAGCGGTTTAGAAATTTAATGAATTTAAACTATGTAACCACAGATTTAAATTCACCCTTGGCAGATGTAAAAGCTGATATTTGTAATTTACCCTTTGAAGACAATACTTTCGATGTAATTCTATGTAACCATGTGCTAGAGCACATCCCTGATGATACAAAAGCAATGTCAGAGTTATATCGTGTTTTAAAACCAGGAGGGTGGGGAATTTTCCAGATACCTCAAGATTTAAAAAGGGAAAAAACCTTTGAGGATAATTCTATTACCGATAAAGTAGAGCGTGCGATAATTTTTGGTCAATACGACCATGTTCGCATTTATGGAAGAGATTATTTTGATAAATTACGCACTATTGGGTTCACGGTCAATGAAGTAGATTTCACAAAAAAATTTACACCTGAAAAAATCAATCGATATCGATTGGCAACTGGAGAAATAATACCTCTAGTCAAGAAATAATTATTTAACTACCAAATCTTTAAAGCCTTTGGTTAAATATTCTTGTGTATCCCCATTTTCATCTAAATAAATGATATATGCTTCTAGATCTTTATTCTCATTTATCAATTTGAAAGCTTCATCTAAATCCATGGCCATAAAAGCTGTAGCGTAAGCATCTGCGGTAGCGCAATCATCTGCCAAAATAGTAACTGCAAGCGTATTTGAAACTTGGGTGAAACCTGTTTTAGGATTTACAGTATGTACATATTTTTTACCGGTACTTTCGTCAATTCTAAATTTTCGATAATTACCAGAAGACGCTAATGCCCTATTATTTAAATGAATTAATATTTTAGTTGTTCTATCTGTTTGCATTTGTGGATCATCAATGCCCACCACCCAAGATTTATCATTTATTGTGTTTCTTCCTTTAGCGACTAGCTCACCACCAACTTCAATCAAATAATTCTTTACCCCTTTTGCATTGAGCATCATAGCAATTCTATCTACTGCATAACCTTTGGCAATAGCATTAAAATCTAAATAGATATTTTTATTTCTCTTAACTACATGCTTTTCAGAATTGATACTTAACTTATCCAAACCAACATAATTCAACAAACTATCTACCTTAAGGCTATCTAATATTATCTGCTGCGCAGGACCAAAACCCCATGCGTTTACCAAAGTGCCAACGGTAGGGTCAAAATATCCATCAGTATCTTCATATATAACCTTAGATAACTCAAATACATCTTCAAACATCTTATCAACGACAACCGTACTATCACCATGGTTAATTCTTGAAATATCAGATTCGGGAATATAGGTAGATAATGAATGATTTATAGCTATAAAAACGGAATCAATATCTTTTTGAAAATCAACTTCTTTTGCTGTAATGGAAATAACATTATAAGAAGTACCTAAAGCAGCACCTCTATTTTCATTACGATGTGCATCAGCATTGTTTTGACTGCAAGAATAAAACAACCCAAAAACTACACCCAACACTAAGATTTTATTCCTCATATCTCAACTAATCCATCATAATCAACAATATACTCCTCATCTAAATAAACCGGCAAATTATGATCCGCCGCATTCACCAAACCAACACCTGCATAAAAAGTACTTGCATCAAATTTTAAGGCATGCTCCTTCATTTTATTCAAATCTGATTTAAAAAACTCAATATCTTTAGGATCACCGGGATATTCAATCGCTTTTACAACTACAAAGCGCATTTTCTTATCCTTGATGCAAACAAATTGAGGATTCTTGCGTAATTCGCTATTCACGGCTAAAAACTCAAACCCAGCATCTTCCAATTGCTTACCAGCAATGTTCATCGCTAAATTGTGAAGCTCTTGTTCTGTTAATACATGCATTTAAATAAATTTGATAAAAAAGCCGATACTTTAGGTATCGGCTATTATATTACATATCAGCGTTTTATATATTATCCACCGAAATCATCAAAACGTATATGCTCATCTGGGATACCAAAATCTTCACCCATTTTCTGCACAGCTTTATTCATTAATGGAGGACCACAGAAGTAAAGCTCTATATCCTCTGGAGATTCATGATGAACTAAATAGTTATCAATTACACAGTTGTGTATAAAACCTACAAAACCGTCACCAGGAGCATCTATATTCTCTTTTACTTTCCAGTTATCAACTTCCATTGGTTCTGATAAGGCCAAATAGAATTTAAAATTAGGAAACTCTTTTTCTAATTTGTAAAAATGATCTAAGTAAAACAACTCACGTTTTGAACGACCACCATACCAATAGCTTACTTTTCTATTCGTTCTTAATGTTTTGAATAAATGATATAAATGCGAACGCATAGGCGCCATACCTGCACCGCCACCTACATACAACATTTCTGAATCAGATTCATTTATAAAGAATTCTCCATAAGGTCCTGAAATTGTTACTTCGTCACCTTTTTTAAGGTTAAAAATATACGATGAAGCAACACCAGGGTTAACATCCATCCAACCATTTTTAGCGCGATCCCATGGCGGAGTAGCAATACGAACGTTTAACATAATCTCTCTTCCCTCGGCAGGGAAAGAAGCCATTGAGTATGCTCTTTCTACTGTTTCTGGATTCTTCATTACTAAAGGCCACAAATTAAACTTGTCCCATTCCGCTTGAAACTTATCTGGAGTTTCATGCTCTTCTGGGTGAGCCGTAATATCCATGTCTGAGAATTTCACCTCACATTGTGGAATTTCAATTTGAATATAACCACCAGCTTTGTAGTTCATATCTTCAGGAATTTCAACTACGAATTCCTTAATGAAAGATGCAACGTTATAGTTACGTACTACTTTACCTGGCCATTTCTTAATACCAAAAACCTCTTCTGGAATTGTGATTTCCATATCTTGTTTCACCTTAACCTGACAGGCTAAACGTGCACCATGGTTCAATTCTCTTTTTGAGAAGTGAGGAGTTTCTGTAGGTAGCGCTTCACCTCCTCCAGATAAAACGTGACATTCACATTGTATACATGTTCCACCACCACCACAAGCAGAAGGTAAGAATACTTTTTGATTACCCAAAGTGGACAATAAAGACCCACCTGAAGCTACTTCAATTTTCTTTTCTCCATTTATTGTTATGGTCACAGGACCCGATGGAGAAAGTTTTTGTTTGGTGAACAAAAGCAACGCCACCAATACCATTAATAATATTAGAAATGCGACAACGGTTATTAGTATAGTTCCGCCAGTACTTGCAGCTAAAATCATATTTATTTTTTTACGTCGTTATAAGAAATCTCCTTCTCGTCAATTTCAGTATTCTTTTCTACTACTTCTTTTTCTGGCTCAACAACATCTAATTGTTCTATCTGAATCACTTGTTCATTAGATTCTTCAGTTTCATCACCGCCACCTGTAAGCATACCACCAAAACTTTGGAAACCAATACCCATTAAACCAGTAATAATAAATGTTATTCCTAATCCTCTTAAAGGAGCAGGTACATTACTATATCTGATTTTTTCACGAATGGCAGCAATAGCTAAAATTGCCAAAAACCAGCCAATACCAGAACTGACACCATAGTTAAAAGCTAAGCCTAAGGTTTCGATCTCTCTAGCCTGCATAAACAATGAGCCTCCTAAAATTGCACAGTTTACTGCTATTAAAGGCAAGAAAATACCTAATGAATTATATAGCGAAGGTGAAAACTTCTCAACAACTATTTCTACTAGTTGTACCATTGTTGCAATAGTTGCAATAAATAGGATAAAAGATAAAAAGCTAAGATTGTAATCTGCATATTCCGGACCTAACCAAACCAAAGCACCGTCTTGCAATAAATATTTATCCAACAACCAATTCATTGGTACTGTTACTGCCAATACGAATATTACAGCGGCACCTAAGCCTACTGCAGTAGCAACTTTTTTGGATACAGCCAAATAAGAACACATCCCCAAGAACACGGCAAATACCATGTTATCGATAAAGATGGACTTAAAAAATAATTCTACATGTTCTAACATAATCTCTTATTAAATGTCTTTTTAATTCTCCTCTACCAATGCTGGATTCCTTGAGCGTTGTACCCAAATAATAATACCTACTACAATTAATGCAGCTGGCGGAATTATCATAAACCCGTTGTTCTCATAGCCCGTTGCATATAATCCAGTTTTTGTAATTGGGTCCCCTAAAACCGGATATCCGAAAAGCGTACCTGATCCTAAAAGCTCTCTAAAGAAACCTACAATAACCAAAATAATACCATATCCAAGAGAATTTCCGATTCCGTCCAAAAATGAACGCCACGGTCCGTTAGCCAAAGCGAATGCTTCAAATCGACCCATGATAATACAGTTCGTGATTATCAAGCCAACAAATACCGCCAAGGTTTTGCTCAATTCATATGCATATGCCTTTAGCACTTGATCCACTATAATTACCAAGGTCGCCACAACAATCAACTGAACAATAATTCTAATTTTTGAAGGTATGATATTTCTCATCAATGATATGACGACGTTTCCAGCACCTAAAACAAACATTACAGAAATAGCCATCACCAAAGAGGCCTTTAATTCTGCAGTAATAGCTAATGCCGAACATATACCCAATACCTGAATTGTAATAGGGTTGTTATCCGCTAGCGGATCCGTTATAAGATTTGTATCTTTTTTTGAGAGTAGTGCCATATTACTTTGCTCTAATTGTTTCTAAATAAGGTTTATATAATTTAACGGTCTCCTTAATCATAGCCGAAACACCATTTCCTGTGATAGTAGCACCTGCAAGGGCATCTACTTCATTATCATCTTTTGTATTGTTCAATGGGTCGTTGTTACCTTTTGCAACTGCTATACCTGCATACTGAGTTCCTTTCAATATAGATTCTCCTTTAAAATCGTCCATGAAATAACGCATTTTAATATTCGCACCTAAACCAGGAGTCTCCCCTTTATGATCAAAATAAACACCTTGAACCGTCATGGTGTCATCTAGAGCAATAAAACCCCAAATAGCATCCCAAAGACCTTTACCATACATTGGTATGATATAAAACTTTTTTCCGCCCTTTTCACCAATAAAAACAGGTAATTTATAATCCTCACCTTTTTTGATATTTGCCAGTTGCTTTTTCAAATCAATCAAATAAGCCTCATCATTCTGGGTGATTTTGTCTCCCTGAATAACTAATTGCTCTTTAATATAGCTTGAAAATTCACCCTCAACCACATCCGTAGGAATAAAGTTTACACTACCAGCGTCATCTCCATTTTCATTTACGCCCATTGCATAAAGGATGTTCTGCTGCTTTTCGAAACGCTCGTTTTCTTTAATATTCGGTCGTAGTGCCGATGCCAAAAATGCAAGTATCGACCCAACTACCACAACCATAACAGCAGCAAAAACTACTGTATAAACGTTACTATCTGTTTTAATTGCCATAATTAAACTGTTTCAGCTTTAAGTTCTTCTGCCTTACCATCTGAATCTTTTGGATAGATAGTGGCATTCTTTAATCTTTTCATTCTATTCTTGATGTTACCTCTAATAACATAATGATCAATAGTTGGTGCAAATACGTTCATCAATAATATAGCCAAGAATACACCTTCTGGATATGCCGGATTGAACACTCGTATCATTACAGAAATGAATCCTATAAAAAATCCATAGAACCATTTACCCTTGTTGGTCTGAGAACCTGTAACAGGATCTGTGGCCATATATACTATGCCGAATGCTAGACCCCCAACGATCAGGTGTTTCCAAAAATCAAAACTCATTAAACCGTAAAACTTACTAGATTCTGCAACCCAGCCAAAATCAACAATTTGATTAAAAATTAATCCCATTACCAAAGAACCGATAACGGCACTCACCATAATTCTCCAACTAGCAATTTTGGTATAAATTAAAAACAGACCTCCTAAAAGAATCAAAAAGGCAGAAGTCTCACCTACAGATCCTGGTATAAAACCAAAAAACATATCCGAAACTGAATATGTCATTTCCGCTCCTTTATTCTGGGCTAAATACCCTAATATAGTCTCACCTGAAATTGCATCAACATTAGTTGCGCCAGCTAGTATTTCTTCAGAACGCTCACGTGCTCCGTAAACCCAAACTTTATCACCACTCATCCATGTTGGGTAAGCGAAGAAAAGAAATGCTCTAATCGTTAATGCCGGATTAAGAATGTTCATTCCCGTTCCACCAAAAACTTCTTTACCTATCACTACACCGAAAACTACCGCAACGGCCAACATCCAAAGTGGAGTATCAATTGGTACGATCAAAGGCACTAACATACCGGTAACCAAATACCCTTCTTCAACTTCGTGGCCTTTTATAACTGCAAAAATAAATTCCACTAAAAGACCTACTCCATAGGATACCACCACCAAAGGAAGAACCTTTATAATACCGATCCAAAAGTTATCCCAAGTAAGGAAATCGTTCATTACAGAAAAATCTGCTGGAAAACCGTTTATGGCAGAATAATGCTGATAACCCGCATTGAACATCGAAAACAATAGCACTGGAATCAGTGCCATGATTACCGTATTCATCGTACGTTTTAAATCATCTGCAGCTTTAACATGCGTACCACCTGCATGGGTAGTTTCATCTGGCGAAAACAAAAAAGTATGAAAAGCATTGAAAGCAGGCGCCATCTTTTTACCCTGATACTTCAGTTTCAGTTCGTGTAATTTACTTTTTAAACTCATTTCTTATCCTATTTCTTTTTGCAATAAATCTAACCCCTCACGAATAATCTTCTGATGTGGTTGTTTGGAAATACATATAAACTCAGTCAATGAAAAATCTTCTGGAACCACTTCGTACAAGCCTAGTTGTTCCATTTCATCTAAATCCTTTACCATACAAGCTTTTAAAAGTTGCATTGGAAAAATATCCATAGGAAAAACTTCTTCATACTGACCCGTTACAACGAAAGCTCTGTGCTCTCCATTTGTATTGGTATCTAACTCATATTTCTTATTCGGCTGCATCCATGAGAACGTTAATGCCCTAGTTGCCGAAATTTTATTAAAGATAGGTTTGTTCCATCCGAACAACTCATAGTCGTCACCTTCTGGAATAACCGTGACCGTATTATTGTAAAACCCTAAGAAACCATCTGGTTTACTTTTTGTTCCAGTAAGAACATCACCGTTTATAACCCTAAAATTCTCTTCATTAACACCACTGGCGTATAGAAAAGTAGAAATTTCAGCACCTATCTTGGTACTGTAATATTTCGGCGCCTTAACAGATGACCCAGCAAGTGCAACTACTCGTTCAGCATTGAATTTACCCGTAAGCAAATACTCACCAATAATAAGCAAATCTTGAGGTGATACCGTCCAAACCGTTTCACCTTTATTAATAGGATCTAACTTGCTTATATGTGTACCTACCAAACCAGCAGGATGTGGACCAGAAACTTTATGTAGTTCAATACCGTTTAAAGTAGCTAATGGCGAATTACCCGAACCACCAACAGTTACATGAACTTTACCAGGCGTTAACTTACCTAGAGCAGTAATTGCTGCTTGCAATTCTTTTTCCTTACCCTGTAAAACATAATCCAAATCGGCCTGTAATGGCGCACTTGAATACCCAGAAACAAATATTGATTTTGGGGTAGCATCAGGATTAGCAACTACATCATATGGTCGTTGCTTTATGAATGGCCAACAACCACTCTTTAACAAAGCAGCCTTCAATTCTTCCTTAGAAGCCTTTTCAACATCTAAAGCCGCTCCCGCAAATGCTTCTTGAGTTTTATCAGCTAGTATCTTTAAGGTCAAAATACGTCTTCTATCCCCTCTTTCAATTTCCACCAACTCACCACTTACAGGCGACACAAAGAGCATATTCTCCATGTTTTTGTTGTAAAACAAAGGTTCTCCAGCTTTCACCTCAGCGCCTTGCTTCACTATCATCTTAGGGGTAATTCCATGAAAATCACTTAATTGTATAGCATATACATTACTCAAAACAGCTTTCGAAGTCGTCTGCTCTGCGGCACCCACAAGATTAATGTTGAGCCCTTTTTTAATTCGTATGTCTTTGGACATGTGTGTGTAGACCTTTAGGTTAACAAAATTTGAGCAAATTTAAGTACAAAAACTTCGTTTTCATAATTATTACCCCATAATTTAGACATTACATCGAGGTATATTTTTTAGGCATCGTTTTTGTTTACCTTTACTTAAAAAAAAGCCTTCCAATGCGAATTTTTATTAAACATTTTATATGTCTATTTTTCTTGCAAAACATAGTCGCACAGGTTCAAGAAGAAGTAAATCCGCCAGATAACATAAAATCAATTATCTTCAAAGGACCAACAGAAGATCAGTTTCCAATAATAAAGATCGGCGAGCCTATTTACTTAGAATTCGATGATATTTTAGCCAACGAGCAAGACTATTACTATAAGGTAACGCATTGCGATTATGATTGGAATAAATCAACTCTATTAAAATCGCAATATCTAGATGGTGTAGACAACCAAAGAATTACTGACTACGAAAATAGCTACACCACCCTCGAAACCTACTCCAATTACCAACTAACCATACCTAACGATAATGTTCGCCTAAAAGTTAGCGGCAACTATCTTTTAGAAGTTTACAACAGTAATTACGAACTTCAGTTTTCACGTAGATTTTTAGTTTATAAAGACCTAGTAAGTGTAGCCGCCACCATAAAACGTTCTAGAGATTTTAATTTCATAAACGAAAAACAAGTAGTTCAATTCAACATTCAAACATCAGGCTTCAAGCTGGTTAATCCAAAAAAAGAAGTAAAAGTCACCATTTTACAAAATTATTATTGGCCAACCGCTATACAAGATATTGTACCGCAATATACTATAGGGAATGAACTTGTATATAAATACGATCAAGAGACCGCATTTTACGGAGGAAACGAATATTTACTTTTCGACACGAGCGACCTTAGAGCCCCAAGCTCTCAGATTTCTAGAATTGACTTAACCGACCTGTATAATCACTATTTGTTTTCTGATGCATTCAGAAATGACAAGCCATACAGTTACTTTCCTGATATTAACGGAGATTTCGTAATTAGAACCTTGCAGGGCGACAATGCTTCTCGTGAAGCGGAATACACAAATGTACATTTTAGCCTACCCTACAATGAATTCATAGCCTTAGACGATGTATACATATTTGGAAAATACAACAATTACGCACTTACCGATGAAAACAAAATGACCTACAACGAAACTAACGGTATGTTAGAGGCTACACTAAAAATGAAGCAAGGTTTTTACAACTATAAATACGTACTGAATAACGGTCAAGAAATTAAAGCCAATGTAGTTGGAGGTAATTTTCATTTTACTGAAAACAATTACCTTATACTCGTCTATTACCGAAACTTTGGCGACATGTATGACAGCTTAATTGGTATCGGGTCTGCCAATTCAAGAAATATCACGAACTAACTGTATCTTTATGTTTTTCATCGATCATGAAAAACCAATCAATCATAAAAACTCCTGGCCGATTTAAGCTTCAATATAGAGGGGTTGACTGCTTAAACTGCGGCCACCCTCTTGATTTAAGCGATAAATATTGCCCCAATTGCTCTCAAGCCAACAGCACCAAGAAGCTAACACTATTAGATTTTTTTGAGGAATTTTTCTCAAACTATTTCTCATATGATTCTAAACTGTGGCAAACACTTGCGGCACTCTTACTTAAGCCTGGTAAAATCACAAGAGAATATATTTCTGGCAAACGCTTGTCATACACAAATCCTTTCCGTTTTTTATTAAGCTTATCAATTATCTACTTTTTAATCATAAGTTTTAATAGTGAATTTGAATCCTTAAATAAATATGGTAGTGGCAATAGAATGCCAACTTTCGATATAACGAAGCAACGAAACACTTATGAATTTGAAAATGAAGAAGAAAAAAAAGCAGCTTTGGCAGCTATTGATTCCATAAAACTTCAAAAATTTAACGGAGATATAATAAGCGTAAAAGATTCTACCATACTTTCAAATCCCAAAAAATATTTTAAAGAAATCAAAGACGATGGATTTTTCTATAAATATGGCAGTAAAATAGATTTCTTCACTACCGTAATAAAAAGAGATACTATCTATAGCTTGGATGAAAGTGTTATCAAATATGACATTACACCTAATCTAGAAAATAAAATGACCTTTAACCTCGCGCAAAGTTTGGTAGAAATCGAAAAACATCCAGGAACTTTTTTCAACTCCCTCATATCTAAATTACCAATTGCTACATTTTTCTTTCTTCCGTTCTTTTCTTTTTTCGTTTGGATGGTCTATATCAGAAAAAAATACACTTACACCGATCATTTAATCTTTAGTTTTCACAATCAATCGTTATTATTTATCTTGCTCATTGTTAGCAATTTGATTAACGCAGTATTCAATATTGGCAGTGAAGGAGTATTTTTATTTATATTCGCAATCTACCTTTACAAAGCAATGCGAAATTTCTATCAGCAAGGAAGAGTTAAAACGATTATAAAATATATTTTCCTAAACTCAATATTTTTTATCTTAGGAGGTATAGCTATTACAATATTAATAACTGCAAGCGTTTTTACATATTAATTATGATGATAACACAGGTAACCAAAGGCATTAAAATATCGGTACAGACTAGTTTTGAAGGCACGTTCTTTAAAAACTATAAAATGCACTATGCGTTCGGTTATACTATTACCATTGAGAATCAAAGTAAAGATGCTGTTCAATTAACTTCTCGTCATTGGAAAATTTATGACTCTTTAAATGACATGGAAACCTTAGACGGTGAAGGCGTTATTGGTGAAAAGCCGGTAATTCAACCTGGTGATTCTCATACCTATAACTCTGGATGCTTACTAACCTCACCTATTGGAGCTATGAAAGGTCATTACAACATGACTCATCTTAGCAACTCTGAAAAATTCAGAGTATATATTCCTACATTTAAATTTAGCGCCCCTTTTGCTCTAAACTAAATCCTTTTAACCTTCTATTAGTTTTAAGTCCAACTCCCTTTTAGTACCTTTGGTCAACTTTTTAATTTAAAAATATTGACAATGGGTAAAGGTTTTTTCCAAGTTCCTACAGCTATTAATGAACCAATTAAAAGCTACGCACCTGGCTCTTCAGAAAGAGAAGCTGTTTTGGAACAATACAAAACATATTTTAACGGCAATGTAGATGTTCCTATGTACATAGGTTCAAAAGAGGTTCGAACAGGTAATACAAAACCTATGTCGCCACCTCACGACCACAAACACATTGTTGGTACTTACCATACTGCCGATAAAAAAAACGTGCAAGCCGCAATAGATAATTGTTTAGAATCTAGAAACGCTTGGGCTAATTTAGCCTGGGAGCAACGCGCTGCCATATTCTTAAAAGCTGCCGAATTAATTGCCGGGCCTTATCGCGCTAAAATTAATGCGTCTACTATGATAGCTCAATCAAAAAATATTCACCAAGCGGAGATTGACGCTGCTTGCGAATTGATTGACTTTTTACGTTTTAACGTAGAATATATGTCACAGATATATGCCGAACAACCTGATTCTGCAGAAGGTATTTGGAACCGTGTCGAATACAGACCTTTAGAAGGGTTTGTTTATGCAATTACTCCATTTAACTTTACAGCAATAGCAGGTAACCTTCCTGCAAGCGCTGCGATGATGGGTAATGTCGTTGTTTGGAAACCTAGCGATAGTCAAATATTTTCGGCAAAAGTTATTGTTGACATTTTTAAAGAAGCAGGTTTACCAGACGGAGTTATCAATGTTGTTTATGGCGACCCAGTGATGATTACAAACACTATTTTGGCCAGTCCTGATTTTGCAGGAATCCATTTCACAGGTTCAACGCATGTTTTCAAAGAATTATGGAAACAAATTGGAAATAATATCCACACTTATAAAACCTACCCAAAAATAGTTGGTGAAACTGGTGGTAAAGATTTTATACTTGCACACCCGACCGCAAACACAAAGCAGGTTGCTACCGCTATTTCTAGAGGTGCCTTTGAATTTCAGGGTCAAAAATGTAGTGCAGCATCAAGAGTATACTTGCCAAAATCTACATCTAAAGAGATATTAGAATTTGTAAAAGCAGATATCGAATCGTTTAACAAACCTGGATCGCCAGAAGATATGAGCAATTTTATCACCGCGGTAATTCATGAAGGTTCTTTCGATAAATTAGCGAAATACATAAACCAGGCGAAAGAAGATGAAAATGCCGAGATATATGCCGGTGGTAGTTTTGATAAATCTAAAGGATATTTCATAGAGCCAACAGTTATTGTTACTACCGATCCAAAATACACAACAATGGAAACCGAACTTTTCGGACCCGTTGTTACGATTTATGTATATGATGATAAAGATTGGAAGGAAACCTTGCAATTAATAGACGGAACTTCAGAATATGCTTTAACAGGCGCTCTACTTTCAAATGACAGATATGCTATTGAAGAGGCTACAAAAGCATTACAAAATTGTGCTGGCAATT
The DNA here is from genome assembly GCF_963974015.1 of uncultured Maribacter sp. Taxonomy (GTDB): domain Bacteria; phylum Bacteroidota; class Bacteroidia; order Flavobacteriales; family Flavobacteriaceae; genus Maribacter. The sequence goes on along the minus strand of NZ_CAXBBZ010000016.1, from coordinate 43,956 downwards.
TCTATATCAATGATAAACCAACCGGCGCTGTTGTTGGCCAACAACCTTTTGGCGGTGCAAGAGCATCTGGAACAAATGATAAGGCTGGATCAGCTCAAAACTTATTAAGATGGGTATCCCCTAGATTAATAAAGGAAACATTTGTAACTCCAGTAGATTATAGATATCCATTTTTGGGATAATCAAACTTAAAAGGCTGAATTTAAATTCAGCCTTTTTTTTGATATTTTATTTAAATAAGGGTAATATTACACTATGATAATTTTTACTTTATCAATCTTAACACACTAATTATGAATAAGTTACTATTAATTGCAGTTCTTTTCTCTGGCGCGTTTTCTTATGCTCAAGAAGAGTTGACACAGAACACCATTAAGGCTGTTTTAATCGGAAACCAAGATCAAGTAATACAACTTGCAGAAGCTTTTCCTGAAGATAAATACGACTGGAGACCTGCAGAAGGAGTTAATTCTGTTGGCGAAGCGCTTTTACATGTTGCAACCGCTAATTACTTTCTGGCTTCTAAACTAGGGTTTGCACCACCAGAAGATGTTGACATGATGTCTTTAGGTAAAATCATTGGAAAGGAAAATATCATAGCAACCTTAAAAAAATCAAATGATTTTGTTCTCGAAAAAATCACTATGGTTGAAGATAGTGCTTTAAACGAGGAAGTTGATTTCGGATTTATGAAAATGAACAAATTAGGCGGACTTCTAACAATAATGGAGCATAATGGTGAGCACAAGGGTCAATTAATTGCTTATGCCAGATCTAATGGTGTTGTTCCGCCATGGAGCGAATAAAATTTACTAATAATGAATTATTAGCCTTCAATCATTTAAATGATTGAAGGCTTTTTTTATTCGTAACCCATCGCCTCCCTTATTAATTTAAGAATTTCACTTATTGAATTACCTCAGAATACCAGATTTAATTATCAAACCTTTCACCATTTAATTTCTCAATAATTTAAGTACAGCTAAAATATTGGAAACATTTAAAGTAGCCAAACACAATTTCAATGTAAATTTAACGTTAATTAATTGTAAATTAAATGCTATTTTCAGAACTTTATAACTCATTTAAAATCAAATTCTTATGAAAACACAAAAGACAAACACGCAAATTAGTAGTTTCCAATTTCTAAGTTGGAAATCTATTAAACTATTTGTTCAAAAATACAGAAGGGCATATTACCAGGCATTTAGTCTTTAAATTTGACATAAACACTGTTAAATTATCCTTTAAATTTTAATGGCAGATAGACCAATTTCTTTGTTTCAAAAAAATCTTCTTTGAAATAATCCGTTAATTGATAGATTTCGGCAGTTTTATAGTCCTTAAGCTCATCAAGCAAATCACCACCCTTTAAGTACAATATTCCGTTACGAATAGAATGTGCAGATTCCTTTTTTATCTTTCCTTTTATCCAATGCACAAAGGTTGGCATCGCAGCAACAGCCCTACTGACAATAAAATCGAACTGACCCGGAACCTCCTCTACTCGAGCATTAATAGTTTTCACATTAGCTAACTGCAATCCTTCAACTACCTCATCAACTACTTTTATTTTTTTTCCAATAGAATCAACTAACGTAAAATGAACTTCAGGAAACAAAATAGCCAGAGGAATACCAGGAAAACCTCCACCTGTTCCTACATCAAGAATTTTTGAACCATCTTTAAAAGATATAAATTTGGCTATTCCTAGAGAATGTAAAACATGCCTTAAGTAGAGTTCATCGATGTCTTTTCGAGAAACCACATTTATCTTTTGGTTCCAATCCTTATAAAGTTCCTCTAGTCTTTCAAATTGTTCTTTCTGATTTATAGATAAATTGGGAAAATATTCAAATATGGTTTCAACAGTCATCCTTATCTTTGTAAATAGAAATTATTAGTATATTCACTATTGCAAAGATTTAGCTTTTAATTAAGCTATCAAACTATTATAGATTCAATTACATATTATTAAGTAAAAGATTTCCTAATTATGGAACAAAATACCATACGATTTCCCAGAACAGATTCTGCAAAGTTTTTTAAGACTTTGAATAGTAGGGTCAATGATTATTTTAAAACGAATAAATTAAAAAAAACAGGTAATTGGAGACTTCACATTAAAACTTTTGTGATGTTCTCATTATTTCTCGCACCTTATTTTCTAATCTTAACTTTAGGATTGCCAAACTGGGCTAATTTTCTTTTGACCATTGTCATGGGCGTAGGTATGGCCGGGGTTGGCATGAACGTTATGCATGATGGCAATCATGGTGCTTACTCTAATAAAAAATGGGTGAACAAATTAATGGGCAGCAGTATTTATATACTCGCCGGAAATGTTTATAACTGGCAGGTACAACACAATGTTCTTCACCATACCTATACCAATATTCATGAACATGATGAAGATATGGAAGCAGGTAGAATATTACGTTTTTCTAAACATGCCGAATGGAAAAAACATCATAAATTTCAACATTTTTATTCTGTCTTATTGTACGGTCTACTTACCTTCAATTGGGCCATTACCACCGATTTCCAACAAATGTATAGGTACATGAAGCGTAAATTATCATATGGTAAATTACCAAGTGCCACCATGAACTGGAGCACTCTAATCATCACAAAATTGCTATACATAACAATTTGGATTGTTCTACCCATGTTAATTTTGGACATTGCCTGGTGGAAAATTCTAATTGGTTTCTTTTTAATGCATTATGTTGCAGGCGTTATATTAAGTATAGTTTTCCAACTTGCCCATATTGTTGATGATGCCGATACGCCATTGCCAGACGAATCTGGTACAATGAAAAATACTTGGGCTATTCACCAACTATTCACTACCGTAAATTTTGGTACAAAAAATAAATTAGTGAATTGGTTTACAGGCGGATTAAATCATCAAGTTGAGCACCATATATTTCCTAACATAAGCCATGTTCATTACACAAAAATTTCGAAAATTGTGAAACAAACAGCGCAAGAATTTAATTTGCCATACCACGAGTATAAAACTACCAGAAAAGCTATAATTTCGCACTTCAAACATTTAAAAGAATTAGGCAAGGAGCCTACATTACAATATTAGAAATTTATAGCACCCATGAGCAATCAACTTTCGGATAGAATAAACAGCGTTACACCGTCAGCTACTTTGGAAATGGCCGCAAAGGCCCGTGAATTAAGAGCATCAGGAAAAGACATCATAGGTTTAAGCTTAGGCGAACCAGATTTTGAAACTCCAGATTACATAAAAGACGCAGCAATACAAGCAATTAATGATAACTACAATTCCTATTCTCCGGTAGATGGATATGTAGATTTGAAAAAGGCAATTATAACAAAATTCAAAAGGGATAACAACCTAAGTTATGAGCTTGCTCAAATCGTTGTTTCCACTGGTGCAAAACAGTCATTATACAATGTTGCCCAGGTTATTTTAAACCCTGGTGATGAAGTTATTTTACCTTGCCCTTATTGGGTAAGTTATAGTGACATTGTTAAATTGGCAGATGGTATTCCTGTAGAAGTGCCAACTTCTTTGGAAAATGATTTTAAAATGACTCCAGAGCAATTGGAAGCAGCTATAACGCCAAAAACTAAAATGTTATGGTATAGCTCACCTTGCAACCCAAGTGGATCTATATATAGCAAAAAAGAATTGCGTGCACTTGCTGATGTTTTAATAAAACACCCACAAATCATAGTTGTTAGTGATGAAATTTACGAGCATATTAATTATGGAGTAACCAAACATGCCTCAATGGCTGAATTTGATGATATGTTCGATCGTACAGTTACGGTTAATGGTGTAGCAAAAGCATTTGCTATGACTGGATGGCGTATTGGATATATCGGCGCACCTGCTTACATTGCCCGTGCAACCAACAAACTTCAAGGTCAAGTTACCAGTGGTGCCAATTGTATTGCTCAACGTGCAGTTATAACAGCTTTAGAAGAATCACCTGACCGTATTCAATTCATGGTTGATGAATTTAAAGAACGTCGCAAGTTAATTTTAGGCTTGTTAAATGAAATAGATGGTTTTAAATGTAATGAGCCTGAGGGTGCATTTTACGTATATCCAGATGTAACTGCCTTTTTTGGCAAAACATTAAACGGCACTAAAATCAATAATGCATCAGATTTCTCAATGTATATTCTAGAAGCAGCTAATGTAGCAACAGTTACTGGTGATGCATTTGGCAATGGAAATTGTATTCGTATATCTTACGCCGCATCAGTCAAAGATATTAAAGAAGCGATTTCAAGAATAAAAGAAGCACTGAAATAATATTCAACACATTATAGAATAATAAAGTCCCTTTGATCAAAGGGACTTTATTTTTCAGTTATCTATCTCCTTATGTGCGTTTCCAGAAATAGGGCGTTAACAATATTAATACGGTAAAGAGTTCTAGTCTACCTGCCAACATTAAAAAGCCACACCACCATTTCGCCAATACTGGCAAACTATTAAAATTACTTACTGGGTTTAGACTACCCAATGCAGGACCAACATTACCTAACGATGATGCCGCACCACCAATAGCCGATTCAAAATCTAACCCTAAAAAACCTAATACAAGCGCACCAATAATAAAGAGCAACATATACAGCACAAGGAAGCCTATAATGTTATAAACGATTTTCTCCTTTACTGTTTTATTGTTGTACCGTACTGGTATAATGGCATTAGTATGTAATGTTCTTTTAAATTCTAACACACCGTTTTTAATAATCAATATGTGACGCATTACCTTAATACCGCCAGCCGTAGAACCTGCAGAGCCACCTAAGAAGAATAACCCAAAAAAGAATATGGTTAAAAAAGGGGTCCATTGCGTAAAATCTGCACTTACGAAACCAGTTGTAGTGATTACTGAAACTATTTGAAACAATGCATGCCTAAACGAACTTTCTGCTTTACCCAAAACCATCGGATAACCAGGAGTTATATCTGTTATGTTTGCTTTAAAATAAATAACCAACGCTACTATAATCGTAAACACAATTACGAAGCCAGCATAATATCGAAACTCTTCATCTTTAAACACCTTCTGTACTTTACCTTTAAAAGCAAAATAGCTTAACACAAAATTACTACCTGCTAAAAACATGAAAAAGATAATGATATATTGAATTAATGGTTGATCATTCCAATAAGCAATACTTGCATTTTTAGTAGAAAAACCACCGGTAGACAGTGTCGCCATTGCATGATTTACGGCATCAAAAAATGACATTCCGGCAATTTGCAATAGAATTGTTTCCGCAATGGTATATCCAAAATAAATAAGCCAAAGTCGCTTAGCCGTATCGGTAATTCGAGGGTGTAATTTATCTGCGCTTGGCCCAGGAGCTTCTGCAGAAAAAAGCTGCATACCCCCTATTCCTAATAATGGCAAAATAGCTATAGCCAAAACGATGATACCCATTCCCCCAATCCAGTGGGTAAGGCTTCGCCAAAAAAGAATACCTTCTGGCATTGCTTCTATATCATCCATAATAGAAGCCCCTGTGGTGGTATAACCCGATACTGTTTCAAAAAAAGCATTCGTAACATCAGGTACCACTCCAGAAAATAGATAAGGCAACATACCTGAAATAGACATAATTACCCATCCAAAAGTAACGATAATGTAGCCCTCTTTTTGCTTTACTTCTTTCTTATGCCCACGAGTATAATACATTGAAAAAACCCCAACAAACATGGTCGTTATTGATGCCAACGTAATGCTTAAAGTAGCACCATCTTGATAAAAACCACTTACCACCGCAGCCAAAAGCATAAAGCCTCCGTTACAAAGCAACAGCAGCCCCATTAAATGAAATATGATTCTTAAGTTAAGCCGCATTTTAAAGGAACATTCGTTCAATTTTTGATATCTCAGAAGGCAAACAACAAACCACTACTCGATCACCCTCTTGGATTTTGAATCCACCTAGCGCAATATGACCAACGCCATCTCTTACGACACCACCAATAGTTGCTGCTTTAGGAAAATTTAATTCCCTTATTGTCGCCCCGGTCACCTTAGAATTCTTTTTAACTATAAACTCTAAAATTTCGGCATTTAAATTATTCAAACGCATTAAGGCTACTACTTCGCCTTTACGAATATGTCTAAAAATATTATTAGCAGCTAAAAGTTTTTTATTGATCAAGGTATCAATCCCGATAGAATGAGAAAGTTGAAAATAATCCATGTTTTCAACCAAGGCAATGGTCTTCTTTATGTTCTTAGATTTTGCAACTAAGCATGACATTATATTGGTTTCCGAATTACCTGTCACCGCAATAAAGGCATCCATGGACTCTAAGCTTTCCTCATCTAACAATTCAACATTTCTGCCATCACCATTAATTACTAAGGCATTAGGCAATTCATCTGCTAAGTCAAAAGCTTTTTCCTTGTTCTTCTCTATCAACTTAACATTGAACTTATTGGCACAAAGGTCTCTGGCTGTTTTATAACCTACCTTACTACCTCCCAAAATCATGACATTTTTGATTTCAGCCTTTTTTTTACCCGTTAGCTTGTAAAGTTCATCAACCCCTTTTTTTACAGTAATGAAATATACTTGATCCCCTTCTTTAAATAAGGTATCTCCTCTTGGTATAACAGTATATTGAGTACCTGTTCGCTGAAGTGCAATAGGCATAAAGTGTAGTTCTGGAAATATATTAGCAGCTTCCTTCACCATTTTACCAACAAAAGGAGCGGATTTTATCAAGGAAACACCTACCATAATAAGCTCACCATCCTCAAACTCGTAAGTATCATTAAAGGCCGACTTATTAAGCAGCATTTGAATTTCAGTAGCAGCTAAAGCTTCAGGAGAAATCAATTCATCGATTCCCAATTCAGAAAATCGTAATAACTCCTTATTACTTATAAACTCGGTATTGGAAATTCTTGCGATAGTTCGCTTACAACCTAACTGTTTTGCCAGCATACACAATGTAATGTTGGTAGTTTCAGATGAAGTTACCGCAATAACCAAATCAGAATCTTGCACTTGCGCATCTCTAAGCACTGCTATAGAGGTTGCATCACCCTTTAACACACGTATATCTAAATGATTATCTGCATAAGCAAGACTTTCTTTATCGCTATCAATTAAGGTGATATCCTGTGATTCATAGGAAAGTAACTTAGCCAAATGAAAGCCAACTTCCCCAGCACCAGCAATTATAATCTTCATTTAATTTATTAGACCGCTAACTATCAAGGATTCTTTAAAAATTCTACACTTATTCTATATTAAGTACTCAGAAGTATCTTGAAAACAGTAGCATTTATTATGGCACAAAATTACATAAATTAATTAGTTTAAAACTTATTTTCAGTTCTTTAACCATTTAAGAAATAACCACTCTCATTAATTATAAAATTAGCCTTTCCTAAATCGTATCTTTGCAAAAAAAGCTTACAATGTCTAAAAAAGTAACCCCTTATAAAGATTCAGATTTAGGAAAAAAAGAACAGGTAACTAAAATGTTCGATACTATTTCCAAAAATTATGATGGTTTAAATCGTGTAATTTCATTTGGAATAGACATTAAATGGCGCAAAAAAGTTGTTGAAATATTAAAAAAAGAACATCCAAAATCTATATTGGATATCGCAACTGGAACAGGTGATTTAGCTATTGCGCTCGTTAATACCGGTGCTAAAAAAATTATTGGTCTTGATATTTCACCTGGCATGTTAGCCGTTGGCAAGGATAAAGTAAAAGATAAAAACCTCGACAATACTATTGAAATGGTTGTCGGAGATAGTGAGAGTTTAGTATTTGATGACAACTCTTTCGACGCTGTAACGGTATCTTTTGGTGTTCGAAATTTCGAAACGCTTAAAACAGGTATGGCCGAAATACTAAGAGTTTTAAAACCCAATGGGTCTCTTGTCATTTTAGAAACCTCGGTTCCTACAAAAACTCCATACAAACAAGGATATAAATTTTACACTAAATATATTCTTCCGCTTATTGGTAAATTGTTTTCTAAAGATAATTCTGCATATGGGTATTTAAGTGAATCGGCTTCCGTTTTTCCACATGGTGAAAACTTCAACAATATTTTACGCGAAATCGGGTTTATAGATGTAACGAACAAACCTCAAACATTTGGGGTGGCATCGATTTATATTGCGAAAAAGGCAAGTACAGCGCTTTAGATAGTTCGCTTTATTATTTTGATGACATACAATCGTAAACCTGGATATATGAAGAAATGGTTTTTTATAAGCCTAGCGATATTGTCTATGACTACTACGTTGAGTGCTCAATTCAACGAAAGCCCCATATTAAATAAACAAAACGAAGACAAGAAATTGTTGAACTGGGGATATTTCTTAGGTTTAAATCAATATGATTTTAAGATAGAGTACAAAGAAAATGCTCCCGACATTTTGGTTAGCAAAAGTTTCGGATTCAATGTTGGTCTTATTGGAGAATTGCGTCTTAATGAGTTTTTAGACTTACGATTTGAACCCGGACTGCATTATGGCTCAAGATTAATGGGCTTTACTGGTTTTGAAGATGAGCGAGATGCCATTAGAGAAGTAAAATCTACTTATATAAACTTCCCTGTTTTGCTTAAAGCCAGCACAAAAAGATTTGGAAACTTTAAACCTTTTGTAATTGGTGGCGGATCAAGAAGTCTTAACCTAGGCAGTAACGAAGAAAGCCTTGACGATAACAGTTCTGGTACGTTTAGAATGAAAAAATGGGTGTACAACTACGAACTTGGCTTCGGTATTGATTTTTACTTAGAATACTTCAAGTTTACTCCTTCCATACGTGGTGTTTTCGCAATCACCGATGAACTGGTACCGGATCAAGACCCAAATAGTCCATGGACAGGCAATATTGAGTCGTTAAAAACAAGAGGTCTCTTTATCAATTTTACTTTTGAATAAATTTCAGCAATTAGCAAAATTTTAAGTAGCTTAATCTAAAATGCTATCATTTAAAAAATTAGGCACCGCTATTTTCTAATTTCGTGTAGTAAAATAGCTGTTGCAGATGCTACATTTAAACTTTCTGTGGTAATACCACCAAATTGAGGTATTGCCAACTTTTCAGTGCATAATTGAGCAACAGAATCAGAAATTCCCTTTCCTTCGTTTCCCATTATTAAAATACCTTTTTCTGGTAATTTTAAATCGTTGACACTTACACCGTCCATAAATGCTCCATAAATGGGAAGTTCGCTAAAACTCAGAAACGCTTTTAACTCTGTATATCGTATATGAACTCGAGAAATCGAACCCATGGTCGCTTGAAGCACCTTTGGGTTATAGCAATCTACAGTTTGAGGAGAACAAATGATATCTACCACACCGAACCAGTCACACAGCCTAATGATTGTACCTAAATTCCCTGGATCCTGCACTCCATCAAGCACTAAAATCCAGTCTGACAGTATTTTTTGTTCCTGCTTGGGAATATGGAATACTGCAAGATACCCATTCGGATTTTTAAGACTACTTACTTGGCTAAGTTCCTTATTTGAAATTCGATTGACCTCTACTCCTTCTACATAAAAATCTTCAAAATCTACCGCAAATAATTTATAAAGTTCCATATCAGACTTCAAAACCTCCTCTATGGTTTTTTTTCCTTCAACAACAAAAAGGCCGTGTTCATTTCGGCATTTTTTTTGTTGTAGACTTTTGATAAGTTTCAATTCACTTTTGACAACCATTCAAATAATGTATTTTTGATTTATATGAGGATGGCACTTTGCTCCAAAAACAACATGGCTAAATTAAGCTTATTATCCCTATTGGCAATAGTCTTGCTATCCTGCAACTCGCTTAAAAAAGTTGAGGATGATGAATATTTGGTGGTAAAAAATTCCATTTATGCAGATTCCATAAAAATTAATAACGAAGAACTTCAAAGTCTTATATATCAAAAACCCAATTCAACTGTACTTGGTTACCCTTTAAGACTTAATTTATACAATTTAGCAAAAGAAAATCCCGATTCATCATTCAACGCTTGGCTATATAAAAAGGAGAACAGAAAAAAGAGATTAACCAAATTGCTATCGGCTAAACAAGTTGAACGTTTAGGAGAATCGTTTTTAGTATCAGGCCTGAGCTATTGGTTAGAAGATATAGGAGAGGCACCCACAGTTTTAGATACGACTAGAACGCGTCTTAGCTTAGCAAGGCTTAGCGCATATTATCAAAGTAAGGGTTATTTTACCAATAATACAACTTATGAAATTGACACGACCAAACAGAACAAAAAAGCCAAAATTAATTACCATATAGAACTTGGAGACCCTTATATCATAGATTCTCTTAGTAATAATATTTTATCAACAGCTATTGATTCTTTATATTTTCTAAATTCAGCCAACTCCATAATTAAAGAAGGACAACAGTTCGACTTATCTAATTTTAATAAGGAGCGTGAACGACTTACAGGTATCTTTAGAAATAACGGTATTCGAAATTTTCAAGAAAGTTCAATTACTTTTGATATTCTTAGGGACACCACAAAATCAGCTGATGATCAGAAGATGAACATCTCATTAAATATTGGAGATTTAAAAACCAGGGGAGAGAATGAAGTCACCACCTCTGCCTACAAGGTAGAGAAAATCAATAAAATCAATATTTATACAGATTATCTTTCAACGAACACAAAAGATTCATTGTATACAATAGATTATAGAGACTATACTATTCACTATTCTAAGAATTTCGATATAAAGCCAAAGACATTGGCCAATGCTATATTTTTTAAGAAAGATAGTATTTACAGAGATGTCGACAAAATAAGAACAAGTAGACAGCTTAACGCACTAAACATTTTTAAATATCCGAATATTATATTCGAAGCAGATAGTATAGGTAATCAGGTAAACACCAATATTTACTTGGCACCAAAATCAAAATATTCATTAGGAACAAATTTCGAAGTTAGCCGTTCTAACCTCCGAAGACTGGGAGTTGGCCTAGGTACTACCTTACTTATTAGAAACATTTTTAAAGGTGCTGAAAATTTAAGTATTTCCGCAGATGGCACTTATGGGCTTTTAAGCAGCAATACTTTTCAGGCTAATTACTTTTCAGAGTTTGGCGGTGACATTACCCTTGATTTTCCTCGTATCTGGTTTCCCTTTATTAATACAACCAAAATAATACCTAACTATACTTTACCCAAAACCAGAATCGCGATAGGTACAAGTTTTCAAAATAATATTGGTCTAGACAAGCAGACGTTTAATACTGTTTTGGGTTATAATTGGGTTCCGAGCGATTTTATCAACCATAACGTGGAGCTATTAAACATCCAATATGTACGTAATGTTAATAGTAGCAGATTTTTTAATGTGTATAGTAACACTTATGAACGGCTAGACGATATTGCAGATAATTATCAAACTGATCCTTTATTGTCAGATTTTTTTGAGGTAGAATCAGACTCGACCGACCCAAAGTTAATCATCCCTTCTGGCACCACAGGCTTTATCAATGCCACTAAAGACCGAACAGTATCTTCTACGACAGAGGATTTTACCAATATAAGTCTTATTGAAGAGCGAAGAAAACGCTTAACAGAGAATAATCTAATTTTTGCCACTAATTACACTTTCAACAAAACGAATAGAACAGGTATCATCGATAACAGTTTTTATCAGTTTAGATGGAAACTAGAAAGTGCTGGGAATCTTTTATCGGCTTTTTCATCTTTCGTTCCTTTTAATAAAAATGACCAAGAGCAACTATTAGTTTTTGGCGTGCCATTTTCTCAATACATAAAGAACGAATTTGAGTATATAAAATACTGGGATCTATCACGCTCAAATGTTTTAGCGGCACGAGCATTTTTTGGTATTGCAATACCATATGGAAACTCTGACAACATCCCTTTTGTCCGAAGTTATTTTGCAGGTGGGTCAAATGACAACCGTGCGTGGTTCCCATACTCTTTAGGGCCTGGTAGTGTTTCCGCAGTTAATGATTTCAATGAAGCTAATCTAAAACTCGCATTAAACTTAGAATATAGATTCCCTATTGTAGGTGATGTAAACGGTGCGATTTTTGCCGATGCCGGTAACATATGGAATGTATTAGATAACGTTGAAGACCCTAACGCCACTTTTGACAGTTTTGCTTCTTTAAAAGATATCGCACTAGGCACAGGGCTTGGCTTACGGTACGATTTCACATACTTTCTGTTTCGACTAGATTTGGGTTTCAAAACCTACAACCCTGCTGAAATTCAGTCAGAAAGATGGTTTAAAGATTATAATTTCGCTAACTCTGTTTTACAAATAGGTATCAACTATCCGTTTTAAATATAATTGTTTTATTACTTTTGTTTTTCATTTTTTTAGAAACTAATAGACCAAATAATTATGGCTCATAATATCAAACCGGGAGTTGCTACCGGAGACGAAGTTCAAGCAATATTTAATTACGCAAAAGAAAAAGGGTTTGCATTACCAGCTGTAAACGTTATAGGTTCTGACACCATTAATGGTGTTTTAGAAACGGCAGCAACTCTTAACGCTCCTGTAATTATCCAATTTTCAAATGGGGGTGCGCAATTCAATGCTGGAAAAGGACTTTCTAATGAAGGGCAAAATGCAGCAATACAAGGAGCTATAGCAGGCGCAAAACACGTTCATCAATTGGCTGAGGCATACGGTGCTGTTGTTATTTTACATACAGATCACTGTGCTAAAAAATTATTACCATGGATAGACGGGTTATTAGATGCAAGTGAAAAACATTTTGCTGAAACTGGCAAGTCTCTTTTTAGCTCGCATATGATCGATCTTTCAGAAGAGCCTTTAGAAGAAAACATAGAAATATGTAAAGGGTACCTAGAGCGTATGAGCAAAATGGGAATGACTCTAGAAATCGAACTTGGCATAACAGGCGGCGAAGAAGATGGTGTTGATAATTCTGATGTAGATGATTCTAAATTATATACTCAACCAGAAGAAGTTGCTTATGCTTACGAGGAACTTTCTAAAGTAAGTCCGAGATTCACCATTGCTGCTGCATTTGGTAATGTACATGGTGTTTATAAGCCAGGTAATGTGAAATTAACTCCGAAAATTCTTAAGAATTCTCAAGAATACATTACAAAGAAATATGGTGTTGAACATAATCACATTGATTTTGTATTTCATGGTGGTTCCGGATCTACTGTTGAAGAAATTAGAGAAGGTATCAGCTACGGTGTTATAAAAATGAACATTGATACAGATTTACAGTATGCATTTCTAGCAGGTGTTCGTGATTATATACAAGACAATAAAGACTATTTACAATCACAAATCGGCAACCCTAAAGGAGCTGACGAGCCTAACAAAAAATATTACGACCCAAGAGTTTGGTTAAGAAAAGGTGAAGTAACCTTTATCGAACGTTTGAAAAAAGCATTTGAAGACTTAAATAACGTAAATACGCTTTAATTTACTTCAAGGTAATCTATAAATGGAAGATATGACGGCTTGGTTTAAAAGAAAAGAAAAAGGAATACAGACTTCAACTGAAGAGAAAAAAGACACACCAAAAGGTCTGTGGTATAAATCACCAACAGGCAAAATTGTTGAATCTGAAGATTTGGCCAAAAACTTTTATGTAAGCCCAGAAGATGATTACCATGTTAGAATAGGCAGTAAGGAATATTTTGAAATTTTGTTCGACAACAATAAGTTTACCGAACTTGATGAAAAACTTTCCTCAAAAGACCCCTTAAAATTTGAGGACACCAAAAAATATAGTGAGCGTTTAAAAGCGGCGCAGAAGAAAACAGGACTTAAAGATGCTGTCAGAACAGGATACGGAAAATCTTTCGGTAAAGACATAGTAATTTGCTGTATGGATTTTAAATTCATTGGTGGTTCTATGGGAAGTGTCGTTGGTGAGAAAATCGCTCGCGGTATCGACTATGCTATTAAAAAGAAAACACCATTCATGATGATTTCAAAATCTGGTGGGGCACGTATGATGGAAGCTGCACTTTCATTGATGCAACTTGCAAAAACATCTGCTAAGTTAGCTCAGTTATCTGAAGCTGGTTTACCCTACATTTCGCTTTGTACCGACCCTACTACTGGTGGTACAACAGCATCATATGCTATGCTAGGCGATATCAATATTGCAGAGCCGGGAGCGCTAATTGGTTTTGCAGGTCCGAGAATTGTTAAGGATACTACTGGTAAAGAATTGCCTGAAGGCTTTCAATCATCTGAATTTTTATTGGAACATGGTTTCTTGGATTTTATCTCACATAGAAAAGATTTGAAGAAAAAAGTTAACCTATATATCGACTTAATACAGAACAATCCTGTTAGGTCATAATAATGTCTATTTATTTCTTGAATTGTAATAGTTTCTTATTTCAAAAAAAGAGTATCTTTGCGCCCTGATTGAAAATCAATCACGTACATAAAAATCATTAAAATAATATTGGAATGTATTTAACTAAAGAAGTAAAAGCCGAGATTTTTAAAAAATATGGTGGTAAAGAAGGCAACACAGGTTCTACAGAAGGCCAAATTGCTTTATTCACACACCGTATCAATCACTTGACCGGTCACTTGAAAAGAAATCATAAAGACTACAATACTGAGCGTTCACTTGTGAAGCTAGTAGGTAAAAGAAGAAGTCTTCTTGATTACATGATTAAAAATGATATTGTAAAATACAGAGAGCTAATTGTAGAGCTTGGTATTAGAAAATAATATTGCAAAAAAAGGGGGATAGTTAACTATCTCCCTTTTTTTTAAATTACTCCAAGCCTTGGGAGATTTAACCAATCATTGGTAAAGGCGAACACAAAAAGCTACACACGGTTTTTCATTGGTCAACACAACAACACAACAACTCCGACCAGAGAAAATTTAGTCGGAAAGACCATTGTTTAACAAATCTGCAATACGCAGATTTTAATCAAATTTTATGATTCCAAAAGTATTTAAAGAGGTCATAGACCTTGGCGACGGTAGGGAAATTTCTATCGAAACCGGTAAATTGGCAAAACAGGCTCACGGCTCTGTTGTTGTTCAGTCAGGAAAATGTATGTTATTATGTACAGTTGTTTCCAATTACAAACAAAGTGATGTGGACTTTCTTCCACTTACGGTAGATTACCGTGAAAAATTTGCTGCCGCAGGTCGTTACCCTGGTGGTTTCTTCAAAAGAGAAGCAAGACCCAGTGATGGTGAAGTATTGACCATGCGTTTGGTGGATCGTGTTTTACGTCCATTATTTCCAAAAGATTACCATGCAGAAACGCAAGTGATGATTCAATTAATGTCTCATGACGAAAACGTTATGCCAGAAGCTATGGCCGGTTTAGCTGCATCTGCCGCTATTCAATTATCAGATTTTCCTTTTGAATGCCCAATCTCTGAAGCTAGAGTCGGTCGTGTAAATGGAGAATTTATCATCAACCCAACTAGAGCACAATTAGCAGAGTCTGACATCGATATGATGATCGGGGCATCAGCTGATTCTGTAATGATGGTTGAAGGTGAAATGGATGAAATTTCTGAAGAAGAAATGGCAGAAGCTATAAAATTTGCTCATGAAGCCATTAAAGTACAATGTGCTGCACAAGTAAAATTAGCTGAAGCATTCGGCAAAAAAGAAGTACGTGAGTACGCAGAAGAAAGAGAAGATGAAGATTTAGCGAAGAAGATTCATGATATGGCATATGATAAAGTTTATGCTATAGCAAAAGCTGGTTCTGCCAAACACGAAAGAAGTGCTGCTTTTTCTGAAATCAAAGAAGAAATCAAAGCAACATTCTCAGAAGAAGAATTAGCAGATTATGGTGATTTAATATCTAAGTATTATTCGAAAGCCGAAAAATCGGCTATTAGAAATTTAACTTTAGATGAAGGTTTACGTTTAGATGGTCGTAAAACAGATGAAATTAGACCGATCTGGTGTGAAATTGATTATTTACCATCAACTCACGGTTCAGCAATTTTCACAAGAGGTGAAACTCAAGCATTGGCAACTGTAACTTTAGGAACTTCTAGAGATGCAAATAAAATAGACATGCCATCTCATGAAGGTGAAGAAAATTTCTATTTACATTATAACTTCCCTCCTTTTTGTACAGGTGAAGCAAGACCGTTAAGAGGAACTTCTAGAAGAGAAGTTGGTCACGGTAACTTGGCGCAACGTGGTTTAAAAGGAATGATTCCTGCTGATTGCCCTTATACAGTACGTGTAGTGTCTGAAGTATTAGAATCTAATGGTTCTTCTTCAATGGCTACTGTTTGTGCAGGTACAATGGCATTGATGGATGCCGGTGTTCAAATGATAAGACCTGTTTCTGGTATTGCTATGGGATTAATTTCTGATGCAAAAACTGGAAAATATGCTGTTCTTTCTGATATTTTAGGTGATGAAGACCACTTAGGTGATATGGACTTTAAAGTCACTGGTACTTCTGAAGGTATTACTGCTTGTCAAATGGACATTAAAGTAAAAGGATTGTCTTACGAAATTTTAGTAAATGCACTAAAACAAGCAAGAGAAGGTCGTTTACATATCTTAGGTAAAATAACTGACACTATTTCTACACCAAATGCTGATGTTAAGGAACATGCACCTACTATGGTTACGCGTAGAATTCCTAACGAATTCATTGGTGCTTTAATCGGACCTGGTGGAAAAGTAATTCAAGAGATGCAAAAAGAAACTGAGACCACTATCGTTATAAACGAGGATCCAGTAACTGAAGAAGGTATCGTTGAAATTTTAGGTGTAGGTCAAGCTGGTATTAATGCTGTTATGGCAAAAATCGATGCTATATTGTTCAAACCTACCGTAGGAAGTGTTTACGAAGTAAAAGTAATCAAAATGCTAGATTTTGGTGCTGTTGTTGAGTATATGGATGCACCAGGAAACGAAGTTCTACTTCACGTTTCTGAATTGGCATGGGAAAGAACTGAAAATGTAACCGATGTGGTAAACATGGGTGATGTATTTGATGTGAAATATTTCGGCCTTGATCCAAGAACAAGAAAAGAGAAAGTTTCTCGTAAAGCTCTTTTACCAAAACCAGAAGGTTTTGTAGAAAGACCGCCACGAGATGACAAACGAAGAGATGACCGTCGTGGAAACGATCGTAACCGTGACCGTGATAGAAAACCAAGAAGAGATTAACTCTTTGTAAGTTTAAAAAGTAAGCCTCGACATATATGTCGAGGCTTTTTTTATGCATTTCAACAGAAATACAAAGTTTTTTACCTTCAATTGTAACATTCGGAAGTTTTTTACGTATAAGTATATGCAGTCTATGCAAATTGAACTTAATTTATTTTAATGAGACAGCTTAAGATTACAAAACAGGTCACCAATAGAGAGACCGCATCTTTGGACAAGTACTTACAAGAAATTGGAAAAGTTGACTTGATTACCGCTGATGAAGAAGTAGAGTTGGCACAACGCATCAAGGCAGGCGACCAGATCGCTCTTGAAAAACTTACAAAAGCCAACCTCAGATTCGTGGTTTCAGTTGCTAAGCAGTACCAAAACCAAGGCCTTACTTTGCCAGATTTAATTAACGAGGGAAACCTTGGGTTAATAAAAGCTGCACAGCGTTTTGACGAAACGCGGGGATTCAAATTCATCTCCTACGCCGTATGGTGGATCCGTCAATCTATACTACAAGCTTTGGCAGAGCAATCTCGTATTGTTCGTTTGCCATTGAACAAAATTGGTTCTATCAATAAGATTAACAAAACTTTTGCTTTTCTAGAGCAAGCGCATGAAAGAATGCCTTCTCCTGAAGAAATCGCAAAAGAATTGGATATGACCGTTGAAGATGTGAAACAATCTTTGAAAAACTCAGGTAGACACGTATCTATGGATGCGCCTCTTATCGATGGTGAAGATTCTAACCTTTATGATGTACTTCGAAGTGGCGAATCTCCAAATCCAGATAGAGAACTTTTACACGAGTCTTTACGTACCGAAATTGAGCGTGCATTAGAAACATTGACTCCACGTGAGGCAGATGTTATTCGTTTGTACTTTGGCCTTGCAGGTCAACATTCTATGACTCTTGAAGAAATTGGTGAAACTTTTGATCTAACAAGAGAAAGAGTACGTCAAATTAAGGAGAAAGCGATTAGAAGATTAAAGCACACTTCTAGAAGTAAAATATTAAAAACTTATTTGGGTTAAAAATCCTTAGCGTTCAAGCTATAGAAATTACACGTTAAATATATCCTAAATTGGTTTTATGGCATATTAATTGTAATTTTAACGATAACAACAGTTATCATGACTGTTCGTTTTTTGATTGATGAATAAACTCCGGCTGATTACCGGAGTTTTTTCATTTATAATAGTTAGTAAAAGAATTCGACCTATAATAACTGCCAACGATCGCCCACAAATTAATCTTCCTTATAT
Organism: uncultured Maribacter sp.; assembly: GCF_963974015.1. GTDB lineage: Bacteria > Bacteroidota > Bacteroidia > Flavobacteriales > Flavobacteriaceae > Maribacter. The sequence continues at coordinate 25,522 of NZ_CAXBBZ010000016.1, read as the reverse complement.
TAGAACATTATCGTAAAGTATCAATGAAACAATTCTTTGTATTTATAATGAGTATTACCCTTTTAGGTTCTTGTAAAAAACAAAACGCAGATTTTAACAGTTACCCAACGCCTGTAAATGAAAACCTTTGGACTAATTATTCTAAAGAATCAACCTTATTTAAATTATGGTCCCCTAGTGCCGAAGAAGTTACCCTCCGATTATTTAAAACCGGCAATGATTCCAATTCTTTCGAAACATTTTCTCTTGAATCTGCTAAAAGTGGTATTTGGCAAAAAGATGTAACTAAAGATCTTGATGGAATCTATTACACGTATCAGGTGAAAATAAATGGGAGATGGTTAGAAGAAACACCTGGCATGTACGCCAAAGCAGTTGGGGTAAATGGCAATAGAGCTATGGTTCTTGATTTGAACGCTACAAATCCTGATAAATGGGTAAAAGATAAAGGTCCAGAAGTAAGCCATTTAAACAAAGCTATTATTTACGAGCTCCATATAAGAGATTTGACCATCCATCCTGAATCAGGTTCATCCTTACCAGGCTCATATTTAGGATTGGTGGAGGAAGGCACAAAAGGGACTGATAATATTTCTACCGGTATAGACCATTTAAAGGAATTAGGAATAACCCATGTGCATTTATTACCCACTTTTGACCATTATTCGATTGACGAGACAAATTTAGATACACCTCAATATAATTGGGGCTATGACCCACATAACTACAATGTGCCTGAAGGCTCGTTTTCATCAGACCCATTTAATGCTGCAGTTAGGATTAAGGAATTCAAGCAAATGGTGAAAGCCTTTCATGATAATGACATCGGTATTATACTAGATGTAGCCTACAATCATACCGGCAAGACAGAAGAAGCTAACTTCAACCAAGAAGCACCAGGCTATTACTATCGACATTGGCAAGATGGCACTTATGCCGATGCGGCAGCTTGTGGTAACGAGACAGCCTCTGAACGTGCTATGATGCAAAAATTCATTTTAGAATCTGTTACGTATTGGACTAAAGAATATCATGTTGATGGTTTTCGAATCGATCTTATGGGAATTCATGACATCACAACAATGAATAAAATATCTGATGCGGTCAAAAAAATAAATCCCGATGTATTAATATATGGTGAAGGATGGACTGCAAAAGACTCACCCTTACCAAAAGAAAAACGCGCACTTAAAAAACACATGAAGCAATTACCTCAAATTGCTGCGTTTAGTGATGATATTCGTGACGGTATTAAGGGCTCTGTTTTTGAAGATGAAAGTACCGGTTTTGTAAGTGGTGCAAAAAACACTGAAGAATCTATAAAATTTGGAGTTGTAGGCGCCATTCAACATCCTCAACTCGATTATGAAAAAGTTAACTATTCAGATGCTCCATGGGCATTAGAACCTTGGCAGTCTATCAATTATGTTTCTTGTCATGACAACCATACCTTATTCGATAAATTAAAAATTTCAAAACCTAAAGCAGATACCGAAGAACTTATTGCAATGGGTAAATTGGCTAATGCCATAGTTTTGACCTCTCAAGGAACTCCATTTCTTCATGCTGGCGTTGAAATGCTTCGAACTAAAAATGGAGAACATAACTCATATAACCTCCCAGATAGTATCAACCAAATTAATTGGAATTGGAAAACTGAACATAAGGAGGTATTTGAATATTACAAAAATCTAATCTCACTTCGTAAAGCCCATCCAGCATTCTACATGAAAAATGCCGCAGATGTAGTAAATAATTTATATTTTCAGACTGTTAAAGATGGAATTGTTACTTATACTATTGAGGATAATGCCAATAATGATGATTGGAAGAATATTTTAGTTATTTATAACGCGAACAATAAAACAATCTTTCATGAGATAAAAGGAACTTGGCAAGAAGGTGTATCAGGCGATAACTTCGATTTAGAAGGAAAAAGAACCTTAAAAAATAAAATAGAAGTTCCCGCCTTATCCATGTACATTGCATTCCAGAAATAACCCAATCACATAATCATACTAATAGTACATTGATGAATCCTGAAACCCAACCTAATAATCCGTTACATGGTGTTAAACTAGTCACTATGCTAGAAGAACTTACTGAAAAATATACATGGGAAGATTTGGCAGGACAAATAAATATCAACTGTTTTAAAAGTAATCCATCAATTAAATCCAGTTTAAAATTTCTTAGAAGAACACCGTGGGCACGAGAAAAAGTGGAGCATTTATATTTACAATCCTTTAAAAAATAATGAGTTTTAATATTGTATTAATAGAACCCGAAATACCTAATAACACGGGTAATATTGGCAGATTGGCGCTTGCCACAGGATCTACACTTCATCTAATTAAGCCATTTGGTTTCGAACTTAGTGATAAACGCCTAAAACGGGCTGGTCTAGACTATTGGCAGCACTTAAACGTAATCATTTACGAAAATGTGGAATCGTTCTTCGAACAACATCATGATAGAGAAATGATTTTCTTTACTGCTACCGCCAAACGTAACCATTGGCAGGTAGATTATAAAGATGAAATGTTTTTAGTTTTTGGGAAAGAATCTGTTGGGCTATCTAAATCAATCTTAACGCATCATCAAGACAAAACAGCTAAAATACCCTTATACAGTGAACATATTAGGAGTTTAAACTTAGCAAATGCCGTGGCCATTTCAATTTATGAAGGATTACGTCAATTAGACTGATAATTACACTATGTTACTTTGTATCTTTAAGTAACCAATTATCAGAAATCATGACCAATACCAACAACCGATTCGTAATTATTATCCTTACTTGTTTGCTATTCTCCTGCAATGAGAAAGAAAAAGAAATAGTAGAGGAAACTAGTATCGAATTTAACACTCCAAAAGATTTTGCACTCGAAGAAATTTATCATCCTAGCAATAATGAACAAGGCTCGTGGGTAGCATTGGCACAGGGCAATGAAAATACAATGTTTGCTTGTGACCAGTATGGTAAATTATATCAATTTAAAACTCCTAAAATTGGAGAAATTCTCAATACGAGCGATGTAATTCCTTTAGATTTAGAAATTGGGGAAGCACATGGCTTACTGTGGGCATTTAATAGTTTGTATGTTGCAGTTAATAAAAATTGGGATGACGAAATCTCAGATGACCAAGAGAATGGCAGCGGCATCTACCGTATAACCGATTCTAATAATGACGGGAAATTAGATACCGTAAAAATGCTTCTTAGATTAGAAGGAAGCGGAGAACATGGCCCACATAGTTTTACATTATCACCAGATGGAAAAGAGATTTATTTCATTGCCGGCAACCATACTTTAATTCCTGAAAGTGTAAAACAAAATAGTCGTATTCCGACCAATTGGGGAGAAGATAATTTGTTCACTCCGTATTTAGATGCCAGAGGCCATGCAAATGATATAAAGGCACCAGGTGGATGGATAACAAAATTTAATCCTGATGGGTCATCTTTTGAATTAATTTCCGTAGGTTTTAGAAATCCTTTTGATATGGCTTTCAATTCAGATGGTGAACTTTTCGCATATGATGCCGACATGGAATGGGATATTGGTATGCCTTGGTATAGACCTACAAGAATTTGCCATGTTACTAGTGGTAGCGAATACGGTTGGCGAACAGGATCTGGTAAATGGCCTGCCTATTATCCAGATAATCTACCTGCGGTTCATAATTTAGAACAAGGATCTCCAACTGCAGTTTTATCGACCTCTTCACTGAATTTTCCTGAAAGATATAAAAACGGACTGTTAGCAATGGATTGGAGTTTTGGCACCGTTTATTTTATTGATTTAATTGAGAAAGAAAGCAGTTATGAAGCCAAAAGGGAAGAATTCTTATCAGGAACTCCCCTACCCTTAACAGATATGATTGCTGGTAATGATGGTAATTTATATTTTGCAACTGGCGGTCGTCGATTAGATTCTCACCTTTACCGTCTAAGATATACAGGCGCAGATACAACCGTTACCTCTCAGGTGAATTCAAATAATACACAAGAACGAAATCAGCGTAAACAAATAGAAGAGTACCATGTAACTGTTTCTACAATAGGCACAGAATTGGCATGGGAGCATTTAGCAGATAAGGATCGATTTATTCGATACGCCTCTAGAATTGCCTTAGAACACCAACCTTTAGATTCTTGGTTAGACGATTATAAAAAGGAATCTGACAACAGAAAAATTATTGAAAGTAGTATTGCTTTAAACCATCAGGGGGATAAGCAACTTCAATCGTTAATTTTGAAAAAATTAATGGCAATACCTATTACAACTTTAGATGCTGAAAGCCAGATGGATTTACTTCGCACATATTCTCTAAATTTCATTAGAATGGGAATGCCAAACAAGGGCGAGAAACAAAAACTTATAAAGATTTTAAGCCCTTTATTTCCTGCAACGGAAAGTGCAGTAAGCAAAGAATTGGCTCAGATACTTTTATACCTAGAAGCTGACGGTATAGTTAAAAAACTCGTAGAGAGACTCGAATATCATACAGCTCAAAAAACAGTTACAAAGGGTGTTAAAATGCTATCTAATGAAGCCACCTTGCGTAGCGAAGAATACGGGCCATTAATTAGAGATGTTATCGCTAAAATGCCGCCAAGTGAAGCTATTTATTTCGGTATGCTATTAAGCAATGCCGAAAATGGATGGAACAAAGATTTAAGAACACGTTATTTTTCTTGGTATTTTGATGTGCTAGGTTCTAAGGGCGGTATGAGCTTTAAAGCCTATATGGAGAATGTAAGGCAACGAGCTCTGTCTCATGTCCCAGAAAAAGAAAGAGATTATTTTCAAGAAATTTCCGGAGTATACTCTCCATCCAGTGCAGTGGCAGATTTACCACAACCTTTTGGACCGGGTAAAAATTACACTGGCGAAAATATGGGAGATGTCGTTTGGGGCGGCTTAGATAACTACATAGGCAATATAAAAGCAGGTAAAAGAGCATTTGCTTCGGCAAACTGTGTATTGTGTCACAGAATGCGTGGTGAAGGTGGTGCTGCAGGCCCTGATCTTACCCAAGCACATACAAAATTCAGCACCTATGATTTGATGTTCGCTATTTATAGTCCGAACGATGAAATTTCAGACCAATATGCAAATACCCTTTTTCATTTAAAGGACGACGCGAAACTGGCTGGGCGAATTAAATCTGAAGCTGGAGATTCTATCGTGATAATGCCAAATCCGTTCAATGAAAGCTACACCGTTAGCATTGCCAAGAATGCCATTCTAAAAAAAGAGATATCACCGGTATCACCAATGCCACCAGCTTTATTGAATAGATTAAATGAACAAGAGGTCGTAGATTTATTCGCATATATCATTGCCGGTGGAGATGAAAACCATAAGATATATACTGGAAAAGAATAGTTGAAATTTCATGAAATACAAAATTCCTGATCAAACAAGAATAGGTCATGTACATTTAAAAGTATCTGACCTAAATCAGTCAATCCATTTTTATTGCGAGATTCTAGGTTTTGAAATTACTATGAAATATGGTAACCAAGCTGCCTTTATTTCAGCTGGTGGTTATCATCATCATATTGGTTTGAATACATGGCAGAGCCAAAATGCACCACGTGCTTCAAAACATGGCGTCGGACTCTACCATACAGCAATTCTATACCCAACAAGAAAAGATTTGGGGCGAATCTTAAAAAGACTCATTGATTTTGAATATCAGCTTACAGGCGCTGCAGATCATGGTGTTTCAGAAGCACTTTACCTTGATGATCCCGACGGCAACGGAGTGGAACTTTATTGGGATCGCCCAAAAGAAGAATGGCCCCTTAATAATGAAGGTGAGATTGACATGTTTACAAAGCCGTTAAATTTTAACAATCTCCATGAATTAGCAGATTAAATTATTATTTTCAAACTAAATATTTTCAATATAAAACATTTAGCATACCAATCAAATTTCAACTATATGACTATCAAACTCCGCTATCTCCTGCTTCTATTTGTATTATCCATTTTTAGCACAAGTTTTGCACAAAAGAAATCAGACAAAACCAACATAACCCCTCCTTTAAAAAAAGAATTCTATGAAAATTTATCATGGAGAAATATTGGACCCGTTCGTGGCGGTCGTTCATTAGGTTCAGCTGGTAGCCCAGGTAGACCCAATGAATATTATTTTGGAGCTACAGGTGGCGGACTTTGGAAAACTACGGATGGTGGCAATGAATGGGCTCCGGTTACAGATGGCCAAATTACAAGCTCTTCTGTTGGTGCGGTAGCCATAGCAGAAACAAATCCTGATATTGTTTATATCGGTATGGGAGAAGTGCAACTTCGTGGTAGTATAACGCAAGGTGATGGTGTTTATAAGACTAAAGATGGCGGTAAAACATGGAGGCATTTAGGACTTGAAGAAACCCAAGCGGTATCTCGAATTAGAATTCATCCTACTAATCCTGATATTGTTTATGTTGCTGCTCTTGGTCACCCATATGGTGATAATGAACAACGTGGGGTTTTTAAAAGTATAGATGGTGGAAATACATGGAAGAAAACACTTTATGTTAGCGACAAAGCCGGTGCAGTAGATTTAATCATCGACCGAAATAATCCCAAAGTTCTTTATGCAAGTACATGGCAGGTTCAACGAAAAGCTTGGAAAATGTGGGGCGGTGGACCGGATTGTAAATTATGGAAATCTACAGATGCTGGTGAGACCTGGACAGATTTAACGGAAAATCCTGGAATGCCAGAAGGCCCGATAGGAAAAATTGGAGTGACTGTTTCACCGGCAGATTCAAACCGTGTTTGGGCAATTGTTGAAGCTAATGAAGGTGGTGTATATCGTTCTGACGATGCAGGTAAAACTTGGGAAAGAACCAATGACGAAAGAAAACTGCGACAACGTGCATTTTACTATTCTAGAATTTATGCTGATCCCTTCGATAAAGATATTGTCTACGGACTAAATGTTGATTTCTGGAAATCAACAGATGGTGGTAAAACCTTTGATACCGAAATAAAAGTTCCGCACGGCGATAACCATGATTTGTGGATTGACCCAAATAACCCAGAGCGTATGATATCTTCCAATGATGGCGGAGGTATCGTTAGCATCAACGGCGGAAAAACTTGGACAGAAGAAGATTACATCACTACGCAATTATATCATGTAATGGCAACAAACGATATTCCGTATCATGTTGCAGGTGCACAACAAGACAATAGTACTATAGCTATGCCAAGTGATGATTGGGAGCATATGCAGGCACGTGGTCTTGGTGATGACTGGGCTTATGCTGTTGGTGGAGGTGAAAGTGGTTGGATTACCCAACACCCAGAGAATTTAGATATTTTCTATGCAGGTAGTCAAGGTGCTCTTTTAACACGATATGATAGGAGTAACGGACAATCAAGAGACATTCAGGTATATCCACGGTTTTTCTCAGGAGAACCTGCCAGTGCATTACCAGAACGCTGGCAATGGACCTTCCCAATTATGTTCGCTCCGCAAGATTCTAAGGTAATGTATACCTGCTCGCAACACGTATGGAAAACAACCGATGACGGACAATCATGGGAAAAAATCAGTCCGGATCTCACCTATGCAGACCCTTCTACCTTAGGAAAAACAGGTGGAATTATTACCATGGATATGAACGGACCTGAAATTTACGCGACGGTATTTGCACTTGCTCCATCTAATCATGACATCAATACCATCTGGACAGGCTCAGATGACGGAAAAATACATATCACTAGAGATGGCGGTAAAAACTGGGCAGACATTACACCTAAAGATTTACCTAAATTTTCAAGAGTCAGCATTATTGACGAATCTATCCACAATCCTGGCACACTATACGTGGCTGCCAACCGATATCAAGTGGATGATAGACAACCATATGTTTTTAAAACCCATGATTATGGGAAAACTTGGACAAAGATTACCAATGGAATCGAAGATGGTCATTTTGCTCGAGCTGTTCGCGAGGATCCGATTAGAGAAGGCCTTCTATTTTTAGCCACAGAGCACGGTGTTTATTTTTCCATGAATGATGGTGAATTATGGCAGAGTCTACAATTAAAATTACCGGATACGCCCGTACGTGATTTAGTAATAAAAGATAATGATGTTGTTTTAGGAACCCACGGTAGAGGTTTTTGGATTTTAGATGACATACAACCACTAAGACAGTTTACTCTTGAAATGGCCAAACAAGAAGCAGTGCTATTTCAACCAAGCAATACCTATAGAGGGTTAACAGATGCATCTATTCAATACTATCTAAAAGACCAGAAAGATACGATCACTTTTGAAATTTATGATACCGACGATAACTTGATAAACACCTTTACAGGTAGTAAACCTAAATATGAAGTTGACCCAAATTTACCGTATTGGTTACGTGGAGGTTCATCAAAACCAACAACCGCAAAAGGCATCAACACATTTACATGGGATCTTAGATATCCTGGTGCGAAAACTTTTGATGGTATGATCATTTGGAGTGCAAGGCCCGCAAGAGGCCCAAAAGCACCTTTAGGTACCTATAAAGTAAAAATGAAGTCAGGAGATTATGAAAAAACATACTCATTTGACCTAGTAATGAATCCAAACCTTAAAGGAGTCACTAAAGAAGATTTAGATGAGCAGTTCGAATTGTCAAATAAAATAATGGGGAAAACTACTGCTGCCAATGAAGCGGTTATTAAAATTAGAAAAATCAAAAAAACATTCAGCGATTCAAAAAATAAAATTGAACAAAACGATTACAATAAAACCGTAACTCCGTTTTTAAATGAATTATCAGAAGTTGAAGAAGCGCTGTATCAGGTTAAAAATCAGTCTGGCCAAGACCCTTTAAACTTTCCGATAAAACTAAATAACAGATTAGCATCGTTGAGAAGAAGTGTTGAATCTGGTGATTCCAAACCTACTAATGGAGCATATAAAGTTTATGAAGAATTATCTGCAGAGCTAGATATAGAATTAGTTAAATTAAACAATGTTCTAGAAAAGTATAAGACAAAAGTAAATCCTATTTTAATGAAAAATGGTGATGCTAAAATTGATTGAATCAAGTGAAAGCAATGGCCAAAATCTGAGTACAACGAATTTCAAATTCTTATTTTTGTAATAAATCCAAAAGGAACAGAAAATGAGAAAACCAAGTATAGCACCATCACTTTTAGCTGCAGATTTTGGAAACCTTCAGCGTGATGTAGAAATGGTGAACGCAAGTGAAGCAGAGTATCATCATATCGATGTTATGGATGGCGTTTTTGTTCCGAACATATCATACGGTATGCCTGTGGTGAAGGCAATTCAAAAAAGCGCTACTAAGCCGCTAGATGTGCATTTAATGATTGTAGACCCTGACCGTTACATTGAAGAATTTGCAAATTTAGGAGCGAGCATATTAACCGTGCACTACGAAGCATGCACTCACTTACATAGAACATTGCAGGCCATTAAAGCTCATAACATGAAAGCTGGTGTCGCCTTAAATCCGCATACCAATATAATGCTATTAGAAGACACCATTCAAGACATTGATGTAGTTTTGATTATGAGTGTTAATCCTGGTTTTGGCGGACAATCATTTATTGAGCATACGTATGAAAAGGTTAAAGCTTTAAAAGCTCTGATCAAAAGTAAAAATTCATCTGCTTTAATAGAAATTGATGGAGGTGTAACCACAGCGAATTCACAAAAATTAGTCGATGCCGGCGCTGACATATTGGTTGCAGGCAGCTTTGTTTTTAAAAGCTCAGACCCAATTAAAACAATAAAAGAATTAAAGGGATGAAAACTGGATTTGATGTCGTCATCATAGGTGGAGGACCGATAGGGATAGCATGTGGATTAGAAGCAAAGAAGAATGGCCTTAGCTACCTTATCTTAGAAAAAGGGCCTATTGTAAATTCCCTATTCCACTACCCATCCAACATGCAGTTTTTCTCATCTTCAGAAAAATTGGAAATCGATGAAATTCCGTTTATCAGTAAAGAAGCTAAACCGAAAAGAGATGAAGCTCTAGAATACTATAGACGTATAGTAACCTCTAACAAATTGAATATTCATTTGTTTGAAAAGGTTGAGGAGGTTAAAAAAAATGATAAAACCTTTACCATAACTTCTGACAAAAACACGTATACCGCTCAACAAATTATAGTAGCTACAGGTTTTTACGACATTCCTAACTTATTGAATGTACCTGGCGAAAATTTGGATAAAGTGGTTCATTATTATGACAATCCACATTATTACTCAGGTCAAAAAGTAGCCGTTATAGGCGCTAGTAATTCCGCTATTGATGCCGCATTAGAGTGTTGGCGAAAAGGTGCTGAAGTTTCATTGATTATTCGCGGACCTGAAGTTGGGCAACGGGTCAAATATTGGGTAAGACCAGATATTGTTAATAGAATCGAAGAAGGTAGCATTAAAGCCTATTACAATACTACCGTTAAGGCCATATCAAAAAACACTATAATTTTAACTACACAAGACAAAGACGTTGAAATTGATAATGATTTTGTTCTAGCGCTTACAGGATACAAACCTAATTTTAGTTTTTTAAAAATGTTAGGTGTCAATATTAGTAATGACGAGAAAAAACTGCCAGAGTACGATCTAGAAACGATGGAAACCAATGTAAAAGGTCTTTATTTGGCCGGAGTTATTTGCGGCGGTATGGAAACCCACAAATGGTTTATTGAAAACTCTCGAATTCATGCCAAAATGATAATTAAGAATATAATTTCAAAATCCGTTACCACGTAGATAGTTAATATCACAATTTATAAAATCAACTATAAATTTAAAAGCAACATCTTTTACATGTGTGGCTTTTTTACTAGTGACCTCAAATAGATCAAGATATCTTTATTTAGCTTTTCTTAATTTAATCTAACTTTATTTGGGACAATACCATAAATTCCTTACTTAAACCAAACAACAAACTCATATCTTTAGCTATGTCGATAATTGACCTACTAAGAAAGTTATTGTTCCGAAGTAATGAGAAAACAATAGAAAGGGTTAAGGATTTACTTTTTGGATTAGCTATTTTGTCAGTTATTGCTGGAACTATAGCCATTATTTATTTAATTTCTTTGATATTTTAATATGGACATATTTGATACGGATAATTGGTCTGGATTCTCATTGTATTGGATTATCGCTTGTATAATAGCCATTCTTTTACCTTGGCTAGCTCACCGTTTCAGACATAACTATATATTGGATATGGATGGAATGTATGCGAGACGTAAATTTTATCTAGGTCTTTGGACCTTTGTAATGATCGTAGCATGGTTTATTGAATACCTATTGGGCAAATACTAAAGCTTATTAATATCAAATAAACCCTACTATATAGCCTTTTTTCAAAACAATCACAATTTTGATTCTACTTCATAGATTACGAATGAAAAATGACACAAAAAGTGACACATTATTAAAAATAAAAAACGCAATAACCCTTATATCAGATTAATGCGTTTTTACTAGTGACCTCGAAGGGATTCAAACCCCCAACCCTCAGAGCCGAAATCTGATGCGCTATTCAGTTGCGCCACGAGGCCATTTTAATTCAGTATTTAAATTAAACACTAAAACTTAAGATAATTTCTTTTTAACAATGGTAGAAATTAATTTACCATCTGCTTGACCGGCTAATTCTTTAGATACAACACCCATTACCTTACCCATATCCTTCATACCTGAAGCACCAATTGAATCAATAGTTTGTACTACTACTTTTTCCACTTCCTCCTCTGTAAGTTGTTCTGGTAAAAATTGCTCGATAACCGCAATTTGCGCCAATTCAGGATCTGCAAGATCTTGTCTGCCTTGCTCTATAAATATTGCAGCACTATCTTTTCTTTGTTTTACTAATTTCTGTACTAATTGTATCTCGTCATCTTCCGTGATTTCGCCAGCACCACTAGTACTTGCCATTAAGAGCGCAGATTTTATAGCTCTAAGTGATTCTAACGCAACCGTATCTTTAGCTTTCATAGCCAATTTCAATTGCTCCATTACTTTTTGCTGTAAACCCATAGCTTCCTTATTTTGGTCTGCGAAGATAAAAAATAAACCCGAAAACTAATATAGTTTTCGGGTTTATAAATAATAGTTGTAGGCTATTTCTAATCTACATTATCATGTAAAAATGAGTTATTTGAACGTAACTTAATATCATCGTTACTATCACCACTAAGTGATGTTCTAGAAATTTTATTCTCTCTAGGGTTATCATTTAAATTCACCCCTTGTCTTTGGTAAGCAGGTTTCTTTTCATCATAACTACTAGGTGCGCTAGTTTTGAACTTGTAGTTGAAATCTTTAAGTTTTCTTCTACGCTCATCAGCTCTTTCACGCAATAACTCTTCTATAGGAGTTTCCATTGGATCTAATTGCTCTTCTGGGCGTACTTCTCTTTTTGGAGCTACGGTTCTTTTTTCAAATATCAATTCGTCTTCGATAATCTTTGGCTCGAATTCTTCCGCTTTTGATTTTGCACCGGTCAATTTACTTTCCAACTGCATGTAATCATCTAAACTATAGCGTTTTTCACCATTTTTATTATATTCTAAAACAGGTATAATTTCAATACTATCGTTTACATCTAAATCCTTTACTTCTTCATGTAAGTCAAAAGTAATCACGTTTTCCTTTTCTTCATCCTTCAAAGGCATATCGAAATCTATTGAAAAATCATCATCTTCTACTTTTTTAGCTTTTAATACTATTGGATCAACAACTTCAATATCTATAGCTGCTGAATCTACAATTACAAAATCATCTTCAGAAACGTTATGTGCAACTACTTCTTCATAAAAAACGTTGAAATTCTTGATGTAATTTGTAGTTGGTATTAAATCGAAATCTGCCTCATCAACAAACTCATATTTTTGTACAGGCTTAACTTCTTTAACTTCCTCCTCTTCATCATCCATTTCCAATGTGTGTACAGTTTTGGAATTGGAAAGCAACATTGCCTCGGCGCGTTGACCTTCTTCTAGGGTATGAATGATTTTTTTAGACTCCGTATTTACAATATCATCCTGTTGCTCTATATTAAAACCCGTGGCAATTACCGTTACGGCAATAGCCTCTCCTAAGCTTTCATCTTCACCAACACCCATAATGATGTTTGCTCCATAACCCGCTTCGATTTGAATATGATCATTGATCTCTCCTATTTCATCAATAGTGATTTCTTGTGCTCCTGAAACTATTAACAACAATACGTTTTTAGCACCTTGAATCTTATTGTCATTCAATAATGGAGAATCCAAAGCTTTCATAATTGCCTCATTGGCCCTTGCCGAACCAGATGAAATAGCAGAACCCATTATTGCAGTACCACTATTAGACAGTACTGTTTTGGCGTCACGTAAATCTATGTTTTGTGTGTAGTGATGTGTTATAACTTCTGCAATACCTCTTGCAGCGGTTGCCAGTACTTCATCAGCTTTTGAGAAACCGGCCTTAAAACCAAGGTTACCGTATACTTCTCGTAATTTATTGTTATTAATGACGATCAGCGAATCAACATTTTTTCTCAATTTTTCAATACCACGTTGTGCCTGTTCAACTCGCATTTTACCTTCGAATTGAAACGGCATGGTAACGATACCTACAGTTAGAACATCCATTTCCTTTGCAAACTTGGCAATTACGGGAGCAGCACCAGTTCCTGTTCCCCCACCCATACCAGCAGTAATGAAAATCATCTTAGTTGTTGAATCCAACATCGATTTAATCTCTTCCATACTTTCCATGGCAGCTTGTTCGCCAACTTCAGGATTGGCACCAGCACCCAAACCTTCTGTTAATGATACACCTAATTGTATTTTGTTTGGCACAGGACTATTGTCCAAAGCCTGTGAATCGGTATTACAGATTACAAAATCAACTCCGTTTATTCCTGCCTGGAACATGTGATTTATGGCATTGCTACCACCACCACCTACACCGATGACCTTTATAACGTTGCTTTGATTCTTTGGAAGATCAAAAGAGATATTATCGAATTCGCTGTTCTTACTCATAATCTAAATTATTACTGGTTATGTATGTTCTTACTATATGCTTTTTACTCTGCGTTGTCTAAAAACTCTTTCAACTTTTCAGACCATTTATCAAAAACAGATTTTCTTTCCTTGTACATTCTGTTCTTATTTTCGAACTCATCTTCTTCAACACCGGCAAATACTTCTTCTTGTTCTTTTTGCGAAAATTCTTCAGATACTTGAGATTTCTTCTTACTATTTTGAAGCTTCTTCTCGTTCTTAATTGCATTCATTAAAAGTCCGACAGCTGTGGCGTATAAAGGACTAGCAACTTCTTCGTCTGAATCACCTGCTAAATGCTCGTTAGGATAACCTATTCGGGTATCCATACCTGTTATATATTCCACTAATTGCTTTAAATGTTTTAGTTGACTACCGCCACCTGTTAAAACAATACCCGCAATTAATTTTTTCTTTTGCTCTTCATGACCGTAATTTTTAATCTCCACATAGACTTGTTCTATGATTTCAACAACACGTGCATGAATTATTTTAGACAAATTCTTTAAAGAGATTTCTTTTGGCTCTCTACCTCGTAAACCTGGAATAGAAACAATTTCATTATCCCTATTCTCACCTGGCCAAGCCGAACCAAATCTTGTTTTCAATAACTCAGCCTGCTTCTCAATAATAGAACAGCCTTCTTTGATATCTTCGGTTATCACACCTCCACCAAAGGGAATAACTGCAGTATGCCTAATAATACCATCTTTAAAAATGGCCAAATCAGTAGTACCACCTCCTATATCGATTAATGCTACACCTGCTTCTTTCTCTTCTTGACTTAATACCGCATCAGATGATGCCAATGGTTCTAGCGTAATATTTCCTAAATCTAGGCCTGCACTCTTAATACAACGACCTACATTTTTAATAGAAACTACTTGCCCTACAACAACATGAAAATTCGCTTCTAATCGACCACCATACATACCGATAGGCTCTCGAATTTCTCCTTGCCCATCAACCTTATATTCTTGTGGTAATACGTGAATTATCTCCTCGCCAGGAAGCATAATCAATTTGTGCACTTGATTAATAAGGATATCTAAATCTTCCTCATTGATTACTTCTTCAGAATCTTTTCGAGTAATGTAATCGCTGTGTTGTAAACTTCTAATGTGCTGACCAGCGATACCTACCACTACCGAACCGATTTTAAGCCCAGAATTAGCCTCAGCTTCTTCTACCGCTTGTTGTATCGATTTAATAGTTTGGGTGATGTTATTTACAACACCTCTATGTACACCTAAACTTTTGGATTTACCGATACCCAAAATCTCAATCTTACCGTATTCATTTTCCTTACCGATAATGGCAACGATTTTCGTTGTCCCAATGTCTAGACCGACTGAATATTTAGTTTGTTCCATTTTTATTAAATTTTAGTGCACACCACCTGGTTATTGAATTCTAAACTTACTACCGCATAATCCTCCAAGGTTTCATCCTTGTTCGCTTTGGCATAAAATGCCTTAAAATTGCTGAACTTCGCATCTAAATCTTCAACACCACCTAAGTTCACTACAAAATTGTTAAGTCTTAATCGCAATTGATACTCATTTTCACCTTTTATGTGAATACCGATTATCGTTTTACGAAAAAAATCGTCTTTGTTAATATGCTCCAATATGACATAGACATCCTCAAGGCTTTTACCACTGATATTGCCTGTTATTATGGGAACTCTTGCTGAGTGATCATTAGAAAGCGGCATTCTCTTTCCTTCATCATCCAAATAATACTTGTTATCCCCTTCTATGCGTCCGATTGGTTTCCGTTGAACAATTTTCGACGTAAGCTCACCATCTATAGTTAGATAGACTTGGGCACTTTTCACCATTTCATTAGCCTCAATGGCTTTTTCTACAGTATTCAAAACTATATTTTCTTTAGCCACATTTTTTAGGCTACCGTATTTTTGTATTAACAATTTATTAACCGTTCCTTCGGTCAGGTATAAATTCTCATCACCAATGAACTCCACCTTCATTGCGGTAACGTTCTTTGCACTATTTCGAGTATTCGAAAAAGCATATAACCCCATGATTACCAGAATCAAAGCGGTCAACTTTAAAAAATTCCAATTAATCTGCATACGATAGTTCATTTTTAATTTTAATCACTTCTAAACCAATATCTCCAGCTCCCATAGTCACTAAAACTTCCGGATTCTGTATTTTAATTTCAGAAATGATTTGTTCCTTTAAAATTAATTTTTTATTAATGCTGGTTATCTTTTCAAGCAACCATTGTGAATCTATTCCTGCAATTGGTTCTTCTCGTGCAGGATAGATATCTAACAACAAAATATTTTCGAATTGAGACAAGCTTTTTGCAAAATCATCGGCAAAATCCCGTGTTCTTGAAAATAGATGTGGTTGAAAAATGGCCAATACTTTTTTATTCGGATGCATTTCTGAAATCGCTTCAAAAACTGCATTGATCTCTGTTGGATGATGGGCGTAGTCATCTATAAAAATAAAATCATCATTTTTAATCTTATAGGAAAAACGTCTTTGCACACCTTTAAAAGTCGAAAGAGCCTCAGCAAGGCGATGCGGTGGGGAACCTGCTTGCATCGCCATCGCAAAAGCTACCAAACCATTAAGCAAATTGTGCCTTCCCGGTTTGTTGAATTCAACCCCTTCTAGTTTGAGGTCAGGGGTCTCCAAATCGAATATGTAGGTGCCATGTTCTATTTTTATGTTCCGGATGCAATAATCCGAATCGTCTTCAATACCATAGGTTAGCCCTTCTAAAGGCAAACCTTTACGAACGAATAATTTTCCGCCCGGTTTCAATCGTTTTGTGAAATCAACAAACGTTCGCTCCAATTCCTGTGCATCACCATAAATGTCTAAATGATCGGCATCCATAGAGGTTACACATGCTACATTTGGTGTTAACTGCATAAACGAACGATCGAACTCGTCTGCTTCTACCACAGAATAGTCGGTGCCTTCCAACAGAAAATTACTGTTGAAATCTTCCGAAATCCCTCCTAAGAAAGCCGTCATTTTAACACCGGTTTCTTTGAGCAGATGCGCTAGTATACTTGATGTGGTGGTTTTACCATGCGTACCCGCCACAGCAAAACAGTATGAATCTTTTGTAATAAGACCCAACACTTCAGAACGTTTCTTAATCACAAAGCCATTCGCTAAAAAATACCGATACTCCGATTGACTCGATGGTACTGCCGGAGTGTATACGATCAGTGTATTTTCAGGATTTTTAAACTCACTAGGTATTTGCTCTAAATCATCACTATAATGAATGGCAATACCAGAATTCGATAATTCTTTTGTTAATGGGCTTTCTGTTTTATCATACCCAGCAACCGTTTTATTTATGAAAGCAAAATAGCGAGCTAGGGCAGACATACCAATGCCTCCTACACCTATAAAATACACTCTATGTATTTGCTCTAAATTCATTTTACCTTAATAATTTTTCAATTTCATCACAGATATCTGAGGTTGCATTCGGTAATGCCAACGCTTTACAGTTCTTTGATAATTCTGCCTGCTTTTCAGGTGAATTGAATACTGCTTCAAACTCTGACTTAAACTGCTCGTCCAAATCTTTCTCACGTATCATAATTGCCGCATTATGACCTACTAGCGATAATGCATTCTTTGTCTGGTGATCTTCTGCCACTACTGGAGAAGGAATAAAAAAGGTTGGCTTCCCTACCAAACATAATTCTGATACCGCTCCTGCTCCTGCACGAGAAATGATAAAATCAGCAGCTACATAAGCTTTATCCATAGTATTTAAAAAAGCATGCACTTTTATAGTTTCGGACTGATTTGACTTATACGTCTCGTAATATCCTTTACCGCATTGCCATATTACTTGCAATCCCAATTCTTCAAAATATGTTAAATGGTCTGCTACCAGTTGATTAATCCGTCTAGCTCCTAAGCTACCTCCTAACACCAACAAGGTTTTTTTATCGACATTCAATTCAAAAAATGCCAATGCTTCACTTTTGGACGCTTTAAGCTCCACCAAATCCGAACGCACAGGATTTCCTGTTTTTACAATTTTATCCTTTGGAAAAAATTGTTCCATACCATCATATGCAACACAGATTTTCTCCACTTTATCCTTTAATAGTTTATTGGTTATACCAGCAAAGGAATTTTGTTCTTGCAGCACACATGGTATCCCTTTTACGGTAGCCATTTTTAACAACGGACCGCTCGCAAAACCACCTGTACCTATTACGGCATGGGGCTTAAACTTCGATACGATGCTGTTTGCTCTCATTAGACTACTTATCAATTTTATCGGAAACAGTAAATTTTTAAGGGTCAGTTTCCGTTGTATCCCCGTAATCCACAATCCTTCGATCTTATACCCGGCTTGTGGCACTTTTTCCATCTCCATTCTATCCTTTGCGCCTACGAACAAAAATTCGGCATTAGGATGTCTTCTTTTCAATTCATTTGCTATGGCTATCGCCGGATAAATATGTCCGCCCGTACCGCCACCCGATAAGATGAACCTATAATTGCCCACTTAAAATCTCTAAAGGGTTCGTTTCATCTATATCACCTACAGAAGTACTCTCCTGCGCTATACTCTTATTACTTGCACTCAAAATGATACCTATGGCCAAACAGGTCATCCAACTAGATGTACCACCACTACTGATCAAGGGTAAATTCTGACCTGTTACCGGGAACAACTCTACAGCTACCGCCATATTGATCAATGCCTGGAACACAATCGGCAAGCCCACGCCCAACACCAACAATTTACTAAATATGGTAGTGGCGCCATTCGCGACCACCACTATACGGAAGAGTAAAAACAAGTAAAAAAACATTAATCCAAATCCGCCAATCAAACCATATTCTTCAACAATAATGGCGTAGATAAAATCTGAAGAACTCTGTGGCAAAAAGTTCTTTTGAACACTTTTACCCGCGCCTTTACCAACAATACCACCTGTTGCTATCGCAATTTTCGCTCTCTCTATTTGGTAATTAGCTTCTGTATCTTCCGGATTAGAAAAACTATCGATACGGCTCATCCAGGTATCAACCCTATTAGGAAATAAATCTGGAAAAGCTTTTGCCGTTAATATGAATATGGTCAGGCACAATACTCCCGTACCTACTATTCCCAATAAATATTTCATAGGATACCCTCCTAAGAAACACAATATCATCACCATTGAAAATACAATAGCTGCCGTTGAAAAGTTAGCTGGCAAAATTAACGCTACCACTAAGAAGACAGGAATCCATAACGGCAATATGCTTTCTTTGAACGTAATCTTAATCTCTCTAACCTTAGAAAAATATCTGGCTACATAAATCATTAAAACAACTGCTGCCAAGTTAGAGGGCTGAAAACCGAAACCTACCAATGGAATACGTATCCATCGGCTATCATTGGTACCACCACTAGAAGTGCCTTGTGCCAAAACAAAAATCAACAACACCAAAACAATCGGTAGGGCAATCATAGAAAGCCCCTTGAAAAAATGTGTAGGTATTTTATGTATGCCGTAAATAATACCAAAACCCAAGAACAACAGTATAGCATGTTTTACCAAGTGACCTGCCGTGGTGCCATTACCTACAACATACACCAAGTTACTGCTTGCACTGTACACCGGTAAAAATGAGAATAGGGCCAGAAGCGCCGCAATGGCCCAAATAGCTTTATCTCCTTTTATATTTTGCAGTATTCTCAACACCTTATAGGTTCTTTACACAGTTCTTAAATTGATTTCCACGATCTTCATAATTTTTAAACAAATCGAAACTTGCACAAGCTGGTGACAACAAAACAGTATCTCCACGTTCGGCGATTTTATAAGCAACTTTCACAGCCTCTTCCATTGCAAATGTTTCTACTAAAAGATCCACTGCGTTACCGAATACATGTTTAATTTTCTCATTATCCTCACCCAAGCAAATTATCGCTTTTACTTTCTCACGTACCAAAGGCATCAACTCCATATATTCATTGCCTTTATCTACACCGCCTACGATCCAAACCGTTGGTGTTTTCATGCTATCCAAAGCATAATAGGCCGCATTTACATTAGTTGCCTTTGAGTCGTTTATATACTCTACATGATGTATTTTCAAGACCTTTTCCAAACGGTGGGGAGCCCCTTGAAAATTTGACACACAAGCCCTTATCGTTTCCTTACGGATACCAACCAATTTTGCAATAGTGGCCGCTGCCATCGTGTTCTTTACATTGTGTTGACCTTCCAAGGCCAAATCGTCTTTAATCATGCTAATAGTGTCTGTTGTTGTTTTTATTATTATCTCGTTCTGTTCTATAAATGCACCTTCTTCAAATACTTTGTTCAATGAAAAGGGCAATAATTTTGATTTGACCGGGTGCTCTTTGAGCCATTTTACCAAAACCGTATCATCTGCATCATATATCAAATAATCGTTTTCGTCTTGGTTCTCCGCTATCCTGAATTTTGAAGCGATGTAGTTCTCAAATGAATACTCGTACCGATCTAAATGATCTGGCGATATATTCGTAATCACGGCGATGTGTGGTTTAAAATCCACAATACCATCCAATTGAAAACTGCTTATCTCGAGCACGTAATACTCAAAATCATTTTCTGCGACCATCTTCGCATAACTATCACCAATATTACCTGCCATACCAACCTTTAGTCCGCCATTAGCGAGTATGTGGTTCGTAAGCATGGTAGTGGTAGTTTTCCCATTACTTCCTGTAATACCAATGATTTTAGCATCGGTATACTTTGACGCAAATTCAATCTCCGATATTACGGGAATGCCTTTCTCAACCAACTGCTTCACCAAGGGTACCTTATCGGGTATTCCCGGACTTTTCATTACTAAGTCGGCTTTTAAAATGCGGTCTTCAGAATGCTTCTCTTCTTCCCAATCAATTCCAAAATGTTCAAGAACGTTTTTATACTTCTCTTTAATTTTTCCTTTATCGGATACAAAAACCTCATATCCTTTTTTTAATCCTAAAATGGCTGTTCCTACTCCACTTTCTCCTCCTCCTAGAACTACCAACAATGCCATTTATCTAATTTTTAGAGTCACTATACTAACAATGGCCAATAGAATACCTACAATCCAAAATCGTGTTACGATCTTACTTTCGTGATAACCCTTTTTCTGATAGTGGTGATGTAATGGT
Source organism: uncultured Maribacter sp. (assembly GCF_963974015.1). GTDB lineage: Bacteria > Bacteroidota > Bacteroidia > Flavobacteriales > Flavobacteriaceae > Maribacter. The sequence continues at coordinate 4,271 of NZ_CAXBBZ010000016.1, read as the reverse complement.
GACATTAAAAATATGCGTCTACCTTCTCCATATTTATTTCGAGTGTACTTGAAATAGCCTACTTGCAACATCACTGAAAGTGACTCGGCAAAGAATATTCCGCATAAAACCGGAATCAATAATTCTTTACGTACGATAATAGCAATCACGGCTATAACACCACCAATAGTTAAACTACCGGTATCGCCCATAAATACTTGGGCCGGGAAGGCATTGTACCATAAAAACCCTATTAAGGCCCCAACAAATGCAGTGACAAAAATCAATAACTCACCTACTCTTGGTATGTACATGATATCTAGGTAATCCGAGAAAATAATATTACCCGATACCAATGCAAATATGCCGAGCGTAAATACAATGATTGCCGATGTACCTGCGGCAAGCCCATCGATACCGTCTGTCAAATTTGCGCCGTTAGATACCGCTGTTACGATTAAAATGACAATCGGAATAAACAATAGCCAAGCATATTCTTGTGCTCCTTCTCCCATCCAACCAATAAAATCACCATAGTCAAATTCGTTGTTCTTCATGAAAGGTACGGTAGTCATGGTAGACTTAATTTCTGCGCCTTTTACTTGCTCTACCGTATAATCCTTGGTGATAATCGATTTATCATGGTCACGCATGGTCACCTCTGGATGAAAATAAAGTACCGCTCCAACGATCAAACCCAAAACTACCTGACCAAGTACTTTAAACCTTCCTTTTAATCCTTCTTTATTCTTTTTAAATACTTTGATATAATCATCCAAGAAACCGATAACCCCCATCCATAACATAGTGAATATCAATAACATGATGTAAATATTATCTAATCGCGCAAATAATATTACAGGAATCAAAGTGGCCAAAATTATAATGATACCACCCATTGTAGGCGTACCCGCTTTTTGCTTTTGACCATCCAAACCTAAGTCACGAATAGTTTCGCCTACTTGCTGTTTTTGTAGAAAAAGAATGATGCGTTTACCGAAAGCTGTCGCAACTATCAAAGAAAACAAGATAGCCATAGCCGCACGGAACGTACTAAACTGAAACAGCGTAGCCCCAGGAAACTGGTATTGTTTTTCTAAATATTCGAACAGGTAGGTTAACATAGTTTTTTCATTATTGCGTTCTCAAGCCAATGTTACTTATCTAAGCTATTTAATAGCTCTTTTACAATTTTAAAATCGTCGAAATCTATTCGTACTCCATTGGTCTCTTGGTAGGTCTCATGACCTTTACCTGCAACCAAAATAATATCGTTATCGGCTGCTAATTGGCAAGCTGTTTTAATGGCCTGCTCTCTATTTTCAATCGATAGTATCTTTTTTACATTCTGCGGTTCAACCCCTGCCTCCATTTCTGCAATAATTTTAGAAGGGGACTCTGTACGAGGATTATCTGAAGTAAAAATGATTTTATTACTCATTTCTGAGGCGATATTACCCATTACCGGACGCTTTGATCTGTCTCTATCGCCACCACACCCCACAACGGTGATGACGTTTTCATTTCCAGTTCTCAACGTGTTGATTGTCTCAAGCACATTTTTAAGGGCGTCCGGCGTATGGGCATAATCAACTATAGCCGTAATTTTATTTTTTGATATATAATATTGAAACCTTCCATCTACACTATCCAACTCACTCAACAAGCGGAGGATTTCTAATTTCTCTAATCCTAATAATTCTGCAGTGGCATAAATAGCCAACATATTATAGGCATTGAATTGACCTATTAATTTAATCCATAGTTCGTTATCATTGATTTTCAATAACTGACCATCGAACTGGTTTTCTAAAACCTGTGCACGATAATCCGCATAATTCTTTAAAGCGTACGTATATTTTCTTGCCTTGGTATTCTGTAACATCACCAAGCCATTTTTATCATCGATATTGGTCAATGCAAATGCCTTTTTCGACAACTGATCGAATAATTTTTTCTTTGTATCGCGATACTCTGCAAATGTTTTATGATAGTCTAAATGGTCGTGGGATAGATTCGTGAAAATCGCGCCCTCAAAAACCAAACCTTCTGTTCTTTTCTGATGAATACCATGCGAACTCACTTCCATAAAGCAAAATTCAACACCCGCATCGTTCATTAACCCCAAATGCCGATTGATGACCAATGCATCGGGAGTGGTATGTTTTGTTGGGTATTCCGTATCATCTACCATTATTTTAATGGTGGATAACAATCCTACTTTATACCCCGCTTTTTTAAATAACCGATATAATAAACTCGATACGGTGGTTTTACCATTGGTACCGGTCACACCTACCAATTTTAAGTTTTTTGAAGGGGTATCATAGTAATTAGAAGCCATTAAAGCCAACGCCTGATTACCATTCCCTACCTCAACATAGGTAACACCTTCTACCATATTCATAGGTAGTTGCTCGCATATTATAGCTCGTGCACCGGCTGCCACTACGGCATCGATATAGTTATGACCATCGGTCAAGGTGCCTTTTATAGCTACAAAGGCATCACCCGCTTTCACTTCTCTAGAATCGAAGCGTACTGAAGCGATATCACACGAAGTCGTACCACTAACTGCGGTAAGATGCACTCCATATAATATGTCCTTTAACTGCTTCATATTAATTCTAACACTATTTTCTTCACGGTTTTGATATCTGTTCCTTTTGAGATAGATTGGTGTTTTACCCTTCCATTCCCCTTCACCTCTACTTCTATTCCCAAATTTTCTAAAATTGCAATGGCATCCATACCGCTCATACCTTTTACATTTGGTACTTGCGCATATAACTGCTGGGCATTCTTGTAATAATTTTGGTAAGACGTTTCAGCACTCGCGATCAATACATGTTTTACATCTACCTCACTTGTTAATGGTGATGTGGCATATACTTTTTGTGCTACCGATTTAAATACAGGACCTGATACATCGGCACCATAATACCCCACACTCTTGTCTGGCTTATGAATGACAACGATGCAGGAATACTTCGGATTGTCTGCTGGAAAATAGCCTGCAAACGAAGAAATATATTCGTATTTATTCTTATCCTTAGAAACATAATTGGTTTGTGTAGTACCTGTTTTACCCGCCATTGAAAAGTTTTTCGAATACATGCCGTGGCCTGTACCATGCTTACTCTCCACTACATCCTTTAAAATCTTCTGTACTTTCTTAACCGTTTCTTGAGAACAGATTGCCGGGTTCAATACTTTCTTATCGAACTTCTCAATGGTCTTGTCCCACTCCTTAACTTCTTTCAATAACCTTGGCTTCACCATTTCCCCATTGTTCGCAATGGCATTATAGAATGACAAAGTTTGCAATGGTGTCATAGAAACCTCATAACCGTAAGCCATTTGAGCCAAAGACAATCCTGACCAACCTTTGTCTCCAGGGTATCTAAGTACCGGCTTGCCCTCTCCGCGAACCGGTAATCCCAATTCTTTATGGATACCCATACTCATTAAACGGTTCACATATTTCTCTGGATCGTTCTTGTAGCCATTATTAATCATTTTGGCAAACGCCACATTAGACGATACTTCAAAAGCTTTGGATACGGATATTTTACCATGTCCGCCACGCTTGGTATCCTTTACCCAGTGTCTATATATTTTCCAACTTCCTTTTTCGGTATCAATTACGGTACTGGTATCGATTACCTTATCTTCTAAGGCCGCTACTAAATTCATTAACTTAAATGTAGAACCTGGCTCATGAGACTCACCGATCGCATAGTTCAGACGCTCGTAGTATTTACCTTCAGGTGTTTGACCTAGATTCGCAATTGCCTTGACTTCACCCGTCTTCACCTCCATTACGATTACGGTACCGTGGTCGGCCTTGTACAGCTCCAATTGCTTCAATAAAGCATGGTGTGCAATATCCTGTATATTAATATCGATGGTAGAATACACATCATAACCGTCTTTAGGCTCAATAATATTATCGTTACCGATAGGCTTCCATAGACCTTTTGCTATTTTTTGTTTGGCACGTTTTCCTTCTACCCCCCTTAAGTATTCACCAAAAGCACCCTCCATACCCACACGGGTACGGTAGCCATTTTCATCAACACGTTCATACCCTACACTACGCTCGGCAATTTTACCTAACGGATGTTCTCTTTTCGTTTTTTGTTCTATGATCAATCCACCTCTATAGGCCCCCTTATTAAATAGCGGGAAGGATTTCACAGCCATGTAATCGGAGTAGTCCAGATTACGAACAATAAGTGCGTACCTATTTTTATTCTCCTTGGCTTTTCTAAGAATTTGTTGGTAATGAG
>NZ_CAXBBZ010000015.1:0-72484 GCF_963974015.1 uncultured Maribacter sp. | reverse complement strand
CAACCAACAACCAACAACCAACAACCAACAACCAACAACCAACAACCAACAACCAGCTGTAGATGAAATCGTTAAAGTTAATATTAGGTAATGCAAGATACTTCGGGCCATCGTGGGTTTTTGCAAGTATTAATATACTTTTTGGTACTTGGGCAATCTATATACCGACAGTAAAAGACTCTTTAGATATTAGTAAGTCTGAATTGGGAATTGCTATTTTCTTTTTGGCATTAGGGGTATTCACAATATTTCCGTTTGCATCTTCGATAATAAATAGGGTAGGAGTTGGTAAATCTACTTTTTATAGCGTTTTGTTAAGCTGTACTACTGCTATGTTACCTTTATTGGCACCAAACTATTATGTTTTAATGGCTGCACTATTTCTCTTTGGTGCATCGAATGGTATCACCGATATTTCTATGAATACCTTGGTAACAGAGATAGAGAAAAAAGATAAGGTAAAGTTTATGGCTGCATCCCATGGCTTTTTTAGTCTAGGCGGTGTTTTGGCAGGGTTAGGAAGTTTTTTAATTGGTCCGCTATCGAATCCTGTACTTCATATGTCAATTGCTGTTTTACTGGTTCTAGTTGTTAATTTTATATTTAGGAGTAAGTACATTTCTGAAATAGCCGAAGAAATAGAAAATGAACCGTTTAGTTTTGGGTTGTTAAAACCACTATTACTATTAGGACTTATATCGTTTGTTGCCATGGGTAGTGAAGGGGCAATTGTAGATTGGAGTGGACTTTATTTAAAGGAAATTGCCTTGGCGCCCGAAGCTTTATGGGGATTAGGTTTTTTAGGATTTCAGGTTACAATGACCTTAGGTCGTTTTTTAGGTGATGGCATTAGTGAAAAAATAGGCTCGATAAAAATTGTAGCCTTAGGAGCTATTTTGGCAATTGTTGGCTATGCATTGGTATTGACCACAGATATTTATTTGAGCATTATAGGTTTTGCTCTGAATGGACTAGGTTTTTCTGTAATGGTGCCCGAAGTTTTTAGAATAGGTGGAAATGTGAAAGGTGTAGATTCCTCTAAGGGAATAGCTTTTATAGCTGGTTCTGGATATGCGGGGTTTTTATGTGCCCCACCAATTTTAGGGTTTTTAGCAGAGAATTATAGTCTTTCCCGAAGTTTTGTTGTACTTCTTGCCTGTGGATTTTTAATTTTATTATTTACACTTTTATTAAAAAGAAAAAAGGCATAAATAATTAGTCACAATTTTAATTCTTGATGTTGCTTCTTACTTTAAACTCGTTGTTTGGGTCTTGCACTTTTTCAATAAAATCTAACATTTCTTCTGTTAGCAATAATTGGTTTTGAGCATTCCAATAACTTTGGTCGTAAGGGTAATTTATTTTGAATAAATCTTTAGATGTACTTACATTTTTCTTAACGACAAAATCATCTTCGTTATCTGAAGTATTCAAAATAAACGATACATCGTAGTATGAGGTAAAGGAATAATTTTTGTCAGTTTGCTCAACTCTTACATCATATTTGGCAGAAGTTATATAGTACTTCTTTGTTTTTGAAGATTTTGAAAGTGATATTTCTTTATCAATAGAAATTGTCCTGTATCTGCTATTTTCATTTTCTGAAAATGGATTGTTTTCAAATTCAAGAACTATTTTAAACTGCTCAATAGCGTTGTTTTTAGTATTGATAATATAATATCCCCTTACTTTCTCATTTGCAATTTCGGGTTTGGTTTGAAAATTAAGATTTATTTTCTCACCATTCTCAAATGTAGATTCGGTCAAATCAAAAGCATCTCCGGTGGCATTTACAGGTATCAAGTTCATGAATAAACCGTAAAATGAATCGAAAATAAAATATATGTCATTTTCATCAAGTACCAAACCTACTTTACGCATATTGGTCAGTTCTACTTTAAAGTCTTTTTTGTCTGGCTCAATTTCTTGAGTATACAGTAGCGTTCTTCTTTCCAGTTTTCCTTGTAGGTCCTGTATTCGGGTAATTTCACCATTATACCTTAAAACTCCTCTTAATAAGAATTTCTCCTTATAAGGATATAAAGGATAATTAGAATCAATGGAATCTTTTACTTTTTGCCATAATGTTTTTTCATTGGTAACGGTGACCTCATTTAATTCTAAAACACTTTTGTTGAGATAAATGGTGTCATTGGTTTTATTGAAAGTAGAGGTGATTTTATCATAACCAGGGCGGTAAATAATAAGAGAATCAGAAGTAGAAGAAAACTGAAAACGCCCGTCAGCATTGGTCATCGTATGGTCGGCCTGGTTGTAAACACCAACAAATTCTAATGGAGACTTGTCTGCATTATCTACTACTATTCCACTTAATTCATTTTGAGAATAAAGAAGAGTAGAAAACAAGAAAATAATAAAAAACTGAAGTTTCATGGGGTATTTGATGTTTATTGAAATTATCAAACACTATACCGTATTACTTCACTTCAACACCTGTAAAGAAAAGTGAAAAATCTGCGTCAGGTCTCTTATGCATCATACTAATTTTTAATCCTTTTAGTTCTTTATAATCTTCCCAACTTGTAACCAGGTTAGGTTCTGCTTGATTTTCTTTTCTATAGGCCCATTCTTTAATGATGTAATCATCTCCAAAATAATAATCATAAGCATCGCCGGGAGTGTAGCCGCCATTATTTGCATAAACGGTCGTCAACTTATGCATTTTAGTTTTGCTAATAGGTGCTTCTATATTTTCTGTAAGCTCGTACGTAAAGTTTTTTTGGTCCCAAACTAATTGATAAGGCGCCAAAAACCAAAATTTATCATTAACGAAACTACCATCGGTTCCTGCCATGATGCTATCTACAGCCTTTCTATTATACGTAATTGTATCTTGCCGTGTCATCATAGTAACATCATTAGAACGTGTTTTCCATAACCAGGTACGTTCAAAATGTGAAGAATCGCGATCCACATTAAAAGTGAATTTTATACTTGAGACATTCTTCCAGTTTTCATATCCATTAGCATTCGCAATTTTTTCTAGAACTGTCAATTCAGTATCTTCGGCAACCTTAACTTTCGTCTTGTTGTTGTCGGTTTTACAACTTGTAATAATACTTGATAATACTATGGAAAGAATAATTAATTTTTTCATTTTCAGCACATTTTAATCCAAATATATCAATTACAGTATCTTTAACCTACTTTTATTTTTTGTAAACGAAACACTAGGGTGACATTTCTTACAAAGCTATGTTTAATAATAATTAGGAGCGAATTCAGTAAGAGTTCTTCTTCTAATACGGTACATGATAAATATACCGACGCTGAACTGATAGAGCATATTATAAAAAACAAAGATGCATTATTGTTCGGAGAACTTTATGATAGATATTCCAAATTAGTCTACAACAAATGTTTAGGGTTTGCAAAATCTAATAAAGAGGCAGAAGATTTGACACAAGATATATTTTTGATGCTCTATGTTAAATTAGGCTCTTTTAAAGGGACATCGAAATTCTCTACATGGTTATATTCTTTTACGTACAATTTTTGCGTCAATTACGTGAATAGAAATAAGGAGAGAAAGATTAATGATAATTCAGTAAAATTTGATTTACAAGAAGAAGTGCCAATTGAGGTGACCGATAATCTATTGCTGCAAATGCAAGTAGAGAAACTTAAAAAAGCCTTAGAGCTAATTGCGCCCGAAGATAAAACGCTTTTACTATTGAAATATCAAGACGGGGCGTCAATAAAAGAATTAGAAGATGTTTTAGAGATTAAATCAAGTGCCATTAAAATGAGGCTTAAGCGCGCCAAGGCTAAAGTTGTGGAAGTGTATAAAACCATACCCTAATGACAGAACAGAACAATAATCCATTTAAAAATTTAGAAGGGGATCTTAAAGATGTTCCTCCTGAACTTCGTAAGAAAGTTATGGATGATGTAGCCGCAGCTAAGTTGATTATGGAATTGGGCAATCTGTTCACAGGTAATTTTGCCTCGATTATTGAGGGCATGTTGAAAACGAGAACCAAATAATAATTAAAAGTAAAACTATATTCATGGAAACAGTAGATAAGTGGAAAGACCTGGCCTTTGAATCTTTGAGTACCATATTCAAAGATATTGCGGCTGCCTTGCCAGGTATATTTGGTGCATTTGTTGTGCTAATTTTTGGTTGGATTATCATTAAAATAACCACATTCGTTTTAAAGCGAATTTTCAAGGCGATTCACTTACATCGTTTTTCGGAAAAAATTAATGATGCAAAACTTTTTGGAGAGTCAGATATCAAAATAGATTTGCCAAAAGTGATTATCACCTTTGTTAAGGTATTGCTCTGGTTGGTATTTATAATTGTAGCATCTGACATTATGGGTCTAACCATAATATCTACAGAAATTGCAAACCTATTACGATACCTGCCTATTTTACTATCTGCACTTATTATTTTTATGATAGGTCTGTATTTGGCTAAAATAATAAAAGAAACGATTGTCAAGGTCTTTGATTCTATCGGTATGGGAGGTGGTAAGGTTTTGGGTAACGCCTTATTTTATTTGATTATTATATTTGTTAGTATCACTGCTTTAAACCAAGCAGGTGTTGATACTCAAATCATCACTAATAATTTCACGATAATACTTGGAGCGTTCTTATTGGCAATTTCTTTGGCTTTAGGTTTAGGGGCAAGAGAAGTCGTAGGGGATCTATTAAGAACATTTTATACAAGAAAAATTTATGTAATAGGGGATAAGGTCAAAATAGGAAAACTAGAAGGTACCGTTATCGGTATAGATAGTATTTCAATGATTCTTAAAACTAAAAACAGTAAAGTTGTAATACCTATTAAAAAGGTGGTTGAAAAAACCGTTGAAGTTCAAGAGCAATTGTAAAGCGTTAATTTCGTTTTCATTTATGAATGATGGAATAGGATAGTAATTCGGTTATCATATGTCACATTTGTTTATGAATTAATTCATTAATTTTGTTAGAGATAATTAAACTTAAAATATGAGTGCTAAAAAAGGAAAAATTCAGGAAGCCATAGATGAGAAAATGCTAGAGGAAAGAAAGGTATTCCTATGGGGTATGGTTGATGACGATTCTGCAAAACATGTAATTGACAGGTTATTGTATCTAGATATGCAGAATAGCAAAGAAATTCAACTGTATATTAATAGTCCTGGTGGTTATGTTACTTCAGGTTTTGCCATGTATGACACCATAAAATCTTTAAAGAGTCCGGTTTCAACAATCTGTACTGGTTTGGCAGCATCAATGGGTTCTATTTTATTATCAGTAGGTAAAAAAGGTAGAAGATTCATACAGCCACATGCTCAGGTTATGATTCACCAACCAAGTGGTGGTGCAAGAGGCCAAGCTTCTAATATAGAAATTCAAGCAAGGGAAATTATTAAAACTAAAGAGCTAAGTGCACATTTATTAGCAGATAACTGTGGTCAAGATTTTGAAAAAGTCTTAAGGGATTTTGATAGAGATTATTGGATGAATGCAGAAGAGTCAATAAAATATGGCATCGTTGACGGAATAATGGAATAAATTTCTGAGCGTATATAAATTAAAAGTCCTTTACTAAATTAGTAAAGGACTTTTTTTATGGTTGATTGTTATTTACTCGATAATGGAGATTAAATGCACGGAGGCATGTCTTAAAATTTTAAAGTTGTTTCCTAGGATTAACTCTTTGCCTTTTTTCAAGGTAGTTTATTTTGATACGATTATACCTTTTTTTATCTGAAGAATTGGGAACTCAGTTCTTCTTTTTAACATTTTAATATAAAAGACTGAAAATCAATTAGTCATAATTGATTGATTTTTAGCTATAAAAATTGAAAAATTAAGTTTTGAGAAAATTTAGTATTTGTAAAAATGTTGTAAGACCTTACTGAAAAGTGTTAAAATTTCTTCATCGTTACTTTGTTGCTGTTAATCGATAGGCGAATTCATATTAGGCTATAGGAGCGTTTTTTGAAAAAAATACACTATGTTTTATCGAAATTATTTTGTAGGAATCGAAAAATACAAAACACCTTTACATGACTTTGAAAAGATGTTTTGTTTACATGGTCGCTCTCACGGAAGATTCTGAATATATACGTTCTTTAAAGTCTACTTTATTGTGTTCAATTTATAGTGAAAAACTATTAATATGCATCTAAATTTTCAATAATTGATGTAGCTCTTTTTTGTAATTCTACAAGTTTATCATTGTCCATTTTATCTAATAAGCTCATCATCATATTCATTCGATTATTTTGCTTGAAATGCTCTTTTTTATCATTTAAAAAGTTCCAATATAGTGCATTAAAGGGGCAAGCGTCTGAGCCTGTTTTTTTGGTGTGGCTATAATGGCAGCTACCGCAATAATTACTCATTTTATTAATGTAGTTAGCACTACTTACATAAGGTTTCGTAGCTACAATACCGCCATCTGCAAATTGGCTCATGCCTCTAGTATTGGTAATTTCGACCCATTCAATAGCGTCGATATAAACTCCTAGATACCATTTATCAATTTCATCGGGGTCTATTTGGGTCAATAATGCAAAATTACCAATGATCATTAGTCTTTGAATATGATGTGCGTAAGCAGTATCGAGGCTTTGACCAATGGCATGGTTCAAGCAGTTCATTTTTGTCTTACCAGTCCAGAATAAATCTGGTAGTTTGTTTGTATTGTTTAGAGCATTTAGTTGTTTGTATTTCGGCATTTCTTTCCAATAGATACCTCTCATGTATTCTCGCCAACCCAAAATTTGGCGAACAAAACCCTCAACTTGAGATATGTCAATCTCTTTTGCATGCTCATGGAAATGGGCTAAAACAGTATCAATTACTTCTTTTGGTGATACTATTTTAGCGTTCATCGCAAATGATAGACGAGAATGAAAAAGGAATTTTTCATTCTGGTGCATGGCGTCTTGATAATCTCCAAAATGCTGTAAAAGTTCGCGACAGAAATAATTTAAATTAGAAAGACATTCTGTTCTTGATGTCGGCCAATTAAAATATTCGGGTTCTATATTTCCAAACGTTTCAATATCAGCTTTTTTCAATTCTTGAATAATTTCAAGAACATCTTGATTGAATTTCTTTTCAGAAGGAATGGCTGGCTGGCCTGTCCATTTTTTACGGTTATTTTGGTCAAAATTCCATTTACCACCTTCAGGCTGGTCTTTTATCATCATAATTTGATGCTTTTTCCGCATCATTCGATAAAAATTTTCCATGACCATTTGCTTTTTACCCTTGTAAAAATCTTTTAATTCAAATCTTGTGGTGTAAAAATGTTCGGTATCAATACTGCTTGATTTAATTTCTAATGATTCACATATTTGCAGTAATTGCTGGTCTAAACGATACTCATCTGGTAACTGATACTCAAATTTTTCAGCATCATTCTCTTTAATGCATTTTGAAATTATTTTTTCTAAATCTTGAAGATTATTAGGGTCATTTAGTTCAAAGTAAATAAAATGATGACCTTGATGATAAAGGTCTTTTTTAAAATTTCGCATCGCCAAAAAGAATGCGACTACTTTTTGAATATGATGTTTTACATAATCTGTTTCTTGACGCATTTCTGCCATTAGGTAAACAACATCATTATCTATGGAATTAAACCAAGAATGATTTTGGTTTAATTGGTCGCCTAATATCAAGCGTATTGTTTTCATTTTTGGTCTTTCGTTTTGTTTTATCTAAAATTTCATTAAGTGGTAAGCGGTTAATTACATCTTGAAATAAACAAAATGTATTTGCTAATTAAAACAAGGTTTCTTGTAACCACATTCTTTGAAATTTACCACTGCCGTCATACCGTTCGGCCTGACTTTTAATATTGAATTTACGGTCTCTGGGGTCATTGCCAACACCACTATTGTACATCCAATTTCCCCAATTACTATGTACATCGTAGTCTATTAACATACTCTCAAAATAAGCAGCACCTATTCTCCAATCTTGCTCTAGTTCTTTTGACCAAAAACTAGCAACATTTTGTCTACCTCGGTTACTCATCCACCCGGTATGTGCCAATTCTTTCATATTTGCATTCACGAAGGGTTCTTTGGTAGCCCCGGTTATCCAGTTATTTCTTTGTTGAATAATTTCTTTCCATTCATACTTTTTATGAAGGATACCACCGATTAGGAATATTCGGTTCTTGTGTTTAAGAGAAACATATTTAAAATAATCTCTCCAAATAAGTTCAAAAATAAGCCAGTATGTATCTTGGTTTTTAGTCACTTCATCTTCAAATTTCTTTACCTCCCAATATATCGTTCGAGGAGAGATACTGCCATTTGCCAGCCAAGCCGATAATTTTGAGCTGTAATCTTTACCTATTAATCCGTTTCTAGTTTTCTTATAAAAAGCTAGTTTTTTGGTTTCCCAAAAATAATTTTGAATTCTATCCAAGGCCGAAACTTCACCACCAACAAAAGGGAAAGCAGTGCGTTTGTCAGCAATGAAATCATCTAAACCCAAATCTTTTAATGTTGGTATTTGTGTTTCATTCAATGCTAAATTATCGCTAGGCATTGTGTTTGAAATAATGGTAAGCGGTCTTACATCGACTTGATTTTCACACTCTTTTCTAAAATTGGTGAACACCTCTGGTAAAGTATCAAAGTGGTTGTAGGGGATATCGTCAGGGTGGTATAGGAATTGGTCAAAAGTTTCAATAAAATCGGTTGTGGTTGAAACTTTCTTCTTAATGAATTCTATAATGTTCTGCTCGTTTCTTGTCCATTCCTTCTGCAAATAGACGGTATCAATATTTTGCTCAAGAATGAATTGAGGTAGGTAGTTGGCAGATTTACCCACATAAATAAATAACGGGATATTAATTTTTTTTAATTCTTTTCGAAGTTGAGTTATGGTTTCAATTAAAAATTTTGCTCTATATTTTTCAGTTCTTTTAAACCCGAATTTATCTTCTTCAAAATATATAGATTCAAAACAGAAAAAGCCAATTACTTTTTCACCTGTCATTGCTTTGGATAGAGAGGTATTATCTTGTACTCTTAAATCGTTTTTGAACCATATTAAATTATTCATATATCTTTCAACATCTTTTATTTATTTCTTCTACATTTTTCACTGCAATATTTTACATCCTCCCAATTCTTTTCCCACTTTTTACGCCAAGTAAAAGATCTTGCACAAGTTGCACAAATCTTGGTGGCTAGATTTTCTTTCTTGTGAGCCACTATGTTATTGGTATTGTTGGTTCATTTGGTTTTGAGTAATTGAACCGGTTTAAAAGCTTTGGTAGGGCATAACCATCTAAGCCTACTATAGCAACGGTATTAGCTTTATCTAAATTTACCCAACCATCTTCTTCGAGTATGTCGTCAGATAAATAGATATGCTCAATAGCCCCAATAATTAATAGGCAGTTGTTTTCTTTAATTTCATATTCGTTGATATAGCGACAACCAAGTTTAATACTACTTTGACTTACATAAGGAGCATGAAAATCATTTAAATATGATTCGGTTAAATTAGTTTTAGAAAATTCAGAAATTTGCTCATCATAATTTGCAGCTGTATGATGAGCATCTTTAATCATATCCTTTTTCACTTGATTAACGGTGAAGAAACCAGTTTCTTTAAAGTTTTTATAAGTATCTCTTTTAACGGTTAATGGTCTAAGAATAAGGCCTAACATAGGAGGGTTGCTACCGATGTGAATCACCGAATTGAATATTGCTAAATTGGTTTTGCCATTCTTTGATTTCGTTCCCAGTAGGTTGGCAGACTTATAACCAGTGCAACTATTAATTAGATGAGTTCTTTTTCTACTAGGCATATTGCCTAGGTCTGTTGTGTTTAAATATTTCAAAATCTTTATTTTGTTCATTAAAAATACAAATTTCTTAAACAAATTAGATAAAAGTTTATAAAAATGATTTGTTTAGTTTGTGCTTGTACTAGTAGAAATAGGGCATAATTTGCTACTTTTAACGCTCGCTTAATGTTGGCGTAAAGCTTAATGCATGACCCAAAGTAAAAAAAACATAGCCATCATTGGCTCAGGATTGGTAGGTTCGTTACTTGCTATTTATTTGAAGAGGTACGGACATCAAATTACAGTTTTTGATAGACGACCTGACATTCGTAATATTGAATTTTCAGGTAGGTCAATAAATCTTGCAATGAGTAATAGGGGGTGGAATGCCTTAAGAGCCGTTGGTATTGAAGATGAAATAAAAGAAATTGCCATACCACTGGATAAACGTGCAATGCATGTGGTGGGTAAACCAGAGTATTATCAAAAGTATGGTAAAGATGGCGAGGCAATATGGTCCATTTCTCGTGGTGTGCTTAATAAACGGATGATTGATTTAGCTGAAAAGAATGGCGTAGAATTTCGTTTTGAAGAAAAGGTATGGGATATTGATTTGCCTGAAGCTAAAGTTTATACTGGTGATACGGAGAAAGGCGAATGGACGGAGTATCCTTTTGATTTAGTTTTCGGTTGTGACGGTGCATTTTCAAGGGTACGTCATAAAATGCAACGTCGTAGTCGATTTGATTATTCTCAAGATTTTATTGATGTTGGATATAAGGAATTGACCATTCCGGCCAATAATGACGGCACTCATAAATTAGACAAGAATTCATTTCATATTTGGCCACGAGGGAAGTTCATGTTCATAGCCATGCCTAATTTAGATGGTAGTTTTACATGTACGTTGTTTATGCCATTTGAAGGTGAAGTTTCTTTTGAGAGCATAAAAACAAAGAAAGATGCTGTTGACTTTTTTAACACCTACTTTCCTAATGTTAAGAATGAAATTGAGAACTTAACAGAAGACTTTTTTAAGAATCCGACCAGTGCAATGGTTACTATGAAATGTTACCCTTGGACTTATTGGGATAAAGTTGCCCTTGTGGGTGATTCGGCGCATGCAGTGGTACCTTTTTATGGTCAAGGTATGAATGCCGGATTTGAAGATATTTTTGTGTTAGACGAGATTATACAGGAATTTGGAGATGATTGGGAAAAGATTTTTGATACATACCAACAGAGGCGTAAGCCAAATGCAGATGCTATTGCTGAACTTAGTTATCGAAATTTTGTAGAAATGAGTAGTAAAACGGCAGATGCTAATTTTTTACTTCAAAAGAAAATAGAAAAACATTTTTCAGCTAAACATCCTGATAAATGGATTCCTGCATATAGTAGGGTTACTTTTTCTGAACGACCCTATGCTGAAGCCTTAGCTGCAGGTGATGCTCAAGAAAGCATTATGAAAGAAGTAATGAAAACACCCAACATCGAGAAAAAATGGGATAGTGTGGAAGTGGAAAAATTAATGCTAGATTTAATTGGTTGATTTCATTTCGGCCTTACGCATTGGCATACTATCAACAAGCTCAAAAATTTCCTCCAGTTGTAGAGGATAAGGTTGTTTTGACTTTATACCGCCATCTTTACCGATTAACAAGAATCCACTCAAATGCTTTATTGTGTTATTTGTATTCTTAAAGAATATTTCTTTGTCCTCTAGGTTATAGAGGTTATCCTCTTTATATATTAATACAATAAGGTCTCTTTGTTCAATTTCTTTTGAACTGTCTTTAATTACTTGTAAGGCATTCTTAAAGTCATTAGTGTGAGTTGGGCTATTAGAAAGAATCAGAACTCTATTTTCCCATTTAAAGTCCGATAATTGTTGAGCGGTTAAAGCAGAACAGTGCATAAGAAAAAGTAATAAGATTGTTTTTATGGTTTTCATTGGCATGAATTTAAACAAAAAAAGCCATCTAATTAAAGATGGCTTTTTTAGGTATTACTTAAATGCGACTATAATTTAGCAAACATTTTTTGCATTTTTTCATTTTCTTCCTCTGCCAATGTTGGGTCAACTAAAATACGACCACTATGTTCATCTGTAATGATTTTTTTTCTTGAAGCGATTTCAACTTGAACCTGAGGTGGAATAGTGAAGAATGAACCACCTGATGCACCTCTTTCGATTGGCACAACTGCTAAACCATTCTTAACATTGTTACGAATACGGGCATATGCCTTTACTAAACGCTCTTCAATTTTGTCTTGAAATTTGATTGATTCTTCTAGCAACGCTTTTTCTTCTTTCTCCGTTTCAGCAAGAATCGCGTTCAATTCGCTTTTCTTGTGCTTAAGATGAGCCTCACGCTCAGATAAACGTTCTTTCGTTTCAGAAATAACAGCTTTTTTCTGATCAATTTGAGCTTTGAATTCTTTTATGTTCTTTTCAGCCAATTGAATTTCCAATTCTTGGAATTCCAATTCTTTACTGATAGAATTAAATTCTCTACTGTTACGAACATTCTTTTGTTGCTCCCCGTATTTTTTAATTAAAGCCTTTGCTTCTTCAATAAGGTTCTTCTTTGCTCCAATTTCAAAATTGATATTCTCTAAATCAGATTTAAGTTTATCCATTCTCGTTTTTAGGCCAAGGACTTCATCTTCCAAATCTTCTACTTCCAAAGGTAGTTCACCACGAACATTCCTTATTTCATCAACTCTAGAATCAATTAATTGCAAATCATATAATGCTCTTAACTTTGCTTCTACAGAGGAATCTTCTTTTTTTGCCATATTAAAAATAATTGATGGGATTTGTTATACTTTCCGATAAATGGATTGCAAAATTAGGAATTTTTTTCGTAAGATAATCAACTAAAAGGTTTTTTGTAAACTGCTCAGTTTCAAAGTGTCCTATATCTGCCAAAACTATTTGATTTTCAGCTTCGTAAAATTGGTGGTATTTAAGGTCTGCGGTAATAAAAACATCTGCTCCAGCTGCTTTTGCAGCACTA
Source organism: uncultured Maribacter sp. (assembly GCF_963974015.1). GTDB lineage: Bacteria > Bacteroidota > Bacteroidia > Flavobacteriales > Flavobacteriaceae > Maribacter. The sequence continues at coordinate 59,674 of NZ_CAXBBZ010000015.1, read as the reverse complement.
ATTGCATATGAACCACTACCACCCAAAACTGCAACTTTTTTAATTGGCTTCTCTAATAATTCAGAATGCCTAACCACAGAGGTTTTCATTATTAGCTTCAAATCGGTTAAAAACTCAATTTCTGAGATCTCTTTTGTTAGTTCTCCAATCATGCCCATGCCAATATATGGGTTGGTATTATCTAAGGTTTGAATCTCGTATGCTACTTCTTCGTAAGGGTGGGCAGCCACTAAATTTTTAATAATTGTGTGCTCATCGGTCTTTCCAAAAACACAGGTTAACATAATCTCTTTTTCTGTATGAATTTCACCAATTGTACCTTTTACTGGGTTGGCTTTATCATTTGCTTTATATGTTCCTTTGCCTTCAGTAGAAAAACTACAGTTCGAGTAATTTCCAATTTCACCCGCGCCCGCATTGAAAAGAGCTTTTTTCACTTCTTCAACATTTGCTATAGGTACATAGGTAGTCAGTTTTTTTAGGGTGTCCTTTTGTGGTATAAGTATTTTGGTATTAATTAGACCTAATACCTCGCAAATTTTTCCATTTACACCATGACCTACATTATCTAGAGCAGTATGCATAGAATAAATAGCAATATTATTTTGAATAGCCTTTATAACTACCCGTTCTACATAATTGTTACCGGTAATTTTTTTAAGCCCGCCAAAAATAATAGGATGAAAGCTGACAATTAAGTTGCATTTTTTAGCAATTGCTTCATCAACAACATTTTCAAGGGTATCTAAGGTGACCAAAACTCCAGTTAATTTCGAAGATGAGTCACCTACGAGTAGTCCTACATTATCAAAATCTTCTGCATAGTCTAGTGGAGCAAAGTCCTCTAATATCTGTGTTATTGTGTTTATAGTCATTTTATTGAAAAATAAGGTATTCAAAGATAAATTATTATAATTTCGTACAGATGCAGGTGTTACGAAAACTTCTTTTTCCTATTTCGTTAGTATACGGTTTAATAGTGTTTTTGAGAAACCGATGTTATGATTTAGGAATTTTCTCTTCAAAATCATTTACCACAAGAACAATCTGTGTGGGTAATTTAAGTGTTGGTGGAACCGGTAAAACTCCTATGATTGAGTTATTGGTAAGGTCACTTCATCAAAAATATCAATTGGCAATTTTAAGTAGGGGATATAAAAGAAAATCTAATGGTTTTTTACTTTCTACTCATAATACCAGTGTTGAAGATTTAGGGGATGAACCGTTTCAATTAAAATCTAAATTCCAAAAGGTAGCGGTAGCAGTAGATGCTGATAGAAGAAACGGGATCGCACAATTAGAACAATTGGTTAAACCAGATGTTATTTTATTGGATGACGCTTTTCAACATCGAAAAGTAAAGCCAGATTATTCAATTCTATTAACGGCCTACAATAATATCTACGTGAAAGATTGGTACTTACCGACCGGTAATTTAAGAGATTCTAAAAGGGAGGCACAAAGAGCAAATACTATTGTAATTACCAAGTGTCCTAAGAATTTATCCTTATCACAAAGAAATGAAATAGTTGGTAAAATCAATCCTAAGGAGTATCAAAAAATACTCTTTAGCTACTTATCCTATAATAAAGATTTGAAGGGGATAAGTGCGAACCTCGATGAACTTAAAGATAAAAAGGTGACCTTGGTTACAGGTATTGCAAATCCGGTTCCATTAGAGAAATTTTTATTGGGAGAGGGTGTCACATTTGAGCATATGAAATTTAATGATCATCATTTTTTTACCGAACAGGAAATTACTGTGTTAAAAGGAAAACAATGTATTCTTACTACAGAGAAAGATTATGTGCGGTTAAAATCTAAACTCGCCAATTTATATTACATTGAAGTCTCACATCAATTTTTAGATGATGATTCTAAAATATTTGAAACGGAATTAGAAATATTTATGACATCGAATTCCTAATATCTTTATCAAAAATGTTCTCACCTATTTTTTGATAGAAAACCTCAGGTTTAAAAGGTTTGGTGACCACATCATTACAACCAGCCGCATAAAAACTTTCTAAACTATCATCTAATGAAATTGCTGTTAATGCAATAATGGGTGTGTCTTGGTTGAATTTTCTAATTTCAATCGTGGCTTCTTCGCCACTAATACCAGGCATATGAATATCCATAAGAATGGCATCGTAAACATTTTCTTGAGCTAAAATAATGGCTTCATGACCATTGTTGGCAATGTCACTGGTCATGCCTTTTTTAGATAGCATTTTTTTAGTGATTACTTGATTGATTTTATTATCCTCAACAATTAATAAGTGAAGATTTTTAAAATCGTAATCGCGAGGTGTTATTTCGAATGAAAAATCTTCTGGAAGATCATCAAGACTTTTCATTTTAATTTCAAAGAAGAAAGAACTTCCTTCTCCTAATGTGCTCTCAAGTTCTATTTTACTATTGAACAGTCCTAAAAGACTTTTTACAATAGTAAGTCCTAAACCAGTTCCTCCATATTCACGGTTTATTTGAATTGAACCTTGTTCGAATCCTTCAAAAATACTTTTCTGCTTTTCTTTTGAAATACCAATACCATTATCGCTTACTTCAAAATAAATCGTTACATCGTCTTCTACTTTATTAAGCAGTTTAGCAACAACTTTTACTTCACCACCTTTTGTAAACTTGATAGAATTACCAATTAAGTTCATGAAAATTTGAGAAAGTTTTAATGGGTCACTTAATAAATGCCCAGGTATCTCGGCATCATACTCCAGAATCAATTTGGTATTGTTTGCTTTAGCACTTTGAGTCAATGAATTAATAACCTCATGAATAACCTTGTTCAGGTTAAACTCCATATTAAGTGGTTCTAATTTATTGGCATCAATTTTATTGATATGAAGTATATCATTAATGAAATTTAACAAATAATCACCAGAGAATTTTAACGCCTTTAAATGCTCTTTTTGATGTTCTTGCGGCTCTTCTTCTAAAAGAAGATGGGTTAGGCCAGTAACGGCATATAAGGGAGTTCTAAGTTCATGGCTAACAGTTGAGAGAAAGTTTGTTTTTGCTTCCATAGCTTGTACTGCACCATCTCTTGCTATTTGTAATTCTTTATTCTTGGTTTGAAGTAAATCGTTCGTTTTAAATTTGATTTGATTGTTACGATACAGGGTAACTGCTAGAAGTGAGATAATAATCAAAAAAGCCGAGGCTAAAATTGCTGTAAGTTCAGACCTATTTTGCGATTCTGTTAGTTCCTCAATTTTCTTTTCTTGCCTTACTATTTCTTCTGTCTTGTAATCGTCTTTGATTTTATCGGCAGTCTTAGCTTCAATTTTATTTTTTTCTATGTTGAAAATAGAGTCTTTTAGCTGAATTAGATTTTGACTGTTGACTAAAGATTTTTGATACAAACCTAACCTCTCATATACATTGCTTAATAACGCATTAGCTGTTTTTATATCTTCTAAAAAGCCATTGGCTTGTGCTACGACTAATGCATTTTCTCCATTTTTAGCTGACTCGGCTAAATTGTCAGTTCTTAAATTTAATTCTGCGAGAGTTAAATATGCTTGAGTAGTGAGATATTCTTTTTCATGAATATCTGTATTTACAATAAGAGAGTTTAGATTTTTTGTAGCACTATCAAATTTTTCTAAACTAATATAAACTCTAGCCTCGGTTAACAGTAGATTATTATAAAAATTTCTATCATTATTAAGTTGTTTTGCTTCATTTAGCATAAATAATGATTGAAAATTTCGGTTACTTCGATGCAAGAGAATTGCTTCAATATATTTGTGCATTGCATCCCCATAAGGGTATTCGATGTCTTTCAGTAAAACACTGGCTCGATCCCAATAAAATTCTGTATCTCCCTCTTTATCAATTTTTAGAAAAAGCAATGCCAATTCATGAAGACTATCAATTAATGCTTTGATATCCTCTTTTTTTTCAGCCTCATTAGCCGCTGTATTTAAAGTTTCAAGAGCTAAATCTATTTTATCACGATTCTTAAATTTTCTTGCTTGGTTGAAATAAGATTGAATATCATTTGAGCCAAGCGAATCTTGTGAAAATACACTAGTTGTAGTCGCCAGAATAAAAATGGGGACTAAAAAGATTTTAATTGCTCTATTTAAGAATAATAGCTTCAAATATAATTTTTACTGTTCATGAAGTTAATCAAATCAATGATTCTGCTGCTATAACCGGTTTCGTTATCGTACCAACCAATAATCTTCACCATTTTTCCTATTACAGAGGTCATTAAAGAATCAAACGTACAAGAATAGCAACTATTGTTTATGTCTATAGAAACTATTGGATCATCGGTGAAGCACAATATATTTTTGAACTGATTTTGCGATGCTTTTTCAAATGTATTGTTTATTTCCTCAATAGTTGTAGTCCTTTTCACATTTAAAGTGATATCGGTTAAAGATCCATTAGGTACTGGTACTCTAATACCACAACCACCAATAGAGTCTGCAAGTTCAGGAAATATTCTTGTCAAAGCTTTTGCGGCACCAGTAGTTGTAGGTACAATAGATTGAGCTGCTGCTCGTGCCCTTCTTAAATCTCGGTGTGGTTGGTCATGTAGGCTTTGATCGGTGGTGTAGGAGTGTATGGTAGTGATGTAGGCCTGTTCAATACCACAAAGGTCATTCATCACCTTAATCATGGGTGCGGCATTATTGGTGGTACATGATGCATTTGATATAATATCATCAGTAGTGTTTAAAGTATCTTCATTTATGCCGAAAACAATCATTTTTATATCGTCTTCAGATGGTGGTACAGAAAGAATAACTTTTTTTGCCCCATTTGAAATATGAAAAGCTAATGTTTCTCGGTCCTTAAACTTTCCCGTGCATTCTACTACCAAGTCAACATTAGTAAATGACCAGTTAATTTTAGAAGGATGGGTTTCGTTAGATAATAGAACTTGCTTGCCGTTAACGATAATATGTTTTTCGTCATGCCCAATTACATGGGGTGAGGTACCATGTATACTGTCGTATTTTAATAAATGTGAAAGTGTTCTTGTATCTGCTAAATCATTAATGGCAACTACATTTAAATGTTCTTGTTGCAGCAAAAGGCGGAATAGGGTTCTTCCTATTCTTCCAAAACCATTAATGCCAATATTTATTTTTTGCATTGGTTAACGTTGGAGGTGAATATATTATAGAACGATAAAAAAGTAAAAGAAGACTACAAACAAGAATTATAAAAATAATTCTTGTTTGTAGTCTTACGAATTAAAGAATGTGTTTATGAGCTTTGTAAGATGATCTAACCAAGGCACCGCTTTCCACATGTCTAAAGCCCATTTCTAGGCCAATGTTCTCATATTTTTTAAATTGCTCTGGGGTAATGAATTCCTTGACAGGTAGATGCTTTTTAGATGGCTGAAGGTACTGGCCTATGGTAACTACATCAACGTTTACACTTCTTAAATCTGCCAAAGTTGTAATTACTTCGTCTTCATGTTCGCCGAGACCCAACATTATTCCAGATTTAGTTCTATTAACACCTTGCTTTTTTAAATAATCAAGTGCCTCAAGACTACGTTCGTATTTTGCTTGTATACGTACTTCTCTAGTCAACCTTTTAACTGTTTCCATATTATGGGAAACCACTTCTGGTGCAACATCTACTATTCTATCTAAATGTTTTTCGATTCCTTGAAAATCGGGAATTAAAGTTTCTAATGTAGTGGTTGGGTTCATTCTACGAATGGCCTTTACCGTTTCTGCCCAAATAATGGAGCCCATGTCCTTAAGATCATCTCTATCTACAGAAGTAACTACAGCATGTTTAATGCCCATTATTTTGATAGAACGTGCCACTTTTTCTGGTTCTGCCCAATCAACATTTTCAGGTCTACCGGTTTTTACTCCACAAAAACCACATGACCTTGTGCAAACATTACCTAATATCATGAAGGTCGCGGTTCCTTCGCCCCAACATTCGCCCATATTTGGGCAACTACCACTGGTACAAATTGTATGAAGGTCATACTTGTCAACTAAACCTCTTAGTTGTGTGTATTTTTTACCTGTAGGTAATTTTACCCTAAGCCATTTCGGTTTACCTTTAGGTGGAGCAACATTTTCATTTAGGACTGTAGACATGTTAATATTTTAATACAAATATACGAACTTAAAAAGTGTATGTAAGGTAGGATTGGCTTTGAAACAATTGGCTTTTGTAATGTGAAAATGAAGATGGTTAAATAGAAGTTTATTTCCTTGCTTTAATGATTTCAGAAAGCAATTTTTTAGCCCTAAGTAGCTTTACTTTAACGCTATTTATAGGTTCATTTAATTTAGCTGCGATATCTGCATAGCTTAATTCATTAAAATACCTAAGGTTTATAACGGTTTGATAGTGAGGTTTTAATTTTTTAATGTCTCTTAATAAATCAGCTAAATTCTGTTCTTGTATCAACTGATCTTCCATAGAAGGTGTGAAATCTAATGCGCTGGTTATTGCTTCGGCACTGCTTCGAGAATCTAACAGGCTTTTTTTACGCTTACGAACTAAATCTATGTGTATGTTTTTAGAAATGGCTATCAACCAAGTTTTAAATACATAAGATTCATTATATGTATGTATCTTATCGAATGCCTTAGAGAAAGTTTGAATAGTAATATCCTCTGAATCATTTTCGTTTTCGGTACGTTTTAATTGAAAGCCATAAACATCGTTCCAAAACATATCCAACAAACGACTAAAAGCAATTTGATTGCCTTCTTTCGCCTTTTGTATTGTTTCTTCTAAATTGTCTACGTTGTTCAAAAAATGTTTTTGGGATAGGTAAGCACTATAAGAATGATTTTACCTTATTCAGAAATAATATCTTTTTTGCAATCTTGTTCGGTGGGTAATTTGCCGCACATACCACATGCTTGTCCGTCTTGATTTAAAAATGGGCTTTGACTAGCACAAGTTCCTGCAAATTCACCGTCTTTCTTAGACCAAATTTTAATTGCAATTCCTGCAAAAGCAAATGCTAATAAACCGATGGTTAAAAATAATAGTTTCATAAGCTAATTTTAAACAAAGATAAAAAATAAAGCCCCAAAATAGGGGCTTTAAGAATACTTTATGTTTGAAATGTTAGTAAGCTATATTTGCTACTATATTTTCTACGCTAGGAGCATGATTACCACCTTTCTGTTCAATGGTAATATAGCCAACAGCATTTTCCGCATAAGGTAACGCCATTAATTTTTGTTGATCGCCAGCTTCTTCAATGATACCTAGGTTAATCATTTTACCGTTGACCTCAGCCCACATTTGAAAACATTGACTTTCTGGAATGTGAGGTAATTTGCTCACATTTATATAAGATAATTTTTTCACAGGATTTATATAAGCAACAGCTTTTAGGTCTTTTGCTTTTTGATTACCTTTTACATTATACTTTTTTGTTTGTGGGTTGTTTAGTACGATAAACTGGTTACGTACATCTTCCAACTGTTCTTTCATGTTTTCTTCAAGCAATTTAATCTTATTGCTAACCACGCTGTTCTCTTGTTGTAAACTCTGATTTTGATTCCAGAAGAAAGTTGAAATTCCTGCAAACATAATTGCAGTAATACTTGCCGCGATAGCATACCTGAAGAATTTTTTTCTTCCACTTCTCTCAGCTTTTAATCTTGATTGTATTTTATTCTTTAGCCCCTGTGGTGCTTCGATGGCGTGTAATTTTGCGAAAATTTCAAGGTTATCTTGCAATTCATTATAAGTATCGCGTACTTCAGGATACATAGCAATATATCGCTCAACTTGCATAGCTTCTAAATCGGTAGTAGCTCCTAAAAGATATTTTTCTAATATATCAGAATCTAGAAAAATTTTTATTTTGTCTTTCATAATACAATATTTAACATAATAGCTAAAAGAGCAGGACCATAGATTTTACCTAATTCGCGCAAACCTATTTTCAATCTAGATTTAATGGTTCCTAACGGAATATCCAACTCATCACTTGCTTCTTGTTGGGTCATACCTTGAAAGAAAAGAGCTTCTAGAACAATCTGGTATTTATCCTCGATTTTACTAAGGTGCTCTTTCACATCCATTAACTCTGGCCTTGTACTTTCTACGCCTAAAGTATATACGTCAGAAACATCGATTTGGATTTCCTTATCTGATTTTGTGTTAACGCTTCTTAACTTATCAATTGCGGTATTACGGGTAATCCTAAAAAGCCATGTAAAAAGTTTTGCTTTCTTAGGGTCATATGTGTCAGCCTTTTTCCAAATTTTCACAAAAGATTCTTGAACAACATCTTGAGCCAAATCTGGATCTCGTACAATTTTATTGGCGACTCCTAATAAGGTGTCGGCATAATTATCGTACAGAAGTGAAATCGCTTTCTCGTTTCGCTCTTGTAATAATTCAACAATATGATTTTCTAATAGAGTGCTCATAATTTAAAAAGATGTACATATTTTTTTAAATGGACATCCAAATACTAAGATTGAACCGTATATGCTTAAACGCTAAATTATAAAATTGATTGTTAATGATGCGTTATCTAAAAATATATATTGAATAAGTGGTCGGCTGGTAACTGCCCACTTTGTTTTTGGTTGGTTTGGTTTGGTAATAACCCTTGTAATTTATTTTACAGGGGTTATTTTATTAAATTAACCTCCGGACTAATTGTTATATTGAATCTGTTTTGGACTTCTTCAATAATTTTTGAAGCAAGTTCTAAAATTTCCTTTCCTGTAGCCTTGTCATAGTTAACAAGTACTAATGCCTGATTTTGGTGTACACCAGCATCACCAAATCTTTTTCCTTTAAAACCACATTTTTCAATTAACCAGCCAGCAGGAATTTTATATGTTAAATCAGTAACTTTATAAAAAGGAGCTTCAGGATGCTTACTGATAAACTCATTAAAAACTTCTGTTGAAACTATAGGGTTTTTGAAGAAACTGCCACTATTCCCTAATATTTTAGGGTCGGGTAGTTTACTTTGTCGTATAGCAATTACAGCGTTAGAAATATCTTTTATGGTAGGATTATTAATTGCTTCGCGTTCTAATTGCTCTTCAATGGCACCATAACCAGAATTAATTATGTGGTTATTCTTTGTTAGTGAAAAAGTAACCGAGGTAATTACATATTTATCTTTGCCTTCATTTTTAAAGTAAGAATCTCTGTAGCCAAATTTACATTCCTCTTTAGTACGTGTTATTAGCTGTAAATCTTTAATTCGAATAGCTTCGCAGCTAACAAAGCAATCTTTTAATTCCACTCCATAAGCACCAATATTCTGTATGGGTGCAGTGCCAGTATTACCGGGTATAAGTGACAAATTCTCCAAACCTCCAAAACTGTTTTCAAGCGACCACATAACCATTTCGTGCCAATTTTCACCAGCCATTATCTTTACTTGAGCCGCATCAGGTGATTCTGAAATAATGTGCTTTCCCTTTAGGTTTACATGAATAAAAAGAGCATCTATGTTATCTGTAAGTAATATGTTGCTACCTCCGCCGATTACTATTTTACGTAGGTAATCATTATTGCCAATAATGCTTCTTAATTCTTCTAATGAATTAATTTCCACAAAATATTTTGCGGTAGCATCAATACCGAACGTATTATAATTCTTTAATGAAAAGTTTTCATGTATTATCATTAGCTATTATAGCTTTTAAGGGCTTCGCCTAAAATATGCACTGCTCTTTTAAGACTATCTTGGTCAAGTACATAAGCAATTCTAATTTGGTTTTTGCCGAGCCCTTCTGTAGCATAAAACCCTGCTGCTGGTGCAACCATAACAGTTTCATTATCTACTCTAAAATCTTCTAAAAGCCATTGAGCAAAATGATCTGCATCTTTAATCGGTAATTCTGCAATACAATAGAAAGCACCTTGAGGTCTGGCAATTTTAATTCCTTTAATTTTTTCAAGTTCTGCAATTAGTATATTTCTTCTTGCGACATATTCTGTTTTCACTTCTTCAAAATAGCTATCTGGTGTATCTAAGGCAGCTTCGCTCGCAATTTGAGCATAGGTAGGTGGTGAAAGTCTAGCTTGTGCAAATTTAAGTGCCGTTGCAATAAAATCTTTGTTTTTTGAAACTAGAAAACCAATTCTAGCGCCGCACATACTATATCTTTTAGAAACTGAATCGATAATAATTGCATGTTCATCCAATCCATTTTTCTTTAGTATAGAGGTATGTATTTTATCGTCATAGGTAAACTCTCTATATACCTCATCGGCAATAAGAAATATATTATGCTTTTTAACCAAGGATGCTAATTTTTGAATCTCCTCTTTACTATAAAGATACCCGGTAGGATTTCCTGGGTTACATATTAAGATAGCTTTAGTTCTTGGGGTAATTAATTTTTCAAAATCCTCTATAGGAGGTAGGGCGAAGTTATCTTCTAATTTTGAAACTACAGGCACCACTTTAACTCCGCATGCTGTGGCGAAACCATTATAATTGGCATAAAAAGGTTCGGGAATTATGATTTCATCATCCGTATCGGCAACGGTATTCATTGCAAAAGATAGTGCTTCAGATCCACCAGTCGTTACAATAATATCAGAAGCACTTACCGGAATATTATTCTTAACATAATAACCTGCAATTTTGGTTCTAAATTCATCGGAACCTTCGGTACGGCTATATTCAAGAACATTAATGTTGTTGTTTTTTACCGCATCTAATGCTTGTTGAGGTGTTTTTATATCTGGTTGCCCAATATTAAGATGAATAACTTTAACTCCTTTTTTCTTTGCGTTTTCTGCAAACGGAACTAATTTACGTATAGGTGATTGGGGCATAGCTTGCCCTTTATTTGAAACAGATGGCATAATCAATTTATTTTACACAAAAGTGATAAATGATTATGGTTCTTACAATATTATTAGGTTTTATTTGATTTTTCTAGATGGTGTTAAAATTATGTTTTGTATTAGTAAAATGTGTAACTTGAAGAGTATAACTAATTCATAGCTATTGTGTTACGTAAGTTAAGAATCCATATTGCTATTTTAACAATGTGTTTTACCTTTTCGGTAATAGCACAATCGTATCAATTGCCAGCTGGTGAGAAATTTCATAAAGTGAAGTTTGAGCTCATCAATAATTTGATGATTATACCAGTAGAAGTGAACGGTACCGAGCTGTCATTTGTATTGGATTCTGGTGTTGGTACACCAATTCTATTCAATTTAGCTGATCAAGATTCCATTCAACTTAATAGTGTAACTGAAATAACAATAAATGGACTCGGAGAAGGAGACCCTATAAATGCGCTTAAATCTACTGGTAATTTTGTAAAGCTTGGTAGTATTAAGAATGTTTCGCAAGATATTTATGTGGTAATGGATGCAGGTATTAATTTTTCTCCAGACTTGGGTGTACCTGTTCATGGTATAATTGGCTATGAACTATTTCGTGATTTTGTTGTTGATATTAATTACACGAATAAAGCAATTAAATTTTATGATCCTGATACCTATAAGCATAGGATATCTAAAAAGTCTCGTGTATTGGATATGTCCGTTATACGAAAGAAGGCGTATTTGAATGCCAGTGTTTTGGTTAAGGGTACAGAAGAAGTTCCTGTTAGATTATTAATGGATACTGGAAGTAGTGATGCCGTGTGGTTGTTTGAGGATGATCGTCTGCAAGTACCACAAAAATATTACGAAGATTTTTTAGGTAAAGGGCTCTCTGGTGATATATATGGAAAACGAACTAAAATTGATCATTTAAAAATTTCAGATTTTATTTTGAAGGATGCAAAGGCAGCTTTTCCTGATATGGAAACTTTTAATACGATAATGGATTTTGGAGGTAGAAATGGAACTTTGGGTGGTGAAGTTTTGAAGAGATTTAATTTAGTTTTTGATTATGGGAACCGGAAAGTGGTTTTGAAGAAGAATTCTAATTTTAATAAAATGTTTAAATACAATATCAGTGGAATAAACTTGCAGCATGCAGGCATACGTTATGTATCTGAAAGAATTGCTGATCATAATGGAATAGTGTGGAGTGAGCACAAAACATATGGTGATATACAAATGGTTCTTCAAGGAGCAACAAGACTTAGTGTTGTGCCAGAAATAATCGTTTCGGGGATACGCCAAGGTAGTCCTGCGCATTCAGCTGGTTTGCAGGAAGGTGATGTTATTCTAGCGGTTAATGGTAAATCTATTCATCGTTATAAAATGCAAGAAGTTATGAGCATGCTAAATGATAATAAAGACAAAAAAGTTAAAGTTTTGGTAGAGCGTTATAATAATGATTTGTTATTCAGTTTTGTTTTAAAACCACTATTTGAGTAAAAATATGGCATAAAAAAAGCCCAACCATTTAGGTTGGGCTTTTATGTTCTAATTTTTTTTCTTATTTAGTGCCGGTAGCTTTAACTTCTCCTTTAATTTTCAAAACCTTTGTAGGAGTGTCTGCATTAGAAATAACCGTAATGGCTTTACGAATAGGACCAACTCTATTGGTATCGTATTTTACCTGAATCTCACCTGTTTTACCTGGTAAGATTGGATCTTCTGGTTTTTTAGGAATTGTACAACCACAGCTAGAACTCACTTTACTTATGATAAGCGGAGCTGTTCCTGTATTAGTAAATTCAAAAACTCTTATTCCATCTGAACCTTTGGCAATTTCACCATAATCAACTGTCTCTGATTTAAATTCGATTTTAGCAGCAGCATCTTGCGCAGTTAAGCTAAATCCTAGTAAACCAATAAATAATACAAGTACTATTTTTTTCATCATTTTTAATTTTGGGTGGACTTCAAAATTAAATCTTTTCAGATCAACCTCAAAATCCTTTTGTTATACTCTAACGTTACTTATTTTTGTTTCGTATTTAATTTTGGGTAAAATTGGCTGAAATGACCGTTAGATTGTCAATTCGGCTTTATTTTTAATAACCCTAATTTATTATTATTCAAAAACTGTTCCAAATATGGAAATTCCTTCAAAATATAATCCGCAGTCCACAGAATCTCATTGGTATGAGTATTGGATAGAAAACGGATATTTTCATTCCGTTCCTGATGATAGGGAACCTTATAGTATTGTAATACCGCCGCCAAACGTAACGGGAATTTTGCATATGGGTCATATGTTAAACAATACTATTCAAGATGTATTGATTAGAAGAGCACGTCTTCTTGGAAAAAATGCCTGTTGGGTACCTGGTACCGATCATGCATCTATTGCTACAGAAGCAAAAGTGGTAGCAAAACTGAAAGAACAGGGTATCAATAAAAATGACCTTACACGAGATGAATTTCTAAAACATGCGTGGGATTGGACTCACCAATACGGTGGTATTATTCTTGAGCAATTAAAGAAATTAGGTTGCTCATGTGATTGGGACCGTACCGCGTTCACAATGGATCAAGAAAGATATGACAGCGTTATCAAGGTTTTTATAGATCTATATAATAAAGGATTGATTTACCGCGGATATCGTATGGTAAACTGGGATCCAGAAGCTCAAACCACTTTGTCCGATGAAGAGGTTATCTATGAGGAAAAGCAAGGGCTTTTATACTATTTGGCATATGCCATAGAAGGATCAGACGAAAAAGTGACCATAGCAACTACTAGACCTGAAACAATTTTAGGGGATACCGCTATTTGTATCAACCCAAATGATGAACGTTTTACACATCTAAAAGGCAAAAAGGTTATTGTTCCTATATGTAATAGGGTAATACCAATTATTGAAGATGAATATGTAGATATGGAATTTGGTACAGGTTGTTTAAAGGTGACACCTGCACATGACATAAATGACAAAGCGTTAGGTGAGAAACATAATTTGGCGACCATAGATATCTTTAATGATGATGCAAGCTTAAATAGTTTTGGAATGCATTATGAAGGTCAAGACCGTTTTGTCGTTAGAAAAGAAATATCAAAAGAGTTAGAGGAAAAGGGTTTCTTGGTAAAAACAGAGACCCATATTAATAAGGTTGGTACTTCTGAGCGCACCAAAGCGGTAATAGAACCAAAATTGTCTGAACAGTGGTTCCTGAAAATGGAAGATTTGGCAAAACCGGCTTTAGAAGCTGTAATGGAAAGTGGTGATATAAAATTGTACCCCAAGAAATTTGAGAACACATACCGTCATTGGATGGAAAATGTTCGTGATTGGAATATTTCTAGACAATTATGGTGGGGCCAGCAGATACCGGCATTTTATTTTGGTGATGGCCAAGAAGATTTCGTTGTTGCCGCAAACATTGAAGATGCTTTGAAACTTGCCAAACAAAAATCTGGAAATTTAGCCTTAAAGGAAGGTGATTTGAGACAAGATGCAGATGTGTTAGACACTTGGTTTTCATCTTGGTTATGGCCAATGAGCGTTTTTGGCGGTATTATGGAACCGGATAATGAGGAAATAAACTATTACTATCCAACAAATGATTTAGTAACAGGACCTGATATTCTGTTCTTTTGGGTTGCTAGAATGATTGTTGCTGGGTATGAGTTTAGAGGTGAGAAACCTTTTGAAAATGTTTATTTTACCGGTTTAGTGCGAGATAAGCAACGTAGAAAAATGTCTAAATCATTAGGAAATTCACCAGATGCTCTAAAGCTTATTGAAGATTACGGTGCAGATGGTGTCCGTGTTGGTCTTTTATTGAGCTCTGCAGCAGGTAATGATTTAATGTTCGATGAAGACTTATGTCAGCAAGGAAAGAATTTTGCCAATAAGATATGGAACGGTTTCCGTTTATTAAAAGGATGGGAAATTGCAGATATTCCACAGCCAGAAGCATCTAGATTAGGTTTGCAATGGTATGAGTCAAAATTGAATAAGACCTTATTAGAGATTGAAGACCATTTTAATAAATTCCGCATTTCAGACGCCTTAATGTCTATTTACAAGTTGGTTTGGGATGATTATAGTTCTTGGTTGTTAGAAATTATTAAACCTGCTTACCAACAGCCGATAGATAAAATAACTTTTGATAAGGTGATACAATTATTTGAACAGAATTTGAAATTGTTACATCCATTCATGCCCTTTTTAACCGAAGAAGTTTGGCAACATATATCAGAAAGAAATATAAGTGAAGCACTAGTGATTTCTAAATGGCCAACGGCAGGTAAAATAGATGAGGAATTAATAGATCAGTTCGATTTTGCAACTGAGGTTATTGCAGGAGTAAGAACCATTAGAAAAAACAAGAACATTCCAATGAAAGAATCTTTGGAGTTGTCTGTCTTAAATACTGAGGAAGCAAGTAACCGCTGGGATGTTGTGATATCTAAGCTTACCAATGTTTCTAAAATAACTTATTTAAAAGAACAATTAGAAGGTGCATTGACATTTAGGGTAAAAAGTAATGAATACTTTGTGCCTATGGAGGGTGCCATAGACGTTGAAGCTGAAATCTTGAAAATCAAAGAAGAATTAAAGTATACAAAAGGTTTTTTAATGTCCGTACAGAAAAAACTTTCAAACGAGCGCTTTGTAAATAATGCACCTGAAAAAGTTATAACTATAGAGCGTCAAAAATTGGCAGATGCTGAAGCTAAAATAGATACTTTAGAAAAGAGTTTAGCTAGTTTGAGTTAATAACAATTACCATAAAATAAATTAGAAGCCTCATCCCTATTACATTGGAAGTGAGGCTTTTTTCGTTTTAAGTTTAAATGAATGATATGGTATTTTTTGTATATTTAGTAAAGAACGAAAAAGTTGAAAAATGAAAATACTTAGAAAAGTAGATATCAAACAAGAAGTATTTGACCTCTATGATGCATATGCGCATAATAAAATTCAAAGACGCGATTTTGTACAAAAGCTATCCGTATATGCTGTAGGTGGAATTACAGTGGCATCTTTGATGAGTTTTTTAATGCCAAATTATGAAACTACTTTTTTAGTAGATAAAAATAATCCCGATTTAGATTCTGAATTTATTACCTATAATTCTCCCAAAGGCGGAGGTGAGATAAAGGCACTGTTATCCAAACCAAAATTAGCAGACGGAAAATTGCCAGGTATAGTTGTAGTTCATGAAAATAGAGGTCTAAACCCATATGTGGAGGATACGGCAAGAAGAGCAGCCTTGGCTGGTTTTATAACGATAGCTCCAGATGCATTGAGTCCGCTTGGTGGTTATCCTGGTAATGATGATGAAGGAAGGGAAATGCAAAGGACCAGGGATAGAGATGAAATGTTGGAAGATTTCATAGCAGCGTTTGAATATCTGAAGACAAATGAAAATTGTAATGGTAAAATTGGAGTAGTAGGGTTTTGTTTCGGTGGATGGATTTCTAACATGATGGCAGTTAAAGTTCCTGATTTGGCGGCAGCTGTACCTTTTTATGGAGGTCAACCAACGGAAAACATTGCAGATATTAATGCACCATTAATGTTGCAATATGCAGGTTTAGACGAACGCGTTAATGCCGGGTGGCCCGAATATGAAAAAGCACTGAAAGAAAATAATAAGAAATATACTGCATTTTTCTATCCCGACGTTAATCATGGTTTTCATAATACGTCAACACCACGGTATGATAAGGAAGCTGCAGAATTAGCATGGTCTCGAACGATTGATTTTTTTAAAGAAAATTTAATGTAAATTATTGATAATGAGTTAGTTTTAATGTGTTTATTATTTACTCATGACGGAATTTGAGTTATTATTACTTTGAATTGAGTTAAACGAACTGGATCAATACTATTAATTTTAACATATAAACAATCTAAAACAACACATTATGAGAAGTCTTTTATGGTTAGTAGCGGTTATATGTATTATTATTTGGTTACTTGGTATGTTAGGTATTGTACCTGGTCTTGCAACTGGTAGCTTAGTGCATATTTTATTAGTAATAGCAGTAATTGTTATTCTTTACAATATAATTTCAGGTAAGAAGGTCTTATAGTATAAATCCTAAGATCAATATTAAATAAAATAGATACCCTTGAATTTTTTTCAGGGGTTTTTTTATATCATTCTAGGAGTTTGTTAAAGCTACAAGTATCGAATTGGAATCTATGTATTTACAATTTTAATTCTATAATTATTTTAACATGTTTCTAAAGAGCAATTCATTTGAATAAATCATTTTAATAGTATCTTTAATACTATGATTAGACCTTATGTACTTGCAGAAACGAATTGGGAAAGTTTAAAAGATGAACGATTTGAGTTAGCGGTCTTGCCATGGGGTGCAACCGAGGCTCATAATTATCATTTGCCTTATGGTACTGACAATTATCAAGCTAAAAGTTTTGTAGAAGCGGCAGCCAAGGTATCATGGGGAAAGGGAAAAAAGGTAATTGTTTTACCGACAATTCCTTTTGGTGTAAATACTGGGCAGAAAGATATTTATCTTGATATGAACCTTAACCCTTCTACACAATTGGCTATCCTTAAAGATATTGTAACTGTTCTGAATAGGCAGGGCATTTTTAAATTATTATTGTTCAATGGCCACGGAGGCAATAATTTCAAGCCTATCGTAAGAGAGTTGGGCTTGTTGTTTCCTGACATGTTTATAAGCTTTAGTTTCTTTCCTCAAATGTTAGATAAAACTCAGTATTTCAAGGAAAAAGGTGACCATGCCGATGAAATGGAAACAAGTCTAATGCTTTATTTAAGACCAGATTTGGTGTTGCCAAAAGATAAATGGGGCAGTGGTGACGAAAAGAAATTTAAAATTAAGGCTTTTAATGAAGGCTGGCTTTGGGCAGAAAGACAATGGTCAAAAGTAAGTAACGACACAGGTATAGGTAATCCAGAATTTGCAACGGCAGATAAAGGTGAGCGTTTTTTTAATGATATTACAAAAAAGCTAGATGAGCTTTTTTGTGCTCTTTGTGAAGCAGATTTAAATGACTTATACGAATAGTATTAAACGAGTTAAATCTATTATTTTTCACTTACTAGTCCGAATAAGATATTTTTCTTATTGACTTTTTTTTCATTTAGGTCTACATCTATTTTTAAGGTATATAGTGCCCCTAATATGATAATGTTTTTAAAAATATACTGACTTAATAAAGTTATAGCGAATTCATTTTTACCGAAAATTTGCTCTGGCATTAGAAATAGTGGAGCAAAAGTCAAAGTAATATGAGTAATGGCGAAATAGATTATCATTTTATTTTTCCAATTTAGCAATAGGGATATTCCTATAAAAGTTTCAAATAAAGCTAAGGTTATTAAACCCACATGAGAGGGTAAAATGCCCAATGTTAGAATTTGAATGGTATTTGTAGCCAATTCTTCAGCAGGGCTGAAATCGGGAAAAAACTTTAATACACCAAAAATTAGGTAGACTATACCGATTGAGGTACTAATGATTTTGCCTTTAAATTTTTCTTTGTTCTCCATAAATTAACTTTATCAGGTGTAGAAATGCTACTTTTTAAATTCGTTTAATAAATCTGGAGAAATTTTCACTTTATTATTGGCAATGCGATAAGTTACTGCGAAGTTGATAACATAATCAGCGAATGCGGCATCACCATGTCTTGGCGTTCCAGTAGATTGTTCTGTTTGAATGTCCGTTATGCTTTGAGTACGTTCCCTTCTAATAGCAAAAGGGACATTTAAGTTAAATGAGAAATTGTTTTTATTTAAACCTATTCCTGGATCTATAGATAAGACACTGCCTGGCCTTCTAAAGCCATTATTGCCGCCAATTAAATCTTTAACTGGCACGCAATCAAAACGTGTTCCTATGGAGGATGAAATTGATGGAGCGATACTATAACTTATTCCCGTTCTTATTGAATATTGATCAGGAACAGCCATTATGGCCTCATTTTCAAGCAAAGGACTCAATGTTTCTCTAAAAGTTCTTATTCCATTTGTCTCCCTCGGGTTCAATAAATAAAAGCCACTTGCATAACCAAAAAGGCCTTCTGCTATTTTTTGATATAATTGAAAATCCGCTGTAAATCCAAAGCCTCCATCACCTGGCTGTATAGACTGGTCTACAGGTCTGGTTTGTGGTTGGTCATTTGTGCCAACATTATAAAATATATCAGAAGCATTATAGTTTCCAGTAGGCAATTTAAAACCCAGGCCAACAGCTAAGTTTCCATTTTTATGTTTCTCAAGATCAAATAACCATAAACCTACCCCAAGGCGTATGTCTCCTAAGCCCCTAGAAAAGGTTGTATTTCGTTCTTCTCTGCCATGTTCATATAATGATGATCTTGAATTAAATACGGTAGGTATGGTGATGCTGGTATATACTCTCTCGCTAATTCCATATGTTAAAAAGAAGTCGGTACTATGTGAATGATTAACAACTTCGGTATTGTTAGTTATACGGTCAGGTTCTTCTTCCGTTCCTCTAAAATGTCTAAATGATTTAAAATATCTGTAATTCATTCCAAATTGTATATCTCCTTTATTTATAATGTTATTTTCAAGATTATTTCCAACACAAGAAGAAAAATGACGAATAGCTACACAGCCCTGAGCTTTTAAATAAGAGGCTGAAAGAATAATAAATAAAAAAAGTATGGGTAGTCTATTGATCATAATGATTTTGGTTTGATGTTTTGATAAAATAATGGCCAACTCGTAATTGCTAGAGGTGATCAATATTTTTAAATGTTTGGAAATCACTCAAATTTAAGTTTATAACTCCCGACTAAATTAATAGTATAACCTTACTTTTAGATTAACCATTTTGTAAAAAAGATTAATGAAAAGTTAATTGACTTAATGAAAGATTAAGTTTACTTAATTTACCAATCTAATTAAGTTTCTTTAAGGAACATGTTGAAGAAAAGAAACATATATATAGCCATATTTTTTGTATCTCTTATTGGGTTGGCGGTGATTCAATATCAATATCTTAGAATTGGTTTGAATTTGGCCAAACTGCAGTTTAATGCAAAATTGGGAAATGTCAGTAGTGATATCGCCCAAGGACTAGAGGCAGAAAATCAGTTAACTTTTTTAATAGGAAGCGCATTAAAAGAAGATACAACCTACTTTACGAATAGTATTGATAGTGTACAGGATGCTTCTCGATATTTTCTTAATGACTATATCACAGAAAAGCTTGTTAATAATGGAATTGATACCGATTTTACCTATACATTACACTCTAAAGACTCATCTTTTTATCTTCAATCTCCTAAAAGATTCGAGTTAGATGATAATATAGAATCGTATCCTATTGAATTAATTGGCTATTTGCCTAAAGAATTCGAAAAGAAAGTTGTTTTAGAATTACAATTCAAAAATCTTAACAGCTTTTTTTTATCAAAATTGAACGGACTTACATTGCCAAGTATTCTCTTTATTTTAGGTATTTGTATTGCAGTTATTTGGGTTCTTAAAACATACTACTGGCAGCGAAATGTAATTACTACGACCAATGAATTTATAAATAATTTAACTCATGAATTAAAGACTCCTGTATTTTCAATTGGTTTAGCAACTAAAATTTTGGAAGAATCTGCTTTAAAGGACCAGAAACCGATTTTAAGTATGATTAGACAACAGGTTAAAAGACTTTCTGTGCATATTGATAAGGTTTTGGAACTGGGTAATCTAGAGTCTAGCAATAATGTGCTAAAACTCGAAAAAATTGATTTTAGGCCTTATTTGTTGAAATTATGTGAAGAGTTTGCAACATTGGTTGAAATTGAAGAGGTTCATTTTACCTATACTTTACAACAAGGTTGTTTTATAATAAATGCCGAGGAATTTCATCTAGAAAATTCAATTAATAATATTTTAGATAACGCAAAGAAATATTCGGTTCAACCAATTATAACATTAAACGCCTACAGTTTCAAGAATCAGTTTATCATTGAAATTTCTGACAATGGTAAAGGGGTCTCTGAAGAAGAAAAGAAAAAAATATTCTTAAAATATTATAGAGTAAATGATAAAGAGGTTCAAACAGTAAAGGGGTATGGCCTTGGATTGAGCTATGTTAAAAAAGTTATTGAAAAGCATAAAGGCAAAGTTTTAATGGAGAGTAAAAAAGGAAAAGGAACCAAAATATCTTTAATAATACCTCTGGGTAATGAATAAGAAAAAACATAGAATAATTTTAGTAGAAGATAGTGCAGATCTAGGGTATTTACTTTCAGAATATCTTTCTATGAAGAATTTTGAAATTAGCTGGTTTGTCAATGGAATAAGTGCCTTAAAAAATTTGGAAGTCAACAAGTATGACTTAGCTATATTGGATATTACCATGCCGGATATGGATGGCTTTTCATTAGCAGAACAGATGAAAGACAGATTTCCTGATTTGCCATTTTTATTTTTATCAGCTCGGTCATTAAAAGTTGATGTGCTTAAGGGGTTCTATTTAGGCGCTGTTGATTATTTAAAAAAACCTATTGATGAAGAAGAATTGGTAATTAGGATAGAGAACTTATTAAATCGATTGAATAGTGAAAAAAGAGTTGAAGAAGATATCTTTCATTTTAAATTAGGTCAATATACTTTTAATTCATTGAACCAAGAACTTGTATTTAACGATGAAATATTTCATTTGACAACTAAAGAAAGTGAATTACTCCATTATTTAGTATTACGTCAAAATGTCCTATGCAGTCATAAAGATATATTGATCAAGTTATGGGGGAATAATGATTATTTTAATAAAAAAAGCTTGAATGTATTTATTACACGCCTTCGAAAATATTTAGAAAAAGACGTGAATATTAGTATAGATAATGTTCACAGTCAAGGTTTTATCTTGCATTTAGAATAAATGTTTTAATATTATTTCAATTCTTTTTCAACCAATTCTATATAAGATTTCATTGCTTTCTTTTTATTCATGTTCTTAGCTTGAAATAAGGCATTTGCCTTAAAAGCATTGATAAGTGGAGTCTTGCTGCCAGGATTGTCAAAATTATCATTTGCGATCTTGTAATATGCGTAGAGTTTAAGAATCACATCTGCGGGTATAGGTTCGGTATAACTATTTACAAAACCTACTGCCTCTTCAAATTTAGTTTGTGATTTCTTCTTTTTCATTTGGGTCAACAAAAGTAGCTATACAAGTTCCGGCACCTTTTACTTTTTGGTTAAGTTTTACATTTATCTGACAATCTAAAGGTAAGAATAAGTCAACCCTAGAACCAAATTTAATAAAACCTGAATCGTCGCCCTGTTGCACGCTTTCGCCTTTCTCGGCATAATTGATAATTCGTCTAGCCATGGCACCAGCAATTTGGCGATATAATATTTCGCCAAATTTAGGAGTCTTTATAACCACAGTCGTCCTTTCATTTTCCTCGCTTGACTTTGGATGCCATGCAACTAAAAATTTACCAGGATGATATTTTGAAAAAGTAATGCTACCGCTAGCTGGGTATCTAGTAACATGTACATTTACAGGAGACATGAAAATAGACACTTGTTTTCTTTTATCGTTAAAGAATTCTTTTTCAAAAACTTCTTCAATAACCACCACCTTACCATCAACAGGGGAGAGAATTTCATTAAAATTCTTTACTGCTATTCTTTTAGGGTTTCTAAAAAACTGAAGAATCGTTATAATTACAACTAAGCCAATTAATTGAACGGTTAATTTTAACCATGATAAGTCAATAAAGAAATGAGCTAGGATTACACTTATCCCTACTAAACAAAAAGAAAACAATATGATTTTTTGTCCTTCTCTATGAAACATAACTAAATATATTTAAAGTTAAATATGCAAATGGCGCTGCAAATACTAAGCTATCTAAACGGTCTAGCATACCGCCATGACCTGGCAAGATAGCACCGCTATCCTTAACACCTGCAGCTCTTTTAAATTTTGATTCTATTAAATCGCCTAAACTACCGGCAATGACTATTACTGTTGCCAGTATCATCCATTGTACAGGACTAATTAATTCTTCTTGCGTAGCAATTATATAGGCTGCGCCAAGTGCAAATATAAAACCACCAACGGTTCCTTCAATAGTTTTTTTAGGAGAAACTGATGGAAATAATTTCGTTCTACCTATACTTTTACCCACTAAGTATGCAAAAGAATCATTAACCCAAATTAAAATAAATATGCCCATTATAAGAAGTTTTGCAAATGCATCATTCTTATAAGGTATCATGGTCAGAAATATACAACCGCCACCTATATAAAAAAGGCCGATGATGAATTTTTTTAGTGTAGTTAATTTTATAGGTTTTTTAGAAAATAGATTAATAAGGAGGTAAACATCAACAATAATTGTGATTACCATTAAAATGTTTATTATTTGTTGGTCTTTTACTAAATAAATAAATACCCACCAAAGTGCCAAATATGCAGCGAAAATATGATATCCTCTTAAGCCTACCAATTTTTTGTACTCGTACAAGCAGGCTAAGCCAAAAGTCATAAACAAGAAGTCGAAAGCATCGGAACTGAGGAAAACTGCTGATAATAATAAAATAATATAGACAGCCCCTGTTAACGACCTTCTTAAAATTTCTTTCATACTATAAATCTTCCAAAAGTAAAAGATAAAGATTTTTAGTGCTACTACCATATGTTAGAAAATCATCTGAGTTTTCTTCGGTAGCTTTGAAGTGTTTTAATGTAGTTATATTACCAGGAATTTTTTGACCGTATTTCTTCTTAATAGTCTTTAAGCCTTCACCAATTGATTCTACAAGTTGACTAGTGGTGGCAAAAACTACAAGATTACTTGGAAGCTCATTAACTTTTTTCTCGTGCAATTGATTGGAGCAAACGAGAATACTACCGTTTTGGGCAATGAGATGTTCACAAGTAGTAAAGAACACCTCACTCTGTTTTGCTTTATCTGTAAAAGAAATAGGTTCCTTTGCAAATTTTTCTGCGAGTCGTTTATTTAAAACGTAAAAGGGTTCGCTTTGCCAATTATTCTCGTCAATTATATTTTGTAATGCCCTAGATACCTCTAAATCTGATGTACAATAAATAAATTTACCTCCGTTTTGTTTGAAGTGAATTGTGAATTTTTCATCAACAGGAATATTTAAATCTGGCATATGGTCACCTCGCGTTTCCGCAGTTTCTTTCGAAACCTTTTTCTTGCCACCACCAAATAAAATATCTAAAAGCCCCATTTATTTTTTTAAAACAATTTCAAATCTAAAATACTGCAATATTATTTATTATTTGTAATTTCTTGTTCTTCTGTTTTGGAATCTGAATCTTTTATCTTTTCAAGTTTTTTTTTGTTTTCTAGAGCTAAAATATCTTTTTCGAAATTTCTTACTCCAAATATTTTTTCTAAATCCTCTTTAAAGATAACTTCTTTCTCCAATAATCTTTCGGCCAAGGTCGTTAATTTGTCTTTGTTATCGGTAAGAACTTTAATAGCTCTTTGATATTGCTCCTCTATAATTTTAGATATTTCAGCATCTATTTTTCGAGCGGTATCTTCACTATAAGGTTTTGAAAAACCATAAGAATCTTGTCCTGCTGAATCGTAATAGGTAATGTTACCTATTTCATCATTAAGGCCATAGATGGTTACCATTGCCCTAGCTTGTTTGGTAACTTTTTCTAAATCGCTTAAAGCACCAGTAGATATTTTGTTGAAAATAACTTTCTCAGCAGCCCTACCGCCCATAGTTGCACACATCTCGTCCAACATTTGCTCAGGTCGTACAATTAAACGCTCTTCTGGTAAATACCAAGCGGCACCTAAGGATTGTCCTCTAGGTACAATGGTTACTTTTACTAATGGGGCAGCATGTTCTAACATCCAACTAGTGGTAGCATGACCTGCTTCATGATAAGCAATGGTCTCTTTTTCGCCTGGAGTGATTATTTTGTTTTTCTTTTCAAGACCACCAACGATTCTGTCAACGGCATCTAAGAAATCTTGCTTAGTAACAGCTTTCTTTTCTTTTCGTGCTGCAATTAAAGCGGCTTCGTTACAAACGTTGGCAATATCTGCACCGGAGAAACCTGGAGTTTGTCTTGCCAAGAAATCTAAATCAAGTGTTTCTGCGGTTTTTATAGGTCTTAAGTGAACTTCAAAAATTTCTTTACGTTCACGAATGTCCGGTAAATCAACATAAATCTGTCTATCAAATCTACCTGCACGCATTAAAGCTTTATCCAATACATCTGCACGGTTGGTCGCTGCCAATACAATTACATTTGTATTGGTGCCGAAACCGTCCATTTCAGTCAATAATTGGTTAAGTGTATTTTCACGTTCATCATTTGAACCTGTAAAATTATTTTTACCCCTAGCTCTACCAATAGCATCAATTTCATCAATGAAGATGATAGCTGGCGATTTGTCTTTAGCTTGTTTGAATAAGTCTCTTACCCTAGATGCACCAACACCTACGAACATTTCTACGAAATCTGAGCCAGAAAGTGAAAAGAACGGAACTTTTGCTTCACCAGCAACAGCTTTAGCCAAAAGGGTCTTACCTGTTCCTGGGGGTCCTACTAATAATGCACCTTTAGGAATTTTTCCTCCTAGAGAGGTGTATTTATCTGGGTTTCTTAAAAAGTCAACAATTTCTTCAACTTCTTCTTTTGCACCTTCTAGACCGGCAACATCTTTAAATGATGTTCTTGTATCGGTCTTCTCATCGAATAATTTAGCTTTAGATTTTCCGATGTTAAAAATTTGGCCACCTGCACCGCCGCCTCCACCGCCGGACATTCTTCGCATTAAATATATCCAAATACCAATAATCAAAACAAATGGCAATAGGGAAAGTAGGAAATCTAAAATGGCTGTAGATTCTTTCCCAAATTCAATAATGGTAGGTAGATTGTTTTCCTTTTTTATTTCGGTTATCTCGTTTTGAAAAATTTGAAGATCACCATAGTCCAAGGTGTATTGCGGTACGTTATCTGATGTGGGTAAAAAAGATTTCTCGTTAACATCTTTATGTACTTCTTTAGAAATAGCCTCGTCGGTCAAGAAAACTTTTGCCTGATTGGTGTTAGTGATAATCAAAATCTTTTTGACATCACCATTTCTTAAATACTGTTGAAGTTCTGAAGTAGTAGTTTTATTAGTACTTGCTAAATCATCACTATTGAATAATTGAAATCCTATAAGTAATACTGCTACTAATCCATAAATCCACCAAGAACTGAACTTTGGTTTATTCGGACTTGTTTTGTTTTCTTTTGCCATTTTAATTTTTTAATTATTAACGCTGCTTTCTATGGTTGTGAACTTCGCATCACCCCATAAGCCTTCTATGTCGTAGAATTCTCGAACTTGCTTTTGAAATACATGAACCACTACATTTACGTAGTCCATTAATACCCATTCAGCATTATCCTCGCCTTCTACGTGCCAAGGCTTGTCTTGAATCGCTTTGCTTACTGTTTTTTGGATTGATCCTACGATTGCATTTACATGCGTGTTAGAGGTACCGTTACAAATAATGAAGTAATCACAAACGGTATTCTCAATTTCTCTTAAATCTAATAGATTTATATTTTGCCCTTTAACTTCGTCAACTCCCTGTATGATTAATGCAATTAACTCATCTACGCTAGCTTTACTTTCCTGCATTCAAAAATTTTAGTTTTTACAAAGTTATTATTTTTTTGTTCTTTTATGCCTAGTTTTTAACAATACATTAAAGATTCACGATAAGTACTGTAAATGCAAATAATCAAACTTGATGCCACGGAGTCTACTAATACCTATTTGAAAGAATTATCTGCTAAAAAAGATTTACAAGATTTCACTATTATACTTACTGAAAATCAAACCTCCGGTAGAGGTCAATTAAATTCAAAATGGGAGTCAGAAAATAGTAAAAATCTAACAGTCAGTATATTGAAAAAAAATATTGGGATAACCGTAGACCATTTATATCTAATGAATGTTTGTGTTTCATTAAGTATTTTAGAGAGTTTAAATCAATTTAATATTCCGAATTTGAAGGTGAAATGGCCTAACGACATTCTGTCAGGTAATTTAAAAATAGGAGGTATTTTAATTGAAAATATTATTTCTGGTTCAAAAATAAAACGAAGTATAATTGGGTTAGGGTTAAATGTAAATCAAGTTAAATTTAAAAATGCTCCAAATGCTTCTTCTTTAAAGAAGATAATGGGGCGTGATTTTAATCTTGATTCAGTGTTTTACGCTATCATTGAAAATTTACATCAACAGTTAAATAGGTCTATTTTAACTGCTGAAAATGAATTGTATAAACAATACCACTCTCAATTATTTAAAATAGGAGTGAAGAGCACTTTTATAATTAAAAAGGATGAACATATTGAAGGTGTTATAGAAGGAGTCGCCAAAAATGGAAAGCTTAAAGTGAAATTAGAAAACGGAAGCCTTCAAGAATTTGGATTAAAAGAAATACAACTTCAGTATTAAATCTTCTCTAAATTAGTTGAAAGCGTATTTATAAAGTTTGTTATAGGTGTTTTTATCATCATTGCCATCATCGAATTGAATTCACCTGAAAAACTTAATACCACTTCACTTTTATCATTTTCTAATTCAATAATATCTGCAGTTAGAGTAAAAGGAAGTTTTTCGCTCGCAGCACCTAAAATAAGTTTGTTAAATGGAGTTTGCTCTTTTTTCTCTAAGACTATCTCTGGCATTCCCTTTAAAGCGAACAAAAATCTATTTTCATTTAAAACTTCGAACTTGCTAATATTTTCAGGCATTAATTGTCTAAAGTTTGATAATTCGTTTAAAAAGTTGAAAGTATCTTCTTTACTTTTTGATACTTGAGCTTTTGGTGTTTCTATAAACATAAATTATTTGTTTGTCCAATGTGAAGGATCTTTTCTCCATTCCATTAACGTTTTTAGCTGATCTTCTTTCACATACCCTGAATCAGAAGCTTGTTTTATAAGATATTCGTAGCTACTTAAAGTATGTAGTTCGGTATTTTTGTCTTGAAAATTTTTCAAGGCGGTTTCAAAACCATAAGTGAAAATAGCCAGCATACCTTTTACATTAGCATCAATAGCCCTTAAAGCGTCTACTGCGTTCAAGCTACTTTTTCCTGTGCTAATCAAGTCTTCGATGACAACTACGGTCTGATGTGCTTCTAAGTGGCCTTCAATCTGATTTTGCCTACCATGAGATTTTGGTTCTGGTCTCACATAAACAAAAGGGAGATTTAATTTATCTGCTACTAATGCACCGATACCAATTGCCCCTGTAGCAACACCAACGATACAATCTGGCCTGCCATATAATTGTTCAACTTGCTTGGCCATTTCATCTCGAATATAGTTTCTGATGATAGGATAAGATAGCAAAATTCTATTATCGCAATAAATTGGAGATTTCCAACCAGAAGCCCAAGTAAAAGGATTTTCCGGTTTCAATTTTATTGCATTAATTTGCAGCAGAAGCTCTGCTGTTTTTTTAGCCGTGTTTTTGTCTAAAACCATGACGCAAATGTATAAAGTTTTTGTTAATGAATTGCCTTTGATTTTAACAAATAAACTCTCCGAAACGGCAAATGGGGAGTATTTTTTACTAAATCAGGATTCTATACAAGAGGCAATTAGGTCTTTGAAGAAGGGAAAGTTAGAATCTGCATACATCTACCACCCAAATCATGAAGAAATTTTAAAGAAGTTCACTAAAGAAATTCCATTAGTAGTTGCGGCCGGTGGTGTAGTTACCAACGATAAAGGTAAAGTACTATTTATATATAGAAATGATAAATGGGACTTGCCAAAAGGTAAATTGGATAAAGGCGAATCAATAGAAGATTGCGCCATTAGAGAAGTAGAGGAAGAAACAGGAGTAAAAGGACTTAAAATTGAAAATTTTTTAAGAACCACTTACCATATATTTAAAAATAACGGAATAATTACGCTTAAACAAGTTCATTGGTATGCAATGAAGACCGATTACACTGGCAAACTAAAGCCAGAGAAAAAGGAAGGAATTGTAAAAGTAAAATGGAAAGGTCCTGTTAAAATTCAAAAGGCACTTTTAAATTCATACGTGAATATTAAAATTTTGTTTGAAGGCGATTAATTTCAATTTACTATTCTATAAATAGGATATTGTAAATGGGCTTTCTCATAGAGATTACTTTGTTTAAACAACCAATCTAACTGTAGATACCAGTTAGAGTTAAAATTGGCGTCAAGTTTCTTTTTGTTCAAAAACGTATTGTTTAAAACAGAATCGTTTTCTAGCATTAAAAGTGCAGTGTCTTCAAATACATAAGGAGAAAAACCTTCTTTTTGCTGTAGAATAGTATCGAAGAAATTCCAATTAAAAAATGAATCTACGGCAGCTGGCTCTAATGTTTCTAAAATATATCTAACTCCTGATTGATTTGTGGGTACCACTAGATCCCCTGAATGAAAATTTACACTGGTTTCTATTGAACTTAGTGTAGTGTTATAGTGCAAGTAGTGACCTTCGTATGGCGCTGAAACCGTTTCATAATCAGCTATTCTGTACGCTTCAACCTTTATGACTGTGTCATTTTTGAGTGTGGAATACGTTATGTGGTTCAAATCTAATCTCTTAATAACATTTTGCCACTGTTTACCTATAATATAAGCATTAGGAATTTTCACCGAATCAGATGCTTTAAAATAATCTTGGTATGCTACTTCACTTTCAATGGGCATATCACGATTGAACTTTAATCTTGGTAAACCAGTTACCTTGCTTACAATAGTATCTGCTTTGTATCCTTTAAAATTAAATTTAGACACTTTAGTAGTATCTAGCTGCCATGTAATTGGGTAATAATCATCTTCCTTGAATAAGTTTGTCGAATTATCGCGTAGAGACCTGATTTCGATACCGTCTTTTTCAGCAATGGAAATCATTTTAAGCATCAATTCATAAGTGCCTTCTACACGTTTATCGTATGGCTTTAACATATGGGTTTCTACCATCATTCCTAAAGTATTCCATAAAGTGGTATAACCACTAGAGTATCTTGGGTAGTCCATGAATTGTTGAAACCCTAATTCTGGCGGTTTATTGAAGACATTTACATAAGGTGTAATTTCCCAGTCGGATTTTAAAAGTGAATCTTTTAGCTGTGGCATTAACCTTTCATGAACATATTCTCCTAATTTTCCGCCAAGCTTATTATGTTGTGTAAATAAGTGGGTCAGTGTATATTGATAATCTGCACCATTGCTTACATGATTATCAATAAAAACATCTGGATTAACAAGATGGAATATTTGAGCAAACGTTTCAGCGTTTTTCGTATCTGTTTTAATGAAATCTCTATTGAGGTCATAATTTTTGGCATTACCTCGAAACCCATACTCTTTTGGTCCATTTTGATTTGCCCTTGAAGTGCTGTTTCGATTTAATGACCCTCCAATATTATAAATTGGTATGGTAGAAACGATAGTATGCTTGGGTGTTTTGATTTTTTTGGTTGCTAAGTCTCGAAACAATAACATCGTGGCATCAATGCCGTCACTTTCACCGGGATGTATGCCATTGTTAATAAGTATTAAAGTATGATCTTCGCTTAATTTTTTATAATCAAAATCACCTTGTGCACTAAAGGTTACTAAATGTAAAGGTTTACCACTATCGGTTGTGCCAATAGTTTGCAAATTTATGCTAGAAAATTCTTTGGATAACTCTAGGTAAAATTTAACTACCTGCTCGTAGGTAGCAGTTTCAGACTTATTCGAAATTTCGAATGGTGTAGGAAAAGCAGCTTTGGTATGTTCTATTTTTTTTTCGCAAGAAATCAATAAAACTAAAAGGAGTGATAGTTGTAGTATTCTCATTACCGAACATGTATTTTAAGAGGTAACCTAAATTAGTTCAGCTAAAATAATCAATACTTTATTGCTTATAAAATTTTGGTGATCTCTTCAATTTTATTCCTATCAATCGGTTTTAGGTTGAATGTGATTAAATGGTGACTTTTATTTTTATAAAATTCCCATTGCTGTTTGTCAAAAGGGTCGATTGAAGATGTAACAATGTTGATTCTTATTTTGTCAGATATTGGGAGCTTTATAAAAGCTTCCAAAAATTCCCAACCATCCATAATAGGCATGTTAATATCTAAAAAGATTATTTGAGGAATTCGCTCTTTTTGTTTTAACTTTTTCTTTATTCCATCATATGCTAATAATCCATTACCATAGGATATTATTGAGTCACAATCTACTGTGCAAGAAATTAATTTACGTAAACCAAAAACTGTTATTGCGTCATCATCAATTATGGTAATATCACTAATCTTTTTCATTAAAGAATATTTTAAATTCTGTTCCTTTTCCTACTTCACTAGTAACTTCCACTTTACCATTCATGGCATCAATTTGGTTTTTGGTAATGTAAAGTCCAATTCCTTTAGCATCTTTATGGTCGTGAAAGGTTTTGTACATACCAAATAATTTTTTACCATGCTTTTTAAGGTCTATACCTAAACCATTGTCTGAAATTGTTAAAATAGAGTAGTTGTTCTTTTTATATGCACTTAAAGTAATAACCGGTGTTCTATTTAAATCCCTATACCTGACCGAATTTGTTATGAAATTTGTTAAAATACTATCTAAATAACCCGGTACAGCCTTTACATTGAAATTTGAAGGAATATTATTTTTTATTGTTGCCTTATTATTAATAAGATACGAAATCAGATTTTGATTAACATTTATAACTTTGTCATATAGGTTTATTTTTTGCTTCTCTATGTTGGTGTGAGTGTTTATGGAAATAACATCGTTTAAATTATCTAGTGTATCTAATAAATTATTAGAAGCCTCACTTAGCATTCCTATTATTCGAACTTTTTCCTCTTCATCATTTTCACTTTCTAAAAAGTTTAATAACATTGAAAAATTAGCTGAATGTGATCGTAAGTTATGTGAAACAATGTGAGCAAAATTCAGAAGTTTTTTATTCTGAATGGATGCTATGTTAATTATATTTCTTAATTCAGATTCTTTCTCTTTTAATTTAGAAATATCTAAGCTAATACCTACAAGGCCATAAGCAATTCCTTTATTGTTTAGTAAAGGTATTTTTGAGCTAAGAAAGGACGTTTCCTTGCCATCTAATTTTATTTTATTAGTTTCTTTACCGATAATGGGTTTTAATGTGCTCATTACCCTCAAGTCTTCTTCACGCGACTTAATTGCTGATTCTTCTGGATATAGTTCAAAATCACTTTTTCCTAAAATATCCTCAGGATTATCAACGCCTAAAAATTCACATTCAGCTTTATTGACTAAAATTTTTCTGGATTCGGTATCCTTTATGTAAACATTGACTGGTAGGTTGTCAATTAAGGTTCTTAATAATTTTTCGTTATCCAAAGATTTAATGTCAGCTTCAACTTGGTCATGAATATCTTGAAAAGTACCCACTAAGCCAACCAATTCACCTTTATTGTAAACAGGTTTGCCACTAGCCATAACCCATTTTTCATTACCATTTGCTGTTATAATTTGTAGTTTTAAGTTATTCCATGCTTTACCATTATCTTGAGCCTCAAAAAGAGCCATCGAGATGGCGTTTCTGCTATGACCTTCTTTATAATAGAAAAGTGCATTTTCAATGTTAGGGATGAAATGCGGTGGAACCTCATGTATAGCCTTCGTAGTTGTACACCAGGTAAGTTTATTGTCTTTTAAATCATATTCCCATCGGCCAATTTTGGTTATCTCGGCCTGTTGCTGTAGCTGTAGATCTTTCTTTCTTAATTCTAATTCGTTGTTGATAGAATCGGTTATATCACTTAATTGAATAATGGCGCCAATAATGTTTTCATCAGAGTCGTACCAAGGAACATTTGACCACTCGAACCATAATTCTTCTTTATTGATATTATTAGCTTTATGAATACCCATAGGTTGAGGGTTTCCTTCAAAACAACTTTCTAATACCATTTTCCACTTAGGGCTTAGATGTGGAAAAACTTTAAATAAACTTTTTGATTTATAATTCTCGTTATTAAGACAAAATATACCCTTCCATTTATTAGATGTATAAACAATATTATAATCAGTATCAATAAAAGCTGTTGGTGTAGGCAATTGACTTATGATATAAGAGGTATTTGATGTTTGGGGGACTTTTATCATTCTGATGTAATTTCTTACAATAGTAAGAGTAAAGTGTAGGATAGTATTATAATTGTTGTGAATTGGTAAAATATTGTTGTATAACTGATTTTAATTTACTTAATGGGTAGGATTTGCTGCTTTTTATTGAAATGAATTTTAAATTTGCTAGCTTTATTAGAACAACTCACTACTGTGATTTTTCATTTATTGCTTCAATTTGGTTTTTGGTTATAAAGCTATATTTTAACCGTGTCTATAATTCTTGAGTTAATGCAGGAACAAATTAAATAAACTTTTTGCCTTCTCTTTGGCTTAGGTCAAATTGAAAATTTGCTTACCATCTAGGTGAAGCACTTATAAGTTTAAAATTCGTATTGATTATAGCTATGGAAGAAGGAATTTGACAATCCAATCTAATGAAAATGAAGGACTCTTTTATGACTAAAGCATAAATAGAGGGAATTTTCCAAATAACTTATTAGGAACCCTAACCGAGAAGTATGTAATTGTGGTGATTTTATCTAGAATGGTTGTTGACGAGTACTTTTATAATGTGAAATTACTTTCGGGACCTACTTTCTTACAGAATTTGGCACTAAGCCAGTGTAGTCCCCATTGTTGCGAATTACGTCTCTCACAATAGAAGAGCTAATGTATGATTTGCCCGATGAAGTCAATAAAAAAACGGTTTCTATTTCGGATAATTTTCTATTCGTATGCGCAATTGCCTTCTCAAATTCAAAATCTGCGGGATTCCTTAGACCTCTCAAAATGAAATTTGCCTCCTCTTTCTTACAAAAATCTACCGTTAAACCTTGGTATGTTTTCACTTTAATTGAAGGCACATCTTTAAAAGCCTCTTCAATAAATTGCATACGTTTTTCTAAACTGAACATATATTTCTTATCGGCATTTTTTCCTATGGCAATAATTATTTCGTCAAATAGCGTGATGCCTCTCATGATGATATCATGATGGCCTAATGTTAAAGGGTCGAAAGAACCGGGGAAAATTGCTCGTCTCATAGATAGGTTTTACTTTTTAAATATAGGTATTTTAAGACAATGCCTCTGTTATGGCATATTCAAATAACATACCTAGTTCAATACCAGCTGCTTTAGCTTGTTGCGGTAATATACTTGCTGTTGTTAAGCCAGGTGTAGTATTCATTTCTAATAAGAAAGGTTCGTCTCCGATAAAAATGAATTCACTTCTAGAAAAACCTGTCATCTTAAGAACGTTATATATTTTTTTAGCTACGGCTGTTACTTTTTCTAGCTGTACTTGATTAATTCTTGCGGGTGTAATTTCTTGTGACTTGCCTTCGTATTTAGCTTCGTAATCAAAGAAATCATTTTCAGTGACGATTTCTGTTATGGGAAAAACTGTTGTCGCCCCCTTCAATTTTAGAACACCTACAGAAACTTCTGTTCCCTCAAGGAAGCCTTCTATTATTATTTCATCATCTTCTTTGTAAGCTATTTCTATTGCACTTTTTAATTCTTCTTTTTTATACACTTTGGTTATGCCATAACTGCTGCCAGATTTATTTGCTTTTACAAAACAAGGCAGTTTTACCGTATTGATAATATCGGTTTCATTAATATCATCGCCCATATTTAAATAATATGAAGGTGCCGATTTAATACCATAAGGTTTTAGAACACTTAATAAGTCTCTTTTATTGAAAGTCAGTGCTGCTTGATAAAAGTTGCAAGAAGTGTGCTTAAGTCCTAATAATTCAAAATAAGCTTGCATGAGTCCGTCCTCACCAGGTGAACCATGTATTGCATTAAAAACGCAATCGAATTTTATTGAGGTATCGTTCAAGGGAATAGAAAAATCATTACGATCAATCATAGTCTCCTTTTCAGAATCATCTACATAAACCCATTTGTTTTTGAAAATGTGAATTCTAAATAGATTGAATTTTTCCTTATTTAAGTAGTTATAGACCACATTACCACTTTTAAGCGATATTTTATATTCGCTAGAATAACCGCCCATTATAATTGCAATATTTTTTTTCATCTGTATGGTCTATTAAAAATAGTTAGGACAAAGATGAAGTATTGACATAAAATAAAAAAGAAAACTGAGTGCATAAATTTAAACATTATTGATTTTGGTATTGATGTAACTATAGATCGAAGCAGTTAAATGGTATGAGGGCATTTACTATATTTGTCGGGTCAAATAATATGTATGAGGAATTTTTTCAATTTTTTAAAAAGTAAGACATTTTTAATTCAATTAGGTCTTGCGCTGTTGGTATTGGTAGTAACGGTTTTTCTTGTGTTGAGATATCTTAACAGCACTACAAACCATGGAGAATTTGTTGAAGTACCTGACTTTTCTAAAAAGTCGGTTATGGAAATGCGAAAATCGATTGAAGAAGCCGGGCTTAGGTATGAAGTGTTGGATTCTGCAAATTATAATCCAGATTACCCAAGATTTTCTATTATTACTCAAGACCCTGAAGCCGGAGCTAAAGTAAAGACAAATAGAAAAATATATTTAACGGTTAATCCTTCAGGATATAAAAAAGTAACCGTGCCAAAAATAATTCAAGTCACTAAACGTAATGCTTCTTCAATGTTGAAAGCGGTAGGTTTAGATGTGGAACGTGTAACCTACGTAGACGAATTAGGAAAAGACATGGTCTATCAATTAAAGTTTAAAGGAAAGTATATAAAGCCGGGAGATAAACTACCTAAAACATCAAAGATAGAATTGATTTGTGGTAATGGTGCCATAACTGAACGTGCCATCATAAAAGCTGAATCAGAACAATAAATGGAGAATATAGAGCAACCGGAGAATGAAGATGGTGAACTTTTTGAACATTACCGCTTTGTAGCATCTAAAGGACAAGTACCTTTAAGAGTAGATAAATTTTTAATGAATTTCATTGAAAATGCTACTAGAAACAAAATTCAACAATCTGCTAAAGACGGTCATGTTTGGGTTAATGGCGAGATTGTAAAATCGAATTATAAGGTTAAGGCAGGTGATGAGGTAAAGGTGTTGTTTGAGCACCCGCCACATGAGTTTTTGTTGGTTCCTGAAGAAATTCCATTAGATATTGTTTACGAAGACGACGTCTTATTGGTTGTAAATAAGCCAGCAGGTATGGTGGTTCATCCAGGTCATGGTAACTATTCTGGTACCTTGATAAATGCACTTATTTTTCATTCAGATAATTTACCGGCAAATAGTAATGAAAGACCTGGTTTGGTTCACAGAATAGATAAGGATACTTCTGGGTTATTGGTAGTAGCCAAGACTGAAGCAGCCATGACCCATTTGGCAAAACAATTTTTTGACAAGACGTCTGAACGTGAATATATTGCTTTGGTTTGGGGTAATATTGAGGAAGATGAAGGTACTGTTGTTGGTCATGTAGGTCGAAATCCTAAGAATCGATTGCAAATGCACGTTTTTCCAGAAGGTGAAGAAGGTAAAGAGGCAGTTACCCATTTTAAAGTACTTGAGCGATTGGGTTATGTAACCTTAGTTTCTTGTAAACTAGAAACAGGTAGAACACATCAAATACGTGTTCATATGAAATATATTGGTCACACATTGTTTAATGACGAACGATATGGTGGTGATAGAATTTTAAAGGGTACCACATTTACGAAGTACAAGCAATTTGTAGATAATACATTTAAATTATTACCAAGGCAGGCATTGCATGCTAAAACTTTGGGATTTATACATCCTGTTACAGGTGAGCACATGAGTTTTGATTCAGTAGTGCCAGAAGATATGACAAATGCAATAGAGAAATGGCGTAATTACAGTAAGAGTAGTACAGAATAAGATTCTTCGATAACGCTATTTAAACTCTTTTTTATCTTTAGTAGGTCTTCCTATAATTCCTTTTTATTTTTGGGCATACTTAAAAAGTACACTATGAAAATTGTTATTTCACCGGCTAAATCATTGAATTACGAAAGTGAACTTCCAACTACTGAATATACATCGCCAGAGTTTATAGATGATGCCGAGAAGTTGAACAAGCTTTTGGCAAAGAAAAAACCAAAAATGTTGGCTGAGCTAATGTCTATTTCAGATAATTTGGCACAGTTGAATTGGCAACGGAATCAAGATTTTGAAATTCCGTTTACACCCGAGAATTCTAGACAGGCAATTTATGCTTTTAATGGCGATGTGTACCAAGGCATAGATGCATATACTTTATCCGATGATAAAA
Organism: uncultured Maribacter sp.; assembly: GCF_963974015.1. Classification (GTDB taxonomy): domain Bacteria; phylum Bacteroidota; class Bacteroidia; order Flavobacteriales; family Flavobacteriaceae; genus Maribacter. The sequence goes on along the minus strand of NZ_CAXBBZ010000015.1, from coordinate 22,466 downwards.
TAGAAGGTCTTCAAAAAACACTTAGAATTCTATCTGGTCAGTACGGTATCTTAAGACCGCTCGATTTAATGCAGCCTTACCGTTTAGAAATGGGCACCTCGTTGAAAGTAGGAAGAAAGAAGAGTCTGTATGAGTATTGGGGCAATAGACTTACCGAATATTTGAACAATGAAATGGAAGAGGGCGAGTTGCTTATTAATTTGGCAAGTAATGAATACTACAGTGTGTTACAGCCAAAGAATTTAAAAGCTGAAATTATTACGCCCATATTTAAAGATTGGAAGAATGATAAATTAAAAATTATCAGTTTTTTTGCAAAAAAAGCAAGAGGCTCTATGGTACGTTATATATTAGATTCTAATGCGAAAACCTTAGAAGATATCAAATGTTTCAATTTAGATGGTTACGAATTCAGTCAAGAGCATACCATAAAGCAAAACGAACCTGTATTCATTAGATAAAATATTATCTACGGTTCTGCGTTATTAGCTATACTTAAATAGCGTATATGAAACGGGTATTATTACTTTCTTTTTTTTGCATAGGTTTATTCTTCTCTTGTACTGATAGGGACGATAATTTGAGCATGGTAAATATTCGTATTCAGAACAGTACGAGTCTATTTTTTAGTGAAGTTCGTGTAGCTAAAAATGACACGGTCTATGAAAATATCGAAGGTGGTAAATTTTCTGAATATATCGAGTTTGAAAAGGCTTATCCAACTGCTTCGCTTACCATAATAACAGATTCTACTAGTTTAAATTATTTTCCTACGGAAGTTTTTACTGATTCTTTACCAATAGGTTTCTATACCTATGAGATTACCTTAGATGAAGAAAATCAAGTAGGGCTTAATTTTAGAATAGATGAATAAGGTTACTTTTTTTTATTGACTTTTATTTTTTCCTCAATCGTTGCTCTTTTTTTAATTTTTCGAGGTCTTCTTGCACCATACGAATTATTTGATATTTTCCCCTTTTTTGACTTTTTGTCTCCTTTACCCATAACTCCTTTTCTTTGATTTAGCTTAAAGTTAGTAATTTAGGAATGAATTGTCTGTAAAAAGAACTCAAGAGAATAAACCTATAATGCAAAAAGTGTTTCTTCATAGTCATTCTTATGAACCTTTTATTGACCACAATACGGAGAAACTTATTGTAGGTACTTTACCGCCACCACGGTTTACAACAGGTGATTTAAAAGAAGGTGATGTTAATTTTTGCTACGGTAGTAGAGATGGTCAATTATGGCCGATTTTAGATAGAATATTTAATTTGAACTTAAAGTTTGAAACTACCCAAGAAGCCATTGAACAACGTAAATCATTTTTAAAGCAAAGGCATATAGGTGTTTGTGATATTGTAGCATCGGCTGAGCGTAAGAAAATTGATGCTTCGGATATTGGTATGCAGAATGTCGCTTTACGAAATGTACTCGATTATTTAGAAAAGTATCCTAAGGTGAAAATACTTCTTTTTACAGGTGGAAATAGTAAAAACGGACCTGAATATTTTTTCAGGAAACATTTAAAGGAATATGATGTATTATTGGAGAATATTTCAAATACTGTTCCTCGGATACATCGGTTTATACATCCTATTACCAAAAACAAAATAAAAACGTTTTCGTTAATCGCCCCTTCTGGCGCTGCGAATAGAGCAGTAGGTAGTCTCGAAAGTTATAAGAGAATGAAGCGCAAAAATGCCGAATTCAACACGATAGATTTTAGGGTGCTGCAGTATAGGGAGTTTTTCTAAGTATGGTATGGCCAATACTTCATAAAACTAAAAAGAGTCCTGCTTTTAGAACAAGACTCTTTTACGAGAACACTATATGAAAATGAAAATTTTATTTACTTGATTACATTGTAAATGTAGATAGCTTTGCCTGTATTTTGGAATATTTGTTGTCAATACATACTATTTTGTGGTATACTTCTAGTAAAATGATATTTCGGTCTAATGATTCTCTAAATTCTCTTGGAATAGCGATATTTATATTCGAAATTTATCAAGTTTGCCATAATGGTATGGCCAAAAGTTTTTGAAATATGCAACAACAAGAAAGGTTGGCAGAATTTAAAAAGTCTGTCCAAAATAAATTTAATGTCTATAATAGTCTATTCCTCAATTTACCATATAAGAATATTGAGAATGTAGGTATGTTGATACCGTTATTACTGAACCAATCTGAAAAAGGTTTGAGTAATGGTCTTAATCCGAAAGAAATACTAGAGAATTTTTTTGAAAATTTTGTGGAGATAGAATCAGAAAAAGAACAAATTGATTTTATGTTTCGCATTATACAATATGTAGAGCGTCAAGTGGTACTTTATGATAGTGTTGAAGATGCAGCCTTCCCGAAATTACATAAGCATTCTAGTTCATTGTCATTGAGAGAATATTTTCAATTGGTTGAAAAGAATAATTCTTGGGATACTATTTGGGATAAATTAAGCACCTTCAGTGCTAGAATTGTACTTACAGCTCACCCTACACAATTCTACACTCCGGCTGTATTAGATATTATCACCAATCTTAGAACGTTGATTCTTGAAGATAAAATTGATGAAATAGATGTTGGTTTACAGCAATTGGGACTTACCTCATTAATTAATGCTACGAAACCTACGCCTTTAGACGAAGCAAAAAACATCATTTATACCTTACGAAATGTATATTACGATGCAATTGGTGATATGTATGCCTATATAAAAGCTAGTGTGGGTTCAAAACAATTTGAGAATCATGATATTGTAAAATTAGGATTTTGGCCAGGGGGTGACCGTGATGGGAATCCGTTTGTAACAGCAGATATTACTAGAGATGTAATGAATGAGCTTCGTTTAACATTAATGAAATGTTATTACAATGAGCTAAAGAGTCTTTTGCATAAACTTACTTTTAAAGATGTACAAGAGCCATTGCAGAAATTACGCTCCAATCTGTATATCGCAATGTTCGATAGTTTAAAAGATATTGGGTATGAAGATTTGATAATTCCCCTTGAGGAAATTAGACTAATCTTGATTGAAAAATATCAAGGACTTTATTTAAAAGATTTAGAGCGTTTTATTGACAAAGTGAAAATATTTAAAGTTCATTTTGCTACAATAGATATACGTCAAGACCATAGTATGCATACTAAGGTTATGGTAGAGGTTCTTAAAAGGAAAGGATTTATTAAGGAAGACCTTAGTGAACTTTCTGAAAAAAAGCTAATTGGTATTTTGCTTCACGAGAATTTACAATTAGACCCTAATGACTATGAAGAAGAAATAGTAAAGGATACTATTAAGAATATCCTTCAATTACAAACTATACAAGATAAAAACGGAGAGGAAGGTTGTAATAGATATATCATTAGTAATTCTGAAGATATTTTTTCCATCTTGTTTGTATATGCTCTTTTTAGATGGTGTGGTTGGGCAGATAAGAAAATAACGTTTGATATAGTTCCATTATTTGAAACAATGAATGGTATGGACAATGCGCAAGATACAATGCGATTTTTGTTCGACTTGGTAGAATATAGGTCACATGTAAAAAGTAGAAATAATAAGCAAACGATAATGTTAGGCTTCTCTGATGGTACTAAAGATGGTGGTTATTTAAAAGCCAATTGGTCTATTTTAAAAACAAAAGAAGAGCTTTCTGCGGTATGTGATGAGAATAATATTGCAGCTATTTTCTTTGATGGTAGAGGGGGTCCACCGGCAAGAGGAGGTGGTAAAACACATCGTTTTTATGCAGCACAGACCAAAGAAGTTGCCAATAACGAAATACAACTTACCATTCAGGGGCAAACCATTACAAGTACTTACGGTACAAAAGAACAATTCATTTATAATAGTGAGCAATTATTAACAGCGGGATTATCTAATACCATTTTAGGAAAGGAAATTTCAATTTCTGAATCTGATAGAAAGTTAGTAGAGGAGCTATCTGAATTAAGCTTTAAGAAGTATGATGAACTAAAACATCATGATAAGTTTATGCCTTATTTAGAGAACATGAGTACGTTGAAGTACTACACCAAAGCTAATATTGGCAGTAGACCAGGTAAGCGTGGTAATAAGGCTAAATTAGAGTTGTCTGATTTACGGGCTATTTCATTCGTAGGCTCTTGGAGCCAACTTAAGCAAAATGTACCGGGCTATTATGGTATCGGTACAGCATTAAAATCTTTAGAAGATGATGGTAGATTTGAGGAAGTGAAAAAACTTTATGAAGAAGTTCCATTCTTTCAAGCCTTAATGATGAATAGTATGATGAGTCTTTCAAAATGCTATTTTGAATTGACTAGCTATATGAAAGAGAATGAGGAGTATGGGGCATTTTGGGAAATTTTACATGCAGAGTATATTCTTTCAAAAGCTATGTTATTGAAATTATCTGGTATGGAAATTTTGATGGAAAAAGAAGCCATTTCTAGAGAGTCTATTAAAATTAGGGAGAATATAGTGTTACCATTATTAGTAATACAACAATATGCACTTCAAAGAATTGGTGAAGGCACAGAATTTAAAGAGTTGTATGAGAAAATTGTAACTCGTTCTTTATATGGTAATATTAATGCGAGTAGAAACTCGGCTTAATCTTAAGTTTTAATAAAATTCGTAGAGCCGCCTTAATTAAGGGCGGCTCTTTTTTTAATTTTATTCAAATAAAGCAAGAAGTTGTTTGTAACCTTGCCAACTACAAGTACCATCATTAGTCACAAATGTTTCGTTGACATTGCTAAGTACATACTTATCCACGGTTGAACATCCTCCAATTTGTAGTTCCCTTAATTGAAGCTCAAAACGAATAAGTTCTTCTATATCAAATGTTGCTAAAACCTTTGTAGAACTATTTAGGTTTGCAGTTATTATTCCCTCATTATTTATAATTTGAATGGTTTGACGTTTGCCAGAAAAGCAACCCAACGATGTAATTTCAATAGTAAATTGTTCGCCATGTTGTAAAGACCCAACCATTGTAATTATTCGCATTGTTGCATGTCTTCCTTTTTAATTGGTTATTGTGCCTAAAACGTTAAAATCAGGTGCAAATAGAACAAGGCAAACAAAAAATAGATTGAGATAATTTTTAGAAATCATATAAAAATAAAGCCAAATATTATGCCGTTAATTTTGATGATTTGCATTAAATAAGGCAGACTTTAATTAAAAGGCTGCTGAACATTGTTGATGTGCCAGAATATTACATCTTAGTGCTCAAGAGCGAATAAAAAGTTTCAATACCATAAGCAATTTGACCAATTTTTAAGTTTTCATTTGGGCTATGTTGATTGTTGTCAGGGTTGACCATAGGCACAATAAACGCAGGTATTTTTAATTCATTTATAAATGGAGAAATAGGCACAGTACCACCCATAATTCTTATTTGAACCGGTTTTTCACCAAATTTGTTTTCCAAAGTTTTCACTATTGAATTTCCAAATGGGTTATTCAAGTCCGTTCTAAAAGCATCGGTAACAGAGCCTTCCTGAACAGTAACAATATGGTCATACTTTAAACGCTCTTCTTTTGTTGGAACAGTGCTCATCACATAATATCCTTGTTTTTTAATATGATTTTTTACTAAATTTTTTAGACGATTGCCATCAGATTCAGGTACTAATCTCAAATCTAACTCAGCTGTTGCGGTAGAAGGCACTATTGTTCTTGCTTGATCGCCGATCCATGCAGAACCTAGTCCCCTAATATTCAAAGATGGATATTGTAGAGATTCTTGATAAAAACTGCCCACTTTTTCTGGAGTGGAAATGGCTAAATTAGAATTGATTTCTTCTGCATTATCGGGTACGCTCCTCAATATTTTAAGAGTTGCCTCGTCTAATGTAATTCCATCATAATAACCCTTAATAAGAACTTTACCTTCAGAGTCTTTCATGGTAGCTAGTAACTGAGCTAATTGAAACCCTGGGTTCGGTGCATAATTACCATAATGACCACTATGTTGAGGTTTAATAGGGCCGTAAGTAGTCAATGAGAGTGTAGTTATACCTCTACAGCCATAAACTATAGTTGGTTTTCCTGAAACATGAACAGGTCCGTCATTAATGACTAAGAAATCTGCTTTAAGCAAATCTTTATAGGTGCGTACTGCTTTCGGTAATGGGGCGCTGCTTTTTTCTTCTTCACTATCTAAAATAACTTTTACATTATATGGGATATCTACATTATCTTTTCTAAGAATATCAATTGCATTTAAGAACATTACAATAGGGCCTTTGTCATCTGATGTTGATCTACCAAACAGTCGCCAATCATAATTTATATCATCAGTTAAATCAGAAAATGCTTCCGTTTTCCAGCCCTCATCAGTTTTTGATTTCAAAACTACCTTATAAGGGTCTGGTTGGTCCCATTTTGAAGGGTCTACAGATTGTCCATCCAAATGCATATAAAACAAAATGGTAGGCTTGCTATCGTCAACTGGTAATGCAGCGAAAAATAGAGGTAGACCTTCAGTCTCTAAAATAGAACTATTAAAACCTCTTTCGGTAAACTTTTTTCTTAGCCAATAAAGATTAGAATCTATATCATCTGCATTCAATGCATCATTGGGTATCGCAACAAAATCTCTCAATTCAGTTATAGCATTGGCTACCTTCGATTTTGTTAGAACAGAATCTTGTGAATAACTAAAACAAACAGATAAGAATAATAGGAAGGAAAGTGATTTTTTCATGAATGTTCTTGTAGATATATTGCTTAAAAGTAAGTAAAATGCAGTGAAATCTATTCTAATTAGACAAGTACATTTGTTAAGTTTTTCCATATGATTCTCGAAATATTTTTAATTTTACTTGCCACTCGGTCATAATCAGTAGCAGATGAGTTAATGAATAAGGTTGGTAGTAAAAAAAGGTTGTTTTATGCTTACTAAACTTTTAAAGGAAATGTTTTAGGATTCCGATTTTTTCAATTAAATAATTCCCAATATCGACGAAAAGAGGGAACGAGAATTATAAAAGAGTAAGGGCTATTTTTTAATTTTTGGTTTGAAAAACTTCAGAATAATTAATCGTATCAAGAGAATAAATGGAAATCCATGTAGAACAACATCGAACCAATCCATAAATTGCATTCCTTGAGCACCTCCAAGAATCCATTTTAACTTTCCATAGATATGGGGCTCAGGAAAAAATGGTGCCATACCTAAGGTTAGACATAAGAGTAGTATTAGTTTCCAATTGTTTAAAAAATCTTTCAAATTATCGTATTGTATTAATGAATTTAGCCGTTTTATTAATTCCGTGAGCCGTTAAATGCTTTATAAAAGCAGAACCAATGATGGCCCCTTTTGCTGTTTTCGTGGCTTGTTGAAATGTTTCGGCATCTTTAATACCGAAACCAACAATCTGTGGATTCTTTAGATTCATTGCCGTAATGCGCTCAAAGTAATTTTCTTGTTCTTTCCCAAAACCAGATTTTGAACCTGTTACACTTGCAGAACTAACCATGTAAATAAATCCGTCTGAAGCCTTGTCGATGTGATCGATACGTTCTTCACTTGTTTGTGGGGTGATGAGAAAAATATTTAGTAAACCGTATTTTTTAAATATAGCCTCATAGTTTGATTGGTACACATCTAAAGGTAAATCGGGCATAATCAATCCATCAATACCAATTTCTTGACATTTTTTACAAAATGCTTCTACACCATATTGAAGCATCGGGTTAAAATATCCCATAATAATCAAAGGAATAGAAACAGATTTTCTGATATCCTTTAATTGGTTAAAAAGTAGTTCGGTAGTCATACCATTTTTTAAGGCATGCGTAGAACTTTCTTGAATAGTAGGACCATCTGCTAAAGGGTCGCTAAATGGTAACCCTATTTCAATCATATCTACTCCATTCTTTTCCAAATCTTGAATAATTTGAACAGTGTCATTTAAAGATGGATAACCAGCTGTAAAATATATGGAGAGAAGTTTCTTGTCTTCTAGTAATTTACTTTTTATTCTATTGCTCATCTCTTATGCTAGCTTAAAATAATCTATATATGTATTCAAATCTTTATCACCTCGACCAGAAAGGCTAATTACTACAATATCATCTTTCTTGAATTTTTTATGAGTAAAAATGGCAAAGGCATGTCCCGTTTCAATGGCAGGTATGATTCCTTCTAATTGCGTTAATTCTAATCCTGCAGCCATAGCTTCATCATCTGTAGCCGAATAAAATTCTGCGCGCCCAGTTTTGTATAAATGAGAATGCATTGGGCCAACACCTGGGTAATCTAATCCTGCTGATATAGAGTAGGGTTCGGTAATTTGTCCGTCAGTAGTTTGCATCAGCATGGTTTTACAGCCATGAATAATTCCAACTTCTCCTAAAGCAGAAGTTGCTGCACTTTCTCCTGAATTTACGCCTTTACCTGCTGCTTCCACAGCAATAATACCTACTTGAGGTTCATCTAAAAAATGATAATAGGTGCCTGCGGCATTACTTCCACCACCAATACATGCCACCACATAATCTGGGTTCTCACGACCTTCTTTTTCTTTTAATTGCCATTTTATTTCTTCGGATATAACCGATTGAAAACGAGTTACCATATCCGGGTAGGGGTGTGGACCAATGGCAGAGCCTATAATATAATGCGTATCTACCGGATTGTTGATCCAATCTCTGATAGCTTCATTTGTGGCATCTTTAAGTGTTCTGCTACCAGATTTTGCAGGTCTAACTTCTGCGCCTAGCATTTTCATACGGGCCACATTTGGTGCTTGACGAGCAATATCAATTTCACCCATGTATACAATACATTCCAATCCCATTAAGGCACAGACCGTAGCCGTGGCAACCCCATGTTGACCAGCACCCGTTTCTGCAATTATTCTAGTCTTGCCCAATTTCTGAGCCATGAGAATTTGACCGATTGTATTGTTAATTTTATGTGCACCTGTATGGTTGAGGTCTTCTCGCTTTAAATAAATTTTGCAACCGTGCTTTTCAGAAAGACGTTTAGCAAAATACAGCGGCGATGGTCTGCCAACATAATCTTTTAACAGCTGATTGAATTCTTCTTGAAAAGAATCCTCATACATTATCTTTAAATAATTTTGACGCAGTTCCTCAACATTGGGATACAGCATTTCTGGAATAAAGGCACCGCCAAACTCCCCATAATATCCTTTTTTGTCAGCATTATAATTCATAGCGCTACTTTAAATTTTTGTAATTCTTTAATATTTTTCAAACCAGGTTGTAGTTCAAATTTACTATTCACATCAATTGCGTAACAGTATTTGGCCTCAGGTAATTTTTTGAATTCGTTTATTTTATCAAGGTTATTCAACCCAATACCTCCGCTTAAAAAAAAAGGTTTGGTTGAAGGATAATTTTTTAAAACAGACCAGTCGAAAGTATAACCGTTACCACCAGGTAATTTTCCTTTGGTATCAAAAAGATAATAATCACATATTTTCTCATAAGGCTTTAGTACATCAAAATCAAATTCCTGCTTTATGGAAAAGACCTTAATGATGTCTACTTTCTGATTTATTTTTTTTAATTCTGATGCAATTTCTACACAATATTCTGAACTTTCATGACCATGCAACTGCAATCCTTGTAATTGATATTTTTTAACGGTCTTAATGATGTAATCGAACTCGGCATCAACAAAAACTCCTATTTTATTAATATAATGGGGGAGTTCTGGAATTTCCCCATTAAAAAACCTAGACGAATGTTTCCAAAAAATAAAACCAAGATAATCTGGTCGCAATTGTGCAACTTCAGACGTATTTAGTTTCATTCCACAGATTTTCAGTTTCATGACTATTTCTTTATTTTTTTTATGAAGTCTATGGCACTTTGTCCTGGGTTATCGGTTTTCATGAAATTTTCTCCAATTAGAAATCCTTCGTAACCATATTCTTTTAATTCTTGGATGGCCTCAATAGAACTAATACCACTTTCTGATACTTTCACAAAATCAACAGGTATCAATTTAGATAGTGACTTACTAGTATCAAGACTTACCTCAAAAGTTTTTAGGTTACGATTATTAACCCCTAACATATCTAAACTTGGCATAATCGATTTATGTAATTCTTCTTCATTATGCACCTCCAAAAGAACATCTAACCCTAAGCTTTTAGCAAGTTCAGAAAAGGTTTTGATTTCTTGTTTCGTTAAAATTGCTGCAATTAATAAGATAATATCTGCGCCATTAGCCTTTGCTTCTATTATTTGATACTCATTGATAATAAATTCTTTACGAAGTAATGGTATTTGAACCGTCGCTCTTGCTAAAATTAAATCTTCAATAGAACCACCAAAATATTTGATATCTGTAAGTACGCTCATACCACAAACACCGGCTTTTTCATATCCATTTGCTACCTGGCCAACATTTGCATTTTGGTTAATACTCGCTTTGGATGGGGACCTTCGTTTAAATTCAGAAATTATACCCGTATCACTTTGCTTCAATGCATTTGACAAGGAGTAGGTTTTTCTTTCAAACAAAGCCGATGCCTCATATTGTGATACAGGAATTATCGATTTTTTTAATTCGACCTCCTTACGTTTATCTGCTACTATTTTTGAAAGTATATCCATATTTGATATTTTCATTACAAACTAAGCCTTTTTAATTCCTGCTTAATTCCTGTATTTTTTTCAAGGCTGCCAAACCTTTTCCGTTTAACAAAGATTCTTTGGCTCTTTCAAAACCTTGAATTGGAGTCAAGCCCTCTACTGTTGCAATGGCAATACCGGCGTTGGCACAAACTACGTTGTTTTGTGGCTCTGTTCCTTTTCCTTGCAAAACGTTTAAGAAAATTTGAGCAGACTCCACTATGGAATCTCCACCAACAATATCCGATTGCTTTATAGTATTCACGCCAAAATCCGAAGGTTTTAACATGCTCTCTGTAGTATTTGAAATGGTTTTAGTATTTCCTGTTAATGAGATTTCGTCGTATCCATCTAATGCATGTAAAACGGTGAAGTTTTTATCGGTCTTCTGATAAAGATATCCGTACATACGAGCCAATTCTAAATTAAATACACCTACCATTTGATTTTTTGGAAATGCCGGATTCACCATGGGACCTAACATATTAAAGAATGTCTTCACCCCCAAGTCTTTTCGAATAGGTGCGACGTTTTTCATTGCAGGGTGAAATAAAGGTGCATGCAATACACATATACCTGCCTTTTCAATACATTTTTCTAGGAAATCGGCTTCATTGCTAAACTTGATGCCAAGAAACTCCATCACATTACTACTACCACACTTCGATGAAACTCCATAGTTACCATGTTTGGTTACTTTTACACCGGCACCTGCCGTCACAAAGGAAGCCAAGGTTGATATATTGAATGTGTCTTTGCCATCGCCACCGGTTCCACATAAATCGATAGGATTATAGGCTGATAAGTCTATGGCCAAACATAAATCTAACAACGCATCTCTAAACCCTTCTAATTCTTCAATAGTAATGCTACGCATCATGTATACCGTTAAAAAGGCAGCTATTTGACTGGTATTATAATCACCTTTCGCAATGTTGACCAAAATACGTTTTGCGTCTTCTTTGGAAAGTATTTCGTGATTTATAAGTTTATTAAGTGTTTCTTTCATTTTCTTGATAATAATAAATTCGTAGAGCTGTATACTAATTCTTTACCCAATTCTCTAGCATTTTTTTTCCATGTGGCGTTAATACCGACTCTGGATGAAACTGTACAGCACGTACATCATAGGTTTTATGGCGTAATGACATAATTTGGCCGTTTTCATCAACAGATGTTACTTCTAGAACCTCAGGAAGTTCAGGATCAACGACCCATGAATGATATCTGCCAACTTCAATTTCATCAGGTATACCTTTAAAAATTGAATCCTCTACAGTGATTTTAATTTTAGTCGCAATACCGTGATAAACTTCTTTTAAGTTTATAAGTGAACCACCAAATACTTCTGCAATCGCCTGTTGGCCTAAGCAAACGCCGAATATACTTTTTGTTGGGGCATATTTTTCAATGATTTGCTTTAATAACCCAGCTTCATCTGGTATGCCAGGACCAGGTGATAGAACTATTTTTTCAAAAGCATCGACCTCCTCTAATGTTAGTTGGTCATTTCGTTTTACTACGACTTCACAGTCTAACTCTTCTAAATAATGAACAAGGTTGTAAGTGAAACTATCGTAATTATCTATAACTAATATTTTCTTCATCTTAAATGTCTTCCGCTATTTCTAGTGCTTTGGTCAAAGCGCCTAATTTGTTATAGGTTTCTTGTAACTCACTTTCTGGGTTTGAAGCTGCTACAATTCCCGCTCCTGCCTGATAATGAAGTTCATGGTTTTTACTGAGAAAAGTTCTAATCATAATAGCATGGTTGAAGTTGCCGCTAAAGTCCATAAACCCGATTGCACCACCATAATATCCGCGACTTGTTTTTTCGTATTTTTCAATAAGTTGCATTGCCATGTGCTTTGGCGCACCACTTAATGTGCCAGCTGGAAAGGTGTCTGCCACTACTTTCATGGTAGAAATATCACTTTTTTTCATTCCAGTAACCTTAGATACTAAATGTATAACATGAGAGAAAAATTGAACCTCTCTATAATTCTCAACTTGTACAACGTTGCCATTTCGACTTAAATCGTTACGTGCCAAATCGACTAGCATTACATGTTCACTGTTTTCTTTGTCGTCAGCTTTTAATTCTTTAGCTAGTTCAGCATCTTGCTCGTCATTTCCGGTTCTTTTAAATGTACCTGCAATTGGATGTATTTCTGCCTTACCATCACTGACAATTAATTGAGCTTCAGGAGAACTTCCGAAGATTTTAAAATCGCCATAATCGAAATAGAATAAGTATGGTGAAGGGTTCACCGAGCGTAAAGCTCTGTATACATTGAATTCATCACCTTTGAAACCTTGTGAGAATCTACGACTTAATACCAATTGAAAAACATCGCCACGTTGGCAATGTTTTTTTGCCAAAGTAACATGTTCTCTAAATTCTTCGTCTTCTAAATTGGATTCTCTTTCACCATTTATCTTGAAATTGTAGGTGGCAAAATTTCGAATGTTCAGAAGTTGCTCTAATTCTGGAATATTATTGTCTGCCTCGTAACAATGAGCAAAAAGATAGGCTTCATTTTTAAAGTGATTGATAGCAATAATATTTTGGTACACAGCGTAATAGATGTCCGGTATTTGAATAGTGTCTTCCTTTACGGTTAAATTAACATCCTCGAAATATCGAACGGCATCATATGCCATGTATCCAAAAAGACCGTTGTTAATGAATTTAAAATCATTGTCATCCGCTTTGAAAGTCTTGCTGAATGCATCAATAATTTGAACAACATTAGTTTTTTCATCAATTTTTAACTCTTCTATTGCACCATCAGGATACGTTTCGGTAACAGTTTCGTTCTCAATTTTTATAGAAGCTATAGGGTTGCAGCAGATATAGGAAAAACTATTATCATTTGCGTGATAGTCACTACTCTCCAATAAAATACTATTTGGAAAACGGTCCCTGATTTTTAAATAAATACTTACCGGGGTTAAAGTGTCAGAAAGAATTTTTTTATGATATGTTTTAAATTGATAGGCCATAGGTACTTTTATAAAATAAGGAAGGCTTGTCGTGATGACAAGCCTTTATATAGTTTTACTACAATGATGCTTTGCTCACGTTGTTATTCGTAAGTTAGTCCACCACCAAGTATTTGCAATTAAATTTTTCATTGAGCCTCAAATATATAAAGGAATTTTAAACTTTCAAACTTTCCTTCTTCAAAAATAAAAATCCCTTTGAAATATTTCAAAGGGATTAAAAATTGTTTGAATTTAACTTAGGTAACACCTAAATGAAAAAAATTATAGTGCTAAATCTACAACTAAATCAAAATCATCATAAATGGCTTTGTCACCCAGGTTATCAAAAAAGCTGCCAGAACCATATTTAATATCGAATTTTGTTCTGTCAACCTTTACAGTAGCAGTTGCCTTATTCTCGAACATAGAAACTACTAAAGTAACAGGCTTGGTAATCCCTTTTATAGTTAAATCTCCAGTAACCGTATATGAATTATCATTCATGGGTTTTACAGAAGTGAAAATTAATTTAGCGGTAGGACTAGCTTCTACACCAAAGAAATCTGCAGATTTTAAATGACCTTCTAATTTTTCTTTTCCTTGACCAGATTCTAAATCATTACAAGATATAGATGTCATGTCAACTACAAACTCACCACCTATTAATTTTTTACCTTTCATTTCTAAGAAGCCAGATTTCAATTTAATTGAACCATTGTGCTCTCCTGTTACCTTATAACCTTTCCAAGAAGCTGTACTTTCACTAACCTTAACTTCCTTCTTTTCGCCTTCTTTAGGGGTGGAGGCGGTTGCTGATAATCCGAAAATTGTTACTAAAGCGATACTTAATATTGATTTCTTCATTTTTTAATTTTAAATTGTTTTTGTTATTAATTATATATGTGTGATTATTTGTTCTCTTGAATATCTGACTTTTGGGTAATTTTGAGTAGCATCATCGGCCGATCTATAACCTATAGCTAAAACAACTGCAGCGTTCAAATTTTTATCATTTAAACCTAAAATTTCATTGTATTGGTTTTTGTCAAAACCTTCCAATGGACAAGTATCAATTTTCATTTCAGCTGCAATAGTCATGATGTTTCCTAAAATTATGTAGGCTTGACTGGTTGTCCATGCGTTCTTTTGTACATCTGGTAGATCTAATAAAGAAGATTTCATCATTTGTGAAAAACCTTCTACGTCTTTACTCGATACACCACGAGTTTCAATAATGTTGTCAATATAGTCATCAACCATATTACCGTCAAAGGTTGGTTTGTTAGCAAGTACTATAATATAAGAAGCGTCTGTAATTTGTGGTTGATCAAAAGAAACCTTTCTTAATTTTGCCTTAATATTATTATCTTCTATGGCTAAAATATGATAAGGTTGCAAACCATAAGATGAAGGAGTTAATCTTGCAGCCTCTAAAATGGTATTTAAATCTTCCTTACTGACTTTTTTAGAGTTATCAAATTTTTTAGTAGCATATCGCCAACTTAATTTATCTAGTATTGTACTCATAGTTTGATTTTGCTTAAAATTTATTTAGTAATGTATTGAATTCATGTAATTCAGCTTCGTTGAAATTTTGGAGTATCGACTTTTCTGTTTCAAAAAGTATACCGTCAATTTTTTCTAAGACCTTTAATCCTTCTTTTGTAATTAAAATTTCTACTTTTCTTCTATTTTGTTTGCAAATGCTTCTACTCACAAACCCCTTTAAAAGTAACTTATCTACCAGTCTAGTAGTATTACTCATTTTAGAAACCATACGTTCATTGATGGTCGAAAGATTTGCAGGATTTCCTTTTTGACCTCTTAATATACTAAGGACATTAAATTGTTGAATTGATATGTCAAAAGGTTTCAAGCTTAATGCCACTTCCTCATCAATCTTATTCATAACCAAAGACAAATGAATAATAGTCCTTTTATATAATGGTATTTCAACATTTGTTTTTATAATCTCCTCAACATTCATGTATATACAATATTTGTATGTACAAATGTATGTGTTTAATTTGTTTCATTCCATTTCTAATACATTAATGTTTTGTTAAAAATATACTGATGTTCTATTTAAATAAAAATCGATTATTTTTACGCTTTAATATGTATACTATGGCAGATTTATCACAAAAAGAGTGGGAAGAGCAATTGGAAAAAGATTCAAATGCAGTAATTCTCGATGTAAGAACAGAGGAAGAGATAGAAGAAGGTATAATTCCTAATTCTATTAATTTAGATATTTATAAAGGACAGGAGTTTATCGAAGAACTTGAAAAATTAGACAAGTCAAAAAACTATTATGTTTATTGTAGGTCAGGAAATAGAAGTGGACAAGCATGTGCTATTATGAAAAGCTTAGGTATTGACAATGCTTTTAATCTTCAAGGAGGGTTTATGAATTGGGAGGGTGAGACCGCTTAGTTTAATTTCTTTAAAAAATTACACCCGCTTTATAGCGGGTTTTTTACTTTTATAGAATGAGGGAAGATTTACTTCATTTTGTGTGGATGTACAGAAAGTACCCTATTAATAAACTTAAAACCAATTCAGGTGAAAGTATTATTGTAGAATCGACTGGTGTTCACAATCATTTAAGCGGTCCAGATTTTTTTAATGCTAAGGTTGAATTGAATGGCCAATTATGGGCAGGTAACGTAGAGATACACGTAAAATCTTCAGATTGGTATGCCCATAATCATCAAGAAGATAGTAATTACGACAATGTAGTACTACATGTAGTTTGGGATGATGATGTTTCGGTCTTTAGAAAAGATGGTACACAAATACCAACCTTATCGTTAAAAAAATATATCTCTTTAGAGCTTCTAGAAACATATCAAGCACTTTTTGATTCAAGAAATTATAGATTTATTAATTGCGAAAAGGAATTTAACGATGTAGATGATTTTTTGAGAAATAATTGGTTAGACCGACTATTTGTAGACCGATTAGAGGAAAAATCTGTGTACATAAATCAATTACTTGAATCTACAAACAATGATTGGGAGCAGGTTTTGTTCTTAATGCTATTGAAAACCTTTGGGTCTAAAATCAATAAGGACGTATTTGTTGAATTGGGGAAAACTGTTGATTTTTCAATTATTAGAAAGCTGCATGAAAAACCTTTAGAGCTAGAGAGTTTATTTTTGGGTCAAGCAAGATTATTAAATGATGACCATGAGATTGATGCTCATTATAAGTCTTTGAAAAAGGAGTATGATTTCTTAAAGCATAAGTATCAACTTATGCAGCCTTATAAAGCACCAGAATTTTTTAGACTTAGACCATCCAATTTCCCTACAATTAGGTTAGCACAATTAAGCACTATTTATTCTACGAATTATAATCTTTTTCATTTGTTAATTGAACAAGATCAGCCTAACATTTCTAAAATATTCAATTTAGGAACTAGTGTATATTGGGAGACTCACTATAACTTTGGGAAAACATCAAAAAAGAGTGTTAAGAAAATTTCAAATTCATTTTTAGATTTGCTAATGATCAATACGATTATTCCGTTAAAATTTAGTTATCAACGGTATCAGGGTAATATGAATAATGAGTCGTTACTTAAAATAGTGAAGTCCATTAAAGAGGAAGATAATAGTATAGTCGATAATTTCAGAAAATTGCATGTCTCGATTAAAGACGCGAAAGAGTCACAATCATATATTCAATTATATAATAAATACTGTGTTAAAGACAAATGCTTAGATTGTGCTGTAGGTGCATCTTTAATGAATATAAAAGTCTAATTTTATGCCCAATGAATGTATTCTATAAATTATTGTTATACTTTCAAAAAAGAGGTTTTGAGGTATGTGGTAGAATTGCTGAGCGTTTAGGAATAAGAGCACGAGTAGTTCGAACCTCCTTTATTTATCTAACCTTTGTTACTGTGGGTTTTGGTTTTGCGCTCTATCTTTTTTTAGCTTTTTGGCTTAGAATCAAAGATTTAATTTATACCAAACGAAACTCAGTTTTTGATTTGTAATCTATGATACAATTATTTAGGTCTAAAATTTATTTGGCACTAGCCCTAATGGTTATGGTATTGGCATTTGGTGTGCTCGGGTATAGAATTGTTGCAGACTATTCCTGGGTAGATGCATTTTACATGACCATAATTACGGTCACTACAGTTGGTTTTTCAGAAGTAAGGCCTATGGGGCCAGAAGGTAAGATATTTACCATAGTGCTAATCATTACCAGTGTTTTTATAGTGGGTTTTGCCATATCTATAGTTACAGAATACCTACTCTCTAGAAATTCAATTGAACTGCTAAAAAAGAAGAAAATGAAGAATGCCATTGAGAATTTAAATCAACATGTTATAGTCTGTGGCTTTGGTCGAAATGGTATGCAGGCTGCTGAAAGGCTAAAAGCCTATAAAAGACCATTTGTGGTTATAGAAAAAGATAAAGAAGTTATAGAAAGATTTGAGGATGAAATCTTATTCATTGAAGGTGACGCAAATGATGATGATGTATTGTTAGAAGCCGGTATTGAGAGAGCTCAATTTTTGATTGCTGCCTTACCAGATGATGCTGCAAACCTTTTTGTTGTTCTGTCTGCCAGGCAAATGAAAAAAGACCTCTTCATTATAAGTAGGGCATCTTTAGTGAATTCTCAAAAGAAGTTATTCTTGGCAGGTGCCAATAAGGTGATAATGCCAGATAAGATCGGGGGAGATCATATGGCATCTTTGGTGGTAATGCCAGACCTTATCACGTTTATGGATAAGCTTTCGATGGAAGGTGAGAATACAACCAATTTAGAAGAGGTCGCAATTGAGGATTTCTCGAACCAAATAGAATGTAATTCATTGAGAGATTTAGATTTAAGAAAAAAAACCGGCTGTACAATTATTGGATACATATCGCCAGATGGCAAGTATATTATAAACCCGGAGGCTGATATGCAATTACAACCTAAAAGCAAGGTAATTGTTTTAGGTAGGCCTGAACAAATTAAAAAATTGAACAAAATGTTTCATATAGATTAAAAATCTTTATGGCATATAAATTTGACTGCATCCATTATTTTTAAGATATTGCTAGATTAACTAACTAATCCAAAATAAATCTGAAAACTATGAAGTATAAACTTCTGACTTTTTTGTCATTTTTACTACCCACATTAACCTTTGCACAAGAAAAAGGTTTAGATGAAAAAGTAAATGATGCTTTTATGCCATTTGCAACTTGGTGGGAAGCAACAGTATTGACATCTGTTCCCATTGCCGGTTATAATATACCTATAGTTTTGATTCTGCTAATTGCAGGGGCAACTTTTTTCACAATTTATTTTAAATTTCCTGGTATCACCAAATTTCCTTTAGCAATAAATGTGGTTCGTGGAAAATATGAGGAGATAGAAAAATATGGCTTAGAAAAAGTTCAGTTGCATATGACCGAAGATGGGGATATACCTGATACGATAAGAGATGAAAGTGAAGAAGGAGAGGTTAGTCATTTTCAAGCATTGGCTACTGCGGTTTCTGGTACTGTCGGGCTTGGTAATATTGCAGGTGTGGCTGTTGCTATCGCATTAGGTGGTCCTGGTGCTACATTTTGGATGGTTGTTTGTGGTCTAATAGGAATGTCTACAAAATTTGTGGAATGTACCTTAGGGGTTAAATATAGAGATGTTGGACCAGACGGAACTGTTTATGGTGGGCCAATGTATTATTTATCAAAGGGGCTTAGCGAAAACAACATGAAGATTTTAGGTAAAGTTCTTGCTGGAGTCTTTGCTATATTGTGTGTTGGAGCTTCTTTTGGTGGTGGAAATGCGTTTCAATCAAATCAAGCTGCGGTTCAACTAACAACAATGTTTAATTTGGAAGGTGGTGCAAATGGTGTTATTATCGGTGTAGTTCTTGCGGTTTTAGTTGGAATTGTAATAATCGGAGGAATTAAAAAAATAGCAAGCGTTACTGAAAAAATTGTACCGTTTATGGCTGGTATATATGTTTTGGCTTCTTTGGTAATTATTTTTGCGAACATTAAATATATAGGTGATGCCTTCGGTATGATATTCGCTGGTGCCTTTGCTCCCGATGCGGCAATAGGTGGTATTGTTGGTGTAATTATCGTTGGTTTCCAAAGAGCTGCTTTCTCTAATGAAGCAGGAGCTGGTTCTGCTGCAATAGCACATTCTGCTGTTAAGACAAGATACCCTGCAAGTGAAGGTATTGTTGCTTTATTAGAGCCATTTATAGATACAGTAGTTATTTGTACTATGACAGCTTTGGTTATTATATTCTTTAATATGGATGCCGGTGCATTTGATTATGGAAATGGAATTGGTAGTACTGTGCTTTTAAATGATACAGGGGCTTATGTTGGTGGTGTAGATTTAACGTCTATGGCTTATGATTCGGTAATACCAGGGTTTAGATATGTACTGACTATTGCAATTATTCTATTTGCTTTTTCAACCATGATTTCTTGGTCATATTACGGACTTCAATCATGGAAATATTTATTTGGTAGAGGTAAGGTTGCAGATATCGTTTACAAAGTATTGTTTTTGATTTTTGTTGTAATCGGAGCGGCAGCTACGCTTGATGCGGTTATTAAGTTTTCCGATGCGATGATTTTAGCATTAGTTTTCCCTAATATGATAGGATTGTTAATACTTTTTCCAAAAGTTAAAAAGAGTTTTGAGCGTTATTTAAAGGCGATTAAGGAGGTTTATTAATTACTGATCTTTTGAAAAATTTAAAATCCCACTTCAAGTTCAATAAACAAGAACGAAGTGGGATTTTCTTTTTAATACTTTTCCTTATTATTATTCAAGTAGGATATTTTGTATATGATTCATATCAAATAAATGAGAAATACCCCTTAAATATTGATAATGAATTTCAGGTTAGAATTGATTCGCTAAAAAATATTGCGTTGAAGAATGATTCAGTTAAAGTGTATCCTTTTAATCCAAATTTTATTTCAGACTTTAAAGGATATACATTAGGTATGTCAACTGATGAAATCGATAAATTGCACAATTTCAGAAAGACTAATAAATTCGTAAATTCGGCTGAAGAATTCCAAATTGTAACAAGCATATCAGATTCACTATTGCAAGTTATTTCTCCTTATTTCAAATTTCCAGAATGGACAACAAAGCACGAATATAAACCAAGCGAAGTGAGTAGCTCAAAAAAGCTAAGCACGACTACTGAGATTGTTGTTTGGAAAGATTTGAATACAACTACTGCTGAGGAATTAAGGGTTATTAATGGAGTAGGAGAGAAACTATCAGCGAGAATTATAAAATTCAGAAATAGATTAGGTGGTTTTTTGGTAGACGACCAATTATTTGAAGTTTATTATTTAGATGAAGAAGTCGCCAAGCGTATATTAAAACAGTTTAAGGTAATTAGTAGGCCTAATATTGTCAAGATTAATATTAATACTGCAACAGCTTACGAATTGTCTAAATTGATATATATTCAAAAAGAGGTAGCTGAGCGAATAGTAAATTATCGTAATCTCAACGGAAGTATCAAATCATTGAGCGAATTATTAAAAATAGAAGAATTTCCCGCAGAGCGAATTGATAGAATTAATTTATATTTGTCACTATAAAAAAAATGCTATGCAAAGTATGTACTTCAGTGAAGAACATCAATTATTTAGGGAGAGTTTAAAAGATTTTTTACAAAAAGAAGTTGTTCCACATATAGACAAATGGGAGGAGACAGGTACAATTGAAAGGTTCATTTGGAAGAAATTCGGAGATATGGGTTATTTCGGTTTAGCTACTCCCGAAGAAGATGGGGGCTTAGGTCTTGATCTATTTTATACGGTAATCTTATTGGAGGAGCTTCAGAAAGTTAATTCTGGCGGTTTTGCAGCAGCAATTTGGGCTCATGCTTATTTAGCAATGACACATCTTAATAAAGAGGCAGATTCTTTTATTAAAGAAAAATATTTAAGACCAAGTGTTGACGGTGATAAAATAGGATGTCTTTGCGTCTCAGAACCTTTTGGTGGGAGTGATGTTGCTGCAATGCGCACAACTGCTGTAAGAGATGGTGATTTTTATATTTTAAACGGATCTAAGACCTTTATAACAAATGGTGTATATGCTGATTATATGATTGTAGCAGCTAAGACTGCACCAGAATTAGGAAATAAGGGAATTAGTATTTTTGTAGTCGATAGACATAGTAAAGGAGTTACCGCTAATAAATTGAATAAATTAGGATGGAGAGCTTCCGATACTGCAGAATTGGCTTTTGATAATGTGAAAATTCCGGTTGAAAACCTTATGGGCGAAGAGCATATGGGATTTTCATACATTATGGAGCATTTCTCTTTAGAGCGATTGATAATGGGTGTAAATGCTCATGCTAGGTCAGAGCATGTTTTGGAGTACGCTTTAAAGTATATGTCAGAAAGAGAAGCTTTTGGAAAGTCTATTAATAGGTTTCAGGCATTACGACATAGAGTTGCAGATTTGTATGCAGATATTGATATGTGTAAAGAATATAATTATTCAGTTGCATATCGTTTAGATAAAGGTCAGTATGTAGTTAAAGAGGCTACGATTTCTAAATTGAAATCTACTAAGGTTGCCGATGAGGTTGCTTATGAATGTTTGCAGTTCTTGGGGGGCTATGGTTATATAGAAGATTACCCAATGGCGCGTAACTTTAGAGATAGTAGACTAGGGCCTATAGGTGGTGGAACATCAGAAATTCTTAGGGAGATAATCGCTAAGATGGTCATAGATAAAAAAGAGTATAAGCCTGCTAAAGTTTAATATTAATAAAATTAGTTTTTAAAAATCCGATTATTGGTTGCCTAAATGAATATAGTTGTTATATTTGCACCCTTAATCATAA
>NZ_CAXBBZ010000014.1:0-91606 GCF_963974015.1 uncultured Maribacter sp. | reverse complement strand
CGCCCTCGCTGTTACCTTTTTTTGTTGCTGATACATTTTCAATATTTGGAATTGACAAGGACTTATAAATAGTGAAGCGCAACGAGAACGGTTTATGCAGTCCGTTCAACTTCAAAATGTTGGTATTTTGCTGTCGAAAAAAGGGGATAACGGCGAGGGTGCGGATGTAAGTCTAAAGGCTTTTGTGAAATACACAAACATAGGAAGCGGTACCAAATGAATAATGGAATTCCGATTTGGCGGACGCTATTCACAGTTTTAGCTCTGAAATGAAGTGTCCCGTTCCAGCGCAGCGGAAAGGGTTAACGGAATGGAAAGCTAAAATTGGGGATTGTGTCCAAGACCTTTGCAGGGAAGCTCTTTTCCCGAAATGTAGTTTTTCGCGAAATGCAGGGGAATGTGCTTACCGGGTTATGAAAACGGATTATTCTCGTTTAGTGGTATGTTAAGCGGACTTGACTTTAAAGGTGTAGATTGGGAATGAAGTGTTTCCCGCTTTTTTAAGGGATTAATGAAATGGAAATCGGAAACTTTGAAGTTGTGTCCAAGATTTTTTTTAGTGAAGCTCTTTTTTAGAAATGAAGCTTTTCGTGGAATGCAGGGGAATGTGCCTCCCTGTTCAAAATTTGAATTCCAAAAAACAAAGAAGTAATTATGGAATTTACGGTTAGTACAATCCTCGCTTTATTGTCAACCATTTTTAAGAGGCTATAATGGTTTTTACTAACCGTTCTAAATAAGATTTGTATGCAGCGACCATCGTACTTATGTGGTTTTTCGTTAATTAACTTCTCTTGTTTCATTGGTAAAATTGTCATAATGTAACAGCTTGCCAATTTCTTTTTTGGTTTGCTGTATTCTGTTTGTTGAAATATCTAAATTTTGAAGTACGTGTATGTTGTTATAAAGTTCTTTTATCAGAATAATATCTGTTGTAATAAGTTGCTGTTTTTCTTTTTTGGTCAAGGTAGTTAGGGCTGTTACGGGATAGAGTCCGTAACTGTCAATATTGGTTTTTATACCCTTATCTTTAGGATAATCCCAACTTAAGAGCGTTAAACCGATGCACATTCCATAATCTACGGCATCTTTCGTAAAACGCGTATTGGTTACCAACCATCCTTGTTTTAAATGCGTTCTATTGTTTGAATTGCCATTCCAATGCTTTTGTACGCCCAAAAATCTGGAGTTTATATACAAAGGCACCATTACATTGCTTGTTGCTCTTGAATCTGAATGAAATTTGCATTCAACGGCATATACATTACCATTTTTTTCTGCCAATACATCTATTTCGTGGGTAACACAATTGCCTTGTAAAACAATGCTAACCTTAGTTTCATAACCTTTTTCTTTTAATAAAGCACCTATTAAATGCTCAAATGGATAACCTGTTGGTCCCAATTCAAAAAGGGCAAGTTTAAGACTATACCTCGAAGCAAAAGAGCGGTCAAACTTCTTTAAAATTGAAAACGCTTTTTTATAGATTTCGTTGGTTGTAATGCCATTATAAATTTGAGGGTTAATCTGATTGATTATGATATCAATTTGATTTTTGGTTGCACCACAAGAGTGTAAGGAAGCTCTCAATTTTTCTTCAGAATAATTCTCTTTTTATTCAGAATTTTTGGTTACTACAATTTGATTTTGGTTCATAATTCAAGTAGTTTAAAAGCGTAAAATTTCGGTCATTATCCCAAACCGTATGACGTCCAATTGATGCTGAAAATAAATATTGTAGTAATCCATTCCGTGATAGAATTGCACAAACAATCCAATATCTTCTAAAAATTGTGGGTGGTAATAAAAGGTCAATCCAGCATTGATGCGGTCTGCATCGAAAAAATCAAGATTATTGTATTGGTCTAACATTAAATTGGTTTCCAATTTCATCGAAAAATGAGGTCTTTGGCTGCTTTTGCTATTGCCAAAGGGTATCTTAAAGGCTGTAAATGAATTATGCCACCGCAAACCACTATATGAACCTTCAAGTTCTTCAAGCATCCAGCTTTTTGGGTGTACTTCAATTGAGCTTTTAAGTACTTTTATTGCATTAAGTCGAGAACTGTATGAAGATTTTAAGGCTCCTAATTCAAAATAGTTTGTAGCAAAATTTCCTGTAAGTAAATTTATGGAACCATCCTCATTATAAAACGAACCATCTTGCCCGTTAGAGTGATGGGCTATTTTACCAAAAATTGATAAGGTATTATTGATATTATTTTGTTTGGCCAAATAATAAAAAGAAACTTGCGGTATGTAGCTCGGTGTTCTCACAGGATATGATTCTTCATTATACATTCTTATCACAATCTGTGGGGTCAAAACAGCCATCAGTTTAGCGTCTTCTCGCTCTCTTATAATAAATGAAGGATTTATATTGGCTTCAAACATTAAGGGCTCTATATTACCAATATCGAAGGGAAAAGTGATATAGCTATCGGTTTGATTAATAAGTGCAATTTTGGATAAAGTCAGCTCTGGTAAAATAGAATCTACTTCCTGTGCAATCGCAAAAAAACTGCAATTAATCATCAATAACAATATGTAAATGTTGTATTTCATTGCTATTTATAAATAACCTTAACCGTTATGGTTTTACCCTTATTTAAGGCAAAGCTGGCATCTTTAAAGTTTGGGCGGTTGAACAATCCAAAATCATCGTAATTTGAAATCCCTATACCTTCTTTAGGTAAGGGCAACATAAATTTTTTGTCTATTTCACCATTATTGTTTTCGTCGTGTAAAACGGTAACAGCATAGTTATCTTTAGGCAGGTTGTTAAATGTAACCTTGACGCTTTTATCATCAATTGTTACACTCTTCTTTTTATAGTAGCGTTCTAACTTCTCATCAGGAAAACTACCTTCTGTATTGTAAAGGGAAAAAAACAATGTTCCTTCAGAATTTTTTAAGTTTTCTGTTGTTACCGTAAGGCTATATCTTTCTTGTGTATTTTGTTTTGGCGCAAAGACCAAACTTCCCAATAAAAGACAGGCTATCAATTTCATTTGTTAGTTATTTTTTTAGCAAGAACTAAAAACCCTAAAGTGAGCACAATTCTAAAAACCATAGCTCTAACGGTTTTAGTTTCATAAAGTCCATCAATAGTAATATGAACAAACAAACCTATAAAGCCAACGGATAAAAAGATTAATGCGGTCAGCAAGACTTTAAAAGTCCATTGTTTTCGTTTAACGAAACCATAAGCTGCGGTTAAATACAGAATAGAGCACAAAAAATTTGTCCCTACAATAAATGGTACATAATTCCCTTCTTTTGCCCTTATGCCAAACCAATCAAACAATACAGAACTGCTTAAAAATAAGGTCAGTAAAGCAAAAGCGGACAATACAGTTATTATTCCATATTTAAAAAAATCACTTTTCTTCATAATTCATCACTTTAAAATGTTTTTTGTGCCTCACCAAGCCACCATTTTGGATTGACTGATTTTTTTACCAGTCCAAATTTTTTGATGGAATAAGTTTCAATATGCGTAATTAAATCCTCTATAGAATCGGTTATAAATAACAGCTTCATATCTTTTGGACTGATGCTTTCTTTTTTTGCCATTAAATGGATATGCTCACATAATTCTTTATGATATTGAGAATCGAAAATGACCACAGGAAAACTTTTGATGATATTAGTTTGTATCAAGGTTAGTGCTTCAAACAATTCGTCTAAAGTACCAATACCTCCTGGCATCACTATAAAAGCATAAGAGTATTTTACCAAAATTACTTTTCGTAAAAAGAAATAGGGAATGTTAATCCATTTATGAAGATATGGGTTTGGTTTTTGTTCAAAAGGCAATACAATATTGCAACCAACAGAATACCCCCCAGCTTCATACGCGCCTTTATTGGCAGCTTCCATAATTCCCGGACCGCCGCCTGTCATTACTGTAAACCCTATTTTTGACAATTCAGCACCAATTTTTGCAGCATTTTTATAATGTTCGGATTCTTGTGTAAAACGTGCCGAACCAAATACGGTAACACAAGGGCCAACAAAGTGCATTACCCTAAAGGCCTTAATAAAATTGAAGAACACCTTAAATGCAAACCCTAATTCTTTCAAACGGGATAAAGGCCCCCTAATAAATAGAGATTCATTGGTAATCAATTTGTTTTTATGTTTAGTACGACGACTCATATTTAGGTTGTTTTCTTATAACTCCAAACGGCCAATCCGTTCATTACAATGGCATAAGCCAATGTTTTTATGGCTAATGGAAAAATATCAGCAAAGCCGGAACCTTTGAGCATTACCATTCTTATAATCTCTACAAAATATTTAATAGGATTGAATTCGGTGAGGAGTTGCGCCCATTTGGGCATACTCTCTATGGGTGTAAACAAGCCACTCATTAAAATAAATATCACGATAAAGAACCAAGCAATAAACATTGCTTGCTGTTGGGTATCGGTAAAGTTTGAAATAAACAAACCCATTCCTAAAATCACCAGTATATACACCGAAGTATAGCCATAAAGAAGCAGTAGGTTTCCGAGTATGGGCACGTTAAAAATAACCTTCGCAAGAATTAACCCAATAGTTAAGAGTCCCATACCCAACACCCAAAACGGGAAGAGTTTGCCGATAATAAATTGATGTTTTTTTATGGGTGTTACATTAATTTGTTCCAGCGTGCCTATTTCTTTTTCCCTTACAATGTTCATTCCTGATAAAAACAGCGTAATCATAGTAACGAGTAGTACCAAAATACCTGGCACCATAAAGGTTTTGTAGTTGAGGGTTTCATTATACCAAAACAACGGAATACTGTCTATACTACTGGGTTGCTGAACGGAATCTGAAACCTGTATCAAGTCTGTTGCAATGTGTTTGTTATAATTTTGTATAATTTGGGTTGCATACACATTAATGACTCCTGCTGCCGAACCGTCAATGGCATCAATAAATACACCTATTTCGTTGCGCTTGTTTTTTTGTAAATCACGTTCAAAATGCGTTGGAATGTTCACGTACACATCCACACTGCCTTCTTGCATTGCGGTAGAGGCTTCTTTTTCCGAAGAAAACTTTTCTGAAACATTAAAATAGGTTGAAGCTTCAAATCGTTCTATCAAGCCTCTGGACGTACTACTGTTATCGGCATCAACATAGCCAAAGGTGATGTTTTTTATCTCATAGGTTGCTGCATTGGACAAAATAACCAATTGTAGGACAGGCAAAATAAAGATAATGGGCAGCATTCCTTTATTTCTAAAGATTTGCTTGAACTCTTTTCTTATGATATACAGTATTATCTTCATTTTATTCGAGTCTTATTTTATATTTTTTAACACTGATGCCCATAAATAGCAAGGTCATAGCAAATAAAATCAAGGTTTCTTTTAAAAGAAACACAATATCAACGCCCTTAAGCATAATGCCTTTAACAATAATGATAAACCACTTGGCGGGAATAATGTTGCTAATAACCTGAAGTGGCAAGGGCATACTGCTGATAGGGAAAATAAATCCGGAAAGCAATATGGTGGGCAGCATTAAACCCATTAGGGAAATCATCATTGCGGTTTGTTGGGTTGCCGAAATGGTTGAAATTAAAATACCCAACGCCAATGAGGTAATGATAAACAAGATGCTTTCAAACCCTAACAAAAACAAACTGCCCTTTACGGGAACATTAAAAATAAATATGCTCAACAACACGATTACTACGGCATTGATAACCGATAGGAAAATGTAAGGAAACACTTTGCCAATAATCACCTGAAAGGGTTTTAAGGGCGACACCAATAAAATTTCCATTGTGCCTTGCTCCTTTTCGCGGGTGATGGAAATAGAGGTCATCATTGCCGACACCAACATCAAAATAACCGTCATTACACCGGGTACAAACATATATACGCTTTTAAGTTCGGCATTATACACCATACGGCTTTGCGGTACAATCTGGTAATCTATGGACACTGCGTTGTTTAATTCATGTTGGTAATTTTTAAGGATGGACGTGATGTAATTACTGATGGTATTTGCCATATTGGGGTCGGTGGCATCGGTCAATATTTGTACGGTTGCTTGTTTTTCTTTAATGAGATGACGCCCAAAATTGTTTTCAAACTGAAGTACGGCTTTTACCTTTCCTTTTTTGAATATGGATTCTATGGAAGACTCTTGTTGAATGATATCTACAATGCTAAAATGCTTTGAAGAAGCAATTTTATTGATGATTTCTTTGGAAGTAACATCATTGGCCTGGTCTAAAATGGCGATATCTACATTGTTAATTTCATTGGTAATGGCAAAACCGAACAAAAGGATTTGGGCAATAGGCATCCCGAACAAAATAAACAACGAACGTCTATCACGAAAAATGTGATAAAATTCTTTTCTTACAAAACCTACAAATCGTTTCATCCTCTGGCTAGTTTTAAAAAAACGTCGTTCATTGTATCCGTTTTATATTGTTCTTTTAACTTTTTGGGCGTGTCCAGAGCTTCAATTTTTCCATTTACCATTATAGATACACGGTCGCAATATTCGGCTTCGTCCATATAATGGGTAGTTACGAATATGGTGGTGCCATTGTGGGCAGCTTTGTAAATGAGTTCCCAAAATTGCCGTCTGGTAATGGGGTCAACGCCACCAGTAGGCTCATCTAAAAAAACAATTTTCGGTTCGTGCAATAAGGACACCGAAAAAGCCAACTTCTGTTTCCAGCCCAAGGGCAATGAGGTCACCAAACTATTGGTTACTTCTTGAAGTCCTAATTCTTCAACCAGTTCGCAGCGTTTTTGGTCTATTTGTTTTTTGGACAGTCCGTAAATACCTCCAAAAAATGTAATGTTCTCTTTTACGGTAAGGTCATCGTATAAAGCAAACTTTTGGCTCATATACCCAATATTTTTTTTGATGGATTCGGTTTGTTTGTACACATCAAATCCCGCTACTGTTGCTTTGCCCGAAGAAGGTGATGAAATACCAATAAGCATTTTCATTGCTGTAGTTTTTCCGGCACCATTGGCACCGAGAAATCCAAAAATTTCCCCGGCTTTTACGTGAAAACTTATTTGGTTTACCGCTGTAAAATCACCAAATAGTTTGGAAAGGTTTTCTACTTCTATAACGTTTTGTGTTTTCATTATTTGGCTAATTCCATAAAAGTGTCTTCTATGGTGGGTTGGGTGACTACAATGTCAATATTGGTAAGTCCTTGTTGCTCTAAATAAGTTTTTAAACTTGCTTTATCGATAGGGTCGCGCTTGTCGGTATAGTGTACAAACTCCCCAAAAGGAAAAACACTATAAGTATGCTCATAGTGGGTTAAACTATTAATTAGGCTGTACATATTAGAAGCACTGATGTTATACAATGGTTTTGGAAAGTGGCCAACAATGGCTTTTGGCGTATCTATTTCAAGAATTTTACCGCCTTGTATTAAGGCAATGCGGTCGCATAAAGCGGCTTCGTCCATATAGGGCGTAGATACTAAAATGGTGATGCCTTTTTGTTGCAAGCGTTTGAGCATTTCCCAAAACTCCTTTCTCGACACTGGGTCCACACCAGTTGTGGGTTCGTCTAAAAACAAGACTTTGGGTTTGTGAATCAAGGCACAGCTCAAGGCGAGTTTTTGCTTCATTCCGCCGGAAAGTTTACCGGCCCTTCGGTTTTTA
The DNA here is from genome assembly GCF_963974015.1 of uncultured Maribacter sp. Classification (GTDB taxonomy): domain Bacteria; phylum Bacteroidota; class Bacteroidia; order Flavobacteriales; family Flavobacteriaceae; genus Maribacter. Next base: position 83,957 of record NZ_CAXBBZ010000014.1, on the reverse strand, counting down.
AAAGGTTCTATTTGCACATAGATGTCTTTGATTAAATCGTAGTTTTCTGCTATGGTAGTCCCAAATATGGTAGCGAAAAAATTCAGGTTTTCCTCTACCGTTAAATCTTGATACAATGAGAAACGTCCCGGCATATAGCCCACACTATTTCTGATGGATTTGTAATCGTGAAACACATCAAAACCAGCAACGGTGGCTTGTCCTTTATCGGCAATCAACAAGGTGGTCAATATGCGGAACAAGGTGGTTTTGCCGGCACCATCGGGACCGATTAAACCATAGAGTTCACCAGGCTTTACATCCAAGGAAATGTTGGACAAAGCCGTTACCTTGCCGTAGGATTTAGATATGTTTTTTACAAGGATTCCCATTTATTTTATCAATAAGAAATGGCTCTTTTTTAGTGCATCTACTTGGTGTTTTACATTGGCTTCAATAATTACATAATCGCCTTCTTGTAAGGTTTCTTTAGTGCCTTTTTCGTCTGAGTAAACCGCTTTACCGCTCACGCATACAAAGAGTGCCGGCATTTTGGAAACGTGCTCTTCAAGGCTTTTGTTTTTTTCAATTTGAATTGAGATTACTTTCGCATCTGTAGGTTTAAACAAAAGTTGCGTTATTACTGCTTTTTCTTCGGTGTGCAGGGTTTTTAAGTTCATCGTATTGCTGTTTTTTACAGTGCCACAACTCCAAAGGGTGGCGAGTGTTAGTATTACTAATGCTAGTTTTTTCATTTTATATATTTAGTTTTTGTTCATTTTTCCTTTTCCCATTCCTTTACCATTGCCGTGCTGTTTTTGCATATGTTCTTCCATCCAAGTGGGTTCTTCTAAATCGTTGTCATAAATGTATGCGGCTATTTTTTCTAAATCTTCGGTAGGGAAATCAAGTTTGGGCATTACTTTAAATCGATTTACAGCACCTCGCATAAGAGCTTTTTCTTCTTCGGGATTTTGCACCCAATGCACCATCGCATTGATAAAGTCGGTTTTGTTGTCATACACATTGGTGTAGCGCATTTTTACGGCTTTAAACGGAGGTGCTATAATGTCGTCGTGTGATGCCGCTTGTGGATTGTGACAGACGTAACAATTGTTTTTCATCAAGGTATAAGCCTCGTCAGGTTGTGTTTTTAGGTCGGCTGTTTCTTGAGTGTTCGCCGCTAAATAAGCCTTTTCGGTGTTTTGTTTGCAGCTGGCAAATAAAGCCGATAGTGCAATTGTAAAAATGAGTGTTTTCATATAATTATAAGTGTTTTAGGGTTATTCTTGGTTTTGTATCCACATTTCGGCCGGCATTCCTATTTTTAGACTGCCATCGTTTTTTACTTGCACTTTTACGGCATAGACAAGGGCAACGCGTTCTTCTTTGGTTTGAATGATTTTTGGCGTGAATTCGGCTTCCGAAGCTATCCAGCTAACAATGCCATCATACGATTTCATTCCCTCTTGGTCATCGATTTTTACGGTAACGGTTTGACCAATGGCAATAGATGCCAATTGGGTTTCGCTCACATACACCCGCAAATCCATTGTAGATAAATCGGCAATTTTATAGAGTGGTTTGCCAAAACTCACAATTTCATTGGGTTCGGCATATTTGGTCAACACCGTTCCGTTTATAGGGTTAACGATGTTGCTTTTTTGAATTTGGTCGTCTATTTGCTGTAGTTGTATGTCGGTACTTTTAAGCTCATTTACCACAGGAGCGTTTTGTATTTCAACACTCCGAATGCTATTTTTTAAAACGGCGATTTCGCCATCAATATCATCCAGTTGTTTTTGCGTCCCGGCGTTGTCTTTAATGAGGTTTTCTGTTCTTACCTTATTGGTGTTGGCGGTTTTTAATTTTGCTTGCAGCACATTAATCTGTGACAACACGCCCTTGGACTTTGAGGCAATCACCTCCTTTTGTACCAATAGTTGCTCTTTTTTTAAGTGAAGCGGAATAGTATCTATAGTACCTATTTGTTGATGCTGTTCAATGACCGCACCTTCATCAATGTTAAAGGCTATGAGTTTTCCGGTATTTTCGGCAGAAATAATTATTTCAGTGGCTTCAAAATTTCCGTAGCCGTCTGCTTTGTCTCCATTGTTGTTACACGCGGTGAGTAGTGGTACAGCGGTGAGTATAAGTAGTATTTTTGTTATATTTTTCATCGTTTTTCTAGTTTAAATCACCTTTTAAGGTGTTGTAATTGGCTTTTGCCAGTTCCAGTTGGGTTTTATGTTGATTAAATAGATTTTCGGCTTCGTACAGCTTGGTAAGTTCAATAATATATTGAGATGTGGTAATCACCCCATTTTTCAATTGCGCATCAAAAGTGTGTACGACTTCTTGCTGAAGGGACATAAGTTGTTGGTCGATGGCTATTGTACTTTCAAGCGTTTGCATTTCTTTTTGTTGTTCATTTAAGGCGGTGTTGGTATTCAGTCTAAAAATTTCTTCCTGATTTTTGATGAGTTCTTTTGAAAAGTTGAGGGCTTGTCGTTGCTTTTTGTTGCCGTTCCAATCAAACACATTCCAGTTGAGTTTTAATCCAACAATGTAGTAGGCAGAAAAATCATTTTCCAAAAAGTTAAGTCCCGGATTGCCCAAACCACCCGTTGCGAAGCCGTTAAGCTCGGGTGCAATTGCTTTGGAAAGGACGTTTTGCTGTTGTTCAATTTCTTGCTTTTGTAAATTGAACAAGCTTAATTCAGGCCTGTTCAAATCATTAGTTTCAAGGATAGAAAGTAGCGGTTTTTGGAAACTGGTTTCGGTATTTAATGGAACACCTATTAAAGTTGATAAGGATGTGATTAATTTAGATTTATTATTGTTGGCTTCCTGATATTGCTGTAATATTTTTAACAATTCGGCTTCAATGACTTTATCTGACGTAGGCAGCAACACCCCATTTTTCACACCCGATTTCACCTCGTTTAGCTTGCTGTACAATTGCTCTTTTCTTGCGTTTAACAAGAGGATTTGGTCCTCGATTAAAAGAATCGAAAAATACAGTTGATTGACCCGCTGTTTCAGTTGGTGCAAATTGACTTCAACTTCTTGTTGTTTTCTTTGGGTACTACTATTTTGTAAATCTTGGCTTGCCTTAATTCTTCCGCCATTATACAACAACTGATTGGCTGTTAGTGTTGCACGATATTGGTCGTTGTTTAGCGAGTTTATGTCAATATTTGGTATGGGTACTTCGGTAACCTCGCTTTGGTGAGTAGCCTGGGCATTAAAGTTGAATTGAGGTAGCGTTTTTGAGCTAATTACCGAAAGTTCGGCATTGTTCTGTTGTTCTAAAATAGCACCTTGTTTTACAAGCGGATAATTGGTTTTTAAGCCCTCGTAACAGGCCTCTAAACTCAATGTGTTGTTTTGACTGTTACCAAGCAATGTTGCTAATAGGAATGGTATGAGTAGATAAATCGATTTCATAGATTTATTTTTTTATGGCATTTATAATAAAATCCGACACTTCTTTCTTTCGTGCTTCTAAAAGAGATTTGTAATCGTTGTCATCAACCTCGGTAAATGCTTTAATTAATGGAGAGGCTACAAAAGGAAATATGTTTAAAGCCAAAATGTTTATAAACAACTGTTCTGCACTTATGGGTATAATGTTACCAGCATTAACTTCTTTTTGTACTTGTAGCTTAAATTTATTAATATTGGGAAAAGCAACATTCTTTTTTATTTTTTTGATAAATTCTGGATTTCTATTGAGTTCCTGAATAATGAAGTTTGGTAAATAAGGATGCTTTATTATAAAACTAATATAGTTGTGAGTGAAATTTTTGATTTTATCCTCTAATGAAGAATCATCATTTAGTATAGCGTTAAGTTGGGGTGCTAATAATGCAAAAGATTTTTTAAATACAGCCTCGAACAAAAGTTGCTTACTTCTGTAGTAATAATGCAACATTGCCTTATTGATACTTGCTTTGTCCGCAATTTCTTGCATTCGCGCACCATCCATTCCTTTAGCTTGAAAAATTTTTTGTGCTGCTTCTAATATTTGTTCTTCTGTTTTATTGTCTTTGTGTTTTGTCATTTTACAACCCTTTGGTTTAACTATTTGGTTAACAAATATACACAAAAAATTAATAACAGATACTTTAGTCAAATACTTCAACCAAAAATTCACAATTAATAATTGTAGCGTCTTATATATTAGTTGCAAATAGAATGGCAAAAGCCAAGGTCATACAATAATGAAGATTAATGCCGAAATCTTTTGATGGAAGTATTCTACAAGTTTAAATTGTAGGTATATTGTATTATAATAAACTTCTCTTTATCGAAGGTTAAAAGTTGAGAAACGTCAAAAAATATTATTTGCAATCGTAAGAAATATGGTTCGATAGTAGGTAAAAGCATTTAATATCAAACTTAATTAGAGGAAGAAAGAAGGGTAAATGTTGTACCTATGTTGTACCCAAGAAAAAAAGTGAAGTAATTTTCAATAAAAAAAGTCGAAGATTTCTCTTCGACTTTTGTACGGGCGGGGAGACTCGAACTCCCACACCTCGCGGCACCAGATCCTAAGTCTGGCGTGTCTACCAATTCCACCACGCCCGCATTTTAAAATCTTTTTCGACTTTTACTTGTCTAAGTCCTAAGTCTAGCGTGTCTACCAATTCCACCACGCCTGCATCAATATCCGATTATTATCGGGCTGCAAATATAAGCCAAAATTTCAATTCTCTAAATTTTACCATTTAAAAATTACGCTTTTCGTATTTTTATCAAAAGTCTTATAAAATAGTACATGAAAAACGTAAAGAATTATTTGTCGGAAAATAGGGACCGATTTTTAAATGAGCTTATAGAACTACTTAAGATTCCGTCGGTTAGTGCAGATCCTGCATATTCGCAAGATGTAATAGATACGGCCGAAACGGTAAAGAGAAGGTTAGAAGAAGCAGGTTGCGATGTTGTAGAAATTCATGAAACAGCAGGATATCCAATCGTATACGGTGAAAAAATTATAAATCCTGATTTACCGACTATACTAGTTTATGGCCATTATGATGTGCAACCAGCCGACCCAATAGACCTATGGCATTCACCTCCGTTCGAACCGGTTATTAAAAAGACCGTTGCACACCCAGAAGGTGCTATTTATGCTAGAGGAGCCTGCGATGACAAAGGCCAAATGTATATGCATGTAAAAGCTTTAGAACTGATGGTAAAGACCGATCAACTGCCTTGCAACGTCAAATTCATGATTGAAGGCGAAGAAGAAGTCGGTAGTAATAACTTAAGTATTTATGTAGCTGAGAATAAAGAGAAATTGGCCAATGACATTATATTGATTTCAGATACTGGTATGATTGCTAACGATGTGCCTTCTATCACTACCGGGCTTCGTGGATTAAGTTATGTAGAGGTCGAAGTAACGGGACCAAACAGAGACTTACATTCGGGACTATATGGTGGTGCGGTAGCCAACCCAATCAATATACTAACAAAAATGATTGCCAGTCTTCACGATGAAAATAATCATGTAACCATACCAGGTTTCTACGATAAAGTTGAAGAATTGTCAAAAGAAGAAAGAGCAGAAATGGCAAAAGCGCCATTTAGTTTAGAAAGCTATCAGAAAGCTCTTGATATTGAATCAGTATATGGTGAAAAAGGATACTCTACAAACGAACGCAACTCCATCAGACCGACATTAGATGTAAACGGTATTTGGGGCGGTTATATTGGCGAAGGCGCAAAAACGGTTATTGCAAGCAAGGCCTATGCTAAAATTTCTATGCGATTGGTTCCTAATCAAGATTGGAAAGAGATCACAGAACTGTTCAAAACCCATTTTGAGTCGATTGCCCCAAAAGGGGTTACGGTTAAAGTCAAACCACACCATGGTGGGCAAGGGTATGTAACTCCGATTGATACAATTGCTTATCAGGCGGCATCAAAGGCCTATGAAACTACCTTTGGCAAAAAACCCATTCCACAACGTAGTGGCGGTAGTATTCCTATTGTTTCTTTATTTGAAAAAGAATTGGGTAGTAAAACAATTCTAATGGGCTTTGGTTTGGATAGTGATGCCATCCACTCCCCTAATGAGCATTTCGGAGTTTGGAATTATTTTAAAGGCATTGAAACAATTCCATACTTCTATGAGTATTTTACCGAAATGAAGAAATAAAACAAATGTCTTTACGAGGTGCTTTTTAGTGACGAAGCAATCTGTTAGTTTTGTTTACCAAACTAATAGATTGCTTCGTTTTACTCGCAAAGACGTTTTAAATTTTCTTCACGTACTTCGTAATTATAACAGTAAGCGTAGGCCCAACCTTACCTTCAATATACTCCGCATTTTCGCGATCTAAAGAAATTCTACGAACCGCTGTACCCTGTTTTGCAACTTGGCTAGACCCCTTTATTTTAAGGTCTTTAATGAGCACAACACTATCTCCATTTTCCAGAATAACACCGTTCACATCTCTATGAATAATTTTATCGGCTTCTGCCATTCCTTCACCTGTGGCTTTAGCCCAATCTAAAGCTTCTGGCTCCAAATACATCATATCCAAAAGGTCTTTAGGCCATCCTTCAGACTTTAAACGCGATAACATACGCCAAGCAACGACCTTCACAGAATCATATTCACTCCACATGCTATCATTAAGACAGCGCCAGTGGTTAGCATCCATTTGCTCAGGGTCTTCAATTTGTGTACGGCAAGTTTCACACGCCAAAATACTAGAATCAACTCCACTTATAGAAACTGGTTCCACTTCAAAAACTTCTAAATTATTGGTACCCGTACAAAGTTCGCAAGTTGAACCGCTACGTTCTTCCAAATCAGATAATACACTCATTATTGGTTATTTTAAAAACAAACTTACATCTTTTTCATGGGGTGTTAGGGCCTTTCCCCAAAGAATTAGGGTCGGGCTATTCGTTACAAGTACGCTACGCAATAAGCGAATGCTAGCTTTTGACCTCTATCCTTAAGGCAAAACAACAAATTTTACTCTACACTTGTAGAATTAAAATATTTATTCTATGTTTGTAGAACAAATTCTAAACTTGTAGAAAATGCAGTTGTCAAAATCGGAAGAAGAATTAATGAATATTCTCTGGAAACAGAAAAAAGCTTTTATGAAAGATTTACTAGAAGAGTATCCAAAACCTAAACCTGCTACCACAACGGTAGCAACACTGCTTAAACGAATGACCGATAAAGGTTTCATTGATTACAAAAATTTTGGACGAAGTAGGGAATACTTTCCGCTGGTTAAAAAGAAAGATTATTTCTCAAAACATGTCAACGGACTCATTAAGAACTTTTTCAACGATAGTGCTAGTCAGTTCGCTTCGTTTTTTACCCAAGAAACTAATTTGAGTAAAACCGAATTGGAAGATTTAAAGAAATTGATAGACAGTGAAATAAAAAAGAAATAATTATGCTGGCATATATTCTAAAATCCACGGCCTGCCTTGCTATTCTGTATGTCTTTTACAACGTATTTTTAGAAAAGGAAAGTATACACAGATTAAAACGATTCTATTTGCTTGGAGCATTACTATTCTCATTAATAGTACCTGCCTTGGTATTTATGGAGTATGTTGAAGCTGAACCTGTAAATCAAATATCCTACCCAACAGAACAAGCTGTTCAACAACCAGAAGATATCATCAATGTACCAACAGCATTAGAAACAGATGTTTTAGACATAGCGCCTTTACTCTGGAGCATCTATTTTATTGGTCTCTTCTTTTTTGGCATAAAATTCCTGAGAAACCTATTACAAATATTATTTAGAATCCGTAAAAACCCAAAACATAAATTAGCTAGAATAACCCAAGTACTCTTACAAGAGAAAATTACACCTCATACCTTTATGAGCTATATTTTCCTAAATAAATCCAGATTTGAAAGCAATCAGATTCCTAAAGAAGTGCTGCTACATGAAGAAACCCATGCCAAGCAAAAACACAGTTTAGATGTTCTTTTTGTAGAACTCTTACAAGTCATATTTTGGGTAAATCCATTGATTTATCTTTCTAAAAAAGCCATAAAATTAAATCACGAGTTTTTGGCAGATCAATCGGTCTTAGAAAACAATATCGACCAGACTTCTTATAAGAATATGTTACTATCGTACTTATCACCCGATAGTGAAAAGAAGTATCAGCCGCTGTCAAACGCCATCAATTATTCATCAATCAAAAAACGTTTTAAAATCATGAAAAAAGAAACATCAAAAAAAGGGATTGTATTAAGAAGCACAGTACTTCTCCCCTTACTCGCAATTTTACTGTATGGTTTTAGTGAAACCAAAATTATCATTCAAAATGAAAATGCTGCAAGTAGTATAATTATGACGGATTCGCAGAAAAATCCAGAAATTGAAAAATATAATGCCCTGGCCAAAAAATACAATACGATACCTATTGAAAAAAGGGTCATCCCATTAAAGGATTTGTATGTATTGGAAACAATCTACCATAATATGAGCAAAGCTCAAAAAGAAGAGGCTCTACCTTTTCCTGAATGCTTACCAAAGAAGAATCAAGATGGCGCAACGAAAAAGCAAATTGCATCTTATAATGATTTGGCGAAAAAATATAATACCATGATGGACAAAGGTGGAAATATTCACATCGTAAAATCAGATGTAGACCAGTTAAACCGTATCTATGAATTAATGACAGAGGGACAAAAAGTAGACTCAGAACCTTTTCCTGAATTTCCTGAACCACCACAGCCTCCAAAAGCGCCTAGGTTTTTAAAAGAAGAGAAAAGTACTATTCCACCTCCTCCAATACCAAAAGAACCAAAAACAAATGTAGAATCCTCCTTAAATTTTCCTGCTCCACCGCGTTCACCAAACGCTCCTAAAGCACTAAACACTTCTGATTTTGCAGATAACCAACTAAAAGAAATTTTAAAGAACCAAGATCCTTATGACCATAACAACCTTGACCTAAAAACGATTAACGGCATTCCAACAACCACAAATACGTTTTATTCCGGTAGCGATATAGAAAATATAGATTTTGAAACTCAGGAAAACATGAGAGTATATATTCATAACTCTGGTTCGTCTAAAAAAGCGAATTCCTCAAATCTTTTGGAAAGCTTACGTTCACTTGAAGAACAAGATGCACAATTCTATTATGATGGAAAGAAAATAACAGCTGAACAAGGGTTTCAAATTATAAATAAAGAAAAAGATATTAAAATAGAAACGCTACCTTTTTCAAATAAGCAACCAGAAGTTCGGATTTATAAGGAAAATAATGATTTACGAATTCCACCTCCTCCTGCACCACCAACCCCTCCTTCTCCATTAGACTACGTTATTGATGCCGCTAAGAAAGGAGCTACGTTTATGTATGAGGGAGAAAAAGTTTCTTCAGACAAGGCTATTGATTTATTGAAAAATAACAAAGAGTTGAATATTGAATCGCGCATCAAAAACGGCAAGCAAATTGTTCGAATTACAAAAGACCCTGTAACAATCGAATAGAAATAACGTCAAACATATGTTAAAGCCCTCTTTTCGAGGGCTTTTTGCGTACCAAAAATCAAATAGTTACGTTCATCCATTACACACCATCATCAACCTGCCCGCCGTAAGGAGGGTCGAAAAACAAATCAATCATCATGATACAGAAATTTTTTATTCTTTGCTCTGGGGCAGATGCCGAGCTTTTAAACACCTGTTCTAAAGGGGAACAAAATAAATACGCTGGCATAGGGGCTACCGTATTTTTCACCGCAATCATGGCATTTATTGCCAGCAGTTATGCTCTTTTTACAGTTTTCGATAATGTATATACCGCAATATTCTTCGGTCTCATTTGGGGTCTACTTATTTTCAACCTAGATAGATTCATTGTTAGTACCATAAAAAAACGGAATAGTTTTAGTCAAGAGTTCTTTCAAGCTACTCCACGTATACTATTAGCCGTAATTATAGCTATAGTGATTTCAAAACCTTTGGAAATGAAAATTTTCGAAAAAGAAATCAATCAGGTTTTATTGGAGCAAAAAAATGAATTGACCTTAGCCAACAAAGACCAATTAGCGTTACAATACACCCCGAAAGTTGAGCAACTAAATCAAGAAATTACTGCTTTAAAAACAGAGATAGCAACTAAAGAGATTGAGACAAATGCCTTATATGATGTGTACATCAACGAAGCAGAAGGCACCGCAGGCACTAAACTTTTGGGCAAAGGTCCGGTATATGCAGAAAAACGCCAAAAGCACGATGCTGCATTGGCAGAATTAAATCAATTAAAAACAGCAAATGCTGAAAAAATAACTGGAATTGAATCTCAAATTGCCGCTTTAGATACCGAATATGCTGAAGTAGTAAAAAATTCTCAACCTATCATTGATGGTTTCGATGGACTTATGGCCAGAATTACCGCTTTAGATGAACTGCCTTGGCTTCCGTCGTTCTTTATATTCCTATTGTTTTTAGCAATTGAGACATCTCCAATTATTGCCAAACTTTTAGCACCGAAAGGCGAGTATGATATAAAATTAGAGGAAGAGGAAAGTATTCTATCTTCATGGGTAGCACAAAAAGTTGCCCAGCGTAAATTAATCGTTTCTACAGATGGTGATATTAACCAAAAAATATATGAAGATTTAAAAGGTGAAGCAGAATTGTATGGTTACAAAAAGAAAAAAGCAGAAGAATTGTTACGCTTACAGGCAGATAGTTTTCATGATATTCAGGTAAAAGGTCTTAAATGAAAAAAGGACCAATAGAAATATTGGTCCTTTACAGATTTGGGGGAACTACCTAAACAATTCTTATATGGTTATAGCCTCTAAAATTAGTTCAGTACTAGTAACATTAAAATTACTGATCTCATATATTTCATTTTGGCTGGCTGCTTCAAAATAACCTAAACATCTTTTTATGTTTTCAACTGATTTCATATGTATTATACTTTGGTGAAATTATTAGTTTAACATTTCCTACGCACCAAAGGTATCTTCTTCGTTAGTGTTTAATTATGCCTTGTAGTTAAAACCCACTTTAATGTAGTTCGAATGAAAAAAAGTATCGATGAATAAAATATTCTGTAATATAAAGGGTCGGATTTTAGTAAAAACTCAATAGCTATATAGATAATCTTAATTCGAATTAAGTTAAAATTATAGCACAGTAGTCTTAACTTTGCAGCATTATGGCAACACTTAAAGAAACCAAGAAGAAAAAAAGAAGGTTTTATAACCTGGTTATCATAATAGTACTACTAATTATAATAGTAACAGGTTTTATGGCACAGCTTGGGTCTTAGTTTATCAAAGCTCAGAATTGAATATTAGTATTCAATCTTAACATGTTTACCATATGACCGCGAAAAATCGAAAAATCGAAAAATACCTAAAACTCTTCGGGAAAATTATTCTCAATGTTTTAATACTATTTTTTATTTTGGTTTTGGTGATTAGAACCCCATGGGCCCAAAACGTCATTATTAACAAAGTCACCAAGTATATCTCTGACAAAACAAATACAAAGGTTGAAGTCGGTAGCTTAAACCTAACATTTTCGGGCGATTTACAGGTCGAAAAAATATACCTAGAAGATAAAAAGGGTGACACACTCTTTTATTCCCATATACTTCAAGCGGACATTCCTATTTATCCTGTATTATTTAAGAATCAGTTATCAATTGATGGGGTGATTTCAAATGGCGTCGTAGCAAACATCAGCAGAGCCAATAATGTAGACAACTTTAATTTCTCTTTTCTAATAAATGCATTAACCACTCCGACCGATAGTAGTGCTACAACTACTGAACCATTAAAAATTGCATTGGGTGAATTAAATTTCTCTGATTGGAAGTTGAATTATAATGATGCTTACTTAGGAACGGACATAAAACTAATTTTAGGGAAACTAGCTGTTGATGTTAATGAATTTGACTTGGAAAAGATGAAATTCTCAATAGACGAGTTCTCTTTAAATGATGCACGATTCAGCTATTTACAGACGCATCCATTTCCTAAAAGTGAAGACACTACTAGCACGGTTTTGCCCTTTATTGAAGTCGATGAATTTAGTGTACATAATCTTTTGGTCAATTACAATAGTAAAACAGATGGTCTAAATACCAATTTACAATTAGGCACAATTCATCTGACTAACATACTGGCTAATGTTGCCGAAAATCAATTCGAAACAGAAGACCTGATATTTAATGACTCTCACATTAAACTAAATCTTACAACAGAAGAAACATTAATAGGAGATACAAACACAGCGATGAGCTTTGAATGGCCCAAATTTATTTTAGCGGCCAAGAACATAGAAATTCAGAAAAACTCGTTTACATATACCCTAAATAATACGCAACAAAGAAAAAATCTATTTGATGCAAATGCTTTTAAAATTCAGCAACTACATCTACTAGCAAACAATTTTGAATATCAACCTGAGAAGTTTAACCTTCTTGTTTCAAAGTTTTCATTTTCTGAACCTAGCGGAATTCATTTAAATCAATTAACTTTTAAAGCAGGGTTGACCGATACGAATGCTTCGTTGTCAGATGTTGCACTTCAAATTAACCAAAGTAAGGCAGAGGCAAATTTAAAAATTCAATTTCAATCATTGAATAAAGCAATTAAAGATCCGAGGAACAGCACCTTATCAGCCTCAATTTCAAACCTAAATTTAGACGTAGGCGATGTACAAAAATTTGTACCCGAACTTGCCCAAAATCAATACTTAGATTCTTTATCAACACATAACATAACAGGTTCTTTTAAAGTCGAAGGTAACCTAAATAAAGTAAGTGATCTTAATACCAAATTACTATGGGGTCCCAACACTAAATTAGCCGTAAAAGGATCCATTAGCAATCTGACCAATGTAGATTCACTTCAATACAGTTTGAACAATATTAACTTTTTGAGTACCAAAAATGATATTTATAAATTAATATCGTCAAAAGAAATCGGAATTTCGGTTCCAGAAACTATAATTGCCACAGGCAGCCTATCTGGAGGAACAACGTGGGTAAAGTCCGATTTAGATATTAAAATTCCCGAAGGTTTTGCTCAGATTAATGCCAAGGTCAATTTTGGTAAAATGATACGTTTTAATGGTGCAGTTTCGGTCGATAGTTTGCAGTTAAATAAACTTCTTCAAAACGAACAATTAGGCAAATTATCCCTTAGCCTAAAAGGCTCAGGTTCGGGAACAACTTTAGGTACTATAAACGCAGATATTGAAGGAGTCATTTCACAATTTCAATATGCTGGTTATACCTATAAGGCAATTGATATTTCTGGTAATATGATAGATGGTAATGGAAAAGTTACAGCCAATATCAATGATCCTAATTTAAACATGAAGGCCATATCTACTCTTGTTTTAGAATCAGAAAGTAATGACATAACCTTTAGTTCGAATATTATTGGAGCAGATTTGCAAAAATTGGGACTTACAAAGAATAATATTAAAGTTGCAGCCAACATAGACGGAACTTATACGGGAACGCCTTCAAACTTTACTATTAAGGCTAATATTAACAATGGTATTGCAATTGCGGATAATGAGCAATATCAAATTTCAACAGTATCGTTAAGAGCGCATATAGAAGATTCAATAACAGATGTTTCTATTCGCAGCGACTTTCTAAATGGGAAACTCTCATCGAATGCATCTCCCAATCGTATTACAGATGCCCTTAAAAAACAAATAGAACACTATTTCACAAATGACACTTTAGTCTTTGAGCCAGAAGATAGCATCGAGGCAAAACTGGCACTCGCGATAGTGCCAACCCCTGTTTTATCGAAAGTATTTTTCAATGGAATAAAAGACTTAGATTCTTTGAATATAGACGCCAGCTTCAATTCAAGAAAGCAACAAATCTCAGCCGAAGTAAAAGTACCCCATATAGCATACGCTGGCAGCTCTGTCGATAGTTTAAATGCTTATGTAAAAGCAGATTCCGTTGACCTTAAATTCTCAGCAGGTATAGCCGAATTAATTTATGACCCGATACACTTAAAACAGACTTACTTAGAGGGAAGCCTTAAAAACAAACAACTTGTTTTAGATTTTAACTCTAAAAACGACACGGTTCAAGTATTGCATATTTCATCTTCACTAGTATTTCAAAAAGATACACTGAATCTGCATATACATCCTGATAATCTGATACTTAACAATAAACAATGGGGAATACCCGAAAATAATAATATTGTAATTGCCGAATCTTACACCGATTTTCAAAATATTAAACTGAGCAGAAATTTCCAAAAATTAGAAATTTCTACTAAGGTTCCCAAAATGGAAACCGACCATATAGGCATACTTTTTGAAAACTTTCAATTACAGACTTTTCTAAGTTTTTTAAATCCTGACGAAGCTTTGGCAAAAGGAAAAGTTGAGGGAAGTTTCGTAATACTTAAACCCTATGGCGCCTCAGGTTTAGTGGCTGATATTGATATCAAAGATTTTCAGATAATGTCAAATCCGTTTGGTACCTTAACTCTAGATGCTTCATCAAAATCACTGTCCGAATATGACTTTGATTTAGCATTAAAAGATGGTGCGGCCAATTTGACCTTAACTGGCGATTATTCGGCAAAAGAAACTTCCGCAGAACTAAATATGGAGCTTGACATTCAAAAATTGGAAGCCAGTATAATACAAGGGTTTGCTAAAGACCAACTTACAGATGCTAAAGGATATATTGATGGAAGCTTACTTCTAAAAGGAACACTTTCAGAACCGAAATATTCTGGAAGGCTGAACTTTAATGATTTCGGTTTAAGCCTATCTTCTTACAAAACTGCTGGAATAATTAATAATCAAGCAATAGATATAAATCAAGATGAGATAACATTGGATAGCTTCAAAATTGATGATGTCAACCAAGGCACACTAACTTTAGATGGGCGAATTATAACGAAAAACATACTAAATCCTGGTTTTGACCTTACCATTAAGACCGATAAATTTAGAGTATTAGATTCTAAAAAAGGTGATGATGAATTAGTGTATGGTATTGCTAGTATACGTGCTAATTTAATAGTTGGTGGTAATTTAGAAATGCCCGTTATAAATGGGAAACTTAGAGTTAGAGATATTACTGACCTAACATATTTAGTACCACAAGACCAATTAGATATACAAGAACGTGACGGTGTGGTCATTTTCGTAAACAGAGAAAATCCTGATGCTATATTGACACGTAACGACGGCGAGGAGTCAAATTCATTTTTCGCAGGTATGGATATCAACACCACCTTAGAAATTGCCAATGAAGCCACATTCACCATTGTTCTAGATGAAAAGACACAAGATAAATTACAAGCTTCAGGAGAAGCGATTCTTAACTTAAATATTGATCCAAACCAAGACATTAGATTATCGGGAAGATTAGAACTTAATTCAGGTTTTTACCGAACCAGTTTATATAATTTGGTAAGTCGCGAATTCAAATTACAAAAAGGAAGTAGTATTGTTTGGAGTGGTGATCCCTATGATGCTAAAATGGACGTGACCGCTATTTACGAGATTGAAACTTCGGCCGCTGCTTTAATGTCTTCCATTAGTTATGGTCAAGATAGCAGTGTATCGGGTTCTTACCAACAATCAGCACCCTTTTTGGTTTATTTAAATATAGATGGACAGCTTATGCAACCCGAACTGTCTTTCGCATTGGATATGCCCGAAAACGCTAGAGGTAATTTTGGTGGTGCTGTCTATGGCCGCATTCAACAACTGAACCAACAAGAATCTGAATTGAATAAGCAGGTATTTTCATTATTGGCTCTCAATCGATTTTACCCTACTACAGGTAGTGATGGTAGTTCTGGCGGTGCAATATCTATTGCACGAAATAATGTAAACAAAGTTCTTTCTAGTGAACTAACTTCCATTTCGAACAAACTGTTAGGTAAAACGGGTTTTGAACTAGGTTTTGATTTAGATAGCTTTGATGATTATGAAAGTGGTACAGCACAAAGCCGTACACAGCTAAATATAAACGCCAGTAAAAAACTTTTTGACGATAGATTGATAGTTACCGCAGGTAGTGCCTTAAATGTAGAGGGTAGTGCTTCGTCGAGCGATACTGCAACACCTTTAATCGGTAATGTAACTTTAGAGTATTTGTTGACTGAAGAAGGCACTTATAGATTAAAAGGGTTTAGAAGACAGGAATATCAAAACGTTATCGATGGTCAATTGATTGTTACTGGGGTGGCCTTTATTTTTGACCGTGAGTTCAATAAATTCAGTCAATTATTTAATCCCTTGAAAAAAGAAAATATCGTAAAAAAAACTTCAAAAGAAGAAGAGCTTAAAAAAGAAAAAGTAAAGAATAATTGATTTTACACTATTGAAAAATAACAACTATACATATAAAACAGTATTCAGTTTGGTTTTCTTGCTCATCTATTCATGCGGTATAGAGAAATATTTACCCGAAGGAGAACAATTATACACCGGTGCCGAACTTGAACTAGAAACAGTAAGTGATTTAAAAGACATTAAAGAGGTTAAAACAGAATTATTCAATTTAATAGAACCGAACCCAAACACTACTTTTTTAGGGATGAAACCAGCCCTATTTTTTCATTACAAGGCGCAACGTGAAAAACCGGGATTTTTTTATAAATTCTTAAATAAATCATTTGGCGAAGAGCCTGTTTATTTTTCAAATGTAAATACAGAACGGGTAGAAGAATTGATATTAAATCGACTAGATAATAATGGTTTCTTCTATAGTCGCTCAGATTCTAAAACGACCATTGACGGCAAATTTGCCTCCGTGAATTATATGGCAAGTTTACCAGAACCTTATGTATTGGAAAATTATAATCTAGAATCAGATTCACTACCTATTTATAAGGAAATAGAAAAAATGCTAACTGAAACGGCACTAGTTAAAGGAGACCGTTTCGACCTCGATTTTTTAAAAGCGGAAAGAGCTCGATTAAACAACGGACTAAAACAACGTGGTTACTACAATAGCCAAGAAGACTTTTTGATATTTGAAGCGGATACAAATCAATATAAAAACAAAAAATTTGACCTTTTTCTAAGGCTTAAGAAAGATGTACCTGCTCGTGCTTCTATCCCCTATACAATTGATTCTATCACTGTTTACCCAAATTACTCAATTGAAGGAGATACATTGCCTTTGACAAAAAATAATGTCACCCAAGTTGACAGTATCGACTTTGTTCAAAATGAAATGTATTTCAAACCAGAATTACTAGAATCTTATCTGCTATTCAATGAAGGTGATTTGTATGATGCGAGCATATCTAAACAAACCAGCAACCGATTATCGGCATTAGGAAGTTACAAGTATGTAAATATTCAATATACCGAGCTTGACACCACTGCTACAGATGGTGATGGCGGTTCTTTGGCGGCCAACATCTATTTGGCACCTTTAACTAAACGCTCTATAAGAGCAGAATTACAAGCAGTAACCAAATCTAACGGATTTACAGGCCCTGGAATTCTATTGACCCATAGCAATAGAAATATTTTTAATGGAGGAGAAACTTTTAGTATTTCGGCCAATTTTTCTTACGAATCTCAGCTATCTAGCGGAAACAATTCGAGTTTAAGCAGCATTGCAGGTGGTGTAAGCGCAGACCTTATTATTCCTAGGTCCGTTCCATTTTCGCCAAGCAGATTTAAATATGCCGTACCTAAGACTAAAATTTCTTTAGGACTAGATTTTCTTCAACGTAGTCAATTGTTCACCCTTAGTTCGGTCAATGCCTCCTTTGGGTATACATGGAAAGAAAACCAATATGTATATCATCAGTTAGACCCTATTAGCATCAACTATTCTCGACTAACAAATGTAACCGATGAGTTCCAAACCATACTTGATGATAATCCCTATTTAAGTTTAAGTTTCGAGCAGCAATTCATAGCGGGCCTTTTATATAATTTCACCTACGACGAAGTCTCGAACGTTACTAAAGAATACCCTGTTTATTTTGCGACAAATTTCGATTTGGCAGGTAATATGTTGAATCTTGTAAGTGGAAGTTCGAATACCATTTTCGGCTCAGAATATGCTCAATACGCCAAAGTTGATGCTGATTTAAGGTTTTATATGCGTTGGAAAAAAGAACGCACCTTGGTTTCACGGATCTATGCCGGTTGGGGAGTGCCTTATGGCAATAGCCAAACCTTACCTTTTATAAAACAGTTTTACTCGGGTGGCCCTTATAGCGTAAGAGCTTTTAACATACGCTCTTTAGGACCCGGAAATTTTAATACGGAAACTGAAAATGCAACAACAGATTATTTTGACCAATCTGGTAATTTAAAATTAGAGGCCAATGTTGAATATCGTTTTCCTTTATTCTCTTATTTTAAAGGCGCCTTTTTTATTGATGCCGGTAACGTTTGGCTAACTGGCGATTATTCGGATATTGAAGATGATCAACTTAAGAGCAACTTTTCGCAAACTCTTTTTACCGATGGTAAGTTTGAAAAAAATTGGTTAAAGGAAGTTGCAGCTGGGATAGGTTTTGGTTTACGATTAGATATTCAGAATTTTGTCATTAGACTTGATTTAGCTTCACCGTTACGGGTGCCGTACCTGCCTGAAAATAGGCGCTGGAATGTTCCATTCTTTGGAGACATAGACAATAACATGACATTGAATTTTGCCATAGGATACCCTTTTTAATAATTTAATTTCCCCAAATACGTTGCCATAAAAATGCCATTAAACGTTTGGCATCTTTTTTAAACTTTGGTAATTCTTCAACATTAATATCCTTCCCGTTAGGTACAAGCTTGTAACTGAATGCAAATTGAGTTTCAGTTTCATCCATACTAATTAATCCGAATCTTAAATCATTGAAATAGAGTTGTCCCTTTTTTTTTGAAATAGTATACCAACCGTCAGTTATTTGAATAAGCCTTTCCACTTTATCATTTTTAGCCAAATCACCCAATAATTCATGATTTTTAGAATATGTTGTAAACACAATGGGTTTAGAGTCAAAAAAAGAGTAGTTACCCATTAAGTAGGCATCGTCTGTTTCGATATTAGCCATCCAAAGAATAGTATTCAATGGTGCAGGCCTTGTATTCATTTGATTATAATAAACATTCTGATTATCAAGGGCATTTTCAAATTTCTGAAAAGCGATTCCTTTTAAGACCAATGTTATCACTAAGTATGAACTACTTAAAATAAGCCCAAGTTTCACATACCTTTCTCGTACTAGCGCTGTTCTGTTCTGAAACATTGCCATAATCAAGAAGAGGATAAATGGCACAGTGTATAAGGGATCAATAACAAAAACACTTTGAAAGGCAAGACGGGTTTTTAAAGGCCAAAAAAGTTGAGTTCCCCATGTAGTAAAGGCATCTAAAACAGGATGAGTGAAAAGACCCCAAAACATGAGCCAAGACCAGTCTTTCCAGGAAGCAACCTCTTTACGATTCAACTTCCAAACTAGCCAACCAAAAATTGGGGCAAAAAGTACCGAAAAGAATATCGAATGACTAAATCCTCTATGCCATTCGATGGCAGTAACGGTATCCATAAAATAGCGTGTAAGCACATCCAAATCAGGAATGGTCCCGGCAATAGCTCCATAGAGCATTGCCTTATTCCCGACTTTCTTTCCCAACACGACCTCACCAACTGCGGCACCAAGTACTATTTGGGTCAATGAATCCATCAATAAATTTTAAACTTCAAGTATTTTTATTCCACCTAACTATTATTCTATAATACCCATTTTCTTCAAAAGAAATGATGCATTCATATTCTGGCAAATTCCGTCTTTAAACGTATAATCAAAATGCAGTTCGTCATCAATGATTTCTGCATCGAAATAATGGTTCTTAACTGCCGAATATTCATTAGCAACTTCACATAAACTTAAATCATGCGTTGCAATTATACCGGTAGATTTACTTTTCACCAATCGCTCAACAAACTTTCTTGAACCCAGAGCTTTATCCGTACTGTTCGTTCCTTTTAAAATTTCATCCAACACAATAAAATAGCGGTCGGTCTGTATTTCATCGACGATATATCGTAGCCTTTTTAGCTCTGAGAAAAAGTATGATTCATCATCGGTTAATGAATCGGTCGTACGCATACTTGTAATCAATTTTATTGGCGAATACATAACAGATTCAGCACACACCGGTAAACCAACATTCGCCATCATAATCTGAAGCGAAACGGTTCTTAAAAAAGTACTCTTGCCTGCCATGTTCGCACCAGTAATAATAAAAAACTGACCACCTTCAATAGTAATATCATTTAAAATACTTTTTGCAGGGTCTAATAATGGGTGTCCTGCGTTTTTTGCTTTCAACACCACATTACCATCGGTAATCTCAGGATAGGTAAAAAAAGGATGATTAAATGCGAAATTTCCTAAGCTGCTATAGGCATCAAAAAAAGCAATAGTATCGAACCAAGTTTCAACATCGCTACCATGATTACTAATCCATTTTTCAATCGCTAAACAATCAATTAATGACCGAAGAAAGAAACCATTGGCAAAAATCAGATACAGCAAGTTATTATTGCGATCAAGGTTACTAAGTAGCGATGCGAATTTTTTAAGAACTTTTGAATTTTTTTCTCCCTTACTTAAGATATTCTCCTGTTGCTTCATTAATAAAACAGAAGTGAAATCTGTCGTCTCAATCATTTCTAATAATTGATTGTACTGGTCAAAAGTAGATTTCATTTTGGTAGCACTCTGTCCTAAACTAGTTACTTTTTTGGTAAATACCCCAACTATAATTATTCCTAAGATTAACCAGGTTATTAAAAACGATTCAGGTATTTGGTCTAAGAAATAAGCAATGAAAATACCAATTGAAATTACCGAGAAAACCATAGGAATATAGCTCATGGCTTTTGGCACGAAAGGTTGGTAGTTCTTTAACCATTTAGCAATAATATGGGTAGAAGTTTCCGTTTTAGTCAATGCTGCCATAGCCGAAAACTCTTGACGCCAATCGACCTTCTCACCCATTTCTGAGATTGCATCTTGTTTTGATTTTATATCTAATATCGAATTTTCTTTGTAGATATCGGCCAATAATTGGCTGCCCTCAACTAGTTTGGTACGATTAGAAATTTGATAAAAAGAACCTTCACCAAAAAGATCTATATCTTGACTAAAATAATGCGTATCCTCAGCAAATTCTTTACCGGTTGAAAGTTTTGAATAATCCCTTTTAAGCACCAGTAACTCGAGTACATTAAGATTTCTTAACTCTTCAATCTTTGCTTTTTCTTGTTTAAGGTTTGAGTATTTACTTACCAAAAATAGAAACAAAGGAATACCCACAAATAAAACTCCAATGACATATTTGGCGTTGACCGATGCAAAATAAACCGCGACAATAGTTCCTAAAAATATAATTAAGCGCAGTGCACTAAATGAAAATAACTTCTGGTTTAATTCATCAATATCCTTATCAAACCCCTTAACTTTTTGGGTATAAAATTCCTCTAAATTCTTCATGAAAAATCAAACTTTTTTAGGAATTGTAAAGATAACCTTAGAAAATGGTTTCACCTTACTTTTCACATGGCATCGAGTTCCGCCCTTAACTTTTTGGTGAATTTAGAGACTACTAAACCAAATGAGCAATCTATGAGTTCTATAAAAAGATCAGAAAACAATTTTTTAAATGAACGTTGTTCTTTTTTTTATACTCATGTGCCATAAAAATATCAACCCCATTACATAACTCTATTACGGATTCTTTCAATTATCTAACACATCACCTTCAAAAGTTGTGTAGTTTATTTTGAGTAAATTAACCAATCGGAGCCTTTTTTTTAAATCCTCAATTATTCCCATTTTTACTCCGACATCTGCCTTTATGGATACCGTTGCAACACTTCTTAAATGTTCTGGCATTACGGACAAGGCTTGTAGAGCATAATCGCCAACCTCATCAACAGTAACAAACTTATTATCCATTTGAATTCTAGGCTCATTCCCCAAATTTGTATTGTGATTATCCTTAGCTTGACCCACAAAAATTTCAATAATACGATCTTGCTTATCCAATTTATCAATCTCTGTTGCCTTTGGCAACGTATTCTCAACCAATAAATTTTGGTTCTTCATAACAGTAACTGTCATAAAGAAAAAAAGAAGTATAAAAACGATATCAGGTAAGGATGCTGTAGATATGGGTGGTAAACTTCTACCAGTTGACATTTTGTTGAATTTTATCATAGCCTTAGTTATTTATGGTTTCTGGTTCTAGAATTTTTTGAGGGTAAAGCGCTCTGATAATTTCAAGGCTTTCTTTTAATTTTTCTTTTTGATTATCAGTGATTTCCTCATTATAATAATCAGAATTTATGGATTCATAAGTTGTATTGAACAACCTAAGACTTTCCCTATTGCGCAAGGTGTTATAAGCACCAATCACCTCATTTTGAACGGATACATAAACTGGATAGCTTGTATTACGAAGTGACTTAATAGATACTATAGCTTTTGAAGGATGTTCAGATAAATCAACCAAGCTTTCTCCTTTACAATAATCACAATATTCCCTACTTTGCATGGGCAACCCACCATTATCTATAAAGTCAATTACCTTTTCCCTGAGACGTGGAAGTTCGAGAATTTCTCCATTAGCCATTATTTGATCATTGTCATTTATGCTAATTTTAAAAAGGTTTCGCTCTTTAATTTCAGCTCTGGCTTCGTTGTTTTCTGGGGGCATTAGACGATTAAGTCCTGCGTCATTTTCTATAGAGGTTGTGACCAAGAAAAAAATCAATAATAAAAAAGCGATGTCTGCCATGGAACCGGCATTTACTTCTTGAGGTACTCTGTGATTTTTCATAAACAGTGCATTTAATACACTATTAAGAACCAAAAATCAACAAAAGTAAAAAAGTGAAAATGAGTGTATGGCCCTTTTGAATGAGTGAACGGACTCTTTTTAACAATTAAACCTTCCGTTCTACCCCTTTATTACAACGCATTCAATTCCGCCCTTAATTTTTTGGTGAATTTAGAGACAACCAAATCATAAGAGTGGTCGATTAATTCAATGACAAGTTTATTGGATACTCTATCTAGGTAGACAGTGTTCCAATGTTTTTTACTCATATGCCAACCCTCAATGATGCCATCATGCTCTTCACGAAGTTCTATGGCTCTATCAGGGTCACATTTTAAATTGATACGTAACGGCACATGGTCCAACCCACAAAGTGCGAACATTTTACCCATAACTTTAAAAACCAAAGTAACTTCATCGAAAGGAAAAGATTCCGTCACACCCTTTTTTGAAATGCAATATTCTCGGTATTCTTCGACGTTCATGGAAATCTTATTTATCAGCTGCTACCCTCGTTAAAAACACATTGGCATCATTCCAAACATAACGAATTTTTAAAAAAGGGGTATCACCTATTTCATTGGACTCAACTGTTTCTACTGCCACACCACCTAATTTATCGTAAAAAGAAATTGCAGCGGCATTGCTATCTAATACCCACAGATAAAAACCCTTTTCCTTGTTGCGCTTTAGAATTTCTTTTGCAAGCGAAATCATTAATTGAGTACCGCCCCCTTTACCTTGGGTATTTAAGCTTACATGTAAATTGTCAAGCAATGTTCCAAATTGAGCATCGTGACCAAAATAAGCACAAATAAAACCTTGTAGTTCATCATCTTCTTCAAGCAATATCAAGTATTGATCATTAGATTGATTTTGAAGACGTTTCGTCCATTCGTTTAATCGATCATCTAAAACCTCATTATCCAAAAATTCATCACTAAATGAACCTCGGTAATTCTGTTGCCAACTTTTAGCATGCAAATTTGCAATACTGTTGGCATCTGTGATTTTAGCCTCTCGAAAAACGAACATGGTATTTAGATGCTGGTAGAATCATAAACAATTACTTTTTTCCACAAATTTTCAGATTCCGCAATAAATAACTTGTGTGGTGCTTCATCTTGATATGCTTGTTGAGATTCAGCTGAATCAAAAGACAAAATCAAAGAATACGTAAAAGAGCCATCAACAACATCTCTACTAGCTCTTGGCGGTGTGCCAATAAACTTTGTTTTTGCATAACCCGAGTTATCTAAAAACTTCTTTAATGAGGTTTCAAAAGCTGTACGGTCTGCTTCATTATCTGGATTTTTCAACCAAAAAAATACGGTATGGGAAAAATTGGGATCAAATTCTTTCATTTCATTTTCATTTTGACCAAAAACAGTGCTGGTCATTAGTGTTATTGCAAGAATACAAATTATGTTTTTCATTATAAAATTTTAATTGTTTAACGTTATCGTTCTAGTTGTTCTATTTGCTTTTGCGGAATTTTAAGCGCTGTATAATCTAGCTTCCACCCAATGGTTTCCACAATTTTCTCCATAATCAAAACAGTCTGTAAAGCTTCTTTACGGGCAGTATCCATTAATCCACTTTCAGGAATTTTTTCACGAATATGTTTTTTCGCCTCTGCATTTAATTTCGTCAAATCATCTGGTACGAAAAAATTAAAAAAACCACTCTTTATATCATAAAACTCCAACTCAGGTTCTATACTTAACACCTCGGGTTGAGGGAAATTATCCAATACAATTAATTTTCTTTCTTCATCAGCATGCATCATTAACTTATTAAGGTCATATCCAATATGGGCCTTTGCCTTAATAACAATCAATGCTTTTTTTTTGCTGCTTACCAAACTCATAAAATCCTTTACATTCTCATACTTGTATATTTCAGCAAAATCTCCCTCAACCGAAATAAGCTTACAAACGCTTTTCATTTTCTCTAAAAGCACGGTAGACTGATGAGTGGTAATTTCTTTAGTCTTCTTACCCCTAAAAAATGTAAAAACCCAATATGTACCAATAGCACCTAAGAGTAATCCAAGAAACGTATCAAAAACATTATCCATTTTTTCCTCCTATTTCACCTAAATGAGTAAACTTAAACCCTTTATCATATTTAAGTCCGTAGCCAAAGATACGGTCCATAGCTATATGTATAAAAAGAATTGTTCCTATTAATTCAACTATGGGCAACATAAAATAGGCACCTACGAAATACAAAAGTATAGCGACAGCCCTATGATGAACTATATTGTAACACAGCGCACCAATCTTTGACCCTAACAGATAGCCTAACATCGATACATCGGGAGTTAATATCAACACAGGTAACCACCACCATTGATAACCCAATAGGCCAAACATAAATATACCAAGACCCATTAAGGCAACTTCTTCTAATTTCAATACATTTTTCATGATTATTCTATTTTATAAAGTACTGGTCTGCTTGGGCTAGCATCGTTTTCAAATGGGGCTACTTGAAGATTTAAAAAATAGCTTCCATCAGCGATAGCATCCTTCACATAGATAAATTCCGTTATTGTTGCGCCTAATCGTACCTCTCCGTTAACATTCCAAAATGCTTTGTGTGCTAATAACTGCCCATTATCTTTTTCTTTATCCACAGATGGCAAATCAATTAACAGATGCTCAACACCCAATTCTCTAATATACTCCATTGCTTCCTCTAAAATGTATGGAGGATTGGTATTAGAATATTGTCTGTTTAATTTGGTCTCGGAATTCGGAATCGTACGAATTACTATAGCCTTAGGATCTTTATTTTCTAATAATTTTTTTAGCTGATTCTTGGTAATGACCAAATCACCATTTTCTTCTGATGGAGCAATGGTTATAACCTCAGCCAAGAAAAAAAACTGATGCAGGTTTTGATTTATGGACTGATGTTCTATTGATATATGCCCCACACATTCCGTATGCGTACCATGTGAATGTGGATTGAACCAAATATCATAAAAATTTGTACTTGAGCCTGCCGAAATACTACCTATAAAATCACCATCGGTATGTGGTGAAATTTTGGGGGCATCGATATACCAAGCATTTATATTTTCTTTAGTACCTCTAATCGCTATCGAAATATCTAACGGTTTCGAAAGGTCTATGTGGTATTCTTTGGTTTTGTAGGATATAGTGGCCTTCATTTTACTACTGTCAATAAGTGTGCAGTTGAATGGTTGATTAAACGTTGTATTTTGAATTAAGAAAATTACAACTTTTTAAACGGTTCAAGTAAGGTTATTCGAATCGAGAAACTTTCGTGTCCAAAAGGTTATCGAAGATTGACCATAAACAAATCTGCAGCAATACCGTCTGCCAGAAACATGCCTTTTTTTGTTGTTTTAAGAGTTTCTCCATCTATAAACAAAAGATGTCCTTCAATAAATTTATCGGCTTGTAACAAGGCATATTCCTTAAACTTTGGGCCAAATTCGGTTGCTATTCTACTTAAAGATACTCCCCAAATGGTTCTAAGTCCAGTCATTATATATTCGTTGTATTTATCTGTCGCAGAAAGAACCTCAACTTCCATAGGAACGATATTTTGCTCAATAGATTTAATATACTTCGGATTGTTATTTATGTTCCAGCACCTGCGAACACCGTCAAATGAATGCGCAGACGGACCAATACCTATATATTTTTTCTGCTGCCAATACGCGGAATTATTTTTTGAGTAATAACCAGGTTTTCCAAAGTTGGAGATTTCATAGCAATCAAATCCCGCACCTAATAGAATTTCGTTCAAGAGGTTAAAATGCTCTTGTGCTTCTTCATCACTGGCAGGTGAAACCAATCCTTTTTCCACAAATTTGGCAAGCGCCGTTTTAGGCTCTACGGTTAATGCATAGCTAGATATATGCGGAATTCCGTATCCAAGAGCTTTATCAATATTTTCTTTCCAACGAGCTAAACTCATGTTGGGCATCCCATAAATAAGGTCGATAGAGATATTATCGAAATGTTTACTAGCCAATTGCAAACTTTTTTCTGCCTCTGCAGAATTATGTGCCCTATTCATCAGTTTTAAATCCTCCTCAAAAAACGATTGAATACCGATACTTAATCGGTTTATCGAACTCGCAGCCAATTGCACTATTTTCTCTTCTGATAAATCATCAGGATTCGCCTCTAAGGTGATTTCAGGATTATCGATAAGATTATAATTCCTGCGAACCGAGTTCAATATTTGCTCTATTTCATCCGTTTGCAAAACGGATGGTGTACCACCACCAAAATAAATTGTCGCTACAGTTTCTCCTTCAAACTCCGCCCTACGCAATTCTAGCTCCTTACATAACGCGTTCACCATTGCCTCCTTCTTCCCCATCGAGGTAGAAAAATGAAAGTCACAATAATGACAAGCTTGCTTACAAAAAGGAATGTGAATATATATTCCGCTCATGATAAAATAAACAGTTAACAATTAACAATGAGCAATTATGCTCCTTTTTTTATTCTTGTGGATTTTAAAATCGAAAACATAATTTTAGAAAGCTCGTCTGCATTATCAACCAATTTCTGCCCCGTAGTTACTTCAATATATTCTGAATCCATAAGTAGGTTCAACCAGTATTTGGTTTCCAAACTTTCTTTGTAAGCAATTGAGATTTTAGCGGAAAAATCTGCTTTAGAAATTGCGCCATTAGCTTCGGCTATATTAGCACCAATAGAAGTTCCAGACCTTAAGAGTTGCTTTGATAAAACGTATTCATTTTTATTTTTGGTAATAAGTTGATATAGCTTAACAATTTGCAAAGCAAAATCATAAGATTTTTTCAATAATGGATTTTCATTGCTCATTGATAATTGCTAATTGATTATTGTCTTATTTCTTAACCCTTTTCTCATTCTGCTTCACAAAAGCATCCCATCCAGTATAACTTTTACCAACCTCAACCCTACCCTCATTATAAAAATGGCAGACCGCAGCTGCTAGTCCGTCAGTGCTATCCAGGTTTTTGGGTAATGTTTTTAATCCTAATACACTTTGCAGCATTTTTGCCACTTGTTCCTTACTGGCGTTTCCATTACCGGTAATCGCCATTTTAATTTTTTTAGGAAGGTATTCGGTAATCGGTATTTGTCTTGAAAGTCCCGCAGCCATGGCTACGCCTTGAGCTCTGCCTAATTTAAGCATCGACTGTACGTTCTTACCAAAAAACGGTGCTTCAATAGCTATTTCATCGGGGTGATAGGTGTCAATTAATTCAATTGTACGCTCAAAAATGAGCTTTAATTTCGTGTATGGGTCATTATATTTTTGAAGTAGCAATTCATTCATTTGAATAAACTCCATTTTTTTACCTACTACTTTAATGAGTCCGAAACCCATAATAGTTGTACCTGGATCAATACCCAATATGATTTTCTCGTTCGCCAAAATGTTTAGTTTGTATTTAATTGAACAGGTATACGGTATTTGGTGTTCACCGGAATCCCCCTTTTTAAAGCGGGTGCAAGTTTAGGAAGATTCTTTAAGCTTTGGGTAATAACTCCGTCAAATTCTGGCATTTGGGTTAATACCCAAGCATCTTTTTCTATATCGATGACATTAATTTTACCCATCGTATCGATTACAAAAATAACCGCTACCGTTTCACTTTCGGCATTGGTAAGTGTAAATTCAAAATCATTTAAGGTTTCTTGAAAATGAGAAATTAATGTTTCTTCAAAGCATGATTTCTGTTCAGCTTTGGTAGCTGCTTCATCACAGGTGTAGAAAAAGGGATATGAGTCAACACTATTCCAATCTATATGACGCAATTCTTCATTTATAAGCTCTTGAGTTCGTTTTTGTTTTGATTCAAAGAACGAACAAGAACTTACAAGTATTAAAAGAAGAAAGTATACATATCGTTTCATCACACCTGTTCTACGGGTGAAATTACGATTTTTTTGAGGAGTTGCTTAATCAAATATGAGGTCGAAATATATTTTGACAATGTATAATGTTCTACTTCAATTTAAAGGTAACCGGAATAGAGAAAGGTACATTTACTGGCTTACCATCATTTTTTCCGGGAGTCATATTGGGCAATCGCTTAATGATACGCTCTACCTCATCCTCCAATAGCTTATCTGAACCTCGCATTCTAATATTCTCGATAGTACCCTCAGAAGTAATCATAAACATAGTGCTTACCCTACCTTCAATATTTGCGTCTTGTGCAGCCTGAGGATATTTAAAATTCTTACCAATATGTAATTGTATCTTGTCATTAAAACAAGCCCGTTTATCAGTAGCATCCTCACAGCCCGGAAAAATGGGGACTTCGTCCACAACTGCGAAAGGCACTTCACCATTATTATTTGAAACTTTTGATGAGTTTAAATAATCTAACTTGAATACTATTGGAATAGAATAAGGTATCCTTACAACTTTTCCTTTATGTTTAGCCGGCTGCATCTGAGGTAATCTTTTTATAATCCTCTCAACTTCTTTTTCCAATAATGGATTTGGTCCTCTCATCTTTAGATTGTCAACATTTCCATATTCATCAATCGTAAACATAACGTTTACCCTTCCTTCAATACCCGCTTCAAAAGCTTGCTCGGGATAAGAAAAATTTTTACTGATATGTTGTTGCATCATTTCATTAAAACAAGCTTTTTTATCCGCAGTATTTTCACAACCTGGAAATACTGGCACTTGCTCTACGTTAGAAAAATGTATTTCAATACCAGATTTTAAACTTGTTTCATTTATTGATTCCCTATCTTCATTTTTTGATTCTACCTCACAACTGGTATAAAACAACATCCCCAACACCATAGGAATTAATAGCAAATACTTTAACTGCCAAACTTTTTTTGATTTTGATTTTTGTAACATGACGATTCGTTTTTTGATTAATGATTTTGTAAAAAATTGATTGATGAATGATATATGTTCGGTTTGAAAGACTTGCGATAATAACTGCTGATATTGTTCTGATTTGTCTTCTTTGGCTACATGAGCATCTGCAATAAATTCGTGCAATTCTGAAACTCGATTTTGATACACATATACCAAGGGATTGAACCACGCGATTATTCGCATTAATTCAAAGAATAATAGATCCCAAGTATGTCCTTGTTTTATATGTACCAACTCATGCTCGATAATGGTATCATGTTTCATTTTTAGCACCTTGTCACCAATGAAAATGGATTTAAAAAATGAAAAGGCGATGCTGCTATTAGTGATGATTACTTGCGTGAAATTTGGAAATTGAACCTGCTTACCGCGCTTTTTCAATAGATATACTTGGCTTAGTTTTAACACAAAAAACAATAGCGCCAATACCATTCCTGAATAGAGTACACCTTCTTGCCAAGTTAATTGCCAACCCGCAGTATCCTCAACATCTACTGCCACTTGTGCAGCATTTAAATTCCATAAAAAATCAGGATACCCAGCAAAAGTATGTGGCATTTGCTGCTTAAATGCTTCAATTTTTACCCAGGGTAAAATCAGGGATAGTAAAAATGTACCTAGTAAGTACGCTCTATTCCATTGAAAAAAAGTTTCTCGCTTTAGAAAAAAGTCATAAATGACCAAGAATAGTAATTGAAAGGTAATGCACTCTAGTATGTATTGCATCATGGCATATCCTTTTTAATTTCATTCAATACCGATTCAAGTTCAGACAAGCTCATATCATTTTTCTTCATAAAAAAAGACACCATACTTTTAAAAGAACCTTGAAAATACCCATCTACCAGTTTATTAATAGATTGATTACTGTAATCGGCTTTTTGCACCAATGGAAAATACAAATACCCTTTCCCCTCTTGCTCATGATCTACAAAGCCTTTGCTTTCAAGAATACGCACTATGGTAGAAACCGTATTGTATGCCGGTTTTGGTTCAGGTAATTTTTCTATAACCGCGGCAACATTACATTTCTGTAATTGCCATATAACTTGCATAATCTCTTCTTCGGCTTTTGTCAACTGTTTCATTCAACTAATGTTTTAGTTTGTTATTCAAATATAACTAAATATTTAGTTTAAACTAATTTTTTAGTTATAAAAATAATATTGGTTCATTCTCCTGTAACTTTAGAGACCTATCTTAGTCTAATACAAAACACTGAAATCAAACAATGGATATTTTCTTATTGACACTAGGCTTTATACTAATGATCGTGGGCATAATAGGTAGTTTTTTACCCATTTTACCAGGGCCTCCAATTAGTTGGGTGGGCCTACTTCTACTACATTTTACAAGCGTAATAGATATGACTTGGACCTTTCTAGTAATTACACTAGCCATTGCTTTACTGGTTTTTGCCTTAGACTATGTAATACCAGCCATAGGAACTAAAAAATTTGGAGGTACCCGTGCAGGAGTTATAGGTACCACTGTTGGTTTAATAGTCGCACTTTTCTTTCCTATATTAGGCCCTTTTGGCATTATTATTTGGCCTTTTATTGGTGCTTTAGTAGGTGAATTATTAAATAAAGCGGACAAAAAAACCGCTGCAAAAGCGGCTTTTGGTTCATTTCTAGGTTTTTTGACCGGTACTTTTATGAAATTCTTGGTAGCCATTGTATACTTAGGGTTATTCATTTCTGAAGCCTGGCAACACAAAGCAGCACTATTTCCTTTCTTTAATTAACCCTATTCAGTAATCCAATCTGTTTTTGAAGCAATCAGATTTCGTTTTCCTTCAGGAAGATCTCCGTCAAAATTTCCCATATAAAAGAATCCTAAGCATTTTTCACCTTCTACAAGTGGAAAGAATTCATCCATGTATTTTATGAGTCCGGGTGAAGACCAATAACAACCTATACCTATTTCTGTGCATAGCAACCACATGTTCTGTACGGCCATAGAAACAGCGGCCACTTCTTCCCATTCTGGCAAAGATTCCTTTGGGTCTCGCTGCATGCAAATAGCAATAACAGCACTTGCCTTTTGAGGATTCTCTTGAAGCTTTTTGATTTTCATTGCTTTTGGCCTTGGATCCAATTCTTCATACTTCTTAGATAAAAAAGTACCTAGTCGATTTTTCGCCTTTCCTTGAATCACTTTAAAACGCCAAGGTTCTGTGCATTTGTGGTTTGGCGCCCAATTTGCAGCCTCCAATACCTTTTCTATGTCAGCCTTCAAAACAGGGGTGTCATTATACTGTACTGGAAAAATAGACCTTCTCTTCTTTATTAAATCAAATATCATAATGTCATTTTATCTTGTAAAATTAAACCTTATCCTATAAATTTTATGTTACGCATTTACTAAAAGTAAAGCGCGAACATATCTTACGTTGATTTAACGCTATTTTGCTAAAAGTAACTCCATGCAATTTTTCAAAACCGGATTCTTATGCTCCTTTTTCCATATGACCGATAATTCTGCCCGCTGGGGAATATTCTTAAGTTCAATAAATTTTACTCGCATTTGAAATCCGTTCTGCAAAGCTGTTGGCACAATAGCGATACCCATATGATTCTCTACTAATTTAAAAATGGTATGTGCATGAACCGATTTATGAGAGACTTTCGGCACAAAACCTGCATCTTGACAAATACTCATTATGGTATCATAATACAAAGGACTATAGGCTTGACTGAAAAGAATAAATTCATCATTTATAAATTGATGCATTCCTTCAAACTCACGTGTCAACATTGGGTATCTTTCTGGCAGCACTAATGAAAATGTATCCTTAAAAACAGTTTTCATATTCAAAGTATTGGGTACTCGAGAAACGCGCACGAAACCCATATCCAATTGATCATTAAGAACTCCGTCTACTTGTGCAAAATTTGAAAGCTCCTCTAAAGATGTTTTTACTCTAGGGTAATTCTCCTTAATCTTCAATAATAAATCTGGAATAATCCGCTGCATGGCAGAACCTAAAAACCCTATTCGCAACTCACCACTATTACCATCACCTACCAATTTTAGCTGCCGTTCAACATTCTCTAAATGGTTGAATACAAATTCAACTTCTTTCTTTAAATAATGACCCGCTGGCGTAAGCGAAACTTTTTTCTTGTTTCGTTCAAACAATTGCGTTTCAAGAATATCCTCCATTTGCCGTATCTGTCGGCTTAGTCCGGGTTGGGATATAAATAACTTCTCCGCAGCTTTTCTAAAATGTAATTCATTCGCGACAGCAAGAAAATAATTTAAATGACGCAGCTCAAGTTGATTACTCATAGTTATGGATTAATGACAAAATTGATATTACCAAGTATTAAAAATAGGTATTAATTTTATTTTAAATCTTGAAACACAAAAGCAATGAATGAACAGACTTTTAAACTAGGTGAAGATTGGCTTACCACAGGTAAAGCATTAGAAATTACTGAGAATAAAATTTCTGTTATTCTTTCAAATGAAACCGAGAAAAAAATAGAGAAAAGCTGGGGCATCGTTCAGAAAATAGTAGACAAAGGACACCCTGTTTATGGTATTAATACTGGATTCGGGCCCTTATGCACTACCAAGATTTCAAAATCGGAAACGAATATTCTTCAGACCAATATTCTTCAAAGTCATAGTGTAGGTGTTGGTGACCCAATAAAAACAGACATTGCAAAATTGATGCTGATTCTTAAAGCACAATCCTTAGCTAAAGGTTTTTCAGGTATCGCATTGAAGACATTACAACGGATTATTTGGCATATAGAGAATGATGCTATTCCGGTAGTTCCGTCTCAAGGTTCTGTTGGTGCATCGGGAGACTTGGCGCCTTTGTCCCATCTTTTTCTTCCCTTAATTGGAATGGGAAAAGTGGAATATAAAAATGAAATTATCTCGACAGCAACCTTGTTTGAAAAAACAGGACTTGAGCCTATCGCGTTGGGTCCAAAAGAAGGTCTTGCTTTGATAAATGGCACTCAGTTTATTGCAGCGCATGCCGTAAAGGTAGTTTCCCAACTACACTCCTTATTAGCACAAGCCGATATTATTGGCGCCATGATGATTGAAGGTTTACAAGGTTCTGTAAAACCTTTTTACAATGAACTTCATGCTTTACGCCCATTTAAAGGTAATCTTCATGTTGCGAAAAGAGTAAAGAAATTATTGAAAGGTTCTGAAATCATGGAGGACCATATTGATTGTGAAAAGGTACAAGACCCCTATTCCATTCGGTGTATTCCACAAGTACATGGTGCTTCTCGTACCGCTTGGCTACACCTAAAAGAATTAGTTGAAGTTGAATTAAATTCGGTTACCGATAACCCCGTAATTATTGATGAAGAATTGACCATTAGTGGCGGTAACTTTCATGGGCAACCATTAGCCATGGCATTAGACTATGCGTGTTTAGCAGCTTCGGAATTAGGGAATATTTCAGATAGAAGAATTTATTTAGCGCTGGAAGGTAATAGTCCTGGTGTACCTAAATTACTAATGAACGATACTGGCATCAATTCTGGTTATATGATTTTACAGTATACTACGGCAGCCTTGGCAAGTGAAAATAAGGGACTTTGTTTTCCATCAAGTGCAGATAGTATTCC
The DNA here is from genome assembly GCF_963974015.1 of uncultured Maribacter sp. Taxonomy (GTDB): domain Bacteria; phylum Bacteroidota; class Bacteroidia; order Flavobacteriales; family Flavobacteriaceae; genus Maribacter. The sequence goes on along the minus strand of NZ_CAXBBZ010000014.1, from coordinate 49,618 downwards.
TACATCTCTAGGCCAAGAAGATCACGTAAGCATGGGTTCTATTGGAGCGAGAAAAGCGTTACAGGTCATTGGAAACGTAGAAAAAATATTGGCCATAGAATTATTAACTGCAGCCCAAGCATTTGAATTCCGAAAACCACTAAAATCCGGTGTCTTTTTAGACGAAGTGCATAACGCCGTTCGTGAGCAGGTCGCATTTGCTGTAAAAGATCGCATTTTCGCCGACGATATTGAAAAAGGAATTGAAATGATTCATAATAAAACCATCATAAAAGTTGTAGATCGTGTTCAAAAAGAACTAAACATTTCTTTGAAAACTAAATTTTCAACAGAATTCGAAGTATATTGAAAACATGAAAAAAGCAACATTAATAGGCCCCTTCAAGCAAATTATAACCATGACAGGTATGCCTTTAAAAGGTGCCGTTAAGGATAGTGAATTGCACATAATTTCTGATGGAGGTATCCTTATAACTGATTCAACTATTACCAAAATAGGAGGTTTTGAAAGTTTAAAAAAAACCGAAAAAATTGAAGAAACGATAACCCTAAAAGGAAATCATGTATGTGTACCAGGCTTTATAGATGCTCATACCCATATCTGTTTTGGAGGATCACGAGCTAAGGATTATGCAATGCGAAATGCAGGTAAATCTTATTTAGAAATCGCACATGCGGGCGGTGGTATTTGGGATACGGTTACGCAAACTAGAAAAGCCACACAAGTAGAATTGACCAAAAGCACCATAAAACTTGCTAATCGTCATTTAAAAAATGGCACCACCACTATAGAGGTAAAGAGTGGCTATGGCCTTACCGTGAAGGAAGAGTTGAAAATGCTACGAGCAATCAAGGAAGCCAATAATAGCGCCTTACCAGATTTAATAACAACATGTTTAGCTGCACACATGCTACCTAAAGATTTTTCAGGTACAGAAACAGAGTATCTAGCAGAAATTGCTGATGGATTATTCCCTATTCTTAAAGCAGAAAAATTAGCCAACCGTATTGATGCATTCATTGAAGAGAGTGCATTTTCATCACAAGACATTAAAGCCTACTTTGAAAAAGCGTATGACATGGGATTTGACATCACCGTTCACGCTGATCAATTTACACCAGGCGGAAGCAAAGTTGCCGTAGATTTCAAAGCAATAAGTGCGGATCATTTAGAGGCAAGCACCGATAATGAAATTGAGATACTAGCCAATAGCGATACCATAGCTGTTGCCTTACCCGGTGCTTCTATAGGATTAGGATGTGATTTCACTCCCGCTCGTAAATTATTAGATGCTGGTGCCGCTTTAGCAATTGCAAGCGACCACAACCCAGGCTCTGCACCCATGGGCGACTTATTAACTCAAGCCAGTATTTTAGGTACATTCGAAAAACTGACCAATGCAGAAGTTTTATCAGGAATCACCTTTAGAGCTGCTGCGGCCTTAAACCTTTCTGATCGCGGAAGACTAGAAGAAGGGCTACTGGCCGATTTTGCAGTTTTTCACAGTGACAATTACCAAGATATTCTTTACAACCAAGGCAACTTAAAACCTTGCATGGTATGGAAGAATGGCAATCTTGTATTTGACAGGCATAAGTAATTAGTCGTTAGTGAAAATTCAAAAAGTCTACGGTCATATTTAAAATTTTCACACATTCTATATTCAAAAAAATAAAAGATGGATTTTAAAGCACTTATACAAACCGGTATTCCGAAAGAACTTCCTCAAAAAAAAGAACGTTCTTTAGAAGTTAGTCATGCTCCAAACCGAAAGCAAATACTTTCTAATGAAGAGAAACAATTGGCGATTAGAAATGCTTTACGCTATTTTCCATCAAAATGGCATGCAATACTAGCACCTGAGTTTGCTGAAGAATTGCAAATTTACGGCCGTATTTACATGTATCGTTTTCAGCCATCTTATGAGATGTATGCTAGGCCAATATCTGGCTATCCGGCACATACTTCTCAAGCAGCTGCAATCATGCTCATGATTCAGAATAACTTAGACCCTGCTGTTGCCCAACATCCTCAGGAGTTGATTACCTACGGTGGCAATGGAGCCGTATTTCAAAATTGGGCTCAGTATCTGCTTACCATGCAGTATCTATCGGAAATGACTGAAGAACAGACTTTACATATGTATTCTGGTCACCCAATGGGCCTTTTTCCTTCATCTAAAGAAGCTCCTCGCGTGGTGGCAACAAACGGAATGATGATTCCGAACTACTCTAAACCAGATGATTGGGAGAGATACAATGCATTAGGGGTAACACAATACGGCCAAATGACGGCTGGTTCATTTATGTATATTGGTCCGCAAGGCATTGTTCACGGTACAGCTATAACAGTGATGAATGCATTTAGGAAAGTATTGAAGAACGACGAACATCCGGCTGGGAAGATTTTCCTGACCGCAGGTTTAGGCGGTATGAGCGGTGCCCAACCAAAAGCAGGCAATATTGCTGGTTGTATTACTATTTGTGCAGAAGTTAATCCGCATGCCGCCAAAAAAAGATTTGAACAAGGTTGGGTAGATGAATTAATTCAAGATTTAGATTCATTGGTGATTCGAACAAAAAAAGCTAAAGCGAATAATGAAGTAATCTCCTTAGCATTCATTGGTAATGTTGTTGATGTGTGGGAGCGCTTTTATAATGAGGATATTTATATCCATCTAGGTTCTGACCAGACCTCTTTACACAATCCTTGGGCCGGTGGGTACTACCCAGTCGCGCTTTCATTTGAAGAAGCTAATTTAATGATGAATCAAGACCCAGAAGCTTTTAAAGTTAGAGTTCAAGAATCTTTACGCAGACATGCCGAAGCCATAAACTTGCATACGGCAAAAGGGACTTATTTCTTCGATTATGGCAATGCCTTTCTTTTAGAAGCCTCCAGAGCGGGAGCTGATGTAATGGCAGAGAATACTATTGATTTTAAATATCCTTCTTATGTACAGGATATTTTAGGGCCAATGTGTTTTGATTACGGTTTTGGTCCTTTTAGATGGGTGTGTTCTTCAGGAAAAGCCGAAGATTTACGTAAAACGGATACCATTGCTTTACGTGTTTTAAAGGAAATAAAAAAAGATGCGCCAACTGAAATTCAACAGCAATTGTCAGACAACATCAAATGGATAACGGAAGCAGAACAAAATAAGTTAGTGGTAGGTTCTCAAGCCAGAATATTATATGCTGATGCAGAAGGTAGAGCAAAAATAGCTTTGGCCTTTAATGAGGCAATTGCAAATGGAGAGCTATCTGCCCCTATTATTTTGGGTAGAGACCACCATGACGTAAGCGGAACAGACTCACCCTACAGAGAAACAAGTAATATAAATGATGGTAGCAAATTCACTGCCGATATGGCCATACACAATGTCATTGGCGATAGTTTTAGAGGTGCTACATGGGTTTCCATCCATAATGGTGGTGGTGTTGGTTGGGGTGAAGTCACCAATGGTGGTTTCGGTATGGTATTAGATGGCTCAAAAGATGCAGAGCGTAAACTCAAAAACATGCTCTTTTATGATGTAAACAATGGGATATCTCGCCGAAGCTGGGCTCGAAATAAAGAAGCCATGTTCGCTATTCAACGAGAAATGGAAAGAACACCAATGCTTAAAGTTACTTTTCCTAATTTAGTAGAAGACAAATATTTAGAGAACTTGTTTTAATCGAATTCTAGTGTAAATTTGATGCTTTAATTCATTAGATTTCACCACTAATTTGCTGATATAACATGTCAAATTATAAGCCTCCTAGAAAAGAAAATTGGATTGGAAGGTCGTCTGACCAACAACTCTATTTGAATGAAAAAATTATTCTTTCAAGTATCAAATCACCATTTCAGTCTAAACAAAACAAGACTATAGCCCTATTAGGCTACAGTAGCGATGAAGGAGTACGAAGAAACCATGGCAGAGTTGGATCATCATTGGGTGCAGATGCTATTAGGAAGCAATTGGGGAAAATGCCCAATCATCTTGACGACAACACGCAAATCATCGATTTTGGAAATCTTGAATGTAATGATGAAGATTTAGAAACGCTACAGAACGATTTAACAAGTGCCGTTACATTTCTTTTAGAAAACGATTCAATTCCACTTATACTTGGTGGTAGTCACGATCTTGCTTATGGGCATTACAACGGTTTGTCTCAATATTTACCGAAAAACAAAACAATAGGTATCATTAATTTTGACGCGCATTTCGATTTTAGGCCAAATACCAATGGTAATACCTCAGGAACACCTTTTTACCAAATAGCCACGGAGCATAATGCTAAAAATGAGTCAATAAAGTATATGGCTTTAGGTATTCGAAAAGATGCGAACACAAAAGACCTATTTGAATTTGCAGAGGTCCATCACGCAAATTATTTAGAGCAAAAGTATTTTTGCATGACCTATTTAGAACATGTAGAATTACGTCTCATGCAATTTATAGAGGATGTTGATTATCTCTACACTACAATTGATTTAGATGGTTTTTCTTCAGCTTATGCACCAGGTGTTAGCGCCTCATCGCCAATGGGCTTTTCTCCTGACATTGTTCTTAAAAGCCTTAAAATTATTCTTGAATCGGGTAAATTATTAGGATTGGATGTCGTAGAACTAAATCCGAATTTCGATGTAGATGATCAAACTGCAAAGTTAGCAGCCTCTTTGGTTCATTATGTTATCCATAAAGTATAAGCGAAAACAAAAAAAGCCTCCCATTATGGAAAGCCTTTCATTGGGTACTATCGGCATAAACCGATAAACACAATTGTCTCAAATATTCTTTGAGACACAACACAACGCCACAAAGATAATAAAGGTTTTTAAATAAATGTATAGCCTGTTAATTTCTTACAACAACTATTTTATAATCAAATTTAATTGGTCTTCATTTTTACTGAAAAGTTGAAAAATCTGTTGTTTTTCTTTTAATGAAAATTGCTTCGAAGCAAACCAATCATGAATTTTAATTTTCTCATTTTCAATTTGTGCGTTACGAATTGCTTTTAAAGAAACGATATGCCAATGCGAACCTTTATTACGTGAAACCGAATAGCCAACATCTTCCATAATATAAGATTGTTTTGGTCTATTTATGAGTCTAACCCCATTTTTCAACACGGCCAAAGTTTCAGTTAAACGCACCACTTCAGAAAATGAATATCTAGCAAAATCGTTGAAGCCATTCTGCTCTACATTATAAAGTTTATCACCAATTTTAAGGTCATTCATAGCATTAAAAAGCTGCAAATTTAAAGGGCTTATGTTCGTAATAGAACTTTTAAGATGTTTAGTTATTCACAAAATGCAAGAAGTAATAGAAACACAACAAGATACTATGCCATACCTTTCATGGTCAGCAAAGTAGTGACCCAAACGATTACAGAAGATAAAAAGATACCAATGGTATTAGCAAGAAAGGCTTTTTTTCTTTCAATTTTAAAAAGATAACTCGCAATACTACCCGCATATACTCCTGTACCAGGAACAGGTAACATTACAAAAAATATAAGCCCGTAAAAACCATATTTTTTTATTTGATCACCTGAGCCGGTTTTTGCCCTACGCGCAATGAAAAGCGCACCTTTTTTGTAAAAATGCCAACGAAGTAAGTATGTGTTGATGGTATGTAAGAAAAACATCATGATTGGAAATACCAAAACATTTGCTAAAAAGCACACTATTAACACCAAGTAAATGTTAACTCCATTTAGTAAACCATAGGGTATACCCACCTTAGCTTCCCCTAGTGGTGAGATGCTCCAAAGTGCTGCTATGATCAAATCTTTCAATAAAGTCTATTTTAAGCGACTGCAAAATTACGCCCTTATAGAAAAATTCTTTGCCATTTAAATCATAAATAATGATGATATGCGAATTATCAAGACCAACAGCTTAAATATTTTAGTAACAACGGCATTTAAAATTATTACCTACTTTTTTATATGAAATACGTATGACCATATTCAATTATAAAATTACTATTTTTAAAAGATTACAAGAACTATCAATACCACACCAAAAACATGAGCGAAAAAAACTCTAGAAGATCGTTTATAAAACGCGCTTCACTTACCTCAGCTGCCATAAGCACAAGTCCTTTTTTATTGGCAGCTTCTAGCAAAGAACATTTAATATTAAGTAGAAGCTACACCCATCAAGAGTTTAGCGCGAACGATCAAATAAATATTGCTTTGATCGGCACAGGAATTCAGGGAATATTCGACACACAAGCTGCCCTGAAAGTTAATGGAGTGCAATTGGTCGCAGCATGCGATTTATATACGGGAAGGCTTGAAAGAGCAAAAGAACTTTGGGGACAAAATATTTTCGTGACTAGAGATTATAGAGAAATATTAAATCGTAATGATATTGATGCCGTAATTATTGCAACACCAGATCATTGGCATCAAACTATAGCAGTTGCTGCACTTAATGCTGGCAAGCATGTATATTGCGAAAAACCGATGGTGCAAAATTTCAATGAAGGTCAAGAAATAATAAAAGCTCAAAAAAACTCAGGTAAAATATGCCAAGTTGGTAGCCAAGGAATGTCATCACTTGGCAATGAGAAAGCAAAGCAACTTTATGAAGAAGGTGCTATTGGGGATATTGTGATGTTAGACATGTATAACGACAGATATTCTGCCGAAGGTGCGTGGCAATATCCTATACCGCCAGATGCAAACACGAATACCGTTGATTTCGATACCTTTTTAGGCAATGCACCCAAGGTACCTTTCGAACCAAAACGGTTTTTTAGGTGGAGAAACTACCAAGATTATGGTACCGGTGTTGCCGGAGATTTATTCGTTCACGCATTTTCTACTTTAAACTATGTCATAAGTTCCCATGGACCAAATAGAGCTTTAGCCACTGGTGGACTGCGTTATTGGAAAGACGGTAGAGATGTACCCGATGTATCTATAACTTTATATGACTATCCTAAAACCGAAACTCATGCACCTTTTAATGCAGCTTTCCGAATAAACTTTATCGCAGGCAGTGGTGGTGGTGGTGGTTTTAAACTTATAGGCACTGAAGGTGAAATGGAAATAGGGCAAAACTCGGTCACCGTAAACCGTTCAAAATTAAGCATGACCCCAAGTGGATATTCGTTAATATCGTTTACTGAGGAAATGCAACAAAAAATCAAAAACGAATATGCAGCTAAAAATTTAGAACCTAGAAGTTCTAGTCTGTCAACTGGCACAACCACTTGGGAAGCACCTGGTAATTACAAAGGAGCTCATTACGACCACTTCAATAATTTCTTTACAAGCATAAGAAGTAATGGCAAAGTAATACAAGACCCAAAATTTGGACTTAGAGCAGCCGGAGCAGCGCTTTTGGCCAACGAAAGTTATTCTAGAAAACAACCCGTTAATTGGAACCCTATAGAAATGAAATTAATGTAAATTAATCTTCTATTACTTCAGTGAATTGAATGTGGCGTTCCACATTCTCTTCAATTGAAATAAAAGATTCTATACCACGTATACCTGTAATGCTAAGAATTTCATCTTGATATACTTGTTTATAGTGAAAGCTATCTCTTGCATGCATCTTTATGAAAATATCGTATTTGCCTGTTACGTGGTGTATCTTTACCACCTCTTCAATTTCATTTAATTTTTTCATGACCTTCTTAAAAAGGTTAATCTCACTTAAAAATATTCCTAAAAAAATAGTCATTTTCCAACCCATTTTAGCGTAATCTAAACTAAGGGTTGCACCGGTTATTAAACCCATCTCCCTCATTTTTCGCATTCGCATATGTACCGTTCCTGGAGAAATAATCAATTTTTTGGCTACATCGGTATAAGGGGTTTGTGCATTTTCAGCCAGAATATTCAAAATATTAAAATCTACATGGTCTAATTTATTTCTCATTTGATCCGTTCGATTAAATTTTCACATTAATTAAAAATTGACTACTCATTAAACTATTATAAGCGTTTAACCCTTTTTAACAAATTTAATTTATAGTTATCTAATTGTAGATGATAATATGATAAATAAATTGCCGATAATTATTAAATTATTTATAATTCAATACCCATATTAACGAATGTGTAAAAAGCATTTTCACTTCAATTAATATCAAATCAATAGATTTTAATCATTAAAAAAAATAAAATTGATTAATAATCATTTTAAGCAATAAAACCTGTTTTTTATTCGAAAAATAACCACTTAATTACCTTAATTACAATATGTTATAATCTCAAGGTATTTTTATTATCCTTCAACAATCAATAATATTGTTTAAGTCTAATTATAATAAAATAGCATGCCAAATAGATGGATAATGGGTCTAAAACATTACCTCCAACCACATCTTGAGTATCCATTTAAAAAAAAACGTTTAGCTCGCATGTTATGTATTTAGAACCTTAAGGGAACTTATTAGATGATTCTGAACATACAATCCTAATAGAACATAGAATGAAAACAAAATTAAATAGAAGAGATTGGTTTAAAAAAGGCGTACTCACCGCTGCAGGTGTAATGGCCGCACCTTATTTAACCTATGGGGCTTTTCCTTCACATACCATTTCTTTGGATGTAAAAGGAAATATACCATATACCCCGTTTTTTAAAGAATATTTACCATATGCACCGTCCCAACCTCTAGAGCTTGCGGCAAAATTAAACGCAAACGAAAATCCGTATGGCCCATCGCCAATGGCAGTTGCAGCTATGCAAGAATATGCACCAAAAGGTAATCGTTACGCATGGAAAGAGCTATACCAGTTAATGGATAAGATTGCTGTTGAAGAGGGTGTGAAGCAAGAAAATATTATGATGGGACCAGGCTCATCGGATTTATTGGAGAAAACAGCAATGGTATTGTTTCAACAAGGAGGAAATATTGTTTCTGCAGATCCCGCTTATATGTCCCTAATTAAAGTTGCTGAAGCAACTGGTGCAACTTGGAAACCGATACCACTTAAAAAGGATTGGTCTCATGATTTAGCAGCCATGGAAGCTGTAGTTGATGATGATACAAAATTAGTGTACATCTGCAACCCCAACAACCCAACTGGGAGTATGACCGACCATGCAGAACTTTTAGATTTCTGTTCTCGCGTTTCTGAGAAAACTCCAATTTTTATTGATGAAGCCTATTTAGGTTTCTTAGAAGATAGTGCCAAAAAGAGTATGGTATCGTTAATCAATGAAGGTAAAAATGTAATCATTGCCCGTACGTTTTCTAAAATACAGGGTATGGCAGGTTTACGTGTAGGCTATGTAGTAGCACAGCAAGAAACCTTAGATATCATTCAAAAAATAACACGTGGTGGAATGGGTATTTCGCTTCCTTCCGTTTATGCCGCAATGGCCAGTTTGGAAGATATTGCCTTTAAGGATAAATCCAGAAAACTGAATAGAGAATGTAGAGAATACGTATATGAAAACCTTGACCGCTTAGGTTTTGAATATGTACCTTCTTCTACTAGCTTTATAATTTTCCCAATAGAAATGGACGGTAAATCTTTCTTAGAAAAAATGACCGCCAAAGGTGTTGGTGTACGAGCTTTTGAAATCTACGGAAAAAACTGGTGCCGTGTAAGCATGGGTACAATGGACGAAATGAAGTTGTTTACAGCTGCTCTTGAAAAAGTGCTAGTTTAATTTTGAATTAGTCCAGGAGTTGAGTGAAAGGATAATTGCCTTGATACAACAGTCTTAAGTTCAACTCCTTCGGGCTATTCATTTTTAAAGATCTCTGCTCAAACTAAATCTCTCGGAAGATGAATTTTGTTTTACAAAAAACACTGGAATTAATATTAATGATTGGCCTTGGATTGCTTTTACAAAAGAAAATAGCCTCGCAAGATTTAAAAGGAGTTAAGGTTTTAATTTTAAGCGTGGCCTTACCTGCCACTATTTTCGTTGCTCTCTTAAAAATAGAGCTTAATGGCACATTGTTAGTATTTCCTTTAGTCGCTTTGACATTTAATTTGTTAATGTTATTAGCTACAAAATATTTTCTTACAGCTTCATTACATAAAGAAGAGAAAAGTAAAAAGAGAACGTTAATGATGTTATTACCATCGACGGCACCAGGCTTATCCTGTTTTCCATTTATAGTAGCTTACTTAGGCGACGATACTTTGGCTTTGGCGGCATTAGCAGATATAGGAAACAAAATTTTTGTACTTATACTTTTATATATGCTAGCCATGCATTGGTATCGCAAAAATGCAATAATTGAGAAGCCAGTATCCTCTAAAAGCAAATTAAAAGGTCTTTTCATTTCATTGGTTAACGAACCTATTAATATGGTCATTCTAGTAGGTTTGTTTATGTTAGGTTTCGGATTAAACCTTTCTTCATTACCTGCCTTTTTTCAAAATAGCGCATTAAGCATAAAAGACTTAATGACGCCTTTAGTATTGTTATTTATTGGAATGGCCGTTAGAATAAATTCAGGTGAATTTAAATTGATTCTATCCATGTTGTTCCGCAGAATGGGACTTGCCTTTTTACTAAGTGGTCTATTTACATTCGCAATCTCCGCCTTAACACCGGCAATGATTTTACTTTTAGTCGTATTCCCACAAAGTGCTTGTAGCTTTTGGCCGTTCGCACATATGAATGCCATTCAGTCTATGGATGAAAAAGACGCACAGCCGAATCCGACCTTCGATGTTAATTTCGGATTAAATATACTCGCATGTTCTTTGCCTTTTTCAACTCTATTAATTATCGGTATTTTCTCTTTTAGCGAATTCTTCATCGATCCATTAACACTACTGGGTTTAGGAGCATCGATTCTAGCTATTTCTTTTGCCCCAGATATCTTGAAATCTAAAAGTTTTATGATGGAGAGAGAACGCAAAATTGCAAAAGTAACTGCTAAAAAAAAATCTCGTATGACAATTACAGAAGGTAAGTACGAATCTAGTGAGAGCAAAAAAATGAATGAAGCTAAAGCGATTTAAGCCATTATATTCTAATAAGCTTCTTTCATCCAATTATACGGTTTTCTATTCATCCAAAGACCTCGTGTAAAATCTGGGAAATCTTGAGGTTCACCATTATTTGCTATAGATACCTCAGAAAGTGGTGTAACAGCACTCCAAGCTGCAGCATCGTAAGCATCTAATGGTGGAGCGATATTTTCTTTCGCAGATTCAATAAATGAATTCATTACAAAAAAGTCCATTCCCCCATGACCGGCATCTAAAGCATATTCGCCATACTTTTTCCAAAGTGGATGGTCAAATTTTTCTAACCATGGCTGTGCTTCACTCCAAGTGTGAGGTTCAGATTCTCCTTCTACATAAATTCTACTTCCGTCCACTTCCCAAAGGCCATTAGCACCTTGAACCCTAAACCCTAAAGAGTAAGGTCTGGGCAAATTACAATCGTGGGTAATAATAATAGTTTCGCCATTAGCTGTGTTTATGGTAGAGGTAATGACATCGCCTTGCTTAAATTTTACTTTTGCATTTGGGTGAGTTTCACCACCTTCTTTTACAATATAATTATGTAAACCTATACCTTTTGTAGCATGAGAAGTCATTGATAAAAATCGATTTCCCCTATTAACATCTGCCATTACAGCAATAGGACCTAGACCATGAGTTGGGTATACATCTGCATTTCGTTTCACTGAATGTTCAGTTCGCCATTTAGACTCAGAAATACCTTTCTCCCCAAATTCAACTCCTTTACCATAGGCCGTTTTTCCATCATTAAACTTAACATGTCTTAAATCATGTTGATAGCCACATCTAAAATGAACTAGCTCACCAAAAACATTTTGTTTCACCATGTTGAGCACGGCCAAAATATCTCTACGATAGTTTACATTTTCTAATATCATCATATGGGTACCACTACGCTCATGAGTATTGACCAAATCCCAACATTCTTCTAAGGTATTTGAAGCTGATACTTCTACCCCAGCATATTTTCCTGCTTCCATAGCATCTACCGTCATGCGGGTATGCCAAAGCCATGGTGTCGCTATTACTACGGCATCAACATCTGCCAAGGCCAAAAGATTTTTATAATCCATATCATTAGAGCCGAATACTTTTGGAGCTTTTCCTTTTGCTTCTGCAATATGCTTTTTAGCAATAGCTATACGTTCTTGGTCAACGTCGCAAATCGCAGTAACGTTCACATCTTTCCTCAACAATAGGTTTTGCAGATGGTTGGTTCCTCTTAGTCCGACTCCAATCAATCCAACATTCAATTTATCTGTAGCGCTAAAAGTATTTCGGGCGAACCCTGGCACTGCTACTATTCCCATACTTGCAATTGATGCATTCCTAATAAAATTTCTTCTAGAGCTCATATTCATCAAATTATAAGCTTTGAATTTATAAAAACTACTTGACTAATATTAACTAATCATCAATTTTAATCGTGATACATCTAATTTGACAGATAATTTATCATAGCATTTCATACTTTTGACTTTTTAAACACAAAAATCATGACTTTACTTTTAATGGCTGCTGGTAGCGGTAGTAGATATGGAAAACTTAAACAATTCGATGATTTGGGCCCAAACGGTGAATTTTTAATGGAATTCGCTATTTATGATGCCATACAGAACAATTTTGAGCAAATTGTAGTTATCACGAAAAAAGAAAATGTTTCCTTTTTAGAAGAGCACCTTTCAAAAAGATTACCAAAAACTATAAAACTAGATGTTCTTGCACAAGAACTTACTGATCTACCTGACGGAGTTACATTCACAGGTGAGCGTAAAAAACCATGGGGTACAGCTCATGCCGTTTGGACAGCAAGAAATGTTATCGATGGTCCGTTTGTAGTCATTAATGCTGATGATTTTTATGGTCAATCAGCTTATAAGAGAGCTGCTGATTTTATGAAATCGGATGATAACGCATATGCCCTATTAGGATATACTTTAAAAGACACATTATCAGAACATGGCTCTGTTTCTAGAGGTGTATGTGAAGTTGAAGGTGATAATCTGGTTTCTGTTCAAGAACGACTTAAACTAATTCAAAAAGAAGATAAAATTGTTGATGAAGATACAAATTTAGATTTCACAGGAGATGAGCAGGCTAGTATGAACTTTTGGGTTTGCAGACCTTCCATTTTCGATAAGATTGAATCTGAATTCAGATTATTTTTAAATGATGATGAACGTATTGCAAACAGTGAGCTTTATATCCCATTGATGATACAAGAGATGCTACAAGCAAACGAGATAGAAGTAAAATGCATACCTTCTGGTGGAGATTGGTTCGGCGTAACTTATGCAAGTGATAAAGAAAAAGCAATGAATAGCCTAAAGGAAAAATCTAACTCAGGAAAATACCCTGCTCCTATTTGGAGTTAATTTTCTTGGAATATTTATAAAAACCTCATTAGAACAAATGTTCTAATGAGGTTTTCTTTTGGTTTAGAATGAGATAAACTAAAAAGAGTCCAATCTTTATGAGATTGGACTCTTTTACGAGAACACTATATGAAAATGAAAAAAATTTAATTCGTTTTTTATTACACTGTAAACTTACGAGGAAGGTTAACTATTAAAAACAAATTGATGTCAACCGCTCATATTATGTGGTGAGATGGGCTATTTTTGTTGTAAACTAAATTCGTAGCTATGAAAATTCGAATAAAAGGCGATTCCATTCGGTTTAGATTGACCCAAACAGAGGTTAAAGCGCTTTCAGAAAATGGGAAGATTTATGATAGCACTAATTTTGGTAATCAAGAATTCAATTACGGAGTTGTTCTAAAAAAGGATATTAACAACCTGAATATCAGTTTTAATAATAACAGTATTACTTTAGAAATGCCAGACACAACTGGAAAATCTTGGTATGCAAACAACATCATCACGTTTGACAATGTCCTGAAAACATCTAAGGAAAATGAATTATACTTACTTCTAGAAAAAGATTTCACTTGTCTAGATAATACTATCGAAGACCAATCGGACAATTATCCAAACCCCAAATTAGGTTAGGTTTTCATCTTAGCAACTAAGGTCTTGTTTTAAAAGGAACACTTTTTAACAGAAACAAACCTAAAGTTTACCATTACAATTCCTAAGTTTAAGTTATGAAGTCTAATACGAATCGAAAAGTATCTTTTAGAGGGTCAGAAGATTTTCTTGAAATTGAAATAAAGGAACCTGTTACACATGCAGCAGGCTATTTAGGCGTACGAGAAGCGTTAAAACATACTTTTAAGGAAATGGGCGTTCTCCGTTCTATGCGAACTTTACTGAGCATGAACCAAAAAGATGGTTTCGATTGCCCTAGTTGTGCATGGCCAGACCCTGAACATCCTTCACCTGTGGCAGAATACTGTGAAAATGGAGCAAAAGCATTGGGTGATGAAGCAACTACAAGTCATATTGGTGCAGATTTTTTTCAAAAAAACTCGGTTGAAGAACTATCTCAATTAACAGATTTTAAACTTAACAAATTTGGACGTTTGGTAGAACCGATGGTGCTTAAACCTGGCAGCGTTCATTACGAACCTATTTCGTGGGATGAATCTTTTGAATTAATTGCATCGGAATTAAAGAAATTAAACAATCCTGATGAGGCGATTTTCTATACCTCTGGTAGATCAAGTAATGAAGCTGCGTTTTTATATGGAATGTTCGCCCGTGCATTAGGAACCAATAATTTACCAGATTGCTCAAATATGTGCCATGAAAGTAGTGGTGTAGCACTAGGTGAAACATTAGGTATCGGTAAAGGTTCAACGACATTGGAAGATCTTTACGAAGCCGAAGTAATACTAATTGCAGGTCAAAACCCGGGCACGAACCATCCCAGAATGCTTTCTGCTTTAGAAAAATGCAAACAGAATGGTGGTAAAGTCATTAGCATAAATCCACTTGAGGAATCAGGATTAGTGAATTTTAAAAATCCTCAAAATATAAAAGGTTGGATTGGCGGTGGTGAGGACATGGCAGATATACATCTACCTGTAAACATCAATCAAGATATTCCATTAATAAAATTGATATTAAAAAAACTAGCAGTCTTAGATAAAGAACATAAAAATGTATTTGATCATGATTTTATTCAAAAATATACCAACGGTTACGATACACTTATTTCCGATTTAGACACCTATTCATCTGAAGAGCTATTAAACCTGACCGGAGTACCTGAAGATAAAATAGATAAAACCGTTGCTCTTTTAGCCAACAAATCTAAAATCATTGTCTGTTGGGCCATGGGGCTTACCCAACATAAAAATGGAGTCGAAAACATTCGTGAATTTGTAAATCTTCTTTTATTAAAAGGTGCTATCGGCAAACGGAATGCAGGAACATGCCCTGTTCGCGGTCACAGTAACGTGCAAGGCGACCGAAGTGTTGGCATTCAGCATTTCGTTGACAAAGAAATGAACGGACGTATTAAAAAATATTTAGGCTTTACCCCACCAGATCATGAAGGAGTGGATGTTGTAGGATCAATGAAAGCCATGTATGAAGGAAAGGCCAAAATTTTCATGTGCCTTGGCGGTAATTTTGTAATGGCTGCCTCAGATACGGAATACACCGCCAAGGGTATACAAAACTGTGACCTTACAGTACAAATTAGCACCAAGTTGAACCGAACACATTTAATTACCGGTAAAACTGCATTGATTCTGCCAACGATAGGCAGGTCAGAAAAAGATATTAAAAACGGTATGCCCCGTCACTTCACTGTTGAAAATAGCATGGGAAGGGTAAAAAAATCTAAAGGTATTTTAAAGCCTGCTTCAAACACTGTCATGAGTGAACCAGAAATTATCGCCAATATAGGTCATGCTTTCTTTGGCGATAACCACTCTATGAACTGGAAATCTTTAGGTGATGACTACGAACTAATTAGAACACAAATAGACCAAGTAGCAAAAGGGTTTTATAAAACTAAAGAACGCTCAGAAGGTGCAGGGTACTACTTACCAAATAATGTACGTGATTTAGATTTTAGCATGCTACCTAATGGAAAAGCTCAGATATCTATCAACAAGTTACCACTTCACGAATTGGCAAAAGATGAATACATGTTAATGACCATACGTTCTCATGACCAGTTCAACACCACTATTTACGGATTAGATGATCGCTATCGTGGAGTATATAATGCCAGAAGGGTGATTTTTATGAATCTTAATGATATGAAAGCTGTAGGCCTCAAAAAATTAGATATTGTTGATATTACAAGTACTTATGATTCTACCGTAAGAGTTGCACATAATTTCAAAGTAGTACCATATAATATACCATCGGGTAATTTGGCTTCTTACTTTCCTGAAACAAACGTTTTGGTACCCTATAATCACTTTGCAGATCGCAGTAAAACTCCAATAAGTAAATCAATAAAGGTAAGATTGGTAAAGAAATAGTTATCTAAAACACTTTATTTTCGGTTGTTACATACATACTCATTTTAAACCATAAAGCATAAAAAAAGCCGATGAAAACATCGGCTTTTTTATATCATAAACATGCACACATCTTACTAGAGCTACTCAAAGATAGATTGAGATTTATGCTATGGCTACTAAAGTAAAATGCTATTTTATTGAAATGCTGGCATACCTGTAATATCAGCACCGGTAATCAACAAATGTATATCATGAGTACCCTCATAAGTTATGACACTTTCTAAATTCATCATATGCCGCATAATGCTATATTCACCCGTTATACCCATACCGCCTAAAACCTGTCTTGCTTCACGCGCTATATTTATAGCCATTTCAACATTGTTTCTTTTTGCCATTGAAATTTGCGCTGTTGTTGCTTTTCCCTGATTTTTCAGTTGACCTAAACGAAAAGCTAGTAATTGAGCTTTGGTGATTTCGGTAATCATTTCGGCTAATTTCTTTTGTTGTAATTGTGTTGCAGCAATTGGCTTCCCAAATTGAATTCGCTCTTTTGCATATCTCAATGCAGTATCATAACAATCCATTGCAGCCCCAATAGCACCCCATGCGATTCCAAATCTAGCAGAATCCAAACATCCTAAAGGTGCTCCTAAACCTGACTTATTCGGCAATAAATTCTCTTTAGGTACTTTTACATTATCAAAAATCAATTCACCTGTAGCCGAAGCCCTTAATGACCATTTATTATGTGTTTCTGGTGTTGTAAAGCCTTCCATACCGCGTTCCACGATAAGACCATGTATACGACCTTCTTCATTCTTTGCCCACACCACTGCAATATCACAGAATGGAGAATTTGATATCCACAATTTGGCTCCGTTCAAAAGATAATGGTCACCCATATCTTTGTATTTGGTTTCCATACCGCTTGGGTTAGAACCATGGTTAGGCTCTGTTAATCCGAATGACCCCATCCACTCCCCAGTTGCCAATTTCGGTAAATATTTTTTTCGTTGCTCCTCGGTACCGTATGTAAATATTGGGTACATGACCAAAGAAGATTGAACCGATGCTGTTGACCGCACTCCACTATCTCCTCTTTCAATTTCTTGCATGATGAGTCCGTAGCTGATTTGATCTAACCCTGCACCACCATATTCCTCAGGAATATATGGACCGAAGGCACCAATTTCTGCAAGACCACCAATAATCTGTTTTGGAAATTCTGCCTTTTGTGCATATTCCTCAATTATAGGTGACACATCTCTTTTCACCCATTGGCGCGCTGCATCACGTACCAATAAATGTTCTTCAGAAAATAAATCATCTAAATTATAATAGTCTGGTGCTTCAAATAAATCAGGTCTCATAACATTGCTTTTATCAAAGATAATTAAAGAAATATAACATTATGCAACCGTATAGTTACATTTTTAAATAAAAATCTTTTGTTAGATTAATGTAGTCCATTGTATAAACATGTCGCTCTATTTCAATTATTAAATCTAGCACTTCACATGTTTTTTCTTTCTTAGTAAATTCTAATAAAACCCTTTTTACTTCGGCAGCAGGGTTTCCTTTTACATGCATACAACGACTTGGAAATAATTGATGTGATGCTGCCATTCGTATAAAATCATCTTTTTCCTTAAAAGGTATTATCGTACTAAAGATTCCATGTTCAGAAACTAATACTGAAACCCCTACTAATAGTTCTTCGAACGGAAGAAAATCATTTTGCCTAGCCTGGTCTCTTTGCAAATCACCTGAGGTAACACTTTCGGTATAAAAAGGAGGATTGCAAACAATTAAATCATATAAATCTTCAATTTCTTCAATGAACTCATCTAAACCGGCATGGTAGCAATAAAGTCGATCGCCCCAGGGTGATATTTCAAAATTATCTACACATTGCTCATACGCTTCTGGATCAATCTCGATTGCATCAACTACCTCAGCTGAACTTCGCTGTGCCAACATTAATGCAACTACACCGGTACCCGCACCAATATCCAATATAGATTCAGCATTACTGATATCAGTCCAAGAGCCAAGTAAAACCCCGTCAGTACCAATCTTCATTGCACACCGATCTTGATTGATTTCAAATTGTTTAAATCGAAAAGGCCCGCTCATTAAAACTCCATTTAAAATTGGTTACTAATTTACGGTCGCTACTCATTCAAATTATTCAAGATTCTACTTTTTGCTTCGTTCAGATAACTTCTGCCAATTGTATATCGTATTCCGCCAATTTCAACACTATTACCTTCTACTACACTGACCTTATCGACTGCTATGGTGTAAGACCTATGAATTCGTATAAAATTATCGCCAGACAACTCATCAGTAAAGCTACTTAAGGTTCTATGAATAATATATTTTGCCGTGGGAGTGATTATTCTGATGTAGTCTTTAAGACTTTCAATGACCATTATTTCACAAAGAAATATCTTCTGCAATTTCTTTTTATCAACCTTTACAAAAATAGAAGGCTTTTCATCTTTGTCGTTTGCCACCTTATTAGCCCCCTGTTTCAAACCAATAACTCTATCTACAGACTTAAAAAATCTTGGTAGAGAAATAGGTTTAACCAAATAATCTATTGCTTCAAGCTCAAAACTCTTTAGTGCATGCTCTTCATGAGCAGTAGTCATTATCACAAATGGCTTTTTGTGAAGCGTGCTTAAAAATTCTAAACCATCGAGATAGGGCATGTTGATATCCAAAAACATGATATCGACAGAGTTGTCCCTTAAAAAAGTAGAGGCATCCATAGCATTAGAAAATATACCTTCTAATTGCAACTCTTTTACTCTGAGAATGTAGTTTCTAATTACATTAACCGCCAATGGTTCATCATCTACAACAATCACTTTCAAAATCATATTACCTTAAGTTTTAAAATAACATTAAACATTTGATTTTCTTCGAAAATAGATAGCTCATAATCGCTTTTAGCATACCCAAGTTCTAAACGTTTTTTCACATTAGAAAGTCCAATACCACCCGACTCTACAGGATACTTAAATTCTTTATGGGAATTAGGTATTGTATTTGACACCTTAAAATTCATAAAACCATCAACGACTTGCAAATCGATATCTATTTTCATTTTACCAACATTCTTACTTGCACCATGTTTAAAACAGTTTTCCACTAAAGGAATCAATAACATAGGGGCAATTTTACAATTGTCTAGATTTCCTGAAATATTCATTTTTATCTTTAAATTATCATCAAATCTAATACGCTCCAAATCTATATAATTCTTAATACAATTTATCTCACTGGTCAAATCTTGTCTTTGTTTCTTGGTTGCATATAGCAAATACCGCATTAGTTCCGATAATTTAAGAATAACCTCAGGAGCTTGATCTGACTTATCTAAAGTAAGAGAGTATATATTATTTAGTGTATTAAAGAAAAAATGCGGCGATACCTGAGACCTTAAAAAACGTAACTCAGTTTTTAGTTGCCGTTTTTCTAAATCGTGTAGCTTGCTACTTTCGCGCAACCAATCTATTGTCAATTTTATAGCCGTGAAAAATGAAGTTACATAAACTTCACCGATCATAGTCTGTACAGCATAATCCAATGTTAGACTACTAACCCTTTCTGGGCTTTCCGGCATTACATCGGTACTCACTAAATAGTAGGTTAGATTAAATTTAGCCAACAGCATAATAAAAAGTGACAAGAGAAAATAAATAACATAATGAAAGTACTTTTTCGTGTAAATGAATTTAGGCATTAGGTAATACACATTTACATACGCCAATAGCATATGAATAGGAAAACCAATTAAGTTGGTTTTTAAGGAAAGCATGAAGTCATTATGAATACTACTCCAACGTAACGTATTGAATACGAAATAGACTGACCAAAATAAGACGTGGTGACCTATTTTTTTCCAATTACCATCTTGTAAATAAGTGTTTTGAAGAAAGTTAACTATTCTAATATCCATATATTCTAAGTAATACTACCTTTATCTAATTTGTATTCAATTAACGTAAATCTTTAGTTGATACTATTTATCATAACAAAAGCAAATATTTTAATACATTGATGCAAAAAGATTATATGATAAAGAATAATGAAAGCATAGAAATTATCATAACAATTTAATAGATTATAAATTTATGGTTTTAAAAGATAATCTATAGCCTTATTGACCCTCAGAACCTGGAGCTCTATTCTCTAGACCCTCTATTTCCTGTAAAGAATCTCCCAATCTTGTACGCATGCCATTAGCTAGTTTTTGAATCTTTGCGACTACCTTTGGGTTACTCGTTGCCACATTTGTTGTTTCACTTTCATCTGAGTCTAGATCATACAATTCAATGTATTGTAAATCAACCATTTTGTAGTCACCAGGCAAGCCATCCTTCCCAGGTTCTTGACCGTCCATAGTTCTATATGTGTGCGGAAAATATAACTTCCACTTTCCATAACGCACTGCGAATAACTCATTAACTCGATAGTAAAAAAAATAAGCCTCTTGCGGACTTTCAGTTGTTTTACCGGTCAATAAACTCCACCCGCTTTTGCCATCAATTATTTCCTCAGGCAATTTAGAATTTGTTACCTCTGCGAGGGATGGCAAAATATCTATAGCCATTAGTGGCGCATCAATGACTATCCCTCTTTCAATCTCTTTCGGATACTTTATAATAAAAGGTTCTCGTTGTCCACCTTCCCATGCGGTTCCTTTACCTTCCCTAAATGGCAATGCACTACCTGAATGATTACCGTATGCCAACCAAGGTCCATTATCCGAAGTAAAGATTATTATCGTGTTCTCGGTCAAACCATTTTTTTCTACGGACTTTATTATTTCACCAACCGACCAATCTAGCTCCATAATTACATCACCATAAAGACCTCTATTCGACTTTCCTTTAAACTTATCGGAAACAAAAAGAGGAACATGGGGCTGAGGGTGCGGAACATAAAGAAAAAACGGATTGTCTTTATTCCGTTCAATAAAATCAACACTGTGCTGGGTAATCAATGTTGTTAAGTTTGTCTGATCTGTAAGGGTGTCGATTACCTTTTCATTTTCATATAATGGTAATGGACCAAAATCAAAAACAGGGCCTTGCTGAGGATGTAATGGCCACATATCGTTCGAATAGGGTATTCCGAAATATTCGTCAAAACCTTGCTTAGTAGGCATAAACTTCTCCGCATCACCTAAATGCCACTTACCAAATATTGCTGTAGCATAACCCTTTTTTTTCAACATTTCTGCAAGGGTAGTCTCTTTCGGGTTGAGTCCAACCTTGCTATTTGGCATTAATGCATTGTGAATACCTATGCGATTGGGATAACAACCGGTAAGAATAGCCGCTCTTGAAGCAGAGCAAACCGCTTGAGCAGCGTAAAAATTTGTGAGTTTTGCTCCATCTTTAGCCATTTGGTCAAGATTGGGCGTCGAAATATCTTCCGCCCCAAATACACCCACATCATTGTAACCCTGATCATCGGTAAAAATTAATATAATATTCGGTGATGAAAAATGTTGCTTTATAGATTCTTGACTTTTACTATTTTGACAAAAAAATAGGGTTAGAAATAGGATATAAATAACTTTTGAACTCATAAAATGTGATTCTATTGAACAAATATGCAGATTCTACTTCATATACTAATGAATCAATGTAAAATTTCATAATTTCAAGATTAGAAATTCATCTCAATCACGATTACTTCATTAGCATCTTCTATGAAATATACATTGTTTTTAAGTCTTATTATCGCTTCTCATTTGCTTTTTAGTTGTAAACGGGAAAATACTACTCCCAAACCAGTAGATGTTGTTATTAACTCCATGTCAGATTCACTTCCAATGTTAACCCTTCCAGAAGATGCAGACCCAAAAGGTGAAGATTGGGCAGGAATTGACCTTGAACCGAAATCTCCAGTACTTCCACTTTATCCAGAAGAACAGGCTGCCAAGTTTTTATTGCCAGAAGGGTATCATATAGAACCCATTCTAACAGAGCCCCAAATTGAACAACCAGGCGCCATTTCTTTTGATGGAAACGGTAGAATGTATGTATTAGAACTAAGAACCTATATGTTATCAGCAGATTCTGATGGTACTTTAGACCCAAAAAGCAGAATCTCCAGATGGGAAGATAAAGACAATGATGGCATCTATGAAACAGGAACCGTATTTGTTGATAGTTTAATTTTTCCGCGGTTTGTATTACCATACGGTAAGGATTGTATTTTAACTATGGAATCAGACACCGACAATGTATATAAATATACAGATACCACTGGAGATGGTAAAGCCGATAAAAAAGAGTTTTTCACCAATAAATATGGCAGGTCTGGCAATGTGGAGCATCAACAGGCATTCATGTATTATGGAATGGATAATTGGCTCTACAGTACGGTAAATGCATTTAGAGTTAAAGAAACACCAAATGGCGTAATAAGGGAAAAAACAGGATATAACCGAGCACAATGGGGTGTTACGCATGATGATGATGGAAAGTTATGGTTTCAAGGTGGCGCTAGTGGTGTTCCATCTCATTTTCAATTTCCCATTCATTATGGCAATTACACGATAGAAAATGAACTTGAAGAAGGATTCAAAATACCCTATGGTGCCGCAGTTAAAATTGCAGACATGCAAGGAGGTATGGATCAAATAAGAGAGGCAGATGGATCATTGAACAGTGTCACCGGTTCAGCAGGCAACGATGTTTACCGTGGTGACCGGCTACCAGCCGATCTATATGGCCAGTATTTCTATGGCGAGCCTGTTGCGAGAATCGTAAGACAAATTAATCCTGTCGTATCTGAAGGTTTAACCACATTACACAATGCCTTTCAAGAAGAACAATCAGAATTTCTTCGTTCTACCGATCCTTTATTCAGACCGGTAGACATGACCACCGCTCCCGATGGCACATTATATATTACCGATATGTATCATGGTATTATTCAAGAAGGGCAGTGGGCACAAAAAGGCACCTATCTAAGAACCAAAATAGAACAATACCAATTGGACAAAGTTATAGGACTAGGTAGAATATGGCGTATTACCCATGAAAGTAAAGAACGTGACAAGACCCAACCCAAAATGTTCGATAAAACTCCAGTTGAATTGATCAAGTACCTGGAACACCCGAATGGTTGGTGGCGAGATAAAGCCCAACAATTAATTGTTCTTTCACGTGATCAAAGTACGGTGCCAGAGCTACGAAAGGTAGCATTGTCAAATAAAAATCAATTAGCTAGAGCCCATGCAATTTGGTGTCTAGAGGGACTTGGAGCACTACAAACAGACCAATTGGAAACACTATTTAAAGATTCTAATCCTAAAATAAGAATACAAGCAATCCGCGCCAGCGAAACATTTTATAAATCTGGGAATAAAAGTCTGGCAACATCCTATTTAAAATTATTGGAGGATGACAACATAGATGTAGCCCTACAAGCCATGTTGACCGTAAAATTTCTAGAGATACCAGATTATCAAAAAGCACTATCCAAGATTATAAAAACCAATCAAGCAAAAGGAATACAAACGGTGGGCACTCAAATATTAACCCCTATAAAACAAGAAAATCGTTGGAATCGAAATGAAATTCTTTTAAGCGATGTTCAACAAGAAAGTTTAGAAAAAGGCAGAATTATATTCAATGAACTTTGTGTACAATGCCACGGTAACGATGGCACAGGAACTCCTTTAGGAAATGGAACCATAATGGCACCACCTTTATCTGGATCAATACGTGTACAAGAACATCCAGAATATATCATTAAAACCATTCTACATGGTCTAGAAGGACCCTTAGATGGCAAAACCTATCCAGCTGGCATTATGGTAGGAAATAAAGAACAATCTGATGAATGGGTAGCTGCAATCGCCTCTTATATTAGAAATAACCTATCTAACGAAGCTTCAATGGTAACGAGCGAATATGTTGCCGAAGTAAGAGCGAAAACAGTTGACCAACAAGGAACATATAGATATCCTGAATTGATACACTCTGTACCGACTTCATTACCATTACAACCCGATTGGAAGATTACGGCAAGTCATACGGCGCCTAATCGAATTGGAGGAACCGCTTCCCCAAAAAGTGCATTTAATTTTGAAGGATGGACTACAGGTGAAAATCAAAAGGAAGGAATGTGGTTTCAAATTGAATTTCCAAATGCTATAGCACTTACGGGCTTACAATACAATTCACAACCCATTTCAAGGGGCTGGAGAGAAGGGTCACCACCGCCATTACAAACATTTGCAAATTCTTATGAAATATCGACTTCACAGGATGGAGAAAATTGGGTTGTACTGGATAAAGGTGAAGGTACAGATCAAGATTTTAAATTAGATTTCAATCCGGTTTTGACAAAATTCCTGAAATTTAAATTGACTTCTACGGTAAAAGATGAGAATGAAATACCGTGGCGTATAAGACAGTTAAAATTATATGCTCTAACCACCAAAAACGAACTATCTAAATAAACGAATTTCAATTTTTTACGTTACAAAAACCTATCATCATGAAAACAAAAAAATCAATTCAACAACGAAGGTCTTTTCTTAAAAAATCAACAGCACTAATTGCCGGTACTACCCTATTAGGCCCTTCAGTTTTTGGAGCATCTGGTTTTATGAGTTTCACACCACAACTTAATTCTAAGATAAACGGCGTTCAACTAGGTGTTATCACCTACTCTTTTAGAAGTATGCCAGACCAAAGCGCAGAAGCTACATTGCAGTATATTTTAGATAGCGGAATAAATGCAGTAGAACTTATGGGCGACCCTGCAGAACAATATGCAGGAAAACCAGAAAATCCGGTAGATAGAAGATCTTTTTATGGTCTAATGAGACGTAAAAGGAACAGCGAACTGAATGATGAGGAGGAAAAGACATTTATGGGAATGCAGGCAAAATTAGAAGAATATAATAAGACCGTCGCTAACTGGCGTGCAACCGTCTCGATGAACAAGTTTATCGCGCTTCGTAAAATGTATAATGATGCCGGTGTTAGCATTTATGCTTTTAAGCCAAATGCCTTTGGAAAGGACAATACTGACGAAGAAATCAATTGGGGTATGAAAACAGCTAAAGCTTTAGGTGCTAGCCACGTAACTTTAGAACACCCTAGTGATGACGCACACACGTTGAAATTGGGTCAAATGGCTGAAAAACATGATGTTTTTGTAGCATACCATGGTCATGAACAGCAAACTCCAACCTTTTGGGATACAGCTTTGGAGCAATCTAGCCACAATGCTTTAAATCTAGATTTAGGCCATTTTGTAGCTGCAGGAAACGAAGCGCCTTTAGAAGTTGTAAGGGAAAAACATAGCCATATCAAGAGTATGCATATAAAAGATAGGCAAACTCCTGAACATGATAAAGGCAATGTACTATGGGGAACCGGTGACACGCCTATTGTTGAAGTCCTAAAATTAATGAGAGACAATAAATATGCATTTCCGGCAACTATTGAATTAGAATATGATATTCCAGAAGGATCCGATGCGGTACAAGAGGTTAAAAAATGTCTAACCTATGCTAAAAAAGCTTTAGAAAGTTAAGAAAGATACAAATCCACCAAACCTTCAGGTGTTTTAACGAAAACCGTATTGTTTTCACGATCTATCTTAGTGACAATATCATCGTTAATAGGAATCAACAATTGTTTGTCCTCTTTTTGTATTTCGAACAAAGCTTGTGCAGTAGTATCGTTTACACTTTCTATGAAGCCAATATTACCATGCACAGAATCTATAACCGTGAACCCTATTACCTCATGATAATAAAATTTATTCCCTGTTAGTTCTGGTAATTTTGTTAATGGTAGATAGAGACCAGCTTTCATAATGCGATCTGCATCAGATTCTGATTTTACTTCTTCAAAATCTATACGAAGTAGATTAGATTTATGAAGGCGACATCTTTTAATAAAAAATGGAACCAGATTGTTTCCTAAAGAAACGAATACTGATTCCATGTTTTCGTATATCTCGGGGTCATCGGTATCTAGTTTTACTAGCACCTCACCTTTGAAACTATATTTTGAAACGATATTACCTAGGTAGAAACAATCTTCCTTTTGCATCGTTTCTTATAAATTATGCTTTATCTTCTTCAGCAGCAGGAGCTTCTGGAGTTGCATCTGCAGCTTCAACAACTTGTTCTGGCTCACCAGCAGCTTCAACAGCTTCTACCTCAGCTTCAGCGCTTTCGCCTTCTGGAACTTCAGGAAGTAATGCAGCGGCAGCTTCAGCGGCACGCTTATCGTTTACTTCTTTCTCTGCTTTTAATGCAGCAGCTCTAGCGTCAGCTTTAACTTTATCTAAACCACCTACTTTATCAGCGATAGCTTGTTCTTTTTCAGAAACCCAGGTATTGAATTTTTCTTCAGCTTGCTCTTCTGTTAAAGCACCTTTGCGAACACCACCTAATAAATGATGCTTTAAAAGTACACCTCTATAAGAAAGAATAGCTTTTGCAGTATCTGTCGGTTGTGCACCGTTTTGCAACCATTTTACCGAACTATCAATATCAAGTTCAATTGTTGCAGGGTTTGTATTAGGATTGTAGATACCTAATTTCTCTAAGAATTTACCATCTCTTTTAGCTCTTGCATCTGCAGCAACTACCCAATAGAATGGTTTTCCTTTTTTACCGTGTCTTTGTAATCTAATTTTTACTGGCATATCACATTAATTTGTAGGGTGCCCGACCCTTGATTATTAATTCTTTTATTTAACTTACTCTTAAGCGGGTGCAAATATACCTGATTTTAATTAATACACAATCAAGATTTACAGTTTTTTGAATAGCAATCAACTTCATTATTTAAATCCAGTAAATAAATGAGAGGAATCGCTCATTTATCGAACATAAACTAGCACTTCTTATCATTTGCTTAATTTCATCAATAAGCTTTATAAACTCTGGTATACATTAAAAAAATAAAACCATAGTCATAGAATCGATTTCTTTAGTTAATAACTCCTAGTAACTCCCCTTTCCCGACACCTTACTTTTTAGTAATTTTATAGGCACTTTTTAGGCTACTGAACTGGCCGTATTGAACTCTCATAATATTCGCTATGTACCTCATCTTTGATACCGAAACCACCGGTCTTCCTAAAAATTGGAATGCTCCTTTTACTGACACGGACAATTGGCCACGTTGCATACAGATTGCTTGGCAATTGCATGATGACATGGGTAAGCTAATAGAGCATCAAGATTATTTAGTGAAACCAGACGGGTACACCATTCCTTTTGATGCAGAACAAATTCACGGTATCTCGACCGAGTTGGCAGAACAAAAAGGTATTCCGTTAGCAGAAGTATTGGAGAAGTTCAATATCGCAATGTCCAAAACTAAATTTATTGTTGGGCAGAATGTAAAGTTCGACCTCAACATTATGGGTGCAGAATTTCATCGGTTGAGTGTTGAAAATCCATTACAAGAACTTCCTGTTTTAGATACCTGTACAGAATATACAGCCAAATTGTGTCAAATACCTGGTGGTCGTGGCGGTAAATTCAAATTGCCGACCCTTACAGAATTACATCAGTATTTATTCGGTGAGCCTTTTGGGGAAGCGCACAATGCAACGGCAGATGTTGAGGCTACAACCCGGTGTTTTTTGGAATTGGTCAGAAAACAACAATACACTACCGAGCAATTAGATGTTCAACATGATTATTTCAAAAATTTCTCGGAAGCTAATCCGAAGGAAATTGAACTCATCGGCCTTAAGCATATCAACCTTAAAAAAGCTTCTAAGAAAATTGCGGATGCCCTTTGGGCGAAAGATACTGGTGGTGTCTCTAAAGAAGAGTTAAAAGAAAATATAAAGACCTTAGAAGATGCGACCTTTACCCATCTTCATAACCACTCACAGTTTTCGGTATTACAATCTACCATTGCCGTAAAAGATTTAGTAAAAGCCGCTGGTGATGCAGAAATGCCAGCTGTAGCCATTACGGATCACGCCAATATGATGGGCGCATTCCATTTCGTAAAGGAAATAGGCGCCTATAACAAATCTGTCCAGACCAAAAATGCAGAGGCAGTTGAAAAAGGTGAGGAACCTACGGCAAAAGAAGTAAAACCAATTATAGGTTGCGAATTCTTTGTCTGTGAAGATCACAAGAATAAAAGCGTTAAAGATTACGGATACCAAATAGTACTACTCGCCAAGAACAAAAAGGGATATCACAATTTGGCCAAGATGTCTTCTATCGCTTACACGGACGGATTTTACTATGTACCTCGTATCGATAAAAAAGTGATTCAACAATATAAAGAAGATATCATTGTATTGACCGGTAATTTATATGGCGAAGTACCCGGTAAAGTATTGAACGTTGGTGAACATCAAGCAGAAGAAGCACTTATATGGTGGAAACAGGAATTTGGTAACGACCTGTATATGGAATTGATGCGCCATGGCCAGGAAGATGAAGAAAGAGTCAATAAAGTATTACTTGAATTTGCCAAAAAACACGAGGTAAAACTGGTTGCGACGAACAACACCTATTATTGCGCCAAAGAAGATGCCAATGCACATGATGTTCTACTCTGCGTAAAAGACGGAGAAAAACAAGCTACACCAATTGGTCGTGGAAGAGGATACAGATACGGCTTACCGAATCAAGAGTACTATTTCAAGTCTCAAAATGAGATGAAAGATCTCTTTAAAGATCTGCCCGATGCTATTTTAAACATATCGGAAATTCTTGATAAGATCGAACCCTATGAATTGGCTCGTGATGTACTCTTACCCGTTTTTGATATCCCAGAAGAATACAAAGATCCTGAGGATACTTTAGACGGAGGTAATCGTGGTGAAAATGCATATTTAAGATATATCACTTATGAAGGTGCCAAGAAACGATATACTGAAATAACACCGGAAATAAGGGAACGTATCGATTTTGAATTGGATACGATTCGAAATTCAGGATATCCTGGATACTTTTTAATTACGGAAGATTTTATTCGTGAAGCACGAAATATGGATGTCTCCGTTGGTCCAGGTCGTGGTTCTGCAGCGGGATCTGTGGTTGCCTATTGCTTGACCATTACCAACATTGACCCCTTAAAGTACGATTTACTTTTTGAGCGTTTCTTGAATCCGGATCGTGTGTCCATGCCCGATATCGATATTGATTTTGATGACGAAGGCCGTAGCAGGGTTATGGACTACGTAATCAATAAATATGGCGCTAACCAAGTAGCGCAGATTATCACCTATGGTACCATGGCCGCTAAATCTTCTATTAGAGATACGGCGCGTGTACTTGATTTACCCTTGAGCGATTCCGATAGAATTGCCAAGTTGATTCCTACCATGTCCAAATTGAGCAAAATTTTTGGACAAAGTGAAGCAGATTTAAAGAAGAAATTTAGGGCCGATGATTTAGAAAAAATACATCAGCTTTTAAACATTCACGATGGTGATGACCTAGAAGGCCAGACCCTAAAAATGGCCAGAATTTTAGAAGGTTCTGTGCGTAATACCGGTATACATGCCTGTGGGGTAATTATTACCCCAAGTGATATTACCGATTTCGTACCCGTTGCCACGGCCAAAGATTCCGATTTATACGTAACCCAATTCGATAACTCCGTTGTTGAAAGCGCTGGCTTGCTGAAAATGGATTTCTTAGGATTAAAAACCTTGACCTTAATCAAGGATACCGTAAAAATTGTAAAGGCAAAACATGATATTGATTTGGTGCCCGATGATTTTCCGTTGGACGATGAAAAGACCTATGCACTTTTCCAACGAGGAGAAACGGTAGGGGTTTTTCAATATGAATCGCCCGGAATGCAAAAACACATGAAGGATTTAAAGCCTTCCGTTTTTGATGACCTTATTGCCATGAACGCCTTGTATCGCCCTGGCCCAATGGAATATATCCCCAGTTTCATTGCGCGTAAAAACGGAAGTGAAGAAATCGCATATGACCTTCCAGACATGGAAGAATATCTTAAGGAAACCTACGGGATAACCGTATATCAAGAGCAAGTGATGCTTTTGTCGCAAAAACTGGCAGGCTTCTCTAAAGGTGATGCCGATGTTTTACGTAAAGCGATGGGTAAAAAGATATTTGCCTTACTACAAAAATTAAAACCTCAGTTTTTAGATGGTGGAGAGAAAAAAGGACATCCGAGGGAAGTATTAGAAAAAATTTGGAAAGATTGGGAAGCTTTTGCTGCCTACGCCTTCAATAAAAGTCACTCTACCTGCTATGCATATATCGCTTATCAGACCGCCTATTTAAAGGCCCACTACCCTGCCGAATATATGGCAGCTGTATTGAGCAATAACATGAACGATATTAAGCAAGTAACATTCTTTATGGAGGAATGTAAGCGTATGGGCTTAGATGTTCTCGGGCCAGATGTTAATGAATCCTATTACAAATTTGCAGTAAACAAACAAGGAGCAGTTCGTTTTGGTATGGGTGCCGTAAAAGGTGTTGGGCGTTCAGCTGTAGAGACCATCGTTAAAAATCGTCAAGAAGATGGTTCTTTTAAATCGGTATTTGACCTTACCAAACGTATAGACCTTCGCGCAGCAAATAAAAAAGCATTTGAAAATTTAGCCGTTGCCGGTGGTTTCGATTCATTTGGCACCTCACATAGAGCACAATATTTTCACGATGAGGGAGATGGAATCACCTTCTTGGAAAAGGTTATCAAATACGGAGCCAAATTTCAAGAAAACGAAAACTCAGCTCAAGTAAGTTTATTTGGCGATGCAAGTGAAGTGCAGATTCCAGAACCAATGGTGCCACCTTGCGAAGAATGGGGAACGATGGAAAAATTGCGTAGGGAAAAAGAGGTAGTAGGCATCTACATTTCTGGCCATCCGTTAGATGATTTTAAAACGGAAATAAAGTCTTTCTGTAATGCCAATGTTGCCTGTGCTAACGATTTACCGAGTTATGTGAACAGAGAACTTACCTTTGCTGGCGTTATAACCGATGTTCAACATAGAGTCTCTAAAAATGGAAAAGGCTGGGCGGCATTTACCATGGAAGATTATACCGACTCTTTTGAATTTCGGATTTTTGGGGAAGAATATTTAAAATTTCGCCATTTTCTTATGATCAATTCTTTCGCTTATGTGAAGCTATTCGTTCGTGAGGGATGGACAAATAAAGAAACAGGCAAAAAAGGTGACCCAAGAATGCAATTCAACAGTTTTATGATGCTGCAAGAGGTTATGGAAACCTATGCACGAAAATTGACCATTAAATTAGACATCTCCGAATTACAGGAAAACAAAGTATTACAGCTAAAAGACACGCTTGTAAATCATAAAGGAGAGCATCCTATTAATTTTATCGTGTATGAGATGGAAGAAAAAATAAAGGTTAATTTATCGAGCAGAAGACAAAAAGTGCAAATATCAACTGAATTATTAAATCAACTTGAAGAGCAAAATGTACATTACAAATTGAATTAAATAAGCTCAATTTTAACAACTATACTTTACTCAGTCATTTTATCATTAACAACATAGTTTTATTAATACTAAGCAAATAACTATATTATGACTTAAATTTAGCTGAGGATAGGTGAAAACTAGCTAGATAAATTGATAAATTAGCTTGATACCTTTATAGGTAAAACGAATCGTGACCTCATAAGGAATCGGAAGAATAATTGACTAAATTTGCATAATCAATAAAAGTAAATAAGATGGCATTAGAAATAACAGATGCTACTTTTGACGAGGTAGTTTTAAAAAGCGATAAACCAGTAGTAGTAGATTTTTGGGCAGCATGGTGCGGCCCTTGTAGAATGGTCGGTCCTATTATTGACGAAGTTAGCACTGAATACGATGGCAAAGCTGTTGTAGGTAAAGTAGATGTTGATGCAAATCAAGAATTCGCTGCAAAATACGGAGTACGTAATATACCAACTGTATTGGTGTTTAAAGATGGTGAAATTGTAAGTAGACAAGTAGGTGTTTCACCTAAAAAAGTGTACACAGATGCTATTGACGCCGCTTTATAAGCTGTTCATATAAAATATAATTTTCTTAAAAAGAGGATGTCTAACAAGTCATCCTCTTTTTTTTTACCTAAATCTTAGCAGTTCAACCTTTGGAAGGTAGGGGGCAATTACTATCTTTAATCTCGTGAACCTACAATCAGAATTAAATAAATCATCATTATTCTCTAATCTTGAACTTCTTGCCAATCAAGTAGTAGAAGGGTTTATTAGTGGTATACACAGAAGTCCGTTTCATGGGTTTTCTGCAGAATTCGCAGAACATAAAATCTACAATAACGGGGAAAGCACCAAGCATATCGATTGGAAACTATTTGCAAAGACCGATAAACTGTATACAAAGCGGTACGAGGAAGAAACCAACCTCAGATGTCACATGATTTTAGATAATTCTGCATCTATGTATTATCCCGAAGTTGAAAATCTAAGTATCGATTCATTAAATAAAATTGGATTTAGTGTACTAGCTATAGCAGCTTTGATGAACGTGCTTAAAAGGCAGCGAGATGCGGTTGGCTTAAGTATCTATTCAGATAGTTATAATTACTATGCCCCAGAAAAGGGTAGTGAGCGCCATTTTCAAATGTTATTGGCTCAATTAAGTGAGATCGGTAAAATAAAGAATCCACCAAAAGAAACTAAGACCTATACTTATCTACATCAAATTGCAGAAAATATAAAACGTCGTAGCCTAATATTCTTGTTTACCGACATGTTTCAAACCGAAAAAGATGACGCAGAACTGTTCGAAGCACTTCGTCATTTGAAATATAATAAGCATGATGTCGTCCTTTTTCATCCCATGGACAAGCAACACGAATTATTTTTCAATTTTGAAAATACTCCAAAACGATTTGTTGATGTTGAAACAGGTGAGCATTTAGACCTTTATGCAGACAATATCAAAGATGCATACCATGAACAAATAAGCACCTATATCGCTGATATTAAGATGAAATGCGCTCAATATAAAATCAAATATGTGGATATTGATATTCAAAGTGATTTCTCGACAGTTCTCAACACGTTCTTAGTTGAGCGAAATAAATTTCTTTAGCATAAAAAATATTTCAATAAAATGTTTGTGCAATTCAATAAACAACATATATTTGCACTCGCTAAACGCTACGGTCTGGTAGTTCAGTTGGTTAGAATACCTGCCTGTCACGCAGGGGGTCGCGGGTTCGAGTCCCGTCCAGACCGCAAGAAGCTCTCAAGAAATTGAGAGCTTTTTTCGTTTATAAAGATTTCTTTGGAATAGCACCAACTAGCATGACTAAAAAAGTAACTATACATCCTTACGATATATATAAATCACTTTGTGAAAAACAACTTAATTCTAAGTGGTTTTAAAAAATACCTTCTTAAAGGCCACAAATAATAGTAGTGCGGCAAACCCGACAACCAAGCCTACACCGAACTCAACAAGTATACCTGGTACATTAGGTAAAAGATGATGAAAAAAATCAATGTTATGAACAAAAATACCACCAGAGACGAGTAACAAGGCAATTGTCCCGATTATCGAAAGTGCTTTAATCACCTTAGGTAGCGCATTAACAAAAAAGTGCCCTATTTTATCGGAGACACTATTCTCTTCTTTGTTAATGTTGATTAATCTAAATCCGAATTCATCCATTCGCACTATAAGCGCCACAATACCGTAAACACCTACCGTTGCTAATAATGCTACGACAGACACCACAGCAATTTGAGTTACTAAAGGTTCTTTAATCACTGCGCCTAAAGCTATGATTACAATTTCTATACTCAGAATAAAATCGGTCACAATAGCTGATTTTACCTTTGTCTTTTCCATTTCCAAGATTTCTTCCGCACCAATATCTTCCATATCAGCACTAGCATGAGCATGCTCATGAGGTACAAAAAATTCATAGATTTTCTCGGCACCTTCAAAAGCAAGATAGACTCCGCCCAATACCAATATCACCGTAACTGCCCAAGGCAAAAATGCACTTAATAAAAAAGCTATTGGTAGAATTATAATTTTATTGAGAAGAGACCCTTTAGTAATGGCCCACAACACAGGTAGCTCACGTTTAGAAACAAAACCAGATGCTTTCTCAGCATTTACCGCTAAATCATCGCCAAGTATACCTGCTGTTTTTTTAGTTGCAATTTTACTCATTGCCGCAACATCATCTAATAATGCTGCTACATCATCTAAAATCGCAAAAAATCCTGAAGCCATTTTTCTATATTTTGGTCAAAAATAATTTATCCAAATCATAATTTAGAATTCTATCCACACAAATGGTAACTCAAGACCCATTTATAGAGTCTTGCTATATTTTGATTGTAGAAATTTCTAATATCAATCCAAAAAACTTTTCATATCAAAAAATAAGACGCGATAAAGATTGCCCTATTTTATGTATCTTGATTTTCTAATTAAACAACCAAGACCTTTTATGAAAAATTTCATATATCTACTAGGAATTACTTCTATTCTATTCATAGGATGCAACCCTAAAAAAGAAGAAATTCCACAAACTAGACCTAACATTGTTTTTATAATGTCTGACGACCATGCATATCAGGCAATTTCTGCATACGACAATAGTTTGATTGAAACACCGAATATAGATCGCATTGCAAAAATGGGAATGCTGTTTACCAATGCAAGTGTCACCAATTCGATTTGCGCACCCTCTAGAGCCGTAATTCTTACTGGAAAGCATTCTCACATCAATGGTAAAATTGACAATCATTTTCCATTTGATACCACCAATGTGACCTTCCCACAGATTCTTCAAAAGGCAGGCTACCAAACAGCAATGTTCGGAAAACTCCACTTTGGAAATAACCCTAAAGGATTTGACCAATTCAAAATTCTACCAGGTCAGGGTGCCTATTACAATCCAGATTTCATTACAAAAAATGAAGGTGAAATCAATGTAAAAGGATATGTAACAGATATCATAACCGATATGACTTTAAACTGGCTAAAGACCGAACGTAAACCAGAAGATCCTTTTTTATTAATGTATTTACACAAAGCACCACACCGTTCTTGGTTAATGGCCGAGCGCCATATGGAAGAATTCACGAATAAAACCTTTCCAGAACCAGCAACACTGTTCGACACTTATGAGGGTCGCCCAGCAGCGGCAGAGGCTGAAATGAGTATACTAAAACATTTAAGTTGGACAGGGGATAATAAAATTTACCCTGAAACTATCGATGAAATGAACGAGCCAGAAATAGGCATCGATAAACTAAGATTTGAAAATTCGGTTGGTCGGATGGATGCTGAGCAAATGGCCAAATTTAGAGCTCAGTACAATAAAATAAATGAAGATTTTAAAACCAACTACCCTTCGCTCAGCGATGAAGACAAAATGAAATGGAGATACCAACGCTATATGCAAGATTATCTAGGCACCATTAAATCGGTCGATGAAAACGTAGGTAGGGTTATAGATTATTTAGAAGAAAATGATTTAATGGAAAATACCATCATCGTTTACACCTCTGATCAAGGCTTCTATTTAGGGGAGCATGGTTGGTTCGATAAGCGTTTTGTTTATGATGAATCGTTTAAAACTCCACTTTTAGTTGCATGGCCCAACAAAGTAAAGCCTGGCACAACATCAGATGAAATGGTTCAGAATTTAGATTTCGCACAAACATTTTTAGATGCAGCCGGTATAGAACAACCAACGGACATGCAAGGGGAAAGCCTAATGCCTATTCTTACCGGTAAAATGGAAGACTGGAATCGTGAAGCTGTTTACTATCATTATTACGAATATCCAGCAGAACATATGGTTAACAGGCATTATGCTATTATCACCAAAGAATACAAATTAATTCATTACTATTTTGACTTGGATCATTGGGAATTGATAGACCGATTAAAAGACCCTAAAGAATTAACGAATGAATATGACAACCCTTCTTATGCTTCGATTAAAGAAAAACTGCATAAAGAGTTGGTAGAAGTAAGAAAAAAGTATGGTGACAGTGATGAATTAAACCAAAAATACATAAATACCTTTATGGACGATGTAGAGCAAAATGGGATTTTCGGAGTCAATAAAAAGAAGCTAGAGGAAATTATTGAGAAGAGAAAAACGAACAAAAATTAATTTGTATTTTATTTCAACCCTACAACTTAGTTTTTGTAATCTATGAAGATAATTAATTGGGGTATAATTGGCTGTGGCAATGTTGCAGAAGTAAAAAGCGGCCCCGCTTTTCAGAAGGTAGAGAACTCCCATTTAGTAGCGGTCATGCGACGAGATGCCGAAAAAGCCATGAATTTTGCTGAAAGACACCATGTTCCTCATTGGACTACCAATGCTAACGATATTTTAAATAACAAAGACATAAATGCTGTTTATATTGCCACTCCCCCATCTACTCATTTAGAATATGCCTTAGAGGTGATTCATTCGGGTAAACACGTGTATCTCGAAAAACCGATGACTTTAAATGTTGCACAGGCCAAACAAATATGTGATGCGTTAAAAAAAGGTAATAGTAAACTTACAGTTGCACATTACAGAAGAGAACTACCTGCTTTTTTAAAAGTAAAAGATCTTTTAAATCAAAATAAAATAGGTCAAATTACTCATGCCGATATTCAAATACTACAATCTAAAAAATCTCAAATTTTTACCGATTCAGAAGATAATTGGAGAGTGAATCCTGCCGTTTCCGGGGGTGGTTATTTCTATGATCTAGCACCACATCAAATAGATTTGATGATTCATTATTTTGGTCCTATACAACGTACTGCTGGTTTCTCTCATTCATCACATCCAGACAGTAAAGTTGAAGATGTCGTTAATGGCATTATATCCTTTAAAAATGGAGTTCAGTTTCGTGGTCTTTGGAGTTTCAATACCACTGCCTTAAATGAAAAAGACCAATGCACCATTTATGGTACAGAGGGCAACATCGAGTTTTCCTTTTTTGGTAGCGAGGTTATACTAACCACTACCGAAGGAATAGAAACCTTTTCGTTTCATAACCCAAAACATGTTCAAGAACCTATGATAAAGGCTACCGTAGCTTATTTTCTAGGTAAAGGGGAAAATCCTTGCCCTGCAAAAGATGGTTTATTGGTCATGGATACTTTAGAGAAGTTGAGTGGACGAACCAGTTAATTTTCTTGTGATGACAACAACTCTAGTTTAGCAAAAAAATCTTCAAACAACAATCGATTATCCAACTGTTGATAGACCCTAATATTCCGCCCTTCCAAATTGGTTTCATAAACGCCTGCATCATTCACTTTTGGTGCTTGTTTAACCACATAAGTACTTGATGAAGGATCTGGTTCAAATGAAGATTGAATAGCCGTTAATAACACTAATGGATTATCGCCATAAATATAGACTTCACCAATTGGTATATTCCATTTATTCAATTTACCGAAAGCTTCTGCCATTACACCATATAAATGATTACCTAATTGACCCTTACCTTTAACTCGTGTTAATAGTTCTGCGTCAGACATTATCGGTTGCCTATATACATTTCTAGGCACTTGCCATAACTTAATGTTGGAGGTGTTGAATATGACCTGAGCAGCTTTAATATCTATACCCAAATTGTATTCTAACGTGGTAAATCCTGGTGGTGGTATAGCAATGTCCATATATTCTGGTCCACCGATCCAAACTAGAGTAATCTTATCTGCAATATTAGGTTCTAACATATAAGCGCTTGCTATATTGGTCAACCCACCACCACAAACAACATAAAGTGGTAAATCGGTATCGGTTCGCAATGCCTCTTTTATAATTGCCTGCACAGCATCACTATCTATCGGTTTCTTAACATCAGTCATACTTTCACTTTTGTCAGTATAGATTGGTATTGAGTTTTCCAACTTTAAAATTTTTAGTATCTCTAGCGCCTTCTCTTTCGCATACTGAGAAGTTCCTGGGGCCCCAAAACCTTGTTCATATAAATGAGAAGCAATAACTCCGCGTATTTCTACGGATGGAGACATTAAATGATGCGCTAATTGAAAAAGTCCGTCTGGATCACCGCCTAAATCATTATCTATAATCACCCGCATACGCGGTTTTACCAATTCGTTTAATTCTGACAAACCAACTTGTTGCGAAAAACTTAAGGTCGAAAAAGTCATAAGGAAGCAAAAGAATATCGATTTCATAAGATTCAGATTAGCACCTAAATTTAGGTTTTTTTATAGATAATATATTCTTCTAACCAGAATGTTGCACTATAAAACAAAAGAAGAATACGCACATCTAAAAGATTGTTTTTTATTAACAGATGGTCAAATATTTAAAATAATAAATGTATTATTGTAACATATTGAGACAATAGAAAATTTATTCAAATGAAAAACATTCAAATTCTACTATTCACACTAATCTTATCTAGTACTTACTCTCCAGCGCAAGAGACCAACTCTTTTCCCGTTCAAGTAAAAATTGAAAACGGAACTATAGAAGGTAACTATGATACCCATAATGGTATTCAGCGTTATTTCGGAATTCCATTTGCCAAACCACCGGTAGGCGAACTTCGTTGGAAAGCTCCACAACCGTTAGATAACTGGAATGGTATAAAGGAAACAAAATCATTTGGCCCACGACCGATGCAAACCATGGTTTTTGGAGATATGAAGTCTAGGTCAAATGGAGTTAGTGAAGATTGCCTTTATTTAAATGTTTGGACTCCAACAAATATGGATATGAAAGATTTACCAGTACTGGTATACTTTTTCGGTGGCGGAAATGTTGCCGGTGATGCATCTGAGCCACGGTATGATGGTGAAAGCATGGCCAAAGAAGGTATCGTAGTGGTTACTACCAACTATCGTTTAAACATTTTTGGTTTTTTAGCGCATCCAGAATTAAGCGCAGAGGCCTCTTATAAAGCATCCGGAAATTATGGTTTATTGGACCAAAATGCAGCGCTTAAGTGGGTGAATAAGAACATTGCTGCTTTTGGCGGCGACCCAAACAAAGTCACCATCGCTGGTGAATCGGCTGGGTCGATAGGTGTAAGCCAACAAATGGCTTCGCCTTTATCAAAAAATCTTATTGCTGGTGCAATAGGGGAAAGTGGTGCTTCAATCAATCCAACAATGTCACCGGTTACTTTGAAAGAAGCTGAAAATACTGGATTAGAATTTGCAAAAAGCATAGGCTACCCAACACTTGCGGAATTGAGAAAATTGAGTACCCGGGAAGTTTATGAACTATATAATAGTTCTAAAAGATTTGGATTTCCGGCTGTGTTAGATGGTTATTTCCTACCTAAAACACTT
This sequence comes from uncultured Maribacter sp., assembly GCF_963974015.1. Taxonomy (GTDB): domain Bacteria; phylum Bacteroidota; class Bacteroidia; order Flavobacteriales; family Flavobacteriaceae; genus Maribacter. The sequence continues at coordinate 9,939 of NZ_CAXBBZ010000014.1, read as the reverse complement.
CCAGAGATATTCGAAAGCAAAGAACAGGCCATGGTGCCCTTATTACTTGGTTGGAATTCTGCCGAAATACCCGGAATGGCATTTACCCAAGGTCCTTATACAGAAGAAAATTATGTAAACAAGGTAAAAGAAGCTTATCCTAAAGAATATGCCAAGGTATTAGAATTGTATCCACATGGATCCGAAAAAGAAATAGAAGTATCTGCTACCGCTTTATCATCTGATAGATTTATATCGTACAGTACCTGGAAATGGTTTGATCTTCATAGAAAAAATAGCGACCAACCTGTCTATCGTTATTTATATAGCAAAATAAGACCTGAACTTGTAGATAACACACTTGCTTCAGGTTTAGCTGGCGGAACAGTAGAAAAAGTGTCTGATGCACCACCAATGCCAAAAACAGTTGGAGCGCCACATGCTTGTGAAATTGAATACTGCATGGGAAATTTACACCTGGTAAAAGACTATGCTTGGACTGCAGATGACTTTAAGGTCTCTAAAGACATGATGACTTATTTCGCTAATTTCATTAAAGCTGGAAATCCGAATGGAGAAGGTTTACCAAATTGGGAAGCCGCAGAACCAAAAGATGGTAGCCCTTCTGTCATGGTTATCGATACAGAAAGCAAATTAATCGAAGCCGAGAATGATGCCCGTTATGAGTTTTTGGATAAGGCTTACAAAAAGAATTAAAGGATAGTTATATGATTTTTGATAATTGGTATTGAGGTTCTTAAAAAAGGAATCCAATACCAATTATGTTTTTTGAGTTATATTTTGTTTTAAATGTAACCACCAAAACCTGTAAATTGCTCCCATGAAAAAACTAATTCAAATTATTGGTGCCTGGTACGGCGCAAAAAAAATTGGAGGCGGAAAATGCGGATGTATAGGCACTTTATTCGTATTCCTTATATTATTCTGGATATTAGGATATGTACTTGACGCTTTTTAAACAAGCAGATTTCCTAGTCTATTTTCTTCTTGGTCATTCGTTTTCTTTTGGTCAAAAACTTTGGCGCTGGTTTTCATATCGGCATACCTTGGGTCTTGAACAAAATCTTGTTTTTGTAGTTTGATAACCTCTATGCTTAAAAAGCCGAATTCACTTACCACCTTACCATAAAATCGGTAAATACCCCTACCTCTAAACATATATTTAGCAGCTACTGGCGGAAACAATACGGTGTCAAAAACTTGACCCTGTTGGTCTATTAGCGTTGCAAAATACATCGCCTTATTCGTATGTGTTTTAGTACGTTTTACGGTTACTAAATAACCATAGATATCGATGTTTTTATTCAGGTATCGTTCAAAATCTTTACTGCCCGTGCTATTCAATAGCGGTTCTGACAAGAGTTCGAAGGGGCTACATAAACTAAACCCGAGCAACTCCAGTTGCGTAAAAGCAACCTCTAAATCGGTACTGTACAATGAAGGTATTTCAAAGTGTTGATGCCGTGGCGCAAACAGTTTCGGGTGGTCTATCTTTTTTGTTTTGTTCAAAAAGAGATGTGCTTTCCATAACAACTCGTGTTTATTGGCTTCTGTAAATCTGAACGCATCGATACGGATCAAAATACTCACCTGCTCTATGGAAATAATTAACCGATCAAGAAAATCTTCTAAAGAAATAAAGCTTCCGTTAAGAAATCGCTCCTTTAGAATGCGCTCCATAACACGTTCTTCCAATTCACGTAAATAGCCTAAGCCTAAATACAGTTCTTTTCCATAAATACGGTTACCAGCATAACTCTTGTTTACACAAGGCGGATGTATGGTGGCACCTAACATTCGGGCTTCATGTACATAAAACTCAGGCCTATAAAATCCGCCTCCATTATTAAGTACTGCCACCATATATTCTAACGGATAATAAGCACGTAAAAATAAACTCTGATAACTTTCAACTGCATACGAAGCGGAGTGGCCCTTAGCAAAGGCATAACCAGCAAAACTAGCCACTTGGTCCCAAATTTCTTCAATAAGTTTTTCCTCATAACCCTTCTTTCTGCAGTTATCCATGAACTTATCCTGCACTTTTTGAAACTCTTCGCGAGACCGGAACTTACCGCTCATACCGCGTCTCAACACATCGGCTTCGCCCAAATCAAGATCCGCAAAATGATGTGCTACTTTAATGACATCTTCTTGATACACCATTACTCCGTAAGTTTCTGGCATAATCTCTAGCATCACCGGGTGCGCTAACTCCTCTGCCCTGCCTTTATTACGATGGCGCAGAATATACTCGCGCATCATTCCGCTTTTAGACACTCCCGGGCGAATTATGGAACTTGCCGCCACCAGCCCTAAGTAGGTATCCACCTCTAATTTTTTCAATAGCATACGCATAGCGGGCGATTCTACATAAAAACACCCCATACATTGCGCCATTTTAACCATATTATTGATTTTAGGGTCTTTTTTAAATGCCTTGATATCATGAATATCGAACTTGGCGAATTCTTCTGGGCGGTCGCGTTCCAAAATATCCAAGGTTTCCTTTATTTTAGATAATCCCCTTTGGGCAAGAATATCGAACTTAAAAATACCGACATCCTCCGCAATAATCATATCGAACTGTGTGGTCGGAAATCCTTTTGGTGGCATATTCGTAGCCGAAAACCAGTGAATGGGTTTTTCGGTAATTAAAATTCCGCCGGCATGTATGCTCAGGTAATTGGGCATGCCGTGTAGCAACTGCGTATATTTTAACACTAGGGTCGAAATATTATCTAAACGACTTGCTTGAACATTACCATCGCAAAGCAAATCGATTTCATCTTTAGGAAGACCGAACACCTTACCCAATTCACGAATAACTCCCCGCGATTGAAACGTAACATAGGTACCTAACAGGGCTACATTCTCAAATCGATTAAAAATATATTCGGTCATTACGGGCCTATCCCTATGGGAAAAATCAATATCGAAATCTGGTGGATTCACGCGGTACAGATTAATAAATCGCTCAAAATAGAGGTCAAGCTCCATAGGATCCACATCGGTAATAAAAAGTAAATAGGCTACGATACTATTGGCACCACTGCCACGCCCAACGTAAAAAAAATTCTGCTTACGTGCATGCGAAATAATATCCCAATTGATGAGAAAGTAAGAGACAAAACCCATTTTTTTAATAAGGAAGAGTTCTTTTGCCAAACGCTCTAAAACTGGCTGGTCTACTTCTGGATATCGATATGGCAAACCTTCTTGACACAATTTCTCAAGAAACACTTCATCCTCTTCCTTTGTTTTTAAATAGGTCTGAAGATTCTGTGGTTTTCTACCTTCAGAAAAATCAAAATGTATAGCGCAAGAATCCATCAACCGCTGTGTATTTTCTAGAATAAAACTATGTTCAGAAAAATGTGCCGCCAGATTAGGGATGGAATACATCTTTTCATCTTCACTCGCCTGTTCCGTAACCGATAGCATGCTGAGCAAGGTGTTATTGTCAATGGCACGTAATAATCGGTGCGCATTAAAATCGCGCTTGTTCCTGAATGTTACGGGTTGCAACAGTACTATTTTATCGCGTTGCTCTAATAATTTTGAAAAGCGAAGTCGTTTTAGTTCGTTGACAGAAACTCCTATAAACTCATTTTCAGCAAAGCTTTTCTTTTCATTCTGAAGCACTTTCTCAAAGGGATAAATAACATATGCATGTTCAAACTTCGGAGCTATTTCGGGAATTTTATTTCTCTGATGAATGTGATGCGATAAAAAATCATTGAGTTCTAAAAACCCCTCATTATTCTTTGCAATACCTACAAAACAAGGTTCTACCCCATTTCTAAAATCGATGCCCAAAATAGGTCGAACACTATATTCAGAAGCCTTACGAACAAAATTTAAACAGGCAGAAGTATTGTTGATATCCGTTAATGCCAATTGCTTTACGTGATGCTCCTTTGCCAGTTGCAAAAGCTCCAGTTCCGAAAAGGTACCGTAGCGAAGGCTATAATATGTATGGCAGTTTAGGTACACTTTTTTGTTGTTCGTTGTTCGGGTTTTGCGCTGCGCGCTATTTTTTGATTGTCGGTTGATGGTTTTTCACACTTAGTGCTGGGCTTGGTGCGCTGTCCGCTATTCGCGATGCCTTTCTTTTCTATTTTCCTCTTCTCTAACTCCCAATACTCACTTCGGCTACGCTCAGTGAATAGAAGGCGTCATTCCGAGGCTTTTCTTTGGGCGCAATGCGCAACACACTCTATTTTATTCCACCCTTTTGGGGCTAAAGGACTTATAATTTCCTGTGAGCTAGCACAACAGGCGGCAGTCCGTTAAAAGGATTATGCATTCTGCCAATGGTCTTTGCTCCCATGCCCGACGCCCGTAGCACACTCTTATCTCCGTAGCGTTTGCGAATTTCATCCATTGCATTATATAGGCTTAGAATTTCTTCAGTATCATCAAATAGATTGATTTGATAGTTACCAGTAACCAAATGACTAAAACGTATGCCTATCAATCGTACCAATAACCTGCGGTTATATAAATTCTTGAACAGGTCTAAAATCTTGGGAATCAAAATATGATCTGCACTGGTATAGGGTATACGCAATTGTTTTGAATAGGTATTAAAATCCGAATATCTGATTTTAACCGATATACAAGCGGTAAGTTTCTCTCCACGTCGTAATTGGTATGCTAGGTTCTCGGTCATGGCAATGAGAATACCTCTAAGTCTGTTTATATCAATAGTATCCTTATCAAATGTACGTTCGGTTGAAATCGATTTTCGCTCACAGAAGGGAATTACGGGCGTATTATCTATACCATTAGCCCTTTTCCAAATCACTCCCCCATTGGCGCCCAGTACCCGCTGCATAACCTCCATGGGCATTTCTTGTACGGTGCGCACTTGCCGTAACCCAAGATTTCGCAACGTCTGATAGGTTTTGTCACCTACCATTGGAATCTTTTTAATAGAAAGGGGCGCTAAAAAAGGTTTCTCAAGCCCTTCATCTATTTTCAGTTGATTATTAGGTTTTGCTTCATTGGTGGCCACTTTAGAAACGACCTTGTTAGCCGATAAACCGAAAGAAATTGGGAGTCCCGTTTCTCTAATAATCTTCTTTCGCATTTCTGAAGCGTACTGGTAGCAGCCAAAAAAGCGGTCCATACCAGAGAGGTCAGCATAAAACTCATCGATACTTGATTTTTCGAATACGGGTACATATTCTTTGATGATTTCGGTCACCACATCTGAGTGTTTGCTGTACTCCCCCGCATTACCACGAATTACAAAAGCTTCGGGACATAGTTCACGCGCCATTTTCATAGGCATACCAGAATGTACTCCAAATCCACGGGTTTCATAACTGCATGCCGCCACTATACCACGGTCTCCCGTACCGCCTACCAACAAAGGTTTGTTCTGCAACTCGCGATTGTTGAGTCGCTCTACGGACACATAAAATGTATCTAAATCTATATGAAGTATGGTCTTGCTCATAACTACCCCTCTAAAAAATCGGGATAGCTAAATTATGGATTATTTCCAATTATTAGGATTTATTCCAATATTTAACATCTTAATATTTTATTCAATTTTCTTGAGGTATGTACCAAACATCTTTATTTAAGTCAACCCCACCACCGATCTCTTCTTGCACTACCCTATCAATGATATAGATTCCTTTTGTAGCCATATGGTCAAAATCATCTATCCCATCGTTTGGAAAACCGATTCTAGTACGGTGTATGTTGAATTTTTCGGCAAACTTTCTATCAAAAGCCTTTTCAACCCCTTCTTTGCCTAACATAAAACCTAATAACCCGCCCCACGTAGCGGTAGGATTATCAGAATCCCATCCACATAATGCTCCAATTTTAATAGTTTGCTTTATATCGCCTTCCCCATATAATAAGCTAACAATACTTGCCCCAAAATTAATACCTGCCGCAAAACAACCATTACAGGTCTTATCTTTTGTAGCCCATAAATACCCGTCTTCTTGACGAATTTGATATTTCTCATGTAATGCATCTCTAGCTTCTTCCCATGTAGCTCCTGATTCATATTCACCTTTTACAAAATCGAACATTTTAGCCGAGTATGAATCATTGGGCAATTGTTTACGGGCTTCTGCAGCCATCCAATCTAGATTCACTTTAATTGGTTTATCATCATCTGCCAAAGAGGCCAGAGCATACATGACTACATTAAAATTAGAAATCCACTCTGCATTTTTTCTAGCTACCGTTTGTATAGGTAAATGCGCCATTTTCAGTGCTACATCTGAGCGTGTGGGAGCGAAAAAACCAAATATTTCGGTAGTCAGTTGGGCATCGATCATTTCATAAAATGGATTATTTTCGGGCAATCCTGTTTCTGGCGGCAGCATACCTTCCTCCATTAAATCAAGCGCTTGCTGATTGGAAACCCACAAATAGTTTTCTTCTTCTTTTTTAATATGCTTTAACCATCCGGACCTAATCATTTCACCTGATAAAAGTGATGTCTTATTTTTATAAAGCAACTCTTGATAGATATATTCAATATCCGTATCATCATCTGCACCCCAGATACTGTCTACCTCAGCGTATAAAAAATCAATTGTCTTAGAATAATTATTTGAATTCCATAAATTAGGCTGGTCGGGTTTACCCCAGTTATCACGAGTATAAAAACCTTCTCCTTTACCCTCACTATTGGGAATTCCAATTTTATCCATTTCGGTAATCAAGCCTGTCCAATTGGCAATACATTGGCCCAACCAAAAACCATATAATTTATTCTTGTATGCTGATCTCGAGATTGTAATATCAGTGCTTTTTGGTTGATAGGATTTATAATCCAACAAAGAATCTTGTACTATATCGTGTGACATTTTTCCTGTAGAACCCATTTTATCCTTACAGGAAATTGCAGAAATTACTATTAATAATCCTAAAAAGTAATGCGTAATTTTTCTTGAAAATCTATTTAAATATAATATCATAATGGATAATTTCATACACAATAAAGCTAAGTAAATAATATAATCTGATTATAGTTTCTATCAATAAATACCAAGTAAATTGCAATCTGCCAAAGCACTATTAGGATGTTAAGGTTAAATACTATCTTTGAAACAAGACTTAAATTATGCGCCAAATCCATTTTATAATTATATCGTTTTTATGTTTTTTTACTGCAACTTTATTTGGACAAAATAATCTGGACAATGAAAATTCTGTAATCAACCTTACCAAACCCGATACAGGTACAAATTGGAACATTCCTGATAAAATTACTTTAGAATGGAACACCATAAATATTGACACAAGTAAAACTATCCGTTTTTTTCTGGTACGAAATGAAATGGTCGTTCAAGAATTAGGGACTTTTAAAAATGATGGCTTTCAAGAAGGTATTGAGCTTGCTAAGAATATTGGCTCTGGCAGTCGATATCAAGTTGTTGCCATAGAATTGTTTCCAGACGATAAATATAAGATAGCCAAAAGAGTGACCCCCTTCTTTACCATAACCAATGCGGCATCTGATGAGCGAAAGAAAAAACAACAATTAGCGAATACCAGCTCAGTCCTAAGTGAGAAAAAATCAAGAACTAAAAAAGCAATTGCTCCTAAAAATACAGAAGTAACCCCAACTGAAAAGAAACCGGTCTTAAGAGAAACTTTTGAGGGTAGGAAAATATCATACACCAAGGAATTACATTTCGATTCAGAAAATATAATTATAAAGATTTGGGATCATGGTAGACAAGATGGCGATATTGTTTCTATATACCTCAATGGTGTATCCGTAGTTTCTAAATATTATTTAACATACTGGAAAAAAGAATTTAAAGTAAAATTAGACCCTAAAAAATCTAATGACCTGTTTCTTTATGCACACAATTTAGGGGACTCACCACCTAACACCGTCTCAGTTGAAATATCAGATGGTAAAAAATCTGAGAATATTGTTCTTAACTCAGACCTTCAAAGTTGTGAAGCTGTATTGATTAGTGTCAAGTAATACAATCTCATAACTCATGGGCATGGGCATGGCATCTCCAGTTGTTAAAGAACTAATAACATAAATTTACAATTGTACACTAGTGCCTACGTTTTTAGAAACGGAATTAAATAGGTTATCAAAATACTTACAAATAGTCCGATATTTACTTTAGCAAAGTCTTTGAGGATGATACGGTATGTTTTATTAAGCTCGTCTTTTTTAAGACGATAGCTAATTGCTATTTCCCTTCCTGCCAAAATACGTATAAATGCCTAAGTTGTACTCATGGGTATGGTATTGATTAACGTAAAAAAACAAAAAAGCCAGAATATTAATATTCTGGCTTTTTTGTTTTTTAATTTTCCTATTAAAAAATGGTGTAATAGGAATACTTCTTCTTCTAATTACCAATTATTTTAACATTATTATTCGGCATTTCTTTCAACATACCTAATAATGTGATTTGCAATATTTTTGCCAGTTGCATTTTCTATACCTTCCAAACCTGGCGAAGAATTTACTTCTAATATTAGAGGACCACGCGTTGACTGCAGTAAATCTACCCCGGCAATTCCTAAGCCCATAGCCCTTGCCGCCTTAAGTGCGGCATTTTCCTCTTCATCAGTTAATTCTATAATATTCGCACTACCACCTCTATGGAGATTAGACCTAAACTCACCTTCTTTTCCTTGCCTCTTCATAGCACCCACTACTACTCCGTCAACAATAAAAACCCTTACATCCGCCCCTTTCGCTTCTTTTATAAATTCTTGTACTATTACACGAGCTTGTAGACCATTAAATGCTTCTAAAATAGACTCTGCTGAATTTTGATTATCTGCCAATACTACTCCTAAACCTTGAGTTCCTTCCAATAATTTAATAACTAACGGAGCCCCCCCTACACGTTCTACAATTTGACTAACGTCTTTAGAGTAATTACTAAAAACGGTTTTTGGCAGCCCTAAACCTGCTCTAGACAATATCTGTAGGCTTCTAAGTTTATCTCTAGATCTAACCAATGCTTGAGATTCTGTTGCGGTAAAAACCTTCATCATTTCAAACTGTCTTACAACGGCTGTACCGAAAAAAGTCACAGAAGCCCCAATTCTAGGAATAACGCCGTCTACATCAGTAATTTCCTGCCCTTTATAAATAATACTTGGTTTTTTCTTTTCAATAACCAAATTACACTTGGTATGATCTATAACAACCATTTCGTGCCCCTTTTTCTCTCCGGCTTCGACTAATCTCTTGGTAGAATATAAGTTTGGATTTTGTGATAAAACTACAATCTTCATATTACTTTTTTTTTGCTTTATTTAGGTTATTTATTTGAATTAAAATTAGCATTGCGACACTTAAAATTTGAAAAAATACTTTAATCAAAATACTTCAGAACTAGCCTAGAGGTCCAAGACCAGGTAAATTTTAAGACAAGTAATCGCCAAGTTAATCTTTATTATGAGTTATTAAATATATACACCCATTTATTCAAAAGTTACTTAATGATGGTCCTTTTTAAATGCCATCAATAAAAAATTGCCATTATAATTGACCCTTATACAGGAGGAAATCACCCTTTATGCCCCAAAATCCTTTAAGGCCATATATTCCAAATAAATTTTTAACGATTATATAAATGCACATCTTTTAGAAAATAGAATGGTGCTGGAATTTTCCCTGAACAATCGATCTGCTTCAAAATTAATATCGCTCAAAGGAAAAACCACTTTAAAACTATCTGTTACTGAAAAACCTATGGCAAGACCGCTAAAAACATCCTCATAAAAAAAATAAAACCGTAACATTCTAATAATTAGATTGTTACGGTTTTTTTATGTACTCGAGGCGGGAATCGAACCCGCACTCCGAAGAACTGGATTTTGAATCCAGCGTATTTACTACCAAATTTCCGTAAGTTATATTATAATCAACTGATTAACATATATTTAATTTTATATAATGTCAATTGATAT
>NZ_CAXBBZ010000013.1:0-92907 GCF_963974015.1 uncultured Maribacter sp. | reverse complement strand
TCAATTATACAACGAGTTTTGGGTGCGGTTAATTTAAAAGAAGCACAAAAGGGATTACTGTTTACAGGACTTTTAAAGATTTTGGTACCACTTATTATTGTTTTACCAGGACTAATTGCATTTTATTATTTTGGAGAAACCCACTACGGTAATCAAGATAGTATTTATCCTTTGTTGGTGAAGAAAGTTATGCCATTATGGTTAACGGGTTTCTTTGTTGCAGTGATGATGGGTGCTATTTTAAGTACATTTAATAGTGCCCTAAATAGTGCGGCGACTGTATTTAGTTTGGGCATATTCAAAAGATATATAAATAAAAATAGTAGTGAACTTAAGTTGGTGAGAATAGGAAAACTAACATCGGCCATTCTTGCCATATTTGCGATTTCAATTGCACCATTTGTAGCCAATGCCCCTGCAGGACTATATCAACTTTTACAAGAATTGAATGGGATATTCTTTATTCCTATTGCGAGCGTAATAATAGCAGGATTCTTATTTCCAAGGGTTACGGCTACCGGAGCTAAAATCGGGTTATTATTTGGATTGCTTTTTTATGTCATAGTGAATTTCGGATTTAAAGTAAATCTTCATTTTGTTCACATTTGGGGATTAGAATTTATTCTGAATATTATAGTTATGCACTTGGCTTCGAACTTTTTTTCAAATGAAGAGAAATTTGAAATGCAAGACTCTGGAATATTAGATTTGAAACCTTGGAAATATGCTAAACCATTTAGTTTGTTCTTGGTTTTGTTTACAGTGATTTTATATTTAATTCTAGGGAATGTGTAAATTTATCTAACAATTAAATTCTACCTCATGGAAGAAAAAGTTTTCAGGGACTATAATGCACCAGATGTATCGGTTGCGGTAAAGGAACACTATCGTAAGATGAGAAAAAATCAAACTTTGGATTATGTACAGCATATGCATAAAAAATATCTAACCTTTGATAAGCCCATGGATCTTTGGGATGCCATGCGTCATTTGAATAGTCTTATTGATGTAAGTGATCCGGATATTAACTTACCTAACATTCAGCATTTAATACAAAGTGCTGAAGCTATACGCGCAGATGGCAGACCTGATTGGATGCAATTGACAGGTTTGATTCATGATCTGGGTAAAGTAATGTTCTTAAAAGGGTCTGATGAAGATGGTACGAGCCAAGCAGAACAATGGGGTATGGTCGGCGATGTATTTATAGTAGGCTGCGCATTACCGGACACATGTGTATTTCCTGAATTCAATAGTCTTAATAAAGACATGAAGAATGAAAAATATAATACATCAACAGGCATTTATGAAAAGAACTGTGGTATAGATAATGTAGATTTAGCTTGGGGCCATGATGAATATTTGTACCAAGTGTTAAATAATCATAAAACAAATACATTACCAGAAGAGGCTATGGTGATGATACGTTACCACTCCTTTTATCCTTGGCATTCCGGTGGCAGTTATAAAGAACTTTTAAATGATAAAGATGCTGGTTATTTAAAATTGATTAAAGATTTTAATAAATATGATCTGTATACCAAAAGTCAGAAAGTGTATGACTTAGATGAGGTACTGGATTACTATCGGCCAATTGCTGAAAAGTATTTGGGTACTGGTCCAATTTATTGGTAGTCTTATGGATTAATTAATAAAAAAGCCACTACAAAATATGTAGTGGCTTTTTTAAACTTATAAATGAATGAGATTATTTTACCATCTCATAACTACGTTTAATAAACTCCGTCAAATCCTTTCCTTTTAGTAAACCTTTAGATAGCTTGGCCAAGTCTAGTGATTGATTGATCAAACGTTCTTTTTTCTTGGCTGTTTTTGTATTCAATATTTCACCGACCAGCTCATTATTTGTATTAACGATTAGGTTGTACATTTCAGGCATGGCACCCATACCGAACATACCGCCACCGCCACCGGTCTGTTGCATCTCTTTCATACGACGCATAAATTCTGGTTCTGTAATGGTAAATGGTGAAGCATCACTATCCATAGCTTCTAATTGAACCGTATAGTTGCTTTTTTCTCCAATTACTTTTTCCAATTCTGTTTTTAAAGTTTCCTTTTCCTCATCGGACATTTTAGAAATTTGAGTATCCTCTTTCTGAATCAGTTTATCGATATGGTCAGCATCTACACGAGCAAAAGAAATATTTTCTTTAGAACTTTCTAATTTCTGTATCAAGTGACCAATAATAGGAGAGTCTAATAACAACACTTCATATCCTTTAGCCTTAGCCGTTTCTATATAACTATGTTGAGCTTCTTTGTCAGAAGCATAAAGAATAACCGTTTTACCGTCTTTGTCAGTTTGTGTTGCTTTAATCTTTTCTTGTAATTCTTCAAAAGTAAAATAAGAACCATCTACCGTTGGGTAAAGTGCAAACTTATCTGCTTTATCAAAGAATTTATCTTCAGACAGCATTCCGTACTCAATAACGATTTTAATATCGTTCCATTTTGCTTCAAATTCCTCTCTGTTGTTTTTGAATAAAGAGTTTAATTTATCGGCTACTTTTCTAGTGATGTAAGAAGAGATTTTCTTTACGGCACCGTCGGCCTGTAAGTAAGAACGAGATACGTTTAGAGGAATATCTGGAGAATCGATTACACCACGTAGCATGGTCAAAAATTCAGGTACAATACCTTCAACATTATCCGTTACAAAAACCTGATTCTGATAAAGCTGAATTCTATCTTTTTGTTGGTTTAAGTCATTAGAAAGTTTTGGAAAGTAAAGTATACCCGTAAGATTGAAAGGGTAGTCTACATTTAAGTGAATGTGGAACAAAGGCTCCTCGAACTGCATTGGGTATAGCTCTCTGTAAAAACTTTGATAATCTTCCGGTTTTAAATCTGCAGGTTGTTTTGTCCAAGCTGGGTTAGGGTTGTTGATAATATTATCAACCTCTACTGTTGGTGCAGGGTCTTCTTTTTTTGCGCCTTCTGGTTTTGGTAAGGTTTCTGTTCTCATTCCGAATTTTATCGGAATAGGCATAAACTTGTTATACTTACTCAACAAGCTCTTTATCTTACCATCTTCTAAGAACTCGGTAGAATCATCTGCTATATGAAGTATAATCTCTGTACCGCGAGTATCTTTTTGGGCCTCTTCCATTACAAATTCAGGAGAACCATCGCAAGACCAACGTACGGCTGGCTCATCTTTATAACTTTTAGTTATAATTTCTACTTTATTAGCAACCATAAATGCAGAATAGAAACCTAAACCAAAATGGCCGATAATACCTGAATCTTTGGCAGAATCTTCATATTTGTTCAAGAACTCCTCTGCTCCTGAAAAAGCAACTTCATTAATATATTTTTTAACCTCTTCTTCGGTCATACCTAGACCTTGGTCAATAATATGAAGTTTTTTTCCTTCTTTGTCGACCTTAACTTCAATAATAGGGTCGCCGTAATCAACTTTAGCTTCGCCAATAGTTGTTAAATGCTTCATCTTCAAAGTTGCATCGGTAGCGTTTGAAATTAATTCTCTAAGAAAAATTTCATGATCGCTATATAAGAACTTTTTAATAAGTGGAAAAATGTTGTCTACAGACACATTAATTTTACCTGTTGCCATATGTTATATTATTTATGTCACCATTCTAGTGACTATTGCTATATAATTGTTTGATGCAGTGAAGTCAAAAAAAATACCACAATAGTAGTTTGTGACAAACTGACAGTTTTAAGTGCTTGTAAAGTTTAACATATATTTTTGTTTATCTATTGCGGTAAAAAGTTAAACATAATGTATATTTGTAATGTGATTGTGAAAAAGTGCTATGAAAAAGAATTTTACACATAATCACAAGTTGATTATTTATTGGTTAGGTTGTTTAAAACGTGCTATTTTTTAATAGCACGTTTTTGCTAAACAAAAGCTAATGTTTCATAAAAACTTCTAACTATGAAAATTGCATCGTACCTTTTTATAAAAACTATTGAATATGTCTACAAAAGCAAAAAAAATATCGAGAGAATCTATCGTTGCAATGTTTATGGACTATGTTTTAGAGCATGAAGAAGTGCCAAAGACGGTTTATAAGTTTTGTAAGGTAAACAGTATACAAGAATCTGATTTTTATTTACATTTTGGTTCAATAAGTACATTGCAAAAAGGTATATGGACTATCTTTTTCGATAATGCATCTAATGTTATGTTGAAGAATAAAGAGTATCAAGATTTTTCTAATAGAGATAAGATGCTTACTTTTTTCTATACCTTTTTTGAGGTATTAACCCTTAACAGAAGTTATGTTTTATTCGCAATGGAACAATCTAATAATACGCTGAAGAATATGGAGCAGCTTAAAGGCCTGCGAAGGAATGTAAAAGAGTTCACAAAAGGTTTAATAGTAGCTGGGAATGGGAATAAAAATACAAAAATCACCAAGCACAATCCTCAGTTATTCTCAGAAGGTGCTTGGTTACAATTTATGTTTTTATTGAATTTTTGGAAGTCTGATGATTCGGCAGGTTTTGAGAAGACAGATGTCGCAATAGAAAAATCTGTCAATACTATATTTGATGTATTCGATAATACTCCCTTAGAGAACATTCTCGATTTCGGTAAATTTCTTTACAAGGAAACTTTTGCCTAATCTAACGAACCTACAATTTGAAAACACTTGATAGAATACCCACTGGAAAGATTGAACGAGCTAGTAAGCTAGTTAGGACAGGGGCCAAAATTGGGGGCAATTATGCAAAATATTTAGGCAAGAAAATTATAAATCCTGATACAACGAAAGACGAACTGAACGAGGATAATGCCACAGACATTTATGACGGATTAAAATCTCTTAAGGGTAGTGCTTTAAAAGTAGCTCAGATGTTGAGTATGGAAAAGAATTTATTGCCAAATGCTTATGTGGAAAAATTTTCTTTATCCCAGTTTTCTGTTCCACCATTATCTGCCCCTTTGGTGCGTAAAACATTCAAAAAATATTTAGATAAATATCCAGAAGAAGTTTTTGATACTTTCGAAAAAGATTCTATAAATGCGGCAAGTATAGGTCAAGTACATAAGGCGACCAAATATGGTAAAACATTAGCGGTTAAAATTCAATACCCTGGTGTTGCACAAAGTATTAGTAGTGATTTGGCCATAGTAAAACCTATAGCTATTCGAATGTTTAATCTACAAGGTAAAGACTCTGGCAAATATTTTAAAGAAGTAGAGAATAAACTAATAGAGGAGACGGACTATTTGCTGGAAGTTGCTCAAAGTATAGAAATAACAAAGGCTTGTAAGGGTATACCAAATCTAAAATTCCCTCAGTACTACAAAGATTTATCCAGTGAACGAATTATTACAATGGACTGGATGACCGGCAAGCATTTAAGTGAATTCACCAAAACAGATTTTTCACAAGAAACAGGGGATAAGTTAGGCCAGGCATTGTGGGATTTTTATATGTTTCAGATTCATGGGTTACGAAAAGTGCATGCTGATCCGCATCCCGGTAATTTTTTGGTGAATGAAGAGAATGAATTAATAGCCATTGATTTTGGTTGCATCAAAGAGGTTCCTGATTCGTTTTATATACCTTATTTCGAATTAGCAAAACCTGAGAATATTTCTAATGATAAGATTTTTACAGATAAATTGTATGAATTAGAAATTTTGGCGGTAACCGATAAACCAGTTGAAATAGAATTTTTTAAAGTACTCTTTTATCAGTTGTTGAGTTTGTTTACATCTCCGTTTCATAATGAGGAATTTGATTTCGACGATGAGGTTTTTTGGGGTAGAATAGCAGATTTAGGAGAGCAGTTTGCATCAGACAAACAAATTAGGAAGATGAATGGTAATAGAGGGTCCAAGCATTTTCTATATATGAATCGTACTTTTTTTGGGTTATATAATTTACTTCACGATTTAAAAGCCAATATTAAGGTGAATAATTTTAAGAAATACTTAGATTAAGATTTACAGCAACATTCTTATTACTGGTGATTGTTACATTTTTAAGCTTGATTATTAATTCTTGTTTATATTGCAACACTAATTCTGCCTGAAATCTTTCAGGTTAAAAATATTACTATGTATAATTCAAAAATAATTGGCTTAGGTCATTATGTTCCTGATAACGTAGTGACAAATGATGATTTGTCAAAATTGATGGATACCAATGATGCCTGGATTCAAGAAAGAACCGGTATTAAAGAAAGAAGGCATGTTGTAAGTGGTGATGGTGATACTACAACTACCATGGGCGTGAAAGCCGCAAAAATTGCTATTGAAAGAGCTGGTATTGATAAAGATGATATTGATTTTATTATTTTCGCTACACTAAGTCCTGATTATTATTTTCCTGGTCCAGGTGTTTTAGTTCAAAGAGATTTAGGTATTAAAACTGTTGGTGCCTTAGATGTTCGTAATCAATGTTCGGGTTTTGTATATGCAATTTCTGTTGCTGACCAATATATTAAAACCGGTATGTATAAAAATGTATTGGTTATTGGTTCTGAACTCCATTCTCACGGATTGGACATGACTACTAGAGGTAGAGGTGTATCCGTTATTTTTGGTGACGGTGCTGGTGCTGCCATTTTAAGTAGAGAAGAAGACAACTCTAAAGGAATTCTTTCTACCCATTTGCATTCTGAAGGACAGCATGCTGAAGAACTTTCATTGATTGCCCCAGGTATGGGCAAAAGATGGGTTACTGATATTATAGCAGATAATGACCCTAATGATGAATCTTACTTTCCTTATATGAATGGTCAATTTGTGTTTAAAAATGCAGTTGTGCGTTTTAGCGAGGTCATTATTGAAGGTTTAGAAAAGAACAAACTGAAATCTACCGATATAGATTTATTGGTACCACATCAAGCAAATCTTAGAATATCACAGTTTATTCAAAAGAAATTTAAACTTACCGATGATCAAGTGTTCAACAATATTATGAAATACGGTAATACTACAGCTGCATCTATTCCTATTGCGCTTACAGAAGCTTGGGAAAAGGGGAAAGTCAATGAAGGTGATCTTGTGGTTTTGGCCGCATTTGGTAGTGGCTTTACATGGGGTAGTGTAATCATAAGGTGGTAAATAAAGAACCCATGGTAAAACCATGGGTTCTATATAGCTTACCTAACAAGAAAAAACCAACCATTCTTCTTTATTAAATATACCTATACAATATAATAGACGAATTTTTATATCTATTGTTACTGCTGTAGTGTGACTTATTTTAGATATTGTAGGAATTTTTCTTTTATGAGTGTCTTGAAAAATAAAAACCCGGACATTCCAAAATGAATTGGAAGCCGGGCTTCATAATGCTGATAGGCTATACTAAACACTAACCATTAACTATAAACATATAGCGTTACCAACAATAAATTTTAATACTCAGACAATATCTAACTATGCTAATAGACGAAATATTGCGCAATTAGTTACATATATGTAATATTTTAACATTTTAATATGATGAAAAAGACCCTTGTTTTTGGAGCTTCCTTGAACCCAGCTCGTTATAGCAATTTAGCAATAAGAAGACTGGTAGATTCTGGAATAGAAACCCAAGCCTACGGATTGAGGGAAGGTGAGGTTTCTGGAGTCAACATCAGTAATAATTTTGACAAAATTAATGATATTCATACAATTACCCTATATCTAAGTCCAAAAAGACAAGAAGAATATTTTAATGAGCTAATTTCTTTAGCCCCAATTAGGGTAATATTTAATCCGGGTACTGAAAATCCCACATTTTATAGTTTACTTGAAAAGAACGGTATAGAAGTCGATGTGGCCTGTACCTTAGTACTTTTGTCTACTGGTCGATATTGAAAAATCCTAAGTAATATCGTTAATACTCGGCTCTGCTGGCCGTCTTCGAATAAGCCATAGTCCTACGAAAGTAAGTAGACCGTTTAAAGGTAGTAGCTCATATCCAAATATATATCCACCTAAATATTCATTTGGTAGTTTAGCTAAAACAAGAATTATTGAAACACAGATTAAGGCAACTATCCAGACATATTTATCTTTTACCTGATGCTTTGTGAAAATACCAAAAGAGAATAAACCTAGTAGAGGCCCGTAAGTGTAAGAAGCTACGGTAAGTAAACCATCAATTACATTTCTATCTAAAATATATTTGAATGAGATGACTACCATAATCAGTAATACACTCATGCCAATATGTGTCATTCTCCTTATTTTCTTTGCTTTCTTTTGTGATTTTTTTTCAGTGTTGAGAAAATCTACACAAAATGAAGTGGTTAGAGATGTTAGTGCACTATCCGCACTGCTGTAAGCCGCTGCTATTAAGCCTAGCATGAAAGTTATGGCAACGGTAATACCTAAGCCACTATTTAAGGCAATTTCTGGAAAAAGTAAATCAGATTTTGGTGAGCCATCCATGAGTGGTATTGCTATATTGTGTGTGTCGGCATAAATGAATAAAAGCGCACCTAGCAACATAAAAATAAATGTAACTACTACGAGCACAATACTAAAGCTGACCATGTTTTTTTGAGCTTCCCCTAAATTTTTACATGTTAGGTTTTTTTGCATCATATCTTGGTCTAGGCCAGTCATGCAAATAGTAATAAACATTCCGCCTAAAAATGATTTAACCAAATGTTTTTTTGACGAAAAATCATCTGTAAAAATAGTTTTACTGTATTGTCCCAATTCTGGCGAATTTAAGAACTCAATGAAGGTCCAATCCATTTTATCCAAAATAAAATAAATAGAAAGTCCGACAGATACAAGCATGAATAATGTTTGTAAAGTATCTGTCCAAACGATAGTTTTTATTCCACCTCTAAATGTATAGACCCAAATAAGTAATATAGAAAGAATGACGGTTATTTCGAAAGGAACATTCCAAGCATCAAAAACAAATTGTTGCAGTACGATAGCTACTAAGAATAATCGAAATGCAGCACCTAAAACCCTAGATATGAAAAATGATATGGCGCCAACTTTATAGCTAACAAAACCAAATCTATCATCAAGATATTCATAAATAGAAGTAACGTTTTGTTTATAATAAATAGGTAGTAGTACGAATGCAGTAACCATATAACCTAGAAAGTAACCAAACACCACTTGCATGTAGCTAAATTGGGAAGCATCGACCCAGCCAGGAACCGAAATGAAAGTGACACCAGATAATGATGCTCCAACCATACCAAAGGCAACTAAATACCAAGGCGATTGTTTTCCGGCCTTAAAAAAATCTTCATTGGAATCGTTTTTGCCAGTGAAATATGAAATAATCAAAAGCAAAACGAAATAGCCAGAAATCAAAAGTAGTATATGAGAGGCGTTCATTATTTATTATTTTGAGGGCAAATTACAAAAAGTTAAAGGAGGTATTAAGATAAGGTGAAAAGGTTGGGCTTAAATTGACAATTCTCGAATTAATAGCTAATAAAGTATTCGAATTTTTTTAGTAGAAATATTTTTTGATACCTTTTCATCGTACAAATTCTAAAAGCATAAATAATGAGGCGATTGAATAATTTTTCTGATAAGATAATTGTAATGGTATTGGTTTTCATTTTTAGTATCACCAATAATGTGTATGGTCAAGATGCTTTAAAAACACATAAGAAAATTGACAAGGAACTTGCAAAATTATTGAAAGATAAAAGTATAAAAAGTGCTTTTGAGTATATAGATGCTATCGAAGAAGAAACGAATAAAAACTTAATTGAATTAACTGAAATTGCAGCTCCACCTTTTTTAGAAGGGGAAAGAGCTAAGGCCTTAGAGAAAATGTTTGTTGATGCAGGTGTCGACAATGTCTCAATAGACGAAGTTGGTAATGTTGTTGCATTGAAAAAAGGAACAGAAGGTGGAAAAGTAATAGCATTAGATGCTCATTTAGATACCGTTTTTCCAGAAGGTACAAGTGTAAATGTGCAACAAAGAGGTGATACATTATTCGCGCCAGGAATAGGAGATGATACTAGGGGATTGGCGATGCTACTGACTATTTTTAAAGCAATGAAAAATTCTAATTTAAAGACGAAAGCGGATATTTGGTTTGTTGCATCAGTAGGTGAAGAGGGATTAGGAGATTTAAGAGGGGTTAAGCATCTTTTTAGAAATGGTGCACCTAAAATAGATTCATGGATATCAATTGATGGTGGAGCAATAGGGAGAGTGAATAACGCTGGTTTGGGGTCTGTTAGGTATAAGGCTTTATTTACAGGTAAGGGTGGCCATTCTTGGGGAGCATTTGGATTGGCGAATCCACATCATGCTTTAGGTTATGCTATAAAGGAGTTTTCTGTCAATGCTAAAAAATATACAGACGAAGGACCTAAAACAAGCTTCAATATTGGAAGAATGGGTGGAGGAACTTCTGTAAACTCTATACCTTTCGAATCTTGGATGGAAGTAGATATGCGTTCAGTCGATAAAGATAGGCTGGTTGAGATTGATAGTATTTTTAAGGCATCTATGCAAACAGCTTTAGAAGAATATAATAACTCTGGCATTGATGACAAGATTTCTTTAGAATTAATTAAGATTGGAGATAGGCCTTCAGGAGAATTATCCATAGACACACCTTTGGTGCAAAGAGCTATTAGTGTTACAACGTTATTTGGTTCTACGCCAAGTCTTACTAGAGGATCTACCAATAGCAATATTCCTATTTCTTTGGGAATTCCGGCAATAACTATAGGCAGAGGTGGTATTGGTGGTGGTGCGCATTCATTAAATGAATGGTGGTTGAACGAGAATGGTGCAGAGGCCATTAAACTTGCTTTACTTCTAACAGTGTCTGAAGCTGGTTATTAGAACTAAAAACATATTTAAGGGATTACTACAGAAATCACTAGGGGTTTCTATACTATTTAAGTATAGCCTATTTACAAGTGTATCATAAAATATGACTATAATTCAATAAGAATTTTGTACACGCTGTAAGGTATATTTTTCAACTTTAATCGTAAATTTATACCCATTAAAGCCTATGGATTTTTCATCTAAATTATTAGAAAATGCAGTATATGAAGTGTCGCAATTGCCAGGTATTGGTAAGCGAACTGCATTACGCTTAGTTTTACATTTGCTAAAGCAACCAGAACAGCGTACAGAAAATCTTTCATCATCATTGGTTAGTTTGAGAAGTAAAATTCAGTTTTGTCAGAATTGTCATAATATTTCAGATACCAATATGTGTGAAATTTGCGCAAACCCTAAAAGAGATGATGCTTTGGTTTGTGTCGTTGAAGATATTAGAGATGTAATGGCAATAGAAAATACAGGTCAATTCAGGGGAAAGTATCATGTTCTTGGGGGAAAAATTTCTCCTATGGAAGGTATTGGGCCACAAAATTTAAAAATTAAATCGCTTGTTGAAAAAGTAGAAAAAGGCGTAATAAAAGAATTGATTTTTGCGTTGAGTTCTACAATGGAAGGCGACACGACTAACTTTTATATTTTCAGACAAATTGAAGGTTTAGAGGTAAAGACGTCTACCATTGCGCGAGGTATTGCAGTAGGTGATGAATTGGAATATGCTGATGAGGTAACCTTAGGGAGAAGTATAGTGAATAGAGTTCCGTTTGAAGGTTCGCTAAGACAAGATTAGTTCTTGTTATTTCGCTATAATATCAACCAAAAGGTGTAAATTTTATTATTTTTGCAAAAAATATATACAAAACAAGCTATAAATTATCGATATGTCAAAATTTGAATTGAAACTACCACGTATGGGAGAGAGTGTTGCAGAAGCAACATTGACGTCATGGTTGAAAGAGGTAGGGGATACTATTGAGATGGATGAAGCCATTTTTGAAATTGCTACAGATAAAGTTGATAGTGAGGTGCCAAGTGAGGTAGATGGTGTTTTGATAGAGAAATGCTTTAATGTTGATGATATAATTAAAGTTGGTCAGACCGTGGCGATTATTGAGATAGATGGAGATGTTGAAGAGAGTGAGGTTGCAGAAATTATTGATAAAAAAGATGTTGAGGTAGCTGTACAAGAAGAAATGGTTTCTGAAGCTGAACAGGCTGTTATAAAAGCTAAATCTTATACTTCTTCCGCAGATTTGGTCATAGGGGATTCAGACCGATTCTATTCACCTTTAGTTAAGAATATTGCTAAGCAAGAAGGTATTTCGTTTGAAGCGCTCGAAACTATACCAGGTTCTGGTAAAGATGGTAGGGTTACAAAAGATGATATATTGAACTATGTAAAAAATGGAGCAAGTTCTCATCATTTAAAAGCACCAACTGCTGAACAGGTGAAACCAGCTGCAATTGCAGCGGGTAGAACTTCTGCGCCTTCGCCTGTTAAAATTAATGAACCAGTGATTGATAAGCCCAAAGTTCAGGTTTCTGGAGACGATGAGGTGATTTCTATGACTAGAATGGGCAAGTTGATTGCCAAACACATGACGGATAGTGTTTCAACATCTGCACATGTTCAAAGTTTTATTGAAGTTGATGTAACCAACATTGTAAGTTGGCGCAATAAGATGAAAGATGCTTTCTTTAAAAGAGAAGGTGAAAAATTAACTTTCACTCCAATTTTCATGGAGGCCGTTGCTAAGGCTTTGAAGAAATATCCGATGATGAATATCTCAGTTGATGGGGATACCGTTATTAAAAAGAAAAGTATAAATATAGGTATGGCGGCTGCATTACCAGATGGTAATCTTATTGTTCCGGTAATTAAGAATGCAGACCTATTAAATTTGGTAGGAATGGCGAAGGTTATAAATGACTTGGCCAACCGTTCTAGGAATAATGCTTTAAAGCCAGATGAAGTACAAGGTGGTACATATACGGTAACCAACGTAGGTACATTTGGTAGTGTGTTCGGTACTCCGATTATTAATCAGCCACAGGTAGGTATTTTGGCATTAGGGGCTATTCGAAAAATGCCTTCGGTTATTGAAACTCCAGAAGGCGACTTTATAGGTATTCGTAGTAAAATGTATTTATCGCATAGTTATGACCATAGAGTTGTCAATGGTGCGCTAGGTAGTATGTTTGCAAAGGCTATAGCAGATTATTTAGAGGCTTGGGATCCAAACCGTGAAATTTAATTAAAGGCGATATTTTAAGAAGGTAGTAGTATTTGAACCAGTTTAGAATACTGTTATCTTTAGTATTCTTTTAATTATTTATTTTCTATGTTTCTTTGCTCTTATAGTAAAATTATCTTTTTCTTAATTTGTTTAATATCCATTATTTCAGTTCGTTCACAAGAATTGGAAAAAGAACCTGTGCGTCTTTTTACCGATTGTGATTGCGAAAAAAATTATATCCGTCAAGAAATTGGCTATGTAAATCACGTACGGGATCAATCTCAAGCAAATGTTCAATTATTTATTTACGATATAGCTAACGGTAGTGGCGGTAGAACCTATTCGTTAGACTTTAAAGGAATAGGTGTTTTCGAAAGCATTTTAGTGAAACTGGCTTACGAAACAACGGCAACCATGACTAGCGATGAGGTGAGGAGGGGTTTGGTAGAGAAAATTAAGTCAGGATTATTGAAATATATTCTAGAATCAAATATGGCTGAAAAAATCACCTATTCTATTAATACAGATGACATGGGTGAAATCATGAATATTGAAATTGAAGATCCTTGGAACAATTGGCTCTTTGAAATATATGGTGAAGCAGAGTTAGACAAGGAAACAAGTAGAAAAGCTTTTCAATATGAGCTTGGTTTTGAAAGTGATCGGGTAACTGAAAAATGGCGGATAAGGGTAGATTTGGAAATGAACGAGGCGAGAAGCGAGTTCAAACAAGATGGTGAAACTTTCACTAGCGAGCGTTTAAGGTATTCTGGAGATGCTAGTGTTGTTCGAAGTTTAACGGATCATTGGTCGGTTGGTCTCTTTGGTGGTGCAACGCATAATACATTTACTAATTTAAATTTTCGTGGCTATCTAAATCCGGCTTTAGAGTATAATATTTTTCCCTATCGAGAGGTACTACGCCGTGAGCTTGTATTTGCCTATCGCATCGGGTATTTCTATAATGATTATATTGATGACACCGTATTTGGATTACAGGAAGAAGGGGTGTTCAACCACTCGTTAGATGTTCAACTTCGATATAGGCAACCATGGGGAAATGTGTATAGTAGATTGCGAGGTTCTACGTTTTTGGAAGATTTCAATAAAAACAGGATAGAGTTGTTCGGTAGATTATCCGTTAGGATCTATAAGGGCTTAGCAGTTACTTTTTCCGGTAATTTTGAGGTAATACGTGATCAAATTAACTTGCCTGCAGGTGATGCATCTATTGAAGATGTGTTATTGCAGCAAAAGCAAATTGCTACAGATTATGAACTTGGTTTTCGGGTAGGTATAAGTTATACTTTTGGGTCTGCCTTTAATAACATAATTAATACTCGCTTATAAATCATCAAGTATACTTATCAGCAGAAGTGTATTTTTAGAATAAATTTAAACAGAGGCGCCCTATAGCGTTCATAGAACGAAAAGGTATCTTTGTCAAAAGTTAGACTCGTATGGAATTAAAGCTTACTAGGCCTATTTGTTTTTTCGATTTAGAAACAACTGGTGTCAATGTCGCAAAGGATCGAATTGTCGAAATTGCAATACTGAAAATATTTCCAAATGGAAATAAGGAAAGTAAAACATGGTTGGTAAATCCAGAAATGGTTATACCGGATGAGGTTATTGCGGTGCATGGCATAACCAATGAAAAGGTGGCAAATGAGCCAACCTTCAAAGAACTTTCTAAAGAAATTTACAATATTATAAGGGATAGTGATTTAGGCGGATTTAATTCTGACCGATTCGACATTCCGTTACTTGCGGAAGAATTATTGCGTGCAGATATAGATTTTGATATGAAAAATACAGTATCTGTAGATGTGCAGACAATTTTTCATAAAATGGAAAAACGAACGTTAGAAGCTGCATATAAGTTCTACTGTGATAAAGATTTATTAGATGCCCATAGCGCTGCTGCAGATGCCAATGCGACATATGAAGTTTTGCTTTCTCAGTTAGATAGATACCCAGACTTAGAAAACAATATTAAAAAACTTTCCGAATTTTCAAGAAGAAAACAATCGGTAGATTTTGCAGGTTTCATTGCTATGGATGAAGAAGGAGAAGAAGTATTTTCTTTTGGAAAACATAAAGGGAAAAAAGTTCATGCTGTGTTAGAAAATGAGCCTGGCTATTTTGGGTGGATGCTAAATGCAGATTTTCCGTTATATACGAAGAAGATACTTACCCAAATAAAGTTGAGCAAGCTCAATAATAAATTAAGTTAAACTATAGATTGGCGCCTAATGAAAATTATTTGCATTGGAAGGAATTACGCTGCACATATTGCAGAACTTAAAAATGAAAAACCAGAAGAGCCTGTCATTTTTATAAAACCGGATTCCGCAGTATTACCCAAACAACAGGATTTTTATATCCCCGAGTTTTCTAATGACATTCATTATGAAGTTGAGGTCTTAGTGAAGATTAAAAAGGTAGGAAAACATATTAGCGAGGAGTTTGCATCTTCCTATTACGATGAAATTGGATTAGGTATAGATTTTACGGCTCGAGATTTACAGTCGAAATTAAAAGAAAAAGGACTGCCTTGGGAAAAGGCGAAAGGTTTTGATGGTGCTGCCGTAATAGGGGAGTGGCTCCCTAAAACACAATTTAACGACCTTAATGATTTGAATTTCAAGTTGGTAAAGAATGGTGAAGTAGTGCAGAATGGTAATACCAGTTTTATGCTTTGGAAGATAGATGAAATCATAGCGTATGCATCAACATTCTTTATGCTTAAAAAAGGAGATGTAATTTTCACAGGAACTCCTGCCGGTGTTGGCAAAATAAGTCCAAATGACTATCTTTCGGGTAGCTTGGAAAATATAGAGCTTTTTACCTTAAAAATTAAATAATGATTTATAACCTGGATAAGATTAATGAGATGGCAGAGGGAGATCAGGATTTTATAAATTCTGTAATATCTGTTTTTTTGGAAGAAGTTCCTGAGGATTTAGATTTATTGGAAAAGGCGTTAATCGCCAAAGACTATGGTCAGGTTTATCAGTTGGCCCATAAAATAAAACCTAATGTAGATTTGTTGGGTATGGAGCAAACACGTGCCATTGCGTTAGAATTGGAAACTTTAGGGAAAGAGGAAGGCAATATGGATGAAATGGAGAGGAAATTTCCTTTGCTTAAAACCGATATTAATCAGGTTGTTGCAGAATTAAAAAAAGACTTCCATTTATAATGCTTGCAGAAATTATAACTATTGGTGATGAAATTCTCATAGGCCAAATAGTTGATACCAACTCCGTATTTATAGCCAAAGAGCTTAATAAAATTGGAATTTCAGTTTACCAAATCACCTCTATCCAAGACGATAAGGAACATATTTTAAATGCATTTAGCGATGCTGCAAAACGTGTAGATATCGTATTGGTGACCGGTGGACTTGGTCCGACGAAAGACGATATTACCAAGCATACCTTTTGTGAATTTTTTAATGATGAGCTTGTAGAGAATGCTGCAGTACTGGCACATGTTGAGAACTTGTTCGCAAAGTATATTTCTAGTACACCTATATCAGATATCAATCGAAAACAGGCCTTGGTGCCTAGTAGGGCAGAAGTATTGCACAACGCAAATGGTACAGCGCCAGGAATGTGGATGCATCAAGACGGAGTAACATTTATTTCGATGCCAGGTGTACCTTTTGAAATGAAGCATTTAATGGTTGAATCGGTCATACCAAAATTAGCTGCTTTTTACAAAAGACCACATATCATTCATAGAACTATAGTCACTTATGGTCTGGGTGAAAGTTCAATTTCGAATCGAATAGAGTCATGGGAAGATAATCTTCCACCTTCCATAAAGTTGGCTTACTTGCCTAATTTAGGGAAAGTCAGATTGCGTTTGTCAGGAAAAGGACCTGATTATGATCAACTAATTGCTTCAATCGACGCTGAATGTGAAAAACTCTATCCGTTTATCAATGATATTATGTTTGGTTTAGAGGATGATGAAACTATTGAAGAGGTCATTGCAAAATTGCTTACAAAAAGAAATTTAACAGTATCTACGGCCGAAAGTTTCACAGGTGGTAAAATTGCCGAAAATATAACTTCCATACCTGGAGCTTCAAAATATTTTAAAGGTAGTGTAGTGAGCTATGCTACAGAAACTAAGGTAAATGTACTTAAGGTGCCTCAAGAAATTATCGATAAGTATTCAGTTGTTAGTGCAGAAGTTGCAAGTGCTATGGCAAAAGGAGTGCGAAAATTGATGAAAACAGATTTTGCTATTGCGACAACAGGCAATGCCGGCCCAACTAAAGGAGATTCAAATGCTGAGGTTGGAAATATATTTATCGCGATTGATGGTCCAGATGTGCATTTAGTTCAAGAATTTCAAATGGGAAGCACTCGAGAACGTATTGTGGAAAAGGCTGTGAATAAGGCATTTGAGCTGCTTCAAAAAGAAATTTTAAAAATGTGATGTTTATAGTTGTCTGAACGATAAAAATGATATAAATTTGCACCCTGTTTAAAAGAAAAAACCAGCACGATGTCAAAAGTTTGTGAAATTACGGGAAAGAAGGCGATGTTCGGAAACAATGTTTCGTTTTCGATTAATAAGACGAGAAGAAGATTTGATGTAAATCTTTCAAAGAAACGTTTTTACATTCCAGAAGAAGACCGTTGGATAACTCTTAAAGTATCTACAAGAGCTTTAAAGAGTATCAATAAGAAAGGTATATCTGCTGTTTTGAAAGAAGCAAAAGCAAAAGGATTAGTTATTAAGTAATCTGGAAAATAGAGCGTAAGATGGCAAAGAAAGGTAATAGAATACAAGTTATATTAGAATGCACAGAGCATAAAGAATCTGGTCAACCAGGTACTTCAAGATATATCACTACGAAGAATAAAAAGAACACTCCTGAGAGATTGGAAATTAAAAAATTCAATCCTATTCTTAAGAGAATGACCGTTCATAAAGAAATTAAATAGATTTTCGATTTAAGAAAATCACAAAAAATATAAGTCATGGCTAAGAAGACCGTAGCAAGTTTACAGACAAGTTCTAAAAGATTGACAAAGGCTATAAAAATGGTTAAGTCACCAAAATCAGGTGCTTACGTTTTTGTAGAGCAAGTAATGCCACCAGAATTGGTAGATGCTTGGATTGCCAAGAAATAAGAAAACTAACTTTTAGTAGTTATTGAGCCCCTTTCCTACGAAAGGGGCTTTTTAATTTTTATATTTGAATAACCATAGTTTTAACAATGAGCTTATTTAAAAAAATATTTTCTTCACAGAAAAAGGAAACCTTAGATAAAGGTTTGGAAAAGACTAAAACTAACTTTTTTTCAAAGTTGGGAAAGGCGGTTGCTGGCAAGTCTAAAGTAGATGACGATGTACTTGATAATTTAGAAGAGGTTTTAGTTTCTTCTGATGTTGGAGTCGATACTACTTTGAAAATAATTACTAGAATTGAGGCTAGGGTTGCGCGCGATAAATATGTAGGTACAGATGAACTCAATGGAATTTTACGCGAAGAGATTGCTGGTTTATTATCTGAAACTGACCCAAGTGAAAATTCAGGGTTAAATATACCGAGTGATAAGAAACCATATGTAATTATGGTAGTTGGTGTTAATGGTGTGGGTAAGACAACAACCATAGGGAAACTTGCTTATCAATATAAGAAACAAGGTTTAAAAGTTGTATTAGGTGCTGCTGATACATTTAGGGCTGCAGCGATAGACCAATTACAGGTTTGGGCCGATAGGGTTGGGGTTCCAATTGTTAAGCAACAAATGGGAAGTGATCCTGCTTCTGTGGCTTTTGATACTTTAAGTTCTGCCTTGACCCAAGATGCCGATGTTGTCATTATTGATACAGCCGGGCGGTTACATAATAAGGTCAACTTAATGAATGAGTTGACAAAGGTTAAACGCGTGATGCAAAAAGTAGTGGAAAATACACCTCACGAAGTATTGTTGGTTCTTGATGGTTCTACAGGTCAGAATGCTTTTGAACAGGCAAAACAATTTACAAAGGCTACTGAAGTAACAGCTTTGGCAATTACCAAATTAGACGGAACTGCAAAAGGTGGTGTGGTTATAGGTATTTCGGATCAGTTTAAAATACCGGTTAAGTATATTGGTGTAGGTGAGGGTATCGAAGATTTGCAAGTGTTTAATAAATATGAGTTTGTAGATTCTTTCTTTAAAATTTAAAATTGAGGAAGGTTGATTTCATAATTTGTTTTTTTTTATCTAGTTTTTGCTGGGCGCAAATCAATCATCCGAAGGCAAGCCCCTTTGCTACAATAGTACAAGAATTTGGACTTTCAAAAATAACGGTAGAATATTCTAGGCCATCTGCTAAGGGCCGTCTATTATTTGGCGAGCAAGTAAATGGAAAGTCCGCACTAGTTCCTTACGGCCGTATATGGCGGGTAGGTGCTAATGAATCTACCAAAATAACATTCCTTTCTAGTGTTGTAATTGGTGGACAAGATCTTCAAAAAGGTAGTTATGCTTTATACGTTTATCCTGAAGAAGATGAATGGCAAATTGTGTTTCACAATAATACGACCCATTGGGGTGATGGCCGATTGGATTATGATTCTCAAGACGATGCTTTGAGAATAAAGGTTGTTCCATTGGAAACTTTAGAATTTCAAGAGAATTTTTTGATTTCGTTTGATGAGATAACTCATAATGAAATTACCATGATTTGGAAGTGGGGTAATACGAAAGTGTCTATTCCTATTCAAATTGACACTGAGTCAGTTATGCAGGCTCAGATTAAGGAAAAACTATTTAACTCGCCTACTGCTCAAACGTACTACGAAATTGCAAGGTACAATCAAGAACAGGGAATTTTGCAGGTCAAATCACTTGGTTATATTGATATGGCTTTAAATTTGGGAGGTGATACCTATTATTTTCATCGAGTAAGGTCTTTGCTTTTAGCTGATTTGGAGAAGTACTCAGATGCTATTAAAGCGGCAGAAATGTCATCGAAATTAGCTAGTAAAGAAAATAAAGATGAGTTTGTTAGATTGAATGCTAACAATATTAAAGATTGGAAAATGATACTTTTGAAAAATAAATAAGCATTATGAAAAAGCATTTGTTGTTACTGGTAATCATTATGTTGAGTGCGTGTAAAAATGAGCAAGATTCAATGAAAGATGAACTCATTTTATGGACTCCATATAATGATTCAGCTGAAGTAGCAGCAAATGCAGACCATGAAAAAGGTCGTATGAAATATAAATTGATTCAGTCTAAGGTACTTGATAAAAATGACGTATTCAAACCTTTGTATGGTGAAGTTTCGAAGTTAAGTGAGGCAGATTATGAAGCTTTGGTCCCTATGATATTGGAACAGAATATTTTCACTATTCGTCATCACATTCAAGAGAATGAACTGACCTATGAAGATTTGGTGCTTTTCTATTTGTATCGTATTTATAAATATGAATTGGATAATGCTACTACCTTAAATACAATTATTGCACTCAATAATGATGTTGTTAAGGAGGCTCGAAGATTAGATGAAGAAAAAAAATCGGGAACCGTTTCACATGTACAACATCCTATTTACGGTATGCCAATTTTATTAAAAGATAATATCAATACCTCTGGCATGAAAACTACGGCTGGGTCTATTGTGTTGACTGATAATGCAGTTGAAGATTCTTTCATTGTAGAAGAATTAAAAAAGAATGGTGCACTTATTTTAGGAAAGGTGAATTTAAGTGAATGGGCTTATTTTTTATGTTCTGGTTGCCCTGTTGGGTATAGCGCTTATGGAGGTCAAACCCTGAATCCTTATGGGCGTAGGATTTTTGAAACAGGTGGGTCAAGTTCGGGTAGTGGTACTGCTGTTGCTGCCAATTATGCAGTCGCTGCAGTTGGTACAGAAACTTCGGGGTCAATATTATCTCCAAGTAGTCAAAACTCGGTAGTAGGTTTGAAACCTACAATCGGTTTGTTGAGTCGCTCTGGGATAGTTCCTATTTCTAGTACTTTAGATACTCCAGGTCCGATGACGAAAAATGTTGTTGACAACGCTATTTTATTATCTGCTATGCTTGGTTATGATGAAATGGATTCAAAATCGGTTGACGACAATTTTCCGGGTATATTATCCGCTGGTCTGCATCCTAAGCCATTCAAAGAAATGAGGTTGGGAGCTATTAATGAGTTGATGGAAACAGATAGTATTTACAGAAAAACAATTGAGGGTATTGAAAATGCCGGTGCTACGATAATAGAGTTTACACCTCCAGAGGTTACGATGGATGGTTTTTTAAGCATTCTGAATATTGATATGCGTAATGATTTGCCAGTCTATTTAAAAGAATATTCGAATGCAAATTTGGTGAAAATCAAATCTATTGCTGATGTTGTATCCTTTAATAAGGCCGATTCGTTAACTAGAATTCCTTATGGTCAAGCACTTTTTGAGGGTATTATTTCTGATTCTACATCAGTGGGAGAGTTAGAGGGTATAAAATCAAATCTCGAAAAAAATGGCCGTACTTTTTTTGATACAGTAATGGATCAAAATAAATTAGATGCTGTATTATCAATCAATAATTATCATGCGGGTTACGCAGCCGTTGCCAAGTACCCGGCCCTCACAGTTCCTATGGGGTATAAAGCTTCAGGAGAACCAATTGGTCTTACCTTCATTGGCAAGCAATTTTCAGAAGCTAATTTGCTGTGTATTGGTAGCGCTTTTGAAAAACATTCAAAAGTTCGAATAATGCCTGTCGGATATGATAATTAAAAACTTTAGTTAATAATGAAAAGGAGAAAGTTTATAAAGAAAACTTTTAAGTGGGGAGCTGGCTTAGGTATTTTAACTGGATTGTATAGTTGGCAGATTGAGCCTTTTTGGATGGAGTTTGTTCATGTGAAAATGCCGTTGAAAAATTTACCAAAAGAACTTGTAGGTAAAACTTTAATGCAGATTAGCGATATACATATTGGTAAAAGCTTTGATTATAAATACATTATAGATTCATTTAAGGAAGCTCAGCAACTAAAACCAGATTTTGTGGTGTATACGGGTGACTATATAAATTATGATGATGATGAGCAAATTTTACAATTGCAGGAAGTGCTTGATTATGCAGTCACAGGAAGTTTAGGAACTATTGGAATTCTAGGTAATCATGATTATGGTATCGATTACGCTGAAGAATCTGTAGCGAGGAGTATTACGAAAAGTTTAGAAACCGCAGGTATTACTGTTTTAAGGAATAATGCCATAGATTTAAATGGTATTAATTTTATAGGTATAGATGACCTTTGGGGAATTAATTTTCATCCTGAAGAAGCGACAAAGAAGTATGATCCTTCAAAGGCAAATATTACCCTTTGTCATAATCCAGATGTTTGTGACTTGCCCGTTTGGAATAATTTTAAAGGTTGGATCCTTTCTGGGCATACGCATGGTGGACAAGTAAAACCACCCTTTTTACCTCCACCAATGCTTCCTGTCAGAAATAAAAAATATGATGCAGGAGAAATTGATTTGGAAGACGGTAGAACACTTTATATAAATCGAGCTTTAGGATGCCTTCTTCAAGTCCGGTTTAATGTTAGACCAGAAATTACTTTGTTTGAATTAATGAGGGAAGAATAACTAACCCTCATGCTATTCAATTGAAGTTATAACCTTATCGATTGCTAATCTAGATTTACCGTTTATACTAGGTTGATTACCATCTTCGGAATCACGATAACCTATGGCAACAGAAAATAGTACCTTGTGATTTTTTATATTGAGAATTTCCTTATATTTTTCAGGTTCAATACCTTCCATTGGGGTAGAATCTATTTCCATAGCAGCACAGGCGGCTAAGAAAAAACCTAGAGACAAATAAACTTGTTGAGTTAGCCAGTTAATGGTTTTTTCTGCAGGTTGGTCTTTCAGAAATTGCTTGTAATAATTTACAGAACCCTCAGCTAAATTTTCTTCTACATGACGTTCGAATTGTTCAAGATTATCCTGAACACTAAAAACGACTAGATGACTTGCGCTGCTTATTTTAGGGGCGTTAAAGAAGGATGCTTCAGCTAAAGCATCTTTCGTTTCCTTATGTGAAACAAAAGTAAATAGCCAAGGCTGACTGTTAATAGAAGATGGACTAAGCTTTAGAATATGCTTCAAATCTTCGATATGTGCTTCTGAAATTTTCTTAGAAGCATCGTATTTTTTTGTGGTATATCTTTTTTCGGCTATTTTTCTAAAATCCATCAATTTTTTTTACAAAAATAAGAATTGTTACTAGTAAATATTAAATAACGTTCTTAAGTTATTTGTAAAATGATATGAGATCTTCAATTTTGAACTTATTGGATGATTTCATTAATCAGTCCCCAAAGTTCATTGTCAAAACCTGATGGGCCTAATAGAATTTCGCTGCTAGCGCCACCCATTCGTACCACTACCAAATCTAAACTTGGCACCATATATAATTTCTGGTCGTTTTTTCCTAAGCCGGCATATAGGTCTGCAGGTGCATTAGGTATTAAGCTTCCTGTGAATTCAATATCGGAACCTGGTACTCGATAACTCCTCTTTCCGTTCAACCAATACAAATAACCGTAAGAAGGGTTTAAGTCTTGAGAAGAATTGGTCATAGAATTAAAATAAGCTGTGTCCGTTAAAATTGGCCTACCATCCCAGGTGCCTTGGTTTAAATTTAAAATTCCGAATCGAGCCATACTTCTAGCTGAGCTAAAGAAAACATTATTGTATCCAACTTTTATAAACAGACCTTGCATACCAATAGGCTCTTTAATTTTTTCTGAGAAATATGAATTAAAATCTGTATTGGTAGCATTTGCAATTACGTCGTCAAGTAAAGTGTAAGGTGCATTATGATAGTACCAAGTGGTGTCAATATCATTTAAGTAAATTAAACATTCAGGGTCGGTACAAAAAGCATCCTCGACATTATAATCTAAACCAGTGGTCATTGTTAGTTGGTTCTCTATCGTAATGCTCAATTCTTGGTCGATAGTCAAGCTCGACCATCCTTCACCTAAATAGTTCGAAGTAGGTTCGGTAATACTAAGAAATTCTTCTTGTTGGGCAATACCGGTCAGCATTGATGTCAGGTTTTTTCCGGCAGAATTCCAGGCATGATTATCATCTTGTGTGAAATCGCCAAAATATTTTTCAATTACAATTCTTCCGTCTTTCAAAATTATGAAGGCATCAGTATCGTTATCTTCTAAATAACTATATAAATTATCTACTTGATTTTCATTCCATCCAAGAGTTTGCATTGAAATCGTATCCCATTCGTCGGTTCTTGTTATTGGTGGAAAATAGGTATCAAGAGGTACAGGCGAAATAACAGCTGGTGTTCCACTTTTTTCAGTATCAGTATCAGAATCAGATTCACTCGAACAGGCAAAAAGTAATGATGACACAACAAGTAAGCTGAAATATTGGGGAAATTTCATGGTCAAGTTTTAGTTTGGGACGTTATTTTGAATAATCGGTTAAAGATCACTAGTAATTTTGTCCATATCTAACGTTTTTAAAGACCCAAATCGTATTTTTGCACCCCAATTTAAATTATGAGGACAAAAACTCTTAAGAAGAACAAAATCAACGTAGTAACTCTAGGTTGTTCAAAGAATGTTTATGATTCCGAAGTACTCATGGGTCAATTAAAGGCCAACAACAAAGAAGTTGTACATGAGGAGGAAGGAAATATAGTAGTTATTAATACTTGTGGCTTCATTGCTAATGCTAAAGAAGAAAGTGTTAATACCATTTTGGAGTATGTTCAAAAGAAAGAAGATGGAGTAGTGGATAAGGTTTTTGTAACCGGATGTCTTAGTGAGCGCTATAAGCCAGATTTGCAAAAAGAAATACCGAATGTAGATGAATACTTCGGCACCAGTGAATTACCAGGTTTGTTAAAAGCATTGGGTGCTGACTATAAGCATGAATTGATCGGAGAGCGATTAACGACTACACCAAAGAACTATGCTTATCTTAAAATAGCTGAAGGTTGTGATAGACCATGTTCGTTCTGTGCCATACCGATAATGCGTGGTAAGCACAAAAGTAAGCCAATTGAAGATTTGGTGATTGAATCTGAAAAGTTGGCCGCAAAGGGTGTAAAAGAATTAATACTTATAGCACAAGATCTTACTTATTACGGTTTGGATCTTTATAAGAAAAGAAACCTTGCCGAGCTTTTGGAAGCTTTAGTGAAGATAGACGGTATTGAATGGATACGTTTACATTATGCATTTCCGGCAGGTTTTCCGATGGATGTGTTAGATGTTATGAATAGGGAACCAAAAGTTTGTAACTATTTGGATATACCCTTACAGCATATTTCTGACCGTATTCTAAAGAGTATGCGGCGTGGAACTACAGAAGCTAAAACTACCAAATTATTACAAGAGTTTAGAGCAGCGGTTACGGAAATGACCATAAGAACTACTTTAATTGTCGGCTATCCAGGCGAGACCGAAGAAGACTTTGAGACTTTGAAGAATTGGGTTGTTGCCATGCGCTTTGAGCGATTGGGTTGCTTTACGTATAGCCATGAGGAAAACACACATGCTTTTTCTTTAGTAGACGATGTGCCTGAGGAAACTAAGCAAGAGCGTGCCAATATTATCATGGAGATTCAATCTCAAATATCTTGGGAGCTAAACCAAAAGAAGGTAGGAGAAACTTTTCGTTGTATTATAGACCGTAAAGAAGGAAACTATTTTATAGGTAGAACTGAATTTGATTCACCAGATGTTGATAATGAGGTCCTTATTGATGCTGCAAAACATTATGTGAAACAAGGTGAGTTCGTGAATGTGAAAATTACCGAAGCTGCTGATTTTGACCTGTATGGTGAGCCGGTTTAATTAACTTAAAGTTAAAAATAAAAGGCTTGTTTTTAGGTGTCAAAAAAGGAATAGTGTAATATTTTAAATCTCTTTCTTCATCATTACAATGGTGAAATAGCCCAATAAAAGTATTATGACACCAAGAATTGACCATAGCCACCATTGATTTTCGAAGAGCGGTTTCTTGGTTTCGATTTTTGGTTTAAGAATGTTGATTGCATCGCCGAATTGAAGACTTGAAATATTTTCTGGAATAGAAATAGAAGTTTTTACTATATCATAATTAGGGGCCTTATCATTTGTTTTGCCGTAAACAAGAAAATATGTTGCTGGTTCTGTAAAGCGGGTGGTTAGACTGTGTATGTATCCTTTAATGCTAATATTAGAAAATTTTAAAGGCTGATTATCATTATTAGAAACAATAATGCGAAGCTTTTGCGCCATGGTACCTGGTAATTGAAAACTATTTTCTTCGATAGAAGAAAGAGTTCTTGTAGCCATTGTTCTATAATTATAATGATATCCTTTATCTGTCTTAACACTGTCTACAAGGTATTGTATGGTAATAGGTCTGTAGTAATCAATTTTATCATCTACAGAAAGCTCTAATAGATTAAGCGGAGCTCTACTTTTTAAATTGACATTAACTATAGTGTTTTTTTCTTCTTGAAAAACATTAAATGATCTAACTGTATAATCTCGGTATTGAGGGGCTTTCTTCGCTTTCTTTAAAATTTCAATAGATTCAAAATTGGGCTTTTCAGGACTTTTAATCAGTAATCTGTAAAATTTGAAATTAGTATCAGAAAATTTCAATGTAGTAAATGAATAATCTGTTTGATCGTTCATTATAGAAAGAATGCGGTAATCATCTAAAAGTGTAAACCATTCCTGTTGGTTTTGACTTCCTTCAAGGGTAATAAGCCAATTAAAATTCGTGTCTTTAATACTTAATTTTATCTCATTAATAGTTTCTTTTTCTTTTACATCATAGGTGTAGAAATATCCTTTGGCGTTATTGACAGTGTTCAATAAATTAAAAGAAATAAATGAATTTGCATCTATAGCTTTTGAAGTATTATGAATATAGGGTGCCTCAATGGTGTCTATGGCTGTTACTCCAAAAACGCGAATATCGGTTAAATTCGAATTCATGTTTTGAAACACTTCGTTGGGTAATTGAATGGTATGCCATTGGTTCTCTATTCCTTTCAGCTTTATTTTTTTTGAATAGGATTTCATCTGACCAAAGCAAAATGATGTGGTTAGAACGATAAAAATTAAGAATAGATTATTATTCGGTTTCATCTGCTATGATGTGTTTGTATTTATTGTAAAGAAAAGAAATGATAAGTAATAAAACTCCGAGCGAGACAAATACAATAGTTTTTGATATAGTATTCAATGATGAAATGTCATAGAAAAATAACTTAATCAAGGTGAAAGAGAAAAGAATAATTGCACCAATACGCAGGTGTTTTTTCTTCTTCCAGATACCTAATGCAATAAGTAAAAGAGCATAAAGTCCCCATAAGATACTTAAGCCTAATTTATACGATTGCTCCGAACCAGATAAGTCCATCCAATTTAATAGTTCACTACTTGAGATCCAGATAATAGAAATGTGCATTACAATCTCAAAAGGTACTTTATAGTTGATTTTCATAAAGTCTTGTCGAACTAAAGTTCGAATTGCGAATAATATGAATGCAAAAAAAGCGAAACCAATATATCTTATATATATGTTGTAAACGCCTATTTCAAAATATTTAGAAAGCTCTTGCGACAGAAAATTTTCTCTAAGTTCACTCAACGTGTAAAGGCCGATACTAAGAAATTCCAATACAACTAATAGACCAGAGCAAGTGGCAACTATGCCTAAAGCTTTATTTTTAATTTTAAAGGAATTGAAAAGGCTAAGTATACTAACAAATAGCATGGTGTAGAAAATTTTCCATGTAATGCCTAAATCTTTTAAGTTGTAATTGAAATAAGGGTAATAATCTTCAGTTTTCGAAATTTGAACTTTAGATGCTTCTAGAGCATCGTTCCAGTAATAATCAACTTCTAAATAAAAGGAGAGATAAAGAGTTAGTATTAAAATTACAGGCATGCCAAACTCCATTAGTTTATTGGCTACAGTCTTCTTTTCAAGATTTAATTTCGTTTGAATCCAAGTGATAAATCCAAAAGCGGAAACGCAAAGTAACGAAGTTAATAAGGTGATATTGAAAAATGGTTTCGACGTTACTAAACTATCATATATACCAAATTGTTGATAGGTATATGTCCAATCCATAATCAAACTTAAAATGGCAAGTACTACCATTATGTAAGATAAATGTTCGTAGAACGAAACCTTTTTAGTTCGCCCTATCCAAAAAAGAAGCGCAGCTTCAAATGCCCAAATTAGGGTTACCCAGTTACCATCTAATTGCACTGGTATGGCAATGGTTATAAATGTGAGTACAAAGCCAGAGGTTAAAAAGAATAATTTTCGGTCTGCTAATTTTTTCTTGTAAATGAATACGGTTACCGCAAAATGTATTAATGCATTTGCTAAGGTAAATAGTCCTAAATAGGACTCTCCATTTTCATAACCGTATAACCAAGCAATTCCAAAGCCATAAAAAATGAATGAATTCAATAAAATTAAGATAATATCACCAACCTTAAACTGTTCGGATTTTAACAATTTAAAGGCTAAAAATGTAGCATAAAAAATGAGAAAGAACACTATTAGAAATGTAAAGCCCATGTAAAAATCTGCATCTATGCTATTAAACGCATACCAAGCTCCGTATATCAACCAAGTAAATGCAAATGATATATAATAAAGTGCTTTCCAATATTTTTTAATAGAGATTACTAATATTCCAATATTTATAAGTGCCATGTAGCTAAATAATACAGTGGCATTTCCAGAATTATTACTTAGTAAAAATGGTACACCATATGCGCCAACCAAACCAATATGCGCTATGACTTGCTTATTGTAGTTAAGGGACGCTACGACCCCAAAAACAGTGCATAATAGCATAATGCCGAATGCAAATAGTTGAGGGAATAGTCCATATAAGTCATAAGCAGCGAAAGTGATAAAATATAAGATGGCCAATGCACCACTTACTAAAACGGCACTGTAACTTTCATATTTTGCTTTTAATTTAAAAGCAAAACCTAATAAACCTAAGCCCATTAAATAACCAAGAATTATTCGAGTAAGCGGACTTATTAAATTATTTTCTATAGAATATTTTGCACCAATGACAACACCAATTACAGTAATTAAAATTCCAATTTTATTGATGAGGTTTTCACCTATAAATTTTTCAAGATTTGATTTTCCTTTTGGAGTGGAAATCTTCTTAACAGGAATATTAATACGTTGTTCTTGAGCAGCAACTGGGGCTTCAATGGCCTCCTTTTGGGTAATGGACAAATCAGCTTCATTAAAAGCAATAGGTTCTTTAATGTATTCTTTTTCAGGTTCAATGGCTGAATCTTTTTGTGCTTGGTTAAATTTAATTGCTTGAGTATTTCTTAGTATTTGAATATCTCTTCGAATTTCATTAACCTCAATATTAAAATCTTGTTGCTTCTTAAGAAGAAGCTCAAGTTTTTGCAAAAGCTCATTAATTTGGTCTTGATCGTTAGCCATATGGGTTGGTTTATTGTTGCTTTCACAGAATGTTGTCTCAAGATAAACGTAAAAGATCTAAATATGTTGGCTAATGTGTTATATACCTTATCTAAAATAAAATGTCCCTGAAACAGGTTTAGGTGTTACAGGGACATTTAGTTAAAATTATTTTGCAATTAAAATCTAAGCTTTGGGGCTATTTTTCAAAATATAAATAGATGTACATAGCTGCACCAAAGTTTGAGGCATCCGTAGAAACCAAACGCCAGCCATCTTTTGCATGATCATTTAATTTTTCTTGAATCTCCTTGTTCGACGAATTGACAATATGATATTTATCAAAAGTTAATTTAGAATAATAAATAAGGGTTTCAACTTTGTATTCTTTCATAGATAATATTATTTGACCATAAAAAGTGCATTGGCGAAAAATAGCTTCCCATTTTCCCAAAAACCTCTAAAGAGCGGATTATCGACCATATATATTATTTGACCTCGACCCATTTCTTCAGTTCCGAAAATTAATGTTTCTGCAATTTTCTTTTTTGCTTCACTGCCAGCAAAACCAGATACAGGTTCGTTGGCACCTTCACTAAGATAAACAGCACTTCCATTTTCTAAATATTTGTATGCTCTATCTCCCAATTTCAAAGTAAAATAAGTGTCGTCGTAACCGTAAGCTAAAGGATTTGTATTGTCTACCGTAGCTTTGAAAATGGCACCAGTAATTTCAGACTTGATCTGTTCACGTTCAGATACTTCAAAAGATGAAATGGTATTGGTTGAATCTTTTTCGATTTCTTTTTCCTTAATGGTAAAATCTTTATCTGATGAGGTAAGGGCATCAATGGCACCTCCCATCACAATAAGTTTTCCTCCACGTTTTACCCAATCTTTGATTTTTTCTTGGATATGACTGGATAAAAAACTGTTATAACCTCTACCATCAGGTAAAATTAAAATATCATATGTTGTTAAATCAATTCTACTGAAATAATCCTCGTCTAATACAGAAATAGGGAAATTCAATTGTTGCTCAAAAAAGTTCCATATTTCACCAAAACGTAAGGTAGAGGTAGGTTCGCCAGAAAGTACGGCAATATTCAGATCTTGTATGACATCTACGTATCCTGAACCAAAATCCTTTCCACTTTCTACAAAACCTGTGTTGGTTGAGGTTAGGGTTTTATTATGATTTTTAGAGGCGTTTGTTAATATGGTATTGAAATTATTTATTTGTTTGTTATCGCTTTTAGTGATAATAAGAGTTCCTCTTTCATGTGAAATTCCGTCTAAAGTAAAAGGTTTGTGGGCATAACGAACACGAATTTTATTTCTTATCAGTTCAGCCAAGAACCTTGCATCTTTCATACTGTTCCAATCGGCTAAATATGCATAACTATCAGCTTTTACAATTTCATAAGTGATGTTTTGTGTGCTTGAAATAGTGCCTGCGACATTACTTTCACTAGCAATTGCATCGAGACCATATGCATAAGGTAATGACCATGCTGTAATATCATAGGTAACCGAATCACTAAGCTTTGCAGTAGGTTCAAACAAAACTTTAACTAACGTGCTCTTCGCTTGATCTGTAGAAACTATAATACTCTTATCACTACTTTTTAATGTTCCAGATTTCCCGGTTGTATAATTGTAGCCTTTAACTGTGTTATTGCCACCAACTTTAAATTCTATTTCGTGTTTGCTCAATAAATTAGTTAATGCTTCTAGCTTATCAGGATTCCCATTCAATACGTAGCTTTTGTATTTGTAATTCTTATTTTGATAGAATTTTTTGAATTCCTCATTCAGCTTAGTTGCATTTTTTGAAGCCACCTCTACAGTAGACAAACCTGTAGTGTGGTGATGCGCAATTCTATCTTTTAAGGTAAGGGTGTCTCCAATACTGGTGATAATACCTAACCCGGCACGACCGCTACCACCTTGTTCATAGGTCATGCCAATACCGCCATTGTAGGTTGGATAGGTGTCACCATAACTTGGATATAATAGGTCGAACACTTCTTTTGTAAAATAGAACCATCCATTTTCATCAAAATACTTTGCATGGTTTTTACCTATAGTTTTTTGAAATTCTCTTTGAAAACCGGTAACAACTTCATGAAATGGTTCTGCCGCAGGAGCAAAATAATACGGGTTATCAACACCTTGTTCGTGAAAATCTACATGTACGTGAGGTAACCATTTGTTGAATTGTTTTAAGCGTTGCTGACTTTCAACCTGTGTCAACCATGCCCAATCTCTATTTAAATCGAACATATAGTGATTGCTACGTCCGCTCCACCAACCCTCATGGTGTTCCTTGCTATTTGGGTCTACTTGGTTCGGTGAGTTTTTGAATTGGTTGTACCAGTTTACATAACGATCTCGACCATCAGGATTAATACATGGGTCAATTAACACAACAATGTTTTCTAGATAACTACTTTTAGTAGTGAATAAATCGTAAATAGTTTGCATAGAAGCTTCCGTACTTACACTTTCATTTCCATGAACATTGTAACTAAGCCATACAATAGCCTTGTCCGGTGCGCCTTCACCATTCAATCCCTTCATATGCTCTTCTCGAATTTTTTCAAGATTCTGCATATTTTCTTTACTGGAAATGGTAGCCAATAACAAAGGTCGTCGTTCATTGGTTTTACCATATTCAATTAGTTTCATGCGTTGTGGTTCAGCTTCTGCTAAATATTGATAATAATCAACAACCTCATGGTGTCTGGTGAATTGTGTTCCTAGTTCATAGCCTAAAAACTCTGATGGAGATTTTAATTGGGCTAAACTTAAAAGCGGAATGAATAGAAATATGTAGTGTAGAATTGCTTTCATATAGTTATTTAAATTCTGAGTCAGCCAAATCTATTAAAATAAATGCAAAATGAAAGTGATTTATATTGTATTTCACCGAGTAATTGGGTTACTGATGCTAGTGGTAATTAACTTATATTTAGGAAATGTAAAAAGAAAGGGTTTTATATTTACCAAGTATTTAATTTTCATATGGATATTGACTTTTTGCCCATTGAAAAAACGGGCTATTTTTCGAAATTGATTTGCGATTACGTTGCCGCAGAAACTGCGCTTAAACCCTTATATAATCGGTTTCCCGATCTTAAAGGTTTTAAAGGTCAGCTAGAAGAAAAAGGAAAGCATTTTACTAAAGCCCATAGAGATGTTTTGCATAATTCAATACTTAAGCAGTATAAAGACACAGATGTTTCTAAAAAAACAGCGGCTAATATTGAGCTTTTAAAAGAAAAAAATACGTTTACCATTGTTACGGGGCACCAGTTAAATCTATTTACAGGACCCTTGTATTTTCTATATAAGATTATTTCTACCATAAATTTAACTCAGCAATTAAAGACAGCATATCCAAATAATAATTTTGTGCCTATTTATTGGATGGCTACTGAAGATCACGATTTCGACGAAATCAATTATTTCAATTTCAAAGGATTAAAATTTCAGTGGAACAAAGATGCGTCAGGGGCTGTAGGCCATTTAAAAACAAAGGGTTTAGAGGAAGTTTTTGATTTATTCTCGCAAACTATAGGTGATAGTAAAAACGCCAATCAATTAAAGGATCTGTTCGAGAATGCCTATTTAAAACATGATAACCTAACGGAGGCAACTAGGTATTTGGCCAATGAAATTTTTAAGGACTACGGTTTGGTTATTGTTGACGGTGATAATGCCGATTTAAAGAAGTTGTTGGTGCCTTACATGAAGAAAGATATCTTTGAGCATTCGGCTTTTAAAAAAGTATCTGAAACTATTCAAGTGTTAGAGCAAATCTCACCTGATTACACTG
This sequence comes from uncultured Maribacter sp., assembly GCF_963974015.1. GTDB lineage: Bacteria > Bacteroidota > Bacteroidia > Flavobacteriales > Flavobacteriaceae > Maribacter. Next base: position 59,523 of record NZ_CAXBBZ010000013.1, on the reverse strand, counting down.
TACAGGTGAATCCGCGTGAAATCAATTATTTCTATTTGAAAGATGGTATTCGCGAACGTATAATAGAAAGTAAAGAAAAGTATATCGTAAACGATACCACCATTTCGTTCACTAAGGAAGAATTGATTAATGAGATGGATGCTCATCCAGAAAGATTCTCTCCTAATGTTATTGCTAGACCGTTGTACCAAGAAGTCATTTTACCAAACCTTTGTTATATTGGTGGAGGCGGTGAAATAGCCTACTGGTTAGAATTGAAGGCAGCGTTTGAAGCTATGGATGTGCCATTTCCAATTTTATTGGTAAGAAATTCAGCCTTGATTATTACCGAGAAACAGGCGGATAAGCTTGAGCGAATGAACATATCTAAATCTGATATCTTCTTAAAGCAGAATAGCTTGATCAATAAAAAGATTCGAGAGATTTCAAATATAGATATCGATTTTTCTATACAGAAAAAATTGTTAGAAGAGCAGTTTAAAGCAATGTATACAATTGCCGAAAAAACAGATAAGTCATTCTTAGGTGCTGTAAAGGCTCAAGAAGTAAAACAGAAAAAAGGATTGGATGCATTGGAGAAACGCTTGCTTCAGGCGCAAAAGAGAAAATTAAGAGACCAGGTAGTTCGTATGACCGAACTACAGAACGAAATTTTTCCCAACCAATCATTGCAAGAACGTCAACTTAATTTCTCTGAGTTTTATCTGGAATATGGTGAAGACCTAGTGTCGATGTTATTCGAAGCATTGCGGCCATTAGATTTGACTTTTACAGTGATTACCGAAAAATAAATATAGGTAGGTGTGTATCTTTTAATAAGATACCTGTATTTGTTTTTTTATTGTTTCTTTTAAATCTAATTATAGAAAATTAATTATGATTAGCTAATAAATTACATCCAACATAAATAACATAACTTCAGTTGATCTCTCTATAGGATTAGGGAAAGAAAAAGAAAATCTTTATTTCTATTTGGACTAGGGTACTAAAAATTCTCCATTCCAATCACCATCGTCTTTTTTAAAGACTGCTCTAATATGGTTAGGTCGTTGTAACTTTAAGTATTCAATTTTTGTAGGAACAATATCGATTATGGTAAAGTAATTTTCATCTTCAACATATTCCACATGGTCAGGATTTTTTAAAGAGCTCCCAGGGCTGGTATGGGTAATATAGTCTTTTCTGCTGTTAGGTTGAATGTTTTTCCATGTTTTTGAAAGCCTGCCGTTGTCCGTTACTATTTCAGCAGTGCCCTCGACTTTTAATTGCAACAATTTCTCAGGATGATATAGTAAAAAGCTAACTTGATTATTTACGGCAAGGTGCTTAATTTTTTGGGTACGACTATCTGTGTAGATGGTTAAAAGCAAATCTTCAGAAACCTCCCGCAATACTACGGTACGTAAACGGGCGATGGTTTCATTACCTACTGTTGCCATAGTAATGAACCTGAACGGATGTGCTCTTTCTGATATACCCTTTTTAATTTCACTGTTTAATTCTTCAAAAAATGAATCAATCATACCTACTAATTTATATAAAGGTAAAAATAATAGGATTTAAAAGTAGGGTAAAAGACAGGCAGGTTGTTATATAATTAAGAGTTATGAAAAAGAAATTGAATTAGTTCAATTTTGACTTTTGGTTTAAAGTTGGTTTTTGATTTAGTTTAAAGCTCAGGGTGGTTCCTGAGCTTTTCTTTTTTTTAATTGTAAGGTTGTAGATAGTTTATCGAACTAAGTTTTGAATACAGATTGTTATGAGAAAGATTTTTATAATGTATTCGGTTTAATGGTTGGTTGAATAGAAAGCCCGGGTAATTCCTGGGCTTTTTTTGTTTTAAAATAATAATATTTAAAAGGGCAAGTAATCATATAATTGATTCTTTCCCAAATCAGTAAAATCAATTGATCAAAGTAGTACTATCACTTCACCCTATATTCTAGTCGCATAGTAATAGATGCAGTTTTGTTTTTAGAAGATGTATTGTAGGCGCCACCCCAACTGTAGTCTTCTCCAGAGTTTTGGCCCGTAATTTGAAACACACCCATATTGGCAGAAGCTAAGTCACCTAATTTACTACCTGCGTTTTCAGCTATTTTTTCTGCCCGTATTCGTGCATCTTCAGTAGCTTTAGATATCATTTCAATTTTTAAATCAGCCAATTTTGTATAGTAATATCTTGGCGGAGAAGAGTTGAATTGCACTCCTTTGTTTAATAGTTCTGTTATTTCGCGAGAAACACTTTCAATTAAAGTAACGTTTTCAGATTCAATATTAAGTGTTTGCATTAATTGATACCCACGAAAAATACTTCCTACATAATTTCCATTTTCATATTGGTTATCGCGCATTTCTGTGGTTTGAACGCTATTGAAAATAATACTACCAGATTCAATTCCTTTTGAAACTAAATATTGGCTTACTAACTCTTTATCATTATTTAATTGGTCGAACGCCGTTTTTAGAACCGTGCTGTTGGTTGAAAATTGACCCTCCCAAACGATAAGGTCAGAAGTGAAATTTTCATTACCTAAACCAGTTACCGATATGATTTGCGGCGGATTAGCTCTTTGTATATATGCATTTCCTAAAAAATAGGCAGCAATGATAATAGCCGCTCCAAAAATAATTGCACTTACATGTTTCATGAAAAATATTGAAATCCAGTTTAAATATAACTAAAAGATACTTTTCAAGAACGGTCAATTTGCTATTTTTGCCCATGCAAAATAAAGTCCTAATATTAGATTTTGGTTCACAATACACGCAATTGATTGGTAGACGTGTACGTGAGCTGAATATTTTCTCCGAAATTAAACCGTATAATAAATTACCAAAAGACCTTTCTGAGTATAAAGCAGTGATTCTTTCAGGATCACCTTTATCAGTAAGGGGAGACGATGCGGTCCATCCTGATTTATCTGAAATTAGGGGTAAAAAACCTTTATTGGGAGTTTGTTACGGAGCTCAATACCTTGCACACTTTAATGGTGGTAGTGTAGAAAAATCTAATACAAGGGAATATGGTAGGGCTAATCTTAGCTTTGTTGTTGAGAATGACCCGTTTTTGGATAAAATAAGTACAGGTAGTCAAGTTTGGATGAGCCATGCCGATACAATTAAGCACCTACCAGAGAACACAACATTATTGGCAAGTACCCATGATGTGGAAAATGCAGCCTTTAAATTTGATGGAGAGGAAACCTATGCTATACAATTTCACCCAGAGGTATATCATTCAACAGATGGAAAACAAGTCTTAGAAAATTTTTTGGTTAAGATAGCCAAGATGGAACAGTCATGGACTCCTGATGCTTTTGTAGATAAGACAGTAGCAGAATTAAAAGAGAAAATTGGCAATGAAAAAGTAATATTAGGCTTGTCTGGCGGAGTAGATTCTTCAGTGGCAGCGGTATTATTACATAAGGCTATCGGTAAAAACCTTCATTGTATTTTCGTGAATAACGGACTTTTAAGAAAGAACGAATTTACAGAGGTATTGAAGCAATATGAAGGCATGGGGCTTAATGTGAAAGGCGTAGATGCTTCGGCACGTTTTTTGAATGATTTGGCAGGGGAGAGTGACCCAGAAACTAAGAGAAAAATAATAGGACGTGTATTCATAGAAGTTTTTGATGATGAATCTCATTTGGTAGAAGGTGCAAAATGGCTGGCACAGGGTACTATTTATCCTGATGTGATTGAGTCTGTTTCAGCCACAGGTGGTCCATCCCAAACTATAAAGAGTCATCATAATGTTGGAGGTTTGCCAGATTTCATGAAATTGAAAGTTGTGGAACCTTTGAAAATGTTGTTCAAAGATGAAGTTAGAAGAGTAGGGGCAAGTTTAGGAATTGATAAAGCATTATTAGGTAGGCACCCTTTTCCAGGTCCAGGTTTGGCAATTAGAATTCTTGGTGATATCACCCCAGAAAAAGTAGCCATCTTACAAGAAGTGGATGCGATTTTTATAGACGGATTGAAAAAGTGGGATTTATACGATAAAGTATGGCAAGCAGGTGCAATGCTTCTACCCGTAAATAGTGTAGGGGTAATGGGCGACGAGCGAACCTATGAAAAATGTGTAGCTTTAAGAGCTGTCGAAAGTACAGATGGAATGACTGCCGATTGGGTGAATTTACCGTATGAGTTTTTACAAAAAACGTCAAATGATATCATTAATAAAGTCCCTGGAGTAAATCGTGTCGTATATGATATAAGTTCAAAACCTCCAGCAACAATAGAATGGGAATAATATGAGATATATATTTAATCAAGTGTACATCATTGGGGCATTTTGCTTATTGGTCTCGTGCACGGCCATGGGTCAAAAGTTCAATACTCATGAAGTTAAATCTGGAGAAACTTTAGAAAGCATTTCTAAAATGTACGGAGTTACACCTGCCAATATACTTCAGTATAATAAAGAGATAAAACAAGGTCAGCAATTAAGGCCTAATACTATTTTAGTGGTGCCAGGAGCTAAAACTGATGCTAAGCCTTCTACTTCAGCTTCTGGTGTAATTAAAAATAGGATGCAAGATTCTATTATTACAAGAGAACCAATAGGTTATACGACCCATAGGGTAAGGAAAAAGGAAACTATATTCGGTATAACGCAACAATATAAAATTACCGAAGAAGAGCTTAAAAAATATAATACCCAGTTGTATGCGTCTCCATTACAAAAAAAGATGGAGTTGCGTATACCTAGGTATAGCGCACCAAAAATTGAAGAAATCGGGTTGAATGAAGATGATTTTGAAAAATATATCGTTGCGCCAAAAGAAACGAGATGGAGTATTGCACATAAATACGGCATTACCATTGATAGTATGTTGGTGCTAAACCCGGGTTTATCTAAAACCAATAATTATCTTTCTGAAGGTTATGAGCTTTTAATGCCTAAAATAGCAGGTAGCAGTGTTCAGAATCAGGTAACACAAATTTATACCTCATATACAGTACCGGCTAAGATGAATTTTTATCGCTTAGAGCAGGAATTCGGAGTGAAGTCAGATGAAATCGTTCGTCTGAACCCTGAAATTACAGAACGGGGCGGATTAAAAGAAGGTATGGTAATTCGTATTCCTGAGCAGAAAGTAGAGACAGGGGTTATAAATACAGATAATTATATATTCTACGAGGTTAAGCCAAAGCAAAATGAGTTTAGATTAACTAGAAAATTTGGTATGACCTGGGCAGAATTGGTTCAATTGAATCCTGATTTAAAAGATGGTTTAAAGGCAGGTATGGTTTTAAAATTACCAAAAGATAAAGTGGGTGATTTTGAAGTAAAGAATTCTTTGGTTTTAGATAAGGTTAATTTAATTGATAGTATCGATGTTGCTGTGGTTCCTAAGGTATTATTCTTGTTGCCTTTTCGATTAGATAAGTTGAATTTGAGTGATAAGGAAGCTGTTGAAAAGACTATTGATTCTAGAAATAGCCTAAAATATAGTTTGGGTCTTTATTCAGGTGCTTTAGTAGCCTTAGATTCATTGAAATCCTTAGGGGTTTCAATTGATGTGAAAACATTTGATAATCAGTTAGACTTGATTAAAACGAAGCAGATATTACAAGCCGAGCAGTTAGGAGGGTATAATGCCATTTTCGGGCCTTTAGATATTCCATCGTTAAAGGAAACTGCTGTACAAGCGGCTAAATTTAATGTTCCTGTAATAGCTCCCGTACCTGCAAAAAGTGACATAAGTTTAAATAATGTTTTCTTCTCGTATACTGATGAAGAGGTATTGTTAAAACATATGCTAGATTATGCTGAGAATACGCATAAAGACGAAACAATATTGATTATTGCAGATGAGAATAGTAAAGTAGGGCAAGCTGCAATTCTAAAACGTTTTCCGACAGCTAAAGTTGTTGTTGTAAAGGAAGAGGAAAAGAATATAGGTATTAATAGGGATAAGTTACAAACACTGCTTTCGGATAAAGTTCCTAACTGGGTATTTGTCGAATCTGATAATTACAAGTTGATAGCAAGTGTAGTTTCAATTTTAAATTCTTTCAATAATACTGCTTTTGATGCTTTATCAGGGAATGATAAAGTTAGCATTCGAATGTTTACTACCAATATGAACTCTGCTTTTGAGAATGATGTTATTTCAAATACGCACTTATCAAATTTAAACTTTACGTATCCATCGGTAAATCGTCAAGTTGCGAATAATTCATTTGTTGAGCGATATAGAAAACGTTTTGGCGATGATCCAGACCGATATGCAGTTCGAGGTTTTGATCTTACATATGATTTGTTGTTGAAGTTGGCTTATAAAAATGATTTAATTGATGTTTCTAGATTTATCGGTGAAACAGAATATAATGGTAATAAGTTCAATTACGAGAGAAAAGGGGTTGCTGGTTATTATAATCAATCATCTTATATAATGATGATTGATGATTTAAGAATTAAAGAGCTAGAATAAAATGACATCAAAAGTTACTTATAACGGAGAATTAAGAACAGAATGCGTTCATCTTAAATCGAATGATTCATTTGTTACAGACGCACCTGTTGATAATAATGGGTTGGGTCAGGCATTTTCACCAACAGATACCGTTGCTACAGGTTTGGCGAGCTGTATGCTGACTATGATGGGTATTAAGGCTAATGGATTAGAAGTGGATTTGAAAGGGACTTATGCATCTGTTACCAAGCACATGGCGGCTTCACCAAGAAGAATCTCTAAAATTGAGGTAGAAGTACATTTACCTGAGAAAGTATCAGAAGAAGTCAGAAAAATTTTAAAGTACACTGCGGATACCTGTCCCGTGCTATATAGTTTGCATCCAGATATAGAGAAAGTAATAACTTACCATTGGGATCTATAGATAAAACATATCTTGTATTTTCTTTATTGATATTGTTCACTGTTTCATTGGTTCAAAGTCAAGAAGAAGTTGAATGGTCGCCAAATTTTAGATTTACATGGGCAGATTTTAAAGGACCAGCACCTGTAAATTCAAGTGCTGCTGCAACAACCGCCAGCGGTATTAGTTACAACTTTTCAACATCCTATGAAAATAATGAGCTGAAAGTAGAGTATGCGGTTAGTGCTTATTTTTATCCTACACGTTCTTGGTATAAGTCAGAGGTTTGTAATGATGTTACCTTAATGCACGAACAACTACATTTTGATATTACCGAGTTATATGCTCGTAAAATGCGTAAACAATTAGCTGAAACAAAATTTACTGAAAATGTAAAAGAAGAAGTTCGTAAAATCTATAAGACTACACTTCGTCAACTAAACGATTTTCAAAACAAATACGATTCGGAGACCAACTATTCTAGAAATTTAATTGTACAGGAGAGATGGGGAAATGAAATTGAAACTTCACTTAAGGACTAATAATTTTTCAGATTTAACTAAAAAAAGCACTTCAAGTAGAAGTGCTTTTTTGCATTTTATAAAATATGTTTTTTAAACATCACAAATAGTAACGCCTTGTTTTAAAGCTGCTAATTTATCATCCCAACTTGGCACGAATTCTTGTGCAACATGCCCTGTGTAACCTGTCTTTAAAATAGCCTTCATTACCGCTGGATAAAAAATCTCTTGTGTTTCATCAATTTCATGCCTCCCTGGGTTTCCACCTGTGTGGTAATGACCGTAATACTGATGATAATCTTCTATGTTTCTAATGATGTCTCCCTCCATAATTTGCATGTGGTAGATATCATACAGAAGTTTAAAATTTTCTGAACCGATAGTCTCACAAAGCGATACGCCCCATTCAGATGTGTCGCACATATAATCTTTATGGTTTACCTTACTATTTAAAAGCTCCATTTGAAGTACTACTCCATGTTTTTCAGCTAGGGGCATAAGTTGTTTTAGGCCCTCTGCGCAATTGCGGAGTCCTACTAAATCGTTCATACCATTTCTGTTTCCACTGAAACAGATTAAATTGGTATAACCAGCATCTGCAACTAAAGGTATAACTCTCTCATAATCCTTAATTAATTCTTCGTGTAAAGAAGGGTCGTTCCACCCTTTTTCAATTCCTAAACCAGCACCCCAACACATAGATGCGTGAATGTTATATTTTTTTAGAAGTGGGAATTCATCTGGACCAACCAAATCAATAGACCTAATGTCTAGTTCTACTAAATTTTTAAGAAAATCTTCAAATGGTATCGTTCCATAACACCAATAACAAACACTATGGTTTATATTGTACTTTAATTTGTCAGGTTGAGCTACTTTATTATTGTTCGCCATTGCAGCTGAAGTGGTTAAGAATCCAACAGAGGCTGCTGCCGAGGTTCCAATAAAATTTCTTCTTTTCATGTTGATTAAATTGTTGATTACCTAAAGATAAATTTTTTAGATTTAAAAATGGAAATAAATCCTGATAAGCAAAAGTTAATAGAATTGGCCCATTACCGAATGCCTTTTGGTAAACATAAGGGTAGGTATTTGGTAGATCTACCTGAGCCTTACTTAGTGTGGTTTCAACAAAAGGGATTTCCTGATGGTAAATTGGGAGATTTATTGCGTTCTATGTTAGAAATCAAAACAAACGGCCTAGAATCCATAATTCGAAAAATACAAAAACATTTTCCCAAGTAAACTCGTTAAGTTCTATACTCAATTTGTAACTTTGTGTCCCGTAACATAGAATTCTATAAATGGCACAAACCAAATACATCTTCGTTACGGGAGGCGTTACTTCATCTTTAGGAAAAGGCATTATTGCTGCATCCTTGGCGAAATTACTGCAATCTCGCGGCTACAAAACTACCATTCAAAAATTGGACCCTTATATTAATGTGGATCCAGGGACACTTAACCCATATGAACATGGCGAATGCTATGTAACCGATGATGGTGCCGAAACTGATTTAGATTTGGGTCATTACGAGCGTTTTTTGAATGTTCGAACCTCTCAAGCGAATAATGTTACTACAGGAAGAATCTACCAAAGCGTTATTGAAAAAGAGCGTAGAGGTGAATTTTTGGGCAAAACGGTACAAGTAGTTCCACATATCACCAATGAAATTAAAGAACGTGTTCAATTGCTAGGAAATAGTGGTGATTATGATATCATTATTACCGAAATCGGAGGTACGGTAGGTGATATTGAATCGCTACCTTACATTGAAGCAGTTCGTCAGTTACTTTGGGAATTAGGAGATAATAATGCCATAGTTATTCATTTAACCTTGGTGCCTTACCTTTCTGCAGCAGGTGAATTGAAAACCAAACCTACACAGCATTCTGTAAAAACATTAATGGAAAGTGGTATTAAAGCCGATATTCTTGTGTGCAGAACAGAACACGAGATATCTGACGAAATCAAAGATAAATTGGCGCTTTTTTGTAACGTAAAGCGCGAGGCGGTTATACAAAGTATAGATGCTTCTACTATTTATGATGTTCCTTTATTAATGCAAGAAGAAGGCCTTGATACGGTTACATTGCAAAAATTGGCATTGCCAAATACGGTTGAGCCTGATTTAGGCCGTTGGAACGAATTTCTTGTTAGACATAAAAACCCAAAGAATGAAGTTACCATTGGTTTAGTAGGTAAGTATGTTGAATTACAAGATTCTTATAAGTCTATTTTAGAGTCGTTTATACATGCAGGAGCATCAAATGAAGTTAAGGTAAATGTTAAATCTGTTCATTCAGAATACATTACTTCTTCGAATTATCAAAGCAAACTTAAGGGCTTAGATGCAATTTTGGTTGCACCTGGTTTTGGCGAGCGTGGTATTGAGGGTAAGGTAAAAGCTGTAGAGTATGCACGCGTTAATAACATACCATTTTTAGGTATTTGTTTGGGTATGCAAATGGCTGTTATAGAATATGCCCGTAATGTATTAGGGCTTAAAGAAGCAAATTCAACAGAGATGGACGATAGTACTCCAGATCCTGTAATCAGTATCATGGAAGAGCAAAAAAATGTTACCGATAAAGGTGGTACCATGCGTTTAGGAGCTTGGGATTGTGATTTAAAAGAAAGTAGTTTAGTTCAGAAAATGTATAATGGGGCTAAGCAAATATCTGAACGTCATCGTCATAGATATGAATTTAATAACGCATATTTAGAGCAATTAGAAAAAGCTGGTTTATTTGCTACTGGTTTTAATAAGGAAACTAATTTGGTTGAAATAGTAGAGCTAAAAGACCATCCTTGGTTTATTGGTGTGCAATATCATCCAGAATATAAAAGTACGGTTGCCAACCCACATCCACTATTTGTCGGTTTTGTTAAAGCGGCTTTAGAGCATAAAAAATCACAAAGTAATGCCACATTGGCATAAACTTCATATTTGGACATATATTTGCTTTCTTAAAAATCAAATATTCCCAATTAATTTAGAAATACCACATGGAAGAAAAGAAATTTGATGTACAATCCATCATAGGCTTCGTGCTTATTTTCGGAATACTGATCTTCATGTTTTACCAAAATCAACCAACTCCAGAAGAGGTAGAGGCAGAAAAGGCAAAACAAGAGCAAGTTGAAGCTGCGAAGGCATCTGAGAATTTAGAAACTGAAACTGCAATCAATGAAGTTCCTCAGTTAGATTTGCAAGATTCAACTGCAGTAGCCAATTACCAAGGAAAACTTGGAGCTTTCGGTTTTACTAAACCATCTAATTCGACAACAACATTAGAGAATGATGTACTTCTTTTAAAGATTAGTAATAAAGGTGGACAGATAATAGAAGCGAAAATGAAAAAATTCGTAACCTATGATTCAGTTCCTGTATACTTAATAAAGGATGGAAATGCATCTTTCGGATTAGATTTCTCTACTTCTGATAATCGCGTTTTAAATACGCAAGATTTATATTTTGAACCTTCATTATCAAAAGATAACGGTAATCAAGTGTTATCATTAAAAGCAAAGACTTCTAACAATCAATATCTAGAATATAGGTATGAGATGAAGCCAAACGAATATTTAGTTGATTTTACAATTAAATCAAAAGGCTTGGATAATGTTATAAGTTCTAGTAAACCAGTTCAATTAGACTGGAAGTTAAAAGGAATACGTCATTCTAAGAGTATTCAGTACGAAAATCGATATACTCGATTGACTTACAATCATGAAGATGATAAAATAAGTAAGCTTTCTGAAGGTAGTGATGATGAGGAAACAGAAGAAGATGTAAAATGGATTTCGTACAGACAGCATTTTTTTAGTAGTATTCTTGCTGCTGACCAGCCTTTTAAAAGTGGTGATTTAACCTCAGTGAATTTAGTAGAGGAAGAGAGTAGAACTTTCGGTTTTACAAAAAAATATGAATCTGTTCTACCTGTGGAATTAGAAGGTGGTGAAATATCTAAAGATTTACATTGGTATTTCGGACCAACAGATGTTGATACACTGTCTCAGTATGAAGATTTAGGTTTAGTTGATTCCATTCCTTTCGGGTGGGGTATATTCGGCTGGATCAACCGTTATGTATTTACACCTTTTTACTCGTTAATTAGCACCTATTTCCCTTATGGTATAGCTATAGTTATTATGACTATTTTGGTTCGTTTGGCAATGTCTCCTGTAACATATAAGTCTTACTTATCTCAAGCAAAAATGAAGGTATTGAAGCCTGAAATTACCGAATTAGGAGAAAAGTATAAGGACAATGCAATGAAAAAGCAGCAAGAAACCATGAAGTTATATGGTAAGGCTGGGGTGAGTCCCATGAGTGGTTGTATACCTGCGGTAATACAAATGCCTATATTTTATGCGCTTTTCATGTTTTTCCCGACATCATTTGCGTTACGTCAGAAATCTTTTTTATGGGCAGATGATCTTTCATCTTTCGATACTATTTACCAATTTCCTGAAGGTTTTTCAATTCCGTTTTATGGTGATCACGTTAGTTTATTCCCAATCTTGGCATCTATAGCAATCTTTTTCTATATGATGATGACTACGGGTCAGAATATGCCAACTCAGCCAGGTATGCCGAATATGAAATTTATTATGTACTTAATGCCGTTTATGATGTTGTTTTTCTTTAACAACTATGCGAGTGGATTGTCTTTGTACTATTTTGTTTCTAACATGATTACAATAGGTATAATGTTGGTAATTAAGAATTTCATTCTCGATAATGATAAAATTCATGCTCAGATACAGGAGAACAAAAAGAAACCTAAGAAAGAGAACAAGTTTCAGAAGAAAATGCGTGAAATGATGGAGCAAGCTGAAGCACAGAAGAAGAAATAGTACTATTTCATTTTCAACTTATAAAAAGAAAAGCCCTTTCAAATTTGAAAGGGCTTTTGCCATTGATTAAGGATTGGTTTGGTAAGTTTTGGGATTGTAAATATGTGATTAATTTGCAGTTCTAGAAAAAGTTAGTTGTAAAGGGAGGGTTATTGTATGCTAAAGGAGTGTATGTTGATGTATGAAAATTTATTAGTTAAAAATCCTTACTTGATAAAGGAGGTTTTTATTTTTTAATTCAGTTCAACTTAATGGAAAGCCCCAATTATATTTGGTGGAGATAAAACCTTATAAACAAAATGAACAATTCAGTAACTAGTCCTAAGTTCATTAAAAAATACAGTATCATCTATAATAGATTTGAAAACACGTTCACCTTTAAAACTCTATTCGATATAAAAAGAGCCGCAATTTGCGGCTCTTTTATTATATGATATTAAATGTTAGTTAGTTGTGTTGGGAATCATAACTGTATTGATAGCATGTATAACACCATTGTTCGCTTGAACATTAACTGCAATAATGCCAATTTCAGTATTACCAGAACCATCTGTAATTGTGACATTGCTGTCACTATCTATAGTAAAAGTTAAGGTATCACCTTCTAAAGTAGCGGGAGATGTTAATCCGTCGCTTAAATCTCCAGAAACAATATTAGCACCGGCAATAACATGATGATTCAAAACTGCTGTTAACACATCACCGCTTGGTACTTCTGTTAAGGCGGCAAACGCCTCGTTAGTAGGTGCAAAAACCGTAAAAGGTGTAGGAGCAGTTCCATTAGGCGTACTTAAAACACTTACGAAATCTGGTTGACCATCTGCTGTTAAAGCTCCTACAAGTAAACTAAAGTTAGGGTCTGCTGTTGCAAAAGTAACTACGCTTGGTAAATCTATAACCGTATCTACAGCATGAATGATTCCGTTAGTAGCAACAATATCAGCGGCTGCTACTGAGCTTGTACCGTTTAATTTAACTCCATCATCAACATTTACATAAATGCTTAAATTATCACCATCCGCATTAGTCGCTGCAGTATTAAAATACGTATTAGAAAGACTTGCTGCATTAGCGGCGGCACCAGAAATAACATGGTTGGCCAAAATAGTATTTAACTCGTTATCTGAAGGATTTGTAAAATTGTCAAAGGCAGAATTTAGAGGTGCGAAAACTGTAAAGTCAGTTTCTGAATCAGATAATAATGTAGTAAATGTTGTGTTGTTGTTAGCTGTAAGAGCACCAACTAAAGATGTTAAATTAGGATTTGCTACAGCATGATCAACAATATTTGGTAGGCCAATTACGGCATCAACAATATGCACTACTCCGTTAATCGCCTTGTTGTCCGCAGCGGTAACCGTGGAAATTCCATTAATAATGACACCATCTACTATATTGATAAACATACTAAGGTTGGCATCGTTAGGACCAGCAGTAGAAAGTGTAGAAACGTATCCAGTTGTCAAATCGGTTGAAAGGTTGGTACCTGCTACCACGTGGTTAAGTAAAACTTGCGTAAGTACTTCTGTTGGAATATCTTCAAGACTATTAAAATTGTTGGCAGTTAAAAAAGCTTCGAACGCCTCATTTGTTGGAGCAAAAACTGTAAAAGAACCATCATTTGCCAATACTGTAGGCAAGTCACCATCTGCCGCAATTAAAGCCTCTACCAAAATACTTAGATCAGGAACTGAAATAGCCAAATCGGTTATAGAAGTCAATAATACATCACTAAGAGCGCCTAACGCTTCTTGAGGAATCAACACCTTGTCAATAATATGAACGATTCCGTTTTCTGTTTCTACATCAGCTGTAGTTACAGTAGCCATTTCACCAGCAGCATCGGTAAAGGTAACGCCGTTAGTTAAACTGACTGTAAGGTTTTCACCTTGCAATGTAGTAATCGATTGCCCTTCTGTTAAATCACCTGAACCTACAGCCGCACCAGAAACCACGTGATATTTTAGTATTGTGGCCAATAAATCTTGTAATTGTTCATTATTGAAATCATCTAAAGAATTAAATCCATCAAGTCGTGCCAATAAATCTGTAAATGCTTCATTAGAAGGTGCTAATACAGTGAAAGGACCTTCACTATTTAAGGCTGTAATTAAATCATTATTAACACTTTCATCAGCTTTAGTCAAAGCAGAAACCAAAGTGCTAAGTGTGCTGGCTTTTTGGGCCGCCTCAACGATATTATCTTCATCAACGACAATTACAGGGTCATCATTATCGTCATCGCTACAAGATGCCGAAAAAATTAGCAGCATTACCAATGCTGTAGATTTTAGAATTTTACCAAGATTTTTCATGTTTTCAGGTTTATTGTTTAATAATTTTTAAACTAAGCTAAACAAAATATTAAATGTAAAAATTAATGATATGTTAAAAATAATGCAATTATAAACTCATTATGGTAAAATAATCGTCTTTAAATATAGATTATATAGGCATTTTGTAAAATATAGACGTATTTATTGTTTAATTATTTTTTATAAAAGTTTAACAATTTTAACTATATTATTAGATGTGTTTTATAATTTTATGTGAATATGGATATCCCAAATAGTGGAAATCTTGTCACTTATAAAAAAGTTATTCTGAAATGAAATTTTGTAATTTTGTTTCGACAAATACATTGATGAAAAAAGTAGTAATAGGACTTTCGGGAGGAGTTGATTCAAGCGTTGCGGCATACTTGTTAAAAGAACAAGGTTATGATGTTATTGGCTTGTTTATGAAAAATTGGCATGATGATTCTGTTACGATTTCAGAAGAATGTCCGTGGTTAGAGGATAGCAACGATGCATTAATTGTTGCGGAGAAATTAGGAATACCATTTCAAACCGTTGATTTGAGTACTGAATACAAGGAACGTATAGTGGACTATATGTTCAAAGAATATGAAATGGGGCGAACGCCTAATCCAGATGTGCTTTGCAATAGAGAGATAAAGTTTGATGTATTTCTGAAAATAGCCTTGCAATTGGGTGCAGATTATGTAGCCACAGGTCATTATTGTAGAAAGGGAATATTGCACAATAGTGACAGTACGGAAACATACCAGTTATTGGCAGGTAAAGATGGTAATAAAGACCAATCTTATTTCTTGTGCCAGTTGTCACAAGAGCAATTATCAAAAACATTATTTCCGATAGGGGAGTTGACCAAACCACAGGTAAGGGAAATTGCCGCAAAAATGAATTTGATTACCGCAGATAAAAAAGATTCTCAGGGATTATGCTTTATAGGTAAAGTACGGTTACCAGAGTTTTTACAACAACAACTAAAACCTAAAACAGGTAAAATTGTAGAAGTACCTGCGGAGTTCGATATATACGAAAGGGCTACGCCTACATTTACGGATATATATTCAGAATTAGAATATCATGCCGAGAAACCGATTTATCATTTAACCGATGGTAAGATTGTTGGTGAGCATCAAGGAGCGCATTATTTTACAAAAGGGCAGCGTAAAGGATTACATGTAGGTGGTACAAAAGAACCGCTGTTCGTTATCGATACCGACGTTAATGAAAATATCATTTATACCGGTCAAGGTAAAGCTCACCCAGGGTTATATAGACGGACATTATTTGTAAATGAGGAAGAAATTCACTGGGTTCGTCCAGATTTGGCGTTGAAAAGTGATGAGAAGTTAGAAGTAAAGGCACGTATTAGATACCGACAAGAATTACAAGAGGCAACGTTGTATAGAGTTGAAGGTGGGCTGTACGTTGATTTCAAGGAAATGCAATCTGCAATTACCGAAGGTCAGTTCGTAGCATGGTATATAGAGGATGATCTTATAGGATCTGGTGTTATTTCGTAAATTAGGAGTTCTTATATCAAGGTGTTATATAATACCTTGAAAATGATATTCTTAAATATGGTTTATGCAAAATAGAATCACTCAGCTTTTCAACATTGAATTTCCTATAGTACAAGGTGGTATGGTGTGGACAAGCGGCTGGCGATTGGCCAGTGCTGTATCAAACGCAGGAGGTTTAGGTGTTATAGGTGCCGGTAGCATGTACCCGGATGTTTTGCGAGAACACATTCAAAAATGTAAAAAAGCTACCAATAAATCTTTTGGTGTCAATGTACCCATGTTATATCCTGATATTGATAAACTGATGAATGTTATTATCGAGGAGGATGTAAAAATTGTATTTACATCCGCAGGAAATCCGAAAACATGGACATCCTTTTTAAAAGAAAAAGAAATTACCGTAGTACATGTAGTCAGCAGTTTAAAGTTTGCATTGAAGGCCCAAGAGGCTGGGGTAGATGCTATTGTTACCGAAGGTTTTGAAGCAGGCGGACATAATGGTCGTGATGAAACCACTACCATGGTTTTGATTCCGGCAGTGCGAGAAAAAATTACTATTCCGTTGATTGCAGCCGGGGGAATAGCTACAGGAAAAGCAATGTTAGCGGCAATGGTACTTGGCGCAGATGGTGTGCAAGTAGGAAGCCGATTTGTAGCAAGCAATGAGGCATCAAGCCATATGAGCTTTAAAGAGGTAGTCGTTAATGCCAAAGAAGGTGATACACAATTGACTTTGAAAGAATTAGCGCCAGTTCGCTTGGTTAAAAATAAATTCTATCATGAAGTTCAAAAAGCATATGCACAAGGGACTACTACAGAAGAATTGAAAACGTTATTAGGTAGAGGTCGCGCTAAAAAAGGTATGTTTTTAGGGGATTTAGAAGATGGTGAGCTAGAAATAGGCCAGGTATCGGCATTGATACATGATATAAAACCGGCAAGCCAAATAATTGAAGAGATAATTAGTGAATTTAATCAGAAGAAACAAGAAATATCTAAATGGTAGATTAAAATCCCCCCCCTTTGTCACTACATTTTTATTACTTCAAACTTCCTAAATATTCCATTAAATCACGTAATTCTCTTCTAGATATCATACGACCCATTGCAGGCATAGCGGACATTGAATTTTCTTGTTTAGCAATTCTTCCTAAAGGAATTTCTAAAGGTTCTGCTTCAGATGTTCTTAACAGCATATCATTCGCTCGTTTTTCAATCAATACTCCCTGTACTTTCTGACCATCTTTGAGTGTCAATGTTACTGTACCATAACCTGGCGCAAGTCGTTTGCTTGGTTCTATTAAGGCTTCAAGTATTTGTTTTCTGTTTAAGACATTGGCAATATTATCTAGTGCCGGACCAACTTCACCACCTGACCCATCGACTGCATGGCATCGAACACATTGGGCAGTAGGGTTATTATTAAAAACATTTCTACCAGCCCACCAGCTTCCACCGTGAAGGGTCTCTTCAAAGGAATCAGCAGAATAGCCAGCTTTTTTAAGTTTATCTAATTGCGCGATTAGTTTAGGGTTGTCGGTCGCATTTACCGATTCCATAAGATCTAAAAGTATACCTTGGTCTAATTGATTATTACTTGCCTTGTCAATAAGGCTTGCTAAAATGGTATTACTGTTTTCTACGGGTAAATCGCCCAGAACATTCAACATTCGTTGTTGTTCAGAAACAGACCCCTTTTTAAATATAGGTCCGACGATGGCAGGCAATTTTTCTTTAGGAAGATTTAATTGACCTAATAATCCCACAGCAGAAGTCCTCACTTGTTCGTTTGAATCTTGCATGCCTATAATCATAGCGGCTTCCATCTTATCAAAGTTAAGTTGACCTAGTGTATTTAAGACGGATGCTCTAACCTCTGGTGATTTGTTTGTTTTAAATATGTAATACAATTCATCATTATATTTATTTATACCAATGGCGCTTAGGGTTTTCGAAATACCAATGAGAATTTCAGGTTGGCGGTCTTTAAGTAACGCTGGAATATCTTTCCCTATTTTTTCTTGCAGTAAATTACCTTCTCTAATAATCTCTCCTCTATATCTACCATCCACTCGGTCTAAGAGAGAAGGGTTGTTCCAAGTACCTAATGCGGCTAAAGCTTCACCTCTTAAGCTACTGGTTACACTTCTTCTTTTTGCAAAATTAATCAGCATATCTAATTCTTGTTCTCCACCTACTCGTAATGCTGCATTTATAGCTCTTCTTAAAAGAGGTTCTGAGGTATACTTTTCATTATTCAATATTGTAGCTAATGAAGGTAAAGCACCTTCAATAGAAAGGTCATCATTAATCGCTCTTGCGGTTTCGGTTACGATATATTCATCTTTATCAGACAAAAAGATGGAGATTTTGGGCTCTTGTAATTTTCGTAATACCAGAACGGCTGCAAGTCGGAGAGCTCTATTTTCACTATTTGCAAGAGCTAAAAGTGGTTCTGCGTTACCGATTCTAGAAAGCGCTAAAACAGCAGCATGTCTAAGGTAAAGGTCTTGGTCATTGTTTGCTTCGATCATTGCCAAAAGAGGTTCAACGGCTTTTGCATATTTTAGTCTACCTAATCCTTGAGCTGCGAAAAATTTAACTCTATCATTTTCATGAGTAGTTAAGGAAATCAAGGTATCGGCTGCTGCCTCATATCTCAAATCTCCTAAAACCTTTGCACTTTGAGCTATAATTTCAGGATCGCTATCATTCAATAATTCAAGTAATGGCTTTGCATCATCTTTATCATTGGCAGCAATTTGCCCTATTCCCCAAATGGCATGAATACGCGCAAACTGATTTTCGTCGTTCTTAAGAACATCTTTTAATGCACGGTAGCCCCAAAAGGTTCTCTTGGCCAATTCGAACTGTGCTTTTTGGCGAATTCTCATATCACCGTAACTTAATAGTTTTACTAAATTTTCTGATTTATCATCTTTATAGTTGTGTTTCATTAATCTTTGCGTCTCTAATCGCTCTTGGGCTAGATCGTTAGTTTCTTCTGTTACGTCTAACTTCCAGACCCTACCATAATCTTTACTTCCCCAACCATTTACCCAATCGGCCAAGTATAAAGCCCCATCAGGGCCAAAATCAATTCCTGTGGGTAATACGCCCGATAAAATAGATTCATCTGTATTTAACTCAAAAGAAGCTCCTTTAGGTTTCAAATCAAAAGACCAAATATGAGAACGGCTAGGGTCACCAACGAATTCTACCAAAAAGAATTTATCCAACCATTTTTTACCAAGTGCGGTACCAGGGTTATATCTCATTCCTGTAGGTCCATTATGAAAATTTTGGATTGGAGGCATAATATAAGCTGCTTGTCCTTCCCAACGAGGAACGAACAGTTTTTCATCCATCCAAACATTATAACCATTATTCTTTGGGTCTGTATATTTTCCATATTGCCAGTTAGCTCTCCAACCAGCATCAGAGCCTTCTACGATATGAACCAGTCTTTCACTTTCTCCTTTATGGTCACCATCATTATCTGATGAAATGATATTCCCGTACGCATCAAAAACAAATTCATGTGTATTTCTTAATCCGTGTGCAAATACTTCAAAATTAGAGCCATCCGGATTACTTCTTACGATAACTCCTTCATTTGGGTATTTATGGTTTTCACCATCAATTGTAGTAATATTTGCTCCAATATCGCCGATGCCCCAATAAATTTTTCCATCTGGTCCTTCAATTGCCCCAGACATACCGTGACCGCTAAAGCCAATATGCACTGCAAAACCAGTTGCAATGCTCATTTTAGTATCTAAAATTTTATCACCGTTAGTATCGGTAAGTCGATACATACCTGGACCAATACCTACAAAAACATCTTCATCTCTAACCAAAAGTGCTCCTGCCTGATCATTGATTTCATCGTTAAAATCATTCATTATTTGAGTAGATATGTCGGCTATACCATCTTTGTCAGTATCTTCTAACATCCAAACTTCGTCTTGTTCTACTGCAAGGTCATGCCAATCGTGAATGCTATCATTGTTTAAATCAGGCAACCACTCATTCTCTTTACTAAGCTCAGGAGCGAAGGTTTTATGAAGAAAAGCTCTTCTGTCTTCAACAGATTCCAACGCTATGGATTCTGTCATCCAATCTCTATGCCCGCGGATGTCAAATTCAGAATTTTTATTTCTGTTAGATCGGGTTATATAAATGTTACCATCATCATCAATATCCATGGCAATAGGATCTGGCGCTAAAGAGTCTGAGGCCCAAAGGCTCAATTTTAAACCATCGGCTACTTTCGCTGAAATACTTTCCCTAGCAAGTTTTGCCATTTCAAGTAGTTCAGTGCTATCTTGTTGAATGGTTAAGGGAATTTCAATTGGTTTTTTTTGTTCACAGGAAATAGTTAAAAGGCATATGGTAAAAATGCCTAGAAAAAACTTTTGAAATGTTGTCATTTTGATTTCAGGTTGATTTAAAGTTTAAATGTAACGATTATTGTAATTAATCAATAATGAAAAACTATTGTAGTTTATTTATTAACATGATATTTAAAATATGCTTTTTTTTTGATTTTGATAGTATTTAACTCTTCGAGTGGAAACACTATTTTAAAACTTCCAGTATATTTGAAAGCATATCAAACATCTAATACTATGAATACAATAAAAACAGTTTTTGCTCTTCTTTGTTTTGCTACCCTAAGCATAAACGTTATGGTTGGGCAAGAAGGGCATCCTTTAGAAGGAAAATGGAATTTAACAATTGATCAAGAAGGAGAGGAATTACCATCGTGGCTAGAAATTAGACATTCAGGTACAAATACTCTAATTGGTAGGTTTACTTATGCATTCGGTAGCGCACGACCTATTGCAGAAATAGAAAAACATGGAGATTTATTCTCATTTGAAATTCCCCCACAGTGGGAACCAGGAGCTTCTAATATGGAGTTTGAAGGAAAAATGGTTGGTGACGGACTTGAAGGCACTATGATTTATGTTGATGGAAAAACCTATAATTGGACGGCTACAAAATCTCCAATTCTACCTTTTTATGACAATGCAAAAGAAGGAAAGACCATAAAGCTTTTTAATGGAAAGAATTTAAATGGATGGAAATTAAAGGAAGGTAACCAATGGGCCGTAATTGATGGCGTATTAACGAGTTCTAAATCGGGCGTTAACCTTATTTCTGAAGAGAAGTTCAAGGATTTTAAATTGCATGCAGAATTTCGATATCCTGAAGGTAGTAATAGTGGTTTATACTTAAGAGGTCGTTACGAAGTGCAAATAGCAGATAATATAGGATTGGAAGCATCTTCTATTTATTTTGGTGGAATTTATGGTCTACTTTCTCCAAGTGAGAATGTGGCCTTGAAGGCTGGGGAGTGGCAATCGTTCGATATCACTTTAATTGGTAGGCGAGTAACAATTGTTGCAAATGGTAAGACCATTATTTCAAACCAAAATATCGATGGTATGACTGGTGGTACTTTGGATAATAACGAAGCTGAAGCTGGCCCGATAATGATACAAGGTGACCATGGCCCTGTAGAATTCAGAAAGTTAGAAATAACGCCTTTATCTAAAGGATAAGATACTTTAGAAGTAAAAAAAGCCCCCATAATTGGGGGCTTTTTTTTGATATTATTCTTTCCTAATTAATTGGGTAATTAGCTCCAAGGCTTTTACTTCTTCATCTTCATGAACGAAAATCTGAATGATATCAGATAAAGGTGCTCCAAAACCAGCCAAACGTGCAGATTCACTTTCATCTTTTAGAATAGGTTCAATATTGTTATCCTTTAAGGATAGTTCCACCCTATGGGCTTCTATACTATTACCGCCAAAAACTTTTTTATATTTTGAATCCATAATAATTATTTTATACTCGTGTTCATTTCATTAATAAATGTATTAAAACTCTTGAAAGTAGAAGTTAATATTTCAATTTGTTCTTGTGCCTCTTTCCAATCTTTTTGTTCAATGGCTTCCCTAACTCCAGGTAGTGTTTTAACACCATAACCTGTATAAAAACCAGGAGCATAAATTTGGTGCTTAAACCAAGGTCTTCTAGGTAGTCCTCTTTCAGAAGTTAACATATGTTCAGCTTTCATTAGTTTCTTGTTGAGTTCATTTCTTATCTTGCTGGAAAGTGCCGTAGTATTGGTTTTCTGGAATTCGGTTATAGATTCATTTAGTAAAACCAATTCATTCTGTAAAGGGGAAAAGTCGATATAAGGTACCCTATCTTTTTTAGTAGGGCTCTTAATTTGTTTTGTAGGATCAGCCGCTAATTGATATGTGTTTTTCTCTACCATTGTGTTATGCTTAAGAACATCTTTACGCATACTCTCTGTTTCATTAATTATTTCTGTAAGGTATCCTGAAACGGTCGAATACCACTGTGAGAAATTTAGCGGTAGTACATCTGCATTTGCCAAACGTAAAGTTATTAGACCTGCTGTGTTCGCCAACGCAACACCATATGCAAATTCAGGGTCTTTGAATCTTTTGTAATGGGGATATGTATCATAAATGGTATGGTATTCTCCTCCACCATTTTCACCGCCAAATCCTAGATTTAAGGCTGCGATACCTGCATGTTGTATAAAAGGAGTGTAGTCGGAGCCAGAGCCTAGTGCATATAATTCAAAAGAATCATCACCGCCATTAACCATATTCGCAGCAATACGTCGCTCTTTAACCGATACTTTGGTTTGTGGGTCGATAACTGAACCGGCCACCTCACTTACCATGGCCTGTAATGAGTGTGAACCTCCTGCGCCTAAAAATCCGCGACCATTACCATCAGTATTGATATAGGCAACTACTTTTTCTTGCAGTTCTTTTTTATGGTCTTCTACCCATTCAGTGGATCCGATTAGACCCGGTTCTTCAGCATCCCAAGCACAAAAGACTAAGGTTCGTTTTGGTTTCTGACCTTTTTTAGCTAGTTCACCTATTGCTCGGGCTTCCTCCATAAGGGCTACCATACCACTAATAGGGTCGTTTGCGCCATGAACCCATGCATCATGATGATTACCGCGCATTACCCATTGGTCTGGAAATTCAGTGCCTTTTAAAGTTGCAATTACATTATGTGCAGGTACCAGTTTCCAATCGAAAGTAAGTTTCAGGTGTACTTTTGCTGGTCCAGGACCTATGTGATACGTTATAGGTAAACCACCTCGCCATGATTCAGGTGCTACCGTACCATCTAATGCAGATAAAAGAGGTAGCGCATCTTCATATGAAATTGGTAATACAGGAATTTTTGTAATGGTCGGCGCATCTTTTCGATCTAATCTTTTAGCATCTTTAGTAGCTGCATAACCAGGGGTCAAAACATCACCTGGGTAAGTAGGCATATCCATAACAGAACCTCTCTGCACGCCTGTTTTGTTTTTATAAGCACCTTTAGGGTACACATCGCCTTGGCCATAACCATCATCTTCAGGGTCTGAGTAAATAATACAGCCGATAGCTCCTTTTTCAGCAGCTAACTTTGGCTTAATACCTCTCCATGAACCTTGATATTTAGCGATAACAATTTTCCCTTTTACACTTATGCCAAGTTTTTCTAATTCTTCATAATCTTTAGGAATACCATAATTGACAAATACTAATTCGGCCTCTACATCACCATCGGTAGAAAATGCATTGTAGCTCGGCAAAAGTGCATCACCTTGCGCAGTAAATGGGTCTCCTTCTACAGGAACTGCGGTTAATTTTGCAGTATATTTCGTAGGTCCGGTTAGTTCTAAAACCCTTTCCGTAGGATAAGGAAATAAAATTTGATAGGTTTCTATTTTGGTATCAAAGCCCCAAGATTCAAACTGACTTTGAATCCATTTAGCATTTTTCTCACCAAATTCAGTACCGACCCAATGAGGCTCTGCAGCCATTTTCTGCATCCACTGATCTAAGTTGGTGGCATTTAATTTTTCTTCAAAACTTTTTTCTAGTTGAAGTTGTTTTTCGGTGTTTTCAGTAGAAAATCCTATAATAGATTTTTGAGAAAAACCTGTGAGACATGTAATTAAGAATAGGGTAGTTAGAATTTGTTTCATAGTGTAAGAATATAGAAGTTGAATTTGATTAAAGTTTAATGGTTCTACCAGTTTTAGAACTTGTTATGGCTGCTTGTAGAATCTCCATAGTAATTATGTTATTCTCTAAAGAATAAACATTGTATGGTTCTAAAATTAACTGTTTATTGATGACAGCGGCAAAAACTGAAAAGGGATCATTATAAGGGTGTTCACGTTCCCCTAAAAGAAATGTTTCTTCAGTATAATCGCTATATCCTTTTGAAAGTCTTAATCGTAATTGAGTAGGGTTGTCAGAATAAATAGCACCCTTTGTACCATAGAGTTCCATATCTTTTCTTCCTATAGGCCAATTCCAAGAAGGTTCTAATATGGCCATTTCATTATTGTAGGTTAAAATAATTGTAGCATCGTCATCGACATTAGGGTTGTTTTCAGGTTGTAATTGTTGTGTAACGGCAGTAATACTAATAGGTCGTTTACCTTTCATTAGCCAAGTCATAAGATTAGCTCCATAACAGCCAAAATCCATAATTGCCCCGCCACCATTTAATATTGGGTCTGATAGCCATTCTAAAAATTCATCAGAAACACCAATTTTTTTTGGGCCTTTATGCCCGTCTCTAATGATTACCTTTCTTAATTCACCAATTGCTCCTTTCTCTAATAAATCGTTTGCCATTACATTGGTCTCATACCAAGAAGTCTCAAAATTTGTTAACACATGAATCTTATATTTTTCGGACAATGCTTCAATTTTTTTAGCATCTTCTAGATTGGTGGCTAAGGGCTTTTCTACCATGACATCAATTCCTTTTGGGGCACATATTTCTACTACATTTAAATGTTCTTTTATATTGCCAAAAGCAGCTACCGCATCTGGTTTTACCTTTTTTATCATTTCATCCATTGTGTCGAAAACGATATCCATGGAAAAGCCAAATTCATTAGAAAGTTTTTGTGCTAACAGTTTGTTGGGTTCAACTATACCCACCATTTTAATATCAGATTGTGATTCTCTACTAAGTATCCAACCAACATGACCATGAGTAAGACCGGCTATTCCCAATTTCAATGCACTTTCTTGAGCGATACCAATATTTGTGAACAGTATCAATAATAGGGTTGCTAAAAATTGTTTCATATAAAGGGTTTTAAAATTTTAATGGTTCTTCAACCGTATTGTGTTGTATAAGATTAGTACTTATGGTAAAGTGAAATTTACTTCCTTTTTGTTCTTCAGACTCCACCCATATTTGACCTTGGTGGTGATTGATAATTTTTTTACTACCGTAAAGTCCGATACCAGAGCCTTCAAATTTTGCCTGGTTATGTAATTTGTGAAAGGCGTTGAAGATATTGTCTTGTTGATTTTTAGGAATACCTATGCCATTATCTTCGACACTAAATTGAAAAGAGCCAGGTACTTTTACAGAACGAATTGTAATGCGCGGTACTTTATTCAATGATTTAAATTTTAGTGCATTATGAATCAAATTTTGGAATAACATTCTAAGGTCATTGGATCTACCGATTAAAACTGGCATATCTTCCGCAATTATTTCGGCATTACTTTCTTTTATTTTTTCTGATAAATCTTCGAGCACAAAATTAATGACTTCATTGATATTTATAGTCTCCATTTGACTTGAACTGCCGATTTCCGCATATTTTAATAAACCTTGAACCAAATTTGTCAATCTAGCAGAACTACCATCTAAATGCTTTAAAAAGTTATCGAAATTTGTGTAACTAGCTGATGAATGTTGATTCTGTAATTCTTTGGCAATAATATTTATGTTATTTAACGGGCCTTTTAAATCATGTGTTAAGATAAAAGTGAATTCCTCTATATGTTTATTTTTTAATTTCAATTCATGGTTTAATACAGCCAGTTTATTATTTTGATTTTTTAAATCAATTTGTGCTTTTTTAAGATTAGACTCACTTTCTAATAGTGCCCTGTTGTTTTTTTCTAAAGTATTGGTATACTTTCTAGTCTTTGTCTCATCGTACATTCGAAATGTTAATGAAAGCCATGCCAGACAAGCTATAAAAACAAGAATTTCATCGTAAGGAATATTAATAACACCTAATAAAGGTTCGTGAATCTGAATATAAACTGTTGGTATTATAAATGCCAGAATATCATAGGTAATAATGACAATTCTCAATTTCGGGTTTCTACGATATCCTATAAATGCTAAAAAGGCCATGGTGGCAAAACCTACCGCTTGACTAAAAAAACCACCTATTAATAGTATGATAAACATAAATATTGTTGGCGGATATAATGTCATATAAAGCCGAGTAGCTTTATTGAATTTTAATCGATTCAATAAAAACCCAACACCGAAACCAAGCGAAATAAATAGCGCGATGATTTGCAATTTAAAAGGATAAAAGAAAAGAGTACCAACAAATACAATAAATGAGCATAGAGTAGGGATAAATGTTATTAGACCAAATTCATCTAATAGTCTACCTTTTTTAAAAATATTATTTGTCGATTTTTTATTGACTTTTGACAAGTTATTCAAATTAAAATATTAGAAGGAATATATCACTTCCTATAAGTTTACCATTAAAAAAACTTTAATGGCCCTTTCACCTAATTTCTATTTTCAGTTATAATAAATATGCCGGAGGGGGTACTTATACTTGGGCCATATTTCACCTAAATATAAGAAAGTAGCCGCTTAATAAACCCAAAAGACGCCTTTATTTGGCGTCTTTTTTTAACACAATAGTTTACTCTTATTTTTATGAAGTCTACAAAATAGCTAATTACTCATAGGTACTTCCATAACCAATATTTTGGCATCACTATTCGTACTTAAAGTAAATGAGTCAGTTTCCCAAATTCCATAACCATCTCGTTTATTTAATACTTGGTCATTCACAACGATTTCACCCTCTAATACAAAAATATATACGCCATTACCTTCTTTTTTTATAGAATACGAATCCGTTTCTCCAGACTCATAATCTCCTAAATGAAACCATGCATCTTGGTGAATCCAAACACCATAATCATCTTCATTTGGCGAGAGAATTTGAAATAGACTATTTTTAGTTTCTATATTTTTTATAGAAATTTGATCGTATCGAGGAGTTACATCTCTTTTATTCGGAATTACCCAAATTTGTAGAAATTTAACCAGTTCATTTTTGTTTTTGTTGTGCTCGCTATGTGAAACTCCTGTGCCTGCGCTCATTACCTGAACATCACCTGATTTAATGACAGTAGAATTCCCCATATCGTCCATATGTTGAAGATCACCTTCTAGGGGAATAGAAATTATTTCCATATTACTGTGAGGATGAGTTCCAAAACCACGGCCTGCAGCAACCACATCATCATTTAATACCCTTAATACCCCAAAATTCATACGTTCTGGGTTATGAAAGTTCGCGAAACTAAAGCTATGATATGAATTTAACCATCCATGATCAGCATGTCCTCTGGTATCTGATTTATGTAAAATTGTCTTCATTGTTATTTTATATTGATTTATAAAGTTAGTCGTTTTTTTTTGTTCCAAGCTTTACAAGTAATGTATGTGTAAAAATGAGTCATGAATGGTTTTTAAAGTAGGGTTTATCGAAGTTGAATTGTTTCTTGATAAAAGAGGTGACTGATATAATATAAAAACAGGAAAAACGTTATACACAAAAATTCCCTTTTTACATGAAATTAATTGCTTTACTATATTTACTATTTTCAATTTCATCTATATATGCTCAAAGTAGTGCCGATGCCGTTAAACATTTAGGGGCGGGTATAGTCATTGGAGGAGTTGGAGGATATGCTGCGAATAAGATATCCAATGGTCAAAGAGGTTGGACTTGGGCTGGTGCTGTGGGAAGTAGCTTAGCTGCAGGATTAGCAAAAGAGGCTTTTTATGATAAACCAAAGGGTGCCACATGGGAAACAAGAGATGTAGTTTTTACTACGCTAGGTGGTGTGGTATCAGCATTAGTATTAGAAGTATTTACAGGTAATGATGATAATAGAAGAGGAAGAAGTTTTAATGGAAAAAAATGTGGTTGCTTGGTAGCTAAATTAGATTTGCCAATATTTGTAGAAAATGGAACGGGAGATATTACTTCAGAATTACAGGCTGCTTATTTTTTAAAGTAGGCTTATAGTAGTCCCTTTGCCTTTATCTCTAAATATTTATTTATAGTGTTGATAGTCAAATCTTCTGGTATTGTAAGAATGGTCTGTATACCATACTTGCGTAATTCATTTACTACCAATTGCTTTTCGTAAATAAATTTCTCTGCTATGGTTTGCTCAAAAATTTCTAATGTATTATTTGGTTTTTTCTGGGTATAAGAAAGGAGCTCAGTATTCTCGAAAAATATAACAACAAGTAAATGTTGTTTTGCGATTGCTTGTAAGTAAGGAAGTTGACGATGCAGTGCATCTAATGTTTCAAAGTTGGTGTAAAGTATTAGAAGACTTCTTTGGGGCAGATGTCTCTTTGTGTCGATATACAGTCTACTAAAATCACTTTCTACAAAATTTGATTTAAGGTTGTATAAAGTTTCAAGAATAAGATTCATTTGTGAACTTCTACGTTCAGCAACTACTCTATTTTCTATTTTGTTACTAAAGGCGAACATACCCGCCTTGTCGTTTTTCTTTAATGCAATGTTGCTAATTACCAAGGCAGCATTTATGGCATAATCTAATAAGCTAAGTTCGTTAAAAGGCATTTTCATTACTCGACCTTTATCAATAATTGAATATACAGGTTGAGATTTTTCATCCTGAAATTGGTTAACCATTAATTGACCTTTTTTCGCTGTGGCTTTCCAGTTTATGTTTCTTATATCATCACCTTGTATGTAATCCTTGATTTGTTCAAACTCCATCGTATGACCAATACGGCGTATTTTCTTTATTCCATATTCAAAAAGTCTATTGCTAAATGCCAAGAGATTATACTTTCGAAGTTGTAGAAAAGAAGGGTATACAGGTACTTCTTTGTCTTGGTCAAAGGTTAACTTACGGGCAATGAAACCAATAGGGGAACAAGCGAAAATATTTAAATTTCCAAAATTATAAATACCTCTTTCTACAGGTCTAACAGAGTAGGAATATAGTTTTTGATTACCGGTTTTTAAATTACTTTTAAAACTAAGGTCTCTCTTTTGAAATTGAAAAGGAAGTTCATCTATTATTGTCAAGTGACTTGTAAATAGGTATTGATTGGTGACCTTAATTTCAATTGTATTATCATCTCCATTTGAAAGTTTGTCAGAAACAATTCTATCTGCAATTATACCACCTTTCGATAGAAATAAGAGAAGTATATCAATAAGGCATAATATCAAGAAAAGATAGAAAAAGGACTTGGCAAGAAATATAATGTTTTCGAAGATATAGGATACCAGAAAACAGAGAATTACCCCTGTCAATGCAAAGAAAAACCTCTTTTGTAGAAATATGTTTTTGAACGCCTTTTTCACAATTACTTATCTAGGAATTTCTATGGTTTGAATTAAATCTTGCACCATTTTTTCTGCGGTTAACCCTTCCATTTCACGCTCTGGTGTTAGTATAATACGGTGACATAAGATGGGTCCTACAACTTTTTTAATATCATCTGGGGTAATAAAATCCCTACCATTAATTGCCGCTACTGCTTTTGAGGCCTCTAATATGGCAATTGAAGCCCTTGGAGATGCACCTAAATAAAGGTTTGCGTTAGTTCGGGTATTATTGACTATTGCAGCAATATATTTCAGTAAATTATCTTCTACGATAATATCCTTTATTACATTTTGGTATGCAGCTATCTGTTCTGTCGATAATACAGAATCAATAAGGGCTTCAATATTAGTAGTTTTCTGTTGGTGTTTATTTTCTAGAATTTGAATTTCTTCTTCAAGAGTAGGATAGTGAACATTAATCTTGAATAAAAAACGATCTAGTTGAGCTTCAGGTAATCTGTAGGTGCCTTCTTGTTCAATAGGATTTTGAGTTGCAAAGACCAAAAATGGAGGTTGCATTTCAAATTCATTACCATCGATAGTTATTTGTCGCTCTGCCATAGCTTCAAAAAGAGCTGCTTGGGTTTTTGCAGGAGCTCTATTAATCTCATCAATTAGGATAATGTTCGAAAAGATAGGGCCTTTTTTAAACTCGAATTCAGATGTTTTTACATTAAAAATAGAAGTACCTAAAATATCACTTGGCATTAAATCTGGCGTAAATTGAATTCTACTAAAATCGACATTCATAGTCTTTGCCAATAATTTTGCAGTTACTGTTTTGGCGACCCCTGGTACACCTTCAATTAATGAATGCCCATTTGCCAAGATAGAAACAATTAGTAATTCTATCATGTCTTGTTGGCCAATGATTACTTTGCCCAATTCAGCTTTAACCCTAACTACCGATTCTTGTAGCTTAGAAAGGTCTATTCTAGAGTTAAATTCTAAATTGTTTTTATCTTGTGTATTATCTTCCATAAGATTGTTTAAATGTGTTTATTTTCTGTGCTAGGTTTAAAGTATCCTGTTCTGTATGCATAGGTTTGTTTTTCAAATTCAATATGAAGTCTATTAAAGATTTTGTTTCTTTAATGTTTTTGCCTGCTTTCGCTGCTAATTGAGTTACTAACCTTTCATCTAAAACTGTTGTATTTATATAATATCTATTTCTTATATAGGTTAAGAAGTAGTTTATCTTTTTACTGTTTAGGTTAGTGTAGTCTTTACTTTGATGATAAAGAGACCCTACGGTTCTAGCGAACTCGACAGATGAATTTTCTAAAGGTTTAATAACTGGTATAATTCGTTGTTCTCGCTTCGCTTTAAAAATCACAAAAAGCAGAAGTCCACATATTATTAAATAATAACTCCATTTTAAAGCAGGTTGATTTAATACAAATCGCATTGGGGATGATATTACCTTTCTTCCCGATTTTTTATAATCATCCCAATACAACAAATGATTTTTTAAGTAAGAAAAACTATTGGCGCTATAGTTACTATTATCGCTTAATAAATAATAATTTGTGAATGCAATGGGTAGGGTGTTGATAATAAAACTTCCTTTGCCGAACGATGTTTTAATGAAGTTCGGTTTAACTTGTTTTACGTTCTTTTCATTATTCAAAAATGTGTTGTCTATAAAATGGATATGACCTAAAATCTCAGTGTTTAATGTATCTAAACTTGTGAAGTAGGTAGTATTTACCCCTCTTTCAAATTTATAAATATTATTATTTAAGTCACTGTGAGTGAAGTCGGCATTTACGGTGTCTTCTTTAATGGTATACTCTTGAATAATTTCAATATTAAGCGTGTCAGCTAATTTACCTCTTAGCTCTGTAGTTGCCATAAAT
The DNA here is from genome assembly GCF_963974015.1 of uncultured Maribacter sp. Taxonomy (GTDB): domain Bacteria; phylum Bacteroidota; class Bacteroidia; order Flavobacteriales; family Flavobacteriaceae; genus Maribacter. Next base: position 28,082 of record NZ_CAXBBZ010000013.1, on the reverse strand, counting down.
ACTTGATTACCCTTTGCAACGTATTCTAAAATTTGATTCGTTTCCTGTTCATCCAAATATATATTATCATTAATCAGTATATAATTAGAAGTTATCGAAGAATCATTTTTTATAAGTACATCATAAATACTTTCTTCGACCGATTGTACTTTGCTATTCGGAAAGAGTAAAGGCAATTCATTAAAAAGCACAAAGCATCCAAAGGGTATCTTTGAAATTGAAGTATATGAAGGTCTCCAATTAATAGGTCTGGGGCGAACAATTTCGGTCAAGATAATACCAACGAGTACCACAATTAAAAAGCCGAGAATTATTTTTGAACGCCTCTCCAATTTATAGTTTAATTAGTTTGTTAATAGATTCAAAATCTAAAACTGATTTTTCATATTTGTTTAAATCGATAGTCTGTTCGCCATACCATATGTAATCATATAAGTAGGTTACCTTTTTAAAGCCTTGTTGTATGTTAGGCTGTATTATTTCCATTAAGTAATCAGAATTCGTTTTATCGAAATGCCATTGAATAATATCGTTTTTTGAAAGTTTTTGTAAAGTTAGCAGAAACTGATATCGAATGGCAAGTCGGTAATCGTCACTTTCTATTGCTGCACATAATAGATTGTTGACATCAATAGTTTCTATATGGTCTTCAGTTAGATTTATATCGTGAAATGATTTGGCCTTTTTATTGAAAATAGAATTGAATTTTTCATTGATCAATACTTTCACCATTAAATAAATGGCCAAGATGACCAACAGAAAATAGATAAGGTATTCTAAAGCTTGAACCAGTTGTGGTGATAACTCTATACCAAAAATGCGATATAGACCTTTACCTACCCAACTTATAAAACGAGCTAGAAGGTTTTGTGATTCTCCAGTTTTTGTAGTGTAATTAAATTCTTCTCCTATATACTTTTTAGAATGATTATCATCTAATTGGCGCATAGTCAAAACAGATGATGTATCAATTCTAACAATACTGTCTTGTTCCCCTTGTGCAAAGCAGATAACGGTTACAAATTGAAATACTAAAAGAAGAAAGGTATTTTTCAAATTAGTCGTTTTGGCCTATTTGGGCTATTGAAGCCCTTGTATTTTCATTATATGTTTTTTCATGTAAAGCATAATACAATATACCATTGACAAATTGAGATAGGCATTGGCCGTAAACTGCTATAATTAATATGAAACAGGTACCTAACGTGTAAATTATAGTTGTAATTATAGAATGCGAATAATCTACATTGTTTTCAACCAAATGAAATGTATACACTCCAATTATTATTGCTGGTACTATTAATGCTATCATTAGTAAAATTCCCAGAAGTAACCCTAATACGAAGTTTACTCCTACAGATTTCCAAAAATTAGCGGTAACTAATCTCCAGCCTTCACCCAAGGCATCTGTAATTCCCTTTTTCTTTTCTAACATATCGAAAAAGGAGACTCCGATCCATGCTGAAATAAAGAATTGCAAAATGTATTGAGCAAAAATCCCTAAAATTGGAATTATGGCTAGAATGAATGAAGCCATTAAAATTACTAGGTATATAGGAATAAGTAGCAAAACAAAAACTATAATATTGCCAAACTGACTTTTGGCATATTCCCACACTTCTTTCTTATCAATATCTGAACTTTTCTTTTCTACATATTTGATTATATAGCTACTCGATAACGAATAGTTTAAAACGGCGACACATATAAAAATGACAAAGAAAAGAAAACCGCCAAAACCTAAATAAAGGTAATAATTTTGTTCTAGCCCAATCTCTCCAGAAACATTCCCATAATTATATTCATGAGCAATTATCCCAATAAAACCTGAGACCAATAGATAACTTGCAATTAATAATCCTACTAAGAATATACCATTATAGTTAATGAAAACATTGGTGAAGTTTTTAATATTCTGTTTAAAAAAGTCAAAGTATGTGGAGATTATTTCTCCGAATTCACGGTTTACCCGTAATGGTATGTAATTGTCTTTCATGTCTGTTATTAAGTATTATGGGGTAAGCTATATAATAGAATACAATTAAAAATAAAGAGGCGGCAATAATTAAAAATGCCAACCAATTGGGCATATCGGTATAGCGAGTTATAAAACCTTCGATAAAACCTGCAATAATAAAAAAGGGCACAGTACTTACAACTACTTTTAATCCGTCTTTTGCTCCTTTCATAAAAGAGATGCGTCTAGAATAGGTTTTAGGAAATAAAATGCTATTTCCCATTATTAAGCCAGCACAACCTGCAATGATAATTACCGAGATTTCAATAGTACCATGTAACCATATTTGTTTGTTAGCTTCAAAGAAAACGCCTTTAGCATAAAAAAATGTTATGAATGCACCGAGCATAATTCCGTTACTAAAAAGAATGTAGGCGGTACCTATGCTCGTAATAACGCCAAAGGCAAAGGCTAAAAAAGCTACTCTAATATTATTAATGGTAATCCCTAAAAAGCTGCCTATTTCACTACCACCTTTATAAATTGCCGCGGGATCTCCGTTTGCAATATTATTTAAGGTTTCATTGACATAAGCGTCCCCTAGAATTAATCTAACGAAAGTAGCATCGTTTAATGCAGATAGTGAACCAATTGCAGATGCGATAACAAAAATCAAGAAGGCAATGCCTAATGTTTTGTGATATTGTTTGAAAAATAGTGGGAATTCGGTAAGCCAGAAGTCAATAACACGATTACGACTTTCCTTTTTATTTTTATAAATTTTTTGGTGAGCTTGTGAAGCCAAACCATTTAAATACAATAAAGTCTTACTTTCTGCGTAATAAGTTTGCGCATAAGCTAAATCATTGGTCAGTTGAATATAGCCATTGGCAAGATCATCTGGATTTGTGTTGGCCCCAAGGTTTATAGCCTTTTCAAATGCTATCCATTTTTCCTTATTTTGCCTTACAAAAGCAGCTTCGCGCATAAACAGTATTTACCTTGTTAAATTTAAGACTTAATGAATAACCTTCAAATCAATACAACGCAAAATGTTAATCTTAATTATACCATTGTTAGTATTGGTGAGCGAATTATAGCATTTTTTATTGATGCTTTTATTTTATATGTCTATTCCCTTTTAGTGAATATAATAGGCGATGCTATCGGTTATATTTATGATGACGGTTGGACACAACGAGGATTAATGGCTTTAATTTTCTTACCGGCAATGTTCTATAGCTTATTAATGCATATTATTTTTAATGGCAGAACGGTTGGTAAAATGTTGCTTAAAATTAGAGTGGTAAAGGTAGATGGATCACCAGTACATTGGAGTAATTATTTAGTTCGTTGGATGCTGCGCTTGGTTGATATTTGGCTTTTTCTAGGCTCAATTGGTATTTTAACCATTCTATTTTCAGAAAAGAGACAGCGTTTAGGTGATGCCGCTGCAGGTACCGTGGTCATTAGCACAAAGAACAAAACAACTGTGTCGCACACTATATTGGAAGAAGTTGAAGATACGCATGTGCCACAATTTACCAATGTTACGATATTGACCGATAAGGATATTCGATTAATCAAAGAAACTTTTGGTATAGCCAAAAAAAGAAGCGATTTTAAGACATTAAAGGCGTTAAGAGAAAAGGTTGATAGTATCTTGCAAACAAATTCTGGATTGTACGATATAGAGTATTTAGAAATTGTTCTTAAAGACTACAATTACTTCACCCAAAAGTTATAAGTGATGTTTTATTTTATCGTTGATATATTAGGAACCATTGCATTTTCCATATCTGGTGTTTTGGTAGCCATGGATAAAAAATTAGATGTCTTCGGCGTACTGATTATTGCTTTTGTTACTGCTGTTGGCGGCGGTACTTTGCGTGATTTATTAATAGGTATTAGACCTGTAGGATGGTTAAATACACCAATGCACCTACTCATAATTGTCATTACCGTTTTATTGGCAATATTATTTGTAAAACAATTGAAATACGTTAGAAAATCGCTATTTCTATTCGATACCATTGGTATTGGACTGTATACCATGGTGGGTATTGAAAAAGGGTTGGCTGCAGATTTATCTCCAGTTATGTGCATAGCCTTAGGTACTATAACAGCGTGTTTTGGTGGAGTAATACGAGATATATTATGTAATGAAATACCTGTAATTTTTAGAAAGGAAATTTATGCTACGGTATGTATTTTAGGTGGATTGGTTTATTTTCTTCTTATTCAATTTCCTATCGATAATACCATACCATATTCAATGGCGATCCTAACCATAATTGTTATGAGGGTTTTGGCTGTTCGGTTAAAAATTTCATTACCAAATATATATAGCGATAACAATTAATTAGAAAACGGCAATTCTTATAAGAGACTATTTTATCAACATCTACTACTTAACAACTTCTGCCTTTTCAATATAAATATTCTGCATGGGCCAATCACCTTCACCAACAGGCTGATTGTTTATTTTGTCAACAACGTCCATTCCTTCAATGACCCTACCGAAAGGCGTATACTCATCGTCTAGGTGATAAGAACCTGGATCTGCAACTACTATAAAAAATTCAAAGGGCGATGCTAGCATATGCGGGTTATCCATTTCACTACTTGGCATTGAAATAGTTCCTCGGTCGTGTTTATGTCCTTTTCTGGTATCAGGTGGTAGTAGGTATCTACCTATATCAGTTCTTTTCTTTCCGGTTTTTCGATCATCTGAATTTCCTCCTTGAATAATGAAATTCTTGACAACCCTATGAAATTGAGTGAAATCAAAATAGCCTTTTCGCGTTAGGTAAATGAAATTTGCACGGTGATATGGTACATTGTCATATAATTCTAACGTAAAGCTTCCTAAATTTGTAGTGATTTTTACCTTATTCGATTTTAAAGTTTTTTCATAATTGAAAAAGAAGTCTATGGCATTGTCCTCGGTAAGTTGAAATTTTTCTTTTTCCTCTTGTTGCGATGATGTGGTTGTTTCGGTTTGTGTCGAATCTATAGTTGCCGTGGGCACAGATATTGTACTTTCAGGTTTCTTAGAAGTATCTTTGCAACCTACACTAAGTATAAACGTAATAATAAAATATAAATAGAATTTAAGTGAATTCATGGATTTCAACTTTTTTGAACAACGGATATCAAAAATAAAAGATCTACCGCTTCCGGGGGAGGCTTCGCAATATAAAATGGCACCAGAAGGTCGATTCGAAGAATTTAAAGAAATAAATCTAAAAAGGCGAAACCCGAGAAAGGCAGCTGTAATGGCATTGTTTTATCCTACAATTAGTCAAAACACCAATTTATTGCTAATTCTTCGTAAAACCTATAAAGGAGTTCATTCTAATCAAGTAGGGTTTCCTGGTGGTAAAGCTGAAACATATGACGACGGACTTTTATCTACCGCGTTGCGTGAAACGCATGAAGAAGTAGGGGTGAAGCCAACTGATGTAACGGTGATTAAAGAGATATCTGAAATTTTTATTCCACCTAGTAATTTTATTGTGCAGCCTTTTATCGGCTTGTATAAAAATCCTAAACCATTTGTGAAGCAGGATAATGAGGTTGAATTAATTTTAGAGGTACCCTTATTTGATTTTTTAGACGAAAATAAAATCGTATCAAAAAAATTATCTACCTCATATGCCGTCGATATTATAGTACCTGCCTTTAAATTAAACGGTTATATTGTTTGGGGAGCGACTGCAATGATGTTAAACGAGATTAAAGAGTTATTAAAGCAGGTGTTGTAAGGCATATTTATTTATTTTAGCATTCTATGGGATTATTTAAGACAAACCCTTTTGGGCATAATTTATTTATAAAAAAATGGCTGATTCGAATTCTAGCATTGCTTTCGCATCAACGCTATAAACGTTTTAATACATTAGAGATAGAAGGATCTGATGTTATAAGAGGCTTACCGGATAGAAATGTACTATTCGTTAGTAACCACCAAACATATTTTGCAGATGTAGTAGCCATGTTTCATGTATTCAATGCAAGTTTGAGCGGTCGTGAAGATTCTATAAAAAACTTAGGGTATATATGGCAGCCAAAATTGAACATGTATTATGTTGCGGCGGCGGAAACCATGAAAAAAAGCTTGTTGACCAAAATTATGGCGTATGCTGGTTCTGTAAGTGTAGAGAGAACTTGGAGGGCCGAAGGGCAAGATGTGAAAAGGCAGGTTAAAATGAGCGATATTTCTAGCATCGGTAAAGCTTTGAATGATGGTTGGGTAATTACTTTTCCTCAAGGCACTACAACACCTTGGAAACCATTACGAAAAGGAACAGCGCATATCATTAAAAAATATAAACCTGTAGTTGTGCCAGTAGTAATTGATGGTTTTCGGCGTTCGTTTGATAAGAAAGGCCTTCGAATCAAGAAAAAGGGAATTCTTCAATCAATGGTTATCAAAGAACCATTGCATATAGATTATGATAATGAATCTTCAGAATCAATTATAGAAAAATTAGAGTATGCTATTGAACAGCACCCATCTTTTTTAAAGGTGATTTCAAAACAAGACTTATTGGCATATGAAGAGGAAAATAAGAAACGTAAATGGAAAAAGTCTTAAAATTCCAATTGTCTTAGTTCACTATAATTTTTCTTTAATTTTCTTAGTAAAAGACCGTATAATAGGAAGTAAATACCTCCCATGAATAAGGTTAGTATTATTCCAAAAATACCTATTGAGAGCATTACGGTTATCTTTAATTTTTCTTGGGATACGTTTTTGAGGCCTTCTTTTAATTCAGGAAAGGCTAGGGTAATATTGTCACTCAAATAAACACCTATAATCATTATGATTATAGTAACCACAATCATCGATAATGAAAAGATAACATAGTGTTTAACTGTTCTTCGTGTTTTAATAATTTTACGCATTAAATTTTTAGAATTATCGAGTACTGAAATTTCTTTAAATCTTTGATAAAACTGAAAAATAAAGTAAAATGCAACAGAATACGTTAATATAGAAAGAATAAAGAGGTATTTGGAAACTCCAATCTTTTTGTAAACCTCCATACCCTCTTGCATCGAAGGTAATAGGTATAATAAATGTGGTAGTGTAAATTCTAAGATACTTATGATTAGAATCCATTTAACAATAGAAGAAGATTTCTTCCATATCATTTTATGAATATCCTCATAGCTCAATTTAGGAATATCAAACTCCTTCTTCTGCCAGTCTCTCTTTAATAATTCCAGTTCATCCGTCATACGCTTATGGATTCAAAATGGTTCTTAATTTTGTTTTAATACGGTTCATTTTCACTCTTGCATTTACTTCTGTTATACCCAAAGTTTCTGAAATTTCGGTATAGTTTTTATCCTCAAGATATAAAAAGACCAAGGCTTTATCGATATCACCTAATTGTTTAACTGCCTTATACATCAATTTTAATTGTACTTCTTCTGTTTCATCATACTCATCCGCTTTTATCTTAAAAATAATTGATTCATAATCAGCGGTGTCAATCCTTCTTTTGTGCTTGCGATACAAGGTAATTGCTGTATTTAAAGCTACCCGATACATCCACGTACTAAATTTTGCATCACCTCTAAATTTGGGGTATGCTTTCCATAATTGGATAGTAATTTCTTGAAACAAATCGTTGTGAGAGTCGCGGTCGTTTGTATATAGCGTACACACTTTATGAACAATATTTTGATTGTTCTGTAGCTCGGTCACAAATTTGTGTTCAAGTTCTTTGTTCACTGTTGGTTGGTTGATCTTATGTGATTAGTCATATAAAAGGTTTATTTGTTACAATAAATCTTCAAATAAATAAAAAAAGTGCTCAAGGAAACCTTGGCACTTTTTTTAACTATACTTATTAAATTCTAATTTCTATAATCTAATGCAGGTGCTCTATCACCTAAAAGAGGTATATATTTAAAATCAGCACCTCTTTGCTCTAGAAATTCAGACTTTGCCATTTCTATCAATTTTTTATCCTTGAACAGGTCAATAGCTGTTTTGGTCAACGTTTTTGCTGCAACCATCATTCCTTTTCTACCAATAGATGTTCCACCGGCAGCAACTGCTTGCCAGCTATGTGCAGGGGTTCCAGGCACCCATGTTGCAGTTCCAAAACCAACTGTAGGTACAGTGAAACTAACGTCACCAACATCGGTAGAGCCATAAGCCCTAGCTTCCGTTTTATAAGGTTGAACATTTTTTGCAGTATCTAAATCTGCTTTATCCATTCCTAATGACATTGCAATTTTATCCGCAAACACTTTTTCTTCAGCAGTGTATTCAATACCACCTACTTCAGAAAGATTCTCGTGCATCAATTTCTGTAAAGTAAGGTTTGGTAATAGTTCATGCGTACCACCAATCATTTCATAATCCATTGTCGTACCTGTACCTAAAGCAGCACCTTCGGCAGATTTCACCATACGGTCAAAAATATCAATAACAACATCACGATTATTATGGCGGGCATAGTAATATACTTCAGCAAAATCAGGAACCACATTTGGGGCTTTACCGCCATCCGTAATCACATAATGTATTCGAGCTTCTTGAGGAATATGCTCACGCATCATATTGACCATCATATCCATAGCTTCAACGCCATCTAAAGCTGAACGACCTTTTTCAGGAGAACCCGCCGCATGGGCCGAGATACCATAAAATCTGAATTTAGCGGATTTGTTCGCCAATGCTGCACCAGCATTTGCTTCGTTTTCGTCTCCAGGGTGCCAGTGAAGGGCAATATCAACATCATTGAAAAGACCTTCGCGAACCATATATACTTTTCCAGAACCGCCTTCTTCTGCTGGTGTGCCGTAAAAACGAATGGTACCTTTAGATTTATTAGCTTCTAACCATTCTTTAGTTGAAATCGCAGCAGCTGTAGATGCTGTACCAAATAGATGGTGACCACATGCATGTCCGGCCGCTTTCCCTGCCGATTCTTTTTCAGCTGTCGCTTTTTGAGAAAGGCCAGGTAGCGCATCAAATTCACCCATAATAGCTATAACAGGACTTCCGCTACCATATTCTGCAATGAAAGCAGTTGGTATGCCCGCAACTCCTTTTTTAATGGTAAAGCCAGCATCTTGTAATGTCTTTTGTAATAGGCCAGAGCTTTGCTCTTCTTGGTAGCCCATTTCTGCGAATTCCCATATGTTCTGGGCTATATTTCCATAATCTTCACTTTTTTGCTCTAAATTTTTAAGAATTTCTTTTTCGCTCTTTTGAGCTTGTATTGTAAAAAAGGAAGTACTAAGTACCGCCAATAAAAATAAGGTTTTTTGCATTTTTGGAATTGTTTGTAGTTAGACCTTAAATATACTAAAAACAGAATATTATTTTAAAGTAGAAGTGCATTTGTTTAGTTTTGCATTTAAGTAATACATTATGAACATACCACTTTCAAGCTATCCTAGAATTGTTATTATAGGTGGTGGGTTTGGCGGAGTTTCCTTAGCCAAAAAACTGAGTAAAAAAGAAGTACAAGTCGTTCTTATAGATAAGAATAATTACCATACTTTTCAACCCTTATTATACCAAGTTTCTACAGGTGGTCTTGAACCAGATTCTATTGCTTATCCCTTACGAAAGGTTTTAATCGGATATGATAATTTTTATTTTCGTTTAGCTGAGGTCGAAAATGTTGACCCGCTCAAAAAGAAAATTAATACAAATATAGGCGACCTTTCATATGATTATTTGGTTGTAGCTACTGGCTCTGAAACCAATTTCTTTGGAAATGAAGAGATTGAAAAAAATGCCATGTCGATGAAGTCTGTACCGCAATCGCTTAATCTTAGAAGTTTAATTCTTGAAAATTTTGAGCAAGCACTTTTAACCGACGACTATCATGAGCGAGATGCTTTAATGAATTTTGTTATAGTTGGTGGTGGTCCAACAGGGGTAGAGCTTTCTGGTGCATTGGCAGAGATTAAAAAGGGTATTCTGCCTAAAGATTATCCAGATTTAGATACCAGAAGGGCGCAAATTAACATAGTACAAGGTGGTGATTGTCTTTTGCCAGGTTTTAGTGCTCAGGCTTCAAAAAAAGCGGAAGATTTTTTAGAGGAATTGGGAGTTCAAGTTTGGAAAGGAGTTAGGGTAACTGGTTACAATGGTAAAACAGTAACGACAAAAACTGATTTGGTTTTCGAAACTGCTACTGTAGTATGGGCTGCAGGGGTAAAAGGCGCGGGAATTAAAGGTTTAGATGCAGTAGATTTAATAGCAGGTGGTAATAGAATCAATGTTAATGAATTTAATCAAGTTAAAGGCCATCCTGATATTTTTGCCATTGGGGATATTGCTTGTATGGTAACAGAAGATTATCCTCGTGGGCATCCTATGGTAGCACAACCTGCAATTCAGCAAGGTCGATTATTAGCGGAGAACTTAGAGCGGTTGCTGGCACATAAATCGATGAAATCTTTTGAGTACATTGACAAAGGAAGTATGGCGACAATTGGTCGAAATAAAGCCGTATGTGATATAAAAGGATATCGTTTTCAAGGCGTCTTTGCCTGGTTTGTTTGGATGTTCGTACACTTGTTCTTTCTAATCGGATTTAGGAATAAAATGGTCGTATTCATCAACTGGGTATATAACTATATTAGGTTTGATCGTGAAGCTCGATTGATTATAAGACCTTTTAAAAGAGACTACAGTCAGTTTAAGGATTAAGGCAATTCATTTAGGATATAATCATTAAGAATTATAGGTCAAAGTGCTTTAATACCTAAAAGTTTGGCGGTTAAAGTTTTGCTAAGTATTTCTTTTGCCGTTATTTTTAGAATACCTTCTACAGGAAATCAGCATCACTTTAAAAACCTGTGATATGAAAGTATTGGTATGTGGCTATTTATTTTTGTTTGTAATTATAGCTATTGGGCAGACAACGGAGGAATCACCTCCAACGAAAAGCCCTTCATCATTAATAGGTTTGTCAATTTCTGGGCATGCTTATCCCATTTCTGCGATTGGTGATGTACATAAATCGTTTATGGTGCAATATGGAATATCTAAATCTACACAATTTGAACTTCAAGGGTTTTATGATACATATTTGTTAACGGAGAGGTTTAGGTCAAGTTTGATTGGTAAGGTGTATTTAAATGAAAAACTATACTTACTCTCTGGTGTAGAAGTGGAAGTGGCTACTGAAGATGCAGGAAAAGTAGCAGTACCTTATCGTCTTGGTTTTGTCGCAGGTTCAGGTTATGATATTAGTGATAATTTTATGATAGAGGCGAAACGTAATGTTCAGCTGAATAATTCAAACATTGGTGCTTTTGGAGAAACTTTGGTAAAAATGCCAGCAGTTTATACCATAGGCAGTAAGTGGAAATTTTAATCGCTTTTTCTCGGGTGAAAGGTATTCATAACCTCGGCTAAATGTGAGCGATCCACATGCATATAAATTTCTGTAGTAGTTATACTTTCATGCCCTAGCATTTGCTGAATGGCTCGTAAATCGGCACCATTTTCAAGTAAATGAGTGGCAAAGGAATGTCTAAAAGTATGCGGACTTATATTTTTCTGCAACCCAATAGTAACCGCTAAATTTTTTACAATGGTGAAAATCATAGCTCGTGTAAGTTGTTTTCCCCGTCGGTTAAGAAAAAGTATATCTTGAAATCCTTCTTGAATATTTAAGTGAACCCTAATTTCATTTCTGTAGATATTAATATACTTTTTGTTCACAGGACTAATAGGAACAAAACGTTGTTTATCGCCTTTACCGGTAACTTTAATAAAATCTTCCTCAAAAAATAGGTCAGATATTTTCAAGTCAATAAGTTCAGAAACCCGTAAACCACAACCATACAAAGTTTCAAGCATCGCACGATTGCGTTCCCCTTCATTAGAACCTAAATCAATAGCTTTAATTAATTTATCTATTTCGTTTTCAGAAAGAGTGTCGGGTAATTTTCGCCCTATTTTTGGGGACTCAATTAAATCTAACGGATTGTCTTTTCTATAATCCTCAAAAATTAGATAGTTGAAAAAACTTTTAAGGCCTGATATGATTCGTGCCTGTGATCTTGGGTTGACTACCTTGGCGATTTCATATATAAATCGTTGAATAATATCTTTTTCTATTTGAATGGGATTTACAGTAATGGAATGGGAATCTAAGAAAGACATTAGTTTCTCAATATCACGAGTATAGCTTTGTATAGAATTTTTTGATAACCCACGTTCTAACTTAAGATACATGGTATAATCTTTAAGAGCATGTTGCCAATTCATGGTTTAAAGATAGATATTACATTAATTAAAAATAAAGTATGAATCATATTAAATACTAGGTTTCCAGTATTTGAAGATTTAATATTAGTTTTCATATTTACTCTAATTAATTCCCAATCAATTTTATTATTAGGTGATGGTTTTGGAGCAGAGGTACCGCTTAGACCTATTGCTGGACTTGATTAAAAAATAAATAATGTTCCATTCGTTTTTTCTTTCGAATGGAGACCATTTATGGGTCTTGGAGAGTATTTAGGTAATTAAGTTGGGGCTTTTGGTATAGGTATTAGATATGTAATTGAATAAGTGTTAAAGTCATTTAAATTTAAAAGGGGAACTATGTCCCCCTTTTTTATACCCTTTTGTTGAATACTATTTGCTGTTTCAATTCGTTCTAGGTTAATAAAAATTATACCATTAAATATGAGAAAGATTTTGTTACTTCTAGTTATGACCATTTTTGCGAGTCAAATTTTTGCCCAAGAAGGATTTAAAATGGGTATTCAAGCTGGTTTGCCTTTTAATGATTTTAATGAGGCACTTAGCGTAGTTGTTGGTGCTGATGTTTCATACATGTATCCTTTGGGGGAAGTAGTGGATATAGGACCTGCAGTAGGTTTTATACATGGTTTTGCAGAAACATTTCAATCTAATATTGTACGTGCAGATTTAAAACCAGTACAGTTTGCCCCTATATCAGCAGGAGTACGTATTTGGACATCGAACGATTTCTCATTTGGTGGTAATGTAGGTTGGGCTTTAGGTGTTAGTGAAGGTAATGATGGGGGTTTATATTACAGACCAACAATTGCCTATTTAATGAGCTCAAGTGTAGAGCTTAATTTTTCATATACAGGTATTGAATTAGATGAGGCTACTTGGTCTACTTTAACTCTTGGTATTGTGTATAATTTTGAGCCGAAGTATAGAACTCGCCGATAAGGCCAATTAGTATGTGAAGTAATCATACTTCCACAATTTATTATCTATTTGTTAATCAACATTTGTTACTTTTGATACATGAAGATTATCATAATTAATGGTCCCAATTTAAATCTTTTAGGGAAAAGGGAGCCAGATGTTTACGGAGCTGAAACATTTGAAGATTACTTTTCAAAACTTCAAAACAAATTTAAAGATGTTGAGTTAGAGTACTTTCAATCTAATATCGAAGGAGAACTTATTTCAAAAATTCAGGAAAGAGGTTTTTCCTATGACGGTATAGTTTTAAATGCCGCTGCTTACACGCATACCTCTGTAGGTATTGGCGATGCGGTAAAGGCAGTAACCGCTCCTGTAGTTGAAGTGCATATTTCAAATACCCATAAACGCGAAGAATTTAGACATGTTTCATATATTTCTGCTGCCGCGAATGGTGTTATTCTTGGCTTCGGACTTAAAAGTTATGATTTAGCTATCGAAAGTTTTTTATTATAAATACAAGAAAGCTTTAACATCTGATGTGCTTACCTAATTCGTAAATAGATGTAAAATCTATAGTTATGAAAAGAATTGGTCTAGTACTTTTGAGCATATCTGCATTTATAACTATTTCGTGCAGTGATAAAGAGGATATAGCTCTCACTCCTATAGTTGATGATTCAATTTCTCTAAGCAATGCTTTTCCTATATTTAACTTTTTCAAATCCATTAGATTTACAGTCCCCTCAAGACAGAACTAACAGAATATTCGTTGCTGAAAAAGCAGGTGTTATAAAGTCCTTTGATAATATTAACTCTGTTGAAGAGGCTTCTATTTTTTTAGATATTTCAAATAAAACAGTTACGGCAAGTGAATTGGGCCTTTTGGGATTTGCCTTTCATCCAGATTATATTTCCAATGGTTTTCTTTATGTTACCTATACACCGAGTGAGAGCCTAGCGGTTATTTCTCGTTTTAAAGTATCTGAAACGAACGCTAATATGGTAGATGAGTCAAGCGAAACTATTTTATTGGAAATAGCCCAACCCAAGACAAATCATAATGGAGGTCAATTGGCTTTTGGTTCTGATGGATATTTATACATTGTTTCAGGTGATGGTGGCGGTGCGGGTGACCCTGACGGAAATGCTCAAAACTTAGAAACACTTTTAGGTGAAATTTTACGAATTGATGTAAACAATCAAGATGCAGGATTGAGCTATGCGATACCGATTGACAATCCGTTTGTAGAGAATGAAAATGCTAGAGGAGAAATTTATGCGTACGGACTAAGAAATCCGTGGCGATTTAGTTTTGACGTTCAAACCAATACGATATGGGCAGCCGATGTAGGTCAAGATGAGTTAGAAGAAATAGACCTTATAGTAAAAGGAGGGAATTATGGTTGGAATATTCTCGAAGGTAGTTCTTGTTATCAGAAAAGTGAATGTGATGCAACAGATTTAATAGCTCCACATTATGAATATGGCCATAGCAATAATGATAAATCGGTTACCGGTGGTTATGTTTATCACGGAAATGAATTACCTACTTTAAAAGGGTATTACATCTAAGGTGATTTTATTTCAGGTAGAATTTGGGCTTTAGATGAAGCCGGAAATAATAAATTACTATTAGAAACTGGCTTAAATATTTCTTCTTTCGGAATAGATGAAAATAATGAGTTATACCTCTGTAGTTTTGACGGTAAAATTTATGAGCTCACTACGATAGATTAAGATTAATCTACTTTTTCTGACCTTAAATATTTTTCTTCAACATAGAAAGTAGCAAAGGGTAGAAGAGAGGCTGCTCCAAAAATAAGAAATTTCTTTATGTCCCATTTTTTCTGATAGCCAACCAAAATCGTAAGTGCTATAAAAGTAATAAATAGTGCGCCATGAGCATAGCCGACTAATTTATTCGGCCCAGGTATCTCTGCCCAATATTTTAATGGCATAGTTACTCCGAACAACGCCAAATAGGAGATTCCTTCTAAAATTGCCGTTGCTCGAAATAATTTTAACATACTAAGTATTTATTGAAAATGGTTATAAATGAATTACTTCGTCGTACGCCGCTGCAACCGCTTCCATAACTGCTTCACTCATAGTTGGGTGCGGGTGAATTGCTTTCAGTACTTCATGGCCTGTAGTTTCTAGTTTGCGTCCTAAAACTGCCTCAGCGATCATATCGGTTACACCGGCACCTATCATATGGCAACCTAGCCATTCTCCATATTTTGCATCGAATATAACTTTAACGAACCCATCAGAAGCTCCAGATGCTTTTGCTTTACCGCTTGCAGAGAATGGGAATTTACCAACCTTAATGTCAATGCCTTTGTCTCTCGCTTGCTTTTCTGTTAAACCAACTGAAGCAATTTCAGGAGAGCAATAAGTACAACCAGGTATATTTCCATAATCTAAGGGCTCTACATGCATACCTGCTAATTTTTCAACGCAAAGAATACCTTCTGCAGAAGCTACGTGAGCAAGAGCTTGTCCAGGTGTTACATCACCAATAGCATAATAGCCTGGTATATTTGTTTGGTAAAAATCGTTTACTAGAATTTTATCACGGTCTGTAGCAATACCTACATCTTCTAAGCCTATATTTTCAATATTGGTCTTAATACCAACTGCAGATAATACTATATCAGCTTGTAGAATTTGTTCTCCTTTAGCAGTTTTTACGGTGGCTTTAACTCCATCACCAGACGTATCAACAGAAGTAACCTCTGCGGACGTCATAATTTTAACTCCTGCTTTTTTAAAGCTTCTCTCTAATTGTTTAGAAACATCTTCATCTTCAACAGGCACTATATTTGGTAAATATTCAACTACAGTTACATCAGTACCCATAGAATTATAGAAGTAAGCGAATTCAATACCGATAGCTCCACTACCTACAACAATCATGCTCTTAGGTTGCTTGTTTAAGGTCATTGCTTCACGGTATCCTATAATTTTCTTGCCATCTTGTGGTAAACTTGGTAATTCACGACTTCGAGCACCAGTTGCAATAATTATATTGTTAGCGCTATATTCCGTAACAGTACCATCTTCAGCCTTAACCGAAACTTTCTTACCAGCTTTTAACGTACCATACCCTTTTATTACTTCGATTTTGTTCTTCTTCATTAAGAACTGAACACCTTTGCTCATACCGTCTGCAACGCCGCGGCTTCTTTTTACAACAGCATCAAAATCTTTGTCAACACCTTCAACCTTTATTCCATAATCATCTGCATGTTTCAGGTATTCAAATACTTGCGCAGATTTCAATAAAGCTTTAGTTGGTATACAGCCCCAATTTAAACAAACGCCTCCAAGACTTTCTTTTTCAATAATAGCGGTCTTAAAACCTAATTGTGAAGCCCTGATAGCGGTTACATATCCTCCTGGACCACTACCTAAAACAATAATGTCGAAACTGCTCATATTTTGTTTTTTTGATGTTTGAAATGAGGTGCAAAAGTACAAAACCAAATCGAAATTGAGAATAGGATTTTAAAATATGACCTTTAATTTCTAATTGTGATATTTTTATAATTCAATTTTCTAACAACGCGGTATCGTAATTACTTAATAAACAATAAAGAGACCTAATTAGGCCTCTTTATTTAACTTTAAAATTGATTAGATTATTCAGCAGGCACAAATTTTAATGCAACTCCATTAATGCAATGACGTAAACCCGTAGGTTCCGGGCCATCTTCAAATACATGACCTAAATGTCCACCGCAGGTAGCACAATGTTCCTCTGTCCTTACTCCGTAAGTGTTATCAATTTCATACCCTACATTACCTTCAATTTCTTGATAAAAACTTGGCCAACCCGTACCTGAATCAAATTTGGTTTGACTTTTAAATAGGGGAGTGGCACAGGCGGCGCAAACATAAGTACCCTTCTTTTTAATCTTCAATAATTCACTGGAAAATGGGTTTTCCGTAGCAGATTCACGTAGAACGTAATATTCAGCATCAGTCAATTCTTTTTTCCATTCAGCATTTGTTTTCTGAACAGCAAATTTTTTTGTGTTTTCCACATTTGTATCTGTGGCCATTTCTTTTTCTTGCGATGTACCCTTACAGCTAGCAAAAAGCACTAATAGCGCTACTCCAATTTTCATTTTCATTTTCAATTTTTTTATTCTGTCGTTATTCTTTTATATTCCTTTCAAGTTATTGTATTTACATAACCTTTTAAGTTAAGGTTTTAAAAAAAATATAGAAATAAAAAAGTCTTTAGGTTTACCCAAAGACTTTAGATGCTGTAAGCTTAGTTTCTATAATTAATCCAGTTTTATTTTTTGAATATTCTCTTCTTTTACTCCCAAATGCGCCATTACCGAGTTAATATCCGATGTATCTAATTTGCCTGTTGTTGATTCTGCAGGCAAAACCGCAATTCTAAATATTTGATTATCTGTGTCCCCTGCCGGTAAAGTGCTTAAATCAAAATCTGATTCTAAGAAAATATTTACATCAAAGAAAGTATAATCAAAGTTGTATTGTAACAAGCCTTGGTCTAGTATTCTTGTTTGTGGCATTAATCTCCAAATATCTACTAAGTCACCGTTACCATCTACGGTTTCATCCCATAACAAATAAACTAAAACTACATCAGTCTCAAAAACTTCCACGGTTTGGGGGAATTCATAAAAAATTGAATAATCATTTTGAAGAGTAAAAGAACCTTCAATATCCATTACTTTTCCCAAGATGTTAATTCCATCTTGCCCATCTGCACCATCAATCCCGTCGAAACCATCATAACCTGGAGGTCCTTGAGGTCCTTCGCATGAAATAAAAAATATAGTAACGAGTGCTCCTAAAAATAAGTTCAGTTTTTTCATAATACTTTTATTATTCAGTTTTTGTATAATTGTTTTACAGTTAGTTCAAAAAGTGTTCCATTTTTGGTAAATCAATATATAAATCGGATATTAACTGCATTAATTTTAACGAAAAACATTCATTGTTGGCCGTCTTTCTAAGATGATTAGCTTTGCTCAAATAATTACACGATAATATGCCTAACGTAAAAGTTCACTCTTTATTTACTGAATTTGATATTAACCTTTTTAAAAGCGGCAAGCATTATCGCCTTTATGAAAAGCTTGGTTCTCACTTAATTGAGATAGATGGTGTAAAAGGGACGTATTTTTCAGTTTGGGCACCTAGTGCCAAATCTGTATCTGTTATCGGGAATTTTAATGCTTGGAATGCAGATGAGCACAAGTTAAATGTTCGTTGGGACGCTAGTGGTATATGGGAAGGATTTATTCCAAATGTTGGAAAGGGAGAAGTTTATAAATATAAGATTCAGTCTAGCAATAATGATATTTGGACAGAAAAGGCAGATCCTTTTGCAAGATTTTGCGAGCATCCACCTAACACCGCTTCAATAATATGGACCGCTGATCATAAGTGGAATGATAAGGATTGGATGAGCTATAGAAAAGAGAAAAATGGTTTAGATAAACCTTATTCTGTTTATGAGGTTCATTTAGGCTCTTGGAAAAAGAATGCGGATAATAAGTTCATGACCTACAAAGAGTTGGCTGTAGATCTTGTTTCTTATGTTAAAGAAATGGGGTATACCCATATAGAGTTTATGCCGATAATGGAGTACCCTTATGATCCATCATGGGGATATCAATTAACAGGTTATTTTGCGCCTACTTCAAGATTTGGAACACCAGAAGAGTTTAAAATGTTGGTAGATACCTTTCATCAAAACGATATTGGAGTGATTTTAGATTGGGTTCCTTCTCATTTTCCAGAAGATGCGCATGGCCTTGGTTTCTTTGATGGTTCGAATTTATATGAGCATCCAGATAGGCGAAAAGGATATCACACAGATTGGAAAAGTTTAATTTTCAATTATGGCAGAAACGAGGTAAGGGCCTTTCTTATTAGTAATGCCCTATTTTGGTTGGATCAATACCATGTAGATGGATTGCGTGTAGATGCAGTTGCCTCTATGCTATACCTAGACTATTCTAGGGAAGATGGGGAATGGGAACCAAATATATATGGCAATAACGAAAATTTAGAAGCCATATCATTTATACGTGAATTTAATGAAGCGGTATATTCGAATTTTGATGGAGTACAGACAATAGCCGAAGAATCTACTGCATTTTCGGGTGTCACAAAATCGGTAGAACATGGCGGTTTAGGCTTTGGAATGAAATGGATGATGGGTTGGATGCATGATACATTACAGTTTTTTCAAAAAGAAACTATATACAGAAGACATCATCAAAATGACCTTACCTTTAGTATGACCTATGCCTTTACAGAGCGTTTTATGCTGCCATTTTCACATGATGAGGTAGTTTATGGTAAGCAATCACTGGTATATAGAATGCCAGGCGATGAATGGCAGCGCTTTGCTAACTTAAGGCTTCTTTTTGGGTATATGTTTACACACCCTGGTACAAAACTTACATTTATGGGGGGTGAGTTTGGGCAAACTGCAGAATGGAATTTTGAACAAAGTTTAGATTGGCATTTGTTACAATATGAAGGTCATGCTGGAATTCAGGATTTTGTTAAAGATTTGAATCATCTGTACAAAAGTTCTCCTGCGATGTATGAAAAGCAATTTAGCCCAGAAGGTTTTCAATGGATAGACTACAGTGATCATGATAATTCAGTTTTAACATATATACGTAAAGGTCATGATGAAGAAAATGATTTAATAGTAGTTTGCAATTTCACACCAATTCCGCGTGAAAATTATCGGATAGGCATGCCTAAAAAAGGTAAGATTAAAGAGATTTTAAATAGTGATGATGTAAAATATGGTGGTGGCGGTAATTTGAATAAAGTTATCAAAGTTTCTACTAAGGCCTCTCACGGACACAAAAAATCAATTGAAATTACAATTCCACCTTTAGGTATTATAATTTTAGGGTAGTAATTTTAATCTATACAGTTCACCGTAAACATTTTATGATTACTTTTTGGTGTTTATTTGACATCCACTTAACAACATTTTCATGATAACAAATACAGAGCTTGAATATAAAGGTAATTTATACCCTAACCATATAGTCGAGTTTACACAAGATACAGATAAGTTATATTTCACAACAGAGAACGGTGTCGTTCTACAAATAACAATTCTTAGAGGTAGTTTAGTTCGTTTTAGATATGCTACAAATTACAATTTCGAACCAGATTTTTCTTACGCTATAGATCCCGATAGTACAATGGGTTATAGCAAGTTAGATGTTGTAGAGAACAATTCAGAGTATATTATATCTACTGCCAGGTTAAGTATTTTAGTTGATAAGAAAACCCTTAGAATTCAGATTTCAGATATAGAAGGTAATATTATAAATGAAGATGAGCTAGGTTTTCATTGGGAAGAGAACTATGAGTACGGGGGGAATACCGTTAAAATGAGTAAGATTTCCCAAATAGGTGAAAGTTTTTTCGGCATGGGCGATAAAGCCATGCACAGTAATCTTAAAGGTAAAAAAGTAGAGAATTGGGTGACCGACCAATTTGCATTTGCAAAAGAGCAAGATCCATTATATAAGGCAATACCTTTTTATATTGGGTTGAGTAAAGGTAAAGCTTATGGAATTTTTTTTGATAATAGTTTTAAAACGAGTTTTGATTTTTCACAAGAACGTAGAAATATTACTAGTTTTTGGGCTGATGGGGGTGAACTAAATTACTATTTTATTTTTGGCCCAGATATGTCGAGGGTTGTTAGTTCTTATTCTAATCTGACCGGTACACCAGAATTGCCACCAATGTGGGCACTAGGCTTTCATCAATCTAAATGGAGCTATTACCCAGAGAGTAATGTAAAAGAAGTTGCTAGCGAATTTCGAAGTCGGAGAATACCTTGTGATGCCATATATCTGGATATAGATTATATGGATGGTTTTAGGTGTTTTACTTGGGACAAGAATCATTTTCCTGATCCAAAAAGAATGATACAGGAACTTGAGCAAGACGGATTTAAAACTGTTATAATGATTGATCCAGGTATAAAAGTGGATCATGATTATTGGGTATATAATGAAGCCTTAGAAAATGACTATTTCTGTAAAAGGGGGGATGGTCCTTTAATGCATGGTAAGGTATGGCCAGGAGAATGTAATTTTCCTGATTTTACAAATCCTGCAGTACGAGAATGGTGGGCCGAATTGTATAAAGAATTTATGTCTGAATTAGGTGTTCATGCAGTGTGGAACGATATGAACGAGCCTGCTGTAATGGAAGTGCCTACTAAAACAGCACCATTGGATACTAGACATAATTATGATGGCCACCCATGCACGCATAGAAAAGCCCATAATGTTTATGGTATGCAAATGGTTAGGGCAACTTATGAAGGCGTTAAAAAATATGTATATCCAAAAAGGCCATTTGTGATAACAAGAGCGGCATTTGCCGGTACACAAAGATACTCGTCTACATGGACTGGAGATAATGTTGCTACTTGGGAGCATTTATGGATAGCAAACGTACAAATGCAGCGAATGTGTTTAAGCGGATACTCTTTTGTAGGTTCTGATATTGGCGGATTTGCAGAACAACCAGACGGTGAATTATTTGCAAGGTGGATTCAATTAGGAATTTTTCATCCATTCTGTAGAGTTCATTCAAGTGGGGATCACGGTGACCAAGAACCTTGGTCTTTTGGTGTAGAAATTACAGATATAGTTCGAAAGTTTATAGAATTAAGATACCAACTTTTACCTTATTTGTATACCATGTTTTATAAGTATACCAAAGAAAATAGGCCAATGATTCAGTCATTGGTGTATTATGATCAAGAAGATACCCAAACACACTTTAGAACAGATGAATTTATTTTTGGTGAGAAAATATTGGTTTGTCCGATACAAGAACCAAATGCTCAAGGACGTAGAATGTATATACCTAAAGGAGAATGGTATGATTTTTGGACTCACGATTCGGTAATAGGAGGTAAAGAAAAATGGGTTGCGGCGGGCTTAGATAAATTACCAATTTTTATAAAGGCAGGAGCTATAATTCCCAAATATCCAATTCAGCAATATGTAGGTGAAAAGAAAATTGAAGAACTGTTGTTAGAGGTTTATTATAAAGAAGGTGTAGAAGCATCAGAAGTATATGAAGACGCGAATAATGGGTATGATTATAAAAAGGGAAGATATGCTTTAAGTAATTATAAATTGACCGGGAAAGAAAATTCGTTGACAATACAATTATTTAAAGATGGAAGTTTTGAAACGGAATATGAAACAATTAAACTTAATCTTCATGGTTTACCCTTTCAAATTGAAAGCGTAATGGTAGATAATGAAGAAATAGAATTAGAGAGTTTAATTTTTGGTGGAGATAACATTTTACGGATTGACAAAAACTTTACGTCATTACATCTGTCAGGAAAAGAATAACTTTGTATTTTATTACCATTAACTTAAAAACTGAATATGAAAAAAATAGTATTAATAACCCTTGTATTTGTAGGGGTATCTGCTTGTAAGGTAAATCCATTTACGGGACAGAAAACTTTAAATTTTTATCCTAATAGTCAGGTGTTTCCTTCTGCATTTGCACAGTATGACCAATTTTTAACAGAGAATAAGGTTGTCACCGGTACCGCCGATGCTCAAATGATAACTAGAGTAGGACAACGAATTTCCTCTGCCGCAGAACGTTGGTTAACTGCCAATGGTCACCCAGGTTATTTAAAGGACTATAAGTGGGAATATAATTTAGTGAATGATGAAACTGTAAATGCTTGGTGTATGCCAGGTGGTAAAATTGTATTTTATACAGGTATTTTACCAATTACCCAGTCAGAAACAGGTGTAGCGGTAGTAATGGGCCACGAAGTAGCTCATGCATTGGCGGATCATGGAGCGCAAAGAATGAGTGCAGGTACACTTCAACAATTAGGGGCAGTTGCAGGGAACATTGCAATTCAAGATGAGCAGAAACGTAATATATTTAACCAAGCATACGGTATAGGGTCTCAAGTTGGGGTAATGTTGCCCTTTAGTAGAGGTCATGAAACGGAAGCTGACCTTATTGGTTTGCAGATTATGGCGATAGCTGGTTATGACCCTTACGAAGCTGCAGAACTTTGGAAGCGTATGAAAGCGAAAAGTGGAGGACAAGCACCACCAGAATTTACGAGTACCCACCCATCTAACGATACAAGAATAAATAACCTTTCTGCTTGGGCACCAGATGCTGCTGCTGAAGCCGCAAAATTTGGAGTGACTAAATTTAAATAAAACTTAATGCATTATTGTATATTGAAGCCGT
This sequence comes from uncultured Maribacter sp., assembly GCF_963974015.1. GTDB lineage: Bacteria > Bacteroidota > Bacteroidia > Flavobacteriales > Flavobacteriaceae > Maribacter. Next base: position 4,647 of record NZ_CAXBBZ010000013.1, on the reverse strand, counting down.
TCAGAAATGAGCGGCTTTTATTTTTATGTATGGGGAAAACACTAGTTTTAAAAGGAAGTAAAAAATTATTGAACGCATGGGCCTTTTATGATTGGGCCAATTCGGTATATAGCTTAGTAATTTCATCAGCAGTGTTCCCCATATTTTATGGCGCTTTATTTAGGGTTGCAGGAATCGAGAAGGTTACAGTTTTTGGAGGTGAGATAGCAAGAGCACCGTTAATTAGTTATGTCACCTCATTAGCATTTGTTTTTATCGCCATAGTAACCCCATTAGTTTCTGGGATAGCAGATTATTTAGGTAACAAAAAAGTATTCATGAAGTTTTTCTGCTATTTAGGCGGAATTTCATGTATAGGGCTTTATTGGTTTTCCTTGGAAAATATTTACATAGGATTAGCATCTTATTTCTTTGGATTGGTAGGCTTTTGGGTAAGTTTTGCAATCAATAATTCTTATTTGCCAGATGTTGCGTTTCCAAAACAACAAGACGCGATAAGTGCAAAGGGCTTTTCTTTGGGATATGTAGGTAGTGTAATTCTTTTAATTTTTAATTTGGCAATGGTCATGAAGCCAGACTTATTTGGTATAACTACTGATGAAGCCGGTTCAGCGGAAATAAAAGCAATGAAATATTCATTCGTTACCGTAGGTATTTGGTGGATACTTTTTGCGCAATATAGTTTTTACTATTTGCCACAAGGCTACAAGAAGGAAGGGGAAAGAACCAATATAGTATTAAACGGATTTAAGGAACTAAAATTAGTATGGAATCAACTTGGTGAGCAAGTAAAGCTCAAAAGATATCTAGGAGCATTTTTCGTTTATAGCATGGCGGTACAAACCGTAATGTTGATAGCTACATATTTCGGGGAAGAAGAAATAGCATGGGGTACAGACTCGGAACGTACAACCGGGCTTATCGTTAGTATTTTAGTTATACAGTTAGTAGCGATTTTAGGTGCTACCGTTACTGCTAAAGCTTCTGAAAAATTTGGTAATATAAAAACACTGATTGTTGTTAATGCACTTTGGGTTTGTATATGTATTTATGCATATTTCGTAATCACACCAACCGATTTTTATATTGCCGCAGGTTGTGTTGGTTTAGTAATGGGGGGTATTCAGGCATTGTCTAGATCAACCTATTCCAAATTTCTACCACAGACTAAGGATACAACCTCCTTTTTTAGTTTTTATGATGTTGCTGAAAAAATAGGAATCATTATCGGTACTTTACTTTATGGTGTTGTAGCTCAATTGACAGGTAGTATGAGAAGTTCAATTATATTCTTAGGGCTTTTCTTTTTAATTGGCATGTTCTTATTGTTACGAGTAAAGGAATTAAAAAAGCCCCTTTAAAAGGGACTTTTTTAATTGATCGTTCGTTATTTTGATTTTATAAATTATCCTCTAGAAATATCACCGGATCCAGAAGTTTTAGTGTCTACTTTCTCAGGATTGCCTTTATATGAGATATCACCTGAGCCAGAAACTCTTGCCTTAATTGATTTTTTAGCAGTTACTTGAATATCCGCAGATCCAGATACAGTAGCACTTACATTTTCCGCTTCAAGATTATATGCTTCAATATCACCACTTCCAGAAACAGTGGCGTCAAAATCGGTAGTTTTGCCACTCAAGGTTATGTCTCCAGAACCAGACATGCTAGCGGATATCAAATTTGAGTCAATATCTAAAGTAATATCTCCAGAACCCGACATTGCCGTACTGAATTTATCAGATTTTATTTTTGTTTTGCCAACGATGTCTCCCGAACCAGACATGGAGACTGAACTGATTGTTTCAACCGGAACGGTAATTCGAATTTCAGATTTCCAGTTACTGCTTTTGAGGTTGATACCCTTTTCCGTTTTAATGACCAATTTCCCATCTTTAACCTCTGTGATAATATACTCCAAAAGGTTTTCTTCGCCCTGTAGCGTAATTTCACCTTCTTTGCCTGAAACTATATCTACATCGAACCAACCAGAGACTGCGATTCCTTCATAATCTCCGGTGCTTCTTTCTATAGTAACATTGTTTCCATTTCCTTTAATGGTTTTTCCCCATTGAGCAGAACAGGATAGGGTGATTAAACCTGTTAATAGTAATACGCTTAATTTTTTCATGTTTTTCGTTTTAATTTGATTGATTATTTTTTAGTAAAACTTATTCCGCCGTAATCACTTGATAGGGTTACTTTATTTCCACTTCCTTTCGAGCCATAAAAACCTTCATAGTGTTTATCGGAAGATTTTTCTGTACTGATATTAATGGTGAAATTATCTTTTCCACTTACACCTGCATAACTTGTGGTTATATCAAAATCGAAGTGATATTGGCTATTATAACCTATTTTAATACCTGTATAATCTGTTCTAATATTTACATTGCCTGCATCGGCAGCAAGTTCATCTATTCTTATTGAACCATAATCTGCAACAATAGAAATATCACCATGAACAACACCTAGTTTTACTGCAATATAATCGCCATTACCGTCAATACTTTTCAATTCTTTTATATCCATGTTACCGTAGTCACTGGTATATTCCAAATTTTCCATTACACCAATACTGGCATTTGTATAGTCCGCATTTATGCTAAGATTACCTGCTTTTTCTATAGTGAAACCGGAATAATCTGCTCTAATTTCGCCACTATTAATATATTCAATAGTAGACTTAGATGTGTAATCAAAATTTAAACGATTATTTCTACCTCTTAGTTCTCCAATTTCAAGTCGACCATAATCACAATTAATTTTGGCATGACCATCGATTCTATCTAAGATTATATTACCGTAATCGTTGTTTAAATCTACATTGTTTTTAACAGGAACTTTAATAGTGTAATTGATTTGCATGTTAACGTTATTGTTATTGCCCCAATTCCATCCCCAGCCGTTGCTATTTTTTTTAAAGATAGTTTCAGCCGAAACTTGGTCATTACTTGCTTCAAAATCAATAGATATTTCATCTAATTTTTTTTGAACTTTTTCTTCATTGTTGCCGTTGGTCTTAATATGTACCTCTATTACAACTCGGTTCTCGTTCCAAGACGTAATATTTAGATTGCCATAAGAATTGCTGACTTTTAAAAGCGCGTTAGGGCTTACATTAAATTCTTTTTTTATAGTTTTTTCTTTGGTATGCTTTCCATCAAAACCAATATTATTGGCATTAATAGTTGTAGTAAAAGCGACGACCAGTAACCAGGTATATTTAAATAGTGTAATTCGCATCATTTGTATTTTTTATGGTTTTAATATTCTCTATCTGTATCATAACTTCATTTAGAAGTTCTATTCTAGTTTGGAAATTTGTTATCATGGCACTTAGTATTAATTTACTGTTACCCCCGTTTAATAAATCTTGTTCCATTTTACTGTAGTTTGTTTCAAGTTTTTTCAATTGAATCATAGCATCGTTTATAATTCTTTCGTTCTCAAGAGATTTCTCAGAATTTAATTCTTTGACTTGTTCTTCAATTAAACTGGCAAAATAAAATTGAGTTTTAGAAGCTTCCGGAGAAATTTGCGCAACCTTTTCCTCAATACTGCTTGAGGTATTGAATTTGGCTATACCTATTGATAACAGAATAGCTATGGTGGCGGCTATTGAAAATATACGTATCCAAGAATGCTTCCTTTCAGTCGGAATGGTTTCGACTCCTTTGGATTTGTTCAATATATCTAAAAAGCGTTGTTGGTGACCATTGGCTGGTTCCGCAAAATCCAAATCGTTCTGTAGCTTATCAAAAAGCACGTGTAAATTATCTTTCTTCATTAGAATGCGAGTATTAATTTTTTTCTAAGACTTTCTTTTGCACGTGAAACTGTAGTTCTACAATTTGCGTAGCTAATGTTCATTATTTCACTTATTTCTTCATAATCAAACCCTTCTATTAAATGTAAGGTCAAAGAAATTCTGTAATTGTCTTTCAAATCTTTCATGGTTTCCATCACTTTTTGAGCCTTTAGTTCTGTAAACACATGGTCAGATGCAATTCCGTCATTATCTTCGACCTTGTACAATACCTCATCTAAAGCAACTTCATTCTTTTTCTGTTGCTTTCTATATTGATGAATGCTGTTATTGATTACAATGCGTTTCAGCCAAGATCCAAAAGTTACTTCCCCTTTAAACGTATGCAGTTTTGTGAAAGCGCTTAAAAACGATTCTTGCATAATGTCTTCTGCTTGGGCAGTGTCTTTTACGATTCTTAATGCTGTATTGAACATGGCCTTGTAATACCTATTGTACACTTCTAGCTGTGCGCTTTGTTTTCCGGCCATGCAACATTGCAAAAGCTCATCAATATGTTCTCTTTGTTGGCTCAAAAAGTGATCGGTTTATGTAATGATGTATCAATTTACTATTTGTTACAGTTTGGTTGAATTTCGTAGTGTATTTTATCGAATTAAATCGTTTTTTATCGATATTACATAATAAAACCTATTAGTTGTGGAAGTATTAAAATACATTTGAAAACTCCCCTAATTAATTATAAATCGGTATTATAATGTATAAAATATATGGTTATGGGGAAAAATTACTTATCATTTATTTTTAGTTTATTTAACTATTTTTTAGTTTTCGCCCAAACTCCATCTACCGATGGCGAATGGAGCCCTGTTCTTAAT
>NZ_CAXBBZ010000012.1:0-95562 GCF_963974015.1 uncultured Maribacter sp. | reverse complement strand
TCTCATTGGTCTTGCTACTCTGTACACTTTCGCCAAAGCACAGTTCGCTATTGATGGCAAGGGCATCAAAATGGTTTTCGCCAATATTGACGCTTTTTTTATCCAGTATAATGTCGGTATCAAAGCTTTCGTTGAAGCCATTGAAATAGGCACTTGTCAGCGTCTGAATCTCTTCCGCTTTAGACGGAAGGAATGCCATCTTTCGGCTATTGTTTATAAAGGAAACCGAATCGTTTACGGAGTTGGCGAAGCTTTTAATGTTATCATCCAATTCCTGAACTATTCCTTTGGAAACCTTACGGAAGGGATTGACATATTTTGGATTGTTGAGCGCCTTGTTTTTAGTCAAAATGAAGAACAAATAGCACTTGTGCTCAATATGTCCGCGACCTTTAAAATGCTCGTGTGTGGCTTTTTCTAAAAAGGTTTTGTTCGGAAGCTGTTCTGAAGAATAGGACTTCTTCAAGTAGATATCCTGTTTGTGAACCACAGTTCCGACAGGCAAGGATTTCAAAGCTTGAAACCAGGCACCGTGCATATCCTCAAAATCGGATGCCGAAAGGGAATAGATTTCAGGTAGGTTACCTTCATAGCACAAGACCACATTGCCATTATTGGTAAACACGATATTGTCTTGAATATCTGCTATTGGTTGATATACCGAAAGGTTAATCTTGTTCATAATCGAAGTCTGAATTTCTTTTGTTACTTATGATTCTTGGGAAGGCCTTGGCCATCTGAAAAAGTTGTGGGTTTTGATTGATTCTTGTTAATGCGATATATAATCCAGCATTGAAAATCAGTATGGCGATAATCATTACGAAGCTGAAAGAGAATATGATTATTAACAGCGAGGCAAGAATGGAAACCATCATTAAGGCAAATAGAGAAATGGGCAGGCCAAATATGACTGCCCGTTTCCTAATGTTTTTATAGACCTCGAATTTTTTCATAGTGCTTGGAAATTAAATCCCTCTTAGAGGGCTAGACTACGATTCCGATTAGGTAAGTAAAGATTCCAACGACAGCACCGGCAATAAGCACGAAGACAAGAACCCTTGTTATCCCTTTTTTTAGGTCTGCGTTTTCCCCAAAGAAGTGTCCTGCGTTAAATAGGAAACCTATAAGGAATATGACCCCTAAAATGATGGGAAAAATTGTTCTAATGGTATCAGAAACATCATTTACAGAATCTTCGATTCCACCAATTTGAGCAAAAAGCGAAGTGGATAGAAGCGAAAGAAATGTTGCCAAATAGATTGATTTTTTCATAACAGAAAAGTTTAGATTTTTGATTCATTTTCGTTATTGGAAATTTACATATATTTGGTTGTAATATATTGATATTCAAATATTTGTGAATAAAATATTATTTATATTCAATTGAATTCAGTTGCTATTATTTGGCATCAAATTCTATGAAATTTTAAGTCCAAGTTGTTAATAACCTGAAAAATAGAAATGAAAAAAGTGCTTAAAAACGTCAGTTTTGTCTTTTTGCTCTTGAAAATGTGTATCATTTTAGGACAGCATACGAGTGTTCAAAAACGAATTGTAATTGATGTTGGACATGGAGGAAAAGACTCCGGTGCCATCGGGATAAATGGCATTAAAGAAAAGGATGTTGTACTGGATATTGCGAATACCATTTTGAAGTTCAATAATGAATTGGATGAGCCTTTGGATATTTATTTGACTAGGTATAGCGATACACTTATTTCGTTATCCGAAAGAACTAAGCTGGCAAAAGCATTAAAAGTTAATTTATTTGTGTCCTTACATTGCAATCATTCTGATAACCCTTATGCAAGAGGGCTAGAGGTTTATGCCTCAAAGAAGCAAGGGACATATTCTGAAGAATCTGTTTGGTTAGCATTTCAAATACAAGAAAAATTAAAAACCGAATTGGGTTTTGAGAGTAGGGGAGTGAAGTTTGCAAATTTTCAGGTGCTGCGAGAAACTAGTGATAGTTGTACAGCTGTGCTTTTGGAATTGGGGTTTTTGAGTAATGGGGATGAGAGTAGCTATTATCATAAGTCCAATAGTGCTATGGCCATTGGTAAAGTATTAATTGAATATCTAAAATATGAAGGGCATGAAGGAGCTAGGGATTGAAATAATAAAAGCTATTAAGAATATTATCATAGAATTATACAAGACATTCTACAAAGGGGGAATTAGTTAAATAATTATCAAAGTCAATTGAAACTCTAAACAATATCTATTAAATTTTTTTAAGCTTCCCTTAGATAGAACTGTTTATTTTTTTTCAAATTCTGAAAAAACTTATTTTTAATCCTCAAGAAAATCATCATTAAAATAATCAAAACCATCAAAGAATTTTTTTGAATTCTTCTTTTTCTCAAAGTCTTCTTTCGACGGCATTATAAAGTTAGAGCCAACTGGTTGATAACGATCAGTACCACCATCATTTATTCTAATCGTTCTAGATTTAGTGTTTTCATTGATTTCATTAATTGAATTTGCATAGTAAAGCATTACGAATACTTTGGGGTTTGTAAAGTATGGCGGATTTCCTGTAAGCTTTTTCCCTTCTTGAACTCCTGCTATAAATAAAACCTTGCCAATCGATTGCCATGTATGTTCTCGTAAATAGAAACCGTATTTTAAGTTTGCCTCATAATATTGCTCGTATATGTTGAGTAAACCATTTGAATCCATATTATTTTCTTTTATCGTTAGTGGCTGTGTCGAAAGCAATCAAATTAAATAATTGGCGCATCCTGCTGCGCACGCGGTTCCCATAACGCTCTTCTAGTTCTTCAGCATTGAGGTTAGTGGTAACATGGGTTTTGATGTTGTGTTTGGTATCAAGATAAAGTTCATGGCGTGAGAGTAATACTTCGCCCATTACGTTCAAATCTTTTCCATAAAATCGACCAGGTGGTTCAACGCCAAGGTCATCGAAACAGAAAAACTTAGTGCTTCCGTATTCTTCGATAGTTTTAAACCCTAAATGGTTAAAACTGAAAGCTAAATTTCTACACGGCATCATTTCGTAAGGTCGTTGCATTGGAACTATGTGTCTCAATAATTTCATTAACGTAGTTTTTCCACAGCCTACTGGTCCAGAAAGTAGAATCCCTTTGTTGATATCTATTCCATGTTTTTCACAATTGTCTTTATCCTTGATAAAATATTGGCAGAGCTTGCGAATGATTACCGTGTCTTCATCATAGATTCTAAATTCCTTACCAAAAAGTGATTTTCCTTTTACATTCAGATAAATCAGTATTTGGTCAAAATCGTATAAGACACTTTTGCCATCAAATTTTCCAAGCGAATATTCTATGCCATCTTCGATAATTTTAGAGGGGTTGACCATAGTCTTTATTTTTAGTGGTTCGCAAGTTGTCCTTGATTCGGGACACTTGTTTTTTGTTTGGTTTGTTTTTCTCTTCAAATAATCCGGCTCTGTCCATCCAATTTGTTGCCAGGGCACGCCAATCCCGAATTTCATTTCCATTGCTTGTCTGCCAGTTCCGGGTTTCATAATACTCGAAGTATTTTTTTCCTTCATCAGCATTAAAACCTTTTTCAATAAAAAAATTAATAACGGCCTGCCAGCCCTTTGGTTGTTTTATATTGTTTACTTGTTTGGTATTGTTTATAGTAGGTCCCAAAGTAAGTCCCCCAGTGGGACGGTACTGTTCCGCGACCTGTTCCAATATGGGATTGTACTGTCCCTTTATCGGTCCATTTTTGGGACGGTACCGTTCCTCCACCTGTTCCAATATGGAGCTGTACCGTCCCATAGCAGGTTCATCACTTGTACCTATAATGGACATCTTGATCTTACTTCCTTTGTAAGGACTGTTGGAAGGAAAATAGGAAAGGTAGTCCCAAGAATCAAGATCTCTAACACACCTGTGATAAGAGGATTTTGAGCCTATTTTTGACACAAGCATCAGATTCCTTCGGTTCACATAGAATTCATCCGCAAAGCGGCTACTGTTCCATTCCTGGAACAGTGCCATATACAAACTGATATGTGTGGGATTTAAACGGTCATCCAAAAAGAACTTTTCAAAAGCCGCATTAAGTAGCTTTATATAGTTCATCGCTTAAGAATTTAGACCGTGTTGCACACGATTGGAATCCATTACATTTTGTATTTCTTCGGAATCGTAATATATGATTCCGCCAACCTTCGTGTAGGGCAGGGTACCATTGATTCGAAGATTCTGTAATGTCCCTGGACTAACTTGAAGTAAGTCCATTACTTCGGATGATTTTAGATACTTCTTCAGTTTTCCTGTTGCTTGCTTCGCAAGAAGATTTTTAATGTCATCGAGCAATTCCATTTTGAAATCCCGAAGATCGTCGGTAGTAATAATATTTGTCGGCATAATAGAAGGGTTTTAATAGAAAGGGGCTATCTGATTTTTAATTTTAGTTGATAGCCCCTGACCTGATTTGACTTTCGTTCCACAAAACTGAGAAGTCGTCACCGATATATTTCCATAGCTATGATAGAGGTGGGGAAGTTTTTTAGACATTTTTTTTGGCGATTTTTGGTTCATTTTATTCCCTACGCCACTGTCCGGACGCACCAAATACGCTCAGCTATCATCCCCAAAGGCTCCAAAACAAAATCCCCCACCTTGGGATAGAGGTGGGAGATTTAGATTCAGTCATCCAAGGCCTCCATCCGCTGCTTGAGCATCTCGATAAGCTTGTTTAGAAACTTGGTCCTCCCGGTCTTTCTTGAGCGAATCTCGATAAAGGTGTGGTAGTAGTTCCCAAGGTCCACATTATAAAAATGTTCGAAGTGTGCCGCCAGTTCTTTGATGTCCAGAGTCCCACTATTTATCGTGTTACTGGAATGTAGGGCATAGATGAGCTCGATCAAGCCGGTCTTGCTCCCGCTCCAAAATAGTTTTGATGGTTTTTGCATAAGGATAGCTTCGGGGTTTTCTAGGAGATTGTTCAAATTGTCTACTTCGCCCTGTAGGTAAACGATAAGCATATCATAAGCCAATATAGTGGCTACGGTACTATCCTGACAGGTAGAGAATTCATTATCCGTCAAAAAATGAAAAGAGTCTGCAGGAAGTCTTATGTCTCTATTTCCCCTGACAAAATATTGTTCATCGAAGGAAATGGCACCACGATGGTAGTAATTATAGAATTCTAGGTTATCATTAAAAAAGGACTGGAGTCTATCAATTTGGAATTTAAGATATTTGGTTTGGGCCTTATGATTACCTATAGGTCGTTTACACTCAATTTTGAATAACCTTACGTAATAAATAAGCTTACTGAAAATCTTGGGTTTGACATGTTTAAAAAAGTAGATTTCATCGGCTTGTGAATCAAATTTTTTGTGGATGATATTCTTTTGTAGTTTTTTGATACAATTTTCTACCAATTCAATACCTTTTTCCGCTCTATAGAGTATGTCCTTCCCATTATGCTCCAATGTTTCCAATTGGGTCTCAAATTCCGTTAGCAGCCTTAAGTATTCCATGATGATTAAAATTTATCATTTACCTTATATCATTCTAGACCTTTTTAATGTATCCTTTTCTTCAATTTGGAGATAGGCACACTTGTCATATTGATTGATTTGATATAGCAATATTGTCATAATGTAACAGCCTTGCAATAATTCATGTTACGCATTTTATAAGATCATTTGCATTTTACGTATTGAGGAGTTAATCCCATATTTCATACCTTTTAAAGTTATATTTTAATAATTACATAATTTTTTAACATTAATTTTTATGTTTAATTAGAATATTATGAAAAAATTCCCAAATTATAAACAACTGGATTCCTGGGATTGTGGCCCCACAAGCCTAAAAATTATAGCACAACATTTTGGAAACAAAATCGATATTGAAAAAATAAGAAGGGAAATAGATTTTGAAAGAATTGGTGTTTCACTTAATTCTTTGGAACCGAATACGCTTACAAGTATTCGCTATAAAAGCGATGGTAAAAAATACCATAATCACATCTATAATTTTTTTTGAGGAGATTATTTTATTGAATGAATTAAGTCTCTTCCAACGCGTCATGTTCAATTTAAGAAAAACATTCCTGCAATAATGAGCAAAGTCTTGTATCATAGTAAATACGTTCAGCTGATTGTAATTCTCCTAATTTCCTGTGATTTAATTTCTCAGCAATTTCAGAATAACGATTGTGAAAGATTATTTGTGGAAATGAGTTCATTGCCACTTTCTGAAAGAATTTATAAGTTGAACGATTTTGAAGGAACTTCCGAATGTGCGGAAAATGCTGCCAACCTATTATCTAAACAAGCCAAAATCGAAAGAGATAGCCTTACCTTATCCAAGGTTTATGCAATTATGGCTTATCGAACGAATCCAAGGTATAGTCTTTTTTACGCAGATTCTTTAATTAGTATTAGCAGTAAGCCAAGTGATTATTATTTTCTTGAAAAACATATTATAAAGGGATATGTATACTATTTCCTCGAAAATCCATTAGCCGCTTCCCATGAATTTGCAAAATCATACAATCTAGCAAAGGAATATGATGATTTTGATGTTGAGGCAAGGTCACAGATATGGATTGCCACAACTAAAGAAGCTCAAGGAGGAAGCGCCCAAGCTTTAGAAATTTATTTCAATGCTCTTGAGGATATTGAAAATTGGAAAACAACTGACATCGAAACTAAATCGGAATTAAGATCATCGGTTTTGCAAAGTATCATCGTGCTAGAATTAAATAGAAAAAATCCTGTCAATGCGGAGTATTATTTGACCCAATTCAAAAATATTCTTCAATTCTTTCCTAATGAATATCAAGAGCAAAAATCCCGCATGTGGGACGGAAAATTAGCGTATTTGAAAGAAGATTACGACACAGCTTATGATATTTTAGAAAGAGAACTAAATACGGCACACGGCTCGGAAAAATTGGATTTACTATTTACAATGGGAGAAATTCAAGGTAAAAAGAGCAATCACCTTTTAATGAAACAAAATTTTAACCGTTTCGATTCGGTTTCCGTGGCGTTCAATTTACCGCCAATACCGGAGAGCAAAAATGTATATCACTTTCTTTTGAATGATGCTATAAAAAATAATGGTAAAGACAAGCAATTGGAATATTACGATAAACTCATCTCAATTGACAGTTTTCTAACTGCTAACAAAAATGCATCCGATTTAATTGAACTACCTGGGTATTCCATTAAGGATATCCGGAATGAGAGAGATAAGCTAATCAATAGGTCCAATAAAAAGGATTATGGTCTTATTTTTTTTAGGGATAACCACATTTGTAATCATAGTATTACTTATATTTTATTTTAGAAAATATATTAATGCACAAAAATCGTTGTCCGATTATTTGGATAATGGACCCATTGAAGTAAAAACTAGCTCGAAAGGAATAAAACCGTCTGGAAAATCTACCGCAAAAAAAATAGATAAGGAAATAGAAGCTTCTGTAAAGATTGCGCTTCATAAACTTAATATTTGGGAAGCAAACAAGGGGTTTACGGATAAGGATGTCGATATGAATATTTTAGCCAAAATATTTAAAACCAATAGGACCTACATATCAAAGGCCGTTAATGTATATAAGAATAAAAAATTCAGGGTATACATAACTGATTTAAGAATGGAACATTTTGTTCAAACAACCAAAAAGGACTACGATTATAGAAACAAAAACCTTAATACAATTTTGGAGGAATTTGGCTTCAACTCAATCGACACTTTTAATCGTGCTCTTAAGGCTAAGCTGAACAATAAAAATATTACACCTGCTATGTACATGAAAGAAATTATCAAACGCAATACGTAAAAGGTGTATTCTATCAAAGAAAATATATTTCAAGGAAAGACCTTTTATCATGTTCTCAATACTTAGAGGATTCTGGATATGTCAATATAGATAAACTAGGGGTGTATTTCGCTAGTGCTGGCGGTGTGACAGCCGCTATGTTGATTAATGAAAATATTGATATGTATAAAGCTGCCGTTGGTGAAGCTCCTATGTTGAACCCATTAAAATTAGGTTATCAACCGAATTTCAATGCAATCGATAACGATTATAATTTTGGAACCAAATCTACATTAGAGGGGTTTAAATCCCTTTTGAAACTTGCCCCCATATTAAACCTGAAGAAAAATAGAAACTATCCCGATACGCTTATAATAAGTGTAGGACAAGATGAATTGGTACCAATATATGATGGAGCAAAATATATAGCATTTTTACAAAGTCAGAAAATAAAAACGAATAATGCTTACCTACTGGACGTTGTTAAAGATGAGGGACACAATTTATCTCCTTTGGAAACAACCAGGAAAGCACTGTTCTTTTTTAACAATGAGCTCTAGACATAATTTATACTTCTTATTCTTTAAAGGGAAAGAATGTTTTTCAGCCGTAAAAATTATTTAATTTTCAATTATGCCCTTGCATAAATTTGGATAGCAGCTAATTTTATTTGCCCTTAAGTTTTGAAACTTATGCCTTTTTTCAAAAGTTTAAAACACTGTCCAGGGCCAAATCTGCATCTCGATGAATAAAGTTTGATTGATAATTTAAAGTTGTTTTAAGGTCGCTATGTCTATACAGTTTTTGAAGCATTAAGGGGTGAATAGTATCACCAGCAATATTTCCAAAACTATGTCTAGCAATATGCATGGTGATTTTCTTAGTAATACCGGCTTTCTTACCTATCGATTTGAGGCAGTCATTAAATTTTTTATTGGCCGTTTTCAATTTATTGAAAACATCTTTGGCATTTTTTAAATCTGCTTTTTTTAGCTCTGGAAAGATGAAGTCGTCTTCATTTTTTTTGTCTATGATATACTGTTCTAGAATTGGTATTATTTTTTCTGGAATTTTTAAGGATAATATTTTTGAGTTTTTACCCATTCTATAATGAAAGCGATTATCGTAGATATCTGACCAACGTGTTTTTAGAACGTCAGAAACCCGCATTCCTGCAAAATTGAAGCTGAAAAGCCATACATTTCTTGTGTGTATTTCTCGAAAAGTTAGGTCTTGGACCGATTCAATATTCTGTACTTCTAAAGTTGTGAGTCCAACTTTAGTAGTTTCTGGAAATTTGATTTTTATTTTATCGGAACCAAAGGGATAAAGTTCTTTATTTACTATTTTTTGTTTAACAGCCCTATTGTATAATAATCGAATTAATACAAGAATATTCATAATTGATGTTTCTGACAGGGAATGTTTTGATTTGAGATACACTATCAGTTTTTTCAGAAAGCGTTCATCGATTTCTTGAAAGGTAAGTTGTTTTGATTTGTGGAATTTAAAGATAAATCCAATCCAAGCTTTATCGCAAGAAAGCCGATTCAGTTTTTCAGCTAGTTTCAGATCGTCTAAATGTTCTTGGGAAATCTCAAAAAAGGTGAATTGGTTATTTGAACTAAAAATTTCCTTTTTTATTTGATTGGCGGAGGCATCCCTTTTTTCGGATTGCAGATGAATAAGTGCTTTGTTAGCTTCTGAAAGTTTTTGTGATAGTAGACTATTTAAACTATCCGAATTGTAATGTGATTTTTTTACACGAATATTCTTTTCATCCCAATCTTCTAACTCAATATAATGGCCGATATACTGATATGTCGATCGACGATTTTTTGTAATACGAATAGTAAGAGGATATAAGCCTTCTTTATTAGGCTTTTTACGAAGAACGATTTTAGCATTTGATGACATAATTGACCTGTTTTGTTTGCGAAAGTCAAATCAGGTACAACAGTTGGTCTAAAAGACGATATAAATATACGTTTTTATTACCTTCTCTAGGTACAACATAGGTACAACAAATGATGAAATCAATTGATATTAGATGATATCAAAGAAAATGAAATACCACTTAATCAATTGAAAATGAATGACTTTGATATTTATTGGTCAAATATACGCTAGACTTAGGATCTAGTGCCGCAAGGTGTGAGAGTTCGAGTCTCTCCGCCTGTACAACAAGGGAAAGCCGACTTTTAGGAGTCGGCTTTTTTGGTTCTGGGTAACACATAGGTAACACAATCCGATATTTTTCTTTTGGATATTTTAGATGATACCATTTCTAACTATTTGAAGTCAAATTAATAGTTTTTAGTCTTTTATAGGTGTTTCAGGCACCAGTCCCAAATCTTACCATAACTTACCTGCGCATGGATCCTATGGAATTTTTGTAGTGTTCCGGCAGATAAGCGTCAAGCAAAAATTCCATAGGGCGCATACTACTTTCGGTTTGGAACACTATCTTTTTCCTTTAACCATTTCTGGTACGATTTATAATGCCCGGGGTTCTGGTCAAAATATCCTTTCAGGTTGGAGATTACTTCTTGCTCTCCCTCGGTAAAGGCCTTTTCCTGGACTTCCCCGATTCGGGAGACCTGTAGAGCCAGATACCCTATGATAACCAAAGAAATGAACCAAATCGAGTATTGAATCCACAACTGTACCTTCGGAACCAATCTGGCCAATGAAACCAGCTCAGTAATTTTCTGAACGGATTCCTGAAGCTTTTGGGTATTAATCTTCTCGGAATTCAGATGCTCTCGGAGCAACCTTTCAATTTCTGAAGTATCGGGCATTACTTTGATGTTTTCTACATTTTGGGTCAACTTTTCCAATCTAATGATGGACTTGTTGAACCCATCCAACTCGTCGGTGAGCAGTTCCATTACCTCGTCCAGTTTTTTATATCCCATAGCTTTTTGTTTTTAAAATCCTATTCCGGTATCGATGGCCCTTTTGATGGTTTTTTTGATGATATTCTTGGCGATGCTTGTGGCTAAATTGGTACTCATTTCCAAGGTCTTCCCCATAAGCTGGACCGATTTGCCGACCTCTTTTGGTTTTGCAATACCTTTATTCAGTGAAAGTTGTGCCATGATCTTTCCTCCGGACATGGAGCGGTGTACCTCACTGGCTTTGAAGTTAAGACCGTGATATTGGAATCGGAAGCCCTGTAACTTATTGGCCCGGTTTATTGTCGGGATGACTTCCACATTCCTTTCTTTCATGGTCTTGATGTAGGAGTCTAATGTTTTTGGCCTTTCGGTTTCCATTACCCTTTGATGTATGTTCTTTATTTCGAGACGTACCTGTATCGAATTCAGTTCCTTTTCCAATTGTACTTCCTTGACCGTGGTCAGTCCCATTTCCTTTGCCACATTCTCTGCTGCCAATTGGCTTCGTTTTCCAATAAAACTGTCGTTATAAGCCTTTCCATCGAAACCGATACGGTTCACGTACAGATGAACATGGGTATGTGCCTTGTCCCTGTGGACAAAGGCGATGGCCTGCCGTTCCTTTAATTCCATTTCCTTTATGAATTTCTGGATTATTTCTCCCAGTTGTTTTGTGGAGAGGTTTCTGCCATCTTCTTGTGTAGGACTGAGTATAAAGCTCAAGGTGTTCTTTTGGCAACGGGTATTCTCTTCCTGTATCAACCTGAACTCCTCGGTTATCTCTTGGGGATTATTACCTGCCAAATGTTGGCTAAATACGATTTCCGAGTCCTTCTCCTGGTTCCAACCGTAATCGATACTTGTACCTGTATGCGCTATGGACGTTCCCTTTCCAATCATTACTTCGCTCTTTTAAAATTATAAAGGTGCGTTCGTATTTCCTCCGCCAATTGCTCCACCTCGCTGGCCAGTTTGGGGTTGTGTTTCCTGAACATATTACCGATGCGCGTAAAATTCCCCTTGTACTTCACCAGCATTTTATAATGGGCCAATTGTTCCTCGGTCAAACGTTCGATGACGGTATTGCCGAAAGCGGAACTGCGGCAATATTCGGAGAGGGAAAGTCCTGCCCGTTCCGCCCTTTTCCTTAGCAGTTTTTTCTCGTAGATGGAGCATCTAAATTTGATGTACGTACGTTTCATTTCTTTTTTACTTTGCGACCATCGGGAGTAAAGCGAGTTTGCCTTTGTGGCAACAAAGACACATCTCGCGCTTCCTGACCAAGTCCCTTTTTAGCGCTTTTTACCAGCCATTCGTTCATATCCTTGAATCCTTCGTAAAGAATTGATTTGTCCAGGCAGATATTGGAACGGGCCATCAACTTTTGCGTCGCTCCTTTTCCATTTTGGTCATTGTCCAAATACAGGTCGATTTGGCTATAACTATCAATAATCTTCATACCTTGCTTTAGAAAGGCCGTAGAGTTCAAGACCAGAAAATCATATTCCAAATTTGATTCTTCGGTACCCTCTAAAATCGATAACAGGTCGAAGATCCCTTCGGTAACGATGAGTTTTTCATTTTCATTTTTGATATGCGTGATATCCTTGGGCGAACTACTATTCTTATAAAAGTTGTTCCGTAGTTCCCATCCACCCGAAACGTTCTTCAATCCGATGGCGAAGTAGCGTCTTCCCTTATTCAGGTAATGGACTTCCATACAAATGGCCAATGCTGTCGAAATGGAAATCCTTCGTTCAAATAGATATTTTAAAAGACCATAATGCCGGATGGGTCGTGCATGAAGAATCTGTATTCCATTATGGTTATCATTGCTTAAAACTGGCTGCTGTTGAAAAGAGAAAGAGGTCCCGTCCTGTTCTAAAAACCTTAAAGTTTCCTTTACCGAGGATTTGGTGATTTTACACACCAGATCGATAACATTGCCTCCGGTCCCTTCACCATGGTCGTACCATCTATTTAGTTTCTTGGACACCTTGAAAGAGGCTTGGGTTTCTGAGCGGATAGGACTCAGGAACCAAGCTTCTTTGTCGTTTGTCCTGGTCGGAAAGTGCCCTAGTTTTGCCAGCGCTTTTTCGATGGGAAAAGCTCGGGCTCTTTCACACGATAATCCTGTTGTTCTTTTTTCTTTCATAAGCCAAATGGTTTTACCTATTTTTTTGATGATATGATGACAACACCTCCTAAGGCCCCTATAGTATTAGGTTTTCCCTGTCATCGTTTTGTCATCACATCATCGTTCTTCTTTTTTTACAATCTTTTTCCGTCATCATTATTTTTTTTGATGACAAAATGATGACAGTTTGATGACGGCTTCGGCCCCTATGAACATTGGCCCCGTCCTATTCCGTCATCGTATCATCGAAATTTTTGTTCAAAAAGTCTTTTTCCACCGTAAAGTACCTTCCTTTGGCATCGGTCATGTGGATATCCCCATCGCTCCAAATGGTCACTTTTTGGTATTTGTTAGAGTTGTCCTGGTTGACGAGTTTCCAATCGTTCTTCAGCAATTTCCGCAACTGGGTCAAGTCGGTCTTGACACGGGTTTTGTTCAGCAGGTGCAGCGCATCGATGGGACAGAGATGTATTTCCTCCAGTTCGAACTTTTCCATGACACTGAACAGGATACTGGCCAGTTCCTTCTCCACCCGGTTCCGGTTGTTCTGTACCAATCTTCTTAACGCGACCGTTCTAATCTGTTTTGGGGTGAACCACATTCTGGTGGTGTGCTCACTCGATAACTGCCGCTTTTGTATGTAATGTAGAAAGGTGGGTATCTCCGATTTCAGTTGATTCAGGAAATCGGTCTCCTCTTTTTTGAGCACGGGTATTTTCAAGACCCAAAAACGGGTCTCGTTCCCGTCTATCTTGATGAAGTTGTCCTCGTTGTTGCTGCACAGGATGAACTTGCCGAAGAACTCCACTTCCCTTTTGTCCTTTCCCTTAGCCTCCAACTTGTTGATATTGGTGGTGCTCAGGTATTTGATGCGTTCGGTAAGCTCCTCCTTGTTGAACAGTACTTCGTCGATACAAATAAGTAGCTTGTTGGCCCAGTCCGCATTGAACTGGCTGCTGAAACTATCATTGGTCAAGTAGGTCATGTTATTGTCGAAGATGGCCTTCAGCCATTTCAAAAAAGTACTCTTGCCTGTGGAACGTTCCTTGGAAACTAAACAAAGAATGGGCAGTACTTGTACCGGTCTCGTATAGAGTAATTCCAGATAGTCTAATCCCAGTTCATAGTGCTTGCCAAAAATGTGTTTCACAAAATTCAATGAGCTTTGGTATACCCCCTCTTTTGGGATTGCAGGTAACGGGGAATAGGTATTGTAGAACCCTTTATATTCCTGTTTAAAATCAATATGATTGGGTATACAGGTAAAGCCATCGTATTTGGGAACCTTGCTCAGGTAATCCTTGCCATGGTCCTGGCGGATGGTCTCGATGTTCCAATGCACCAGGATCTCGTTAAAATGTCCGGCGATGGTCGGTGCCTGCACCAATTTGTAGTACGATGTGCCCACCCGTAAGTAAGGTACTGTTTTCATAAAAAATGTTTTGAACACCCAGGCGATTCCCTAGATGTAATAATGAATTTTGAAAAGTTTAGAAATACAAATTCCTAACGAACAGGCTTCGCTATCGTTTCGATTTCCTGTATGGGTTTCCGTTCGTTCTGGAGCAACCAATCCTCTATTTTCTTCCGTTCGAAAAAAATAAGTTTTCCGTTGGGTTTGGAGTGTGGAACGGTTCCAGCAGCAGTAAGTTTGTAGAGATAGCTTCTGGATATTCCCGTATAGTCACAGGTCTCCTCGAAGGTCAGCACCTCCTTGTTCGCCATCAAAAGTTTTTCCAAACGGTCCAGCCGTTCGAGTATTAAAATAGTGTCCATTTTGTTTCTTTTTAAGGTTACGAAATGAACAAAAGCGCTTTTGTTTTCCTTCAATATTTTTACTGGATAAATGTATGAAAATAGGTAAACAGCACTATGGAACGATACAATTAGTTATCCACAAATAATTGATATACAGCATCTTGAATCAAAATGAACCAAACGGGATTAAGTTGAGGAAGAACAAATTTTATTCGGTTTCATTTGATACCAAATGGAACCATTTTGAATCTTGGCAAAGTGTGCGATTTGTAAGGTAATTCTAGGTTATCAACAATTGAAAATCAAGGGATGGTGAAATTTGAACGGGAAAAAAGTCAGTTTTCCATGTTTAGATTATCTTAAGTACGATTTGATATTTTATTATTACGTAAAAAGATCGGTATTCCATTTAAAGATACTGCCTCAAGAAAAGATTATTTTTAATGTATTTCCCTAAAATTTAATTTTTAGCTTAGCTTTTTCAACTTTCCACTGTATTAGTCAAGTAAATTCAAATTTCATTAAGTTTACATTTCATCACAAATTTATGAGACCTAAAAGGTACATTTTCATCTTGTTGAATATTTCTTTGGTTTTTTCCTTTTTCTCGTGTAATCGAAATAAGGACAAAGACAAAATACATATAGGGTTTTCTCAAGCCATGACCAATGACGATTGGAGGCGTTCCATGAACAACTCGATGAAGTTACAGGCTTCAATGAACCCTGAAATTGATTTACAAATTAAAGATGCTAATTACGATGTACTAACACAAATAAAACAGATAGATGAGCTTATTGCAGATAGCGTAGATGTACTAATTGTCTCGCCTATTCAATCTAAACCTATTACAGCGGTAGTAAAGAAGGCAATCAAAGCCGGAATTCCCGTTTTGGTGGTGGATAGAAAAACCGAAGGTCAACAATATACTGCCTATGTAGGCGCAGATAATATTGAAATAGGAAGAAATGCGGCAAAGGAAATAATTGCATCAAACTATAACGATTCCATACGAATTATTGAAATTAAAGGTTTGGCTGGTTCTTCACCTGCCGAAGAAAGAGCGATTGGTTTTCAACAAGTGTTAGATCAATTTAAAAAGGCCCAAATTGTGGCGACCATTGAAGGGGACTGGGAAAAGGAGTCTATTCAGAACAGGTTGATACAGCTATTAAATGATGATATTATTGTAGATTACGTATTTGCCCATAACGATAGAATGGCAGTTGGAGCTTGGGAAGTGGCACGTGATTTGGGAATGGAAAATGAAATCAGTTTTATTGGAGTAGATGGTCTTGCCGGAACTAATGGAGGAATTCAGGCAGTAAAAGATGGAGTTTTAAAGGCAACTGTTCTCTATCCTACTGGTGGTGATGAAGCCATAAAATTGGCATTGAAAATTTTAAGTAAAGAATCCATTCCCAAGAACAATATACTTTCAACTACCATTATAAATGAGTTGAATGCGGATATTATGTTCAATCAATTTGAAAAAATCAATGAACAGCAAGCTAAAATGGAGGAACAATTGGCCGCTATAAAAAAACAGGAAGAACTCTATTATTCTCAAAGTAACCTTCTAAAAATTACGATGGCACTTTTGGCAATTATACTAAGCCTCGCAATATATAGCATCTATTCCATTTTTGCTATTCGAAAAAAGAACAGACAGCTTGAGTTGACGAATAATAAGATTACTATTCAGCGGAATCAAATTGAAAAAATTGCGAAGGAAATTAAAATCAGTAACGAGGCGAAATTAAATTTCTTTACAGGACTTTCTCATGAATTTAAAACGCCCATTACGTTAATATTAAGTTCTATTGAATCTATGAGCGATTTTGCTAAGGTGAAAGGTTCTAAAATTATGAACGAGGTAGAACTCATTTACAATAATTCTAATCGCCTATTGAGATTGATCAACCAATTGCTTGATTTTAGAAAAATTGAAGATCGCAAGTTTAACATAAAGGCATCAAAAACCAATTTATTCGACTTTTCAAAAATCATTTATAAAGATTTTGAGAGGGAGGCAAAAAAAAGAAATATCGATTTCAGGTTAAACTCCAATCATGAATCATTGAATGTATTTATAGACAGGAATTTGATGGATAAAGTCTATTTCAACTTACTTTCTAATGCCTTTAAGTTCACGCCCGATAATGGCAAGATTGGAATTACTATTGAAGATGATGAGCGTAGCAATACCGTTAACATTCGTTTTAAGGATTCAGGTATCGGAATACCTAAAAATGAAATGGATGGGGTCTTTCAAGCATTTTTTAAAGGATCAAACAATAGAAAAAACAGCTCTGGAATAGGATTGCATTTAAGCAAGGAGTTTGTGGAAATGCACAAGGGAACTATCCAAGTCAAGTCTTTACATGGAACGGAGTTCATTATAACAATATATAAGGGACAAGCACATTTTGATGAAACAGAAATAATAGCAGAACAAGATTTGGTAGATACCAATATCATCGATTTTACTTCAGAATATTTGATAGATGATAATTACTTGATTCAGGCACCGAGTAAAAACAAAGAAAAGTACTCGGTATTGATAATTGAAGACAATAAGGATCTATCACAATTTCTCAAGAACAAATTACAATTAGAGTATGATATTTATCTATCCGATGGCACAGATGCTATTGAGAAGGCTTTTGAAACTGTCCCCGATATAATACTTTGTGATATCAATCTACCAGATAAAGATGGTTTTGAGATCTGTGAAATTTTAAAAAAGGATTTACGAACTTCTCACATTCCCACTATAATACTTACCGCCTTGGGTAATAAAGAATCTTATATCAAAGGACTTCAATCAGGAGCAGATTTGTATCTGACTAAACCCTTCAGCTATTCCATTTTGGTTCAGTCGATTAAGTCCTTACTTTATAATCGAGAGAAACTTCGGTATTACTATACCAGTAACATTCATAAAATTGAAGAAATAAATTCCTTTGGGAATATAGAACAAAAATTTATTCATCAATTAAATTCTCTTATCAATGAAAATTTGGGAAATTCTGACTATTCGGTTGAAAACCTTGCGGAAAACCTTACTATATCAAGGGTTCAACTATACAGAAAAGTAAAGGCGATGATGGGTATTAGTATAAGTGATTACATTGCCAACATCCGATTGGAAAAAGCTAAATTGATGCTTGAAACTGGCTCATTGACAGTAGCTGAAATTGCATATACAAGTGGATTTTCCTCTCCAAATTATTTTTCTACGGCCTTTAAAAACAAATACGGCACGCCTCCAGCGGCATTTCGTAAATCTGTTTAAGTTACATTACAAACCTTATTTCAAACATTTTTCTTTTTAGACGTATCAATTTCTAACATTATGTAACATGGATATAATTGTTGGATGCTCGTTGATGTTAAAAATTAATGGTAAGAATCTGTTAATCAATTATTTAACACTTTTTAGCAGATTTCTTAACAAAAACATAACAGATTGATACATCATCAAAATACATACTCATTTTTTGAGAATACTTTAGTAACCGTACTAGAGAATTACGATTATGAGAAAAATATGGATTTGGTCGATTACCGCTGCACTAGCTGGTTTTCTTTTTGGCTTTGATACTGTAGTAATATCTGGAGCCGATAAAAAACTACAGGCCCTATGGCAATCTTCCGATATGTTCCATGGTACAGTTGTTATGGCAATGGCCTTATGGGGAACTGTAGTGGGTGCGATTTTGGGTGGGATTCCCACGAACAAAATCGGGAGAAAGAAAACATTATTATGGATAGGTATACTTTATACAGTATCTGCCCTAGGTTCAGCTTTTGCCAATGACCCAATAACTTTCGCAATATTCAGGTTTGTCGGCGGTCTTGGAGTCGGCGCATCAACCATAGCGGCTCCGGCATACATCTCAGAAATAGCTCCGGCAAAAGACCGGGGAAAATTGGTAGGGCTTTACCAGTTTAATATCGTATTCGGCATTTTAGTAGCATTCTTATCCAACTACTTGTTAAGCGGTATTGGAGAAAATGCGTGGCGATGGATGATCGGTGTAGAGGCTATACCTGCATTTATCTATACCCTATTTGTATTAACGGTTCCAAAAAGCCCAAGATGGTTGTTGACCAAAATGCGCACAGACGAAGCAAAAAAAGTATTGCGACTTATCAATCCTGATCAAGATCCAGAAGCATTAATGTTAGAGATTAAGACAGAAAGCGAAAACATTGTTTCCGGGGAAAACATATTTATTAAAAAATATAGGTTTCCGCTCATGTTGGCTTTTTTAATTGCCATGTTCAACCAATTTTCTGGCATCAATGCATTTCTTTATTATGCCCCAAGAATATTCGAAGAAGCAGGTCTAGGAGAAAGTACGGCACTTTTAAGCAGTATTGGAATAGGAGTGACCAATATGCTTTTTACACTATTAGGTGTCTTTCTTATTGACCGGCTAGGTAGGAAACAACTAATGTATATAGGTTCTGTTGGTTACATAATTTCCCTATCATTAGTAGCTTGTGCTTTTTTCCTTAATTGGGAAGGCATGGCAGTTCCCATTTTCTTATTTCTCTTTATTGCGGCACATGCCATAGGACAGGGAACAGTAATCTGGGTGTTCATTTCTGAAATCTTCCCAAATCATTTAAGAGGTTCTGGTCAATCGTTCGGTAGTTCGGTTCATTGGATTTTAGCCGCTATTATACCCTCATTGGTTCCAGTTCTTTTTACCTCCATAGGTGCTGGTACCGTATTCGCCATTTTTGCTTTTATGATGATTTTACAATTGTTGTTCGTGGCATTTATTATGCCAGAGACCAAGGGAATTTCGCTAGAAGAACTTAGTAATAAACTTATAAAAGGAAGAAAGAATAGAACAGACGATATCATTGGTCATGCAGAACAGAAAGCAAATTAATGTTATATAAAGAATTAAAAAGGATGAAAAATAAAATATTCAGGTTCGCAATAATAATAGGAATTTTTTCAATGGTGGTTTCTTGTAAAAACCCTAAGGAAAAGAACAATGGCCAAGTTCAAAGTGAACAAGATACGCTTGCCAGTTCAAATGAAGCGTTATACCGTCCAAACTTCCATTTCTCACCTGCTACAGGATGGATGAATGATCCAAATGGAATGTTCTTTTATAACGGATATTACCATCTCTATTTTCAACATTATCCTGATGGTACCACTTGGGGACCTATGCATTGGGGGCATGCTATTAGTACCGATCTATTCAATTGGAAAGAACAACCTATAGCCTTATACCCAGACGATTTAGGGTATATTTTTTCAGGTAGTGCCGTTGTAGACCATGAGAATACATCAGGCTTTGGAGCAGATGGCAAAACCCCTATTGTTGCAATTTTCACCAGCCATGACCCTAAAAAAGAGAAAACAGGTGAAATAGACGTCGAAAATCAAAGTATTGCTTATTCGTTAGATGAAGGTCTTACCTGGACAAAATACAAAGACAATCCAGTTTTAAAAAATCCGGGCGCTAGGGATTTTAGAGATCCTAAAGTTAGTTGGGATGAACAGAGGAAAAGATGGACAATGGTTTTGGCCGCTGGCCAAGAAATTCAATTCTATATTTCCAAGGACCTAAAATCATGGGAAAAACTTACAAGCTTTGGAGAAGGTATTGGTAATCATGATGGAGTTTGGGAATGTCCAGATTTCTTTCAATTACCAATCATTGGCAGTTCAGAAAAAAAGTGGGTTTTGTTGGTAAGTATAAATCCTGGTGGGCCCAATACAGGTTCGGCCACCCAATATTTTGTAGGTGATTTTGATGGTTCAAATTTTATTTTGGATGAATCATTCAAGCAGGAGATGGGAAAAGAGCATAGTTTCTGGGTAGATTATGGTCGTGACGATTATGCGGGCGTGACTTTTTCAAATATTGAAAACAAAGATGGTGGTAAGCTATTTATGGGATGGATGTCTAATTGGCTATATGCCAACGAGGTACCTACTGAAAAATGGCGCAGTGCCATGACAATAGCACGTACGTTAGAATTAACAAAGGGCGAAAATACGTTTCGCTTAGTTGCTAATCCTGTTCCTGAACTCAATGAATTTGCGAGTGAGAAACTTAAAAATTCCGATGTTCTACTTGAAGGAAAGACCTTGTTGACCACTTCTAAGGCAATCGATTTTACACGTGCCCAAATTAACTTTAAAGTAGAAGATTTAGTTGATGGCGTTTACACTTTTGAACTGTCGAATAGTGAAGGAGATAGTTTACGTTTCGGTTATGATGCCACAAAGGGTAATTACTTTGTGGATAGAAATAAGGCGGGAATCACTGATTTTTCAAACAAATTTAGTGACAGAATTGCCGTAGCTCCAAGAATCGCTTCTCAAAATGATTGGACAGGAACAATAGTAATCGATAAAACTTCCATAGAATTATTCTTTGATGACGGCCAAACCGTAATGACAGAAATATTCTTTCCGAAAGCACCATTCGATAGTCTCTATTTTGAAGCTCCATCAGAAGAATCCAAACTCGAATACATAGAAATACATCAACTTAAATTTAACTTAAACTAAACAATTATGAAATTAAAACTCTTGCTATTATTAATGGTAATTGTTCCAATAGGTCTAATGGCCCAGGGACAGATTACAGGTAAGGTCACCTCTTCCGATGATGGTTTACCCTTGCCTGGAACTTCAGTTATTATAAAGGGCACTACAACAGGAACAACTACGGATTTTGACGGTAATTATGAATTAAACAATGTAGATGCTGAAGCAACCCTTGTCTTTAGCTATATTGGATTTACTAGGATGGAAGTTCTCGTTAACGGCCAATCACAGATAAATGTTGCGCTACAAGAGGATGCACAACAGCTTGATGAAGTCGTATTGACAGGATATTCCACCGAACGTAAGGTAGATTTGACCGGAGCTGTAACCGTAGTGGATATTGCCCCAATAGAAGGTCAAAGTTTAAGTTCTGGTAATGCCATGCAGGCCTTACAAGGACGAGTCGGTGGTCTTTTTATAGAAAAATCCGGTGATCCTACGGGGCTGAACAGTAGAATACTTATACGGGGACTTACCACTTTAGGGAATAATGACCCGCTTTACATCATAGATGGTGTGCCCACAAAAAGGCAAGAGGTATTCGCAAGTTTAAATCCTGCTACAATTGAATCCATTCAAGTGTTGAAAGATGCTTCGGCCTCTTCAATATATGGGTCAAGGGCTGCAAATGGGGTTATCGTTGTAAGTACAAAAGGAGGTCTTAAAGGAGAACGTCTTACGGTTAGCATCAATTCCAACCTATCGACTCAATCCGAGCGGAATCAACGTTATGATATGTTGAGTTCCCAACAACGTGGTGAAGCCTTATGGCGGGCATCCGTAAATGATGGGGCGGACCCAAATGCCGGTTACGGTGAAATATACAATTTTGATTGGAATAATGATTTTGCCAATCCAGTTTTAAATGGAGTGAACGTACAGCCTTTTGTTGGTGGTGATTCAAATGTTCCTGCCGGAGATACCAACTGGCAAGACGAGGTATATGAAACAGGATATGTGTTTAATAATGAGGTTACCGTTTCCACAGGTACAGAAAAGTCTTCTTTATTGATTAATCTAGGCTATCTTAAGAATACTGGTATGTTAAAATATACTGGTTATGATAGATATACTGCAAAAATTAATGGAACCACTAACCTTTTCAACGACAGGGTAAAATTTGGAGTGAACACACAAATTTCCACATCAAATGAAACATTGGTTTCAAGTGATGTTGGGGGTGCAGCTACTACAGGTTTGTCAATTACATTGGCACCCACAATTCCGGTATACGATACCAATGGCGAGTTTGCAGGTCCATTAGGGGCTGGATATTCAGATAGAAATAATCCATTATTGATGCAATATTTGAACAGATGGGACAATGCTACTAAAAATAACTTCTTTGGAAATGTATTTGCTGAGATCAGTATTTTAGACAATCTTAAGTTCCGCTCCAGTTTAGGAATAGATTTCAGTGATTTCAAAAGGAAAAATATAGAGCCTAAAGTATTTAACGGGTTTGTAACAAGAAGTAATAATAGGCTGATTTTTGACACCAATAAATTAAGAACATTAACTTTTTCAAACACGTTGAATTATAATTTAGAAATCGGAAAACACAGATTTGGTGCCCTATTAGGTATTGAGTCCATAAGAGAGGATTTTGATACTATTTTTGCACAAGCAGATGATTTTGCAGTAGAACAGGAATCTTATTTTGTGCTTTCAGCTGCTACAGGAGCACGAACTAATAATGGTATTTCCACGCAATACAGCCTTGCTTCTCAGTTTGGTAAATTGAACTATGCTTACGATGATAAGTATTTGGCATCATTTACAATTCGTAGAGATGGTTCTTCAAGATTTGGAGCGAATAATAGATATGGTGTTTTTCCGGCCGCAACATTGGGATGGAGAATTAGTCAGGAAGAGTTTTTAAAGGATAGTGAATTGATTTCCAATTTAAAGCTTAGGGCGGGTTATGGAGAAGTAGGAAACCAGGAAATCGGTAATACCGCAAGATATGGATTGTATGAATCACGATATGGTCAAAACCAAGCGCAGTTGACCGGTGGTTTCTTTGAGATTTATTACAATGTAGGTACTGCTTATGACATAAATGGCAATAACACCGGCACATTACCTTCAGGTTTCGTATCTACCCAGGCACCGAATCAAAATTTAAAATGGGAAACGACAAAAGAATGGAACTATGGTATCGATTTTGGGTTTTTAAATAACAAAATAAGCGGTTCGTTCGATTATTTTACAAGGGAAACTACGGATATTTTGACTACTCCACCAATTGCATCTGTAATTGGAGAAGGACAACAACGAGTATTGAACGGTGCTGCAACTGCTGCTAAAGGATGGGAATTAAATGTTGGATATTCCAATGTTTGGGATAATGGATTTTCTTTAGGTGTTTCTACAAATTTTGGTGCCTTTAAAGATGAAATTACCTTTCTTCCAGAAGAGGTTAGAGCGGCATTTCCGGGTACTGCTCAAAATTCGATCCTTGGTCAATCTCAAACTGCGATATTCGGCTACAGAACTGACGGACTTTTTCAAAGTCAAGCAGATGTTGATGCCCATCCTACAGGAGGTGTTCAAACTGGTAATGCTAGACCAGGTGGTATAAAAATAGTGGATGTAGACAATAATGGCGTTATCGATAGTAATGACCGTGATTTTATCGGTAATACCCTTCCTGATTTGGAGTATGGTATTCGATTGGATGTAGGTTACAAAAATTTCGATTTTTCAGTCTTCGGTTCAGGAGTTGCAGGTCGTATAGGAGTTGATTCCTATATGTTTTGGAACAATTTTGTTCAAGGAAGAGATAATGCAGGTCTTGGAGTCCTAAACGCATGGACACCACAAAATACAAGCTCTACTATACCTTCATTATCATTGGTAAACAATTTTACGGATACTTCAGACTATATCTTCAGAAACAACTCCTATTTTAAAATTAGAAATTTACAAGTAGGATATTCATTGCCAACTGATATTATAGGTAAGATGGCAGGTATGACCGGACTTCGAATCTATTTACAAGGGGAAAATTTATTTTGGTTTACCCCAAAAGGATATATTGGTTCCGATCCAGAAAGAACAGATGTAAATAGAATTCCTGTACCTACGGTATACTCAGTAGGCTTGAACATTAACTTTTAACAAATAGCGATAATCATGAAATATAATAGAATAATAACCACAGTGATATGCGCAACCTTAGTGCTCACTGCCTGTTCCGATAATTATTTAGAATACGAACCAGAAGGTGTTTTGTCCAATGAAAACGTGGCAACTGCCGAGAATGCAGAATCTTTGGTAATTGCCGCATATGCCGGTATTGCCAATGATGAAATGATTGGGCCATTAACCCATCAATGGGTGTTTGGCAGTGTACGGTCAGATGATGCTTACAAAGGTGGTGGTGGCCGCGGTGATGTTGACGTTGTTGATAAATATGAACAATATAATCTCACTATAGCAGATATGGGGGATTGGATGGCACCTAGAACGTGGACCGATTTTTACAAAGCAATATCAAGGGCAAACTTTGCACTATCCGTTATTAATGATATCCCGGATGGTGAATATGCCCAAAAAACGACTAGACAAGCAGAATTACGCTTTCTAAGGGCACATTCGCATTTTATGTTAAAGTTAATCTTTAAGAAAATACCATACATCACCGAGAATTTAACCCAAGAAGAAATTGCACAGACCTCAAATGATGTGGATAATGATGCGTTATGGAATACTATTGCCGAGGACTTTCTTTTTGCCTTTGATAATCTGCCCCAATCACAAGAACAAGTAGGAAGGGCGGACCGAAATGCTGCAGCGGCTTATTTAGCTAAATTACGACTGTACCAAGCTTATGAGCAGAATGACCAACACCAAGTAACCAATATCAATACTGTGCGTTTACAAGAGGTGATTGACTATGCCGATGAAGTTACCGGTAGTCTACAACCAGATTTTGGAGAAAATTTCTTGGATGGTTTTGATAATGGGCCAGAATCTATTTGGGCGGCCCAGTTTTCTATCAATGATGGTACAACTGTTGGTAGGGTTAGTTTCGTTACCGGTTTAAATTCTCCACACGGTACAGGGCTTTATGGCTGCTGTGGATTTCATTTGGCCAGTCAGAATATGGTTAATTCCTTTAAGACCGATGATACCGGACTACCACTTTTGGACACCTTCAATAATGCAGATATTTTTACCAGTGTAGATGCAAATGGCACAACCCCACCTGATAGTGGTTTGAGCGTTGACCCTAGGATTGATCATACCGTTGGTATACCGGGAAGACCTTTTAAATACAGGAATACAGTAAACGATTCAGGAGATATGGTATATAATTTTAGTTGGGCCAGAGATCCGGGAGTTTATGGATATTTTGGGAATATGAAAGAACAACAAGCGCCAGATTGTTCCTGCTATGTTAAGGAAGGGCCATTTGTTGGAACTTCCAAGAATGTGGATTTTATCAGATATGCCGATGTTCTTCTTTGGAAGGCTGAAGCTTTAATTCAATTGAATAGGTGGGATGAGGCCTTGCCAATTATTAATCAATTGAGGAATCGTGCTGCCGCAAGTACACAAAGGCCAATGGATGCAGGTGCAGCCGATATCTATGCTATTGGAACTTATGACTCGTTTCCATCCAAGGATTTTGCGTGGAAGGCGCTAATGTTCGAAAGAAGGTTGGAGTTTGCGATGGAGGGTCATAGATGGTATGACCTGGTAAGATGGGGGATTGCTGAAGAAACGCTAAATGCCTATTTGGCGGTGGAAAGGACAAAAAGAGATTTTCTTGCCAATGCTCAATTTACATCTGGGCGAGATGAATATTATCCAATACCGCAAAGAGAAATTGATTTTACTGGAGGTCTCTATGTTCAAAACCCAGGATATTAGAGGGCTTTATTAATTAAGAAAATTCAGTAATCTGAGTTAGTTGAGTTAGTTTTTAAAAGCACGGGGGTTGTTTCCCGTGCTTTTTTTATTTTTAAATGATACTATGGAAATATTAGGATTAGATATTGGGGGATCAGGAATTAAAGGGGCCATCGTTGAAACAGAAAATGGAAGATTAGTTTCAGAAAGGCTTCGCCTTGCGACTCCGAAGCCTGCGCTTCCCGGGGCAGTAGCAAAAACCGTTGAAGAATTGGTTCGTCGGTTGAATTGGCAAGGTAATATCGGTTGCAGTTTTCCGATGGTAGTTGTAGATGGTAAATGTAAGACAGCGGGAAATATGATGGATGACTGGGTCAATGTACAAGTTGATGAACTCTTTGAGACGGCATGTCCGAACACCAAATTCCATCTAGGAAATGATGCTGATTTAGCTGGATTGGCGGAAATGCAATTAGGTGTTGGTAACGGTTTAAAAGGTAAAGTGATTATGGTAACTATAGGAACCGGTTTGGGGACAGGGGTTTTCTATAATCATATATTAATACCAAATATCGAAATGGGTCGTGTTTTATATGAAAATGGTGAACCAATTGAATTTTTTGCTTCTGGACTCACAAGGAAAAAAGATAATTTGGAATTGAAAGAATGGGCAGGGCGTTTTGATTACTTCCTTACGCATTTGAAAAGGGTAATGTCGCCAGACCATTTTATAATTGGAGGCGGATTAAGTAAGAAATATAAAAAATTTAGTAGTTACTTATCAGTAGATGTGCCATTATGGGTGGCACATTTTGAAAATGATGCCGGGATAATTGGGGCAGCACTTTATGCAGAATCTCAACTAAATATTAGTGATTAAATTAATGAATTCTAAAATTGTACTTATGGATTTATAACATATACTTCATCTGTTCTTTTAAACAGCGAGTTAGTAGGACGAATTGAGGAAATTGTAAAATTTCTTAAAAAGGTTTGATTCTTAAGACCATTTTTTAAAAAATGAATCCGCTAATAAATGAAGTCCTTATAATCACTGTTCTGAAAAGGTCATCCTTTAAAGGGGTATAATCAACTATCCTACAACAGCTTTCTCTTTAACAAATGGCTGACTATAATGCCGTTGCCCCGTGGCTTTATATAGGGCATTAGCCACCGCCCCAAAAACAGGGGGAAACGGAGGTTCACCCATTCCGGTTGGGTCAATTTCATTCTGCACAAAATGCACGTCGATTTCTTTTGGAGCTTCTTTCATACGGATCATCTGATATTGGTGGAAATTGTTTTTCTGGGGCACTCCGTCCTTAAAGGTCAATTCCCCAAAAAGGGCATTTCCCACACCATCGGTTATGGCACCTTCCGCCATATTCGTGGCTGCATCGGGATTTACCACGATTCCACAATCAATGGCGCAAACTACTTTTTCCACCACAGGTTTTCCGTTCTCCATTCGTAGATCCAGTACATGGGCCGCATAAGAATTATGACAAAAATAGGCCGCGACCCCACGATGTTTCGATTCGTCATTTTGTTTCCAAGCCGATTTTTCCCGTACCAATTCCAAAACTCCGGCATAGCGCTCGGCGTCGTACTGATTATCTTCCCCAACCGGGTTTTCCTTGGCACGTTTTAGCAGGTCCAAGCGAAATTGGATAGCATCCTTGCCCATGGTTTCCGCCACTTCATCCAAAAATGCCTGTTCGGCACCGGCCATAAAATTGGAACGGGGAGCGCGGAAAGCACCAACCGTAATATTGGAATCAATGGACCATTCTTCCGCCAGATAATTATCGATCGCCCCGGCCGGAAAACGATTGGCGAACAAAGGGCTCTCTGGTATACCCCCCGCCTTTATGTGCAAGGCCGTTAAATTATTATTTTCGTCAAATGCCGCGCGATAGGTTGCGTGATAAGCAGGACGATAAATGCCTGTCGTCATGTCATCTTCGCGACTATACACCAATTTTATAGGAGCATTTACTTTTTGGGATATGAGGGCGGCTTCAACCACAAAGTGGGCATAGCCCTTTCTTCCAAAACCACCTCCCATTCTTGGTAGTTCCATTTCAATATTTTCCTTCGGTATTCCCAAACTGCTTTCTAGCGTAGGAATGATGAAGGATGGAATTTGGATTGGTGCCGCAATTTTTACTTTATTACCTTCCACATGCGCAAAAGCATTTATAGGCTCCATGCTATTGTGGGAAAGAAATGGTGCCGAATAGCTTCTCTCCAAAATCTTTGCTGCATTCTTGAAGGCAGCCTCCGGATTGCCATCCTTTCTGACCATATTTCCAGGTATGGATGCAAGGGCTTCCATCTGTGCTTTGTGGCCCTGTGTGGATTCCAGTCCCGCAGGGGTATTTCTTGTTTCCTTTCCAAAAAAACCATTGACTATTTCAGTAGTTGCAGTAATCGGCTTCCATTCTGCATTTAATTTCTTTTTGGCCTGCATAACTTCCCAGGTCGAGTTACCTACTATTGCCACCAATTCAGGAAAAGCGTTGGTGTCAAACCCGTGTTTATGAAATCCTTCCTTAAAACTTTTGATAGTTATTACATCCTTGATACCCGGCATGGATTTCACTTCCTCGTCATCAACCGATTCTAAGGTCATGCCAAATGCGGGCGGATGTACGATCATAGCGATTAGCATACCATCCTTTTGATAATCCATACCAAACATGGGCTCACCGGTTATAATCTTTTTCGCATCCACATTTTTATGGGAGCGACTGATGAGCTTAAAGTCTTTCACTTCTTTCAATTGCACTTCTACAGGCACGTCAAGCGTTGCCGCAACCGAAGCCATTTCGCCGTAACCGGCGGATTTTTCCGTAGCTGCGTGTTTCAAAATTCCTCCTTCGGCGGTAATTTCTTCCATGGGAACCTGCCATGTTTTTGCGGCCGCGGCCATCAACATCTGTTTTGCTGTTGCGCCGGCCATTCGAAGAGGTATCCATCTTGCTTTTATTCCCGTACTACCACCTGTAAGTTGAAAGCCATATTTTTCTGCATGATAGGGTGCCTGCTCTACCACTACGTTTTTCCAATCCACATCCAACTCTTCTGCCACCAACATGGGCATCGATGTTCTAATATTCTGACCGAATTCGGGATTTGGTGTGTAGACGGTCACCATCCCGTTATCCCCAATTTTCAGATACGAATTCATCTCGAACCATTCGTTGGGCATTTCCTTACCGGCCATCTCTTTTGCCTGTTCCGGCTTACAGGAATTTAAAAAAC
Organism: uncultured Maribacter sp.; assembly: GCF_963974015.1. Classification (GTDB taxonomy): domain Bacteria; phylum Bacteroidota; class Bacteroidia; order Flavobacteriales; family Flavobacteriaceae; genus Maribacter. The sequence continues at coordinate 66,260 of NZ_CAXBBZ010000012.1, read as the reverse complement.
TGAATCCGAGGACCAATCCCCCACTTGCCATACTTGTATTCCTAATAAAAGCCCTACGTCCAATATGCGTGTTTATCTTTGTCATCTTCTGATTTTTTCTAATTAAACGTTTTCGGCATTTGCGGCCGTTTTAATGGCCTTTTTTATTCTCGTATACGTTCCGCAGCGACAGATGTTACCGTTCATTGCCGACTCGATTTCTTCATCGGAAGGATTTGGGTTTCTTTTTAACAAGGCGGAAGCTGACATTATCTGTCCCGCTTGACAATACCCACATTGTGGCACATCAATTTCCAACCAAGCTTTTTGAACAGGATGGTTACCGTTCTCTGATAAACCTTCAATAGTGGTAATCTCTTGCTCACCAACCGCTGAAACCGGCAGTTGGCATGAACGAACGGCATTGTCACCTAAATGCACAGTACATGCCCCACATTGGGCGATACCACAACCGTATTTGGTGCCTACCAATTTTACGTGGTCCCTTAGTACCCAAAGCATAGGTGTTGTTGGGTCGACATCAACTTCTTGTATTAGCCCGTTAACTTTTAGATTGAATTTTGCCATGATTTTAGTGTAAGTGGATGAATAGATTCAAATTACGAAAAATATATAATTCATACAGTGTATTATATAATTGAACAATCTGAATTCAAAAGAATTAAGATTTTTCCAATTTTCATTTCAAATGCCTTTCCAGAAACGCCAGGACTTTAGTACGAATGTTTCCTACATCGAACATTTCTCCGAAATGCGGCGCGTCAGGGACGATTATTAATTCGTTTTCCACACCCTTTACAGTTAACCAAGCACTTAATAATTGAGATTGTCTCGGGGAAACCAAATCGTCCATTTCACCATGTATTAACAAAAATGGTGGGTCGTTCGCATCCACATAAGTGGTAGGGCTAGCGGTCTTTGCAAGGTCTGGTCGGTCAAGCGGTGCGGCACCTATCAGCAATGCCTCAGGTGATTTGGGGTCAATGGCTCCAGGAAATAGAATTAATTCAGATGGTCCGTAGAAATCTACAACCGCTTTAAATGAAAAATCATGGGATGTGCCTGGCATAAAGAAGTCGTCAACTTGGTCATTGTTCGATAGGCCTTGAAACGAAGCCAAATGTCCTCCAGCGGAAAAACCCATCAAGGCAAACCGTTCTGTGTCAAAACCATACTTTTCAGCATTATCGAATAAAAAGGAAACCGCGCGGTTACAGTCCTGAATCTGGGCCGGAAAAATGGCCTGTGTTGCAAATCGGTAATCTATTGAAGCCAGAGCATATCCCTTATTTATGATTTCTGCCACCGTATTTTTCATATAACCGATGTCGGCATACTTGTCATTACCAATCCATCCACCTCCATGAACAAATACAATTAAGGGAACCTTACCCTTTGCATTGGACGGAAGGTAAATATCCAAAAGGTGTTTCGGTAAGGTGTCATTATTGTAGGCTATATTACCATGCAATACGGTACCCTTTGGAAATAGAGAAATCACAGGATTGGATTTTTGACTACAAGACGTTTGGGAAATCTGTAAGACCAATAGGAAAATTAAGAGTTTTGTTATTTTCATTGTAAGTACGTTTTCAGTTTGTTAGGTAATTTAATTGAGTTTAGTCCTAATATGCTTTCCATTGAATTCTAATTTTTATCTATGGTAACGCTTACATTACCAGCACCAATAGCTTTTTGAAGTCCGGCTGTATCATCGATGCATCCCAATTTTGTATAATTATAAGAGGTTTGAAAGGTTTTGTAAAACAGCACCAAAGTATTTGAACCATACAACATTAAGTCTCCATTTTTAATCGACCCAGGATTGGTGGAATTTGTCGGTAAACTTTTGGGCAAATCATAATATTTCTCATTGCCGTTCAGCTCGGTCATAGGTATGGTCATAGGTAAAAGTTCCTTAAAAACTTTAGAAGTATTATTGTCTAAAAGCGTGGCGGTAAAAATTTGTGAATTTACCGTTATTTTGATTTTTTCGTTTGCCATTGTGCCATTGTTTTCGGTTTTGATGGGGACATTTTCTTTGTTGCAAGGTGGTTGATTGCCTATTATAACTGAAGTAAATATTAAAACCAACAAAAGTATAGATTTCATGATATTCATTATTTTTAAAATTCCTAATCGCCCAGTCAACCTTTCTCCAGCTTCGGTATATCTTGCGCCTTACAAGCCTTTAACTGATGGATGAGCACCTAACTGATAATCTCCATTTGTTTCAATTGTTAGATCTATACTGCTCATCCGTAACAGGCTCAAGCCATGTAACGAATCCATTTTCTGTTTTTGGCAAAATATACATCTGTGTAAGACTGTTGTTTTCAGTAGCGCCATGCCAGTGCCTTGTATTTGCCGGAACCTTGATGACATCACCCTTTTTCATGGTTTCCCTTGGCTGTCCTTCCAGTTGATGATATCCCAGACCATCGAGTACAATCAGGATTTGCCCGCTTGGATGTAAGTGCCAATTTGATCTTGCGCTTTTCTCGAAATAAACATTCCCCACGAGAGTGTTGTAGATAGAATCATTTGCAACTAAACCATAATTATAAGCGTTGCCTGTGAAGTTAGCAGCATTCCCCGCTTCACCCTTAGGAAAAATTGCTTGTTCCAAAGAATTCGATTCAGTGTTTTCTGATTTTTCAACTTTTGTTTTGCAGGCCTGACCTATAAATACTAGTAGGACAACTGCGAGTGTCAGTATTTTTTTCATTTTATCTTTTTTTCATTTTCTTAATGATTTTTGCAGGAGTACCGCCAACAACTACATTATCGGGTACGTCTTTAGAAACGACCGAACCTGCTGCAACCACCGAATTCTCTCCTATAGTTACGCCCTGTAAAATGGTGGCATTGGCACCGATCCACGCATTCTTCTTTATATGAATGGATTTAGGAACTAGCCCATTTCTTTCGCTGGGCGAAATCGAATGTCCTTCAGTAAGTAAACTCACTTTCGGTGCTATGAGCACACCGTCTTCAATGGTTATTCCTCCTAAACCCAAAAAGACACAATCAAAATTGATGAAGACGTTTTTACCGATTTTTGTGTGCTTGCCGTAATTGATATACAAAGGGGTAAAAACCGCAACGCTTTCGTCAATTTGGCTCCCAGTAATCTTACTCAACAAATCGTTGATTTCTTTTGGGTCTGTCGCGTTGTTCATCTGCAACAGCAATTTTTTTGTGGTGTATGAGGCCTCACGCATCCTATAGGCTTGAGGGTCGTTGGGCAGAATGGTCTCGCCTTTCCTTAACCGTTCAAAAATGTCACTTCCCGCTGAACTTGAGTTACTTTTATTTTGTTGCTCTATATCCATTTGTACAAATTACATCATTTAGAAGAATCATCATATTTTTCGTTTCGACGTCCGCTTGTTGGTACTGCCAAAACAGTAGTTTAAAGAAATATTCCAGATGAAATCATCCTCGGGCGCTATTTCGGTATCGATTGCCTTGTTCAGAATACATGAAATCGATAACGGAAAATCTTTTTTTCCAAAAGAGATAAAACCCGCAACATAATACCCCTGGTCATCGTCAGTCGTTAAATAATATACCTGTGGCGAAATGTTGAGATGGAATTGTTCGGAAATATAAAGATTGGTAAAGGCGGAATTCAGGACCAAAAAATTGGTTGTTTTCAAACCATCGTCAAAACCTTGTCCGCGCAGATAGTACATACCAATACTTACTTTATTGGAAATTTTATAGTTCGGTACAATTTCGGCGGCAAGATAACGTCGCGATTCTAACAATTCTTCTGCAAACCCATTTCTAATTACATTTACCGTCCTGAAATTCAATGCCGGATGCGCCCCGATACGCAACGAAAATCGTTCTTTCTGAATGGCCTTGTACCGATACCAAAACACGAACGCCCAAGGTTTACCTTCTAGGGCAAAGCGCATATCGGGCTCGAAACTTGATCTTCCCTTGGTCATTTTAATGTCAAAAATTAATGCCGGGTCTCCCAACGAAAATGAGGGTATCAGGGAAATTCCGTTTTGCGTTATACTTGCCGTACCTCTGAAATCATCAAGAAAGGGCTTGATATCTTCTTGCGATTGTACACTACTGGTACTTAGAAAAATTAGTAGTGGCACGATAATATTTTTTAGATTCCAATTTATCATTTTCATCTTTAGTACGATTTAACCGCGTAAAAGTAAAAACTGACATTATACATTTGTTACATGAATCACGGCAATAATGTCAGATATTACTTATTTTAGGAAAAATAACGATTCAATTGAAGGAGCAAGTGAAAAATAGGCCACGTATTGTGCTTTTGGAACTATCACAGGAAACAGGATTCCCGATAGATTTCAGTACCCATTATCACACCCATTTGTTTTGCCATCATGGAAGCATTTCTTTTTTGTTCAAGAGCGCGGAGATGCAATGCAAGGGCAATGAATTCCTGTTTTGGTTTGCAGAAAGCCAATTAGAGAGTTTGGTATTTTCCCAAGAGTTTAAGGCAACGGCCTTACTAGTAGAAAAACATTTTTTATACGATAATGTCCCCGATCAAAGCTGGAGTATAGATTCCATACTGCATTCTCGCCAATACCCTATTAAAAAGCTTAACGATAAGCAAGACAGGAAAAGGGTTTTATCAAATTTCAAATGGCTGTATAATAGATTTCAATACAAGGAGCATCGCTTTTATGAGGAAGTATTGAAAATGCAAATGCGGTTGTTTATTCTTGAAATGTGGCACACTTTTGCGAACGAATACGAGCGTAGAAAACGCACCGTACAAAGTGGGTCGTTATACGAACGGTTCGTTCATTTGGTCCAAGAACATTGCATGGCCGAAAGGGAGGTACGGTATTATGCCAATGCACTTAACGTTACCCCTAAATATTTAAATTTTGTTTGCAAGCAGAACTCAGGTGCCACGGCGTCTGAATGGATTCAACGATACACCAAGGAGCGTATCATACTTTTTTTGCAGAACAAAAATCTAAATATTGCAGAAATCGCGGATAAAATGATGTTTTCAAGTCGGTCCTTTTTCACTCGATATGTAAAAAAGGTTTTGGGTACTACGCCAACCGAGTACAGAAATCGATTGGAGTAAAATTAAAATGTTTTCCACGTTTTTATTTTACAGTTGGTTATGGTTGGGATAAGTTCACAATGGCCAGGTTAAAGTATATTGACATAGATCAATTCCAATAATTTAATTACCAATTATAGGGCCATTTAAGGAGACCGTTTTTAATTAGGGAAAAGCTTTCATATTAGAAGTCCCGTCCTTGGTCTCTTTTAGTATTCCTGTAAATTAACCTTTTACGGGATATAAAATTAGCTCTTTATAGATATTTACAATTCGCTGATTATTTAGAAAAATTAATAATTGCGTTTAAAGCTTCATCAGCATTCTTATGAATGAAGTTGCCTTGATAACCTATGGTAGTGCTTAGATGAGTATGTCGATATAATTTTTGAAGCATTTGCGGAGAAACTTTATCACCGGCTATATTTCCAAAACTATGACGGGCAATGTGATTGGTGATTTTTTTGTCGATTTCGGCAAGGTCTGCAATTACAGTTAGGTTCGTATTTAGTCTTTTGATTGAAGTTTTAATTCTAGAGTAAATAGCCTTAGAGTCATTGATGGGTATTGTCTTAAGTTCTGGAAAAATATAATCGTACTTGTTTTTTTTATCGACTTGGTAATGGGATAAAATTTTAATTACTGGTTCTGGAAGTTTTAAAGAATCGGCCTTATCGTTCTTACTCATTTTGTAGTATAGCCTTTCAGCCACAATATCACTCCAACGCATTCTTAAGACATCCGAAATCCGGATTCCCGCTAAATAGAATGAAAAAAGAAAAACGTTTCTAGTATGCCAAACTGCTGTTCTTGTGTCCAAGTCAAGTTCTTCGATTTTTCGAATTTCATGTTCATCAAGACCGATTTTAATGGTCTGGGGGTATTTAATCTTTATTTTGTCCTTACCAAAAGGATAGAATTTTCTATCCACAATTTTTCTGCTAATAGCTTTATTGTATAGTAATCGAATCATAACGAATATATTCATTACTGAGCGTTCAGATAGTCCTGATGTAGTTCTGAGATAAATTTTTAATTTTTTTAATAAATTCTCATCAATTTCCTCAAATTCGAAGTTCCGTTTTTTAGCGAACTCTTTTATCCTGTTCAGTTTGCTTCTATCCGAAATTGCTCTATTATGATTGTTGGCATTGATTAGATCTTCAATATGTTCATCGGCAAGTTCGAAAAATGACAACCTTTTTGTGTTTTTCCTAATGGAGTCTATAATCTGTTTTGCTGTATAATTCTGTTTTGAAGTTTCCATTTCAAATATGACATCTTCAATTTCATCATATTTCTTTCTTATCAGGCGATTCAATTGTTTATGTCTTGTATGGGAAGATTTCACTTTTTCACCCTGTACATCCCAAAATTTTGGTTCTACTTTTTGTCCTAAGTAATAATAACTTCGTTTCCGGTTTACAGTGAGTCGTAATGCAAGTCTAAATTCCTTGTTCCCTTTTGCGTCGGTTTTGGTGTGTAAAACTGTTTTTAAGGTTGCCATATCGTACCGATTTTTTATAAAGATAAACATTCGGGGTAACACATAGGTAACACATTTTATGGTTTCATAACGATTCATACGAGTATAAATAAAATTATAAACATCTAAAAATCAATATTTTGTATTATTTTGATGCGTTTTGATATGTAGGAATGTTGAACTTAGGATCTAGTGCCGCAAGGTGTGAGAGTTCGAGTCTCTCCGCCTGTACAACGAGAAAGCTCTTCAGAAATGAGGAGCTTTTTTTATTATAAGAAAAAGATAGGTTATACCAACGTGGCTTTTTCTCTATAATTTTCTCTAATGAATTTAATTACTATCGTTTAGTAACATTTGACTTGTTTGTCTAATCGCCCTGTTTTAGGGATATTGGGACTTTCTTAAAAAATAAAATCTGAAAACGTTTTATTAATTCTTTTTTATTCGGTAGGTGGTATTACGATTGGTAATGACGGTAGAATTATTATTGACTGTTGCCAAAACAACCACTCTGTCAGAAATGCAACCGTTACCTGATGCTTCAACATAAAAGCTAGTAGATGTGGAAATGGTAGGAGTAGTAAAAGATGTTCCAATTCCTAAAGAAGAACCTCCAGAAGGGTTTAAATACCAATTTAATGTTCCTGAAAATGCAGATGCTCCTAAAACAATAGTTCCTGGTCCATTTCTGAAACCGGGTGTTGTACTTGTAACTATAGGTTTAGGCAACACTATAATACTTAAAGTTTTAGTATTTGTATTTCCAGCCGAATCTCTAATTGTTACGGTATATTCATAATCACCTGCAATAAGACCAGAAATTACTGGATTTTGGATAGTTGAGGTATATCCGTTTGGACCTGTCCATAAATACGATGCGTTTGAGGAACCTGTACCAGATGGATTCGAATATAAATTCAATAAGTCTCCCTCACATATCGGGCTATTCGAAGTAGGTGTAACCGACAACGTTCCGCCCTCTTCATTTAAATCTGTAAAACTAAATTGTGCCCCAGCAGCACCGTTACATGTGGAATAGATAGTGGTGCCTATAATCAATCTTTTTGCAGCATTACAAGGTGTGTCTGTAACAAGTTCACCCCCAGTATCAATCTTGAAATTGGCCCCTGCTGGAAGAGATAAACTTACGTTGGAAATCCATTCTGCTATGCCGCCATTTGCAATCGTGATAACTTGTGTATTCAGGGTTGAAGTTCCACTTACAAAAAAATTATCCATGGCTCCTGTTCCATCTCCTACGGTTACCGAGTTTATGGTATTCAGAATGGTTGATGAAATTGAGACGGAGTTGCCGCCAATGATAAGTACGTCATTGGTGCCGGTAATTTGGCCAGGATAATATGTTGCCGGAATCCATACAGTGCCGTTATAGGTGTTCCAAATACCAACACTTGTCCAATTACCAGAGTCTACAGATTTATAGTCTCCAATTTGTTGAGCATTTAAATCCACTAAACCTAAAATGACGGTTATAATTGTGAATACGAATAATTTCATTTGCTGGTATTCCATTTTCAAATAGCAAAATATTACTATTTGAATTTCTATAAAAGGAAATGTTGTATAAGTGAAATAAGATGTGGTTATAAATCTTTAAATCAATTTTGTATATAATCACATATTGTAAACTTTGGTTTTTAGGAATTGCTTCTTATTATGATATTGAAGTCAATGATATTCTATTAATAAAGATACAGCCTGGTATTATCCTGAAGTGTTACCGTTAGCCAAGAGCATTAAGGGACATGTTGCTTTTTGGAAAGGGGTAGAGGTAAAATAAGTTTGGGTCTAATTAGCGTTCAGGTGAATATCTACCACGATATGTATGACAGTATGCTTTATCGCTGTGACTTAGAAGTTTTTTTGTCCCGAGAATTCCATGGCTTCCCTCTTCCATAATCTAAACTTACGCCAAAGGTGATAAAACTTCCTTGTTGACTGAAATCCCTTAAATGGAAATTTGGTTGGACTGTGATACTTTCACTTGAAGCAAAAACATCACGAATATTTAAAATTGCTTTACCTATTAATATTTTCTTTCGTGCTCCAAAATCCATAAACAGGTTATCTGAAATTTCACCTTCCACAACCACTTCATCCAATTGTTGTGAATCTTCAGAAATGGTCACAGTGCCTAAGTTGATTTTGCCATCAACAATGGTAGGGTTGTCAAATCTCTTAGTGGTGAATCCGATAAAACTAACTTCGATATAAAAATCGCGCGCGTTGGTTTCTAGAACACAACTACCCTCTTCGATTGTAGTTGTGCCAGCGATAGGTTTTGGTCAACAGGATTTCCAACCAATACTGTTGCAAATTCAATCGGGCCACTATTGTTGTCTTATACTATTCTACCTGTAATAATGGTTATTTTTTCTTGAGCTATTAGTTGGTTATTACTGAAAATGAAGAATACAATAAGTAAAGAAGGGTAAATACGATTGTACATTTTTATTGAATGATGAATAGATTATTTTAAAGATGCAGCATACTTAGTTATTATTGAATAAAAATTATACAGACGACTAAACTTTTGATATTGATAACGCCAAGTGTTCGAATCTGGATTATTAATTAAAGTATTTTTTTGTTTTCGAAAAATCAGGTTTATATAATTCGTATCGACCTCTCCAGCCACCTAATTCAGGATGTTCCGCATCATTAAGGCCATTAAGGATTAATGAAAAGAAAGCGGGCGTATCTCGCTCTACGCCCCAGGCTATATCCGGATAGTTTGCTCCTAGCGGACCATGATTTTGTTGAATATGTTTTTGCAATCAAATCATTACTTATTGTTGTGTTATCGAAGCCTTTGATATATGAGTTGATTCCTATCCAAGTAGCTTGGCTATATTCACCTCCAGGACTAACGATATAGAACAAATCTGGAAAATTATTACTAATCCAGATGCCGCTATTCTCTTGTTCAGAGATGGTGTAAACCTTTAGTTTCGAAATTAGCCTTTTAGCTTCTTTTTTACTTTTTGTGTTTTTGATTTTATGTAATGATTGCGCAAGTGTATTTACTCCTCCCCAAACCAAATCCACAATGGTCGGTCATCATCTTTTTCAAGTATTTTTATTATTCAATCAGAACCTTCTGAATCCATTCCTTCTCCAACACCCAACATACCGTATTTTGGTAGACCTGACTTGATCAATTTTGAAAGGTAATTGGCATTAGGATAGTTTTTGTCATCTATTAAAAGGTTGGAGTGAATTCTACCATAAGCGCTAACTATTTTGTCTATAGACTCGGGATTGATTTTAGCTTGCAAACAACAACAAGTAGTAGCAACCATGCCTTGATGTCAATTTCTTGGCATATAGAAATAAACGTAAAAACGATTAAGTGTCATCTGGATCAGCTTCAATGTCTGATAATATAATTACCCTGTTCTTTTCATTTTTTTGCGAATATGAAGTTTGTATTGTAAATTATATTTCGCAAAGCAGTGTGATTTTTTTCAACCTAGTTATTGATTGATACTTCGGTAAATAAAATAATCAAGAAAGAAATAGAATTTTAATACAGGCAGATAAGGGTAATAAATCTAGGAAATCTACATCAAATAGTATAAATCATCAGTGGTTTTAAAATGTTATATTTAAAATAATAATTTTATATAACTATAAGATGATATTGAGACCTTTTTATATTGTTTGCATCTTTTTTATACTTGGCATAAATGCCCAAGAACTCTCCCCAATTCAAAATTACACTCCTATTGAATATGCAGCTGGAAACCAAAATTGGTCAATTACGCAATCTATAGATAAGCATATCTATATAGCGAACAATGGAGGTTTGCTAGAATTTAATGGTGCAGTATGGAAATTATATCAATCTCCTAATGGGACACCGTTAAAATCTGTAAAAATCATAAATGACCGAGTTTTTACAGGTAGTTATATGGAATTTGGTTATTGGATAAAAGATGATTTTGGGGTTTTAATATATAACTCGATTTCTTCTAAAATAGAGCAGCCACTTATAGAAGATGAACATTTTTGGAATATATCGAAATTTAAAGATTGGGTATTGTTCCAATCATTAGATCGCATCTATATCTACAATACAATTAATGGTTCTATTGATATATTGGATGCTAAAACTACGAGGGCGTCAATTCTTGAAGTTGGGAATAAAATCTACTTTCAGAAAATAAACGAAGGAATTTTCACTATTGATAATGGAAAATCAGTTTTAGTATCAGATAACGATATCTTTAAAACTGATATTATTATTGGGGCATTTTTAAAAGAAAATAAAATTCTATTTGTTACCGAACAAAGTAAATTTTATTTTCTCGATAAAGCTATGCTAACTAAATGGGATATTTCTGCAGATGTAGTTTTGTCAAAGAGAGAAACATATAGTGCTTTACGATTAAATGATGGCTCATTTGTTTTAGGTACTATCTCAAACGGTGTTTATCATTTAGATAATGATGGTACTATTCTAAATCATATTAATCAAGAAAAAGGTCTAAACAATAATACAGTTCTTTCTTTATTTCAAGATGTTGACCAAAATTTGTGGTTAGGATTGGATAATGGATTAAGTGTTATAAACTTAGATTCTCCCTTCAATGAATATATAGATCATAATGGAGTCTTAGGGGTAGTATATACTGCGGTATTATATGATGATATTTTATATTTAGGCACAAACCAAGGCTTGTTTTATAAAAGAAGGAATGAGGATGTTGATTTTCAACTTGTCGATGCTACTCAAGGGCAAGTTTGGTTATTGAAAGTAATAAATGGTACACTGTTTTGTGGTCATCACAAAGGCACTTACGTTATTGAAAATGGTCAGGCTAACCAAATATCAGATGTGCCAGGCACTTGGGATATTCACAAAATAGAGTCTAACGTGAATCTTTTATTACAGGGTAATTACAAAGGTTTGAGTATTCTTGAAAAGATAAATGGTCAATGGAGCTTTCGAAATAAAATTGAAGGATTTAATAGCTCAAGTAGATTTTTTGAATTTCTAGACATAGAACATATTGTCGTGAATCACGACTACAAGGGTATTTTCGATTTAAAAGTTGATACTGGGTTTAATGAAATTATAGAGGTTACACAAAAAGAATCTAAAGGACCAGGGTCAAGTCTTCTGAAGTATGATGATGAAGTAATTTATACTACGATAAATGGAGTTTTTAAATATATAACCGAACAACAAGATTTTGGTAAGGATTCTATTTTAACGAGTAAGTTTTTTAATGCAAATGAAAGTATTATTGGGATACTTAAGCCAACAAATAATTCAGAAAAAATATGGGGCTTTACCAATGATAATATTATTTGCGTTTCGCCAGGCATATTAAGTGATGTTCCGCAACGCTTAAAAATTTCTATTCCAGATTTCTTCAGAAGAAGCATGGGTATTTTGGGTTTTGAGTCGATAGTTCATTTAAAGGACGAGGTGTATTTAATCGGTATAGCTAACGGTTATGTCACCGTTGATTTAAATAAGGTAAAGCAAAATGAATATCAAATCTCAATAAATTCAATTTTCAAAGAATTTTATGATGCTCCAAATATTAATATTAAGCTCGAAGGATTTAATGAATTTAAATCGTCTGAAAATAATTTAAAATTTCTTTTCAATGTTCCTGAATTCGATAAATACACCGATGCGGAATACCAATATCGATTAGAAGAGGTTTATAACGAATGGAGTACCTGGTCATCGAATTCTGAAGTTTCGTTCACAAACTTACCCTACGGCAATCATACTTTTGAAGTTAGGGCAAAAGTAGGTAATAACCTTTCGAAGAATACCGCTTCTTATGAATTTATGATTTCTAAACCATGGTATTTAACTTATGGTGCTATTTTTTGCTACTTAGTATTAATTACGCTGTTGGTGGTTTTTATTCACAAGTTATATAAAGGATATTACAAAAAGCAACAGAATCAGCTTTTGAATGAGAGTAAGAAAAGGTTGAAACGCAAAAAGTTAAAAAACCAAAAGAGAATTGTCCAAATTAAAAATGCTCAGCTAAAAGAGCTTATAGAAAGTAAGAATCGTGAATTGGCAATATCTACTATGAGTATTATAAAAAAGAATGAATTTTTAAATTCTATTAAAGAACAATTGAACGAAAGTAGTGTTGATTCTCAGGTCAAATCTGTTATTAGAACAATTGATAGAAATATAAATAATGTGGACGATTGGAAATTTTTTGAGAATGCATTCAATAATGCCGATAAAGATTTTTTGAAAAAAGTAAAAAATGTCCACCCAGAATTATCTGCAAATGATTTACGGTTATGTGCTTACTTGCGGCTAAACTTGTCATCAAAAGAGATTGCTCCTCTCTTGAATATATCTGTACGAAGTGTAGAAGTAAAAAGGTATCGATTGCGTAAAAAAATGAACTTATTACGTGAAGATGGCTTAACAGAGTATATCATGGATTTATAACCCCTCTACATAGACTCCTTTTACCACAACATTACCACAACATTACTTAATTAAATAGTTAAGAGGCATCATAATGTTTAGATGGTGAAATAGGCTTCATTGACTATCTATTATTAAGAATATGACTTTATTTTGGCTTTTTATTGATTTGTATGTTTTTTGTATAGGCTATTATTTCGGAATTGATGATCAGCTAAATTAAATTGCATCAGTCTTGTACCTAAAAAGAAACACAACTTATGTTATTGTATTTAGATACTTGTAAATGATTAACTCAAATAAAATTAATTATGAAAAACTTGAATTACATTTTTGTTGCATTTCTAATGGTATTGTTCAGTTGTGAAGACGATGATGCATTTGGATTTGTAGCATTATCTAATCTTACCGTAAACACAGAAGTTAGTGATGGCGGATCTGGCACTGTAATATTTAAGCCTTCTGCTTCGGGAGCAAAGTCTTATAATTATAATTTTGGAGATGGAACTACTGGAGAATCTCTTACTGGTTTTATTTCTAAAACTTATAGCACAGTTGGAGAAAATATCTTTACCGTTACTATAACTGCAAATGGTTTTGATGGGACAACTATGACGGAAACTGTTGAAGTTTCAGTAAATATCCCTGTAACGAATTCAGACTTGGTAAATTTACTTACAGATGGCACTTCTAAAACATGGTTCTTGGCGGCAGCCCAACCTGGTCATTTAGGATTGGGTCCTGCACGAGAAGGAATAGATGGTGATTGGTGGTATCCTAAATGGTATTCTGCTAAGGCTTTTGAAAAGTGTGGCAGTGATATTTCTGATTGTTTTTGTGATGACGAGCTTACTTTTTCTGTAGATTCTAATGGAGATGTAACGTATATTTTAGATAATATGGGTCAAACATTTTTCAATGTTGGGCATAAGGCTGTAGTTGGTGGAACTTCTGACGAAGATTTTTGTTATGATTATGATACCTCTGGGGAAAAGGCAGTTACTATTTCCTCTGTAGAGGGAAATGTTCCAGAAGCTGAAACTACGGGAATGCAAATGGATTTTTCTGATGGTGGTTTTATGAGCTACTATGTAGGGTCATCTACTTATGAAATCTTATCATTAAGCGAAAACTTATTATATGTTAGAACATATGATACGATGAATCCTGATTTAGCTTGGTATATTAGATTTACTTCAGCTCCTTCATCAGGTGATGGAGATGAGAGTCTACAGACCGTTTATACGAATTTAGTTTGGTCTGATGAGTTTGATGTTAATGGAGCGCCAAATCCTGCTAATTGGACCTATGACCTTGGTGCAGGTGGATGGGGTAATGGCGAAGCTCAAGAGTATACCGATAGTGCCGATAATGTTATCGTGGAAGATGGCTTACTTAAAATAACAGCTCGTGGTTCAGGTGTTGCAGGAGGTGCAATACATTACTATGATGATGTTACTTTAGTGGCAAGTGGTGGTGGCACATCAATTGTCCAGGATTTTGAAGGAACAGCTCCAGTATTTACTGATTTTGGAGGTGCTTCAACTGCAGTAATTAGTAATCCTGATGCATCGGGTGAAAATACGTCGACTAATGTGGGAGAATCGACAAAAAATAATGGAGCAGAAGTTTGGGCTGGTTCTTTTTTCAATGTTGCCGCACCATTAGATTTAACTACATACTCAAGTATGGAAATTAAGACTTGGTCACCTGCGATGGGTGCTGTTGTTAGATTGAAACTTGAGAATCAAGCAAATCCAGATGAATTTTTTGAAGTTGATGCAACTACTTCTGTTGCCGAAGTATGGGAAACCTTGACTTTTGACCTAAGTTCAGCACCTGCATTTACTTATGATAGAGTTGTCTTATTCTTTGATTTTGGGGTTAGTCCGACAGGAAGTGCTGCATATACTTCTGCAAGGATTAAATCCGAAAATTTATTTGAATTCACGTATGGTAGAGTTGAAATTAGAGCCAAACTACCTTCTACAGGTGGCACTTGGCCTGCACTTTGGGCTTTAGGTGCTAACTTTGATGAAGTGGGTTGGCCAGCAACCGGTGAAATAGACATTATGGAACATGTTGGTAACAATAACAATACGGTTAGTAGTGCCTTACATTACCCTGGTAATTTTGGTGGTTCGGCGGTTGTTGGTGCAATTTCGGTACCATCGGCTACCTCAGAGTTTCATAATTATACGGTAGAATGGACGCCCGATAGTATCAAGTTTGTAGTAGATGAAGAACTTATACATAATAGTTTTATCAACTCAGCTAGTACACCTTTTAATAGTGATTTCTTTTTAATTATGAATGTCGCTATGGGTGGTACACTTGGTGGCACTATTGATGGTGAGTTTACTCAAGATACCATGGAAGTTGACTATATAAGAGTCTATCAATAATTAATAGTTTTTAAATATATATTATGGCTATTGTATTCATTTACAATGGCCTTTTTCATTCTGGTTATTTTAGTTATTAGGGGTTGAAAGAGATTTTATTCAAATAGGCCCATTTTCAAAATAATATATAAATGGGTAATTTAAGAGGTAATCTAACATAGATAGTAGATAAAATGCATGTGTTGTTGTTTACTAAGATTATAAACCTTTGCATAATATTAATGCAAAGAATTAAAATCATGAAGAATATAAAATTTTACCCAACGATATGGCAAACGATACCTTTCTCTTTAGATATGGTTGATATCTGGAAAAGAAAGACAAAGAAAAAAATAAAACAGGTTAAATGAAATTAAATGATTTAGTCTTTAACAGAATGATAAAGATTATTTAAGGATATATTTTTTTTCCAAATAAAAAGCCCCTTTTTACAAGGGGCTTTTTTAAAGTATTTTTTTAACAATATGGGCTATGGTTAAAAGATTAAACAATCCCTATTAGGGCTAAAAGAGTTCCAACTGCAACGACTGCTAAAAAAGCATTCATCGCAATAATTAAGACAGATAGATAAGAATCTACCCCCGTTTTAAATGATAAATTATTCATAACATTACCTACTTTAAAGTTATACTACTAAAGCTAGTTGATGTTTGCAACATTTAAATAGACAATGTTGTAAAACCTTACAAACCTGTTGCAAAGTCTTACTTTGTTGATGTTTGGTAATTCTGGTAATGTATTTTATCTATTAAAATGGTAATTTATCGATACTTGTTTAAAATACACTCGATAATTTAAAGACTTTTGATGTTGTCAATTTAAATTATTCAATTAAACCAATCCAATCTGCTATGGCAGCTAGGGGTACTGAAATAAGTATCAGTATCAAGCAACCAATCATTAATTTTAAAAAACCATTGAGCATTTTAACTCCTGTAGAAAGTTGTTGTTCCATAATCATAGTTCTATTGTTCTGTACTCAATATAAGGATATTGGGGTTAAAGTGCTGTGAAATAGAGATGTAAAATCGACTAAAGTATCAAATCAACTTTGTAAAGTAAGATTTACCTATTTAGAACCAATTATCCATGTGTAATTTATATGGACCGGTTAAAGCAAAAAATAAATTCTACGATTGAATTTTTGAATTGATTACATTCATTATTTTGCTTGTAGCTCCTTTTCTTGAGGTTATATAAGAATGGTTTATTTCACCTGTTTTTTCTTTATAATCTACATTTTCAAAGCATAAATTCATTTTCTTTCTAAACTCAGATGCGCTGTTTATAGATAAAACTCCTTTTAGTTGTACCAATTCTTCAGCTTCTGCAAAGCCATCGTATTTTGGACCTATAATAACTGGTATGCCAAATACAGCAGGCTCTAATGTATTGTGTAAACCAGTAGCAAAGCCACCACCTACATAGGCTACATCGGCATAACTATATACTTTTGTCAAAATTCCAATAGTGTCTATGATAATGACTTCATAATTTCTAGGGTCGTTATCGCTAAGTTCCGAATAGCATAAAACAGGTTTATGTATAGCTTGTTTAATATATTCAATATGTTTTGCTTTCATGGTGTGTGGAGCAATAACGAATTGAATTGGATGAGTGTTTTGGTTAATATAATCTATAATGATGTTTTCATCTTCTGACCATGTACTACCAGCTACAAAACACAAATTGTCTTTCTTAAAATGGGTCATAAAATCTAAAGAATTGTTTCTTTCTAGAATTTCGTTTACCCTATCAAAACGAGTATCACCTGCAATAGTCGCATTATTTAATCCAACTGAATTGAGTAAGTCATATGACATTTCATTTTGAACAAAGAAGTGCGTAAACTTGGTTAACGCTTTTCGCATGAATCCGCCATACCATTTAAAGTAAATATGACTTTCTATGAATAAAGCAGATATTAAAAAGGTAGGTATATTCTTTTCTTTTAATGCTGAAAGGTAGTTCGGCCAAATTTCATATTTAATAAAGATTACCAATTCTGGATGAACTGCTTTTAAAAACTGTGAAACATTTTTTCTAGTATCTAATGGTAAATAGCATATTGCATCTGCGGTTTTACTGTTCTTTTTTACTTCATAACCTGATGGAGAAAAAAAGGTGAGCACTAATTTATGATTAGGACGAGTCTTTCTCAATTCTTCCATAATGGGGAGTCCTTGTTCGTATTCCCCTAACGATGCAGCGTGAATCCAAATAACTTTATCCTTTTTTGAGATAGATTTTTTTAATATTGAAAATGTCTCTTTTCTACCATTTATAAAAAGAGATAGTTTGGTGTTTACCAAGGCTAGTGCTCGAAGAATAGTAGAAGCGGTTAAGACAAGAAGATTATAAAGAAAGTACAAACCAATGCTTTTGGGCTAAATTACGTTTCTTTCCATAAAATTAGTGTCGTCTGTTTCGTATTTTTGTATCGCTTCATGTAATTTCAACAGATGAAAAAGATACAAATGGTAGACCTAAGTGGTCAATACCAAGAAATTAAAGATCAAGTCAACTCTGCTATAACTCAAATATTAGAAACATCGGCCTTTATTAATGGTCCTGAAGTACATGCATTTCAGAAGGAGTTAGAAACTTATCTTGGTGTAAAACATGTAATTCCGTGTGCAAATGGTACAGACGCATTGCAAATTGCAATGATGGGATTAGGTTTGAAGCCTGGGGATGAGGTTATTACTGCAGATTTTACTTTTGCCGCAACCGTGGAGGTTATCGCTTTATTGCAATTAACACCAGTTTTGGTAGATGTATACCCTGACACGTTTAATATTAATATAGAAGCTTTAGAAAAAGCAATAACCCCAAAGACGAAAGCAATTGTTCCTGTTCATCTTTTTGGACAATGTGCTAATATGGATGCCATTCTTACTTTAGCTGAAAAGCATAATTTATATGTGATAGAGGATAATGCACAAGCTATTGGTGCTAAATACTTATCTAAAAACGGTAAAAAATCTATGGCGGGAAGCATGGGTCATGTAGGCGCAACTTCCTTTTTTCCTTCTAAAAACTTAGGGTGTTATGGTGACGGCGGTGCTATTTTCACCAATGATGATGAATTGGCACATATCATAAGAGGTATTGTAAATCATGGTATGTATGAAAGATATCATCATGACGTGGTGGGAGTTAATTCTCGATTAGATTCTATACAAGCAGCTGTTCTTAGGGCAAAACTTCCAAAACTGGATGGGTATTGTGAAGCTAGAAGAAATGCAGCGCGGGCATATTCAAAAGCGTTTAAAAATCAAGAACATATCGTTACACCGGTTACCGTAAATAATTGTGATGGTATTTGTGATGTGTGCGATTGTCATGTTTTTCATCAATACACCTTAAAAATAACCAACGGAAAAAGAGATGCGTTGGTGAAATATTTAAACCAGAACGAAATTCCTTGTGGGGTATATTACCCGATTCCCCTACATAAGCAAAAGGCTTATTTGGATGAAAGATATATGGAAGAAGATTTCCCGGTTACTAATCAATTGGTAAAAGAAGTAATCTCGTTACCAATGCATACAGAATTGAATGAGGAACAGATTAACCATATTACAAAGATGGTTATCGAGTTTGTGAATGGTTAGGTAAGTAAGTGCGCTATATTTGGTTAAAGTTGAAATATCATATTAGATGAAAGTATTAGTAACAGGTGGGTTAGGGTTTATTGGTTCACATACAGTGGTCGAACTTCAGAATAAGGGTTTTGATGTCATCATTATAGATGATTGCTCGAATTCTGATGAGAAAGTACTTATTGGTATTGAAGCGATTACCGGTAAAAAACCAATTTTCGAAAAATTGGATTTAAAGGAAAAGCATAAGGTAGAAGATTTTTTTCAAAGACATCAAGACGTTGCAGGTGTTATCCATTTTGCTGCTTCAAAAGCGGTAGGGGAGAGCGTTGAAAAGCCTTTACTTTATTATGAAAATAATATTGGCACACTGGTTTACGTCTTAAAGGAACTTTGCAAAAAGAACAAAGCAAGTTTTATTTTTAGTTCATCATGTACGGTCTATGGTCAGGCAGATAAAATGCCTATTACAGAAGATGCTCCGGTTAAGGTAGCCGAATCTCCTTATGGAAATACAAAGCAAATGGGTGAAGAAATTATTGCGGATACCTGTAAGGTTACACCTAGTTTAAATGCTATTGCATTGCGTTATTTTAACCCGATGGGAGCACATCCAAGCGGAGAGATTGGTGAATTGCCTAAAGGAGTTCCACAAAACTTAGTGCCTTTTATTACCCAAACGGGCATTGGTTTAAGAAAAGAACTTTCTGTATTTGGTGATGACTACCCAACACCAGACGGTACGTGTATTAGAGACTATATATATGTCGTCGACTTGGCTAAAGCACATGTTGTTGCTTTGGAGCGTTTGTTTCAAGGAAAAAATGAAAAAAACTATGAAGTTTTCAATGTTGGTACCGGTACAGGAAGTTCTGTATTGGAAGCCATTCATAGCTTTGAAAAAGTTTCAGGTAGAAAATTAAATTATAAAATTGTTGATAGAAGGCCAGGTGATATTACTTCGGCATATGCTGATACAACTAAAGCGAATACTGTTTTAGGATGGAAAGCTGAATATACTTTAGAAGAGGCCATGAACTACGCATGGATCTGGGAACAGAAAATTCGTGACTGAAATTATTAATCTCAAGGACTTTAATAAGGGGAAATATGGTTATATTTCCCCTTATTACTTTAAACTTTATTTCATGAAAAACTTGAATCTAATAATTTGTTTGTTTGTTACTACCATAATTTCTGCACAAGATATTTATATCCAATGTGGGACGATTTATGATACTAACTCTGGAAAGCTTATTAAGGATAAAACAATAGTGGTTTTTGAGAACAAAATTAAATCTATTGAGAATGGTTTTGTTTTTGGAACAGATGCGGATAGGATAATCAATTTAAAGGATAAAATTGTATTGCCTGGCCTTATCGATATGCATGTTCATATAGAAGGAGAGTATAATGCACAATCCTATATAAAAGAATTTACGGCAAATGAAGCTGATATCGCCTTAGAATCAACGGTTTATGCTAAACGTACATTGATGGCAGGTTTTACTACGGTGCGTGATTTAGGAGGTACGGGTGTGAATATTGCACTTAGAAATGCTATTAATGGAGGTCTGGTAGATGGACCGCGAATTTTTACTGCAGGCAAGGCGCTTGCTACCACAGGTGGGCATGCAGACCCTACCAATGGTAGACGAAATGACCTGATGGGAGATCCAGGTCCAAAGGAAGGAGTGGTAAATTCTGTACCAGATGCAAAAAAAGCGGTGAGACAACGGTATAAAAATGGGGCTGACGTCATTAAAATTACCGCAACAGGTGGAGTTTTAAGTGTTGCTAAAAGTGGTCAAAACCCGCAATTTACACTAGAAGAGATAAAAGCGATTACAGAAACTTCAAAGAATTATGGTTTTACTGTTGCTGCGCATGCCCATGGAGATGAAGGTATGAAAATAGCGGTTATGGGTGGCGTTAATACCATAGAACATGGTACATTAATGAGTGAGGAAACCATGGATCTTATGATTAAAAACCAATGCTATCTGATACCAACCATAAGTGCAGGAAAGCAAGTTGCTGAAAAAGCCCTTATTCCTGGTTTTTTTCCAGATATTGTTGCTAAGAAGGCTTTAGAAATAGGGCCTAAGCATATTGCTACTATGGCAAAAGCTTATAAAAAAGGTGTTCCGATGGGTTTTGGTACTGATGCAGGTGTATTTCCCCATGGTAAAAATGCGATTGAATTTGGGTATTTGTTAGAGGCAGGCATTCCGGTAAAACAATCATTAAAGCAAGCAACAATAATAAATGCAGGTTTATTAGATATGCAAGAAAAATTAGGAGAGATTAAACCGGGGTATATAGCGGATATTATTGCGGTTGAAGAAAATCCTGATCAAAATGTAAAAACATTGGAGAATGTAATTTTTGTAATGAAAGATGGTGCTGTTTATAAGCAATAGAATTTTAAAATCGTTTAGTGTTTTTATATAAAATTAAAGAATGGAGTTAAACGCGATCAATAGTAATGAAGTGTTGACTTTGGCAAATGAAAATACGCTACTTTCAGATTTGAAAAATCAAATAGAGAAAGATTTTGGTCTCGCTAATATTTCATTGAAATTACCGGTGAATTTTGATGCTCAATCTTTTGTATCTGCTATTAGGGAGAAAGTTTATTACTTGATGATGCAGCAATTTCCTGAATACCTTAATCTTCTTTATATAGTTGATATACCTGAAAATCAATTTAAGCAAATTGCAATTACTGATGCTGTTGAGATTGCAGATCAAATGACATATCTCATCTTAAAACGCGAGTACCAAAAAGTGTGGTATAGGAATAAGTATAAGTAAGTAGAATTTGTAATTCAAATCCCACTTACGAAATCTATACCTTAACATAAATACCTTTCTTATCCATAAGGAAACCAATAAACCAGCAAGTCAGCATAATCCATAATGCAAACAGTAGTGACCCAAAGTAGTCACCTCCTGTCGCAATGAAAATATTTTCTGCAATCCAGTTATAGGTGCTGGTGCCTTTCATTGATATCACACCCAACGAAATAACAAACAATTCTGACAACAAGTATATAAATAAAGTGTTTCTACCAAAGATTTCAAAAAAATAGGTCCACTTACCTGGTTTTCTCATGTCCAACAAATATATTAAAGTGGCTATGATGAATACATCAATACCACTAGTCAATAATACGAACGAACTAGACCAAAGTTTTTTATTGAACGGCATAATTAAATCCCAAGCAAAACCAGCCACGACTAATATGGCCGCGACCATTAATAATTTTGCAATAGTTTCAAAGTTTTGACCGTTCTTCTGAATGAATTTCCCTGTTAGATATCCAGCAATTACATTTACGATAGCGGGTAGGGTACTCAGTAATCCTTCAGGGTCAAAAGCAACACCTCCATTACCGTGGTACATGTGGTTTTTCCCAATTAAAAATTCGTCAAGTTTTATAACGGCATTGCCCAATAGTGTTAAGTCGCCAAAGACAACAAGTAGAATATTGTAGGCAATTAATGCTAATATGCTAAAAATAATGACGGTTCTAGATTTAAAATAATGAAGGAGAAGAGATGCAAATAAATAACAAAGTGCTATACGCTGCAATACACCGAATATTCGGGTTTCTGCGATAGGTTTTAGGCTACCGTTCTCAAAAAAAGGAAACCAATACATTAAAAAACCTAAAAGAAAAATAATTGAAAAACGCTTAAAGACTTTTTTAAGGAAAGCACCATCTCCAATGGCTTCATATTTTTTCATGCTAAAGCTCATGGCGTTCCCAACGACAAACAAAAAGGTAGGAAATACTAAATCGGTTAAGGTAAATCCGTTCCATTCGGCATGTTTTAATATCCCGAAACTTGTATCGCCATTTCCAGGTGAATTGACTATTATCATTAGGGCAACATCCATTCCCCTAAAAACATCTAAAGAAAGATACCTATTTTTTAATGTATTCATTTTGGTTGGTTTGATTGGTAGTGAAAGGTAGAATAAAATCTAAAAGAATACACGAACAAACGGCGTCAATGCATTGCCATAAATACTTTTACTATCATTATAGAGTAAATCATACCTTAATCCTAGCGTTACATTTCGTGTGCTATAGCCAAGGCCAACAAAGAAAGCAGGCAGCCAATAATTGTCTTCAATATTGATAGTTTGGGTATATAATGTTCTATTGATGCGTAATTGTTCAAACTCTGTCGAAAGCTGAAGTTGTGGTATGGGATTAAAAAGTGATAGTACGCTTCCGCCGTAGGCTAAAAATTTATCATCATTGAACTTGGCATAATTAAAATTTAAACCTGTGCCTGCCGCTATTTGGTCATTAAATTGGTAAATGGTGCTCGGTGATATCGAGCCATTAAAGCTATTGTTGTTAAAACCTAAGCCTATACCACCGCCAAATCTAACGTTGTTCCAAAAATCGACATTGTTACTTGAATTTTGAGCTAAAGAATAGATGAAATTGAAGGTGGCTAGAAGTATAAAAAGAAATTTTTTTAAGTCCATTTATAGATTTTGTTTTAAAGTTTCATTTTTTTCAATAATACACTACATTCTTCCGTTAGATATTGTAAATGTTGTAAATTTGTACAAATTTATTCTAAAGATACAGAAAGTAAT
Source organism: uncultured Maribacter sp. (assembly GCF_963974015.1). Taxonomy (GTDB): domain Bacteria; phylum Bacteroidota; class Bacteroidia; order Flavobacteriales; family Flavobacteriaceae; genus Maribacter. Next base: position 42,618 of record NZ_CAXBBZ010000012.1, on the reverse strand, counting down.
TCATGGATAAATATTCCTTTTTGAATACCGCACATACCTCTTATTTTTCAGAGCTATATGATAAGTATTTAGTGAATCCGGACAGTGTAGAGCCAAGTTGGAGAGCCTTTTTTCAAGGTTTTGACTTTGGTCTAGAGAGTTCGTTAGATGAATTAGATATTGATGAAAATCGAACTACGGCTATAGTTAATGGCAACAAAAGTGAAATGCCAGAATCTCTTCAGAAAGAGTTTCAAGTAATTCGCTTAATTGACGGTTATAGAAGTAGAGGTCATTTGTTCACAGAAACAAATCCTGTTAGAGAGAGAAGACATTACGAGCCTACTTTAGATATTCAAAACTTTGGTTTAGAAGAATCTGATTTAGCAACAGTTTTTAATGCAGGTGATATCATCGGCATTGGGCCAAGTTCGTTAAATGAAATAATTAGACACTTACAGAGTATTTATTGTGATGCCATTGGTGTTGAATATATGTTTATTCGTAAACCTGAAAGGGTCAAATGGATACAAGATTGGATCAATGTTAATGACAATCATCCAAATTTTGATCCAGCCCGAAAAAAACATATTCTTAAAAAATTAAATCATGCGATTTCTTTTGAAACTTTTCTTCACACCAAGTACGTAGGGCAGAAAAGATTTTCTTTGGAAGGGAACGAATCATTAATACCTGCTTTAGATGTAATTGTTGAACGCGCGGCAGAAATGGGCGTGAAGCAGTTCGTTATGGGTATGGCACACCGAGGAAGATTAAATGTGCTTACCAATATATTTGGTAAATCAGCGAAAGATATCTTTAGTGAGTTTGATGGGAAAGATTATGAGCAGGAGATTTTTGATGGTGATGTCAAGTATCATTTAGGGTGGACATCCGATAGAAAATCAGACAACGGCAATAAAATTAAAATGAATATTGCCCCAAATCCGTCACACTTAGAAACTGTAGGTGCAGTTGTTGAAGGTATAGCTAGAGCAAAACAAGATGCTCATTATCAAGACGATTTTTCTAAAGTACTACCAATTGTAGTTCATGGTGATGCTGCAATAGCTGGTCAAGGTTTAGTATATGAATTGGTTCAGATGGCCAATCTTGACGGGTATAAAACAGGCGGTACTATACATATAGTAGTTAATAATCAAATAGGATTTACTACCAACTATTTAGATGCAAGAACATCTACGTATTGTACAGATGTTGCAAAAGTTACTTTGAGTCCTGTACTACATGTGAATGCCGATGATGCAGAGGCGGTAGTTCATGCCTCTCTTTTTGCATTGGAATATAGAATGCGATTTGCAAGTGATGTATTTATCGATTTGTTAGGATACAGAAAATATGGTCATAACGAAGGTGATGAACCTAGATTTACACAGCCAAAATTATATAAAGCTATAGCTAAACATAAAAATCCAAGAGATATTTATGCAGAAAGATTGATGAAAGAGGGTGTGATTGACGACACATATGTAGCTGAACTTGAAAAACAATATAAAGACTCTCTTGAGGAAAAATTAGAAGATTCAAGAAAAGAAGATAAAACAGTAATCACGCCTTTTATGGCTGATGAATGGAAGGGTTTTGAAAATGTGCGTGAATGGGAAATGATGGATGCCGTTGACACCACTTTTGATAAAGATGAATTAACCAAGGTCGCTAAAGTTCTGACAGAATTGCCTAAGGGTAAAAAGTTCTTACGAAAAGTTGAGAAATTGGTTAATGATCGTCATAATATGTATTTCGAATCTGATAATCTAGATTGGGCAATGGGCGAATTATTAGCCTATGGTTCTCTATTGGAAGAAGGTTTTGCAGTGCGTATGTCTGGTCAAGATGTTGAGCGTGGTACTTTTTCTCATCGTCATGCCGTTATGAAGGTTGAAGAAAGTGAAGAAGAGGTTATACTTTTGAACATGCTTTCGGAGAAACAAGCTAAATTCCAAATCTACAACTCACTCTTATCAGAATATGGTGTAGTAGGTTTTGATTATGGGTATGCCATGGCTAGCCCTAATACATTAACTATATGGGAGGCTCAATTTGGCGATTTCAGCAATGGGGCCCAAATCATGATTGACCAATATATTTCTGCTGCTGAAGATAAGTGGAAACTTCAAAACGGATTGGTAATGTTATTGCCTCACGGTTATGAAGGTCAAGGAGCGGAACATTCTTCTGCTAGAATGGAGCGTTATTTACAATTATGCGCTAAGGATAATATGTATATCGCAGATGTAACAACACCTGCGCAGATGTTTCATATTTTAAGAAGGCAAATGAAGGCCAATTTTAGAAAACCTTTAATCATTTTTACACCTAAAAGTTTATTAAGACATCCAAAAGCGGTTTCAAAAATTTCTGAATTAGCTGAAGGTGGTTTTCAAGAGGTTATAGATGATGAATCGGCCGATGTTAAGAAAATTAGAAGCTTAGTTTTCTGTACCGGTAAGTTTTATTATGACTTATTAGTGGTCAAAGAAGAGCAAAATAGAGATGATGTTGCCTTAGTTAGAGTTGAGCAATTATTTCCATTACCTGAAGAGAGAATGAAACAGATAATGGCGAAGTATAATAATGCAGATGACTTTGTTTGGGCTCAAGAAGAACCAAGAAATATGGGAGCATGGAGCCATTTATTAATGCACTTTAGCGATGTTCAGAAATTTAGAGTAGCTTCTCGACGTTTTTATGCTGCCCCTGCTGCAGGGAGTGCGGTTAGGTCTAAAATGCGTCATCAACAAGTAATAGATTATGTCTTTGATAAGTCAAAGGATAATATGTTCAAACCCAAAGATTTAAAATAACATATCAAATTATAGAAAGAATGATTCTAGAAATGAAGGTCCCTTCACCGGGCGAGTCTATCACAGAGGTAGAAATAGCGGAGTGGTTGGTTCAAGATGGGGATTACGTAGAAAAAGATCAGGCAATAGCAGAGGTAGATTCAGATAAGGCTACTTTAGAGTTGCCGGCTGAAGCAAGTGGTATTATCACGTTGAAGGCTGAAGAAGGAGATGCCGTTGCGGTAGGTGCAATTGTATGTTTAATTGATACAAGCGCTGCTAAACCAGAAGGTGATGATAAAGGCGCTGCACCTGCTTCTAAGAGTGAGGAAGTAAAAAAAGAAGTCGTAGCCGAAAAGGCTCAGCAACCAGTTCAGGCTAAAGAAACATATGCATCAGGAGTTCCTTCACCTGCTGCAAAGAAAATTTTAGAAGAAAAGGGTGTCGATAAAAAAACCGTTTCTGGTTCAGGTCGTGATGGTAGAATTACCAAAGAAGATGCTGTGAATGCAGTTCCTTCTATGGGTACTCCTACTGGCGGTAATCGAGGTGAGACAAGGTCAAAATTGTCTATGCTACGAAGAAAAGTTGCAGAACGATTGGTTTCTGCTAAGAATGAGACCGCAATGTTGACCACTTTCAATGAAGTGGATATGAGCGCCATCTTTGAACTTAGGGATAAGTACAAGGAAGATTTTAAAAATAAGCACGGAGTAGGGCTAGGTTTTATGTCTTTTTTCACTAAAGCAGTTGTTAGAGCCTTAGAGATGTACCCAGCTGTTAATTCTATGATAGATGGTAAAGAAATGATTTCTTTTGATTTCTGTGATATTAGTATCGCGGTATCGGGGCCAAAAGGACTTATGGTACCGGTAATTAGAAATGCAGAAAATTTAACTTTTAGAGGTATTGAGGCAGAAGTGAAAAGACTTGCTATTAGAGCGCGTGAAGGCGAAATAACTGTAGATGAAATGACAGGTGGTACCTTTACTATTACTAATGGTGGTGTCTTTGGTTCAATGTTATCAACACCTATTATTAATCCACCACAGAGCGCAATTTTAGGTATGCATAATATTGTGGAGCGACCTATCGCTCGTGATGGCGCAATAGCAATTGCACCTATTATGTATGTGGCGGTTTCTTATGATCACCGTATCATCGATGGTAAAGAGTCAGTAGGTTTCTTAGTGGCTATTAAAGAGGCATTGGAAAGCCCTGAGGCTTTATTGATGGATAATAATGTAAAGAAGGCTTTAGAAATGTAAATTTTCTAAAATATAAATAAACAAAAAGCGCTGAGAATTCTCAGCGCTTTTTGTTTTTCAAATAGAGACATTTGTTGTCGTAGTCAATTATTGCTTTCGATTTTTTTAGAATATCCGCACCAATTATTCCGTCTACTGGTTCGGCGTTATGAGCAATCAATGCTTCATTGACATGTTTGAGGTCGAATAGAACAATTTTAAGATTTTTTAATTGCCATGAGCGTAAGCCTATTATATTTTTTTTTGAGATAAGCGTTTCCATGTTCGTAGCTCCTGCACCAGTAGCCTTTATTTTAGATTCTTGAGATACAAGATTGAAATGTTCGATACGGTCCATGCCAATACATGTGTTGGAAGCACCTGTATCTAAAATGAACCTACCTTTTATAGAGTTTATTTTGGCGTTAATTTCAAAGTGATCTGTAGCTGTTAAAACCAATGGAATATTGACGTAGTTTTTCTTTTTTAAGAATTTTTTGAGGGTACTCATTACTCGTTTTTTTCAAAGATAAGTCTATTTTTGTGGCATGATGATAACCGACACACATACCCATTTATATAGCGAAGCTTTCGATGAGGATAGAAGTAATGTTATTCAAAAAGCTATTGATTTAGGAGTTGGGCGATTTTTTGTGCCAGCCATTGATTCTACATATACGCAACGGATGCTTGATTTGGAAAAAGACTTTCCGAAGCATGTTTTTCTAATGACTGGTTTGCATCCTACACACGTGAAAGAGAATTTTCTAGAAGAGCTTTCTCATGTTAACGAAATGCTCACTACTCATAAGTTTTATGCAATTGGCGAAATCGGAATAGATTTATATTGGGATAAAAAGTATTTGAAAGAACAACAAATTGCCTTTAAATCTCAGATACAACTCGCGAAAAAGAATAAACTCCCTATCGTAATTCACTGCAGAGATGCGTTTGACGAAGTTTTTGAAATTTTGGAAGATGAAAAGGGAGAAAATTTAAGAGGAATTTTTCATTGTTTTACAGGTACGCATGAACAGGCGCTTAAGGCGATATCTTATAACATGAAATTAGGTATTGGGGGCGTTGTGACTTTTAAGAATGGTAAAATCGATAGGTTCTTAAAGGATATCGAGCTAAAGCATATTGTATTGGAAACAGATTCTCCTTATTTGGCACCTACTCCATATAGGGGTAAAAGAAATGAAAGTTCTTATATTGTTAATATCCTCGAGAAATTAGCTGATATTCATCAGATTCCTAATGAACAGGTTGCTTTGATAACAACCGATAATTCAAAAGTGGTATTTGGAATTTAGTAATTATTTAAAAGAGAAAATTTGAGCACAGCTAAGAGTAGTATTTTGTTGATTTACACAGGGGGGACGATCGGAATGATGAAGGATTATACTTCTGGGGCGTTGAAAGCTTTTGATTTCTCGCAGTTATTGAAGAATATACCAGAACTTAATCAGCTAGATTGTACAATATCAAGCTACTCTTTTGAGCATCCTATAGATTCCTCGAACATGAATCCTACCCATTGGATTGCAATAGCAGATATTATTTCAGTAAAGTATAATGAATATGATGGTTTTGTGGTGCTACATGGGAGTGACACAATGAGTTATACCGCTTCTGCTCTTAGTTTTTTGCTAGAGAATTTAGCGAAACCTGTGATATTAACTGGTTCGCAATTGCCAATTGGTGATTTAAGAACCGATGCTAAAGAGAATTTAATTACGGCGATTCAAATAGCAGCATTGAAAAATAAAGGAAAAGCTGTAATTCAAGAAGTGGGACTTTATTTTGAATATAAATTGTATAGAGGAAATAGAACAACTAAAATAAATGCAGAACAATTTCAGGCATTTGCCTCTTTAAATTATCCGCAACTAATTGAATCGGGTGTTCATTTGACAGTATTTAATGAATATTTATTGCCACAAAAGAAGAAATTAGGCTTAAAGTCTCATAGAAATATGGATGATAATGTTGCTATTTTGAAAATTTTTCCAGGAATTAACAAAAATGTTATCGATGCCATATTGGGGGCTAAAAATTTAAAAGCACTTGTTTTGGAAACATACGGTTCAGGAAATGCACCAATGGAAGAATGGTTTTTGGAGCGATTAAATAATGCTATAGCAAATGGTATTCATATAATTAATGTTACACAATGTTCTGGCGGTGCAGTTATGATGGGTCATTATGAGACAAGTTCAGGATTAAAGAAAATGCAAGTTATTAACGGTAAGGATATTACGACCGAAGCAGCAATAACAAAGGCAATGTATCTATTAGGTTGTGGTGTCTCACATGACTTATTTAAAACAGTTTTCGAGACTTCTTTGCGTGGCGAAATGCTTTAAAATTAACACTGGTTTAATTTCTTTAACTAATTTTTTTTTTGTTATTTGCCCACCCTTAATAAGGGTCATTTAGAGAGGTGGCCGAGTGGTCGAAGGCGCACGCCTGGAAAGTGTGTATACCCCAAAAGGGTATCGAGGGTTCGAATCCCTTCCTCTCTGCAAGTAAGTTTTACTTTTTTTATATTGTTTTTTTTTTATCTTTAACCCTATTAACTAACTAATTTAAGTTCGAAAAAATGAAAAAATTATTCCCAAGCCTAGCAATTGCTGGGGCATTTGTAGCAGGTACAAATATGGCAAGCGCTAAAGTAACTGCAGTAGCTTTACTACTTCAAGACGCAACACCAGAAGCAGAGAGAGGTTTTACTCAAATGTTAAAAGAAATGTTTATCACTGGTGGTGCCGGCTTTATGGGTATCGTTCTTTTATGTTTGATTCTTGGTTTAGCAGTTGCTATCGAAAGAATTATCTATTTAAACATGGCAAGTACAAATACCGCTAAGTTGAAACAACAAGTTGAGGATGCATTAGCATCAGGTGGTGTAGAAGCTGCTAAGGAAGTTTGTAGAAATACAAAAGGTCCTGTTGCATCTATTTACTATCAAGGTTTGGATAGAGCCGGTGAAAGTGTAGAATCTGCTGAAAAAGCGGTTGTTGCTTACGGTGGAGTTCAAATGGGACAATTAGAGAAGAATGTCTCTTGGTTGTCATTGTTTATCGCTATTGCACCGATGCTTGGTTTCATGGGTACGGTAATTGGTATGATTCAAGCCTTCCAAAAGATTGCTGCTGTTGGTAACTTAAGTGCATCTCTTATTGCAGGTGATATTCAGGTTGCGTTATTAACAACGGTATTTGGTCTTATTACGGCTATTATACTTCAAATTTTTTATAATTATATCATTGCGAAAATTGACAGTATTGTTAATGATATGGAAGATTCTTCGATTTCTTTAATCGATATGTTAGTAGATCACAAAAAATAAGTAACACTTTTAATACCTAAAATATTATGCAAAAAATTGTAAAAATAGCATTGGTAGTAATAGGATTACTGGGTGCGGTTTTATGGTTCATGCTTCCTGAAAGGGATATGCCTGCTGCTGAAGCGGCTCAAAGCGGAGCTATGAACTTTATGTTTATTATAACTTATTTCCTTTTAGCGGTTGCAGTTATAGTAAGTTTAGTCTTTACCTTGAAAAACTTATTCTCTAATCCACAAGGATTGAAAAAAACCTTGTTTGTAGTAGGTGGTCTTTTATTGGTAGTTGGTATATCTTATGTTATGTCAAGTGGGACGGACGTTGCTCCTGAATTCATGGCTATGACAACTGAAAGTACAGTTAAGAAAATTGGTATGGGATTGAATGTTTTCTTTATCCTTACTATAATAGCTGTGGCATCTTTGGTATTACCAGCAATTAAAAATATGTTTAGTAAATAATTAAATAAAGAACTATGGCTAGAAGAGCAGGAGCACCAGAGGTTAGTGCTGGTTCGATGGCGGACATAGCTTTCCTTCTACTAATCTTTTTCTTGGTAACAACTACCATTGAAACAGATGCAGGATTGGATCGTATGCTTCCACCAATGGAACCACCTACGGAGGAACCACCAATTATTAAACAAAAGAACATTTTCACGGTAAATATTAACCGTAATGGTCAATTGTTGGTGGAAGATGAAATTCTTCCAATTAATAAATTGCGCGAAAAGGCGATGGCGTTTTTAGATAACGGTGGAGCGCCTCAAGGTAGCCCAGATTATTGTAGCTATTGTAAAGGAAAGCGTAATGCTGAATCTTCAGATAATCCGACAAAGGCGATTATTTCTTTAAAGAACGATCGCGAAACAAAGTATAGTACCTACATTACAGTTCAAAACGAATTGGTAGGGGCTTATAATGAACTTCGTAACAGAGAATCAAAGAGACTGTTCGGTAAAGAGTATGTTGAAATGGAAGCTGAATATTTGAACCCTGAAACTGATGATTCTGTTAAAGAAGAATTAAAGGAAAAGGTAACTCGTATTCAAGGTTTGTATCCGCAGAAATTATCTGAAGCTGAAACCTCAAAAGAATAATTAACAACTAAAAGTAACACTATGTCAAAATTTGCAAAGAAAAAAGATGGAGAGATTCCAGCAGTTTCCACTGCTTCACTTCCTGACATTGTATTTATGCTTTTGTTTTTCTTTATGACGGTAACAGTAATGAAGGATAGTTCTTTGAAAGTGGAAAACGTACTTCCAAATGCTAGTGAAGTAAAAAAATTGGAAAAGAAGGATCGTGTAATCTATATTTATGTTGGAAAACCAACTAGAGAATACGAAAAAACTTTTGGTACTGAACCAAAAATTCAATTGAATGATAAATTCGCTAGTCCTTCTGAAGTTGGAGATTATATATTGATGGAGAGGGCGAAAAAACCTCAAGAGCTTCAAAATGTATTGACTACAGCTTTAAAAGTTGATAAGAATGCTAGTATGGGATTAATATCCGATATTAAACAAGAGTTAAGAAAGGTAAATGCTTTAAAGGTAAATTATACTACCTATGAAGGAGATGCTTTTAATAATCTACAATAGTTAGTTAGTAGAATACAAGTTTTCAAAACGCTTCAAATTTATTTGAAGCGTTTTTTATTTCATTAACTTTACTAGATGCGATTCGTACTTCTATTTATTCTTATCCCGTTTACTTTCTTTGGTCAGAATGGTAATGATAGCTTAATCAGTCAAAAATATTTTGAAGACCAGTTTTATTTAGGTCTATCATATAATTTTCTATTGAATCACCCCGTAGGCTCTAATCAACGGAATTTATCTTATGGTCTTCAGGCAGGTGTTATTAAAGATATTCCTATAAATCGGTTAGGAACTAAAGCTATTGGCATTGGAGCTGGGTTGGCGTTAAATAGTTATTACTCGAATCTTGTGGCGAACTTATCAAATAATAAAATCACCTATAGAATTGAGGATAATATTACAAGGAGTAAATTGGAAACCCACCTTTTAGAATTTCCATTAGAATTTAGATGGCGTAATTCAACACCGGAAGAATATAAATTCTGGAGAATTTATACAGGTATTAAGGCCGCCTATATAGTAGGAGCTAGGTCTAAATTTGTTTCGGATACCACTAGTGATGGATTTTATAATAAAGATTTATCAAGATTTCAATATGGCCTAACATTGAGCTTTGGTTATAATACCTTTAATTTAAATGCATATTACGCATTAACAGATCTTTTTAACGGTAGTGCAACTGTTAATGGAGAAGTACTTCAATATCGACCACTTCGAATTGGACTTATATTCTATATTCTATAACCAGAACCGTACAGTTAGCAACTGAGATAGAAGGCCGATAAAAACACCGATAATAAGTTCTATTCTAGTATGTGCTTTTAAATAGAGCCGCGCGGTTAAAATAGCGCCTGTTAGTAAAATAAAAATACTAATTGCGATTATTAGATTGATTTCGAAATGGATACTCAGGTTAATAAGATACATGAGTAGGCCACTTACACCTACTGCATGTAAACTTGTTTTAAAATTAAATAATAACAATAATAGGCATGCTACTGTAGCTCCTAATAGGCCTGTGAAATAAAAATATATTTCGCTAACATAATTGGTAGGTATCACCTTATATAATATTAAAAGCAGTATTGAAGCATGAATGTAAAGTGGGTATTTACGTTCTGTCGCTGTTTCCAAAAATATTGAATTAACTAACCCTACGTTTTTTAAAATGTAAAATGTCACAATAGGGATTATGACGGTCAATATAAATATGGGTAATATGCTGGCACTTTGTATTTCTAAAGGCGTGTATTTCGGGGTAATTAGAAAATAAGCAATTGTACCTCCGATAGGGATGAAAAGGGGATGAAGTAAATAAGATATAAAATTAGAAAAAATCTTCATCAAATTTCCTTTCTCATTCGGGCAACAGGTATGTTAAGCTGTTCCCTGTATTTAGCAACCGTCCTCCTAGCAATTGGATATCCTTTTTCTTTTAAGATAACTGCAAGTTTGTCATCGGTTAATGGTTTCTTTTTTACTTCGTTTTGTATTACAGTTTCTAGAATTTTTTTTATTTCCTTAGTAGATACGTCTTCACCTTGCTCGTTTTTCATTGATTCAGAGAAATATTCTTTGATCAATTTTGTGCCGTATGGGGTGTCTACATACTTACTATTGGCAACTCTCGATACGGTAGAGACATCCATTCCAATCTCGTCAGCAATATCTTTTAAAATCATAGGTCGTAAGTTTCGTTCGTCGCCTGTTAAAAAATATTCACTTTGATAATGCATAATGGCGTTCATAGTAATGAATAAAGTCTGTTGACGTTGTCGTATTGCGTCGATAAACCATTTTGCCGCGTCTAATTTCTGTTTTATGAACATTACCGTGTCTTTTTGAGATTTAGACTTGTCCTTGGCCTCTTTATAGCCTTTTAGCATGTTGCTATATTCTCTTGACACATGCAACTCGGGTGCATTACGACCATTTAGGGTTAGTTCTAATTCACCTTCAACAATTCGTATGGCAAAATCTGGTACTACATGCTCTATTATTCTATTGTTGCCTGAATAAGAACCCCCTGGTTTAGGGTTTAATTTTTCAATCTCGCCTATAGCTTCTTTTAATTCCGTCTCTGAAATATTATGTTTTTGAATTAATTTTTGATAGTGCTTTTTAGTAAAATGTTCAAACGATTTTTTCAGAATAGCGGTTGCCAATTCTACACTTGGGGTAAGTTCTTTACGTTCTAATTGAATAATTAAACACTCTTCTAGAGAACGGGCACCTACACCTGGTGGGTCCAAGTCTTGAACGATGGCTAGAATTTTTTCTATGGTTTGCTCGTCGGTGTAAACATTTTGAGTAAATGCCAAATCATCCATAATGTCGGCAATTGGTCTTCTGATATACCCACTTTCATCTACGCTACCTACTAAAAATTCAGCAATTGTCCATTCATCATCACTTAAGTAAAAGGTGTTTAACTGATTTATTAAATATTGATTAAATGAAATGCCTGCTGCATAGGGCACACTTTTTTCCTCGTCATCTGAACTATAATTGTTTGCTTTCGTACGATAATCGGGTATTTCATCATCACTTAAATAGTCATCAATATTGATGTCTTCTGTGTTGATGGTTTCATTGTCAGAATTATCTTCATAGATATCATCATACTCGTCAGAGGCTGTTTCTAATTCTTCCTTTCCTGTTTCCAGAGCCGGATTTTCCTCTAATTCTTGCTTTAACCGTTGTTCAAATGCTTGCGTAGGCAGTTGAATCAGCTTCATCAATTGAATTTGCTGAGGAGATAATTTTTGGGAAAGTTTAAATTGTAGGTGTTGTTTCAGCATTACTTTTTTCTAGTACTTGTAAAAGTAACTAAATCCGCTTAGAATTCTGCATTCTGTGGTGTTCTAGGAAATGGTATAACATCCCTAATGTTACCCATGCCTGTTGCGAAAAGAACTAATCGTTCAAATCCAAGTCCAAAACCACTGTGCTCAGCTGTTCCGAATTTCCTTAAATCTAAATACCACCAAAGTTCTTTTTCATCGATACCCAAGTCTTTTATTTTTTCTTTTAGAACGTCTAAGCGTTCTTCTCTTTGCGAGCCTCCAACTATTTCGCCAATACCAGGGAATAAGATATCCATAGCTCTAACAGTTTTACCATCTTCATTTAAACGCATGTAGAAAGCTTTGATTTTTGCAGGATAATCAAATAATATCACCGGACAGTTAAAATGCTTTTCAACAAGGTAACGCTCATGCTCACTTTGTAGGTCGGTACCCCATTCTTCAATAGGATATTTAAATTGCTTCTTTTTGTTCGGCTTACAGTTTTTAAGGATATCGATTGCCTCTGTGTAACTTACTCTCTTGAAATTATTATCAACGACGAATTTTAATTTTTCTATTAATGGCATATCACTGCGCTGTGCTTGTGGTTTGCTTTTTTCCTCGTCTAATAATCTTTTTTCTAAAAATTCTAAATCCTCTTGGCAATGTGTCAATGTATATGAAATAACATTCTTAATGAAATCTTCGGCTAAATCCATATTAGCATCTAAATCAAAGAAAGCCATTTCTGGTTCGATCATCCAAAACTCTGCTAAATGTCTAGAAGTATTTGAATTTTCAGCTCTAAAGGTTGGTCCGAAAGTATAAACTTTGCCCAATGCCATGGCATAAGCTTCGGCTTCTAATTGCCCTGAAACGGTTAAGTTGGTTTCTTTTCCAAAAAAATCTTGTTTGTAATCAACTGTTCCATCTTCAGTTAAAGGCGGATTTTTTTCGTCAAGTGTTGTTACTCTAAACATTTCCCCTGCACCCTCGGCATCCGAACCTGTAATTATTGGAGCGTGAAAATAATTGAAACCGTTCTCTCTAAAATAATTGTGAATAGCGAATGATAGGGTAGACCTAACACGCATTATAGCGGCAAACGTATTCGTTCGAATTCTTAAGTGTGCTTTTTCTCTTAAAAATTCTAAGGAGTGTTTTTTAGGTTGAATAGGATATTCTTCGGGATCAGCGATACCTAAAACTTCTAAAACCGAAACTTGAATTTCAACTGATTGTCCTTTACCTTGGCTTTCTACAAGCGTACCGGTAATTTTTAATGCAGCTCCTGTATTTACTTTTTTTAATAATTCTTCATCAAAATTTTCGAAATCCACTACACATTGAATGGTATTCAATGTTGACCCATCATTTAAAGCAATGAACCTATTGCTTCTAAAGGTTCTTACCCAACCTTTGATAGTTATTTCTTGAAGTAAATTTTTACTTGATAAAAGTTCTTTTATAGTAGCTGAACGCATGCTTATTGAATTGAAAATTAAAACGCCAAAGATAGGATTTTGTTAAAAAATAATTGGCTTTTCATATGAGATAAAACTATGGCCAAAATGAATTTCACTTAATTGTTAGTTTCATCTTGTGGCAGTATGTCTATCTGTGGTTTTTTAAGTGTTTGCTTGTTGGCGATACTCTTTTCTAATGATAAAAGTAATGAAGGTAAAAGAATTAGATTCGCTAGCATTGCAAGAAGCAGTGTCGCAGAGACCAAAGATCCTAGTGCAACCGTACCTCCAAAGTTGGAAATAACAAAGACCGAAAACCCGAAAAACAAAACTATCGATGTATAGAACATGCTAACGCCGGTTTCACGTAAGGCATTATATACCGATTTTTCAATTCGCCAATTGTTCGCCGTTAATTCTTGCCTATACTTTGCTAAGAAATGTATGGTATCATCTACAGAAATTCCGAATGCAATACTGAAAACTAATATTGTAGAAGGTTTTATAGGCACTCCAACAAAGCCCATTATACCTGCCGTAATGACCAATGGCAATAAATTTGGTATTAGCGAAATGATAATCATTCTAAAAGACCTAAAAAGATAGGCCATAAAAAGAGCGATTAATCCAATAGCCAATGCCAGTGACATTATTAGGTTTTTAACTAAGTACTTTGTTCCCTTTAAGAATAAGAGTGCACTACCGGTCATATAAACGTTGTAGCGTTCGGCTGGAAATATTTTAGATATATGTTCCATTAACCGCGCCTCAATTTGTTCCATACGATTTGTATTTACATCTCGCATGAAGGTCGTTATCCTTGCGGTTTGACCAGAACTGTCTACAAATGTTTTCAATAGGTCGCTGTTGTTGGAAGATTTTCTTGCAACATCCATAATAAAAGTATTCTCTTGACTTGTCGGTAATTGATAATATTTTGGTATGCCATTATAAAAAGCCTGTTTAGAATACTTCACTAAGTTAACGACCGATACTGGTGAAGAGAGTTCAGGGATATCTTCAATTACTTCTCCTAATTGATTCATTCGTTTAAGAGTGGCCGGTTTTAAAACCCCTTTAGGTGTTTTTGTATCAATCACTATTTCAACGGGCATTATGCCTTTAAACTCTTTTTCGAAAAATCTTATATCGTGAAAAAACTCCGCATTTTTAGGCATATCCTCAATCGGACTTCCTGATATTTTAATTTGATAAATACCTATTATACTTATGACCAACAAGGCAATAGAAACAATATAAACTGATATTCTTCTATGTCTAACGATGCGTTCCATCCAACTTACAAAAGCGTCGATCCACTTTTTATTTAAGTGTTTTAGATGTTTGGTTTTAGGCAAAGGCATAAAACTATATGCAATAGGAATGATAAGTAAAGAAAGAATAAATATGCCTATAATATTTATAGAAGCAACAATACCAAATTCTTTTAAAAGCGTGCTATCGGTAATTATGAAAGTAGCAAACCCTGAGGCTGTGGTAATATTTGTCATTAAAGTAGCATTTCCAATTTTAGAAATAACTCGCTGTAATGATAAAGCTTGATTACCGTGTTTTTTAACTTCTTGTTGGTATTTATTAATTAAGAAAATACAGTTGGGAATACCAATAACTATAATTAATGGCGGGATAAGCGCTGTAAGAACGGTAATTTCATATTGTAGCAAACCAAGAAAGCCAAAAGCCCACATTACACCAATAATTACTACACACATTGATATTACTGTAGCTCTTATACTTCTAAAGAAAAAGAAAAAGATTAATGATGTAACACCTAGAGCGGCCAGTATAAATTTACCGATTTCATCGATAATATTCTGGGAATTCATGGTTCTAACATACGGCATGCCAGATATGTGAACATCTAAATTTGTTTCTTTTTCAAAATTCTTGACTAACGTATTTAAATCTTGTAGAATAAAGTCCTTTCTTACTGAAGTGTTAACGATATCCTTATCTAAATTTACTATCGTTCTTACTGTTTTACTTTCTTTATTGTATAGTAGATTTTCATAAAAAGGAAGGTCATTGAATAAATGATTGGTAATGCTGTCAATTTCTTTTTGAGAATTTAGTTCTCCAGTAATTAACGGATACATTTTAAATTCTTGCTTCTCATTATCTTTTATGAGTTCTTGCAGATTGTCGGTAGAGAGTACATATTCTACTTCGGGAAATGCAGCTAATTGCTTACTCAGTTTATTCCATCTATTGAAATTGATAGGATTAAAAAGAGCGCTATCGCGTATAGCAAAAACCACAGCATTACCTTCTTCACCGAACTTGCTAAGGAAATCTTGATATTCTTGGTTTACTGGGTGGTCATCGGGCAGTAAGTTGGTTTGCGAGCTTGAAAATCGCATATATTGCCACTGAAGGGCCATGAAAATTGTAAATCCAACAATGAGAAAAATGATTAGGATTCTATTTCGCAGAATAATGTTTGCCGTTTTTGGCCAAAATCCTTTAGTTAGTTTAGCTACCATAACTGTTTTTGCAGGCATCAAAGGTAACCAATAGGAGTATTTGTTCCTAAAAGGAAAAGTTTAAAATTAGCTATAAATAAAAAAAGCTACCGATTTAAGGTAGCTTGGTGTTTTAAACGATCAGTATAAACTTATACTTTCATAATTTCTGCTTCTTTCTTGGCAAGAAAATCATCAATCTTTTTTGTGTAAGCATCGGTTATATCTTGAACATCTGCAGTTGCATTCTTCTGAAGGTCTTCTGAGATATCAAGATCTTTAATTTCTTTATTTGCATCTTGCCTAGCGCTACGTACACCCACTTTTGCGTGTTCTGCCTCAGCTTTTGCCTGTTTTGTAAGTTGTATTCTTCTTTCCTCTGTAAGTGGTGGTACATTAATGATAATTAAATCACCATTGTTCATAGGGTTGAAGCCTAGGTTAGCATTCATGATTGCTTTTTCAATTTCTTGAAGCATTCCTTTTTCCCATGGTTGTACGGATATAGTACGACCGTCGGGGGTATTGACATTGGCTACCTGTGATAATGGGGTTTGGGACCCATAATAATCAACTAGTATAGATGATAACATTGCAGGGCTAGCTTTACCTGCTCTAATTTTTAAAAATTCACGCTCTAAGTGGGCCATAGCGGCATCCATTCCCTCTTTTGTCGCGTCCAAAATAAATTGTACTTCTTCGTTCATAAAACAATAATATTACTTTCTCAAAACATAAACTGTACCAAAATTAAATATTGACTGTTGTGCCAATACTTTGGCCGTCAACAATTTTAAGCAAGTTTCCTTTTTTGTTCATATCAAAAACTACAATTGGCAGTTCATTTTCTTGACTTAATGTGAAGGCGGTCGTATCCATCACTTTCAATCCTTTTTTAAGGACATCGTTGAAAGATATCGTATCAAATTTAGTGGCATTTTTATCTTTCTCTGGGTCTGATGTATAAATACCGTCAACACGAGTACCTTTTAGAATTACATCGGCCTCTATTTCAATGGCTCTTAAAACTGCTGCGGAATCTGTGGTGAAATATGGGTTGCCGGTTCCGCCACCGAAAATAACTACTCTTCCTTTTTCAAGATGTCTCATAGCTCTCCTTCTTATAAAAGGTTCTGCTACTTCATTAATTTTTATTGCGGACTGTAGTCTGGTTTGAACACCGCACATTTCTAATGCACTTTGCAAGGCTAGGCCATTTATTACAGTTGCTAACATACCCATATGGTCTCCTTGTACACGATCCATACCTGTAGCGGCACCTGCTAATCCTCTGAAAATATTTCCTCCACCGATAACAATAGCTACTTCAATTCCTTTTTCTACTACTTCCTTAATCTCTTCTGCATATTCGTTAAGCCTGTTGGAGTCAATTCCATATTGCTTTTCACCCATTAGTGCTTCGCCACTTAATTTTAGAAGAATTCTTTTGTAGTGCATCTTAATTTTTTATTTGCCATCAAAAATAATGAAAATATTTGATGGGTGTGGTCAATATTTTGTGGAAGCAAAACATAATTCTTTCAGAATGGTATATCATGGATTATATATCTTTGACATCCATAAATTAACAAGAAAATTAGTTATTGATTATGAGAAAAATAATAATAGTCGTTGCTCTAGCGGTATTGTTTAATGCATGTGGAACAAGTAAATCATTATTATCGGAGAATACTGGTCCAATTTTAACTACGATAGATTTAGTAAATGTTGTTGATGATCGTGTTCGGGTTGAAATAAACCCTAGGGCTTTTACAACTGAAACAGTATTGTTTAGAATACCTAAAACCGTACCTGGTACATATAGTTCTGATAATTACGGAAAGTATATTCAAGATTTTAAGGCACTGGATTATAAAGGTAATCAACTTGAGGTTGTTAATCTTGATGAAAATTCTTGGAGTATTTCGAATGGGAATCAACTAGATAAGGTTGAATATTTGGTGAATGATACATATGATACTGAAAACGAAGTTGCTGACGCAGTCTTCTCACCGGCTGGTACCAATATTTCTAAGGGAAGCAATTTTATGCTTAATCTTCATGGTTTTGTTGGTTATTTTGATGGATTTACAGAAGTGCCTTATTCTATTTTAGTAAATAAACCAGGAGATTTAATAGCAACAACTACTCTTTCTGAAGAACCGAATAGAAGGCCTGATCCACTCTGGGATGGTTTTATAGCCAAACGATATTTTGAGGTTATAGATAATCCTATCATGTATGCCCGGCCTAATATAGAAACTTTTGAGATTAATGGAATAACTGTTACGCTAAGTCTGTTCTCTCCAAATAATGTGTACAAGGCAGCCGACTTAAAGGATAGAATGGTTTCTATGATGGGCGCTCAGAAAAAGTTTTTAGGTGATGTTGATAGTACAAAAGAATATAACATCTTATTATATCTTTCTGATGTTAACGTACCAGATGCTCAAGGATTTGGAGCTTTAGAGCATCATACATCTACTGTTGTTGTTTTGCCTGAGGCTATGTCTATCGAAAGATTGGAACAGGCAATGGTTGATGTAGTATCTCACGAATTTTTTCATATTGTAACACCTTTGTCCGTTCATTCTAAGGAGATACAGTATTTTGATTTTAATAACCCGAAGATGTCCGAGCATTTATGGATGTATGAGGGGACTACAGAATACTTTGCGAATTTGTTTCAAGTTCAGCAGGGTCTTATTTCTGAAGATGATTTTTATAATCGTATGTTGACCAAAATAAATAATTCATCCCTCTACGATGATAATATGTCTTTTACCGTGATGAGTAAGAATATTTTAGAGCAACCATATGATACTAATTACGCTAATGTTTATGAAAAGGGTGCTTTGATTAATATGTGTCTTGATATTTTATTGAGGGAAAAGAGTAATGGAGAGAAAAGTATGCTATGGCTTATGAAAGAGTTGTCCAAGAAATATGGTGCAGATGTGCCTTTTGAAGATGTGTCTTTATTTGGAGAGATAGTTGAGATGACCTATCCAGAGATAAATACTTTTCTTGGAGAACATGTTATTGGGGATACACCTATAGATTATGATGTTTATTTACATAAAGTTGGTCTTGCAATCAAAGAAGTAGGGGAGCCTACTGGATACTTTTTTGACGGTCAGGTTCCTTATATGGATGTTGATGTGCAAAATGATAGTGTTGTCTTCATTCGTCAAAATATGGAGTTAAATTCATTTTTTGATGATTTAAAATTATTGAACGGTGATATTTTTAGAATAATAAACGGCCAACAAATAAATTTAGAAACGTTTCGTTCTATATTAAGGGATAGTTTTGATTGGACACCTGAAACAGTAGTTAGTATGACCGTTGAGAGAGATGGCGAATTGGTATCATTAGAAGGAGCTGTTGGGAAACCTGTTAGGAAGGTCAAGAAAATAGTTCCATTGGAGGGGGCTTCTGAAGAAACACTTAAGTTGCGAAATGCTTGGTTGAAGAATTAGATCATTACACTTAAGTATTTTAAATAAAAAAACCGTCTACCTTTAATAGTAAGACGGTTTTTTATTGAGTTAGTTGTATTGTAATTAACCTAATGCAACTCTTTTAAATCCTGTTACTTCTAATTTAGAATCAACAGATTTTACGTATTGAGAAACACTTTGTTTGCTGTCTTTAATAAAGTCTTGATTAATCAAGGTGTTGTCTTTAAAGAAACGCTTTAATTTACCTTTTGCGATATTGTCAAGCATTTCTTCTGGCTTGCCTTCTTGACGCAATTGATCTTTTGCGATTTCGATTTCTTTATCGATTACAGATTGATCGACACCATCCTCATTTAATGCAACAGGGTTCATTGCTGCAGCCTGCATAGAAACATCTTTTGCAGCTTCTTCAGCACCATCGACCGCAGCTGAAAGACCTGTAAGAACTGCAATTTTATTTCCTGCATGTATGTATGAGCCAACGAATGGAGCGCTTAAAGTTTCAAAACCGCCGATTTCAATTTTCTCACCAATAACGCCTGTTTGTTCAATAAGTTTTTCTTGAACGGTCATGCCTTTGTAATCAGCAGCTAAGAATGCTTCTTTTGAATCAAAATTGATTGCCAAATCTGCTAATTCTGTAGCCAACGTTACAAAAGTTTCGTTTTTAGCTACGAAATCAGTTTCACAGTTAAGTGAAATGATAACTCCACTGGTATGATCATCATTTACTTTAGCGATAGCAGCACCTTCAGAAGAATCTCTATCGGCTCTCTTAGCTGCTACTTTTTGACCTTTTTTACGAAGAATTTCAATTGCGGTTTCAAAATCACCTTCAGCTTCTACTAAGGCTTTCTTGCAATCCATCATTCCTGCACCAGTCGTTTTTCTTAATCTATTAACTTCTGCGGCTGTAATCTTTGCCATTTCTTTTACTTTTAGTGTGCCCTTACTAGGGGGTTATTCTTAATTTATTTATATAAAAAATGTAGTTGCTTATTCTACGCCACCTTTAGTGTTGTCTTGCCATTCTTTAAGCTCTTCCCATTTACCATCAGCGGCCATTTTAGCCTGTTTTGGCCAAGAAGTAGGATCTAAATGAGCCATTCTTGAACTTGCTTCTGTTAAGATTTCTTTGATTTTTTCAGCATCTCCTTTAGAAAGATCGGCAAAAGTAGCAATACCTGCAGCAACTAAAGCTTCAGCAGCTTTAGGTCCGATACCTTCTACTTTTGTTAAGTCATCTGCCTCAACTTTTTCGTTTTTAGCAACTGTTTCTTTGGTAGCCTCAACATCAACTTCAACGTTTGGTACTTTAGCAACTACTGGAGCTGGTTTAGTATCAACCTTTTCAGGAGATGGTGCTGGTTTATCGGCCGCTTCTTTTTTCTTAGGAGCTTTTTCTTTTTTATCATCAGATTTACCTTCAGCAGCATCACCTTTTTCAGACTTACGTTCAGCAAGACCTTCGGCAACCGCATTGGTAACTTCTGTCATAATGATGTCAATTGACTTAGAAGCATCATCATTGGAAGGTATTAAATAATCTACATCTCTAGGGTCACAGTTGGTATCGACCATTGCGAAAATAGGAATGTTCAATTTTTGAGCTTCTTTAACTGCAATGTGCTCTCTCATTGTATCAACGATGAATAACGCACCTGGTAAACGTGTCATTTCAGAAATAGAACCAAGGTTCTTTTCTAATTTTGCACGCAAACGATCTACTTGAAGTCTTTCTTTTTTAGAAAGAGTTAAGAATGTACCATCTTTTTTCATTCGATCGATAGAAGCCATTTTCTTTACAGCTTTACGAATAGTAACGAAATTAGTCAACATACCGCCTGGCCATCTTTCAGTGATGTAAGGCATGTTTACTTTTGCTGCTTTTTCAGCAACTATGTCCTTTGCTTGTTTTTTGGTAGCTACGAAAAGTATTTTTCTACCTGATGCTGCAATTTTGCTAAGAGCCTCATTGGTCTCGTCTAATTTTGCAACTGTTTTGTAAAGATTGATTACGTGAATACCGTTACGCTCCATGTAGATGTAAGGAGCCATGTTTGGATTCCACTTTCTTGTTAGGTGGCCAAAATGCACACCTGCTTCTAATAATTGTTTTACTTCGACTCTCGCCATTTTAAATTTAGTTTACGTTCTTATGAATTAGCAATAGTAAAGTGGTATTTGCAATTGTGCAAAAGCCTTCACCATTTAGATGCTAAACTAATTTACCTTTAATTTAAATGGATTAAAGGATTTTTAATTGTCCCTAAAGGACTTTCAATGAACTTGTTAATAATCTGGATTTTCCAGTGTGATAAAATATATAAAATAGGCACCCAAAAAGGGTGCCTGGTAATTTTGTGATTTGAATTAACGTTTCGAGAATTGGAATTTCTTACGCGCTTTCTTCTGACCGAATTTCTTACGTTCAACCATTCTTGGGTCTCTTGTCAATAAGCCTTCCGGTTTTAAAATACTTCTGTTTTCAGCATCAATTTCGCACATTGCTCTTGAAAGGGCAAGGCGAATAGCTTCTGCTTGGCCTGTAATACCACCACCGTAAACATTTACTTTTACATTATAAGTATCTAAACTCTCAGTTAACGTAAAAGGTTGTTTTACTTTATATTGAAGTGTTGCAGTTGGGAAGTATACACTTAAATCTTTGTTGTTGATAGTGATGTCTCCATTTCCATCAGAAAGATATACTCTTGCTACAGCGGTCTTTCTACGACCAATTTTATGAATTACTTCCATCTTATTTAATGTCTTTTAAATTAACAACAGTTGGCTTCTGTGCTTCTTGACCGTGCTCAGTACCTGCGTAAACTTTTAGGTTTCTGAAAAGTTCTGCACCTAATCTGTTTTTAGGTAACATTCCTTTTATCGCTTTTTCAAGAATACCTTCTGGATTTTTATCCAATAATTGTTTTACACTAGTAGAACGTTGACCACCTGGGTAGCCTGTGTATCTTAAATACGTCTTATCAGACCATTTATTTCCTGAAAGAACAATTTTCTCCGCATTGATAATAACAACATTATCACCACAATCAACATGAGGGGTGAAACTTGGCTTATGCTTTCCTCTTAACAAATAGGCGACTTTTGAAGCCATGCGTCCTAATGTTTCTCCTTCGGCATCTACCAATAACCACTCTTTGTTTACAGTTGTTCTGTTGGCCGAAACGGTCTTATAACTTAATGTATCCACTACTGCTATTTTTAACTATTATTTTAATCAATCCCGTCAAAGGGGCTGCAAATCTACGATTATTAACTTGAATTGCAAATACTTGTTTCTTTATTTTTTACATTTTTATTATAAATATTATTTCTGAAGTCTTTAAAGCAAATACAATACTGTTAAACTTATCTGTTTTAGTGCCAAATTTGTAACAAGTGGTTATTTTTTGAGTCACTCTACTATCATCAACAATATACCAAAGATTACATTATAATATTATGTTTAGAAATTTTTACTTGAGCTTATTATTTATTTTATCCTTTGCTATTACTCATTCTCAAAAAGACACTTTAAGGATTATCAAGGAATATATCACAGCGCCAATACCTTTTGGAGAGGCGGTAATTATAGATGGAATTCTTTCAGATAGTGCATGGGATAATGTTCATTGGGATGGTAATTTCACCGTTTTTGAACCTAATAACGGTAAGTTGCCTAGCCAAGCTACTAAGTTCAAAATTATGTATGACGAAAAATATATATATGTCGGTATTAAATGTTTAGATAGTATACCTAGTAAAATTGAGAAACGTCTAGCAAGACGTGATAGTTTTTCTGGTGATTGGGTAGAAGTGAATATTGACAGTTATAGTGATAAACGAACTGGGTTTTCATTTAGCGTATCAGCAGCGGGTGTCAAAGGTGATGAGTTTATTTCTCAAAATGGTGATTTTTGGGATTCTAGTTGGAACCCCATTTGGTATACATCTACAAATATTGATGAGGAAGGATGGACAGCGGAAATGAAAATTCCTTTTAGTCAATTAAAGTTTGGTTCTGAGAAAGAACAAATTTGGGGTCTTCAAGTGCATAGACGGTATTTTAGAGGCGAAGAGCGCTCTATATGGCAACCTATTTCATTAGAAGCTCCAGGTTGGGTAAGTGAGTTTGGAAGATTAAAAGGGTTGGATAATATAAAGCCTCAAAAACAATTAGAAATACAACCGTTTTTGGTTAATCAATACGATAGATATCCCGCTCAAGATGGTAATCCGTTTAGAGACGGGCAAGATTATAAGCTAAATGTGGGGTTAGACGCTAAAATCGGACTCACAAATGACCTTACTCTAGATTTGACTGTAAATCCTGATTTTGGACAAGTAGATGCGGATCCTGGTGCTATTGCATTAGATGGCTTTCAAATTTTCTTTGAAGAAAGGAGGCCTTTCTTTATAGAAAACAAGAATATTTTTGATTATGAATTTGCTGATGGTAATGATAACGTGTTTTACAGTAGAAGAATCGGTAGAAGTCCTCAAGGTTTTACCACTGCGACTGCGACTGAATTTATTGATGAACCTACCAATTCGACCATTTTAGGAGCTGCTAAATTTTCAGGAAAGACAAAAAAAGGGTGGTCATTAGGTCTTTTGGAAAGTGTTACGGGTAAAATGTTCGCAGATGTTGAAGATGTTGCCGGCAATAGAAGGTCTGAGCTTGTTGAGCCATTAACAAACTACCTTGTCGGTAGAGTTCAGAAAGATTTTAATGAGAGAAATTCGTATATCGGAGGAATTTTTACAGCAACAAATAGAAACCTTACCGATGAATTGAATTTTCTAAGAAGTGCCGCATATACCGGTGGAGTCGATTTTAGACATAGCTGGAAAAATAGAAACTATTATTTTGAAGGTAATTTTGTTACTAGTCATATTACGGGTAGTGAAAAGGCTATAGCCGAAACTCAAAATAGTATAACCCATTTATTTCAAAGAGTAGATGCTGGTCATGTAGAGGTTGATTCTACAAGAACCTCGATGTCAGGTACTGGCGGTAAAATAGAAATAGGCAAAGCCGGTGGTGGAAATTGGCGTTATGATGGTGGATTAATATGGAGGTCGCCAGAATTAGAATTGAATGATATTGGTTTTTTAAGGCAGGCCGATGAAATTAAGCAAACAGCATCAATTAAGCGATTGTTTTTAAAGCCAACTAATTTTTATCGTCGTGCGCAAATGGGACTAAGTCAGTATGCGACCTTTGATTTTGAAGGTAATTACAACAGAGTTCAATATCAATTTGAAGGATTTATAAATTATAAGAATAATTGGTGGACTGAACTTGGAGGGGCGCATAAACCAAGAATATTTTCAAACACAGTTCTGCGGGGTGGACCAAGGTGGCGATGGTCCGATGAAAATTTCGGATATCTCTTTTTTGGTTCTGATAACAGAAAAAAGGTAAGTTTTACATTAGGCTACGTTAATAGTCAGGCGGCTGAAAATAACTTCTCTTTAGAGCGTTATGTTTTACGGTTATACTACCAACCTTTTGATGCTTTTAGTCTTTCTATCTCATCTGAATATGAAGAGAATCCCAATAAAACGCAATATGTAACTGAAAAAAGATTTAATGGTACCCCAAGATATATTACAGGTAATATTGATCAACGAACGTTCAGCACTTCTATCCGATTCAATTACAGTTTAAATCCGAATCTATCAATTCAATATTACGGACAACCTTTTATTTCTAGAGGCACGTACACCGATTTTAATTTTGTAAATAATCCTATAGCAGAAGACCTTAATGAACGTGTAACTAAGTTTTCTAATAATCAAATTAGTAGTCCAGATATTGGAAATCCTTATTTGATAGATGAAGATACAGATGGAATAGTTGATTATGAAATAGAAAACCCAGATTTTTCATTCGTTCAGTTTAGGTCAAATCTTGTTTTAAGATGGGAGTATATTCCTGGTTCAGAAATCTTTTTGGTATGGTCACAGGGTGTTTTAGGTTCTGCAAATCCTTATGAAACCCTAGGGAATAATTTGGATGCTCAAATCTTTGGACAAAAGAAGGATAATACATTTCTAATAAAAGCCACCTATCGTTTTGTTTTATAAGTGAAATTTGTTTGTGAAATAATATGTTGATAATTTCGTTTTAAAAGGTTAATAACCAATTTTAACAATGATGTATAAACATATTTTATTCTTTTTAGGGATGGCTCTGGTGCTAATTTCTTGTAGTTCGGACAAAAATGATAGCGAAGCGGAAACCCAAGTTGCAAGCACTGCTATTTTAGGTACTTGGGATGCCACTGAACTTGTAATTGATGATGCTACAGCGTCGGATAACACAAAATTTGCAAAAGGGATTCTTGATCTTTTAACGGACAAAGATTGTTATGTAGTTACCTTGACATTTAACGAAGATTTAACGGCTAGTGCTTCTAATTCAGCAAACTATGTAGAAGTAAATGCAACTGGTACGGGTTTAGATATTCCTTGTCCAACTGAGTCTGACATCGAATCAAGCACCTATACTTTTGATGGTACTACAGTAACGACTACTAAAAGTAACGGCGAAATTTTAAGTATTAATGTTTCTATAGATGGAGATATTATGACCGTTGATGCTGCTGATTTGGAAATTCCGAACTTTTCGGATGACGGACAAATGATTTTCGTAAAAAGATAATTTTTTTATTCTAGATTTAAGCCCTCGCAATTATTTGCGAGGGTTTTTTTTACAAAAGAACTCTATGTAATATTTAATGCTATCTTTAAAATCAAAATAGTGCTTTTTTGAATATTTCAATGAATAGATTAATTGTAAAACTCCTTTTAATAGTATCGCCATTTTTCCTTACAAATTGTATTGATCCGGTTGAACCTGAGTTTGAGTTTAAAGAAGGTTTGGTTTTTATAGAAGGTATAGCTACGACTGTAAAAGGAGGCTCTTATGTGATAATTAATAAATCGGTAAATGAATTTGGAATAAATAAAACAAAATTTGAAAATGGAGCATCTGTTTCATTCGTAAATTCTTTGACGGGCCAAGTAGTTGAATTAGTAGAATTGGAAGGAGCATATGTGCCTACAATTGAATTTAAAGCTAATGTGGGTGAGCAGTGGGAAATAGAGGTTGCCTTGGAAGACGGTAGACAATACCGTTCCCAACCTGAAACAGTATTGGAACCTGTTCCTATTTCAAATATTAAAGCTTCCTATAATCCTGAATTGCAATATAATGATGGAACAGGCTCTTTTGAACCTGGCCATGCTATTTCAATTACTTTTGATGATCCGGTTAATGAAGAGAATTATTATTACTGGACATTCAAATCTTATGAAAATTTATTGGTTTGCCAAGTTTGTTTTGATGGTATTTACCGAGATGGGTTATGCGGCCCTACTAGTATTACTACGCCAGATTATTTCAGTTACACTTGTGACACAGATTGCTGGAAAATTAGATACCCTGAAAGTATATCTTTATTTGATGATAAATTTTCAAACGGAAAAACTACAACTGATTTAATTGTTGCCAATGTACCACTATATACAAAAGAAAATATCGTGGTTGAAATTCAACAGTTAGCGTTAACTCCAGATGCATTTGATTATTATAAAGTCTTAAAGGACTTGGTCGATAATAATAGTGGGTTCAATGCACCACCACCAGCTGCTTTAATAGGTAATATTTACAACCCAAACGATCCAGATGATTTTGTGTTTGGTAGGTTCACTGCCGCTGCGACATCAAGTGCTGATATTTTTATTGATAGAGGTGATATTCCAGAAAGTTCATTGGACCCTCAAATACCATTGAGCATCGAACCAACATTTATGTCTCCTTACCCACCCCCTGCAACTATAGAAGCTCCTTGTAATGAAGGAAGATTTAAAACAGCGATACAGCCAGAAGCATGGATGAATTAGATCAAGATAAAAATCATTTTTCAAGGAAGGCCATAAATCTTATTTTGGGTTTAGTGCTTACGGTTTTATGCTCAAATACAATTGTAGCTCAAGAGTATCTTTTAGTTGTAGAAGTGATCGATGAGCTGACACAGCAGCCATTGGAGAGTGCGGAAATTATTATCGATGAATGTTCATGTGGTGGTATCACAAATAACAATGGAATTTTTTCTATTAATCTTCCTCAAAATTCCTATTCGGTTCATATTAATTATATCGGTTTTAAAAGCGAGACGGCTAATGTTAACTTAAACTCTAAGAAGAAAATTACAATTAACCTTGTTGAAGAACAAGAGCAGCTTTCTGAAGTTGTTGTGAGGGCTAAACGCATTAATGATAATTTGGAATTGCCCCAAATGGGAGCGTTGCAATTACAAACGCAAGAGCTGAAAAAAATACCATCTGGTCTTGGCGAGGCAGATGTTCTGAGGAGTATGACCCTTTTGGCAGGGGTTAATAACGCGGGAGAAATCAGTAATGGGTTATCAGTTAGGGGTGGTGCACTAGATCAAAATTTATTATTATTAGATAATGCACCTGTTTTTAACCCAACCCATCTATTTGGTCTTTTTTCAGTATTTACTCCAGATGTTATTTCAAGTGTTGACTTGTATAGAGCTAATATTCCTGCACGATACGGAGGTAGAATAACTTCGGTATTAGATCTAAAAGTAAAAAACCCATATGTAGACAAATTTAAATTGAGTGGAGGAATAGGTATTGTTTCAAGTCGTTTGAATATTGAAACACCTATAATTAAAGATAAGCTAATGATGACCTTTGGCGGACGAGCCGGTCTTACAGATTTTTTATTGCCTTTGGTTTCAGAACGATTAAAGGATACAAAAGCTAAATTCTATGATAGTACTTTGAAATTATTATATCTGCCAACAGAGGATGATCAAATAACATTTACTGGATTTTATAGTAAAGATTTTTATCAGTTGGATTTGATTACCCAAATACAGAATATCAATGCGAAAAATAATCAGTATGATTTTAAAACTCTAAACGGCACACTAAATTGGAGGCATTCTTTTAATGATAGAAGTAATCTAAGAACATTCTTAGTTATGAGTGATTATTCGCCAAAAACTATATTTCCAGAAGTTGACAATCCAAATGAAATTGTGTTTGAATCGAAAATTAACTATCAAAGTTTTGCTACAGAATTTTCTAAGGAAATAAAGTCTAATCTAGATTATTATGTAGGTGTTCAGGCCAATAAGTACCAGATTAGGCCAGGTGAATTACGGCCTGGTAATGGTAATAGTGTGGTAGCGGTATCTTTGGCTGAAGAAAATAGTTATGAATTTGCTGGTTATGGTAATGTTAATTTTAAGCCAGTTGCCAATGTGGCTATTTCAGCAGGTTTAAGATTTAGTCATTATGTTCTTGTAGGTCCTTATAAGCAAGCGCAATTAGACCAAACTACCGGTTTGTTATTGGGTGTCACTGATTTTGAAAAGGGTGCAGGGGTGAAGACTTATAATGGATTAGAGCCAAGACTAGGAGCGAATATAAAGTTAAACGAAACTACATCGATAAAGGCAAGTTATGCAAGACTCAACCAATATCTTCAAAATGTATATAATTCAACAACACCTTTGCCTACCTCAAGATGGAAGACTTCTGATTCAAATATAAAACCCCAAATAAGTGATACTTATGGATTAGGAATCTATAAAAATTTGGCGAATAATGCTGTTGAATTGGGTTTAGAAGGATATTATCGTGATTCTAAAAATAACTTGACTTTTAAGCCTGGGGCAGATTTTTTTCTTGAAGAATTTTTAGAACGTGATGTCATTCAAGGTGAGGGTAGGGCTTATGGTGTTGAGTTTAGCATAAAAAAATCTAGTGGTAAAGTAAATGGCTGGTTAAACTATACATGGTCTAGAAGTTTGTTAAGATCCGATAATGAAGATCTTGGAGATCGAATAAATAATAATAATTGGTATGCTTCAGATTTTGATAGACCACACGTGGTAAATTCAACTATAAATTTTGAAGGAGATAAGTATAATACATGGAGTTTTAATTTCACAGGGCAAACAGGAAGACCTTATACAGTTGCAAATAGTGTTTTTAAATTAGAAAATATTGATGTTCCAATTTTTATTGATCGAAACAATGCAAGACTTCGGCCTTACCATAGACTAGATTTCTCTTGGAATATTAAGTATGGTGAAAAAGTAAATAAAAGATGGATTGGCGATTGGACATTTACAATCTATAACGTTTATAGTCGTCGAAATCCTTTCAATATATATTATTCTCAACGTCAACCTGGTGTTGATGCCGATGTTTTTTTAGGCAGCCCTTTAGGTTCTTATGAACTTTCTATTTTAAATAGTCCACTATTTGCATTGACTTATAATTTTGTTTTTCAATAGTAGATTTTTTATTCCTTGAAAAACTTACGCTGTATTTTTTGATGTTCTGTTTGTATGGTTATCAAATAAACCCCTTTCTCTAAATTAAATACAGGAATATTTAGGGCGTTATGCTGAATTACCCACTGATGCGAGATAACCTGCGTACCAGATATATCTGTGATGATAATCGATGCATTGGGTGAATTATGAAGACCTAAAATATTTATTACATTGGTTGCTGGATTAGGAAAGACTTTTATTTTTATGGGGTTCTTAGTCTCAACACTTATTTCATGTTTGTATGATTGGGAAAAACCTACTTGAAAAGCGGTTATGTAAATGAAAAATAATATTTTGTTTTTCATGGTATTTTACAATAGAATAGTAAATACCTAACGGGTTTTTAAATGAGTTTCTTGTAATATTAAGAAGGTTTAACATTTAGGGGAATAGTGTTAATGCGCCACCAACCAATTTTCTCCAACACCCACTTCCACATCTAAAGGAACATCTAATTTGTAGGCATTTTCCATTTCAGACTTTATCAATGTTTTTAATTCTTCTAACTCTGGGTTGTAAATATCGAAGACCAATTCATCATGAACCTGAAGAAGCATTTTAGATTTAAAATTGCCTTCAACAAGTTTTTTATGAATATTGATCATAGCAATTTTAATAATATCAGCTGCGCTACCTTGAATTGGAGCGTTTACAGCGTTGCGTTCTGCTGCACCTCTAACAATGGCATTGCTGCCATTTATATCTTTAAGGTATCTTCTTCGGCCTAAAACAGTTTGTACATAACCATTTTCACGAGCAAAATCTACTTGCTCGCTCATGTAGTTTCGCAGTTTTGGATAGGTCTTGTAATAGGTGTCGATAAGCTCTTTAGCTTCGCTTCTTGACAAGTCAGTTTGGTTACTTAAACCAAAAGCGGAAACTCCATAAATAATGCCGAAGTTTACGGTTTTAGCATTACTTCGTTGTTCACGGGTTACTTGATCTAAAGGAACATTAAAAACCTTAGAGGCGGTTGAAGCATGAATATCTTCACCATTTTTAAAAGCCTCTATCATGGTGGTTTCTTCACTTAAAGCAGCAATGATCCTAAGTTCTATTTGAGAATAATCTGCAGCCAATAAAGTATAATCCTTATTTTTTGGGATGAATGCCTTACGAACTTGGCGACCGCGTTCGGTTCGTATAGGAATGTTCTGCAAATTGGGATTATTACTACTCAAACGACCTGTAGCGGCAACTGTTTGCATATAGTCTGTATGTACACGACCCGTTGATGGTTCAACTTGTTCAGGTAATGCATCTACATAGGTACTTTTCAATTTAGCAAGACCCCTGTAATCCAATACATTTTGAATAATTTTATGGTCTTTTGCTAAATAGGACAATACATCTTCAGCAGTAGAATACTGACCCGTTTTCGTTTTCTTAGGCTTTTCAACCAATTTTAGCTTGTCGAATAAGATTTCACCTAGCTGCTTTGGTGAGCCAATATTAAATTCGGTGCCAGCGTCCTCATAGATTTTCTTCTCAAGTGCAGCGATATCATTGTTCAAATCGGAAGAAAGTGAATGCAAAAATTCTTTATCTAGATTGATGCCTTCCAATTCCATATCTGCTAATACCCGTAATAATGGAATTTCAATTTCATGAAATAATTTTTCTGTATTGGCTTCTTTTAGTTCTGGTCTAAAATGTTGAGCCAATTGAAAAGTAATATCGGTATCCTCTACGGCATACTCCGTTTGTTTTTCTACGGGAACTTCTCGCATATTCAACTGGTTCTTACCTTTTTTTCCAATGAGTTCGGTAATGGAAATGGGAGTGTAGTTAAGGTAGGTTTCCGCTAAAACATCCATATTATGGCGCATATCAGGATTGATAAGGTAATGTGCTAACATGGTATCGAACAAAGGTCCTTTTACATCAACGTTATATTTGTCTAAAACCTTGATATCATATTTAAGGTTCTGACCTATTTTTTCAATTTTTTCAGATTCAAAGAAAGGGCGTAGTTCTTCAATAAGGGCTTGTGCTTCGTCTTTATCTTCAGGAAAAGGTATGTAAAACCCTTTAGTGGCTTCCCAGGAAAAAGCAATTCCTACTAATTCTGCAGTTAAAGGATCCAATCCTGTAGTTTCTGTATCAAAACAAACAGATGTTTGTTTCATCAAATTTTGAATAAACAACTTCATAGCCAAACCCGAGGCGACGCTTTGGTAAACATGAGCAACATCCGTAATTGTCTGTCTGCTTGAGAAGTCTTTAATGGTTGCAGGAGAATCACCAGTATTTCCAAAAAGTGAAAACTGACCGGATCCTGCATCTTGTTCTTGGTTTTTACCGGTTGGTGTGCCTGTTACTTGTGTGACAGTTTCGGCGGTTTCATTAGAAAACAGTTTTAAGAATTGATCTTTTAACCTTCTAAACTCTAGCTCTTCAAATATTTCTTGAACCTTTTCAAAGTCAGGGGTTGAAAGCTCGTAATCTGATGCATTAAAGGTTACGTCACAATCAATACAAATAGTTGCCAATTTTTTCGAGAGGATGCCCAATTCCTTGTTCTCCTCTATCTTTTCCTTCATTTTTCCTTTCAACTTGTCAGTATTAGCTAAAAGATTTTCCATGCTACCGAACTCAGCAATAAATTTCTTGGCGGTTTTATCGCCAACACCTGGTAGACCAGGTATATTATCACTGGCATCGCCCATCATACCTAGGTAATCTATAACCTGCTCTGGACGCTCTACGCCAAAACGTTTTTGAATTTCTGGAATTCCCCATATCTCGATACCATTACCCATACGTGCAGGGCGGTACATGAATATATTTTCAGAAACCAATTGTCCAAAATCTTTATCGGGGGTTACCATAAATACTTTGTAGTCTTCCTTTTCTGCCTGTTTAGATAAGGTACCTATTATATCATCTGCCTCCCAGCCTTCTAATACTACACTAGGTATATGCATCGCTTCCAGAATATTGTGAATATAAGGTATCGCTATACGAATGGCATCGGGTGTTGCGTCACGGTTTGCTTTGTAAGCTTCATACATATCTGTACGCTCTACACTTCCACCTTTGTCAAAGCATACAGCTAAATGGTCTGGTTTTTCCCTTCTAATTACATCAAGCAATGAATTCATGAATCCCATTATCGCAGACGTATCCATGCCTTTAGAGTTGATTCTAGGATTTTTTATCAAGGCATAATAGCCACGGAATATCAATGCATATGCATCTAGTAAGAAGAGTCTTTTTTGATCTGCCATTTTTGAATATTAAATTTGAGGGTTTAAAAGTACAAATTGAAAGAGAAATTAACCCATGGATTTGTCTTAAGGTTAGACATTAAAATTTTTCTAAGTCAAACTAACCTAACTTTTTAAATAACTATCCGAGGGGTTATTTATATGGCCATCTTTGGTATACGTTCTATATGTGAACCCAGGATGAATACAATAACCACCTGTTTCTCCTTTTTTATTAATGGCAATAAACCCGATTTGAAAATCTTGTTTATCCTTATTTTTTGCAATAATACGTTTTACGCCCTCTTCGCATGCTTCTTGTGGTGACTTTCCTTGTCTCATTAATTCAACGATAAGAAAACTACCAACGGTTCTAACAACCTCTTCACCAACACCTGTAGCGGTTGCCCCGCCAACTTCATTATCCACAAATAATCCGGCACCTATGATTGGAGAATCTCCAACTCTACCGGCCATTTTGTAGGCCATGCCACTAGTGGTACAGGCTCCTGAGATATCTCCCTTTTCGTCAATAGCCAACATGCCTATGGTGTCATGATTTTCTATATTTATTATGGGCTTGTATTGTGAGGTTTCTTTCCATTTTAACCATGCTTCTTTTGACTCTTCGGTCAATAAATCTGTTTTTTCAAAACCTTGCTCATAAGCGAATTGTTCTGCTCCTTTACCGGCAAGCATAACATGCGGTGTTTCTTCCATTACCTTTCTAGCCACGGATATTGGATTCGCAATATTTTGCATTGCTAAAACAGCTCCGCAATTTCCATCCTTATCCATAATGCACGCATCTAAGGTGACATTGCCATCACGGTCAGGTCTGCCACCGTTACCAACGGTACTATTTTTTAAATCGTTTTCTTCGACCATAACGCCTTGGTGAACTGCGTCTAATGAGGTGCCGCCATTTTTTAATACTTCCCATGCTTTGGCGGTCGCATTACCGAAATCCCATGTGCAAATAGCGATAGGTAAAACTCCGGCAGAATTTATTTCTTTCGAAGTTGTTTTCTCAGTGTATGATGCTAACAAAGGAGCTGACATTATTCCTGCAGCTACTGTGCTAGAATTTCTAAGGAACTTTCTTCTTTTCATGGGTTGGGTTCTTTACTTTTAACAACCCTAAATATAAGAATATGCTAGTAGAAGTTTGTGCAAATTCGTTAGAATCTGCCTTAGTTGCTGAACGTGCTGGTGCAGATCGCATTGAGTTGTGTTGTGAGTTGGCGGTAGGGGGCTTAACCCCATCTTACGGATTGTTGAAAGCAGTAAAAAATCAGGTGCAAATTCCTGTACATGTTTTGATTCGTCCAAGAAGTGGTGACTTTACGT
Organism: uncultured Maribacter sp.; assembly: GCF_963974015.1. Lineage (GTDB taxonomy): Bacteria > Bacteroidota > Bacteroidia > Flavobacteriales > Flavobacteriaceae > Maribacter. The sequence continues at coordinate 8,475 of NZ_CAXBBZ010000012.1, read as the reverse complement.
ATTCTGACGCGGAGTTTAATATTATGTTGGCTGATATCGCATTATGCAAGGAACTAGGATTTGAAGGAATCGTTTCTGGCGTGCTCACTAAAAGTTTTACTTTGGATGTAGAACGAACAGGAAAATTAAGATCTTCTTCGGGTGATTTAAAGTTTACATTTCATAGGGCATTTGATTGGGTTAAAGACCCATTAAGAACCCTTAAGCAATTAGATGATTTAGAAATAGATTATATTTTGTCTTCTGGTCAGCAAAAGTCTGCACGCTTAGGTATTGATTTATTGTCTGATTTAAAGCAGCAAAATTCTTGTATTCAAATAATGCCCGGTTCAGGAATCAATTCAAGCAACGTCGAACTTTTTAAGAATAAGGGTTTTAATGTTGTTCATTTATCGGGTACGGCAATGACTGAAACTTTGTCTAATGCGCCACTGATTTCTATGAATACAGGTGGTTTTCTAAGTGATGACCATTTAGTGGTTACGCAGTTCGAGAAAATCAAGGCAGTGATGGATAAGGTTAAATAAAATGCAAATGAGCTCTTATAAAACTTTTATACGGATATCTTTGCGAAAAAGAATCTATGACACGTTGGATTATTTTCATCTTGGTTTATATAGCACTGGGTTTTTATGTAATTCAAGCATTAAAAACAATTGCTAAGCAGCCATGGTGGTCTTATTTATACATTATTGTTTCGTTTGCGGTAATGGTCAATTTTGTATATCAGTTTACGGTAGGTGATGATACTAGTAGAGTTTTAAATGTGCCTAAAAGCTATGCGTTTGGGTTTTTATTGACAATACTTACTTTCAATATTATTACCATTATTTTTTTATTTTCTGAAGATTTATATAGAATCACTTCCGGAATTTATCATAAAATTTATGGGGTAGATAAAGAATTTGGTCTGCCGGCACGTAGGCGATTTTTGAGTTTAGTTGCTCTTGGTATAGCTTCAATACCTTTTGGTGCGCTTCTTTACGGCATGTATAAAGGTAAATACAACTTTAAGGTTTTAAAATATACTTTAGAGTTTGATGATCTTCCTGATGGTTTTGATGGCTATCAAATCACTCAAATTTCAGATATTCATAGCGGCAGTTTTGATGATAGAAAAATGATCGAGTACGGTGTTGATCTAATCAATAAGCAAAAAAGTGATGTGCTTTTGTTTACAGGTGATATGGTAAATAATATGACTTCAGAAATGCTTCCATGGGCAGATTTATTTTCAACCTTAGAAGCTAAAGATGGTAAGTTTTCTGTTTTAGGTAACCATGATTATGGAGATTATATACCATGGGAGACTGAGGAGATTAAGAGTCAAAATTTGGAAGACCTAAAAGTGTTACAAAAAGAAATGGGTTTTGATTTATTACTTAATGAACATCGATACTTAAAGAAAGGAAGTGATAAAATTGCTTTGGTAGGAGTTGAGAATTGGGGTAAGGGTGGATTTAAAAAGGCCGGAGATTTAAAAAAAGCAGCTTCTCAAATCAACGAGAATGATTTTAAGATACTAATGAGCCATGACCCATCTCATTGGGAGATGGAAGTAATCAAAGATTCATATCATTACCATTTGACTTTAAGTGGGCATACCCATGGGATGCAATTTGGTATTGAAATACCGGGATGGATCAAATGGAGCCCTGTAAAATGGAGATATCCTTATTGGGCAGGTATTTATAAGGAAATGGGGCAATTTATTAATGTAAATAGAGGTTTTGGGTTTTTGGGATATCCAGGAAGAGTTGGAATATGGCCGGAAATTACTGTCATTACATTGCGAAAAAAGGCATTAACATGATTTTAACCCTTTTAGAAGCCTACAAATGTATCGGCTAGGGTTGTATTTTAACAATTTTTATTACATTTGGCTAACATAGTAAAGCATTTTATATGTCCAAATTTGGTGAGCTTATAGATTTACAAGTGCCGGTTCTTCTCGATTTTTATGCAGAGTGGAATGAACAGTCTACTGCAATGCATCCTGTATTGAGAGATGTTGCTGCAGCTCTAGGCGATAGAGGTAAGGTTATTAAAATTGATGTAGATAAAAATAAAGAGCTTTCTCAAGCTTTACGTGTTAAAGGTCTACCAACCTTAATGATCTACAAAAAAGGTGAAATGGTATGGCGCCAAAGCGGTGAGCAAGATGCCAATACCCTTATTGGTATTCTTAAGGAGTACGTTTAACTTTCCTAAATAAATTCGATTAGCTAAGTATAGCCTTGGGCTTTCGCCCAAAGCTTATTGTTGTGCCTTTATACCAACAGTGTCCTGTAATATGTCTGTATTTGTATTGTCTGTCTGTATGGTATCTGAATCTGGTAATGTATCTATCATATCTGGGTCAGATTCTAATCCGCCGCCCTCTGGTAACGCCATATCATCCTCGTCTTTATAGAAATGTTGAAATTTATCTATATACTCGTTAAATATTAAAGTTTCTTTTTCAGCCATCTCTTCAGTATCGTTCGCGATGATTATATCAATATTACGTCTATAGGCTTCCATATCGGCGATAATGTCATCGATGCTACTGTATTGTTCATCTAAACTTACTGAGGCATAGTATTCTAATCGTTCTTGATACTTCTTCTTCAATGTTTCGAAAAGTTCACGCGCTTTTTGGCTTTCACCAACTTTATAGTATCCATCGATAAATGGTTCTATAAGCGTATAATACCCGAATTTTTCAACTGGCATATTTGTTAATGATATTTCAATAATATCTTTAGCCTTATCCATTTTATTCTCTTTGATCAATGCTTCCATCAATCGGGCTAAATTGCCTCTAAAAGACACGCTTTGTATGCGTGTTTGCGTGTCATGGTAAATATCACCGCCTGCATTACCCCAATCCCATTTCTTAACAATATCATACATTAAATCGGTATCAATACGGCCTAATTCAAAAGCATTCGGGCGTTCTGTACGAATAGGAACCAATTTGTACGCCAAGCCATCTAATTGCAGGTAATCTTTCATCCATAGATATTCTGCATCATCAAAACTACCTCCAGAAAAATACAATGGCCTTTTCCAATCATTATTGGCCAAAATATCTAACATCATCATACTCTTTTTGGTGATGGCACCAGGTAAATCTATGTCGATAAAATCAACAATTAAACCTGCATCCTTTTCTTTAACAAGACCACTACTTAATACATTTTGTTTGTTAACAGGAACCCTTATTTTATTAGTAGGATAATACACCATATTTTGAGTGTCCTCTGAGTACTGACTTAAATCAGCCCCATTTTGTTCAAAAAGATATTTGAGCTTTGTTCTAGGTTTGTCGCTATCTATCCAATTAATGAAATCTTTAATAGGCCATCTATTTTCGGTGATACTTTGGTGATATAACACATCTCGTGAGCCCCATCTATATTTCTCATGTGAAATTTGAGAAGGAATAGGAGCACTTTCGTATGCAGCGACCTTCATTTGATCTACGTACCAATCTGTTTCAAAAAGACTCGTACAAACTACACGTACGTCTGTTCTATAATGCTCTATTTCTTGTGCATACCAAATAGGGAAGGTGTCATTGTCACCAATGGTGAAAAGTATGGCTCCCACATCTTCTTGACAAGAATCTAGATATGCTTTGGCAGAAGAGTTTGCCGTAAAACGATTAGATCGGTCATGGTCATCCCAATTTTGAACCGCCATTACCGTAGGTACAGCAAGTAGGGTGACAATAACCACAACTGGAGCTAGAATTTTAGGAGTAATCCAATCTTTAAAACTGTCATAAAGCCCGTATACGCCTAAACCTATCCAAAGAGCAAAAACATAGAATGAGCCTACTAAGGAATAATCACGTTCACGTGGTTGAAATATACCAGGGTTGGTGTAAAATTGAATTGCCAAACCTGTGAAAAGAAAGAAAATCAATAATACCCAGAATTGTTTTTTGTCTTTTGAAACTTGAAAAACAATCCCAATTATACCTAATAATAGCGGCAAAAAGAAGTACGTATTTCTACCAGGGTTATTCTTAATATCGCTCGGTAAATTATCTTGACTGCCTAAACGCCAGCTATCTAAGAAATTTATACCGCTAAGCCAATTTCCATTATCGTTGTAACGTCCTTGAACGTCATTTTGCTTACCTACAAAGTTCCACATGAAATAACGTAGGTACATATAATTGAATTGAAATTCAACCATGTATTTAATATTGTCCCAAACAGTCGGTGGTTGAACTTCTATATATTCATCAAAACGTTTCAGAAAACTAATGTATTGGTCTGCACCAATTTCACCATTAGCAAAACCTATTTTAATCTGCTCAGCTGCTTGTCTTAATTCTTGATTTGGCTGTGTGATTCTAAAATCTAACGCCCCAAAATAACGCATGTAGTTTTCTGCATTCTGTGAACTCCACATTCTAGGTAGTAGACCTTGATGTTTTGGATTAGGACCCTGAACTGCATCCTTGAATTTGTTTACAACAATATACTTACCTAGCGTATAATCTTTTTCATATTTAGGTTTGCCATCTTGGTCTTCACCAGCAGCTGCAAACATATCAGAATAATAAGTACCATATACAGGGCTATCTACACCAGGGTATTGCTCTCTATTGTAATATGCTAAAAGGGCTCTTGCATCTTCTGGATTATTCTCATTGATAACTACCTTGGCATTTGCTCTAATTGGTAACATTAACCATGATGAAAATCCTAGGAATAAAAACATCATACATAATACGATGGTGTTACCGGTTCTAAAATTATTCTTACGAGTGTAATTCAAGCCAAAATAGAAAGTAGCAATGAATACTAAGCCGATGATGATAGATCCCGAATTGAAGGGTAATCCGATGCTATTGATGAAAAACACTTCTCCCCATCCAAATAATTGAAGGACGTAAGTAAGAGAGAATTTATAAACCAACATTAAAATTGCTATAACAATGATATTGGCTAGCAGGAAATTTTTAACTGTAGTCTCCTTATAGGTCTTAAAATAATACAATAGACCTATAGACGGTATGGCTAAGAAGCCCATAAATTGAATACCGAAAGTAAGGCCTACGACAAACGAGATTAAAATAATCCATCGGTTACCACGTGGATCATCTAAATTATCAGTCCATTTTAAGCCTAGCCATAATAATAAGGCCATGATGAAACTTGCCGTTGCATAAACCTCTGTTTCAACTGCATTGAACCAAAAACTATCTGAATAGGTAAAGGCAAGAGATCCTACAAATGCACTACCAAAAACAGCTATCGCTTTACTATTGGTAAACGGACCATCTTTATCGATAAGTTTTCTGGTAAGGTTAGTAATTGTCCAGAACATGAATAAAATGGTAAATGCACTTGAAACGCCTGATACTAAATTCACCATCATGGCAACCTTACTAGGTTCGAAGGCGAACATAGAGAAAAATGCACCTATCATTTGCAGTAAAGGAGCTCCTGGTGGGTGTCCTACCTGCAGCTTTGCGGCTGTAGCTATATACTCGCCAGCATCCCAAAAACTATTTGTGGGTTCTACGGTAATATAGTATGTAATAAGGGCTATGAAAAATACGGACCATCCTAATATGGTGTCCCACTTGTGGTAGTTCTTTGAAAACATGAAGCTTGGGTTAAACCTAAGTCGCGAATTTACTAATTAATATAGAGAAGTTTGTACTATTTTTATAAACCTTTAACAGGGTAAAAGCACTATTTTTTATTATTACATTAAAAAATGTTTGGTGAAACCAAACATTGTTTTAAATTTGCACCCTCTTAGAAGGTATTGGCCCATGGTGTAATGGTAACACTTCGGTTTTTGGTACCGTCATTCAAGGTTCGAGTCCTTGTGGGCCAACTAATGAGAACAAAGAAAATCCTGATATCATGTGATGTCGGGATTTTTGTTTTTAACAGCCCAAACATTCGTTAAGTTAGTGGAGTGTTGAGATTTGTTCTGAATGTTAACAAGAAGAAATGGCTATCTATTATATCAGTATTTTTGTACATTTAATCTAATAACGTTAGTAATTTATCGGAAAAGAAACCATTTCGATGTGGTTTTGTCATAATTTAGTGCCCTTAATAACTTGACCTATGAATCTTTCTCCAAAAATTTTAAAAATTTTATTGATTGTTGTGTTGCTTGGATTTGGCATTGGATTTTACCTACAAGATTTAAAGCACGAAGAAAGTACTGCGCATGCATGGAAAGCGAACCGTTATAATTTAGATAGGTTCAATAAAATAATGGAGTACAATAAAAAAATGAATTCCACTAACTGGAGGGTTTTGCGAGATAGTATCGATCAGCAATTAGATACACTTATGATTCTTCGTTTTAGAAAAGAAGTAGATAGCATGAACAATAATCAGCTTGAAGCTCATAGCGATCAGGTCGAGGTTCATGCCTCGTTTGGTCCTCAATAGTACTAATTAAACTTAAAAAAGACAACCCTTTTTAGGTTATTTCGTATTCTATTTTTATATCAAATAGGGTCTTTTTTCGATGTTTGCTGCGTTTTTTCAATACTATGGCCGTTTGCTGATTCTATTTCAGAAGCACGTAATGCATCTTCAGCTAAATTGCGTTCTAATATTTCTTCATCTATTTCATCTAGCAGGGTTCCCATTTTGCGTTTGTCACGAATCATAGCCCACGTCATAACTAAACTTGTTGCGATTATTACAAATAACAATATTCCCGATTCGAATCCTTCTACTTGAGCTTCCATGGGTATCGCGTAAAAAAGTAATACGGTTATTAATCCTCTTGGGGCAATAAATAGTTGTGGAAGTATGTCTTTGCCGACAAAGATAACAAGTACAATAAAGCGTATTGAGTAAATAGAGGCTATTATTAGTAAACTCACTATTGCTACATTAACGCTTAATAAGGTTGCAAGCACGATTGTGATTCCGAATATCACAAAAAAGAAGGTGCGAACAACAAATGCGGTTTCTAAGGTTATTATGTGTAATTCATGATATATTTGTTGCATCCGTTCAGTTTCCAAGAAAATTTTTGTCTTCCCAGGAAAAAATAAGTTTACATTTTTTACAATTAAACCGAATATGAGGATTATAATTAAAGAGGATAAGTGCATCTTTTTTCCAATTGCATATAGTAGCAGTAATACCGATATGAGTAAAAATTGTTTTGCCTGACTTTTAATACGTTGAAAAATTAATATGATGGCATAACTCGCAACAATTGCAATTATGATGGTTAGTACTAAGTTTCCTGCAAAACCTGCTACACCAGCATCCTCTGAAGGGTTTAGTTTGCCTGTTAAGAAATAGAACATCATAATACCCATGATGTCAGAAAATGTACTTTCATAAATATGAAATTCTTTTTTTGCTTCTGTAAGTCCGCCAACACTAGGTATAATTATAGCGCTTGAAAGAATGGATAGAGGTGTAGCATATAGCCATGCAGATTGCATGGTCATGTTTGGTATAAATTGATATAAAATTAGCGCTGCAACGTAAGCCGAAGCAATCAAGCCAATTAAAGCAATTGCCATAGATTTTAGAATAGGCCAAAATTTTTCTTTCTTCAGCTCTAGCTCCAAGGCGGCCTCAAGTACAATCATAATTAAACCTACCGTTCCTAATATTTCTAAGGAGCCTTTAAAATCGGGTATATCAGGTATGAAAAACCCTAAGCCTATCTTTATTAGCATACCTAATACGATTAGCATTAACACTGCAGGTATATTCGTTTTTTTTGATATACCATTAAATAAGAACGACAATACAACAATAAGCGATGCGCCAATGATTAGGTTGTAGGAGGATAGAATTTCCATTTGGTTGTGTTTTGGTTGACATTCGGCTAAAAATAATATAAAAACTAACCTTGCTTCTTTTTAAAGAGGTTATTTTTTATTTGATTGTTTTAGTGTGGAATGAATTAGGAGGTGAAACGGTATTGTAGGAAATTAAATTTATTGTATATTTGCAGTGCTGAAAGGATATAAAAGTATTCATGAGGGGACAATTAGTCCCCTCTTTTATTACTTATTATTTATGCTAAAGGAAAAAGTTAAAGAATTATTGGAGCAGGGTCTTGAAGAAGACACATCCCTATTTTTGATAGATTTTACAATGGGTGCTGATAATAGTATTCACGTTGTAATAGATGGTGATCATGGGGTTACGGTGAGTGACTGTATGAAAATCAGTAGGGCTATCGAGCATAATTTAGATCGAGACGAGCACGATTTTTCACTTGAAGTTGCTTCGGCAGGTGCTTCGGCTCCTCTAGTAATGCCACGTCAATATTTAAAGAATGTTGGAAGGAAGCTAGAGGTTCTAACAAAGGATCAAAAAATCGAAGGAAATTTAACCTTGGTGAATGATGACTCTATTGTTTTGGAGTGGAAGGCAAGAGAGCCTAAGCCTATTGGTAAGGGAAAGGTGACTGTTCAGAAAAAAGAAGAAGTAAATTTTTCAGATATTATTAAAGCAAAAGTTGTAT
>NZ_CAXBBZ010000011.1:0-102256 GCF_963974015.1 uncultured Maribacter sp. | reverse complement strand
ATTTTAAGTAGATGGCTATAGTAGTAAATATGCCCCGTTTAAGCGATACCATGGAAGAAGGTACGGTTGCTAAATGGTTAAAAAGCGTTGGAGATAAAGTTGAAGAAGGTGATATGTTGGCTGAAATCGAAACTGATAAGGCGACGATGGAATTCGAATCATTTAATGAAGGAACCTTATTATATATAGGCGTACAAGAAGGTGATGCTGCTCCGGTGGATACACTGTTGGCTATAATAGGTAAAGAGGGTGAAGATATTTCGGGTTTAATCGGTGGTAAAAGTGCAACTGCTTCAGAAAATAAATCTTCACTAGTTGAGGATGTTGCTGAAGAGTCTTTGGAAGAAGTTGAAAACGGAGCTGAAATTCCTGAGGGGGTTGAAATTATTAAAATGCCGCGTTTAAGTGATACCATGGAAGAAGGTACGGTGGCAAGTTGGTTGAAGAAGGTTGGCGATGATGTAGAAGAAGGAGATATTTTAGCTGAGATTGAGACAGATAAGGCTACGATGGAGTTTGAGTCTTTTTATTCTGGGAAGTTATTATATATTGGTATTCAAGAAGGTGAATCTTCTCCTGTAGATGCGGTTTTGGCAGTTATTGGTCCTGATGGAACTGATGTTGATGCTGTTTTAAGTAATAAATCTGGAGGTGGTAAAAAATCATCTACATCAGAAAGCAAAAGAGTTGAAATAAAATCTGAAAATTCTTCTGATAAGAAAGAGGTTTCAAAAACGGTAACTGAAGGTGAAAGAATTTTTGCATCACCTTTAGCTAAGAAAATTGCAGAAGACAAGGGAATCGATTTAGCAAAAGTTTCTGGTTCAGGCGATAATGGTAGAATTACCAAGAAAGATATTGAAAATTATACGCCTAGTACAACGGCTGTACCAGTTGTAAGTTCGGCAGTTAAGGCTGAGTCAGGCGTAGTTTCTCAATCAATATCAATGGCTTTGCCAATAGGTGAAGAAGGTACTAAAGAAGTTAAGAATTCTAACATGCGTAAGGCAATAGCTAAAGCGCTTGGTAATTCTAAATTTAATGCACCGCATTTTTATCTAACCATTGAGGTAGATATGGATAATGCGAAAGAATCTCGTGCTCAAATAAATAGTTTGCCTGATACTAAGGTGTCTTTTAATGATATGGTGTTAAAAGCATGTGCAATGGCGCTTAGGAAGCATCCTCAAGTAAATACTTCGTGGAATGGAGATACAACTAAGTATCATCAGCATATTCATATGGGTGTTGCTGTTGCGGTTGATGAAGGTTTAGTGGTTCCAGTTGTAAAGCACTGTGATTTATTGGGCTTGACACAGATTGGTAGTGCTGTTAAAGATTTAGCTGGGAAAGCTCGAAACAAAAAAATATCACCTTCAGAAATGGAAGGTAGTACTTTTACCGTTTCAAACTTAGGTATGTTCGGTATATTAGAATTTACATCTATAATAAATCAGCCAAATTCAGCAATACTTTCAGTAGGAGCTATAGTAGAAAAACCTGTAGTTAAGAATGGTGAAATTGTAATTGGTAATACTATGAAGTTGACTTTAGCTTGTGACCATAGAACTGTTGATGGTGCCGTAGGAGCTCAATTTTTACAGACACTTCGTTATTTTGTTGAAAACCCAGTGACTATGTTAGCATAGAAATATGATTTTAAATAGAATTAAAAAAGCATCCTTTGAAGAGGATGCTTTTTTTTATCTTTAGATTTTAAAAGGCGCATCATTATGAAACATATTATTACATGCTTATTTGGTTTTTTGTTGGTTGGTTGTAGCGGAGCAAAAGTAGAACAGTCAACCGTTTTGAATCCTACTAATGAAATAGAAGGAATTAAAAGAGATGTTTTGCAAAATACATCCAATGGCGATGATGTTAAATCATCTAATTTAGCTCCCAAGCTTAAAGCATATAGTACGCCTGAAAATATCGAGGATATTATGGTTTACCTAACTTCTGATGAATTACAAGGTAGAGATACCGGTAGTGAAGGTATCTCCAAAGCTGCGGACTTTATACAAAATGTATTTGAGAAGAATAATATTCAACCTTATTTTTCTTCTTATCGTGATACATTGTCAAACTATTCTGATGGCACAGCTTTTAACGTAGTGGGGTATTTGCCAGGAACGGATGCAAAGCTTAAAAATGAGTTCGTAATAATAGGCGCACATTATGATCATATTGGTTTAATGAGCGGACAAGTTGTTGATAGTATAGCCAATGGAGCTAACGATAATGCATCAGGGACAACTACAGTTCTAGAGTTTGCTAAATATTTTGGTGAACTAGAAGAGAATAAACGAAGTATTATTTTTGCTCTTTTCTCTGCTGAAGAAAAAGGATTACTTGGATCTAAACATTTAGCCGATAAATTAAAAGAGAAGAATATAGATTTGTATGCTATGCTTAATTTTGAAATGGTTGGCGTTCCAATGGTTGGTAAAGACCATAGTTTGTATTTAACCGGTTATGAATTATCGAATTTGGCAGAGGTTAGCAATAGGTATGCACGCAAAAATCTTGTAGGATTTTTGCCGAAGGCAAAGGAATTTAATTTATTCAGACGGTCTGACAATGCTTCGTTTCACGATGTTTTTAGTGTTCCTTCTCAAACGTATAGCACGTTTGATTTTACTAATTTTGGAGAATATCATAAAGTGGGAGATGAGGCCTCTTTAATGAATTATATACATATGGCGACAATAGTAAATGAAACCATACCAATGATAACAGGAATTGTAAATTCACCAATTAAAGAATTAAGGTATAATTAATGGAATACATTATTGTTACGGGCACAAGTAGGGGAATTGGTTTTGAGCTAAGCAAATTGTTGGCAAATGCAGGATATAAGGTCTTGGCATTATCTAGGAATGAAAAACCGATTAAAGATCTTAAGCATAAGAATATTCAAGCATTTTCTTTCGATGTATCATCAGTTTTTGATCGTGAAAAACTAGCAAGCTATTTAAAAGATAACGGAAAAGTAAGGGCATTAATAAATAATGCTGGGAAATTGTTGAACAAGCCATTTTTAGAAACTACTGAAGAAGAGTTTAAATCTGTTTATGAGGTCAATGTATTTGGTGTTGCTGCGATAACAAAATTGGTAATTCCATTTATGTCAAATACAGGCCATGTAGTAACAATTAGTTCTATGGGCGGTATTCAAGGTAGCGCTAAATTTCCCGGCTTATCAGCATATAGTTCAAGTAAAGGAGCTGTGCTTACGCTTACAGAATTGCTGGCAGAAGAATTTAAAGAGACCGGACCATCGTTCAATGCCTTGGCTTTGGGCGCGGTACAGACTGAAATGCTGGAAGAGGCTTTTCCGGGATATAAAGCACCAGTGTCAGCAATAGAAATGGCTGAATACGTAATGGATTTCGCTTTGAAGGGTCAAAAATTATATAACGGTAAAATTTTACAAGTCAGTAGTAGTACACCTTAGAATGCAGCAAACTTTAGCGAAATATCTTCCTGAAACAGCAGTTATACCTTGTTTTGAACTCATTAGAGTTAGTCAAGTTCATTTGAAAATAGTTAATGAGCGCGTAACACGGCATGGAGATTATAGAAGAAGAAAAGATGGTAATCATCAAATTACGGTAAACGCATCACTCAATAAATATAGATTTTTAATTACGCTAATTCACGAAATTGCACATTTAGTAGCATTTGAAAAGTATGGGCGGAATATTAAGCCACACGGATTAGAGTGGAAAAGAACATTCCAATATTTAATGCTACCTTTTATTAGGCCAGAGGTTTTTCCTTCTCAACTACTTCCATTATTGGCAAGACATTTCAAAAATCCAAAGGCAAGTAGTAGTACCGATGCGCACTTATCTATTGCTTTAAAACAATACGACGAACAACAATCAGAAAAATCTTACGTTTACGAATTACCGATAGGTAGTGTTTTCCGTATTTATAATGGTAAACTTTTTAAAAAAGGTAACAAGCGAACGAAGCGCTATGAGTGCGCAGAAATATCAACTGGCAAGATGTTTTTGTTTCAACCAAACGCTGAAGTAGAATTAATAAAAAGCTGACATGAATAAAAATTATTATGCCGTTTTAATGGCTGGTGGAGTAGGATCTAGATTTTGGCCAATAAGTACAAGTGAAAATCCAAAGCAGTTTCATGATATGTTGGGTACGGGTAGCACACTCATACAGAAAACATTTCAAAGATTGAACAAATTTGTACCTGCCGAGAATATTTTAATTCTTACAAATGAACGCTATAATGATTTGGTCTTAGAGCAATTGCCTATGGTAAAACAAGAGCAAGTAGTTCTTGAGCCTACAATGAGAAACACGGCACCTTGTATATTATATGCTGCAATGAAAATTCAGAAAATGAATGAAGATGCAGTTATGATAGTAGCGCCTAGTGATCACTGGATCGAAGATGAAGAAGCTTTCGCCAAAGATGTTATCGCTTGTTTTAAAAAATGTGAAACTGAAGATGTACTATGCACCTTAGGTATTAAGCCTTCTTTTCCAAATACAGGTTTTGGGTACATAGAATATAATAAAGCAGATACTGCACCAATTAAAAAAGTAAATCAGTTCAGAGAAAAGCCTGATTATGAAACTGCAAAAGATTTTCTTGCACAAGGTAATTTTCTTTGGAATGCAGGTATTTTTATGTGGAGTGCAAAAACAATTATAAATGCTTTTCAGCAATATCAGCCAAAGCAGTACAAATTATTTAGAGAGGGGCTAGTTTGCTTCAATACTGAAGACGAGAGAAAATTTATTTCAGAGAACTACCCAAAAGCTGAAAATATTTCTATTGATTATGCTATTTTAGAAAATTCAAGCTCGATCTTCGTGTTAGAAGCTAGTTTTGATTGGAACGATTTGGGTACCTGGGGTTCTTTGTATGACAAGCTTGACAAAGAAGAAAATAATAATGCCATAGTAAATGCTAGAGTCTTAACTCAAGATGCAAGTGGTAATATGATTAGATCAAAGGCGGGTAAAGTAGTTGTAGTAGATGGTTTAAATGACTATATTATAGTAGATAAAGATGAGGTGCTATTAATTTATCCTAAAGCAAAAGAACAAGATATTAAACAAGTTCTTAATAAGGTGAAAGATACCTTTGGAAATGAATTTGCATAAGTAATTTATGGAGAATAATTTGAATCAAGATAATATCACCCCAACTAGTAATGAAGGGAATGGTAGTGAGGAGGTAAAAAAAGACTTTCAAGGCCTTTTAGGTAGTATAAAAAAGTTTCTTTCTGAGTTGTTGGATATTCGTACCAATACAGATCAACAGGCTACAAAAGAAGCGATTATAGCCGATATACCTTTTAAGGGGCATACATCTTGGATTTTAATTTGTTCTATTTTTATTGCCTCTATCGGTTTGAATGCGAATTCAACTGCGGTAGTAATAGGTGCTATGTTAATTTCCCCTTTAATGGGTCCTATTTTAGGTGTAGGTATGTCTGTGGCAATTAATGACATAGATACCTTAAAAAGGTCTTTGAAGAATTTTACGGTCATGGTAATTCTTAGTGTAATTACAGCCTATCTATTTTTTAATTTTTTCCCTTTACGTGATGAATCTTCTGAGCTTTTGGCCAGAACTGAGCCAGATATTAGGGATGTGTTAATTGCATTTTTTGGTGGATTGGCATTGGTTATTGCTCGCGCTAAAAAAGGGACTATCGCAAGTGTTATTTTTGGTGTTGCGATTGCTACTGCTTTAATGCCGCCATTGTGTACCGTAGGTTTTGGTTTGGCAATAGGAAATTGGTCATATGCTACCGGTGCTTTATATCTTTTTACGATTAATACAATATTTATTGCATTAGCAACATTTCTTGTTATTAAGTTGTTGCGTTTTCCAATGGTGCGTTACGTCAATTCTCAAAGGAGAAGATTAATTGCTAGGTTAGCTTCGTTGTTGGCTATTTTAGTAATGATACCTGCGGGATTTACTTTCTACAACGTATTTCAAAAATCACTATTTACTAGAGACGCAAATAATTTTATAGTTGAAAAAATAGCACCTTACCAATTTTCGGGTGAAGGTAAATTTTTAAAAGATTTTAGTGATATAGAGTTTAATAATGGCCAAAATCCAAAAGTTGAATTATTTTTTATGGGTAATGAGGCGATACCTGATAATGTAATTGCAACATGGAAAAATCAAATGTCAGATTATAAACAATTGAAGAATTGTGAATTAACAATTGTTCAGGGTTCAAGAAGCGATGAGGCGAATGAGCTAAAGTATGTGAATGAACTTTATGAATCACAAAAAACTATTCTAACGAGTAAGGATGAAAAGATTCAACTTTTAGAGAGTGAACTAACTCGTTTAAATCAGATTTCTTCAAATCAAATTCCATTTAAGGAAATTAGTCTTGAAGCTAAAACGAATTACGAAAATTTAGAACGACTAGGATATGCATATTTAATATCTACCGATTTTACTAAAACTGATAGCATTCCATTATTTGAAGTGACCTGGAAAAAGGAAGCTAATAGAGCTGAGACTGTAAAAGATATGAATAAACTACAGGATTGGTTGCGATTGAGACTGAATAATAAAAATATTCAAATAAAGGAAATGCCCAAAGATTAATTTTGTTCTTGTATATACATCTGTCGTACTTTTTTAAAGAGGTCGGATGAGTATACGAAATTGGTAACCGCTTCATTATCTGTTTTAAAAATTTCATTTTTTGTTCCTTCCCATTCTAGGAGTCCATCTTTTAGGAAAATAATTTTTTCCCCAATTTGCATTACAGAGTTCATATCATGCGTATTTATGACGGTTGTAATGTTATATTCTTCGGTAATTTCTTTGATGAGGTCATCTATTAAAATTGCCGTTTTTGGGTCAAGACCAGAATTTGGTTCATCGCAAAAAAGATATTTAGGATTCATTACAATTGCACGGGCAATAGCAACTCTTTTCTGCATACCACCAGAAATTTCAGAAGGAAATTTGTGATGTGCATCAATTAGGTTTACTCTTTTAAGTACAGCATCGACGCGATCTTTCATTTCTGATTTAGATTGCTTGGTAAACATTTCTAATGGGAACATTACATTGCCCTCTACGGTCATACTATCAAAAAGAGCACTGCCTTGAAAAACCATACCCATTTCTTGTCGTAAATCTCGTTTTTCATCATCAGAAAGTTCAGCATATTTTTTCCCGTCGTAGACAATGTTGCCCTGTTCCGGTACAAACAAACCTAATAAGCATTTAAGAAATACAGTTTTACCCGAGCCACTTTGACCAATGATTAAATTGGTTTTTCCTTTTTCAAAGGTGGTGGATATACCTTTAAGTATATGAGCGTCACCAAATGATTTGTGTATGTCTTGAACGTCTATCATTATCCTAATAAAAGTTGGGTTAAAATATAATTCAATATGATGATTACAACACTAGTCCAAACGAAAGACGTTGTGCTAGCTTTGCCAACTTCTAAGGCCCCACCTTTCATGTAAAATCCATGAAAAGATGGTATCGTAGCAATGACAAAAGCAAATATTAATGTCTTTACAAAAGCATAAGCGATATGAAACGGCACAAAGTCGGTCTGCAGTCCGGTAATAAAATCGGTACTAGTCAAGAATCCACCGAATACACCGGCCATCCATCCTCCAAAAATTCCAACATACATAGAAATAGCAATTGCAAAGGGATAAAAAAGCATGGCTATAATCTTTGGGAAGACCAAGTAATTTAATGAATTGACACCCATTACCTCTAACGCATCTATTTGCTCGGTAACCCGCATCGTTCCAATACTAGATGTAATGTAAGAGCCTACTTTTCCTGCCATAATAATAGATACGAAGGTAGGTGCGAACTCTAAAATTACTGATTGTCTCGTGGCAAAACCAATAAGATTTCGCGGAATTAAAGGGTTCGTTAAGTTAAGTGCGGTTTGTATAGCAACAACGGCACCAATAAAGAAAGAAATGAAAATGATAATACCTAGAGAGCTGAAAATCAATTCGTCTATTTCTTTATAAATAAGGGATTTCATTATTCTCCATTTGGTTGGTTTTTTAAAAACCTCACGGATCATAATTGCATAGCTTCCTACAGATGCTAAATAGTTCATTGATTAAAAATAGAATTCTTACCGTAAAAATAACAATAAAGGACTTGATTTAACCTCGGTTTAATCTTTAAAGGTGTAAATTATTTACTTTTACACTTCAAATGGATAAGTATGAAAATGAGATTTTATTTTATTATTACGTTGTTTTTTTGGATACTTCTATTTACTGCTGATTTATCCGCTCAAAATAGGGCAAAAGACAATAATAGTGATGAGCTGTTAAAGCTTAAGCCGAAATTAGTAGTAGGTATTGTGGTAGATCAAATGCGTTACGATTATTTGACACGTTTTTATGACCATTTTAGTAAAAATGGTTTTAAAAGATTGGTCGAGCAAGGTTTTAACTGTAAGAACAATCATTTCAATTATGCACCTACAAGTACTGGCCCTGGCCATACATCTGTTTATACGGGAGCAACCCCTTCTGTACATGGAATTATTGGTAATAATTGGTATGATAAGGAATTAGATGCCGATGTGTATTGCGCGTCAGATGTTTCATATACATCTGTGGGTACAACTTCTAACGCAGGGCAAATGTCTCCTCATAGAATGATAGTAACAACAATCACAGATGAATTAAGATTAAATAATCAAATGCGAGGTAAAACAATAGCCATTGCCTTGAAAGATAGAGGTGCTGTTTTACCTGGTGGGCATACCGCCAATGCTGCGTATTGGTTTCACGGAGCAAATGAGGGTAAATGGATAACTAGTTCATATTATATGGAACAACTTCCAAAATGGGTGATGAATTTTAATTCTTCCGGTAAAGCTCAATCTTATAAAAAGGCATGGAATACATTGAAAGATATTAAGGAATACAAGGAGAGTGGAACAGATGACAATGCATATGAAGGCTTGTTTGAAGGAGAAGCAACACCTACTTTTCCGCATAGTACAACCGCACTTTTAAATAAAACTCAAGATTTTGATATTATAAAAGGAACGCCTTTCGGAAATTCTCTAACTGCTGATTTTGCAATAGAGGCCTTGCTACAAGAAGGCTTGGGTAAGGATGAAATAACCGATTTCCTAGCGATAAGTTTTTCTAGTACCGATTATGTAGGTCACATGTATGGGGTTAACTCTAAAGAAATTCAGGATACCTATTTGAGATTGGATGAAGATTTGGCAAGATTATTTAAAGCACTGGATAAGAATGTTGGTGAAGGTGAATACACATTGTTCTTGACAGCAGATCACGCAGCGATTGAAGTTCCTACTTATTTAAAAGATCAAAAAATACCTGCCGGTTACATAGATAATGCATCAAATAAAAAAAGGCTTGCGGAATTTTTGAAATACACTTATGGTACACAGGATATTGTAAGAAACTATTCTAACAATCAAATATTTTTAGATCATAAAATAGTAAAGAATCTAGATCTTAATTTAGCCGATGTTGAAGTGGAAATCGCTCAAGAATTTTTAGGGTATGATGGTATAGATAGGGTATATACAGCAAATCAAATGTGGAACAATGAATACACCACTGGTATCCCTTACATTTTACAGAATGGGTACAATCAGAAAAGATCAGGCGATGTTTTAGTAGTTTTAAAACCAGGATTTATTTCATATGGCACTACCGGTTCAACACATGGTTCACCTCAGATTTATGACACTCATGCCCCATTATTATTTTATGGAAAGGGTATAAAGCCTGGGTCAACCGTTAACCGAACCGAAATACCAGATATTGCCCCTACATTATCTGCCCTTTTGGGAATTTCTTTCCCAAGTGGCACTAATGGTAAACCTATAACGGCGGTATTGGAGTAATATGGATGGTAGGCCAATAGGTATTTTTGATTCTGGTATTGGAGGAACATCCATTTGGGGTGAACTTCAAGAACTTTTAGCCAATGAAGATTTTATTTATTTGGCCGATAGCAGGAATGCTCCATATGGTGAGAAATCTGAAGAACGAATTTTAGAGCTCAGTATTAAGAATACAGAATTTTTATTGGGTCTTAAATGTAAACTCATTGTAGTTGCCTGTAATACGGCAACAACTAATGCGATTGATTACCTGCGTGAGAATTATAAAGTACCTTTTATAGGTATTGAACCAGCACTAAAACCTGCTGCAATAAACTCAAAGTCAAAAATAGTAGGAGTACTTGCTACAAAAGGAACCTTGTCAAGTAGTTTGTTTCACAGTTCCACAAAGAATCATGCAGCGGGTATTACCGTATTAGAACAACGCGGTACTGGTTTAGTTGAGTTGATTGAACAAGGAAATTTGGAAAGTGATGAATTATATACGCTTTTAGAGGGCTATATTTTACCCATGCTTGAAAAGGGGATGGATTATTTGGTGCTGGGTTGTACACATTACCCTTATTTGATTCCGATTTTAAAAAAAATGCTCCCAGCAAATGTTACAATAATTGATTCTGGTCAAGCGGTTGCTCGACAAACCAAATCGGTTTTAGAAAAATTTGATTTATTGTCCAATTCTTCTAAATGTGGAGTACATCAATTTTTTACAAATAAAAACCCAAAGGTCTTATCTAATATATTGCCTTCAAATAAATTAAACGTAACCGTTTCTTTTAAAGATTTTTAAGGGAATTATCCTTTCTTTCGAAAGTGATGTAGGTGAATGAAAATTTGTGTCGTTCATCTGCTGGGTGAAATTCTT
Source organism: uncultured Maribacter sp. (assembly GCF_963974015.1). GTDB lineage: Bacteria > Bacteroidota > Bacteroidia > Flavobacteriales > Flavobacteriaceae > Maribacter. Next base: position 91,483 of record NZ_CAXBBZ010000011.1, on the reverse strand, counting down.
GTTTTGTCATCATCCAACAATCTTCATCAATTTCAGGAAAGAAAGTGTCGGCATTATCAAAGTTTGCGTGTACTCGGGTAAGTTCTATTTTGTCTGATTGTTTTTCAGCCAGTTTATAAATTTCCCCGCCACCGATTATGAATGCAATTTCATTTTTCATTAGAGCGAGTGCTTCTTCTAATGAATGAACGACAATAACATCTTCAAAGCTAACGGAGTAATCCTTGTCTCTGGTTATTATTATATGGGTTCTATTGGGTAGGGGCTTTGGAAAACTTTCATAGGTTTTTCTTCCCATTATTATTTTATGGCCAGTAGTCAGTTGTTTAAAACGTTTAAAATCATCTGGTAGGTGCCATAGAAGTTCATTGTCTTTTCCAAGGGCATTATTTTCTGCCGCAGCGGCAATCATTATAAGCGTTCTCAAAACAGTTTTTTTTTAGTTTCCGATTCAATTATAGTGGGTAATTCGATTTCTTTCTTCATTTCATTTATTCGTTGCTTTTGCTTTTGCACTAATTTTTCACGCTGAGAACGTTCCCAATCTTTACCCATAAATTTATTGGTGATGAAAACATTAAAAATGTGAAGAACAAAAAGAAAAGCCCAGAAGGTAATAGCCCAAATGAACCAATTATATTCCTGACCGTATTTTAAAATTTTATTAATAAGCACCAAGAAAACGCTACCGACTAAAAAAACCACGAAATGTGTATAAAGTCGTTTTTTTTGCTGAATCCTTTTTTGAGCATTTTCTAAAAGTTCATGTTGCTCTAAATCTAATTTGGAGGTATTTTTATTTTTGGAAAACATAGCTCTTCCTATCTTTGATTCAAAGATACAGGAAATGTGTTTTACTCAATATACTATGGAAAAATTTAGAAAGGAATTTCCCGTTTTAAGAAAAGGTGTTTATGCAAATACGGCAGTTTACGGTCTGTTGTATGAATCGTTATTGGATTGGAGACAAGAACACGATCTTGACTTTCTAGTTCACGGTAGCGATATGCGAGTTAAAACATTAAAATTGTTGTCTGATACAAGAACAGCTATAGGTGCTTTTTTTAACTGCAAACGTGAGAATGTAGCATTGGTAAATAATTTTTCTACGGGGCTAAATGTCTTGTTGGAAGGTTTACATCCGAAGAAAAAAATACTTCTTATAGAAAATGATTATCCTTCTCTTAATTGGGGTTTTGAGAACCGTGGTTTTGATATTCATTATCTTAGAATGGTATCTGATTTAGAAGACCGCATTCAAGAAACAATTGAGAAGGAACATATAGATGTTCTAGCTCTAAGTCTAGTGCAATGGTTAGATGGTTTTTCTATTGAATTAGAGTTCTTAAAGCGATTAAAAGGTAAGTTTCCAAATATATTGATTATTGCAGATGGCACTCAGTTTTGTGGTAGTATGCAGTTTGATTTTGATAACTCAGGTATCGATGTGGTAGGAGCAAGTGCGTATAAATGGTTGTTGGCTGGTTATGGTAACGGATTTATGCTTTTTTCTGACCGTGTTAAAGAGGAGATTTCTATTAAGAATATAGGGTTTAATGCTGCAAATGGAGATTTAGATAAGAAGAATTCAATACGGTTTGCTAAATTATTTGAACCAGGTCATTTGTCTTCCTTAAACTTTGGAAGTTTGAAATTTTCACTGGATTATTTCACGAAAATCGGGATGGACAAAATAACCGGCCAAAACCGAAAATTATCAGAAAAGGCAAAAAGTGAATTTCAGGCATTAGGACTTTTAGATGAGAAATTTATAGAAAGAAAATCGCATAGCACAATCTTTAATATTAGAGCAGATGATTCAATCTTTCAACATCTATTGGCTAATGATGTCTATTGTGCGCAAAGAGGGCAAGGTGTACGTTTAAGTTTCCATTTTTACAATACCGAAAGTGAAATCGATTCTATTATAAAAATCTTAAAAACAAGTAGATAGCTATTCGTAAAAAACATTTTTAGTAGGGTTTAATTCTATAGCAACTATAAAAAGACCTCATTTTTTATCAATTTCATAAAAATGGTTTAAGTGTTGGAAATGAGTATTTTATTGTGCTAGTTTTGCGGTGAATTTTAAAATTAATATCATGGCAATTGCAAAACAATATTTAAAAACAAAACCTGTGTGTAAGGTAACTTTTACAGTTCCTGCAGAGGAAGCAAAAAAAGTAGCCGTAGTCGGTGACTTTAATAACTGGAGCCCAAAAGCTAGCGCATTGAAAAAATTAAAAAACGGGACTTTTAAAGGAACTTTTGACCTTCCTAAAGAAAATTCTTTTGAGTTTAAGTACTTGGTAGATGGTGAGTATGTAAATGAGGTAGAGGCTGACCGTTACCAATGGAATGAATTTGCTGGTTCTGATAATGCTGTATTAGAATTGTAGTAATACATTGATATAAGTAATAAAAGGCGTACTACTTGAAGTGGCGCGCCTTTTGTGTTTCTATACCTATTATCGGTAAGGCAAGTATAAATTTTTGCTAAGCTTTAGAATGTGCTTAAGAAACTACTACAATTGCAGCTTAAATGTAATTGGAATAGAATAGGGAACTCTATTGGGAATACCATTTAGAAGTCCTGGCTGAAAATTTGGTGGCAACGAAATTATAAGAATAGCCTCATTTTAAAGAATAGGCGCAGGCCCTATAGTTTTTTTGTTTCCTACATTTTTGTTTTTGTCAATATGTAATAATGCTAACTCTATCACTCATTTTTTTGCAATAGCTTCTTTTGGGTGATTAAATCGATGACCAATATGTTCATTTATCTGATAGATCATCAACTCCCTTGTTGGTATAGGAATAGCGGCACTTGTAGAATAATACCGCCATTAAGAATGCAGCTACAATCTCCTGAAATTTTGATTAGTTGACTATTGCTGGCCAAATAATAATTCAGGTAGTATTCTGGTCTGTAATTGGCGGGTATTTTATTGTCTACCCTTAAAACACGCAAGCCGTAAATTCTCTTGTTTAGGTCTTTATTTAACTTACTCTTCAGCTTTTTGTCAGTAATAGAAGTGAATATTCTATCATGTTAAATCTGATGTTCATTTTTAAGGTGTCAATCTCCTCACTTTTTTCTTTACTAGATCTTCAAGGACACTGAGAACTTCTTTCTCTATTTTACTATTTAAGCATTCATTTTTATCAATGGCTTTAGCACATTCGTCAATCACTATTTCCTCTTGAGAAAAATAAATTGAATTATTTTGTAATTAACAAGTCATAGGTATAAAAATACAAAATGTAAAAAAGTAAAAGGCTTTAATACTCATAAGTTAGATTGCAACTTTTCCCTTTATATGAGGATGTGGGTTATAGTCAACCAATGTGAAATCTTCAAACTTGAAATCAAAAATATCTTTTACTTCAGGGTTTATTTTCATTTTTGGTAAAGGTCTAGGTTCTCTGCTTAATTGTAATTCAACCTGTTCCATATGATTATTATAAATATGGGCATCTCCAAAGGTGTGTATGAAATCACCCGCTTTAAGTCCGCAAACTTGAGCCATCATCATTGTGAATAGGGCATAAGATGCAATGTTGAATGGCACGCCTAGGAAAATATCTGCGCTTCTTTGATATAATTGACAGGAAAGTTTTCCGTCTGAAACATAGAATTGAAAAAAGGCATGACATGGAGGTAGGGCGGCTTTTCCATTCGCTACATTTTCTGAAAAAGATTTTGAGGTATCAGGTAGTACACTAGGGTTCCAGGCAGAAACCAACATTCTTCTGCTGTTTGGGTTTGTTTTTAATGAATGAACAACTTCTTTAATTTGATCAATTTCATCATCGTTCCAATTACGCCATTGGTGTCCATATACAGGTCCGAGATTCCCGTTTTCATCTGCCCATTCATTCCAAATTCGAACACCATTCTCTTGTAGGTATTCTATATTAGTATCACCTTTTAAGAACCATAGCAATTCATATACAATAGACTTTAAATGTAATTTCTTGGTAGTAACCATAGGGAAACCTTCACTTAAATCGAATCGCATTTGATAACCAAATACACTTTTAGTTCCAGTTCCTGTACGGTCACCTTTTTGGTTGCCTTCTTCAAGAACATGTTTTAAAAGGTCGTGGTATTGTTTCATAAAATCGTTTGTATTAGCATCGAAAATGAATTTTCGATATCGCACAAAAGTACAGTTTAGTTAAATTTTCGAAAAAGAATTAAAGAACGGGTTATAAGAATTTATTAACCAAATCAAGAATAAAGATTTAGAGCTTAATTATTTTATGAGTTCCAATTATTTCTTTTTGACTAATAATTTCAACAAAATAAACGCCTGAAGCTATAGCTGATAAATCAATAGTTAAAAAGCGCTGGCCTTGGAAGTTTTTGGTAAGCACTAATTTTTTAGAAGAATTAACCAATGTTAATTCAATGATGGATTTAACCTCACCGAGGTCAATTATTATAGCTTCTGTTGTGGGATTAGGATATGCAATGATTTTATCGGAAATAGTATATGGCACGAGAATATTATTGGTAAATAAAGCACCAGGAGATATGCAATCAACTATGAATTCTTCATTATCTGCTGTACCATCTTTGTCAGCATCTAATTGCCAAATTGTTTCAGGGTTTATTTGTTCATTTTCGTCATCACAGTCAATTTTATCAGAAGGTGTAAGGATATAGTTAATACCGGGGCTACCGCAATTTTCAATGCTTTCGATAGTTGTATATCCGTCGCCGTCTGCATCCCTGTACCAGGTCGAGGTCTCAAAAACTGAGGCATCATTATCGTTACAATCGCTTTGGGACGTTATACTTTGTACATAGCCGGTCCCTGGACTATTGCAGCTTTGGACCGAGGTTCCGTCAGAGTGTCCGTCACCGTCCACATCCAAATACCAAGTCGACTCTTGGAAAACGGATGCATCGTTATCGTCACAATCCACAATTGAAGAAGATATATTTACGTATCCTTCTCCGGGGCTGCCGCAATTTTCAATGCTTTCGATAGTGGTATATCCGTCGCCGTCTGCATCCCTGTACCAGGTCGAGGTCTCAAAAACTGAGGCATCATTATCGTTACAATCGCTTTGGGACGTTATACTTTGTACATAGCCGGTCCCTGGACTATTGCAGCTTTGGACCGAGGTTCCGTCAGAGTGTCCGTCACCGTCCACATCCAAATACCAAGTCGACTCTTGGAAAACGGATGCATCGTTATCGTCACAATCCACAATTGAAGAAGATATATTTACGTATCCTTCTCCGGGGCTGCCGCAATTTTCAATGCTTTCGATAGTGGTATATCCGTCGCCGTCTGCATCCCTGTACCAGGTCGAGGTCTCAAAAACTGAGGCATCATTATCGTTACAATCGCTTTGGGACGTTATACTTTGTACATAGCCGGTCCCTGGGCTTGCACAACTTTGTACAGAGATTCCGGTCGCATGTCCATCCCCATCTGCATCCAAGTACCATGTCAATACTTCAAATACATTTGGATTGGTATCGTCACAGTCCGTTAAAGGCAGTATATTTTGAGTATATCCAGGCCCTGGAGAATTACAGCTTTGTATTGTTGGTGCAACAGCGTAACCATCACCATCTTCATCAAGATACCAAGTAGAAACCTCAAATACATTTGGATTGGTATCGTCACAATCGTTTTGAGAGGTCACCATCTGGACATATCCGGTTCCTGGGCTTGCACAACTTTGTACAGAGATTCCGGTCGCATGTCCATCCCCATCTGCATCCAAGTACCATGTCAATACTTCAAATACATTTGGATTGGTATCGTCACAGTCCGTTAAAGGCAGTATATTTTGAGTATATCCAGGCCCTGGAGAGTTGCAGCTTTGCATTGTTGGTGCAACAGAGTAACCATCACCATCCGAATCCAAGTACCAAGTGGTTACTTCAAACACATTTGGGTCGTTATCGTTGCAATCGTTTGTTGAGATTACTGTTTGGACATACCCGGTTCCTGGGCTTGCACAGCTTTGTACAGAGATTCCGGTTGCATGTCCGTCGCCATCGGCATCCAAATACCATGTCGAAACTTCAAATACATTAGGGTCGTTGTCATTACAGTCCGTTAAGGGAAGAATGTTTTGCGTATAGCCCGTTCCTGGGGAATTGCAGCTTTCTACAGTCGGTGCAACGGCATAGTTGTCGCCATCCGAATCCAAGTACCAAGTGGTTACTTCAAACACATTTGGGTCGTTATCGTTGCAGTCCGTTAAGGGAAGAATGGTTTTTGTATATCCGGTTCCGGGCGAATTACAGCTTTGTATTGTTGGTGCAACAGCGTAACCATCACCATCTTCATCAAGATACCAAGTTGAAACTTCAAATATATTAGGATTGGTATCGTCACAATCAGTTAAAGGGAGTATATTTTGCGTGTATCCAGGCCCTGGAGAGTTGCAGCTTTGCATTGTTGGTGCAACCGCATAGTTGTCCCCATCAGTATCCAAATACCAGGTTGAAATTTCGAATATATTAGGGTCATTATCGTTGCAATCCGTTAAGGGCATCACGTTTTGGGTATATCCCGTTCCTGGAGAATTACAACTTTGTATTGTTGGTGTAACGGCATAGTTGTCACCATCGGCATCAAGATACCAAGTTGAAACTTCGAACACATTAGGGTCGTTATCGTTGCAATCATTTGTTGAGATCACCGTTTGGACATATCCATTTCCGGGGCTTGAGCAACTTTGCAAGGAAGCACCAGTAGAATGTCCGTCACCGTCCACATCCAAATACCAAGTCGATTCTTGGAAAACGGATGCATCATTATCATTGCAATCACCCAAAGGTAGTTGAGTGGTTGTATAGCCTTCACCAGGACTGATAGTGCTATCAATAGTTGTTACAACTGCATGTCCATCTCCGTCTGCATCTAAGTACCATGTGTATACGATTTCGGTTGTTGCTCCTAAATTTGAATTCAATGCGATGACGATGCTTGTGTCCTTATCAAAAGCAATTTCGGTACCTGAAGCATCGGTTTGCGTTGTTGAACTATTTGAACCATTTGGATGTTGAATGGACATAAACAGAAATCGGTAATCTGGCGAAAAAGTAATACCGGTAGGTTCTGCACCAGTCGGTACTATTCCAAAAACTTCAACTTTTGGGTTGGCCTGGGTATGTCCGTTTTTAACGACCCATATATAGTTGTTGTCACCATCTTGTAAAACCCAAAGATTGCCATCATTGTCAAAAGCTAAGTTATCATTTCCATAACCCCAATTCACACTAGTTGGGCCACCGGAATGATTAATGCTATATGTTTTATTGCCAACATAGGTTTCCATATTAATTACTGTTGTTCCAGAAATTGGGTCAGAATCTTGAAATCGATATACTTGGTCTTCATTTTTTACCGCAAAATAAATGAAGCCGTCAGGTCCAATTTCTACATCTTCTATGCCATTAAAAACAGTAGCTCCTACCGCAGCGCTTTGGCCAACAGTTGTGTTTCGTTCCTCTTTTGTGGTATTATTTAATAGAATCCAATTTCCTGGTCCGTTTTTAGAACCTTTATATACATAAAGTTTACCACTACTTAAATCTTGTGGGCTATCAGCAACAAACTTATGTAGATACCCTACTGCAGCATCAGCACCTTGGTAAGCTGTTCTTTCATTACTATGTATGACTAAATTTTCATGTTTGAAATTTCCTAAAGCCCATCGTTTATCAATCACCGTTTTGGTGACAGGATTTATCTCCACTGCCCAGCCTAAATCATGGTAGCCATCATTATTGAGGTCTACGGGAATCGACTGATTTTGAAACAATTCTGCTGATGTATACTCTTCGCAACTTATTATAGTATTCCATGGGGTTACAGTTCCAGAGCAATTCGCAGCAGTTAATACATAATCACTAAAATCAACAGCTTGTGAATAGGAGGTAGACCAAAGTTTTGAGGTTGGATTAAAATTAATATCTAAAATGGATACAGCGCCTGGAGCAATTTCTGCATTAATGCTTAGGTAGCCATTTTCGCTGTTTCCTCCAATGGGAACATAGCCAGTGAAGTCTGTATTTCCAGGTAATGTTCCACCTTGCGTTAACGCATCACCTCTTGAGATAATCGACTGAAACGTATGGGTAGAGGGAAATACAAAATTAGAATTTTGAGATACTGGATTAACCGAAATGAAATCTCCAATGTTTTGAGTTTTGCCACTTAAAGGTAGCAAGAGAAAAAATATAAAAAAATACTTCATTCCAATTATAAGATTTTGCTTCAAGTACCTTTGTTAAGGTACTGAAAAGTTGAAATTTAATAAGGGGAATGGAAAGTTATTTAATAATAATGAAGTAAATCATTTACATCGATTAAGTACATATAAAGAATGCTAAAAATGCATATGTCTTTGATAATTAGTATAATGATTATTTATTTTATGTATTTATCCTAAAATCATACCTGCAATGGTTGCAGAAAGTAAGGATGCCAAAGAACCTCCTAAAACAGCTTTCATTCCAAATTCTGATAAGGTTTTTCGTTGTCCTGGTGCAAGTGAACCAATACCTCCTATTTGGATGCCTATTGAAGCAAAGTTAGCAAAACCACAAAGCATATAGGTGGCCATAATTATTGATTTTTGGTACCCTAAGTGAGGTGCGCTGGTCAAATCTTTTAGGTTGGCCAATTGTGTGTATGCTACAAATTCGCTAGAAGCCAATTTAATTCCCAATAATTGCCCCATTAAGGCGATATCCTCATTAGCTACACCAATTAGCCACATCAACGGTGCGAAAATTGTACCTAAGATAGCTTCAAGAGAAAGTTTTTCAAAGGATGTGTTGGCTGCGATGAATTGGTTTAGGTTTGTAATATCACCAATAAAGCCAAAAATTCCGTTAAGCATAGCAATAAAAGCAACGAATACCAATAGCATCGCCCCGACATTGACCGCCAGCTTAAGCCCTTCGGTAGTACCATTTGCTATGGCATCCAACAAATTAGTTCCTATTTTTTCAGTTGAAACTTTGATATTGGTATCTACTTGTTCGGTTTGTGGACACAGTATTTTAGAAACAACAATGGCTCCTGGCGCTGCCATTACCGATGCTGCAATTAAATGTCTGGCAAATTCTAATCTTAGGGCTTCATCATTTCCTCCTAAGAAACCAATATAAGCGGCCAATACGCCACCTGCTACGGTAGCCATACCCCCAATCATTACCAATAGAATCTCAGAGCGTGTCATTTTCTCTAAATAGGCTTTGATCATCAAAGGTGCTTCTGTCTGACCTAAAAATATGTTTCCAGCTACAGAAAGACTTTCTGGACCTGATATGCCTAAGGATTTAGTCAAGAGCCATGCCAATCCTTTTACCACCTTTTGAATCGCCCCTAAATAAAATAATACAGAGGTAAGCGCAGAGAAAAATATGATGGTAGGTAGAATTTGGAAGGCAAAAACATAACCAATATTTGGGTTGTTGAGGTCCATTAGATTACCTAACAAAAACTGACTACCGGCAACGGTAAAGTTCAATATCTCGTTAAATAGTTTGCCAAGAACAGTAAAGATGGCCCTTATAAAAGGGACTTTCAAAATACCTATGGCTAAAGCAAGTTGTATGGCGAGCCCTATGCCAACTGTTTTCCAATTGATGGCCCTGCGATTTGAACTGAATAGAAAAGCAATTAAAATCAGCACTGCCATACCTAAAATACCCCTGCCTAAGCTTATTGCAGAGAGCCCTTCATTAGCTACTACGGTAGCATTTTCCACAATAGAAATATTAGTATCCTGTAGTAAAGTGGAATCTACTGAATTGTCTATTTTAATAGGTATTTCAGCATCTTGGGCAAAATTTAAAGTAGAAATTAGAAGTGCAAAAAATAGCAACCATTTGCCCTTTTTCATAAATTGTAATTTAGTATTTAGTTGCGCTTAGAGATTTCATCTCTTAATTTCGCCGCTTTTTCGTAGTCTTCATTGGCGACTGCCTTTTTTAATTCTACCTCAAGTTCATCAATCGTTAGTTCTGTATATCCGTCGGAAGCTCCAGATTCTATTTCTATAGTTTCACCTTCTTGTAGAATTTCGTCTACCATTATACTATCATCACTATCTTTTTTCTCTTTGTCCTTTGAGGAGAATTTTAGAAAAATTCCAGCTTTATCCAATATAGTCTTGTAGGTGAAGATAGGAGCATTAAAACGTAAAGCCAATGCTATGGCATCACTTGTTCTAGCATCTATAATTTCTTCGATACCATCTCTTTCACAAATGATGCTAGAATAAAAAACGCCATCCACTAATTTGTGAATAATAACTTGTTTGATAACAATATCGAACCTATCAGAAAAATTCTTAAAAAGGTCATGTGTTAAGGGTCTTGGAGGCTTTATTTCTTTTTCTAAAGCGATCGCAATAGATTGAGCTTCGAAAGCACCAATGACTATTGGTAATTTTCTATCACCATCTACCTCATTCAAAATAAGTGCATAGGCACCATTTTGAGTTTGGCTATAAGAAATACCTTTTATTTTTAAACGTACTAGACTCATATATTTTTAACTAAAAAAGGCTGTTCAAAATACTTGGGGCTCCAACTATCTGAACAGCCCTTTAAGGGGCACAAAATAACAAAAAATTAACTGTTTTGAGCTTTAAAAACCTTTAATTTTTCAATCAATTGTGGAACTACTTCAAAGGCATCGCCGACAATACCGTAATCTGCAGCCTTAAAAAATGGTGCTTCTGGATCATTATTGATAACAACTTTTGTTTTTGAAGCGCTTACTCCTGCCAAATGCTGAATTGCTCCAGAAATACCAATAGCGATGTAAAGATTACTTGCAACGGGCTTACCTGTTTGACCAACATGTTCGCCATGTGGTCTCCAGCCAAGGTCAGAAACTGGCTTAGAACATGCTGTAGCAGCACCTAGTATATCGGCAAGTTCTTCAATCATTCCCCAATTTTCTGGACCTTTCAATCCTCTTCCTGCAGATACCACAATATCGGCATCTGCAATTGTAGCTTTACCTACAACTTTGTCGATTTCTACTGATTTAGTGTTGTTCGTATTTTCATCCGAAGTACTACTAATTTCTTCTATCGTAATATCGGTCTTGCTTTCATGCGCACCAAATGCATTGTTAGATACACCAATAATTTTAATATCAGTATCAATTTGAGTGTGGGCAAATCCTTTATTACTGAAAGCGGTTCTTTTTACCATGAATGGAGAGGTGCTTTCAGGGGCTTGTACCACGTTAGGTGCGTACCCAGCAGATAATTTCGCGGCCAATAATGGAGCTAAATATTTGGTATCAGTGCTAGAGCTAAGAATAACAACCTTGGTATCTGTACTTATAACAGCTTGTGCAATAGATGCAGCATAAGCGTCGGCGTTAAATGTAGTTAAAGATTCATCTTTAACATTTAAAACCTTAGAAACACCATAATTACCTAGTATTTCAGTATCGGTGCTATTGAAGGCAACTGCGGTAACAGTGGTTCCCATCATTTTTGCAACAGCTGATGCGTAAGAAGCAACTTCAAGTGCGTTCTTTTTAAATTTTCCTTTTTCTGATTCTGTATAAACTAAAACTGACATTTTTTCTTTCTTTTTAATTAGTAGCCGACTTGCGGGATATTAAATGACTTTAGCCTCATTATGTAGTAGATCGATCAATTGGTCTACACTGTCGACAAGTTTAACCTGGCCTTTTGCTGCTGGTTTGTCGAATTTTTTGTCTTCAGTTGCTTTAATACCATCTACAGGTTCTAAAACACTCAAGGTTTTTTTTCTAGCCATCATAATGCCACGCATATTCGGTATACGTAAATCACTTTCTTCCACTAAACCTTTTTGCCCTCCAACAACTAGAGGTAGTGAGCTGCTTAATTTTTCTTTGCCTCCATCAATTTCTCTTACAGCCGTAACATTGTCACCATCAATTTCTAGGTTGATGCAAGAGTTTATAAAATTCATGTTAGATAGTGAAGCCAAAATTCCAGGTACCATACCACCATTATAGTCAATGGATTCTTTACCGCCTATCACTAGGTCATAACCTCCGTTTTTAACAACTTCGGCCAATTGTTGCGCAACATAAAAACCATCGGTAGGTTCAGCGTTTATTCTAAATGCCTCGTCTGCGCCAATAGCTAGTGCTTTACGCATCGTAGGTTCAACACTTGGGCCGCCAACGGTTGCGATATGTACCGTAGCTCCTTGTTTTTCCTTAAACCACATTGCTCTTGTCAAACCGAATTCATCATTTGGGTTAATAACAAATTGCACGCCATTGGTGTCGAATTTAGTATCGCCATCGGTGAAATTTATTTTAGAGGTAGTATCTGGTACATTACTTATACAAACTAATATCTTCATGTGTAAAAACTTTAATTCAATGACGACGAAGATAACTATTTAATTCTAAATTTACTATGCATGCATAGTAAATTTTATAACTTTTTTTAAATACAGCGTTCTATTAATTGACATTATATTTCCTATTTTTGCTTGCTTTCTAGCATATAACAAAGATTAATATTTTCCATAGATGAAAACACTACAATTTAGAGAAGCGATAGCCGAGGCGATGTCAGAAGAAATGAGAAGGGACGAGTCTATCTATTTGATGGGTGAAGAGGTAGCAGAATATAACGGCGCCTATAAAGCTTCCAAGGGTATGTTGGATGAATTTGGACCTAAGAGGGTTATAGATACACCAATTTCAGAACTTGGCTTTGCAGGAATAGGAGTTGGTTCTACCATGACAGGGAATAGGCCGATTATTGAATTTATGACTTTCAACTTTGCGTTGGTCGGTATAGATCAAATTATAAACAATGCTGCTAAGATCAGACAGATGTCAGGCGGCCAGTTTCCTTGCCCTATAGTCTTTAGAGGGCCAACAGGTTCAGCAGGTCAATTAGCGGCAACGCATTCCCAAGCTTTTGAGAGTTGGTATGCCAACTGTCCTGGTTTAAAGGTTGTTGTGCCATCTAATCCGGCTGATGCAAAAGGATTGTTAAAAGCGGCTATCCGTGATAACGACCCAGTCATTTTCATGGAATCTGAGCAAATGTATGGTGATAAAGGTGAAGTTCCAGAAGGAGAATATACCATTCCATTAGGTGTTGCTGATATTCGTCGTGAAGGTAAAGATGTTACGATAGTTTCTTTTGGTAAGATCATAAAAGAAGCTGATAAAGCAGCCGATGAACTAGAGAAAGAAGGTATTAGTTGTGAAATAATAGATTTACGAACCGTTAAGCCATTAGATTACGAGGCTGTTCTTAAATCTGTGAAAAAGACAAACCGTTTAGTAATTTTAGAAGAAGCATGGCCATTTGGTAATGTTGCCACTGAAATTACATATCATGTTCAAGCACATGCTTTCGATTATTTAGATGCTCCTGTTGTTAAAATTAACACAGCTGATACTCCGGCACCCTACTCACCAGTTTTATTGGAAGAATGGTTGCCGAATTACGAAGATGTCGTTGCTGCTGTTAAAAAAGTGTTATATAAATAAAATACAATTTTGTAAAAGTATCTTAGCTTCTCCGACCAAGTCTGGAGAAGCTTTTTTTATTGATAGGTAATTTGATTTAAAAAATGCAGGACAATCAAAATTTTTGATGAAAGATATATTCTTTTTAATAGTCAGTTTTTGTTTTTTTATCACTCACGCTCAAACCAAAGTTGGGGGTATAGTCATAGATGAACAAGGCGAACCAGTGTCGTTTGCGAATGTTTTGTTTAAAAATTCTACAGAGGGTACAATCACAAATGATGATGGTAGGTTTTATTTAGAATCTGAAAACAACTATACTAAAGCAATCATATCATTTATAGGATATACGGAATATGAGCTTGAACTTACTTCAAAAGTTATGTATGATTTAAAAATTATACTTGCTGAGTCGGCCGAGCAACTTAACGAGGTAGTATTAATAGCAGGTAAACAATCTAAAAAGAATAATCCGGCTGTAGATATTCTTCGTAAAATTTGGGCAAAGAAAAGGCAAAACGGGGTTCGGCAATTCAATCAGTATGCTTTTGATAAATATGAAAAGGTTGAGTTTGATTTAAATACGATAGATAGTTCTTTAATTAAGAGTAAAATATTTAAAGGATTAGAATTTGTATTTCAAGATTTGGACACTTCTAGGGTTACGGGGAAAACCTATTTGCCTATTTTCTTGAATGAAACCTTTTCTAAAGTCTACGGTGATAATAAACTGAATGAGGAAAAGGAAGATGTTTTAGGGAATAAGAATTCGGGTTTTGAAAACAACCAAGCTATTATCGCTTTTGTAAAGGATTTATATCAGGAATATGATGTTTATAATAATTACCTGAAATTTTTCGATAAAAGTTTTACTAGTCCTTTGTCAAGAACTGGTGTTGATACCTATAATTATGCATTGCGCGATAGCGCTTTTATAGATAATAAATGGTGTTATAATATAGTATACTACCCTCGACGTAAAAACGAACTGACATTTAAAGGTGATTTTTGGGTGAATGATTCCACATACGCCATTAAAAATATAAATCTACAGGTTACCAAAAGTGCAAATATCAACTGGGTTAAAGAGATTTATATTGAACAAGATTTTGAAGTAGTTAATGATTCTGTTTTTCTTCTGAAGCGAGATTATATGTTAAGTGATTTCAGTTTTAACAAGAAAGAGGAGTCTAGAGGTTTGTATGGTAAACGAACAACGGTTTATGATAATTATGATTTTAATAAACCTAAGCCAAGGGAGGCCTATAGAAAAGAACGAAATCCATTAGATGTTAATCAAATATTGAAAGATGATGCGTTTTGGGAGAAAAATAGACTAGAAACCTTAAATAAAGATGAAAAAGGAATCTACAAGTTATTAGATACGTTAAAGACGGTTCCTAAATTTAAATCATATTATAACTTCGTAAGTATATTAGGGTCTGGTTATGTTGAAATGGATAAATGGAATCTAGATTTAGGTTCGGTTTATGATTTCTTCGGATACAATAGTGCTGAAGGTGCTCGGGTAAGAGTTGGGGCAAGAACATATTATGGTCAAAATGACCCTTGGCGAATTGAAGGTTATACGGCATACGGATTTAAAGATCATAAATTTAAACATGGCCTTGCCGGTAAATTTTTAGTAGATAGAAATAGTAGGTTAATCGTATCAGGGGGGAATAGAAGAGATATTGAACAACTTGGTGTTAGTTTAACGGCGACAAATGATGTTTTGGGTCGCAGTATTGCCTCATCATCATTATTAACGGTCGGCGCCAATAATCGATTGACCAATATTAACCTGAGTGCTCTTAATTTCGAAATTGAACCGCTAACTAATTTTAAGTTTTCGGCAGGAGGTACCTTTAGAACATTAAGTTCTGCTTTGCCAAATGATTTTAGTTTGGACTATGTGGATCCAGAATCACCTACAGGGGTTTCATCTGAAATACGACAATTCGATTTCAATGCGCTAATTCTATATACACCGGGTAAGAAGACCATTGGTTATGGTGTTGAGCGTCGTGATGTTAATGATACTTATAGTACCATATTACTGAACTACACCAAAGGAATAAAGGGAGTGCTTGATAGTGATTTTGATTATAGTAAGCTTCAATTTTCATATAGTCAGCCTTGGCAGCTAGGCGGTTTTGGTAGGTTGTTAAGTACTGTAGAGCTTGGTAAAACATTCGGAGAAGTACCTTTAGGGCTTTTAAGTGTGGTGCCAGGGAATCAAACTTTTTTCTCAAATTACGGGACGTTTCCAAATTTAGATTTTTACGAATTTGTAACCGATACTTATGCTGCGGTGCATTTGCAGCATAATTTTAATGGACGATTTTTCTCAAGAATACCATTCCTTAGAAAATATAATCTTAGAGAGATTGTGGCGATTCGTGGAGTTTGGGGCGATTTGTCTGATGCTAACAAAGTATTAAGTGCGGCAGCTACGGCAAATACACCGTTGCGTGCTCCATCAGAAAAGATATATTATGAATATTCCTTCGGTATAGGTAATATTTTCAAGATCTTTAGATTAGATTTTAATTTTAGAGGTAATTATTTAGATAATCCAGAAGCAAGGCCGTTCGGAGTTACCGGAACGTTTGGATTTGTCTTTTAATTCATTTATTTTTTACAATTATAACAGAGAAGTACCGTTTCATAGACAACTATAAATTAAACAACTTAAAATATGGCAGCAGCTAAAGGATTGACCTTTGATGTGTTAATAGAGATTCCGAAAGGAAGTAGAAATAAATACGAATACGATTTTGCTTTACATAAAATACGATTTGATCGTATGCTTTTTTCTTCCATGATGTACCCAGGTGATTATGGGTTTGTTCCAGAAACATTGGCCTTAGATAAGGATCCACTTGACGTTTTGGTAATGGGAACGGAGCCAACCTACCCAATGACAGTAATGGAAGTGAAGCCAATAGGTGTGTTTCATATGACCGATGAAAAAGGGCCGGATGAAAAAATTATCTGTGTGCCGGTTTCTGATCCAATATGGAGCAATAACAATGATATCAGCGATTTAAACCCGCATAGATTGAAAGAAATTGAACATTTCTTTCAGGTATATAAAGATTTAGAAGAGAAAAAAGTAGATACTGGCGGTTGGGGTGATGCTAAAGAAGCAATAGAAATATATCACGAATGTGTGAAGAGATATAACGAAAGTGAGCATAAAGCAAAGCGCACTTTTGTGATTTAAATAATTTCAATACATTTTAAAGCCACTTTTTGTATTAAAAAGTGGCTTTTTTTATTCTATTCTAATTTACTACTTTAGCCGCGCTAATTTTATAACTAAACAAACAACAGATTAAATGGAGTCACTAATGATTTATATGCCAATAGTAATGGCTGTTTTAGGCCTAATTTATATGGGTATCAAGAGGTCTTGGGTAATGAAACAAGATGCCGGAGATGGAAAAATGAAAGAAATATCAGATTACATTTATGAAGGCGCGTTAGCTTTCTTAAGTGCAGAATATAAGCTTTTATCCATTTTCGTAGTAATAGTGAGTGTTTTACTTGCAATAGTTTCATTTGTAGTGCCAACAACACATTGGTTAATTGTGGTAGCATTCATTTTTGGAGCTATTTTTTCGGCATTTGCAGGAAACATAGGTATGAAAATTGCTACTAAAACGAATGTTCGTACTACACAAGCCGCCCGTACAAGTTTGCCTAATGCATTGAAAATTTCATTTGGTGGTGGAACCGTTATGGGTCTGGGCGTTGCAGGTTTGGCAGTTCTTGGTCTTACCATATTTTTCATTTTATTCTTCCAATTTTTTATGGGAGGTGTTTGGACTACGACTATGGATATGACTATTGTACTTGAAACTCTTGCAGGTTTTTCATTAGGTGCTGAATCTATTGCATTGTTTGCACGGGTAGGTGGTGGTATTTATACGAAAGCTGCCGATGTAGGTGCAGATTTAGTAGGAAAAGTTGAAGCAGGAATACCAGAAGATGATCCTCGTAACCCAGCGACTATTGCCGATAACGTTGGTGACAACGTTGGTGATGTTGCAGGTATGGGAGCAGATTTATTCGGTTCATATGTTGCTACAGTTTTAGCCGCTATGGTTTTGGGCAATTATGTAATAAAGGATATGGGTGGTAGTATTTCTGATGCCTTCGGGGGTATTGGTCCTATTTTATTGCCAATGGCAATTGCCGGTGCAGGTATCATTATATCAATCATCGGTACCATGTTGGTGAAAATAAAAAGCAACGATGCTAAGGAAGCCCAAGTTATGGGTGCGTTGAATATTGGTAACTGGACATCAATTGTTCTTGTTGCTATTTCTTGTTTTGGATTGGTGACTTGGATGCTGCCAGAAACTATGAAAATGGAATTCTTCGGTGAAGGTATATTAGAAATATCTTCAATGCGTGTATTTTATGCCACTTTGGTTGGTTTAGTAGTGGGAGCCGTTATTTCTTCTGTAACTGAATATTACACAGGATTAGGAAAAGCACCGATTTTAAAGATTGTACAACAATCTTCTACAGGTGCTGGTACGAATATAATTGCAGGTTTGGCGACAGGTATGATTTCTACTTTCCCATCTGTATTATTATTTGCGGCTGCTATATGGTCGTCTTACGCATTTGCAGGTTTTTATGGTGTGGCGTTAGCGGCATCGGCAATGATGGCAACAACAGCTATGCAATTGGCTATTGATGCTTTCGGACCAATATCTGATAACGCTGGTGGTATTGCTGAAATGAGTGAGCAAGAGCCTATAGTAAGAGAAAGAACAGATATATTAGATTCTGTTGGGAACACTACGGCTGCTACTGGCAAAGGTTTTGCTATTGCTTCTGCAGCATTAACTTCTTTAGCATTGTTTGCTGCTTATGTAACATTCACTGGTATTGACGGTATTAATATATTCAAAGCTCCAGTATTGGCGATGTTATTCGTTGGGGGTATGGTGCCAGTGGTATTTTCAGCCTTGGCTATGAACGCTGTTGGTAAAGCTGCAATGGAAATGGTTCAGGAAGTTAGACGTCAGTTTAAAGAAATTCCTGGTATTATGGAAGGTACTGGTAAGCCAGAATATGATAAATGTGTTGCTATTTCTACACAAGCTTCTCTTAGGGAAATGATGTTGCCAGGTTTATTGACTATCGGTTTTCCGTTATTGATTGCTTTCGCTCCTTTATTATTCGGAATGAACAAATTGGCTATTGCTGAGATGTTAGGTGGTTATATGGCAGGTGTTACTGTATCAGGTGTATTATGGGCTATTTTCCAGAATAATGCTGGTGGTGCTTGGGACAACGCTAAGAAATCTTTTGAAGCAGGTGTTGAGATCAACGGTGAAATGACTTATAAAGGTTCTGAAGCGCATAAAGCTGCAGTAACGGGAGATACGGTTGGTGATCCTTTTAAAGATACATCAGGTCCTTCAATGAACATCTTAATTAAATTAACCTGTTTAATTGGGTTGGTAATTGCTCCAATATTGGGTGGACATGCCGAAGAAGGTGTTGCAATGCAAAACGATACAAAGGAAATATCGGTGGAGTTAAATGTTCAGAATCAAGATTTAGCAGAAGCAGTAGTAACGTATACAACAACAGTTAATGGCGAAGCGGTTACTGAAGAAGTGGTTTATAATGGAACCAAAGCTGAAGTAGAAGCGAAATTGGCTGAATTTGAAAATGCAAATGTTCTTAAAAAAGGAAAAGCAACTGAAGTTACTATTGAAAAAGTAGAGATTAACAAATAGTTGATACTTGTAATTTCAAAAAAACCATCAGCATTGCTGATGGTTTTTTTATGCTTTAACCTAGTGTAGTTTGAAAGTAATGGGAATACTGAAAGGAACTTTTACTGCGTTACCTCTTTGCATACCCGGTGTCATTTTTGGAAGTTTAGAAAGTATGCGTGCTGCTTCTTTTTCTAGTAATTCATGTGGCCCTCTTTTGCGAATAGTACCAATACTTCCATCTTTATTAATGATGAATTGAGTGCTTACTCTACCTTTAAGCCCCATTTCTTGAGCCAATTCTGGATATCTGAAGTTTTTTCGAATATGCTTTTGCATCATGTTATTAAAACAAGCTTTCTTGTCCTTTTCATCTTCACAACCTGGAAAAACGGGAACTTCTTCAATAGTAATCCAATTTACCTCTACTTCGTCTGGTCCGTCAATTACTTCTAAATCTGAAGCTTCTAAGACTTCCGTATCGGCATCGACCTCAATTGCAATTATCTCTGTCTCTTCAACTTCAGTATCATTTTCTTCAATTTTAATTTCTTGAGGTAAAACTGGTTTTGCTTTCGGTTCTTCTATTTTGAACTTCTCAACAGGGTCTTCTACTATTTCACTCTCTTTGGTGTTCATAGCTTGATCTATATAAATATCAGATTCAAAAGTTTTCCATTCTAAAGCTACATATACCATAGCTAATACTAATAGCAGTCCGAATACGAAATACATGCTGCTTTTTTTGTTGAGGTCTTTCTGTGGATTTTTTTTTGGTTCCATAATTTTGAAATTTAGACTTGTTGAGAACAAGTACGGTTATTATTCTTTTGCTTTTATAAAGCTATTCCTTAGAAAGAGGTTGTGAAACGAGTAATGAGCCAATGATAGTTTTGACTGAGGGAAATGTCTTTTAAATCTGATTATTCCTGTCATAAATGGTTTAAGCAGAGATATAAAAGCTGTATTTGTTGAAATAAAAATTTAAAAGGTTGTTGAAAGACCGTAATTTTAACGCCATGGGTATTTTTAAGAAAGACAAACTTCAAATTATTAATTTTCAGTCATATGGCACTGCAAGCCGTTTGTATGTGCGTGGTCGTGCTATTGAGGATGAAAATATTGATCTGGATCAAAAAGGAATTTTCAATTTGATGGGGAATACTTGGAAGCGTTTTGAAACGGATGAAATAAGAAATACAGCTCTTAAAATTACTTTTGCAAATGGAGAAACGGTAGAGGGTGCTACTGATGATGATGGATATTATTTAATTGATACAGATATTGAGGGACTTCAAAACTTGGCTAATGATGAGGGTTGGTTAAATTTTGAACTGTCATTCAACGATCCAAATTTGAAAAGGGAAATAGTACTACAAAATCGATTCCCTGGTGAAATGCTAATTCCTAGTGAGCATGCTAAATTCGGGGTCATCAGTGATATAGACGATACCATTCTGCACACCGGTGTAGTTTCTTCATTGAAATGGAAGGTAATCATTAATACCATGTTTAAGCGGGCCACTAAGCGCAGACAACTTGAAGGGGCTTCGGACTTTTATATGAAACTCCATAATGGGAAAACAGGAAGTGAAGCAAACCCTTTATTTTATGTGAGCCATAGCCCTTGGAATTTATACCGATATCTTGAACTCTTTTTAAAAACGAATAACTTCCCCAAAGGTCCTATTCTATTACGCAGTATGGCTAGTTTTAGAATGCGCAAAAAGAATGACGAGAAACCCCAAAAGCAAAGAGAAATCAGTAATCTACTAAAAGCGTATCCTAATTTGCCATTTATACTAATTGGTGATAGTGGAGAAAAAGATGGAGATATTTATCAAGAAATTTCTAGCTTGTTTCCGGGTCGGATTAAAGCAATATACCTGCGTAGTGTAAACCATTCAAAACGTATGAAACGGATTGAAAATCTATTTTTAGACTTCAAGGATATTCCTTTTTTAATGGTAAATAAAACAGAGGAGGCAATAGCGCATGCTAAAGAAAAAGGATTTATCTAACAATTATTCGTTAGCAATATTTTGAATAGGTATCCACCTGTTTTTATCAAAATCGTTTAATGCATTAATTAATTGAAAGCTTTTGAATAAATGAATAGAATCAGCGCTAACCGGGGCTTCTATGATTTTTTCTTCAGCAAGAAGCCTTGTTCTGCAAGTGCCGTGTAATAAGGGGGTAGAAGGTGTTATTATTTTATGGCCATCAGTAAAAAGTATATTGGAGTAGGTAGCATCGGTAATGAATCCGTTATTAATAATTAAAACATCCTCAAAATCTCCTTTTTGTTGATGAAAGTAGTTTAATTGTTTTCGGTCGGTATATTTTAATCTATAGTCTATTTCATCGTCTTTTAAAAACAATAGACTTGTGGGTATCTTATTGAAGTATTCAGAAACTGTCCATTTTATACCAATTTCATTGTATTCGATTCTTAATTTATATTTGAGAGATTTGTCAATCCGCGGTAAATTTAGATTGTCAAATAAAGAATATTTTGCATTGAAACCAAAAAGGGCATAAAAAGACGATTTGAACCTCGACTCATGGTAAGTGCCATTTTGAATCTCACCATTCGCAATACATACAGATTCAAATAATGGGTACATATATCTTTTCTAATAGTTCCTGATATTCCTCTTCTAGCCTACTTAAGTGGGTTATACCGCCGCCACTTTTGTAATATAGTAGTCCGTCAATTTGTTCAATATACCGAATACTAACGGCACTATCCATTTGGGTGCCATCGAAGACTCCGAAAATACCAGTGTAAAATCCGCGTGGCATAATTTCTACACGCTCAATAATATCTATTGTTTTCTTTTTTGGAGCTCCACTTATAGATCCGGCAGGTAAGGTTTTTAGTAGTAAGTTAGCAAAATTATCTTTCCAGTTATTGGGCAGTTCGCCTTGTATCTCGGTGCTTGTCTGCAGGAGTTCTTGATTGCCTTTTTTTATTTTTTCAATATATCTATACTTATTGACCTTTACTTTTTTTGCAATCATAGAAAGATCGTTTCTAATGAGGTCTACAATAGTATTATGTTCGTATAATTCCTTTTTATTGGAAAGTAGTAATTCTTTTGCGTTCGGTATAGCGCTATTTATAGTACCTTTCATGGGGTACGAGAAAATAGTATCGTTCTTAATTTTTAAGTAGCACTCTGGTGAAAAAAGCACAAATTTATCTTTGTATAAAAGCTTATAAGGTGCTGTCGCTTTATGATAAATCTCTTTTAAATTTGCTGGTGTATTTAATATAGTTGGAAACGTAAGATTTAGTAAAAAGCTATTGCCTGTATTCAATTCCTTTTTAACCTCGTTAAAAGCTTTTTGATAAATTTCTTTTGATATTGGCTCAGGATGTAAATCTATTGAACTCTTGTCTTGCGGTTTGGAATCTAAGTGATTATCGTTGCCTTTTCCTTTAATATTAAAATAGATGTTTCGTTCAGCTGCTTCTTCAAATGAATACACCAGTTTTTTAGACTTATTGAAGTCTATTATGAATAAAAATGGTTGTTCTTCGTGAAGAAAGTCGGTAACCTTCTTTTCAAAATCTTTCAATGAATTTGAGCTTAGAGGAGAGAAGTTTAAAACAAACCGTTAATTTCAGCGTCTATTTTGTTGAGGATAGTTCCTAAATCTTCAGGGTTGTCAACGAAATCTAAATCATCAACATCGATGATAAGTAAGTTTCCTTTTTGGTAACCGTGAACCCATGCCTCATAGCGTTCATTCAATCGGCTTAGGTAGTCAATGGAAATAGTGTTTTCATATTCACGCCCACGCTTGTGAATTTGTTTCACTAAGTTTGGAATAGAACTTCTTAAATAGATAAGAAGGTCTGGTGGTTCGACTAAACTCTCCATTAAATCGAACAGACTAGAGTAATTTTGAAAATCTCGATTGGTCATCAAACCCATGGCGTGAAGGTTAGGTGCAAAAATATGTGCATCCTCATAAATTGTTCTATCCTGTATAATATCCTTACCACTTTCCTTTATTTGAAGGATTTGACGATACCTACTATTTAAAAAGTAGATTTGAAGGTTGAAACTCCAACGTTCCATTTGATTATAAAAATCATCTAAATATGGATTCTCGACAACATCCTCAAAATGCGCTTCCCACTTATAATGTTTTGAAAGTAATCTGGTTAGGGTTGTTTTACCTGCACCAATATTTCCAGCTACTGCAATATGCATTTTGATTCTATTTAACGGTTAGATTAGTGAAAATAATAACGCACAATATACAAAGTAAATTATGCATTAAGAAAAATAGTAGATGAAATACAAGTATAAATAAAGACTGATAAAGTTATGCCAAGAAAGGTATAAAAAAACGCTTCTTAGGTTTTAAAAACAAACAATTTTCATACTTTTACCCCATTATTAAAGAGGAAGGATTTGTCTGATTGCAACCTCGGGGCCTTAAACTTGTTTTAAGGATAAAAATGCTAAAGCAGTTTATTCCAAAAATTCTTTGGATTCTCTTTAAAGAGACTCATAAACTTCTCCCTGATTATCTTCAAATCCATTACTGTCAAAAAAATTGTAATGGCTTATTTATTTACATCAGAATCTGTTAGTGAAGGACATCCGGACAAAGTTGCGGATCAAATTAGTGATGCGTTATTAGATAATTTTCTGGCATTTGATCCAGAAAGTAAAGTTGCTTGTGAAACCTTGGTGACTACCGGTCAAGTAGTATTGGCTGGGGAAGTGAAGAGCGACACCTATTTAGACGTTCAAAATATTGCACGTGAGGTAATCAATAAAATAGGGTATACGAAAGGAGAGTATCAGTTTAGCGGCGATTCATGCGGTGTTATCTCGTTGATTCATGAACAGTCTCAAGACATCAACCAAGGTGTTGATCGTGGTTCGAAAGAAGAGCAAGGTGCTGGTGATCAAGGTATGATGTTCGGGTATGCGACGAGCGAAACCGAAAACTATATGCCTTTGGCATTGGATATATCCCACAAAATTCTGCACACATTGGCAGAAATTAGACGGGAGAATAAAGAAATCAACTATTTAAGACCAGATGCCAAGGCACAGGTTACTATTGAATATTCAGATACCAATGAGCCACAACGTATCGATACGATTGTTGTTTCTACTCAACATGATCCTTTTGATAAGGATGATGAAAAAATGTTGGCGAAGATAAAGTCAGATATTATTTCTATTCTTATCCCAAGGGTAAAAGCACAATTGCCTAAGGAAGCTCAAAAGTTGTTCGATGACCAAATTAAGTACCATATTAATCCAACAGGTAAGTTTGTAATTGGTGGCCCTCATGGCGATACAGGTTTAACGGGTCGAAAGATTATCGTAGATACCTATGGCGGAAAAGGAGCCCACGGTGGTGGTGCTTTCAGCGGAAAAGACCCAAGTAAGGTAGACCGTAGTGCTGCGTATGCTGCAAGGCATGCTGCAAAGAATTTAGTTGCTGCCGGTGTTGCTGATGAAATTTTGGTGCAAGTGAGTTATGCAATTGGGGTAGTAGAGCCAACCTCTATTTTTGTAGATACCTATGGTACTTCAAAAGTAACGTTGAGTGATGGGGATATTGCCAAAAAAGTAGCTCAGTTATTTGATATGAGACCATTTTCTATTGAAGAGCGCTTAAAACTTCGGAATCCGATATATTTGGAAACTGCAGCATACGGACACATGGGTAAAGAACCTGTGACTATTACGAAGGTTTTCGAATCGCCATATAATGGTCGTATAGAACTTGAAGTAGAATTGTTCACTTGGGAAAAGTTGGACATGGTAGATGAGATAAAAAAAGCATTTAGTATATAACTTCATTGCGAAATTGTCTACAGTAAATCAGGCATATTCGAAATGATAAGTTAGCATCAAAATTAAAAAAGGACCGAAATTCGGTCCTTTTTTAATTAATACAGGGGTAAACTTTCTTAGCTTTAAGATTTCAAATTCTTAAGACATGCCAAAGTTTACCATCAAACACCTTTTTACATTTATTTTTCTTTCTACGCTTATTATTTCCTGTAGAAAAACACCCAAAGTAGCGGATGCTGAAATCTCCGAAACCTTTGTTGCGGATAACTATAATAAAAAGGAGGTCGATATCGGCATGCGTGATGGCATAAAACTGCACACCACAATTTATTCCCCAAAAGATACTTCAAAAGAATATCCTATTATCATGCAGCGAACGCCTTATAGTTCGCAGCCATACGGAGCGGGAAAATTCAAAGAGAAGATTGCACCAAATATTCATATGATGCAAGATGGCTATATCGTCGTATACCAAGATGTTCGTGGCCGCTGGTTGAGCGAAGGGCATTATGAGAATATGCGTGCATATAATCCAAAGAAAAAAACGGATCAAGATATCGATGAAAGTTCAGATACCTATGATACGATAGACTGGCTGGTAAATAATGTAGAGAACAACAATGGTAATGTGGGTATTTGGGGAATTTCCTATCCCGGTTTTTATTCCACCTATGCGGTGGTAGATGCTCACCCAGCATTGAAGGCAGCCTCTCCACAGGCAAGTATAGCTGATTTCTTTTTTGACGATTTTCACCACAACGGAGCCTATTTATTAAGCTATTTTAGAGCGACTTCTTTATTTGGTACACCAAGACCAGATGGCGATAAACCTATAGACACGGCTTGGTATGTATTACCAGAATTACCGACCGAAGATCAATACCAGTTCTTTTTAGATGAAGGTCCGTTAAAAAATTTGGATAAGTTCTTTGAATATGAAACAGCCGATACACCACGTATGGCAAAAGAAGGCGTGACCGATGATTATTTTTGGAACGAGTTAAAAGAACACCCTAACTACGACGAACTTTGGCAGAGTAGGGGATTAATTCAGCATTTAAAAGATGTAAAACCTACTGTGGCGACCATGGTGGTTGCAGGTGAGTTTGATGCTGAAGATTTATACGGACCTTTAGAAACCTATAAGAATATTGAGAAGTACAATGCCGATAATTACAATACTTTGGTTTTTGGACCGTGGGATCACGGCGGATGGGCGCGAAGTAGAGGGCAGAATACGGTTGGCAACTACTATTTCGGGGATTCTATTTCCGAATTTTTCCAAGAGAAGATAGAAACCAAGTTCTTTGACCATTTCTTAAAAGGAAACGGAGATAAGAATAGCGGATTGCCAGAAGCCTATGTTTTTGATACCGGAAGAAAAGACTGGAAAACATATGATACTTGGCCACCAAAAGGAATGGTTAAAAAAGACATGTACCTATCTGCAAACCAAGAATTGACAACCGAACCCAAAAAGGTAGAAGGTATTCAGTTCATTAGTGATATTAAAAAACCGGTTCCGTATTCTGAGGATATTAAAACCGTATTTACCCCAAGAAAGTATATGACCGATGATCAACGCTTTGCCGCTCGTCGTAGTGATGTATTGGTATTTGAAACTGAAGTCATGGAAAACGATCTGACCTTAGCAGGAGACATTTTGGCCAAATTAAAAGTAGCGACTACAGGTACTGCGGCAGATTGGATCGTAAAAATAATAGATGTACACCCAGCTGATGAGCCTGCCTATGAAGGTATGCAAGACCATTTAAAGATGAGCAATTATCATTTAATGGTGCGTAGCGAAGTATTGCGCGGGCGTTTTAGAAATAGCTTCTCCGACCCAGAACCTTTTTTGCCCAACCAAAAGACAGATGTGACTATTAAGTTGCAAGATGTTTTCCATACCATTAAAAAAGGACACAAATTACAGGTTCAAGTACAAAGTACCTGGTTCCCGCTCATAGATTTGAACCCACAAACCTATGTGGAGAATATATTTGAAGCAGACGATACAGACTTTAAAACCCAAACCCATACTGTATTTACAGATTCTAGCATTGAATTTTCGGTTTTAGAGTAGGTTAAATGTAGAATCACCAAATAACTAAGCCCATACCCAAGAATTATTTATTTTTAGTATAAATCAAACTCACCAAACAACAAAACCAAAAATGAAAAATTTAGTACTAGCAGTAGTAGTGCTTTTATTCCTTACGCCAAATTTAGGAGTAGCGCAAAAAAGCAAAACCAAAAAGCCGAATATTATTTTCATCATGTCAGATGATCACGCCTACCAAGCTATTAGTGCGTATGATAATAAATTGCTGAATACTCCCAATATAGATCGTTTGGCAAAAGAGGGTATGTTGTTTACGAATGCCAGTGTTACCAACTCTATTTGTGCACCATCTAGAGCTACAATTCTAACAGGTAAGCACACGCATATCAATGGAAAAGTAGATAACTATTTTCCGTTCGATACTACGCAAACGACCTTTCCACAAATATTTAAAGAGAATGGCTATAAAACCGCCATGTTCGGGAAGCTTCATTTTGGGAATAACCCTAAAGGAGTAGATGAGTTTATGATTCTACCGGGTCAAGGAAATTATATTAATCCTGATTTTATAGTTACCAACGGTGATACCATTACAAAGCAAGGCTATGTAACCGATATCATCACAGATGTTTCATTAGATTGGTTAAAGAAAGAAGCGGCGGACGACGAACCATTTATGATGATGTACTTGCATAAAGCACCACACCGACCATGGTGGCCAAGACCCGATAAGTTCAAAGAGTTTACCAAGAAAACTTTCCCAGAGCCAGCTACCCTTTTTGATGATTATAAAAATAGGGGTACAGCAGCTAAAACAGCTGAAATGAATCTGTTGACCCATATGATGTACAGTCACGATAGCAAGATTAGACCAGAGACCTTGGCGAAAATGGAGGGCAATGTATTTCCGGTGGTAGAAGAATATCCGAATGGATTTTATGGGCCGTATAACCGCGCTACGGCTGAACAAAAAGCATTGTATGATCCTGTACTGGATTCCATCAATGATTTCTTCTATGAGAACTGGCCTAAGATGACCGATACCGAGAAAATGAAATGGAAATACCAACGATACATGCAAGATTACTTGGGTAGTATTTCTTCGGTGGATGATAATGTAGGTAGGCTTTTGGATTATTTGGATGAGTCCGGCTTAGCAGAGAATACCATTGTTATTTACACCTCAGATCAAGGTTTTTACTTAGGTGAGCATGGTTGGTTCGATAAGCGATTTATATACGATGAATCTTTTAAAACTCCGCTATTGGTACGTTGGCCAAATGTGGTGAAACCAGGTTCTGTAGAAAATGAAATGGTACAGAATTTAGACTTTGCACAAACCATGTTAGAAGCTGTGGGTATTACACCACCAAATGATATGCAGGGCGAAAGTCTAATTCCGCTACTAAAAGGAAACAAAAAAGACTGGACCCGTGATGCAGTGTATTATCAGTACTACGAATATCCATCGGTACATATGGTAAAACGTCACTACGGCATTGTAAACAAGGAATTTAAGTTAGTTCATTTTTACTATGATGTTGACGAATGGGAATTGTACGATAGGTTAAACGATCCTAATGAAATGAACAATGTATACAACGACCCAGCTTATGCCAGTACCGTTAAAAAATTGAAAAAAGATTTAATCGCATTACGGAAAAAATACAAAGACTCCCCTGACCAGGATCAAAAATATATTGATAAGTATAAAAGTGCGGGCATGATAAAATAAAAAATTTACAGTTGTTGGTTGTTGTAAAAATATTAGTTCGAGTGCTCCTGACCTAATTGAAAATTAGGTCAGGAGTGTATTGAGAACCTTAAGGGCCAGATGGGTATGTCAATTGTTAATATATAATAAACCTAATGGCGAACAAGATTCTCCATACAATCTTTCATCCCAATAAAGTTACAAAAGACACTTGAAGTGATATTCAAGGTTCAGAAGTTTTTCTAACGGATAAACAAAAAACTAGCGATATTGAGCGATTATTTACACAATTAGTTATAAACAGCCCCTTAAACAACACAACTTGTGATTTTATATAAATTTTTCTAAATCATTAGGTTTTTAAAATTCTCTGCCCTTATATTTGCAGGGCAAAGTTCAAACACATATTGAATAGTTATCAAGAAAGGTGGAGGGATTAGACCCTTTGAAACCTTAGCAACCCTTTGTTCCACACAAAGAAGGTGCTACATTCTACCCTTACGGGAAGGATAACAGTAATCGATTTTTTTTTCGATATTACTTTCTTATAACTTTTTGATTTTACCTACCCACATTTTATGTCGGTCGAGGATGAGCTTTTTAATTATTTAAATAATATTTAAAAACATCAAAATCATGAGTGATCACAAATTAGCAACAAACGCATTACACGCAGGGCACGACACAACTACTAATGGTGGTACAAGAGCAGTACCTATTTATCAGACATCATCTTATGTATTTAAAGATACGGATCATGCTGCCAATCTTTTTTCATTAAAAGAACTTGGTTTTATTTATACCCGTTTAAACAACCCGACCAATCAAATTTTACAGGACAGGTTAGCTGCTGTAGAAGGTGGTGTTGGAGCTGTAGTATTTGCTTCAGGTACGGCAGCTATCTCGACAGGATTATTGACTCTTTTAAAGGCAGGTGACCATATTGTAGCATCGAGCAGTTTATATGGTGGTACGTTCAATTTATTGAATGTAACGCTTCCAAGATTCGGAATCACAACAACTTTTGTAGATGCCTCTGACGCCAAAAATTTTAAGGATGCAGTGAAAGATAATACGAGGGCGTTTTTCGCAGAATCTTTAGGGAATCCGAAATTAGATGTATTGGATTTGAAAGCAATTTCAAAAGAATCAAAAGCTGCAGGAGTACCTTTTATTGTAGATAACACGGTAGCTACACCGGCTTTACTGAATCCGATTGAGCATGGTGCGAACTTAGTAATTCATTCTCTTACAAAATATATTGGCGGACAAGGAACTTCATTAGGAGGTGCCATTATCGATGCCGGTACATTCGATTGGACTAACGGAAAATTCCCAGAGTTTACAGAACCATCTGCCGGATACCACGGTTTAGTATATAGCGAAGCATTAGGTGCTGCGGCCTTTACCTTTAAATTAATATTAGAAGGGTTACGAGATTTTGGTGGTGCATTGAGTCCGTTCAACGCTTTTCAAATCATACAAGGTTTAGAAACTCTGCCAGTACGTATTAAACAACACAGTGCAAATGCATTGGAACTGGCTACATGGTTAGAGGGTAGAGAAGAGGTGGCATGGGTAAATTACCCGGGACTTAAAAGTAACAAGTACAATGCGTTAGCGAAAGAATATTTACCAAAAGGACAAAGCGGATTAGTTACCTTTGGTGTAAAAGGAGGTTTTGAAGCTGCGAAAAAAGTAACCGATGCTACCAAAATATTTTCGTTGTTAGCGAATATCGGTGATACCAAGTCATTGATTATTCACCCTGCAAGTACAACGCATCAACAGTTGACTTCAGAACAACAAGAAAATGCTGGAGTAGGTCAAGATTTAATTCGTTTGTCAGTTGGTTTAGAGGATATAGAAGATTTAAAAGCCGATTTGGAGCAAGCATTTGTAAGTCTTTAAATATGTTAGTGTTAGTAATCGGTCACTTTGGCTCCGCTCAGAGTCCGATTGGCCAGAAAAATTTTATTTATTTAGGTGGCTGAGCGGAGCCGAAGCCACAAATTGATTTCGAAATAGATGTTACATCAATTACAAATTAAAAAATATAAGACCCTAAGCGGTGCAACCCAAGATATTCAATTGTCTTATCAGTTGTTCGGGAAGGAATTACATACGGCGCCCATAATTTTAGTGAATCATGCCTTGACCGGTAATTCTAATGTGACTGGTGAAGAGGGTTGGTGGTCTGCTCTTATCGGAGAAGAGAAATGTATCGACACCCAGAAATACACCATATTAGCATTCAACATTCCTGGTAACGGTCATGATAAATTTGTCATTGAAAACTACAAGGATTTTGTAGCGGGAGATGTAGCAAGAATATTTTTATTAGGTTTAGAGCAACTGGAAGTAGAGCGCTTGTTTGCTATAATCGGTGGTTCATTAGGCGGAGGAATTGCGTGGGAAATGGCAGCGTTGCAACCAATGTTAACAGAGCATTTAATACCCGTAGCATCTGATTGGAAATCTACCGATTGGTTAATTGCCAACTGTCAGATACAAGAGCAGTTTTTGGTAAATTCGAAGCAGCCTGTTCATGATGCCCGTATGCATGCGATGTTGTGTTACCGCACGCCTGCATCCTTTAAAGAGCGTTTCAAAAGAAGCACTAATGAGGAGCTAAAGGTTTTTAATGTAGAAAGTTGGTTAATGCATCATGGCGATAAGCTTCAAGAGCGTTTTCAGTTATCTGCGTATAAGTTGATGAACCAACTATTGAAGACCATTGATATTACAAGGAGTGGAGAACAGAATTTCATCAAACTTCAGAATAGTGATACCAATATTCATATTATTGGAGTGGATTCTGATATGTTCTTTACAGCTCAAGAAAATAAAGATACCTTCAAGCAATTGGCGCAAGCGAAAAGCAATGTTACATATGGTGAGGTACAATCGTTACACGGTCATGATGCCTTTTTGATTGAGTTCGACCAAATGGAGAAATTGCTAACAGGTATTTTCAATACCAATGGCAATATCAAAAAAATTAAGATCTTGAAATTTGGTGGTAAATCGTTGAGCAATGGTGAGGGACTTGAGCGTGTGTTGGATATTGTTAAAAACAAGGTGAATAATGATGAGAATATAGCCATTGTGCTTTCCGCTAGGGAAAAGGCAACGGATCAATTAGAGAATATTCTTGAGAAAGCTGCCAAAGGTAAAGATTACAAAAATGATTTTGAAGCATTAGAAAAGTACCAAAAGCATACCTACTCTAATATCAGTTTATCAGCAGAGTTTAAAGGCTTGGCGAAGTTATTTGAAGGTGTGTCGTTGTTGGGAGACTATAGTGCCAAAATCAAGGATGAGGTGTTGGCGTATGGGGAGCTTATTTCTGCGAAACTGGTAACAAAATTATTGATTGGAAAAGGGATAAAAGCCAAAATGGTAGACACCCGGGATGTTATCAAAACTGATAATACTTTTGGTGATGCTAAAGTGTTGGAGGCTGAATCGAAAGAAAAGGTCTTGTTGAAATTTGCAGAAATTCCGAAAGATACCGTAGCTGTAATTACCGGGTTTATTTCTTCTACATTGGATGGAGAGACAACCACATTGGGTAGAAATGGAAGTAACTATTCCGCAGCGTTATTGGCAAACTTTTTAGATGCCGAAGAATTACAGAACTATACACATGTTGATGGAATTTATACGGCAAATCCTGATTATGTGCCAGAAGCGAAAAAGCTTGCTAACCTTTCTTATGCAGAAGCTAATGAGCTTGCAAATTTTGGAGCTACAATTTTACACGCCAAGACCATTATTCCACTTATTGAGAAAAACATCCCTTTACGTATTTTGAATACGTATAATGATGATAATGAAGGAACGTTAATAAGTGCGAAATCGAGCAAAGAAGGTATAAAATCGCTTTCTGTCATTGAAGATGTTGCCATGATCAATATTGAAGGCCGTGGATTGTTAGGCAAGGTCGGTGTAGATGCGAGAATATTTAAGGCATTAGAAACTAGCAATATTAGTGTAAGCATTATTTCTCAAGGTTCTTCGGAAAGAGGGATTGGATTGGTGGTGAAAAAGGATAAGGCCAAAAGAGCCAAAATGGCCTTAGAAAATGAGTTTAGCCACGATTTTGAGTCGCAAGATGTCAATATGATTACGGTGATGGATGATGTTTCTATAATTTCAATTGTAGGGCAAGATTTAAGTACATTCCATAATCCGTTCAATGCACTGATAAAAAATCAAATTGTTCCCTTATTGTTCAATAATACGGTTTCAGGTAAGAATGTAAGTTTGGTCGTTAAGAAATCTGATTTATACAAGGCCGTAAATGTTATGCATGGTCAGGTTTTCGGTATCAGCAAAAAAATCAATGTGGTCATTTTTGGACATGGTAATGTTGGTGGTACATTGATAGATCAAATATTGAAATCGGCCAAGACAATTAAGGAACGAAAGAAGTTAGATCTTCGCGTATTTGGTATAGCAAACTCTAAAAAGATTTTGTTGAATGAAAAGGGTATAACCAAAAATTGGAAAACGAATCTAAAACAAAAAGGGAAATCGTATGAAATTCAAGATGTTTTCGATTTTGCAAAGCGTCATCATTTAGAGAATTTAATTATCATAGACAATACGGCAAGTGAAGATTTTGTAGCAAATTATTTTGACTTTGTAGAGCATGGTTTTGATATCGTGTCCTCTAATAAAATAGCAAATACATTGCGTTATGATTTTTATCAATTGTTACGAGAAGAACTACAGAAGAACCAAAAGCAATATTTGTATGAAACCAATGTAGGCGCTGGTCTTCCGTTAATAGATACGATTAAATTATTGCATTTATCCGGTGAAAATATTACTAGAATTAAAGGGGTGTTTTCAGGTTCGTTAAGTTATATTTTTAATACGTTTTCTGAAATCGATTTACCATTGTCGTCCATATTAAAGAATGCCATGCAACAAGGTTTTACAGAACCTGACCCAAGGGAGGATTTATCGGGTAACGATGTTGGTCGTAAATTATTGATTTTAGCGCGTGAACTCGATTTACATAATGAGTTTTCAGATATTCATATTGATAACCTTATCCCGAAAAAGTTACAAGATGGAAATGTAGATTTCTTCATGGAACATATAGACGTGTTGGATGCCAAGTTCAATGAAATTAAAAAGAATCAAAAGCCAAATCATGTACTTCGTTATGTAGGTGATTTGCATGGAAACCTGCAAAAGGAAAAAGGGGTTCTAGATGTGAAACTGATATCCGTACCAAAAGAAAGTGCTTTGGGGCAGGTGAAAGGTTCAGATTCTATTATAGAAATTTATACGGAATCGTACGGCGAAAATCCGCTTGTAATTCAAGGTGCCGGTGCTGGTGCAGCTGTTACGGCAAGGGGTGTATTTGGTGATATATTGAGGATAGCGGAGAAAGGGTGATTTAATATTAGAGGGTAGGAGTACTAGGTGCTAAATAATGGAAAAGTAAATTGAGAATAGAGTTAAAAGATGAAAGAGAACAATAATAGGTTTGAAACGAACGCGATACGAACGCAATTAAAACGGAGTGAGAATCTGGAGCATTCTGTTCCTTTGTATTTGACCTCTAGTTTTGTTTTTGAGGATGCAGAAGATATGAGGGCATCATTTGCAGAGGAGAAAGAGCGAAATATTTATTCAAGATACTCCAATCCGAATTCATCTGAGTTTATAGAGAAAGTATGTCAGATGGAAGGTGCAGAAAACGGCTTTGCATTTGCATCGGGTATGGCCGCAGTTTTTTCAACCTTGGCAGCATTACTGAATAGTGGAGACCATATCTTATCTGCTAGAAGTATATTCGGGTCAACACATTCATTGTTTAACAATTTCTTTCCAAAATGGAATATTGATCATTCGTATTTTAAGATTGACGAGCTGGATACAATAGAAAGTTTAATAACCCCGAAAACTAAAATACTTTATGCAGAAACACCTACGAACCCAGGAGTAGATGTATTGGATTTGGAAGAATTGGGTAAGATTGCAAAAAGAAACAATCTTATTCTAATTATAGATAATTGCTTTGCAACACCCTATTTACAGCAACCTATCAAATTCGGTGCAGATTTGGTGATTCATTCTGGCACAAAGTTAATGGATGGTCAGGGTAGAGTTTTGGCAGGTATTACTGTAGGTAGTACTGAATTGATGGATAAAGTCTATCGATTTTCTAGAATTACTGGTCCGGCTTTATCACCGTTCAATGCATGGGTACTTTCAAAAAGTTTGGAAACTTTGGCTGTACGGGTAGATAGACATTGTGAGAATGCATTGAAATTGGCAGAATATTTAGAAGCAAACGAGAAAATTAATTGGGTCAAATATCCATTTCTAAAATCGCATCCTAAATATGAGATTGCTAAAAAGCAAATGAAAGCTGGTGGTTGTGTAGTAGCATTTGAGGTAAAAGGTGGATTAGAAGCGGGTAGGGAATTTTTCGATTCCATTAAATTGTTATCCCTTTCTGCCAATTTAGGAGATTCAAGAACAATTGTTACGCACCCGGCATCAACTACGCATAGTAAATTGAGTGTTGAAGAGCGTGCAGCTGTTGGTATTTCAGATGGAATGGTACGTATATCGGTAGGGTTGGAACATATAGATGATATTATTGCCGATATAGCTCAGGCTCTGCAATAAATAGAAAATAGAAGTACAAAAAAAGCCCGGTAATTACCGGGCTTTTTTTTATATACTGGATTACTAGGAGTTTACTTTGTCAATGTCATATTATAAGTAGCACTAACGCTTGTAGTTGCTCCAAATATCTCTACAGTCTCATCTAATTTATATCTCAAAGACATTTTAGAATCGGTAAGTGCTATAATAGTAAAACCTACTTCTTCTTCACCAGTACCAAAATATAGGGTACTGCCATCTAATCTCCATTCATCTGATTGAAAAAAGTCTTCACCTTCCTCCTCCTCTGTTGATGTTTCGCCCATTATTGTAGTTGTAAGTACTGTGGTGTACGAACCTTCGCTTGTTACAATTTGAGGTTCCTCTGAAAAAGTTACAACCGTGTCAAAATCCTTTCCTACTGCATCAAAAGTGGTAGGAAAAGAAGTTCCGTCAAAATTCGTGTCAGACCTTCCGTCAGTTGCTTCTAATGCTGTTAAATTCCATGTACCAATAATTGAGGCTTCGCTAGCGTTAGAAACGCCATCTTCATCTTTAGAACATGATGAGAATACAAGGGTAAATACTGTGAAAATAGAGAATAAGACTACTTTTTTCATGAATTGTTTTTTTGTTTGAACCTTATAAACGATGAAATTGTATATTAAAGTATTTCAGCAATATTTTTTTATTTGGCTATCTTAGCATTATGCTCTCCAAAAAGACAAAATACGGGTTAAAGGCACTTGCCTATTTAGCTTCAAAAACGGATAAGAAACCTGTTCAGATATCAGAAATAGCTGAGAAGGAGAACATATCTCAAAAATTTTTGGAAAGTATTCTCTTGAGTCTCAGGAAAACTGGATTTTTAGGTTCTAAGAAGGGTAAAGGTGGAGGTTATTATTTGTTGAAAACTCCAGAAGAAATTTCAATGACCGATGTAATGAGAGTTTTGGAAGGTCCTATATCTATGGTGCCTTGTGTGAGTTTAAACTTTTATGAAAAATGTGATGATTGCCCTGATGAACAAGCATGTTCAGTACACAAACTAATGCTACAAGTACGTGATAGTGCTTTAGAGGTGTATCGAAACAATACCTTAAGAGATATTATCTCATAGATATCTCAGTTTTATGAAATTTTACTGAACTGAATAAATGTAATTCTACGAATTATTAAATTTTCAGGTTATTTTATTAATAATCTACTAAATCTATGGGGTATAAGAAAATTAAATACCTTTTAGGCGACCTACTTTGAAAATAAATTCTATTTTTGATAACTCTACTGAATTAGTAGGGTAATGATAATTGATTTAGAAAATGATTGCAGATCAACTTATTTTAAATAATAAAGAAAACAAAACAACGTATCAGGATGATAAAACATCTGAAAAACCAATACGCAGTATTGCCAAAGCTTTTAGTTGGAGAGTGATAGGTACAATAGATACCTTGATAATATCTTATATACTTACTGGTGAATTTTCGGTTGCTGCCTCAATAGCATCGATTGATTTTGTTACAAAAATGATATTGTACTTTTTTCATGAGCGTTTTTGGAACTTAATTAAGTGGGGCAAATAATAAAAAGATAATACTATGGCAATAACAGCGGCACAAGTTCAAAAATTGAATATTCAGTTTAAAGGCATTCCACCGGAAGAAATTATTTCTTGGGCAGTAAAACATGGTCAAACTCCAGTGGTGACTACCAATTTCAGACCTTATGAAGTAGCTATTTTGCATGCAGTATCTCAGGTAAGCGGTGATATTCCTGTAGTTTGGTGCGATACAGGCTATAATACGCCTAAGACGTATAATCATGCTGAGGAATTGACAGAAAAATTGAACTTGAATATTAAGTTGTATGTCCCTAAGCAAACAACCGCTCATAGAGATGCGGTAATGGGAATTCCACAAATTGATGACCCTCGACATGCAGAATTTACAGAGCAAGTGAAGTTAGAACCTTTTAAAAGAGCAATGGCAGATTTTAAACCAGATGTTTGGTTTACCAATCTTAGAAAAGGACAGACTGCCTTACGTGATAGTTTAGATATTTTAAGCTTGAGTAAAGATGGTGTATTAAAAGTGAGTCCTTTTTACCATTGGAACGATACGCAGTTAGATTCATATTTAAAAAAATATAAACTCCCAAATGAGCATAATTATTTTGACCCAACGAAGGTGTTGGAAAATAGGGAATGTGGATTGCATAGTTAATTGTAGGGAAAGAGAAGTATAAAGATAATTTATCTAAGAAAAAGAATAATGAGTAATACAAGTACGGAATTAGAATTAAAACCTGAACTTGAAATTTTAAAGGATACATCCTATATAAATGCGCTTGAGAATGAAGCAATTTATATTATTAGGGAAGTTGCGGCTCAATTTGAGAAACCGGTACTTTTATTTTCAGGTGGTAAGGATTCTATCACATTGGTTCGTTTGGCACAAAAGGCCTTTTGGCCTTCAAAAATCCCTTTTCCTTTAATGCATATCGATACAGGACATAATTTTCCTGAGACGATAGAATTTAGAGACCGATTGGTAAAAGAATTGGGCTTAGAATTGATTGTACGTAATGTGCAAGATTCTATTGACCAAGGTAAAGTGAAAGAGGAGTCGGGTAGATATTCAAGTAGAAATAGTCTTCAGACAACAACGCTGTTAGACGCTATAGAAGAATTTAAGTTCGATGCTTGTATTGGTGGTGCACGTAGAGATGAGGAGAAAGCCAGAGCCAAGGAACGTATATTTTCGGTACGTGATGATTTCGGTCAATGGGATGAGCGTAACCAGCGTCCGGAGTTATTCGATATGTTGAATGGTCAAATTGAACTAGGTCAGAATGTTCGTGTATTTCCAATATCTAACTGGACAGAATTAGATGTTTGGTCCTATATCAAAGATGAGGCCTTTGAAATTCCGTCAATTTACTTCGCTCACAAACGTAAAACTTTTTTTAGGGATGGAATGATTTGGTCTGCAGAAGATGATATTGTTTTTAGGGAAGACGATGAGGTGGTTGAAGAACGCTTGGTCCGTTTTCGTACGGTAGGTGACATGTCGTGTACGGCAGCGGTTTTATCTGATGCTGTAAGCATTGACAAAGTAGTGGAAGAAATAAGAGACTCTTCAATATCGGAACGTGGCGCACGTATAGATGATAAGCGCTCTGAGGCAGCCATGGAAAAAAGAAAACAACAAGGATATTTTTAAATTTTTCTATAGAAAATTTAGCATTTAGCTTTTGGCTATTAACCATTAGCGAACAATAATAATTAAAAAGCCATTAGCAAATTGCATAGGGCTCACAGCATAAAAATGGAAGTACTGAAAATAGCAACAGCAGGTAGTGTAGATGATGGTAAAAGTACCTTGATTGGAAGAATACTGTACGATACAAAATCATTGACTAGCGATAAATTAGCCGCGATTGAAAAAACCAGTAAGCAAAAGGGATACGATTATTTAGACTTCTCTTTGGCAACTGATGGTTTGGTAGCAGAACGTGAGCAAGGTATAACTATAGATGTTGCCCATATTTATTTCTCTACGGCAACAAAAAGTTACATCATTGCAGATACACCTGGGCATGTAGAATATACGCGTAACATGGTTACGGGAGCTTCTACTTCTCAAGCGGCGATTATTTTAATCGATGCTCGTAAAGGAGTTATCGAGCAGACGAACAGGCATTTTTTTATCAATAATTTATTGAGAATTAAAGATGTGGTTGTGGCGATCAATAAAATGGACTTGGTAAATTATTCAGAAGAAACCTATAACGCCATTAAAGCCGATTTTGAAGAATTGATGGCGAAACGTGATTACCAGGATCAGAAAATAACGTTTGTCCCAGTGAGTGCATTGAAGGGAGATAATGTGGTGAATAAATCTGAGAAGATGGCTTGGTATAAAGGTCAGTCGCTTTTAGAACATTTTGAGGCATTGGATAGAAAAGATATTTTTAATGTAGGTACGCCACGTTTTCCAGTACAATATGTTATTCGACCTAAAACGGATGAGCATCATGATTTTAGAGGATTCGCTGGTAAAGTGTATGGAGGGGAATTAAGTGTAGGTGATGAAGTAGTTGCGCTTCCGTCGCAAACTCGTTCTAAGATAAAGGATATATACTTCTATGATAAGAAGTATAGAACTGCCTCAAGAAGGTCGTCGGTAACCATCACTTTAGAGGATGAAATTAATCTTAGCCGTGGTGATATGTTAGTTAAGGTAGATGACTTGCCTACTGTTGACAAGCAATTAACAGCCACTATCTCTTGGATGGATTCATTGCCTTTGGCAGCTGGAAATAAATATATCGTTCAGCATGGTGTTAATAAAGTATTGGCAAAGGTTGAACAGGTTCATCATAAAATTGCACCAGATTATTCGGGAATCGATACAGAAACCGATTCGTTGGGCATGAATGATATTGCCCAAGTAAGTTTCCGTTTAAATAAACCGATTTTTTATGACCAATTCAAAAATC
This sequence comes from uncultured Maribacter sp., assembly GCF_963974015.1. Classification (GTDB taxonomy): domain Bacteria; phylum Bacteroidota; class Bacteroidia; order Flavobacteriales; family Flavobacteriaceae; genus Maribacter. The sequence continues at coordinate 51,479 of NZ_CAXBBZ010000011.1, read as the reverse complement.
ATAGAACTAACGGTTCATTTATCTTGATAGATACAAAATCAAATAGTACCGTAGGAGCGGGTTTTATTAATTAATAAACATATTGAACGGTTTATAACAAGCAAGATTTTTGTTTTTAACCTATTTAGTCCATAGGTAAAATAGACAATAAACTTAGTACATATTATTCAGTACTAAATACTAGAAAAGAATGCAGAGTTTTAGAACAGAAATAGAAAATCAGGTAGTTGCAAAAGATATTCTTGAATTAGAGCGAAAGATTCATGAGTTTCATGGCGGCAAATTAGACGAAGAAAAATTTAGAAGCCTTCGTTTGGCACGTGGTGTTTATGGCCAACGTCAAGAAGGGGTTCAAATGATTCGTATAAAATTACCTTACGGTAAGGTTACTTCTAATCAGTTGCTGCGTATTTGTGATGTTTCCGATGAGTATTCTACCGGTAGATTACATATTACGACACGTCAAGATATTCAGATTCATTATGTGGATTTGAACAGAACTCCTGAGCTTTGGTCACAATTGGAAAAGGATGATATTACCTTAAGGGAAGCTTGTGGTAACACCGTACGTAATGTAACCGCTAGTGAAACGGCAGGTATAGATGTTGATGAGCCTTTTGATGTTTCTCCGTATGCACATGCCATATTTCAGTATTTTCTTAGAAATCCTGTAAGTCAAGAAATGGGGCGTAAGTTCAAGGTTTCTTTCTCTGCAAGTGATGCCGATACCGGACTTTCATACATGCATGATTTAGGATTCATAGCTAAACTTCAAAATGGAGAGCCAGGCTTTAAGGTAATGTTAGGTGGTGGTTTAGGTTCTCAACCTAGGCATGCTGATGAATTATACAGTTACTTGCCAGCAGACCAAATTATTCCTTTAATGGAAACGGTAGTACGTGTTTTTGACCGTTATGGTGAGCGTAAGAGTAGGGCAAAGGCTAGAATGAAATTCTTGTTGAAAGATTTAGGTTTGGACGGATTCAAAGAATTATTGGCTAAGGAAAAAACAGCGGTTCCTTTTGATTCATTTCCGATTGATGCAAATGCATATCCAAAAATCAAGGTTTCTACTTTGGAAGTTCCAAGAGTAGAGATAGTCGATGCTGAAGAATTTGAGAAGTGGAATTCTACAAATGTGGTGCCACAGAAACAACCAGGCTATGTAGCTATAGGTATCAAGGTTTTATTAGGAGATTTTTATACGGATAAAGCTAGATTATTGGCAGGTTTAGTTCAAAAATATGCAGCCGGAGAGATTCGATTATCGTTGCGTCAGAATATTCTAATTCCTTTTGTCAAGGAAGAAAATATTGAATTTTTCTATACTGAATTGAAAAAATTAGGCTTTACGGACGTAGGTTATAATAAAGCATTAGACATCACTGCGTGTCCTGGTACTGATACGTGTAACTTAGGTATTTCGAGTAGTACAGGTATCGCAGAAGAATTGGAGCGTGTTATTAAAACAGAATATCCGGACTATATAAATAACGAAGATGTCGTTATAAAAATCAGCGGATGTATGAATGCTTGTGGTCAACATAATATGGCCAATATAGGTTTTCAAGGTATGTCTGTTCGTACAAAAGATAAATTAGTGGCACCAGCGCTTCAAGTTTTGTTAGGTGGCAGTACCGATGGAAACGGACAAGGTAGATTTGCCGATAAAGTGGTGAAAGTACCTAGTAAAAGAGGGCCTGAGGCATTACGTTTAATTTTGAATGATTTCGATGCAAATGGAGGCGATATGTCATTCCCGGATTATTATGCAGAAAGAGGACAAATGTATTTCTATGATTTTCTAACGCCACTATCTTCAGTTGATGATTTAACGGCAGATGATTTTATTGACTGGGGCAATTCAGAACGATACGAAAAAGCTATTGGCGTTGGTGAATGTGCCGGTGTGGTGATTGATTTGATTGCGACTTTACTTTTTGAAAGTGAAGAAAAAATTCAAAATGCGCAAGATATGTTCGATGCCGAGAAATGGTCGGCCAGTATTTATCATGCATATTCATCTATGGTGAATTCGGCAAAAGCGATGTTGACTTCAGAAAATACTAAAGTGAACACTCATGTGAGTATTATCAAAGACTTTGATGGGAAGTTCGTTGCCGATGGTAGAATCGATGTCGCTGGAGGATTTGAAAATATGGTGCTTCAATTGAATAAAAACGAACCAACAAAAGCCTTTGCAGCAGCTTATTTAAAAGATGCTAAATTATTTTTAGAAACTGTTGAGAAATTTAGACAACAAGAATTAGCAGAAGTATAATATGCATATCAATAATTTATCCAATCAAAAAACAATCAATTCAATGGTCGACGCTCCCTTCAAAAGGGTAGGGAGGTTAACTGTTGTTGGTGCAGGTCCTGGCGATATAGAGCTCATCACTTTAAAAGCCATCAAAGTTTTAGAGAATGCAGATGTGGTGTTATATGATGCTTTGGTGAATGAAGAGCTATTGACCTATGCCAAGAATGCCGAATTGATTTTTGTAGGCAAGCGAAAAGGTTGTTATGCTTATCAGCAAGAGCAGATCAACGAACTTATTGTAAGTAGGGCAAAATCTTATGGACATGTCGTACGATTAAAAGGAGGTGATCCTTTTGTTTTTGGTCGTGGATCAGAAGAAATGGAGTATGCAACATCGTTTGGTTTAGAAGTAGCCATGGTGCCTGGTATTTCATCAAGTTTGAGTGTGCCGGCTTATCAAAATATACCGGTTACCAAAAGAGGAGCATCAGAAAGTTTTTGGGTAATTACCGGAACGACAAAAGATCATAAATTATCTGCAGATATTGCCTTGGCTGCAAAAAGTAGCGCAACCGTTGTGATTTTAATGGGGATGTCTAAGCTACCTCAAATAGTAGCATTATTTAAAAGTGAAGGCAAACCCGACACACCAATTGCTATCATTCAAAACGGTACCCGGATAAATGAAAAGCTGGGCATAGGGACTATTGAAACCATTGTTGAGGTAGTGGAGAAAGAAGAATTATCTAATCCCGCTATTATTATAATCGGGGAAGTGGTGAGGCACAGAGATTCATTGATAAAGGCAAAGCTTGAATATTCAAGTGGTGAAAATGTTAGGTTGAGCACTGTTGAAACCTCTTAGATTTAATAGTATAAAGTAAGGAATAAATAAGTAATTAGTTAAAAGGATTTAGAACGTAGTGTTTATTGAGTTATAGATTTTGACTCAATATTAACTATTCAATACTAAATAAGGAAGTATGATTAAAACAGATATGCTCATCATAGGAGCGGGGCCAACCGGATTATTTACGGTCTTTGAAGCGGGATTATTAAAATTGAAAACGCATTTAATCGATGCATTGCCACAACCAGGTGGTCAGTGTTCAGAGATATATCCTAAAAAACCAATTTATGATATTCCGGCATTCCCAGAAATTTTGGCGGGTACCTTGGTGGATAATCTTATGGAACAGATTAGGCCTTTTGAACCTGGTTTTACATTGGGTGAAAGAGCTGAAACATTAGATAAATTAGATGATGGATCATTTGTAGTAACTACAAATAAGGGAACGCAACATAATGCACCTGTGGTAGTTATTGCTGGTGGATTGGGTTCTTTTGAACCAAGAAAACCACCCATTTCTAATATTGTAAATTTTGAGGATTCAGGTGTCGCTTATATGATTAAGGATCCTGAGGTATATAGGGACAAACGAGTGGTCATTGCTGGTGGTGGCGATTCTGCCTTAGATTGGGCGATTTTCTTAACCGATGTAGCTTCAGAAGTAACCTTAGTGCATAGAAGAGATGAGTTTAGGGGAGCATTGGATTCCGTTGAAAAAGCAGCTGAACTTGCCAAATTGGGTAAAATTAAATTGGTTACTAAAGCAGAGGTAAAGGAGTTACACGGTAAGGAGCATCTTGAAGCTGTGATCCTTAAACATACGGATAGAGAAAAGGAAGACACGTATTTAGAAGTAGACCATTTTATTCCATTATTTGGACTTTCTCCTAAGTTAGGACCAATAGGTGGATGGGGATTAGATATAGAGAAAAATGCCATTAAGGTTAACAATGCAAAAGATTACCAGACCAATATACCTGGGATTTATGCAATTGGTGATGTGAATACGTATGAGGGTAAGTTGAAATTGATTTTATCTGGTTTCCATGAGGCAGCAGTAATGTGTCAGTTTGCTTATCAACAAATCAATCCTGGAAAACGTTATGTTATGAAATATACTACCGTAGGTGGTGTTGAAGGATTTGATGGCTCTAAAAAAGAAGCTAAAAAAGAAGTTGTACAAAGTATAGCATAATGCTTTAGTACAATAAAAGAAACCTCTGATTCTTTAATGTTTTAGAGGTTTTTTTATGACGTATAATCAAAATTCCTCAACCCAAAAAGTATATGGATTTTTTTGGATTTGATCTGGTAGTGCCGTTACTTTGCAACTCGTTCATGAATAGATTGAAACGTTATCAAGAAAGGCGGAGGGACTAGACCCTATGAAACCTTGGCAACCCTTTCCCAATCGGATAAGAAGGTGCTACATTCTATCCTATTTTTGGGACAGATAACTCAAGAAAGAACACTTTCCTATCTTTTACTTCCTTGGTATCGTATTAATTTTAATGAACGTAGAACTTTTTACAGCGTAAAATGAAGGATATAAAGGAAATTTTAAAAGAACGAATTTTAGTATTGGATGGTGCAATGGGTACCATGTTACAACGCTATAAATTTCAAGAAGGAGATTTTAGGGGAGAACGCTTTAAAGATTGGGAACACCCTTTACAGGGTAACAATGATTTATTGTCCTTAACACAACCCGAAGCAATTGCTGATGTTCACCGCAAGTATTTTGCAGCCGGTGCAGATATTGTTGAAACCAATACTTTTTCAGGTACTACTATTGCCATGGCAGATTATCATATGGAAGAGTTTGTTTATGAACTCAATTATGAGTCTGCCCGTATCGCTAAAATGGTTGCCGATGAATTCACTAAAAAAGAACCAAATAAACCTCGTTTTGTAGCTGGGAGCATTGGCCCGACAAATAAAACGGCAAGTATGTCTCCCGATGTAAATGACCCAGGTTATAGGGCCATTTCTTTTGATGAGCTACGTATAGCTTATAAGCAGCAGGTTGAAGCTTTGTTAGATGGTGGTGCAGATTTGCTGTTGGTAGAAACAATTTTCGACACATTAAATGCAAAAGCTGCATTATTCGCCATAGAAGAAGTGAAAGAAGAGCGAAATATTGATGTGCCCATAATGGTTAGTGGTACAATAACTGATGCATCGGGCAGAACCTTATCTGGGCAAACAGCAGAAGCATTCTTAATATCTATTTCCCATATTCCTATATTATCTGTAGGCTTTAACTGTGCCTTAGGAGCCAGTCAGTTAGTGCCGCACTTAGAAGTGTTGGCAACTAAAAGTGAACATGCGGTTTCTGCACATCCAAATGCCGGTTTGCCCAATGCTTTTGGTGAGTATGATGAAACTCCGGATCAAATGGCAGAACAAATTAGGGAATATGTCGAAAAAGGACTGGTCAATATAGTGGGAGGCTGTTGTGGCACCACACCTGAGCATATTACAGCGATTGCCAACGTGGTAAAAGATTTCAAACCTAGACAATTTCCTGTTTTACAATAAGATCATTAGAAGTTATGAGCGGAAAAAACGAACAACGATTTCTAAAGTTAAGTGGCCTCGAACCATTGATTGTAACCCCTGAAACGAATTTTATTAATGTTGGTGAACGTACCAATGTGGCTGGTTCTAAAATGTTTCTTCGATTGATAAAAGAAGAGAAATTTGAAGAAGCGTTGGTTGTAGCAAGGGAGCAAGTAGAAAATGGTGCACAGGTTATCGACATTAATATGGATGATGGTCTGATTGATGGGAAAGAGGCCATGGTAAAGTTTTTGAACCTGGTCATTGCCGAGCCTGATATTTCTCGAGTTCCTATCATGATCGATAGCTCTAAATGGGAAATCATAGAGGCTGGTTTGCAAGTCGTTCAAGGAAAATGTGTCGTAAATTCCATTAGTTTAAAGGAGGGTGAAGAACAATTCATCCACCAGGCTAAATTGATTAAACGCTATGGTGCCGCTGTAATAGTTATGGCTTTTGATGAAGTTGGCCAAGCCGACAATTATGAACGTCGAATCGAAATTGCTAAGCGTTCATATGATGTGCTAGTTGATAAGGTTGGTTTCGCACCAGAGGATATCATTTTTGACCTTAATATTTTCCCTGTTGCTACGGGTATGGATGAGCATAAGCTCAATGCCCTAGATTTTATAAAAGCTACTAAATGGGTACGCGAAAATTTACCGTATGCAAGTGTCAGTGGTGGGGTAAGTAATGTTTCCTTCTCATTTAGGGGAAATAACCCTGTTCGTGAGGCGATGCATTCGGTATTTCTATATCATGCCATAAAAGCAGGTATGAACATGGGTATCGTAAACCCGAGTATGTTGGAGGTGTATGATGATATTCCTAAGGATTTACTGGAACGTGTAGAAGATGTTATATTAAACAGAAGGGAAGATGCAACCGAGAGATTACTTGATTTTGCAGAATCGGTTGTTGGAAAAACAAAAGAAAGTAAGATTGATTTGTCATGGCGAGAGGAGCCATTGCAAAATAGAATTACACGTGCCTTAGTAAAGGGTATTGACCAATATATAGTTGAAGATGTAGAGCAAGCGAGACAAGAAGCCGATAAGCCAATTGAAGTTATTGAAGGAAATTTAATGACTGGTATGAATGTGGTAGGTGATTTGTTCGGAAGCGGAAAGATGTTTTTACCACAGGTAGTAAAGTCTGCTCGGGTCATGAAAAAAGCGGTGGCGTATTTGTTGCCGTACATAGAAGAAGAGAAATTATTGAATCCGCAAGAAGGGGATTCTGATAATGCCGGTAAAATACTAATGGCAACCGTAAAAGGAGATGTTCATGATATTGGTAAGAATATCGTTGGTGTTGTTCTAGCATGTAATAATTATGAGATTGTAGATTTAGGGGTTATGGTGCCACCAGAAAAAATAATCGCAGCAGCCATTGAACATAATGTAGATATTATTGGTTTAAGCGGCTTAATAACACCCTCTTTGGATGAAATGGTTCATTTGGCCAAGGAGATGGAGCGAAAGAATTTTAAAATTCCGTTATTGATTGGTGGTGCAACAACCAGTAAGGCGCATACAGCGGTGAAAATAGATACACAATACAAAGAAGCTGTGGTTCATGTAAACGATGCTTCAAGGGCAGTTACCGTAGTAGGTGATTTGCTTCAAAAAGAAACGTCTGACGGATATAAAAAGAGAATTAAGGAAGATTATGATGTTTTTAGAACCAAGTTTTTAAACCGCTCTTCCAGTAAAACATACAAAACGATTGCTGCTGCGCGTAGAAATAAGTTTAAGATAGATTGGAACAAAAGTGAAATTTTTAAGCCTAATAAATTAGGAATTCAAGTTATTCAAGATTTAGATTTAAATCTATTGGTGCCTTATATAGATTGGACTCCATTTTTTAGAAGCTGGGAATTGCATGGTAAATTTCCAGCAATCTTAACCGATGATGTAGTTGGGGCCCAAGCCACAGAATTATTTGCTGATGCACAAGAAATGTTGAAGCAAATCATTACTAAAAAGCAGTTGAAGGCCAAAGGAATTTTTGGGTTGTTTCCTGCGAATACCATAAATGAGGATGATATCAATGTCTCCTTAAACGCAGTTGAAGGTCGAGAGGAAGAGGATTTTGTTTTCCGTACTTTACGCCAACAATTACAGAAAAGAGATGGAGTCGTTGATTACGCTTTGTCCGATTTTATCGCGCCAAAGGAATCTGGAAGGCAAGATTATTTAGGTTGTTTTTGTGTGTCCACAGGTTTCGGTACCGCTGAGTTGGCTAGCCAATATGAAAAGAATTTGGACGATTACAATTCTATTTTAGTAAAAGCATTGGCAGATCGATTGGCCGAAGCATTCGCCGAATACCTACATAAAGAAGTACGTATGAAACATTGGGGTTATGCTGCTAATGAAGAATTGAGTAATGAAGAATTGATTCATGAATCGTACAAAGGTATTCGTCCGGCACCGGGATATCCTGCTTGTCCGGATCACTTGGAGAAATTGACCATTTGGGATATTTTAAAAGTTAAGGAAACAATAGGTGTAGAACTTACGGATAGTTTGGCGATGTGGCCAGCGGCATCAGTAAGTGGGTATTATTTTGGAAATCCGGAAGCACGTTATTTTGGATTAGGTAAAATAAAGAAAGACCAAGTGAAAGACTTTGCGGATAGAAAGGGAATAGCTTTCGAAAAAGCTGAGAGATGGTTGTCTCCGAATATTGTAGATGCTTAATTTGCGTTAGGGATAGAAGCGGCATCTTTTCTATTTTTGCTCATGTTTGCCAAAATGAAAATAAGATTTAGAAATAGAAAAAATATAGCGTAAAGCCCGACCGTTAGGTAACGCCCAAAAAAGGAATAAAATAAAAGTTTAGAAGTAAAGTCGATTACGTATAAAACGACCAACTTAATTAAAATGAAAGTAACAGACCATATCACCAACGCACAAGGAAAGACCTTATTTTCTTTCGAAATTGTACCACCTGTGAAAGGGCGAAATATACAAGAACTGTATAATAACATAGATCCATTGATGGAGTTTAAACCTCCGTTTATTGATGTGACCACATCTAGGGAAGAGACTATTTATGTGCAGAAAGAGGGACTTTTAGATAAGCAGACCACACGTATGCGACCTGGTACCGTGGGTATTTGTGCATCAATTCAACATAAGTATAATGTTGATACTGTGCCGCATGTTATCTGTGGTGGTTTTACCCGTGAAGAAACGGAATATATGTTGGTTGATTGTCATTACCTAGGTATCGAGAATGTAATGGCGTTACGGGGAGATGCACGAAGTGAGCAAAAATATTTTGAACCTACAGATGGCGGACATCCATTTGCAATTGACTTGGTGAAACAAATTCAAGATTTAAACTGCGGTAAATATTTACATGAAACAATAGAGAGCGAATACTCAAGCGAATTCTGTATTGGTGTAGCAGGTTATCCTGAAAAACATCTAGAATCACCTTCCTTACAATCAGATTTAAAACGATTAAAGGAGAAGGTAGAAGCAGGTGCTGATTATGTAGTTACACAGATGTTTTTTAACAACCAGAAATATTTTGAATTTGTTGAGGCTGCGAAGAATATAGGGATTACAGTTCCAATTATACCAGGTATAAAACCTATTGCGGTAAAGCGTCATTTGCAATTGTTACCACAGGTTTTTCGAATAGATATTCCTCAAGATTTAATTGAGGCGGTAGACAGTTGTACTTCAAATAAAGATGTGCGTGCTGTTGGTATAGAATGGGCTATACAACAATCTAAAGAATTGAAAGAAGCTGGCGTGCCTGTTTTACATTACTATTCAATGGGAAAATCAGATAATATAAAAGCGATTGCTAAAGAACTTTTTTAGTTATAAAATAGAATCGGGTAAGGAGTACAAGGTATATGTTGGTATTGGTTTGAAGATGATAGAATAAAAGAACTTAATACTAATTACGCTCTACTAAATTCTAATATCTATTTTTGCTTTCAATGAATTTTAAGTTTCTTTTCTTCTTACTCTTTTCTATAACCTTTTGCTTTTCACAAGAAAGTACCGAGCTTAAGAAATACACCCTAGATGCAAATCAATTTTACGGGTCTATTATTCTGCATAATCCAGATATTTCACATTTAATAAACGCACATCCTGGGGGTATAATTTTAAGTTATAATCGTAAAACCTACGGCGCTGAAGCATGGGAGGAATTGTATAATTATCCAGATTTGGGCTTTTCTTTCATTTATCAGGATATGAATTATGAGACCTTAGGAAAGAACTATAGCTTATATGCCCATTATAATTTCTATTTTTTTAAACGAAATATGCAGCTAAGGGTAGGTCAAGGAATAGCTTACACAAGTAATCCGTATGATAAAACAACCAATTTCAGGAACAATGCCTATGGGTCCGATTTTTTGAGTTCTACGTATTTAATGTTCAATTACCATAAGGAAAACATTTTTAAAGGATTAGGTTTTAAAGCTGGTGTTTCAATAATTCACTATTCAAATGCTAATTTTAGGGCGCCTAATACATCAACAAATACCATGGCGTTAAATGCTGGTCTGGTCTATGACCTTGATGGTGGTACAGAAATTGAATACGTACACAGAGAAAAAGAAATGTTCACAGAACCTGTGCGATACAATTTTGCACTTAGAACCGGATTGAATGAAAGTGATGTTATAAATTCTGGTCAATATGGGTTTGTCGTACTTTCCGCTTATGCCGATAAGCGTTTAGGGCGAAAAAGTGCTATTCAAATGGGAACGGATGTCTATTTTTCAAATTTTTTAAAAGAATTGATTCGATATCAAAGCATCGCTTTTCCTGAAAATAATGTTGCAGCAGATGACGATTATAAAAGGGTAGGTGTTTTTGTAGGCCATGAACTGTTCATTAATAAAATGTCCATAATATCTCAATTGGGATATTACGTGTATTATCCTTTTGACTTTGAAGGGCGTATGTATAATCGTATGGGACTAAAACGTTATTTTGGTGATAAGGTTTACGGGGCAATTACCTTGAAATCGCACGGTGCAAAGGCAGAAGCCGTTGAACTTGGTATTGGAATAAGATTATAAAATGTCAGAAATTAGAAATCATATTATAGTATTTAAACAAATCGAGTTAGCCTTTAATAAAGGCAGGTGCAGTAGAGACCGTTTTGTTTTGTTTACTATTCTATTCTTAAGTATATCCTTCAATTCCTGCGACTCTGAAAATGTATCGGATTGTTTTCAAGATACCGGAGAAATTGTAAGGAATGAAGTTGAGGTAGAGGAGTTTGAAAGGATTACTGTTTTTGAAAACGTAACCTTAGTAATAAAGCAAGGAGATACACAAAAGGTAGAAGTTGAAACTGGTGAAAATTTGCGAGATGAAGTGGCAGCCATTGTAGAGGACGGAAGATTGATTTTGACAGATACGAACGATTGTAATTATGTGCGTAAGTATGGAGTTACCGTTGTACATGTTACCACTTCAAATTTAACCGAAATACGCAGTAGTACAGGTTTTCCTATTCGTAGTGATGGTGTTTTAAGCTTCGAGAGCTTAAGCTTATATTCTGAAAGTTTTACAAATTCTGAAGCGGAGACTACAGATGGTGAGTTTAATTTAGATTTAGATGTCTCATCTTTAAGAATTACGGTAAATGGAATTGCCTATTTTAATTTAAGAGGAAATGTAGAAAATTTCAATATAAATATTGCAGCCGGAGATTCTAGAATAGAGGCAGAAGAGTTGGTAGCCCAAAATGTAAATATTAATCATAGAGGCTCGAATGATGTACTTGTTGATCCGCAATTAAAAATTTCGGGTGTGCTTAGAGGCACAGGTGATGTTTTAAGTTATACCAGACCTGTTGAGGTCGACGTTCAAGAATTATATAATGGCAGACTTATTTTCGTGGAATGAATCCCATACTTAGATATCTGAAAAATGTATTTGCTGCCAAACGAGTTTTAGATGAAAATCTAGAATTGATGGGCTTGGTAAAAGCAGATTCGCTTTTACAAGATATGTATGCAAAAAATAAGTTTCCCGGTTTAGCAATTACCGTTCTAAAAGAAGGAGAGACCGTTTTTCAAAAAGGGTTTGGTTATGCTGATATAGAGCAAAAACAGTTTATAGATCCACGAAAATCTATCTTTAGAATAGCTAGTGTTTCCAAACCTATTGCTGCAACGGCATTAGCACATATGGTGCAAGATGGGATAATAGATTTAGATGAATCTTTCTACACCTATTTTTCAGATTATCCTAAGAAAGAATGGGATTTCAACATTAGGCAATTGGCAAGTCACACAGCAGGTATACGAGTATATAAGGGAAAGGAATATGGACTGAACGAACCTTTTTCAATCAAAGAAGGTTTAGGGGTGTTTAAGAATGACCCGTTAGTTTTTGAACCTGACACTGAATATTTATATAATAGTTTTGATTGGGTAATGATTTCTGCGGCAATGCAAGAAGCAAGCGGTATCCCCTTTGAGAAATATGTTCAAGAAAAGGTGTTGAAACCCTTAGGGATGCAGAATACCTTTTGTGCAAAATGTCATCTTGAGCGCCATCGAAAGATTGATGGTACTAAGCTGAAAGAGAGTACTGAATTTAAAGCATCTGAAAATGTAGTTAATTTTTACACGAAGTGTTTAACGGGTTTTAGAAAGGCAATTCCTGTTAATAATTTTTACAAACTAGCAGGAGGCGGTTATCTTTCCACATCAGCGGATATTGCCAAATTCGGACAAGCATATTTAAATAAGGGAATTGAGGTTAAAGCACAAATCCTTAATCAATTTTTAACTTCTCGAGAAGTTCATGGTAAACCAACGTACTATGGTTTGGGTTGGCAGGTAAGTGAAGATGCTAAAGGAAGAAAATTTTACGGCCATATAGGTAACGGAGTAGGAGGCTATTCTAATTTCTTTGTCTATCCAAAAGAGCAACTCGTATTTTCAATTTTAATTAATTGTACAAACCCTATAATACAACCGGAGCTAGATGCTGTTATTGATTGTTTTTTCAATTAACCAAACGAGTAATGATTACTTTGTTTTTGAAGTAGGTAAAAAATGGACGCATGAAATATATTATACATTTTAAATTAAATGAGTCAAATGGTTCAGCTGACATAAACTACTGAATTAATTTTACAGAAAGATAAATACAATTGAAGTTGTCATAAACTTAGGAGATGTTCGAGAAAATAATTGGTCTATTTTATTACCAGCCTAGCGCAAATCAATAAAGTTATGATTTACACAAAAACCATTTGTTTTGAGAAGGTAAATGTTAATTTTAAAAAAATATTCTCATAAATATCAGTTTTTAAATATAATTACTACATTAGCCAAAGTTTACAAAAGCAATGACAAAACAATATTTCTGGAACGGTTTTTATTTCTACTTCTTTTTTAAGAGAGGTACGGGACTGTTCTAGCATATTTTAAAAATAAAATAGAATTAAGTTCCGATATATGTCGGAACTTTTTTTTTGAAATTAATTGAGTAAAAGTGAGTTTAAAAATAGCCATACAGGGAATTAAAGGTTCCAATCATCACCAAGTAGCAAAAGATTGTTACGGAGATGATATAGAGCTTGTCGAATGCCTTTCGTTCGATGGGTTGGTTGATAAATTATTATCGAAAGAAGCGGATCAAGGGGTGATGGCTATAGAGAATTCGATTGCCGGATCAATTATCCCAAATTATGCTCTTGTCAACCATAACGACTTACATATTATTGGGGAATATTACTTAAACATTCATCATAATTTGATGGTGCTGAAAGGGCAAAAAATTTCAGATATTTCTGAAGTGAGTTCACACCCTATGGCATTATTGCAATGCAAGGAATATTTTAGACAATATCCGCATATTAAATTGGTGGAAGATGTCGATACTGCTGAAACGGCAAAACGTATTCAAGAACAAAAATTAGGTCATGTAGCAGCAATCGCACCTAACGTTGCGGCAGAATTGTATGGTTTGGACATCGTAGCAAAAGAGATACAGACCATTAAAAATAATGCAACCCGTTTTATCATTGTACAAACAAAAAACGATGCGTTGCCAGAGGCCGAAATTACGAAGGCTACCATTCGTTTTATTACCGACCATAAAAGGGGCAGTTTAGCGGCTGTGCTTAATGTTATGAGCGATTGCAGATTAAATTTAACGAAAATACAATCATTGCCAGTTATAGAAACACCTTGGAAATATGCCTTTTTTGTGGATGTAACTTTTAACGATTTTGCAGATTTTACAAAGGCAAAAAGTCTATTGAACATCATGGCAGAAGATTTTAAGGTTTTGGGTGAATATAAAAATGTGAGAGGATGATACAGACCGCTGATAGACTTAAAACTGTTCAGGAATATTACTTCTCTAAGAAATTAAGAGAGGTGCGCGGTTTAATGGCGCAAGGTAAACCTATTATCAATATGGGGATCGGGAGTCCAGATTTGACTCCTTCAGAACATGTATTGAAAGCGATACAGAATTCTGTGTTTGAAGCTGGTGCACATCAGTATCAAAGCTACCAAGGCTTACCTCAATTAAGAGAGGCTATAGCAAGTTTTTATAATAAGAGATTTGACGTAACTGCAGATCCTGCCACGGAAATTCTCCCATTAATGGGGTCTAAAGAGGGTATTATGCACATTAGTCTTGCATTTTTAAATGCAGGTGATGAGGTGTTGATTCCGAATCCTGGGTACCCGACATATACATCGGTAACTAATTTGGTAGGGGCTGTCCCAACATATTATGACCTTACAGAAGAGAATGGTTGGTTTCCAGATTTAGAGGTGTTGGAGGAGCAAGATTTGTCTAAAGTCAAAATTATGTGGTTGAGTTACCCACATATGCCAACAGGTGCTACCGCAACTAGAGAACAATTTGTGAAAATTGTAGCCTTTGCAAAAAAGCATACTATTCTGTTGGTAAATGACAATCCATATAGTTTTGTGCTGAATACAGATCCAGCAAGTATTTTAAGCATACCTAATGCTAAAGAGGTGTGTTTAGAATTGAATTCATTAAGCAAAACCTTTAACATGGCTGGTTGGCGTGTAGGTTTCGTTCTTGGAAGCGAAGAACATATCAATGCTATTTTAAAGGTCAAGAGTAATATGGATTCGGGTATGTTTTACGGCATTCAGAAAGGAGCAATAGCGGCATTGGAGAGCAGTGATGACTGGTTCGTTGAATTGAATAAGGTATATAGTGCCCGTAGAGAATTGATTTTTCAATTGGCAGATACGCTTGGCTGTTCTTATGATAGAGATGCTGTTGGCATGTTCGTTTGGGCAAAATTACCTGAAGGAAGTGTCGCATCTGAAGAATTTATAGATGACATATTATATAAAAAAGATTTATTTATAACACCAGGAACCATATTCGGGAGTAATGGAGAGGGCTATATTAGGTTTTCTCTTTGTATTACTGGTGATAAAATAAAAGAGGCAATCGCAAGATTTTAGTTTAATGAATGTATTTGTAATCGGTATAGGTTTAATTGGAGGTTCTTTAGCGAAAGACATAAAGTCTACGCAAGAAGATGTTACCGTGTATGGTATAGATTCTAATGACACACATTTGGCAGAAGCCAAAGATTTAGGAATTATCGATAAGAAAGCGAGCTATCAAGATTTGCAATTGGCAGATATGGTGATTGTAAGTATTCCGGTAGATGTAATGGTTAAAGAGCTTCCGAAAATATTGGATGCAGTTCATGAAGATTGTGTTGTTTTTGACGTGGGCTCTACCAAATCATTAATTTGTAAAACGTTGGAGAGCCATCCGAAGAGAAGAAATTTCTTAGCCTGCCACCCAATATCAGGAACAGAGTTTTCTGGTCCGTCGGCAGCAATTAATGATTTATTCAGAGATAAGACGAATATAATATGTGAGGTGGAGTTGACTGCTTTTAAGTTACAGGAAAAAGCATTGCAGGTTTTTCAATCCATCGGTATGCGCATTCGATACATGAATCCAGAAGCGCACGATAAGCACATTGCCTACGTATCACATTTGTCACATATCAGTGCCTTTATGTTGGGAAAAACGGTTATTGAGAAAGAGAAAAATGAACGTGATATTTTTGACATGGCAGGCAGTGGATTTGAAAGTACGGTGCGTTTGGCAAAAAGTTCACCAGCCATGTGGACACCTATTTTTAAGCAAAATAAAGAAAATGTAGTCGAAACATTAGACGAGTACATACATAATCTTACAGCATTTAAAGAATTACTGCTGCAAGACGATTACGAAGGTATTTACAATGAAATGAACAATACCAATAAGATAAAAGGAATATTAAAAGGAATACCGTTAAACAAGAAATAGAATAATTAAAATGGAAAATTCAAAACAAATGAGAACATGGTTGGATGATTTAAAACTAGACCATCCACTAGTAATAGCAGGGCCATGTAGTGCGGAAACAGAGGAACAAGTGTTAGGAATAGCACACTCCCTAAAAGATACCGATGTAAATTATTACAGAGCAGGTATTTGGAAACCCCGTACTCGCCCAGGAAATTTTGAAGGTGTAGGCGCATTGGGCCTTAAATGGCTTCAAAAAGTTAAGGCTGAAACAGGTATGAAAACTGCTACTGAGGTAGCAAATCGTGCGCACGTAGAATTGGCGTTAGAGCATGATGTAGATTTATTATGGATCGGTGCAAGATCAACAGTTAGTCCGTTTATAGTTCAAGAAATTGCAGATGCATTAAAAGGAACCGATAAAATCGTATTGGTGAAGAATCCGGTAAATCCAGATTTGGCTTTATGGTTAGGAGCTGTTGAACGTTTGGCTACTGCAGATATTAAAAATTTAGGAGTTATTCATAGAGGTTTCTCAACATACGAGAAAACTAAATATAGAAATATTCCAGAATGGCAAATGGCGATTGATTTGCAGACTAAATTTCCAGATCTACCTATAATCAATGATCCATCTCACATTACAGGAAATAGAGAAATGATTTTTGATGTATCACAAACAGCTCTAGATCTTAATTTTGACGGATTGATGATTGAAACTCATCATGATCCAGATAATGCATGGAGTGATGCTGCACAACAAGTAACGCCAGCCAAGTTAGTTCAGATTATGAGAGATTTGAAAATTCGTAAAGAAGATAACACGGAGGCTGAATACAATGCGAAATTAAACAACCTAAGAGCGAATATTGATATTTTCGATAATCAATTGATCGAAACTTTAGGTAAGCGTATGAAAACTTCAGATGCTATCGGTGAACTTAAAAAAGAGAAAAACGTAGCAGTATTGCAAAGCACACGTTGGAACGAAATTTTAGGAGCAATGATTCTTGAAGGAGAAAGCAAAGGACTAAGTGAAGAATTCGTTCTTCGTATGTTCAAAGCGATTCACCAAGAGTCTATTCGTCACCAAGAGAAGATTGTAAATTCTTGAGCATAAAAAAAGCCCGGTCAAATAGACCGGGCTTTTTATTTTCTATTATTTTGTATATGCCAATCGGCGTGATGCTTTCCGCATTAAGATATTTATAAGGTCCTCTGGACTACTTCCTAAACTTCCACGAACCTTTTTATTATAGTTCCATAATAAAATACCATCCTGGGCATTGTGGACGCTCATATTGATTACGGCATTGTTAGTTGATCCCCAGAACCCTATTAGAAGGCCAAGGGCTACAGAAGCACCTTCAGACATGGGTTTGTCAGTCTCATAGTCTCCTGATATAACTGCATCTACCCCTAAAATTTCTGCAATTTCTAAAGGAGTATATTCCAAAAGATTTTCATAACCAATATCTTGTTTGCCTAAAAGGGCATTGGTTGTTCTGGGATCCTGGATTTCAACACTTTGTAAGTCACCTCGTTTTTTACGTTTTAAAAACCAGGAATACATCGCTGTTTGTATACTTTCTCCTTCGGATTTTTCCAAACGGTCTAATTGTTCATTAGTCATATCCTTCATTTGTTTAGGTCTTAGTTTTACTTGGGCCTTAAATGGAACCATAGCAATAATTTTATGAGAGGCGGCAATGGCGTCAAAATCAGGATTTTCGTAAAGATTGGTTTGAGCAAATGTTAAAAAAGGTAAGAAAAGAAATAAAAGTTTTTTCATATTAATAATTTAGGGTAATCGATATTTTATAGTATATATTATTTTTTTTATTTTAATTTTTATCTTTTGAAAATATATCGGGTAATGAAAATACCAGATGAATCTCCTTTACCGCCATCACTTTCTACTGCACTGGTTACAAAGGCTAGTTCCCACCCATCTGCTACCATAGCGTTGATTTTGGAGGTGATTATAGCATCATTAGCGGCAATGTTTTGAAAACGGATACCACCAATATTAAAGAAGTTCAATAACTTAGTTTCATCAAAGTCTTTTACCCTAATCTCGTCTCTTTTCGATTTGTTACGGGTATTGTCATCTTCGGTTTGGGTAGAGGTATATTCTGCATAGTCCTTTTCCTCGTTACCATCAATAATTCTAGAACGTCCTAATCCGCTGGACACTATAGATTCTACACTGGTAATAACTTTAAATTCTTGTGCGCTTAAGCTTAAAGCGCCACAGATAACTAATAAAACACTAAAAATACTTCTTCTCATGATTTTGGTTTTTTTTTAAAAATTGGTCACCTATTTGATGATTATAAATTATTAACAGGTTAAATCTTGATTAATTGCATAAAACATGCTGAAACTTTGAGGTATATATGTTAATGTTGCGCTGAGAAAAAAAATAAGATATAAAAAACCCGATGTTTATACATCGGGTTTTATGTAAGAAGAATATATATTTATTGGATAGAGAAATCAAAGACAGATTGATTATCTCTTCCTTGTGGTACTTGTCCTTGGTAGATAAAGCAATATTCACCTGGCTCTAATGAATCAGGAGTAACCTTAAACTTGTTACCTTCAATTTCTTCAATTGCAAAGTTCAAAGCGTATTTTGGGTCAATGCCGCTACTACTAGTAATCCAGCTTTCTTTTCCTGTAATAACTTCTCTAAGGTTTTTATTTTCTTTTACAGTAAGTTTTACCAAAACAAATTCGTTCGGGTTACTGGCCATTCTAAACCACCAGTTAAAAATACCAGCATCACTACCTTGGTTGTTTTGCATATTGTCAACTTCAGTAACACTAGGGTCAAAAATAAAAGTAAACTCAGGCTGACTTTGACGTATTATGTTATTCGATCGAGTTTTTGGTAGTTGTGCTTTTTGTTTTGAGTTTATTAAACCAGAAACTAATTTTTGTGCTACAGCATTTGAATTTGCTCCAGAAAATACACTTGGTTGAACCAATTTGTCTTTTCCACTAGCATCCGTATAATAAATTCCAGTTTTAGATTTTGTGCTCTGTTTAGATTTCTCCATAATTAAAGATAAAATTTCAGAAGAAACACCTGCATTTTTCATTTCACCTAAAGCAGAAATAGAAGCATCGAATTTTACATCAGAGGTGTTTATTTTATCGATGATCATATAATCGTCGAAACCTAACTCTACCATCTGAACTACAGATTCGTTCGTGATTGTTTCTTGTGCGAATCCGATAGAGGTAATCGTAAATACCGTAAATAAGAATAGTTTTTTAATCGTTTTCATTTTTAAGTTATTGGTTAATGTTCCACGTTGTAATTCAAATTTATAGTATATTTTGTGTTGAAAGCAGTTACTTTGTATAAATGGAAGGTATTTTGCATAAATGGTAGGAATTGTATACAAATCTACAGGTAGTTGGTACACGGTTAAATCAAATAATGGTGATTTCTATAACTGTAAGATTAAGGGGAAATTTAGAATAAAAGGGATTAAAAGTACAAACCCAGTGGCAGTAGGTGACCGCGTTCACTTTGATGTGGAAACTATTGGAGATGATACGATTGGGATAATTCATGAAATTGAAAAACGTAAAAATTATATTATACGTAAGTCCGTAAATCTATCAAAACAGACACATATAATAGCGGCTAATCTTGATCAGGTATTTTTACTGGTTACATTGAATAATCCACCGACTTATCCCGTTTTTATAGACCGATTTTTGATTACGGCAGAAGCTTATGAAATTCCCACAGTGCTTCTTTTTAATAAAGTTGACACTTATAATCCCGAGGAAACTGATGAAATAAAGTTTTTAGCAGCATTATACCGTAAAATTGGGTATACCTGTATCGGAATATCTGCTGTGACAGGAAAGAATGTGGATACTGTAAAAGAAATGATGGTTGGCAAAACTTCCATGTTTTCTGGTCACTCTGGTGTAGGTAAATCTACTTTGGTAAATGCGATTGAACCCAATTTAGATATTAAAACAAAAAAAATATCTGAACAACATTTACAAGGTCAGCATACCACCACCTTTGCCGAAATGTTCGATTTAAGTTTTGATGCTCGCATTATAGATACCCCAGGTATAAAAGGTTTTGGTATTGTAGATATGGAGAAAGAGGAAATAGGAAATTATTTTCCAGAATTCTTTAAATTAAAGCAACACTGTAAGTTCAATAACTGCATACATATAGATGAACCTAAATGTGCTGTAAAAGATGCATTGGAAGCTGGTGATATTGCATGGAGCAGATATCAAAGTTATCTACAAATGGTAAAAGGTGAAGATGAGAATTATAGGGTCGATATACACGATGAGAAAAAATGAGGGTAGTTATACAACGTGTTTCCAAGGCTAGTGTTGCTGTTGATGGTAAAATAATAAGCGCTATAGGGTCAGGGTTGCTTATTCTTGTTGGTATTGAAAATTTAGATACACAAGAGGATATTGAATGGTTGTCGAATAAAATAGTGAACCTACGTATATTTAATGATGATCAAGGGGTGATGAACAATTCACTTCTCGAGAATAAAGGTGATGTAATTGTGGTGAGTCAATTTACATTGCACGCTGCAACAAAGAAAGGTAATAGGCCCTCGTATATAAATGCTGCCAGACCAGAAATAGCTGTGCCGATCTATGAAGCTTTTGTCGAGGCTTTAGAATTAAAACTTGGAAAAAAGGTCGGTACCGGAATATTCGGCGCAGATATGAAGGTTGAGTTGTTGAATGATGGTCCGGTGACTATTTTGATAGATTCAAAGAATAAAGTTTAGTATTCTGTAAATTTTTCCTACATTTTGTAAGAAAACAACTGTTTTTGTCGTTTGGATAAAAACCAGCCTACTGAATTATATGCGCTTATTATCATTTTTGTTATTGTTTACGGCAACTCATGCTGTATTTGCACAAGATTATAGCTTTTCCAAAATAAATCCTATCCTTTTAAAGAATGCCGATGCCGTAGTGCGTTTGGACGAAATGAGCATTTTAGTTAAATCTTCTGATTATATGGAGATAATTTCAACAAGAGTGGTGACGGTTTTAAATGAAAATGGGTCGAAACATGTAAATGCGATGGCATTTTATGATAAAGAAACTTCTATAAAAGACCTTGAAGCCATAATATATGATGAGAATGGCGAGGAAATAGATAAAATCAAAGAAAAAGATTTTATTGACCAGACTGCCACTGGCGAAGGCACACTGTATTCAGAATCTAGAGTGAAATTTCTTAGATACACTCCAGTAAATTATCCCTATACAATTGTATTGAATAAAAAGTATACAACCTCTGATACAGCATTTATGCCACGCTGGTATTTTTTAGATGGATATAAAATTAGTGTCGAGAAAAGTGAATTCAATTTAAATTTACCTTCAGGTATAAAGTATAGGTTTAAAGATAATAACCTAGATGCTTTTGGCGTAGAGCGGACTTCAAATGAAAATGGAATAAGATATAATGCTACCAATTTAAAAGCAATTGAATCAGAAGATTTTGACCCCGAGTTTAGAGATTTTGCACCTAACGTACAATTAGCTTTAGAAGATTATAATTTAAAAGGGGTAAGTGGGCATGCAACTAATTGGAAAGAATTTGGTAGTTGGGTTTATAATTCGCTTTTAGCAGAAAGGGGCGAACTAGATAGTTCAACGATACAAAGAATACAGGGTTTAGTAAAAGGGATAGAAGATCCAAAAGAAAAAATTAAAAAAGTATATCAGTTTGTTCAAGATAATACACGATATATAAGTGTTCAAATGGGTATTGGCGGTTGGATGCCGATTAGTGCTAAAGAAGTAGATAGGGTTAAATACGGCGATTGCAAAGGGCTTACCAATTATACAATGGCGCTATTAAAAGCTGTTGGTATAGAATCATATTATACCATAGTATCGGCAGACGCACAGATGAAAAGCTTAGATTTTGATTTTCCTTCATTGCAAGGAAATCATGCTTTTTTGAATGTTCCGTTAGAAGATGAGGAAATTTGGCTAGAGTGTACTAGTCAAGTAGTGCCAGCAAACTTTTTAGGGACATTTACAGATAATAGATATGTATTGAAAGTTGGACCAAATGGAGGTGAATTGGTTAAATCAAGACAATATCTGCCAGAACAAAGTAAACAGCGAACTATGGCCGAAATAAATATTGGAGAGGATAAAATCGATGCTCATATTGAAATTAAGAGTACAGGCATTCAATACAATCAAAAATATGGTTTGGCAAATGATAGTAAAGAAGATATTGAAAAATATTATAAACACTATTGGGACTATGTTAATGATGTTCATATTCTAAATCATGAACTTATTAATGATAAGGATAGTATTGTAACCACTGAAAAGGTAGATTTTAATACATCAGGTTATCTGTCAAAGGCAGGAGAGCGCATTCTATTTGCTCCAAATATGTTAAATAGAAATGAGTATGTACCAAAAAGAAATAAGGATAGAAACCGAGATATTGTTATTAAAAGAGGGTATTTAGATGAAGATGATTTTATAATAGAGCTACCAAATGGTTATAAGGTAGAGGCTAACTTAAAGCCAACAAAACTTAATAATGAATTTGGTGAATTTGAAGTTAGCGTTGAGCAACTTTCAGAATCTAAATTAAATTATAAACGAAGGTTGTTAATTAAGCCAGGAATTTTTCCAAAGACGTCTTACGACGACTATAGAAATTTCAGAAAAACCATTTCAAGAGTAGACGCTTCTAAAATTGTATTTATCAAAAAATAAAAATTAATGAAATTACATTTTACAATCATTTTCACTTCTATATTATTCACTATAAATGCACAAAAAAGTGAAATAAAATTTGGTAAAGTCTCAATGGAGGAAGTTGCTCAAAAGACACATTCGATTGATAATGAAGCTGAGGCTGCCATTTTATATAAGAAAGAGCGCTTAGTTTATGATTATCATTCAGAAAAAGGGTTTATGAACAGGAGAAAAGTTCATTTACGAATCAAAATATACAATAAGTCTGGTTTAGATTGGGCAACTAAAAAAATTTCATTGTATACCTCAAATTCTGGAAAGCAAAAAGCAGATGGTATAAAAGGGTATACTTTTAATCTTGAGGGCAATAAAATTGTAGAAAGCAAGCTAAAAAAAGAAAGTATATTTTCAGAAAATATAAGTGCTTACAGAAATCAAATTTCAATTACTATGCCCAATGTAAAAGTGGGAAGTGTAATAGATT
This sequence comes from uncultured Maribacter sp., assembly GCF_963974015.1. Classification (GTDB taxonomy): domain Bacteria; phylum Bacteroidota; class Bacteroidia; order Flavobacteriales; family Flavobacteriaceae; genus Maribacter. The sequence goes on along the minus strand of NZ_CAXBBZ010000011.1, from coordinate 28,254 downwards.
TGGAATACGAGATTTCTTCTGATTTAGTGGGTTATATGGATGATTATCGGTTGCAGTACGGCATTCCATTAGATTTTGTGGAATTGAATATTGATGTGCCGGAATATTTCAATTTTAAACGATTTACTAGAGGTTTTTATCCCATATCTCTGCAAGAATCTACAAACAATAGAAGTGTACCATACAGCTATAAGGTTCAAAATAGACAGGGGTTAGCGTCAGTTGGCTCTAATTCTACAACTCGCAATGGTAGTCTTGATTTTTCTGAAAAACGTTATGAAGTATCGGCTAAAAATATTCCTGCATTAAAAGAGGTAGATTTTACAGACAATATTGAAAATTATAGAAGTGCATTAATTTTTGAATTAGAATCTACAAAATTTCCAAACTCTGGATTTAAAATATACAGTCAATCTTGGGAAGATGTTGCTAATACTATATATAAGTACGACGATTTTGGTGGGGAAATCGGTAAAGATCGATACTTTAAAGACGACTTAGATTTGCTAATTAAGGAGAATAAGGATACTCGAAAATTAGCATCCACCATATACAAATTTGTTCAAGATAGAATGACTTGGGACGATTATAATGGTGTAGGGTGTAAGAATGGAATTAAAAAAGCATATGATCAGAAAAGTGGAAATGTTGCAGACATAAATCTTATGCTTACCTCAATGTTTCGTTATGCAGGTTTAAATGCTAATCCTGTTCTAGTAAGCACAAAAGCCAATGGTATTCCTATATTTCCGACAACAAATGGATTTAATTATGTTTTGGCTGCCATTGAAAATGGGGATGATTATATGTTATTTGATGCTACTGAAAAAATGTTGGCTGAAAACGATTTGCCTAATCGCGCAATGAATTGGACTGGTAGGTTGGTAAGAGAAGATGGTACTTCTAAGCAAATTCCGTTAGTTCCCAAAGCTATTTCAAGCAAGCTTGTTTTTATGAATGCGCGTATTTTGGAAGATGGCAGTTTAGAAGGTGAAATGAAAACTCGTTTAACCAATAATTTAGCTTTTGAATATAGGGTCGATAATATAAGTAGAACAAAAGAGGAAATTTTAGAAGTTGAATCCAATAGACATTCAAGTATAGAAATAATAGATTTTGAGCTTAAAAATCAAATGGAACCTGTGGAGCCACTTGAGCATTCTATTACATTTATTAAAGAGAATCAAGTAGAGATAATTGGCTCTACATTATATTTTAATCCTTTGATATTCTTTGCCTTAAAAGAAAACCTTTTCAAATTAGATACTAGAGAATATCCAGTAGATTTTAATTATCCTTTTTCTAAAAAGCTTATAATAAACTATGTTATTCCAGATGGGTATAAGATAGAATCTATGCCAGATAATCTAAGATTAGGATTGCCAGATGAACTAGGTGTGTTTAATTTTGTTATGCAACAAAAGGGTAATTCCTTACAGGTTGTATGTACTTCTGAAATCAATGAGGCTATAATACCTGCGTATTACTACTCGGCTCTGAAAGAATATTATAATAAAATGGTTCAAAAACAGAATGAAAAGGTAGTCTTATCAAGAATATAAGATATCTAAGTGCTAATAAGTTTAAAAATTAATTGTTTCGCGTGGCCCTCGTACGACGAAAAAATATTCAATATAAATGCATAAAACTAATCAGTTTATTTACCTGTTACTTTTTTTAATTTGTGGTCGGGATGCGGTTGCTCAAGAGAAAATGGAACTTGGGACACTCACAGAATCAGAAAAAACATTTGCCTTATATGAAAAAGATACAACGGCATCAGCGGTCTATCTTTATGAATATGGCGATAATTATTTTGAAATTCGAGATGATTATATATGGCTAATAACTAAATACCACGCTAAAATTAAAATCCTAAAAAAGGAGGGTTTTGAATATGCGAATATTGAAATTCCATTATATCGTACTAAAGATAGAAAGGAAAAATTAGTAAATGTTAAAGCGATGACTCATAACGATCAGACAAAAATATATGTAAAAAAATCTGAGGTTTTTGAGGAAGAAGTCAGTGAAAAGGGATCTCTTATCAAATTTACTTTTCCGAATGTACAAGAAGGTTCTATTGTGGAGTATGAATACGAAATGCAGTCTCCATTTTATTTCAATTTTACAGGATGGAATTTTCAATCTGAAATACCAAAATTATATTCTGAATTTAATGCTAAAATACCAGGAAACTGGTTATATAATAGAAGTCTAAAAGGAGGGCTGAGTTTAGATGTAAATGAAGCTGTAATAGAAAAAGGATGCTTTAAGTTCCCTAACACAAAAAGAGATAGTGACTGTGAGGCACTTAAATATGTAATCAAAGATGTACCGGCCTTTAAGGATTCTGAAGAATATATGCTTTCATCTAATAATTATAGGTCTAAAATAGAGTTCGAACTATCTGAATATAAAAGCTTCTATGGTGGTACTGAAAAATTCACCAAATCTTGGGAAGATGTTGATAAGGAATTTAAAACTGATAAAGATATTGGTAGTCAGCTTCGAAAGAAAAATTTTTTTGAGAAAAATGTTGACCAAAAATTACTGACCGAAGGCGATGCTTTAACTCGAGCAAAGAATATTTTCCAATTTGTTAAAAACCATTTCACTTGGAATGAGGAGTTTGGTATTTGGCATGATAATAAGGTGAAAACAGCCTTCGATGATAAAAAAGGTAATGTGGCCGAAATAAATATTGCATTAATAAACTTGTTGAACGCAGCAGAGATAAAAACTGATATGATGTTATTGGCAACAAGAAAAAGGGGTTTGCCAAAGAAGACACATCCTGTAATGAATGATTTTAATTACCTAGTAGCAAAAGTAGATATCGATGGAGAAACCTATTTACTAGATGCCACAGATAAATACATGCCATTTGGTATGCTACCTTTTCGCTGCCTAAATTACTATGGTAGAGTAATGGATTTCGATAATGAAAGTTACTGGTATGATATTTTGCCAGAAACTTCAAATATTATGATGATACGGGCTCAAATGACATTGGACCCTGTAAACAAAATGCTTTCGGGTGTATTTGATTTTATTAATATAGGATACATGAAAGTTTCTCAAGATGAAGTATTGGATACGACAACGGAAGAAGAATATTTGGAAAAATTAGAAGAGGGAATTTCAGATGATTTTCATATAATCTCTCACGAAAAAAACCTAAAATATTCAGATGAAAAAAAGATTACAGAACGTTTCAATTTTGAAATAGAGAACATATTTCAAGGTGATAATATTTATTTGAATCCGTTTGTAATCAAGTTTTTTGAAAAGAACCCTTTTGTTTCTACTGAGAGAAATTACCCTATAGATTTTGGTCATCCCGCTAAGTATCAATACATACTTAACATGAAAATGCCTGAGGGTTATAAATTAAAATCCTTGCCTGAGGGTAAAAATTTTACTTTACCAAATAATGGTGGTTTGTTAAAATTAAGTGCAATTAATAATGAAATCGGGGCCCTTAATTTATTTTTTACTTTTGAATTGAATTCTGCCCATTACAGTAATGATTATTATTTAGGAATTAAGCAATTATTCAGCGAAGCGGTAAATAGCCAAAATCAATCTCTAATAGTTTTAGAAAAGATATAACGCTATCTTAAGAATTTTGAAATTTTAGAATAAGAATAATGAACATTGAAAACGCACAAGTAGCCGTAGATAATTGGATAAAGGAACATGGGGTTCGGTATTTCAACGAACTAACCAATATGGCACAATTAACGGAAGAGGTCGGTGAGGTAGCCCGTATTATTGCTAGACGCTATGGGGAACAGAGTGAAAAGGAATCGGATAAGAATAAAGATTTAGGCGAAGAATTGGCAGATGTGATGTTTGTGGTGCTATGTTTGGCCAACCAAACAGGTATTGATTTACAACAAGCTTTTGATAAAAAGTTAGATTTAAAAACAAAGCGTGATCATGACCGTCACCACGCTAATAAAAAGTTGAAATAACCGTATATTTGGCGTTCTATTTTTAATCCTATACGCTTTGAAACTTCACCTTACAGGTCCATCGGATAAACATCTCAACGAAACTATTACCATAACAGGTTCTAAAAGTGAATCTAACCGTAGTTTGCTATTGGCTGCATTGTATCCAGCGATCGGCATAGAAAACATATCGAATTCTGACGATGCCCAGGTGATGGAGAAAGGCCTAAAAATAGTAAACGGGACCGTAGATATACATCATGCAGGTACCGCTATGCGTTTCTTGACCGGTTATTTTGCCTCCCAAGAAGGAAAGGAAGTAGTATTGACTGGGTCAAAAAGAATGACCGAAAGGCCCATTAAGATTTTAGTCGATGCTTTAAAATCGTTGGGCGCAGAGATATCTTATGTACAGGATGAAGGGTATCCGCCTATAAAAATTAAGGGACATCGAATTGTAAAGAATAAAGTAAGTCTTCCTGCAAATGTAAGTAGTCAATATATTTCATCTTTATTACTGATTGCGCCAAGTCTTGAAAATGGATTGGAATTAGAATTGGTTGGTAAAATTACTTCTATACCCTATATCAAAATGACTTTAGGGTTACTTGAGCAAATTGGTGTGCAAACTTCGTTTGAAGGTAATTTAATTAAGGTGTCTCCTAAAACAAATGTAGAGCCTACAAAACTTGTGGTAGAATCTGACTGGAGTTCGGCATCTTATTTTTATAGCATATGCGCACTTTCAGACCCTGGCACCGAAATAACATTGTCCGCATATAAAAAAGAAAGCCTTCAAGGTGATAGTGTACTTGCTAAAATCTATACCTCTTTTGGTGTTGAAACCACCTATGGAGAAAATATAATTACATTAAAGAAGACAGATAAAAAGATTGACGCTAAAAATGAGTTCGATTTGGCCAATGCGCCGGATATTGCCCAGACCATTGCCGTTACGTGTTTTGGTTTAGGTGTTGGTTGTCATTTGATTGGATTGCACACTTTAAAAATTAAGGAAACCGACCGTTTAGAGGCATTGCATACCGAACTTTCAAAATTAGGGGCATCTATTTCGGTGACCGATAAAACACTTACCCTGACCCCGTCTAAGAAGATAATAGCTGATGTTGCAATTGATACGTATAATGACCATAGAATGGCTATGTCATTTGCTCCGTTGGCAATGCGCACCACTCTTTTTGTGAACGATGCAGAGGTGGTTTCTAAGTCATATCCAGATTTTTGGAATGACCTTGAACAACTTCATTTTGACATAAGGGAATTATAATTAGCGTTTTACTTGACAAGGCCTATCTGCAGATTGTATCTTTGCAGCCGAAATTTGCTACACTAAAATATAAGTTACATGAAATTATCAAACTTTAGTTTTGAGCTTCCTAAGGAATTATTGGCCGAACATCCTTCAGAAAATAGGGATGAGTCCAAATTAATGGTAATCCATAGGGACACTGGAAAGATTGAGCATAAGATGTTCAAAGACATGATCGATTATTTTGATGAAGGCGATGTCATGGTCCTGAACAATACAAAAGTATTCCCAGCCCGTTTATATGGTAATAAAGAAAAGACCGGTGCACGTATCGAAGTATTTCTTTTGCGTGAATTGAACGAAGAGCAACGTTTATGGGATGTTCTTGTAGATCCAGCACGTAAAATACGTATCGGTAATAAATTATATTTTGGTGATGATGAAACTCTAGTTGCTGAGGTTATTGATAACACCACATCAAGAGGAAGAACTTTACGTTTTCTTTATGATGGTGCATATGTAGATTTTAGAAGAAAACTTAGGGAATTGGGTGAAACACCTTTGCCTAAATATATAAAAAGAGAAGTTGAAGCTGAAGATGAATCACGTTACCAAACTATTTATGCTAAGCATGAAGGTGCGGTTGCTGCCCCTACTGCTGGTTTACACTTTTCTAAGCACTTATTGAAGAGATTGGAAATTAAGGGTGTAGACTTTGCGGAATTAACATTGCATGTTGGTCTTGGTACTTTTAATCCGGTAGAAGTTGAAGATCTTTCTAAGCATAAAATGGACAGTGAAGAACTGTTTATTGATGAGAAAGCTACACAAATTGTAAACAATGCGAAGTTGAAAAAACGACGTATTTGTGCTGTTGGTACTACTGCCATGCGTGGTTTAGAAAGTGCAGTTTCTTCAAAGCACACACTGAATACCTTTGAAGGATGGACAAATAAATTCATTTTCCCTCCATATGATTTTAGCCTTGCAAATGCCATGATAACCAATTTCCATTTACCTAAATCAACATTATTGATGATGGTATCTGCATTTATGGGTCATGATTTAATGAACAAAGCGTACAAAGAGGCTATTTTAGAAAACTATAAGTTCTATTCTTATGGTGATGCCATGTTAATTATATAAGTACGAGTCATTCCTTAAAACATAAGGAAATAATATCGAATCCCGCTTTATCTAACTATTTGGAAAGCGGGATTTATTTTAATAACTACCTTTAAAACTATGGAAGAGATAAAGAAAAAAGATATCCGGGCACTAACGCGTGAGCAGCTTAGGGATTTTTTCGTTTCCAATGGTGATAAGGCCTTTCGCGGAAACCAGGTTTATGAGTGGCTTTGGCAAAAGGCGGCCTATTCTTTTGATGTGATGACAAACCTATCGAAAGAAACTAGGGAGATGCTAGAGGCTAATTTTGTTATCAACCACATTAAGGTAGATTTAATGCAACGTAGTTCTGATGGTACAATAAAGAATGCGGTACGCTTGCATGACGATTTAATTGTAGAATCGGTTTTAATTCCTACAAAATCAAGAACCACAGCTTGTGTATCTAGTCAGGTGGGTTGCAGTTTAGATTGTAGATTCTGTGCTACGTCTAGGTTGAAAAGAATGCGGAATCTGAATCCTGATGAAATCTATGATCAGGTAGTGGCTATTGACAATGAAAGCCGACTTTATTTTGATAGACCGTTGAGCAATATAGTATTTATGGGCATGGGAGAGCCTTTAATGAACTATAACAATGTTTTAAAGGCGATAGAGAAGATAACTTCTCCAGAGGGTTTAGGTATGTCACCTAAGCGTATTACGGTATCAACATCCGGAGTGCCAAAGTTGATTAAGAAAATGGCCGATGATGAAGTTAAGTTTAAGCTGGCTGTTTCACTTCACTCTGCAATAGATGAAATACGTACTTCTATAATGCCTTTTAATGCAAAGTTTACATTAAGTGATTTACGAGAATCATTGCAGTACTGGTATGAAAAGACTAAAAGTAGAATTACCTATGAATATGTAGTTTGGGAAGGAATAAACGATGCTCAAAAGGATGTTGATGCATTAGTTGCTTTCTGCAGATTTGCACCTTCTAAGGTAAATTTGATAGAGTATAACCCAATAGATGATGGGGAGTTTAAGCAAGCAACAAATACAGCTATAGATCGTTACGTGAGTACGTTGGAAAAAAATAATATCGTAGTCACTGTCCGCCGTTCTCGTGGTAAGGATATCGATGCTGCCTGTGGTCAGTTGGCGAATAAATCTTAAATAGAAGCAAATAATAACTATCGCTTTTTTCAAATTCACACTTTTCTTAATTACAATAAAACCCTTTACTGAGCGTAGCCGAAGTAATCGACCAATAAACGATAACTGTGGTCTGAGTACTGTTAACTGCGTGCTTTTCGCTAATTTTGAGGTTCTAAGAAAGAACACCTGAAAATAGTATCGCAAATAAAGGAACCTGTCTACCAGGAAATGGAGTTGTTTGAGTCCAAGTTTAGGGATTCAATGTCATCTAAGGTTGCGTTACTTAATAGAATTACCCATTATATTGTAAATAGAAAAGGGAAGCAAATGCGACCTATGTTCGTATTTCTTACTGCCAAATTATTGAATAATGGCGCGGTTAATGAACGAACGTATCGAGGAGCTTCAGTAATTGAATTGATCCATACCGCTACTTTGGTTCATGACGATGTTGTTGATGAAAGCAATAAGCGTCGAGGATTCTTTTCTATAAATGCACTTTGGAAAAATAAGATTGCTGTTTTAGTGGGTGATTATTTGTTGTCTAAAGGACTTTTGTTATCGATTGATAATGATGATTTTGATTTACTGAAAATCATATCCGTTGCCGTACGGGAAATGAGTGAGGGTGAATTGCTTCAGATAGAAAAGGCACGAAGGTTAGATATTACGGAAGACGTCTACTACGAAATTATCCGCCAAAAAACAGCTACACTTATTGCTGCATGTTGTTCATTAGGGGCTTGTTCGGTTAAACCGGAAAGTGCTGATGTAGAAATATTTAGAAAATTTGGTGAATTATGTGGTATGGCTTTTCAAATCAAAGATGATCTTTTTGATTATGGAGCTCAAAAAATAGGGAAACCAACAGGAATTGATATTAAGGAGCAAAAAATGACACTTCCTTTAATTTATGCCCTTAACCATTGTACAAATAAAGAAAAAAGATGGGTCATCAATTCTATTAAGAATCACAACAAAGACAAACAGCGGGTAAAAGAAGTTATTTCTTTTGTTAAGGAAAAGGGCGGATTGGATTATGCCGTTACTAAAATGCTCGAATACAGAGATGAGGCACTAGAACTGTTGAGTATATATCCAGAATCTGACTATAAAGCTGCTTTAGAGTTAATGGTGAATTACGTGGTGGACCGTAAAAAGTAATTCTTATTTAAAAAATATTCCGATTTAAGCATCTGTAATACAGAGGTTTGAAAATTAATTTTAAAATTTATTTATCTTCAGGCAACTATTATAACTACTTCTGCGTCTAGTATAATAGAAGACCGAACCATTATTTTGAAAATTATACCATTTTATAAAAACGAAAAGCAGCTCATTAAAAGAGCAATCTCAGGTAACCGAGATGCACAAGAGCGTTTGTATAAAAAACATGCTCCAAAAATGTTGAGCGTCTGTAGACAATACATAAAGGATATTCATTTTGCGGAGGATGTAATGGTACAAGGTTTTCTAAAAATGTTCAATAAGTTGGATGCTTTCAAATTCGAAGGAAGTTTTGAAGGATGGTTAAAAAGAATAATGATCAGGGAAAGTATTTCATATTTAAGAAAACAACAGTTTGTGGTTTATGATGATGAGGTATATGAAAAAAATCAGTCTGAAGAAATTTCTCAAAGTACGGATTTAGACACAGAACATATTCAACAGCTTATAGATGCGTTACCGCAAGGGTATAAAATGGTATTTGTACTGTATACCGTAGAGGGTTATAAGCATAAAGAAATCGCAGAAATGCTTTCCATAACCGAGAGCACTTCAAAAACACAATTATTAAAAGCTCGAAAATTGCTGCAAGGGCAATTAAGAAAACAAAATAGTATAGGGTATGGAAACCGATAAATTTGAAAAACATATAAAAACTAAGTTTCAGGAGCGGGAGATACAACCGTCTGAAAATGCTTGGAAAAAAATTTCATTAGAACTGAATACTGATGATAGAAAAAAGAAACCTGTATACCTATGGGTGGGTATTGCAGCTAGTGTTATGGTTTTGGTAGGTATTGCACTATTCTACTTCAACGGTGGCAATGATGTAAATGAGATAAAGTTTGAAGTTGTTGACACCGATAATAAAGAAGCATTAGAAGAGAAGATAAAGACGGAGTCTGTACCATTTTTAGAGAAAGAACCAGAAGTTGTAGCTAAGAATGATGATTTAGAGAAAATTAATAGTGTTGTAGATAAAAAGCAAGAATCAATAAAGAACAAAGAAATCATCAGTATTGAAGATGAGATTGAAGTTGCTTCTGTAGAGCGTGTAGTGTCTGAAAAGAAAGGGGATAAATTAGAAATTTCTGATGATATTATAAACACCAAAGTGGCGGGTATAGTTGCTCAACTTGATGTGTTGGAACAGTATAGTGCTATAACTGATGCAGAAGTAGATTCGTTATTGAAACGGGCACAAGATGAAATTTTACGAGATAAATTATTTAATACAGATAAATCTGTCGATGCAATGGCTTTGTTGACAGAGGTTGAGGGTGAGCTTGATCAATCCTTCCGAGACCAAATATTCAATTCTTTAAAAGCCGGTTTTATTAAAGTGCGAACGGCTGTCGCTGACCGCAATAATTAATCTAGTACAAATCGTTTTATCCTTCATCGCCATAAATTACTTTGGGGACAGGGAGCGGAGTTTTATTCATCAAAAAAAATCAAAATCGAAATGAGAACAATTACAATGTATTTAGTTGGTTTAGTAACCCTATTAACCATTCAAAATTTATCTGCCCAAGAGGGTTATGAGAAAAAAGTGGGAATATTGAAAGAGCAAAAGGCTGAAATTACCCTACAAGAAAAGGAAGCTTTAAAATTGGAAATAGAAGCAATTGCCAAACAATTGAAAAATGGCGAAATTACAGAAGAGGAAGCCAATACCTTGAAAATAAAAGCTGCCGAGAAAAGGGCTTTGAACATTGAAGATAGAATTTCGATTATAGAGAATAAAATTTCACTTTTAGAACGTAATAGTGGTCACGTACAAGAATTAGATACCTTGAATTACAAGTTCGCCGTTCAAATTGGGTTCGGTAAAGATGACGGCCAGAATGCTAAACTCTTTGGTTTTCGCTTGAATGAAAACCCAAATAGAAGGAAAATTACATATGATCGAAGAACCTATTCAGATTTTGTAATGGCTATCGGTCTCAATAATGCTATCGTAGAAGGCCAGTCTTTAAATGATTCGCCTTATAAAATAGGCGGAAGTCGATTTTTTGAAATGGGATGGCAATGGCGTACACGTGTATTCAAAAATTCAAATTTTGTGAGGTTGAATTATGGATTTTCATTCCAGTTTAATGGATTAAAACCAAAGGACAATCAATATTTTGTTGCGCTCGACGATGGACAAACGGAGCTTCAGGAATTCGAATATGATTTAAGCAAATCAAAATTCCGTATGGATAATTTAGTATTCCCAATGCATTTTGAATTTGGACCTTCAAAGTTGAAAACTACTGAAGAAACCATGCGCTATTCGTTACGAAATCAGTTTAGATTAGGATTAGGTGGCTATGCTGGTTTTAATATGGGTACCCGTCAAAAATTGAAGTATGATCGTAATGGAGATAATGTCAAGGATAAATTGAAACGTGGCTATAATACCAATGATTTAGTCTATGGTTTAAGTGCGTATGCTGGTGTTGAAGGTGTTCTATTATATGTGAAGTACGATCTGAATCCTATTTTTAAAGATGCTGCCGTTGAACAGCGAAATATTTCTTTAGGATTGCGTTTCGATTTGTAAGTTAAATATTTTCATCAATCAATTTAGCTGTGGTACCGTGATTAAAAATCGGTTACTACAGCTATTTTTTTATTCTCGATAGTTCACGATGCATCTCATCGGTAAACTCATTTTCATAATACCCACGCTTACAATGACTACATTCAATAGTGGTGTTACTAGAAATTTTAAAGAGTTTTATCCAAAATATATGGAAATAGTTTTTCAGTGTAATCGCTGTTAGGGTACCTCTTTGTTGGCAATAAGGACAAGTAGCATTAAAAAGCTTTATAGTTTCCGGTTTACCTGGTCTTGTGCCAAAGAATAGAATCATAATTAGTACTTTTGATGTTCTAAATTAAGCATAAAAGATTTCGCTAAACGCTATTTTAGAAAGCTCTTTATGATTTCAAAAAACACCATAGATCAAGTTTATGAAACTGCCCGCTTAGAGGAGGTGATCGGTGATTTTGTACAGCTAAAGAAATCAGGTTCTAACTTTAAAGGACTTAGCCCCTTCACTGATGAGCGTTCGCCTAGTTTTATGGTATCACCGGTGAAACAGATTTGGAAAGATTTTAGTAGCGGAAAAGGCGGAAATGTGGTGGCTTTTTTAATGGAGCATGAGCATTTCACCTATCCTGAGGCTATAAAATACCTTGCTAAAAAATACAATATAGAAGTAGAGGAGACAGAGCAGTCTAATGAAGATAAAGAACAGGCCAATGAGCGCGAAAGCATGTATTTGGTGTCAGAGTTCGCTCAAACCTATTTTAAAGAAATGTTATGGGAAACCGAGTTGGGCAAAGCGATAGGTTTAAGCTATTTTAAGGAACGCGGTTTTACTGATGAAACCATCAAAAAATTTGAATTAGGATACTGTTTAGATCAGTGGGATGGTTTTACTACTGCCGCTTTAGACAAAGGCTATAAGCTAAATTATTTAGAAAAAACCGGACTGACTATTGTTAAGGATGACCCTAACAATCCAAATAGTTCTAGAAAGTTCGATCGTTTTAAGGGTAGGGTGATGTTTCCTATACATTCCATGAGCGGCCGGGTGTTAGGTTTTGGCGGCCGTATATTAACGAATGATAAAAAGGCAGCTAAGTATCTCAATTCACCCGAAAGTGATATCTACCACAAGAGTAAGGTCTTGTATGGTATTTATTATGCAAAGCAGGCAATAGCAAAAGAAGATAATTGCTTTTTGGTAGAAGGGTATACCGATGTTATTCAGTTTGCACAAAGAGGAATACATAATGTGGTATCATCAAGTGGTACGGCTTTAACATCAGAGCAAATTCGGCTAATCAATAGATTAACAAAAAATATAACGGTCTTGTTCGATGGTGATGCAGCAGGATTAAGAGCATCATTAAGAGGAATCGATTTGATTTTGGAACAAGGTATGAACGTTCGCGTCTGTACATTTCCTGAAGGGGAGGATCCAGATAGTTTTGCCAAGAACAATGAACTCGATGAGGTTACTGCGTATTTAGAAGCCAATTCGAAAGATTTTATTCAGTTTAAGGCATCGCTATTGGTAAAGGAAGCTAATAACGACCCTATAAAGCGAGCAGACACGGTTAGGGATATTGTCAATAGTATTGCCAAGATTCCTGATCGTATTCAAAAGGAAATCTACATACAAGAGTGTGCCCAGATTATGAATATCTCCGAAGCTGTTTTGTTCAATACTTTGGCACAAATAGGCAAGAAAGAGACCGCCGATGTTCAAAAACAACAAAAAGAAGAGCAGAAAGCTTTTGATGTTGTTCATAATGAAGAAAAGCGTGAGAAGGTAGATGTTCAATATGTGTTAGAGCGTAAGATTATAGAATCGCTTATGCTTTATGGAACTCATAAAGAAGAATTTGAAGATTTGGTACTTAAAGAGAATGAGTCGGGTGATTTAATATTGGAACCTGAATCAATGGAAATAAAGGTATATGAGAAAATTTATCTAGACCTTCAAGAAGACGAGATTGAGTTGGCAAATGAAGATTTTCGAAAAATGTATACCAAGCTCATAGTGGCACTGAACGAAGAAGAAGAATTTTCGATTACTACTTTTGTAAATGGTCTTGATCAAGATATGGCAAATCAGATATCTTCTATATTAATGGAAGAGGAGCGCTATAAATTGGATAATTGGGAGAGCAAGGAAATTTATCCGAAGAAAAAGGAAATCGGTGTGGCCCAATTAGTAAGTGAGACCATTTTAACCTTACGCTGTTTTCTTATTAAAAAGCGAATGGGCGCGTTGCAGAAAACAACTGAACAGTCGAATAAAGATAATCGTGAAGCTTTAGAAGAGATTATGAACTACATTCAATTGAACAAGCTTTTAAATCAGAAACTAAATAGAGTATTGTCATAATATAAAAAAGGCTGTAAATAAAAAAGACCCACAATAAATAGGTGGGTCTTTTTTATTTTATGACAGTTGTATGAATTTAGTACAATTCAAGCGCTTTTGCCTGCTGTAATAAATCCACCATATTATCAACATTTAATTTTTTCATTAAACGTGCTTTATAGGTACTAACTGTTTTTTCGTTTAGGTTTAAACCTAAAGCAACTTCTTTATTTCTTTTACCACTAGCTAAAAGTTTTAAGACTTCTATTTCTCTAGTAGAAAGTTTTCTAAAGAATCTTCTAGGTTTTTTAGTGCCTTCATCAAAAGCAAGGCGTTGTGCCAATTCATTGGTGATGAACATACTGCCTTCACTTACTTTCGTTACTGCTGCCGTAATATATTCTACACCAGATGATTTTGATAAATAACCGAAAGCACCTGCTCTAATGGCGCTAAGGGCATATACATCTTCAGATTGACCGCTATACATAAGTACTTTTACGTCAGCGTAATCTTTTTTAATTTTTCGTAATGCTGCTATTCCATTTATTTCAGGAATATCCATTTCTAGCATGACTACATCGGGGGTTGTGTCTTTAAGTTTTTCGAAAAGTTCTTCGGTAGTTGCTACCTCATCGATCAGTTCAAAACCCTCAGCGGCTTCTAGAACCTTCCTTACTCCCATTCTTACTATAGGGTGGTTGTCCGCTATTAAAACTTTGATCATTAAATATTTTTTTATAGATTTTAGCGACCTTTTTTTGTCTGAAAAGACAACATGCAATGTAAGGCTTAAAATTCTAAATTAGAAGTCAAAGTTGCACTATTTTGCTGTTACCGAATAATTAAACGCTATTTATTCGATTTAATTACTTGATTCTTAGATGAGTTGTTATTTAAGGTGTTTTGGGATCTCACAAACGGGAATTGGTAACATTTTATGTTTGTTCATAGTGTTCAATCTCATGAAGATAGCAAAAACCTCTTGTTTTCTACCCTCAAAATCATCGATTGTTTTGCCTTCGTCTTTCATGTTCATGGCCCATTCTAGTTCAGGGTACGAGGCACCGATTTGGTCTTCATCAGTTCTATCATCACCCCAAAGTCCGTCGGTAGGTGCAGCCTTAATAATTTCTTCATTAATACCTAAAACTTCGGCAATGTTGTATACTTCAGTCTTCATTAAATCGGCTATCGGACTTAGATCAACACCGCCATCGCCATATTTAGTATAGAAACCTACCCCGAAATCTTCTACTTTATTTCCTGTTCCTGCAACTAAATAGCGCTCTAATGCGGCAAAATAATATAAGCTCGTCATACGAAGTCTAGCCCTAGTGTTGGCTAATGACATAAAACGTTCTTCTTCGTTTTCAACAGAAGGGAATGCATCAACAAGGCTATCGAATACAGGAGTAAGGTTTACCTCACGTCTACTAACATTCTTGAAATTCTTCTGTAACCACTCTATATGTCTTGATGCCCTATCAGATTGGTTTGCTGCTTGGTGTATCGGCATTTCCAAACATAATAGGTCTAATCCTGTTTTGGCGCAAAGTGTTGAAGTAACTGCAGAGTCTATTCCCCCAGATATACCGATAACAAAACCTTTTTGTTTTGCATTCGTAGCATAATCCTTTAACCATTGTACAATGTGGTCAATTACCTTTTCAGTCTGCATACCGTTCCAATTATTTATTAAAATCAATTAACTTTGCCTTAAAAATAAGTTGAACACCGTGAATAATAAAATGTATTGTAAAATACTTGCTAGGGTCAAACCTATTTTTATACTATTATCAGTTTTTCTCATTCTTTTTAGCTGTAATGATAGTGATAAGGTAGCGCAAGAAATAGAGGCTGTGCCGATAGATCTTAAAATCGCAAGATTTGATCGTGAGTTTGCATCGGCTGGTGAAAAAGGCTTAACGGCATTACGCAAAACGTACCCTTATCTATTTCCGGCGCCAGATAGTGTGTGGATTGCCAAAATGGAAGATTCACTTCAAATAGAACTTTTTCAAGAAGTGGGTAATGCTTTTCAGAGTTTTGAAGATGAGCAAGAAGGTTTGGTACAACTATTTAAGCACATCAAATATTATTTTCCAGAGTATAAGGTACCAAAGGTTATTACGGTAACGAATGATGTCGATTACAATAACAGAATTATATTGACAGATAGTATTTTGTTTGTAAGCCTTGATAATTACCTAGGTCCTGAGCATAAGTATTATGGGGGTTTTCAGCGTTATATAGCCCAATCTTTAGACCGTAGTTATTTGGTGAGTGATGTTGCCAGTGCTTTTGCCAAACAAGTAGTGCCACGACCAAGAGACCGAACTTTTCTTGCCCGAATGATTTATTTCGGTAAAGAATTATACTTGAAAGATAAGCTGATGCCTAATGTAGAAGAGCGCAAAAGAATAGGTTATTCTGAGGAAGATTTAACGTGGGCAATTGCCAATGAAGAGCCTATGTGGCGAAATTTCATTGAAAATGAATATTTATATAGTACCGATAATAAATTGAATCAACGGTTTTTAGAGCCTGCTCCGTTTTCAAAATTCGGATTGGAGCTTGATAATGAATCTCCCGGAAGACTAGGGCGATATGTTGGTTGGCAAATTGTTAAAGCGTTTATGGAAAATAATGACGTAAGCTTGAAACAATTATTGACCATGCCAGAGGAAGAAATATTTAAGAAATCAAATTACAAACCGAGAAATTAAATGGCAGATTTACATACTTCAGAAATAACTTTACGAGTAGGATTAGATGAAAATAGAATTCCTGAAACATTGAACTGGTCTGCTCAAGACGGTGGTATAGAAAATCAGGAGGCAAAAGCAATGCTTTTATCTGTGTGGGACAGTAAGAACCAAGAATCTTTGAAAATTGACCTGTGGACGAAGGATATGCCTGTTGATGAAATGAAAACTTTTTTCCATCAGACGTTGGTTTCTTTATCCGATACTTTTTTGAAGGCTACCCAAGATGAAAAAATGACGGCCACCATGAAAGATTTCTGTGAATACTTCGCAGAGAACTTAAATCTGAAGGAATAAGAACAGGTAGTATTACGCTGTTTTTGGCTTTAGTGTTCCTTTTACTTTTTTAATCCAGTAGATGATATAAACGGTTCCTAAAACGGTCGGGATCATCCATGCCCAAAGGGTATCGTATTTCATTCCAGCGACTATGAATGCTGTAATCGACGCAATTAAGGCACCAAGCATTCTACTAAGGTGATTAATTAGCCATAGCTTTCTGTTTTCTAAAGTTTTCTTGAATAATGTATAGTCTCCATAAGGTAGGAACACGCCTATCGATCCGAAGAAAAGGAACAGTAAGCTATGCGAAAACTCATGGATGAGTCCGTTGATGCCAAAACCGATCATCAATAATGCGCTAGCGGCCATAATGCCCGAAACTAATTTATCTATTATATTGGCTTCTGTCTTTTTTACCGATTTAAAAGTGAGTGCCCTGTTACCTGCCAATACCATGTATATGGTGAAAATACCGATTAAAAATAAAAAGTTATTAATGTGATCGGGCATTCTTGCGACTACCAAAGATATCGCAGAGCTAATGATCATCGACCAGGTAAACCATTTGCCTAAACGTTTGTGATGTAGATTTCCCTTTCGTACTAGAATACTACCTATTCCGGTAATAAGTCCTAATCCGCCAAAAAAGGCGTGTATGTAAATGAATAGTTTAATAGTGTTCTCCATGGTAGGTTGGTTGATCGTTATTCAAAAATGTATATATAGTGCATATCATTGAAATCTAAAAAACCGAACTGTAGATTTTACTAGCTGAAATGGAATTTAGCAATTGACAATTAAGTATTGTAATCTTGAGATGTCGGTTCGAGTGTTTTTTAGTTGAAGTGAAACGTAAAGGAAAAATTACCTGCCCGCAGGCAGGCAGGTATCTAAAACAGGTTTGGAAAATGCATGGTTCTCGTTACAAATTTTATCGTACCTCCAAAATTCACTCGAACTGACCATTATTTTTGCTAATAAATTCTTTTAAGAAGAACCGTTATGACAAATATGCTTGTTATCTACATCGGTTAACGACACCTTTTATCGCTGAGGTGTTTTTAGGTGCGATGTCGTTTATCGACAAGATTTTGCACTTTATCTAGGTACGTGTAACGTAACGAGTAAAAGGTGTTTTTGAGCGATTCACAACCTAGTGATTGAAGGGCTATTGCGTTCTTTAAGTGTAACAACGCAAGTCATGAAAACAATAGTAACAATCATTTTTATCATCTTCTTAGGAACCACTGCTCAAGCACAAACTGCTGACACCGATGTAAAAGCTGAAGCTATTGAAATGACTATCGTAACTGGAACAACGTACGAGTTAAACCTTGAAGCTAAAACGGAAGTAGCACGTTTGTACAAATCAAAAAATTCTAAAATTAAAAAGGAATTGAATTTCATTACTAAGGCTAACAAACCTAAAATGGCTTAATTCAATCGAAGTTTATTACTAGTACTTAGTCTTTTGATTTTTTAGGTTTACAACTAAGACAAAAATCGGATAGGGCATTTATCTCTTGTTTTACCTTATTGTGCTCTTTTTTTAGCATCACGGTATCTTTACCGAAATTGGTGGCCTTAAAAACTTGTGCACTTACCGTATTCATTTCTTCTTGAAGTTCGTTGAAAATAGGCTGAAATAATTTGGAGTCGCTAAAAGCACCTTTTTCCTCATAAATCTTCTTGCGTATTTTTCTGGCATACAGCTCTACCAAATCAAAATCATACCTACCAAAGAGCAATAGCTGATTTGCGGTTACCGAATCTGGAGCGATCAACACCGCTAGATTTTTTTGAAAAATGGCTCTAACCTTGCTATTGAAATTTTTGGTGAACATAAAAGACACCGAGTTCATATTAAAACTGAAATCGATTTTAGAGCCCGAATAGATAGAATAGGAGGTAAGCGATGGATCGATCTCCGATTCGGGAGACTGGTAGTCACTAAGTTGAAGTTCGTAATCTGGATTCCATTCCATCGGTTCTTGGCCGAAAAGGAACACAGTAGCACATAAAAAGCATAATAATAAAGTGTATTTTTTCAAGTAATGTAGGGTTTAAATAGGTATCGAAAATACAGAAAAAGTGAATTCCTAAATGATAATATTATCCCAATTCACCACATCGTTATGTGAATGCGTAAAGCCGATGGCACGTTCTTTTGCAATGGTGTCAATATCTCTATATGCCGCAACATAGGTCTTGCGCCATTCTTTCGATTCATTACCTGCAGAACCATGTACAATACGTTCGTCGTGTATGGTCATACTGCCTCTTTTTACGGGTAGGTAAACAATTTTATCATCTTCACGTTCTTCGATCACTAAGGTGTGGCTTTCATCTCGTGAAACCTTGCCATCTTTTCTTTCGTTACTATACGACTTAGGGAAATGCTTGCGCAATTCCGGTTCTTTATTTGTGCCCGGTAATACCTGTAAACACCCGTTAATTAGGTCAGAATCTGTAAGCGCTAGAGAAAAGGTAGCTGTCCACGTATTTTCTGTTTTTGGCCAGTAGCCTAAATCTTGGTGCATGGCAAATTCGGCACCTTTTTTACTTGGTTTTTTGGCTAAGAATTGTTCGTAATCCATCGCCGATTTTCCATTTTTATACAATTGGTCCGCTATACGTTGTGTTATTTTATGGTAGATGTTATTTTCTAATTCTTTACGGTAGGTACTGGGCAACATAGCATTCACCAATTGAAAATCTTCCATAGGTGTACCATAGGGTTGCGACATATCACAAAAATCTTTCTTCATGTGTTCTGCTTCTTTTCCTAAAACAAAATGGTCGAACCATGGATCTAGAAACTGCATCTCTTCTTCGGTCAATACATCATTTATAACGACATAGCCGAGTTCATGAAACTGCTCGATTTCTTTTTCATTGATAATGTAGTTAGTGCCTATTCTACGATGGCTACCAGAATCTGGGTTGGTAATGCGTTCCATGCACGGTATTTTTTAAGTTGAGGATTATCAAGTTACGAAATTTGAGGATTCCGTTACATGTAATATCAATTATTTAGCGATGCAGGCGTATCGAACCTACAGCTTAAATTCAGTTTGGGTTACATCTTTGTCAAAAATATGTGGGTAATGCTCACGTGCATTTTTAACCATAAATTCAACGGGTACATCTTCAAAATGGCCATAATCCTCAAGATATTCCATAAACAAGTTACCTTCTTTATTGAATTCTTGTAATACCGCATCGTTTTTACCATCAAAATCTAAAGGTGCCACGTTGAGCATAGAACATAACGATGTATTAAAAGTCGGTGAAAGTTTAAGCCATTTGTTATTGATATAGGCATCGACCATACCATGAGGGGTCAGTTCGTTAGAGCCGAATTTTTCTATTAATCGTTCTACACCAATATGGTTTTTAACTTTGGCCAAGTGAATTCTAGAAGGTATACCAACAGCGCGCAGGCAGGCGATCAATACTATCGATTTATCGATGCAATGCCCTTCGGTGCGTTTGGCAATTACACTGGCCCTGTAATTTTCTTTTGTAAAACTTAAAGTATAAGGATTATACCGCCATGAATCTCGAACTTTTAAATAAAGCTGTATGGCTTTTTCTTGTTCAGATATAGAATCTTGGGTAAAATCGGCGACTAGATTTTGAATTTCTATGGTCTCGTAGTCAAAGAAATAAGTAGGTGAAAGATAATCTACAGTGTTAATTTTAGAATCTTGCATTATTTGATTTTCATATTTAAAAGTAATACGGGCTCAATACTTCTTATAATAGGATCTCTCGTGAACGTTGTAGTCTCTAAGATACAAATTCAAGTTTAAAACCTGTCGCCTACCGATAATTGTTACGGTCAACTGAGAACTACCCTTTTCTATATTCCTCGGGTCGGTTTTGCCAAATGTGAATATACTGCCCTGTAGACATTCTGCGGGCCATATCTTTTGCTCTAGTGGCCAATTCCCCTTCATAAAGTTCGTCAATAGTTTCGAACCACAGTTGTAGCCATTGGGCAAAATGAGCCTGTGATATGGTATGGTTAAGGTTTTTATCGACATTAACGTGCTTGGCTGAAGGGCTCCCTCTAAACGTGCGGACCCCAAAAAGGTTAGATTCCCAAAAATCGGTGAGTTTGCTCAGGTGTGCTGGCCATTGTTCATGGGTAATATGACCATTAAAAATAGGGCCCAGCATTTCGTTTTCCCTTATTTTGCCATAAAATGTATGTACCAATACGCCTACATCGTCTCTATTGGTGATATCGTTCATAGTATTCTTTTATGATTTCGCTACAACGTCTTTTACACGGTCGGCGGTATCTTGTTTTGAAAGTGTTAACCGCACAATACTGTCTGTAGTTGCGGTCAGATCATGTGGAATGTTTCCTTCAAGAGTAAGCATCGCTCCTTGTTTTAAATCGTGCACGTTGCCTTCCACGCCAAATGCGATTTCACCCTCTAAGATATGTACAATAATAGGAAAGGGCGCTTTATGCTCTTTCATCACTTGTCCTTGTTTCATTAAAATGCGTATTTCTTTAGAGAATGAAGTTTCCAATAGCACTTTTATGACCACTTTAGTGTCGTTGAAATCTAGGTTTTCTCTAAATGATGCAATGTTCATACAAATGTTTTTGCAATGATAATAACAAGCATATTTTTAAACTATGATTCTTCTCATAGTATTCTAATTTGCAAGGCAAAAATACCCATGGCACAGATATAAATTATAACAATGCGCGCAACTTTTCATTCCGCAACCAAATACTTGCCCACACGAGTATTCCGAAGATAGCGGGGAAAAGAATGTTGGTCAAGGGGTCGTTATGTATTACGTGCGTAGCGACTGCACCACCAAGCCAAGCAGTAAATAAAAGTCCGCCAATAAAGGTCGTTTTAGGAATAGCGTACAGAACGGTAGAGATAAATAAAATAATGCCAAGATATAGCACTGAATCTTCAGGATAGCCAAATTCCACGGCACCTTCTACGGCCATTTCCGTTTGTGACAAATTATTTACTGCTCCCATTAAAAATAGCAGAACAACGATGCCTTGTAGCATATAAGAAGTCCACATAACGCCTTTAGGTATTTTTTTTACAGTTTCCATACGAGTAAGATCTTAATTAAAATTATACATACCATGTACTGGAAATTTCTAAATACCGATGTTTTAGATAAGGTAGGTCTAGGTTTATTTTGCGATATTTTTATGTGCTGCTATCGAAAATAGAAAGTGCTATCGGTTTATTTAAATAGGAGTCCGTTTTCAGCGTCGAATTGCGCTTTTTCTTCCTCTGATAATCCATCGCGTAGCACTCGAATCGTATACCCGCCTACAATCAAATTATTTTCATAATACATCCAATCACTAATTTTGTCGGGGTCGACGGTAATCGTATCCCCTAATGCTATCGCATTGGTATACACCGGTTCGTTACCGACAATGCCTATAAAATCGGAGTCAATCAACTGAATGTCTTGTATCCAAATATGTTCACTACCACCATCATTAGTTTCAAATTTCTGTTTTAGGGCAAAAAAACCGAAATCAGGATTATCGCTTTCAAGCGCAGTAGTAAATTCTTGCATCGAACTTTTAGCCTTTTCAATGGCATCGTTCATTTTGGCGTTGTCATTTTTTACATTGTAGACATTAGGTTCACCCGCGCGTTCTACTTTTGAAGGCCTATTTTCTTTACACGATGAAAGCACTAGAAGTGCGATTGCGATGTAGGTAACTATTATTTTCATAGGTGTATAAAGGTTTGTTTGTTATTATCTAGAAATGTATTTCAATTTTATCTATTATAGATTTTAGCGTTTTTGTTTCTTTCCATAGATTCAGCTTAACTTTTGTTGGTTCACTAATTTCAATTTGCGGAAAACTTTGTTTTAGTTCTAGAAACATTTCTAATAACTTTTTAATACCCCTAATTGGAGTGTTGTTCATGCTGCCAATCATATGGTCTAAAAAAACAAATAAAGATTCATTTTGTGCTCTAGAAACATTAAAAAGATTTGTGGATAATAAATCTGTAAATCGTTTAAGCGGAGCGTATTCTCCCGATTCTAATTTTCCGACAATTGCACCTAAATGTTCATTGTTGATTTTATTCTCAAAATTTGCTTTAATCCATATTTCTGCAGAAAGCTCCCTTGCGACCTTATCACTGCATAAAATACCTGAGGCTAAAAATAAATAGGTAGATTCTTTATAATCGCTTCGATGCCAAATTTCATAAAGACCTTTCAGTAAATTAATCATATTTTTTTTACTGCTCTCATCTGAAAATGTAGATTCTTTTAAGTTGTTATGTATAACTTGACTTAAGAACATACTAGGGTTATTCGGCGAGAGAAATAAAAACTTTACGTCATCATTTGGTCGTATTGTAGTATAATACCGTTGCTTTTTAAAATACATAAAATTGTAGATACTACTAACCTTTGAGCTTTTCTTCTTAAAATTAAAAATGTTTTTAAGATTTGAAATAATAGAGTCTGGGTCATTATTTTGAAGATTAAAATTTCTAAATTTTAATTCTTTTCTAATCATTTTTTTCTGCACCTGTTTACTTTGTGCATAATCATACTCTTTATAAAAATGTTCAACTGAATTACATTGCCAATCGTAAGTGCCTTTCTCTTTTACTAGAGAATTACCAATCTGTTCTTGAAAATATGTAATTTCAATCTCTTTATTTCTACTCAATACACTCTGTATCCAAAATTCTGGTCTATTAATACTGCAGCTACTAATGGCTACTAAGCCAAAATGGTAGTTAAGTACACTAATGATTTCATCATCCTTAATTTCATTAATGTTTTTTAAAGTATCTGTTTTTAGTATATCTGCTTGTAAGCGGCCAATAGCTATTTGAAAATCATATAAGTTAAACTCCTCACTAATATTTTGAAAGGCCAAAATTCTTTCTATAAAAATCTGTGGGTCTATCCAACATGGTAAATGCGTTGGTGTAGACAACAAATCTAAGGTTAAGCCATATTTAATAAAAGATTTAGATTTTATAAATATGGAATGATGTATTTGATAAATAAAGTCAGGTATAGATTGACTCTCAATCTCTTTTAACTGAGAATTAAAGTCTCTGAATTCTTTAAGCTTGTTGATTTTAACCGTCTTGTATTTTTTATAATTTTCAAGTTCGGACGGATATTTTTTCAATAATATCTTGGCAAAATCATTAATATAATACGCTGCTTCTACCTCTAAATTTCCAATTTGACTATTCCAATCGAAGCTCATAGAAAGGTCGAAGCAACGAATGAAGATGGGCTCTAATTTTGCGACATTAGTTTTATTTAAGAGCACACTCAATTTCGGTAAGTAGCTTAAGAGTAAATCGATATGATAAACTTCATTGTTGTCAATTGCTTGACTCACAAAAAAAATTAAATCATCGAATGTTTCATATGATTCAATTTTATTTTCCTCAGATATAACTTTCGGTTCTACAACCTCATAAACTGGGTCTTCAATATCATGGTCTTGACTTGATATTAGATATTCTTTTAAGATTTCATTTGGGGAATGAAATAGGGTATTTGAATATAAATTAATTTCATCTACCAGTTCTTGATTTTTTGGATCACCATATTTTTCAATTATTTTGGCAGCCCTTAACTGTATTTTATCATCAACGTTTAGTAATGCTTCAGCCACTTTTAAACATCCATTAACTCTAGAAGATTTTTGCGTTTTAATGATTTTTTCCAAAATCATGAGTGTTGAATTAACAACAGATTTCGTTTCAGAATTTAATAATATGGTTGCATTCTCAATAAAAATCTCACTCTTGAATTTTTTATGATCAGCAACCGTTTTAAAATACTTTAAAACAGTATTTATAACTTTTGAATGTGGTGAGTTCAGCGCTGCAAAAAATTCATTTTGTAAAGCTAAAATCTCATCTTGTGTTGGATTTAATTTAAGTAGTAAATCAAAAAACCACCCGCTTAAAGTTTTATTAAAGCCTTTTGTAGAAGTGAAAATGGTTGCTGTTAAAACTTTACCTCTATTTATTTTATTTTCATTAGTTAAGTCAACGATGGTGTCTATCCAAATGTCATTGCCTTTGCTATAATTTTCTAGATGTAAGTAATTATAATAGTTATTGATGCTAGACTCCTCTTCGAACAAAAACCAAATGTGCTCATCTAGGGTTTCTTTGTATTCTAGTAGTACATCAGGTTTATAGATACTTAAGCGCTTTTTATCATCCCACTTATATTCGATGATTGCGCTTGGTAGTTTATTCAGAATTAATTCATGCGATGGCTCTAATAGGCCGTCTTTGTATAGACTAATTGCCTTCGAATAGGTTAAATTCCAAGGCATGTTTTCATTTATTAAATCACCAAACCATTTTGGGGTATACCACGGTATAATGTTTTCTAAATAATCATCACTTACTGATAGAGAGCTAACATTGAAAAATCCTTTTTTAATGTCTGTTTTATTAAAACAAACGTATCCAGCTTTTTGTACTAACTCTCTCTGTTTTTCAGAATAGTTGTATTGGCTGGTATAAGACATACCATATTTCGATTTTTTCTTTACAGTATATTGCTCAAAAATCTTTTCCTTAAATTTTTTTAAAAAGGGAACAAGATCTCTCTTGTCTTTTGGGGAGAGTTTCTTTAAAAAAGGGATAATATCTTTCTCCTTTAATACAATTTCTTCTAATTCTTTTTCAAGCATATTAATTCGCTTTTGCTTTTTTAATTACAGCTAAAATATGTTTGCATGCACCTCGTTCACCTTGGTTCTTACTAAACCAAGTACATGTACACTTTTGCAATTCATCTTTTATAATAACATAATGTTGTACACCACTACCTTCAACCTTGGCTTCTATTTCATTATCCCTTTTTAAAGTAATTTCAACTTTATTTTCTTCAAGTAGTTTTTCAGCACCTTTTAATCTAGGGTTTAACGATAAAATTCTATCTAACTTAAATGGTAGTCTTCTATAAAAGAATCCGTTTTTTTCTAAATCAAAACCTAATAATCCCATTGCCGATAATTTGGTCGAAAGTTTTTCTATTTTCGAAATATCGATACCTTCTTCAACTGACATTAAAGCAGGATTAAACTGTTGATTGGTGTATGAATAGTTATCAAATGCTTGAATTAAGGAGTCAGGTAAATCTTCTATTAATGATTCTAGAGCGGCACCTTCACCAGAGAAACCTCTCCAAAAATCTCTAGAAATCGAGAAAACAAAATTCAATTCATTAAAACAAAGAATAAAAGTAACTGACTGCATGTCTTTATGTGGGTAGACTTTTAGTTCATTAATTAAGGGGATTAGCGGTTGTAATAATTTCAACCTATGAATACCACCAATACAAACGGCATTTGCAGTTTTTAGAGGACTAAACAAATACCTGCTACCTCTATTTATTAAATAATAGTCGGTTTTTATTTTTCCATTAGGTATTGTTTTGAATAATTGTATGGCTTGAATTCGATTTAGGGTTTGTGCATAATCTGATTCTGAAAAATAGTGTTGAACCGTTGTAAGGCCTTTAATCCATTTACTAGGTAAAGGCACTTTTTTTTCTATAAAACTCGAGCCTTCTTTATGGAAGCCAACTTCCTTTTGGCCAACAGATAAAATAAGGTCATCGTTTTTTTTGATCTTACCCAACTCAGAAATCAAAGGGGTGTTAAAATCTACATTGGTAGTACCGTTTTCAATAAACTCACCCTCTTGTCCATTTTCCAGTACATCAACTCTTGCATATACACCAGCGCAATGAGAAAAACCTTCAAATCGAATTTGATTGTTTCCAGCAGTTACGATAGGGTCTTTTAATAATGCTAATTGAAAGTGAGATAGGTTGAAACTAGATTGAACCGTATTTGAAAGGGTTATGAGGCATCTTGATAATTCGTATGGATTATTTAATTTACCCCAGAAAAAACAGGGGGAATTGCCTTTATCTACTTCATTAAATTTTGATAATAATAAATTCTCTTTACCCTGTTCTTTTTTAATGCTAGAAAGTGAATTGTATTTGTAATTTAAAGTTTCTGACATTCGGTAAAATTTGGTTTAGTATTAAAATCTAATTAGCTGATAACTTGTTCGACATAAATAGTCTGTAAAAAGATACTCATTTTTGGTTTTAAAGGAACTTTGAAATTCTGATAACTCAATAACTTCAATAGCATCTTTACATTGTTCTGCCAAAAATATTTTTGGTCATTGCTTCGTTTTAGGTTAAACTTTTAATACTTCGGTTACCCATTTCTTAATTCCTTCGGGTTTTTGCTATTACGTGGGTCTTGTTGCAAAACTTTCGCTGTCATTCGATAGAATGTAGGCGAATAGGAGTAAAACTCATGCGGTTGCTCAAAGAAGGTTTCTATGGTGATGGAAAATAGCTCCATTAAATTGGTGCCACCATATTCCCTAAAAATTTTATAATCACCGGCTTTAACTGCTGGTATTTTTTTAATGGCCAATGCCTTCCATGTGTTAAGGTCACTTTCGTTGAACGTACGTGACAGATAAGAGCGCTTGGCGTTTTCGATAATTAGGCAATGGCAGAATTCGTGAATGGCAATATTTAAACCGTCATCGGTGATGACAAAACCTTTTTCTACCGCAGGCCACGAAAGATTTACACGTTGGGTAAACAGGTTTACATCACCGTCGAAAAAGATAGCTCTACCCGTGTAGGAGTAGGAGGTCGGTGTAACAAAAACTTCATTGAATATATTCAGCACATCTTGTCGTAGGCCAAAGGTAATTTGCACAAAGGCACTACAGATCACCAGTTTCATTTCTAGGGTGAGTTCAAAACCTTCTTTAGCGTCAAAATCGGTGGTGTAGAGGAAGAGTAACGTTCTAACTACAAACGATTTTTTATTGCTTTCGGATAGCCCTGTATAATAGGTGCTCCATTTGCTTAGAAATTTATGACATTCTTGTTTGCTTTTCTGTCGTAGAAAAAGACCAATAAACCGGTGTTTTATATTCAAATGAAATTAGGGTTTCTCTGTGATGACGATACCGCCAACAACTTCTTCTTTGCTGGGTGGCTCGAACCAATTTTGCATGAAGTTAAAGTTTTCTTGGGTTACCTCAAATTCGAACGTGTCTCCTTTTTCGGTATTGCGTTGTTGTATGCGTTGCCATCGCGTTTCTTTAGAAACAGCTAAAAAATGAAGTTTTATTTTGAAGTCATTGGCTTTAGCAAATTGCCGAAACTTTTCTCGGTGGGCAAATTTCGAAAGGCCTAGGTCTAGAATGCTATCGGTGTTCGATTGCTCTAACTGCTGCACCAAGTTCATGATAATGTGCTCCGACCGTTCTATGCGCTCTAAAAACCATTCTAGGCCGTCGTTTGGGGTTTTGTCCGGTAAAAATAGGGTCTTGTTCCACGTATCGATAGAAAAGAGCACCCCCTTGGTTTTCTTTTTCAATGCATTTGCATAGGTGCTTTTACCGGATCCTGTATTTCCAACGATGAGGTGTAGCATGGGGTTTGGTTCTCAATTTTCACTACGGTCTCGGCTCGTATGTTTGGTTCTTAGTTTGAAGATACTATAATTATATAAA
>NZ_CAXBBZ010000010.1:0-102536 GCF_963974015.1 uncultured Maribacter sp. | reverse complement strand
TTATTAAAATCCTATTATGAAGATCTACCTCATTTAAAATTGTTTGTTGACGCTCCTCTTTAAGCATGAATTTGCTACCTTTTAGTGATAATATCAGCAAATATAGCAATTTTATTCTCTTGCTGTTTTATGTCGTCATTGTAATATAAACACTAAACAAACATTAATTAACAGCAAATAAATGCAAAATTAGTGGCAAAAAACTGCATAAAATCAAAATAACACATATATTTGCATGATTTAAAAACCTAAAATTTCATTACAATCTTATGAAAAACGCCGTTAAAGAAACTAAAATCGACATTGGCCATCAACCCATTGGCCAATTTGAAGAAACACGATTCGAAAAAATTCACAATGTAATCTTTCAAGATTCCAACAAGGCATCTATTGAAGTGGCTCATGAAATTGCAAGTCTAATAAAGAAAAGACAAGGTCAAAAAAGAAATTGTGTTTTAGGTTTAGCAACAGGATCATCACCTATAAGGGTGTATGAAGAGTTGGTACGCATGCACAAAGAAGAAGGTTTAAGTTTTAAGAATGTGGTTACTTTCAATTTAGATGAGTATCTACCTATGGAGCCAAATAACATTCAAAGTTACTTTTACTTCATGCATGAGCATCTATTCAATCATATAGATATTCCAGAAAAAAATATCCATATTCCAGACGGCACAGTGAGTAATGAAGACACAACGGCATATTGTCTAAGTTATGAACGAAAAATAAAAGAAAATGGCGGTCTTGATTTTCAATTATTAGGTATAGGTAGAACGGGACACATAGGTTTCAATGAGCCTGGTTCTCATTTTAACTCGGGTACTAGGGTTATAACTTTAGATCATATAACGCGTGTTGATGCTGCACCTTCATTTTTAGGTATAGATAATGTACCTCGTAAAGCAATCACTATGGGAATTGCGACTGTAAGAAAGGCAAAACGTATCGTTCTTTTAGGATGGGGTCAGAATAAAGCTGAAATAATTAAAAAGACAATTGAGGGTGAAGTGTCTTCGCATGTACCGGCGACCTACTTACAGCACCATGACAATTGTACTTTCGTCTTAGATACGGGAGCAGGTAGCGAACTTACACGTAACAAAACACCTTGGCTAGTAGATGCGTGTAAATGGAATGAAGATTTAAGAGCCAAGGCAATGGTTTGGCTATGCGAAACTACGGGTAAGACTATTTTAAGCTTAACGGATAAAGACTATAATGATAATGGTATGGCAGACCTTCTTGCTTTAGAAGATTCTTACGACCTTAACATTAAAATGTTCAATAAACTTCAGCATACCATTACTGGTTGGCCTGGTGGTAAACCAAATGCAGATGATACACATAGACCTGAACGTGCAACACCAGCTAAAAAACGGGTTATCATTTTCAGCCCACACCCAGATGACGATGTTATTTCTATGGGCGGTACATTTGATAGACTTGTAGAACAAGGGCATGAAGTACATATTGTTTATCAGACTTCTGGAAATATAGCGGTTTCCGATACGGATGCCAGAAAATACGCAGAAATAGCTTTACAGATTCATCCATCAGATGAGGCTAAAAAAATCATAAAATCGATTACCGATAAAAACGAAACTCAAATAGATTCTAAAGAAGTTCGTAATTTAAAAGGCAAAATAAGACGAGGTGAATCTTATGCGGCAACTAGGTATATGGGTTTAAAAGATAGTAATGTTCACTTTTTGGATTTACCATTTTATGAAACGGGTACCATTAAAAAGAAAAATTTATCTCAAGAAGATATAGCTTTAGTAGTAGGTATAATTTCAAAAATAAAACCTCATCAAATATATGCTGCAGGTGATTTAGCAGACCCACATGGCACACATAAAGTATGTTTAGATGCTGTCTTTTCTGCTTGTGAACAATTAAAATCTGAATCCTTCATGAAAGATTGTTGGTTGTGGCTATACAGAGGAGCATGGCATGAGTGGGATATCAATGAAATTGAAATGGCAGTACCTATGAGTCCTGATCAAGTATTAAAGAAAAGACATGCTATATTTTGTCATCAATCTCAAAAAGACGGCGTAATGTTTCAAGGCGATGATTCAAGAGAATTTTGGATGCGTGCCGAAGAAAGAAATCGTAATACTGCCAATAAATACAAAGCTCTGGGCTTATCTTCTTATGCTGCCATGGAAGCTTTTGTTAGGCATAAATTCAATTAACATTAAATCTTTTATAAAAAGGCCTATTTT
Organism: uncultured Maribacter sp.; assembly: GCF_963974015.1. Lineage (GTDB taxonomy): Bacteria > Bacteroidota > Bacteroidia > Flavobacteriales > Flavobacteriaceae > Maribacter. The sequence goes on along the minus strand of NZ_CAXBBZ010000010.1, from coordinate 100,308 downwards.
AGTAGTAAAATGGGCCTTTTTTAATACTATGTCAAAATACACACTCTTCCTTTTTATTTTAGTCCTATTTAATTCATGTGGCATTTTTAAGACCTACGAAAAACATCCAAAAACCGAATTTAGAGGTGTTTGGATAGCAACTGTCGTTAATATCGATTGGCCTAAGAATGGCAATGACAGTAATGAAAAACAAAAAGCCGACTATATCAAGATTCTAGATTTTTATCAGAAAGAGAATTACAATGCTGTAATCGTTCAAATTCGTGCAGCTGGTGATGCTTTTTATGCTTCCGATTATGCACCTTGGTCAAGATTCTTAACAGGTGAAGAAGGTACGTCACCCAATTGGAATATAGATGTATTGGAATGGATGATTTTAGAAGCTCACCATAGAGGAATGGAATTCCATGCTTGGTTAAATCCCTACAGGGCTACATTCGATGAAAATTTTGAAGTTCTTGCTGAATCTCATGACTATTGTACACACCCAGAGTGGATGGTACATTATGGTAAAAAGAATTATTACAATCCTGGGTTGCCTGAAGTTCGAAACCATTTTTCGAATATCATTGCTGAAATTGTATCAAACTATGATGTAGATGCCATTCATTTTGACGATTATTTTTATCCATATAAAATTAAAGATGAAGTTTTCAATGATTCTACAGCCTTTGAAACTTACGCCAAAAAAGACCAGTCAATTGATGATTGGCGACGTAGTAATATTGATTCTTTAGTAAAGCAATCGCATAAAACAATTAAGTCGATAAAACCATGGGTGCAGTTTGGTATTAGTCCGTTCGGAGTTTGGAAAAATAACTCAACAGACCCTAAAGGTTCAAATACCAAAGCTGGGCAAACTACCTATGAAGATTTATATGCAGACCCATTACTTTGGATGGAAAAAGGTTGGATAGATTACCTGGCTCCACAGGTGTATTGGAGCATGGACCTACCTGTGGCATCACACAAAACTATTGTTGATTGGTGGTCAAAAAACAATTTCAAAACAAACCTTTATATTGGAAACGGAGCTTATAAAGTTCGGAACAACAGTGATAAAGCGTGGGACGATATAAAAGAATTACCAATGCAATTAGAGCTAGCTAGAGAAACACCTCAAGTTTCTGGCAATATTATGTTCAGTGCTAAATCTCTTATGAGTGATAAAGTCGATGTTGTAGAATATATTCACAAAAAGTATTATAAACTACCTGCTTTGAATCCCTCTTTCCCATTATCAAAAACCACTGAAATAAAAACTCCACGTTTGAAAATTACCGAACAAACTGAAAATGATTTTATTCTTCATCTTGATGACACCAAGAATATGCGATATGCCTTACTTTATAAAACTGGTCGTAAAGTAAAAGACGAATACCCTATTAAAAAATTAGTGTTTAAGATATTTTTAGATGATAACCCAAATAGACTGCTAATTCAAAGGAACCAAGTATCAGACAACTTTTTAGCACTAAGCTTTATCGATATTTATGGTGTTGAAACTGAACCAATGATAATTAATTTAAAAAAACTAGCAAAAGATGGTTCAAAAAGATAAACGAGCTTGGGCATGGGTGCCCGTTCTATATTTCACGCAAGGCCTACCCTACGTATTAGTGGTCACGGTATCAGTAATTATGTATAAAAAACTAGGCGTAAGCAATGAAGATATCGGCCTGTACACCAGTATTTTATATTTACCATGGGTTTTAAAACCGTTATGGAGCCCGTTTGTGGATTTAAAAAGCACGAAACGAAATTGGTTTTTAGCTATGCAGCTATTAATAGCTGTAGCACTTTTGGGGGTAGGACTGACCTTACCGACTAACATGTTTTTTATATCCTCACTAGCCTGTTTTTGGATGGCCGCATTTGCATCTGCAACCAATGATATTGCTTCAGATGGGTATTATATGCTTGGGTTAACCGAAAAGAAGCAGTCTTTTTTCGTTGGTATGAGAAGTACGTTTTACAGATTGGCCATGGTTACAGGAGAAGGATTGATTGTTGTTCTTGCTGGCTTTCTAGAAAACAAATACGGTGATAACACCAAGGCATGGAGCATTACGATGTCGGCAGCAGCTTTTTTAATGTTGATCATGACCGTCGCAAACTTTTTCGTTACTCCGAAATATGAATCTGAAAATGACGAGCTAAAGGAAAAACCTAAAGGGTTTTTAGAAGTATTCTCTTCATTCTTCAAAAAACCAGGTATTGGAGTTGCATTAACTTTCATTTTAACCTACCGTTTAGGAGAATCGCAATTGGTAAAAATGGCGTCACCTTTTCTATTAGACACTCCAGATGAAGGGGGTTTAGGCTATTCAACAGAACAACTTGGAACCATCTTCGGTACCGCCGGAGTGATTTTTCTTTCTATTGGAGGAATTCTAGGAGGCATACTAATTTCAAGAGATGGTCTAAAAAAATGGATGCTGCCTATGGTGCTTTCCTTGAATTTACCTAACATTTTATATGCAGTACTGGCAGTAACTAACACGACCAACATTTACGCCGTAACAGCAACAGTTATCTTCGAAAAATTTGGCTACGGCTTCGGGTTCGCAGCCTTTTTAATGTATCTCATATACATTGCCGACGGAAAATCGAAAACCTCTCATTATGCAATAGCTACAGGCTTTATGGCACTAGGCATGATGCTGCCTGGCATGGTAAGCGGTTACATACAACAATGGCTAGGGTATGATGGCTTTTTTGTTTGGGTTGTTATTGCAGCCTTACCCGCCCTATTCTTATTAAAATTCATTTCTTATCCAGCAGATTTCGGCAAAAAAACTACAGTTCCCAATGAATAATATTCTATCAACTTCAGAAGCGCTAAAAACACTCACTACTACTGAAAAAGTAGGTCAGTTATTTATGCCCGCAGCATTTATAAATGATACGGAAGAAGAAATACAACAGCTTGAAAAACTAATTTCTACTTACCATATTGGAGGACTTTGTTTTTTTCACTCAAGGGCAAGTGCAGCCACCAATTTTGAAGGTAAAAAGAAAGTAATAAAAAATGAGAATAGTTTTGAGGTGATTAAAAACCTCATCATTAGATATCAAAAGGCAGCGACCTACCCCCTATTAATTTCCATTGATGCAGAATGGGGACTTTCCATGCGCATTGAGAATACTCCGCAATATCCATACGCCATAACTTTGGGTGCCAATGTTAAAAATATAGACCTAACATATGAAGTAGGAAAACAAATTGCCAAAGACTGTAAATCTGCTGGAATACATTGGAATCTTTCTCCTGTTGTTGATATTAACACCAACCCTAATAATCCGGTTATTGGTTATCGTTCTTTTGGTGATGACAAAGAAAACGTAGTTTCATTGGCTACTGCATATGTAAAGGGAACGCAAAGCGAAGGAGTTCTAACTAGCATAAAACATTTTCCTGGTCATGGAGATACAGCTACCGATTCACATTTAGGACTTCCGGTTATCAATAAAACAAAAACCGAATTGTTAGAAAATGAATTATATCCTTTTCAACAGTTAATAAATCAAGGCGTAGATTCTATAATGGTTGGTCATTTATCTGTTCCTGCATTGACCACTAATAAAAATCTGCCTTCAAGTATCAATAAAGATATTATCACTGGAATACTTAGAAATGAAATGGGTTTTGATGGTGTAGTGATTTCAGATGCATTGAACATGCATGCAGTTTCTAAAAATTATCCAACCCTAGGTCAATTGGAGTGGCTAGCTTTTGATGCGGGAAATGACGTATTATGTTTTGCCGAACATATTGAAGAAGGAATACAAATGATATTAAAAAATGCAACTGTAGCTCAAATCAATAAAAGCATAGAACGCATCTGGACACTTAAAGAAAAGGTCTTTCGAAACACTTCATTAGACAAAGAATTGACAGACCCAAGTTTCCTAAACAGAAAAATTGCTGAGCAGTCGCTTACTCTGCTACATGGTACAACAAGTGGTATAGCAAGCTTCAGGAACACAAATTACTGTACACTAACCTTAAAACGTTTTGGTGCTAAGCAAACAAACCAAGATATTTTAGATAATCTCATGGAAATGAGAAAAGAAATCGAAAATGAACCTGAAATTCTTTTACTCCTCACTCCACCACAAATAAAGCCAACGAACAACTTCGGATTCCTTCAAGAAGAGATTGATTTTATGAATGAAATGATTGATTTGAAGAAAGTGGTCTTATATCATTTCGGCAATCCTTATGCCCTTAAGTTTTTGAATACTAATAAAACAACCGCAACGGTAATAGCCTATCAAAGTTTTAAGGAATTTCAAGATGTAGCTACCGAGCATTTCTTAGGCACCATGGAAGCCAAAGGTAAACTTCCTGTTTCTTTAACATTACAAAATTGAAATTTCAATTAGCACATAAAAGTGTAACATCAAAATTCTACCTATATGAAAGTATATAAAATCATTGGTCTAATGTCAGGGACATCCTTAGACGGTTTAGACCTTGCCTATTGTCATATTTGGGAGAAAAATCGAACTTGGGAATTTGACATTAAAACTACTAAAAGCGTATCCTACGACACAGAAATGTTGAACACCTTAAAAGATGCCATTGGTTTATCAGCAGAAAAACTAATTGAATTGCATAATACGTATGGCACATGGTTAGGGGAACAAACACTTCAATTTATTGAAGAAAATAATTTAAATGTTGATTATATAGCTAGTCATGGCCATACAACCCATCACCGACCAGAAATGGGACTTACTTTTCAAATTGGGTCAGGGCAGCATTTAGCAAATACCAGCGGCCATAAGGTAATCTGTGACTTTAGAACGAACGACCTTGCTCTAGGCGGTCAAGGGGCTCCTTTGGTACCAATTGGTGACCGAATATTTTTTAGTGAATATGATTTTTGCCTAAATCTTGGTGGCATTAGTAATATTTCTTTCGATGTAAAAGGAAAACGAATAGCCTACGATATCGGTTTGGCGAACATGATTTTAAATTACATTACCCGAAAAGTTAATTTGCAATATGATGAAGATGGAAAATTAGCCAGAAAAGGCACCATAAATAAAAGAATGTTAGAACGTCTAAACAACCTTCAATACTATCTACTACCCCACCCTAAATCTATCGGCTATGAGTGGTTTTTAGATGAAGTGGTACCCATAGTTGAAGAAACAGATGACTCCATCGAAAATTTACTTCACTCTAGCATTCATCACATATGCGATAAAATAGCCCAGGAAATCGATCTTAATACAATTGGTGATAAACAAAGCTTATTGGTTACAGGTGGTGGCGCTTTAAACACATTCTTTATAGAAACGTTACAGCAGAAATTAGTTAAAACCACCAATATAACGATACCCGAAAAAATTATAATAGAATTTAAGGAAGCATTGGTGTTTGCTTTAATGGGTGTACTAAGGGTTGAACAACAAACAAATGTTCTTTCATCTGTTACAGGAGCAAAAAAAGATTCTTCCAGTGGCGTTGTTTACCTGCCAAATTGAACTTTTTTACCTAATTTACTACATTATAACACAAACTAAAATGTCAGAAAAACAAAAGAAAGCTACAGCATATTGGAAACAGAACGTAAGGTATCTATTTATACTTTTAGCTATATGGTTTGTAGTTTCATTCGGAGCCGGAATATTATTTAAAGATGCGTTAGATGCTGTCAAAATTGGCGGCTTTAAATTAGGCTTTTGGTTTGCACAACAAGGATCGATCTATGTTTTTGTAATCCTCATATTTGTCTATGTTCGATTAATGAACAAACTAGATAAGAAATACGGCTATAACGAATAGACCAATATAAAACCAACCACCAAAAAAACAACAAATGAGTGTTCAAACTTGGACGTATATTTTAGTAGGGCTCACTTTTGCCCTTTATATTGGAATCGCAATTTATTCTCGAGCAGGTTCTACAAAAGATTTCTATGTTGCCGGGGGTGGTGTTTCTCCACTTGCCAATGGTATGGCAACTGCTGCTGATTGGATGTCGGCCGCCTCCTTTATTTCAATGGCAGGTATTATATCCTTTGCAGGATATGATGGCTCTGTTTACCTAATGGGCTGGACTGGCGGCTATGTGCTACTGGCATTATTGTTAGCTCCATATTTACGTAAATTCGGAAAATTCACGGTTCCTGATTTTATAGGTGACCGCTATTATTCAAAAACGGCTCGTATTGTTGCTGTTATCTGTGCCCTCATAGTTTCATTTACTTATGTAGCAGGTCAAATGCGTGGTGTAGGTGTGGTTTTCTCAAGATTCCTTCAAGTGGATATAAACACTGGTGTAATTATTGGGATGGTCATAGTTCTATTTTATGCCGTTTTAGGTGGAATGAAAGGCATAACATACACTCAAGTAGCACAGTATTGTGTTTTGATTTTTGCCTTTATGGTACCAGCTATTTTTATTTCGATACAGATGACAGGAAACCCGATTCCGCAATTGGGTATGGGTTCAACCTTAAATGATGGTTCAGGAACTTTTTTATTGGATAAATTAGACGGCCTTTCTACTGAACTTGGGTTCAACGAATATACCAACGGTTCAAAATCATTAACCGATATTTTCGCAATCACTTTAGCTTTAATGGTGGGTACCGCTGGTCTACCGCATGTAATTGTCCGCTTTTTTACAGTGAAAAAAGTTAAAGACGCACGTAAATCCGCAGGTCTAGCGCTCCTTTTAATTGCTATTTTATACACAACAGCACCTGCTGTTGCTGTGTTTGCAAAAACCAACCTGATTAACACGGTCAGTAACGAAAACTACTCCAATATGCCGGTTTGGTTTAAAAATTGGGAAGAAACCGGATTATTAACTTTCGATGATAAAAATGCGGATGGTAAAATTCAATATGTAGCGGATAAAGATAAAAACGAACTTACCATTGACAATGATATTATGGTTTTGGCGAATCCTGAAATTGCTGATTTACCAGCATGGGTCATAGCTTTAGTAGCGGCTGGTGGACTAGCAGCAGCGCTATCAACTGCAGCAGGTCTTTTACTTGTTATTTCAGCATCGGTTTCTCATGATTTGGTAAAGAAAGTATTTAACCCAAATATATCAGACAAAGCAGAGTTATGGGTGGCTAGAGGTGCAGCAACAGTTGCAGTAGGCATTGCTGGTTACTTTGGTATAAATCCGCCAGGGTTTGTAGCGGCTGTAGTAGCATTAGCCTTTGGTTTGGCTGCAGCCTCCTTTTTTCCGGCAATCGTGCTTGGAATTTTTTATAAAAAAATGAATAAGGAAGGCGCCATTAGTGGAATGGTTGTCGGTATAATTCTGATGCTTTTCTATATGACCAAATTCAAATTTGGTTGGTTTGGTGGGGGTACCGAGGCAGATTGGTGGTTTGGTATTTCACCAGAAGGTTTTGGTAGTATCGCCATGATTGCTAACTTTATTGTAGCAATTATTGTATTACAATTTACACCAGAACCGCCAGTAGATGTACAAGAAATTGTAGAGAACATTAGAATACCAAGTGGTGCTGGTGAAGCAACAGGGCATTAATTAAAAACAAATCAACTTTTATCAATAGTATAAAGGTGTTCACACGTATAGAATATAAAATTAACGGGTACAATGAGTAATTACCACATCAAACATTTAGAGGAATATTTTCAAGTATATCGTAAATCGGTTCGTAATCCTGAAGCCTTTTGGGAAGAAATCGCCGAAGAACATTTTGTTTGGCGTAAGCGATGGGACAATGTTTTGAGCTGGGATTTTAAAAAACCAGAAATAAAATGGTTCGAAGGCGCTAAATTGAACATTACAGAAAACTGTTTAGATCGTCATTTACCCACAAGGGGGACTAAAACTGCCATTATATTTGAGCCTAACAATCCAAAAGAGGAAACAGTTCATATTACCTATAGGCAATTACACGAAAGAGTTTGTCGAATGGCGAATGTATTATTAGACCACGGAGTAAAAAAAGGTGACCGCGTGTGCATCTATTTACCCATGATACCTGAGCTTGCTGTAGCACTTTTAGCTTGTGCTAGAATAGGCGCTATACATTCTGTAGTATTTGCAGGATTTTCATCAAATGCATTATCTACCCGAATCAATGATTCTGATTGTAAAATGGTTATCACTTCAGATGGTTCCTTTAGAGGAACAAAATCAATCGATTTAAAGGGAATTGTTGATAAAGCTCTTGAAGAATGTCCTAAGGTAGAAAATGTTCTTGTTGTGAAACGCACTGGTTCAGAAATTTATATGGAAGATGGTAGGGATAAATGGTTACAGCCTCTATTGGATGATGCCTATGCCGATTGTGTTGCGGAAATTATGGAAGCTGAAGACCCATTATTCATTCTGTACACATCTGGCTCAACAGGTACTCCAAAAGGTATGGTCCATACTACAGCTGGATATATGGTGTATACCGCCTATACGTTTAAAAATGTATTTCAATATACCGAAAATGATGTTTATTGGTGTACCGCCGATATAGGTTGGATTACAGGTCATTCTTATATTGTTTACGGGCCATTAGCAAATGGCGCCACTACATTAATGTTTGAAGGCGTACCATCTTATCCAGATTATGGTCGTTTTTGGAATGTTATTCAAAAACATAAAGTAAATCAATTTTATACCGCACCCACTGCTATTAGGGCATTGGCAAAGGAAAATTTAGAGTATGTCGAAAAGTATGACCTTTCAAGTCTAAAGGTATTAGGCTCGGTAGGTGAACCTATCAATGAGGAGGCATGGCACTGGTATAATAATAATGTAGGTAAAAAGAATAGTCCGATAGTTGATACTTGGTGGCAAACGGAAACAGGTGGAATAATGATAACTCCTATACCTTATGTAACACCAACGGCACCTACCTACGCGACACTACCTTTTATTGGTATTCAACCAGCACTTATGGATGAGAACGCCAAAGAAATAAAAGGAAATCAAGTTGAAGGTCGACTATGCATAAAATTCCCATGGCCTTCAATCGCCAGAACAATTTGGGGAAATCATGACCGATATAGAGACACCTATTTTACCGCCTATGAAAATATGTATTTTACAGGTGATGGTGCTCTTAGGGATGCCGTTGGGTATTACCGTATTACCGGCCGTGTTGATGATGTCATTATAGTCTCAGGCCATAATTTAGGAACAGCACCAATTGAAGATTCCATCAATGAACATCCTGCAGTAGCAGAATCAGCCATTGTAGGTTTCCCACATGACGTAAAAGGCAATGCTCTTTACGGGTTTGTTATTTTGAAAGAAACAGGTGAAAGTAGAGACCGAGAGAATTTAAGAAAAGAAATTAATCAACAAATTACAGAGCACATAGGACCTATTGCCAAGTTGGATAAAATTCAGTTTGTCTCTGGACTTCCAAAAACGCGTAGTGGTAAAATCATGCGTAGGATTCTTCGTAAAATTGCCAGTAATGACACAAGTAATTTAGGGGATACCAGTACACTTTTGAATCCGGAGGTTGTTCAAGAAATTATGGATAATTCTCTGTAAGACTTAATTAATAGAGCATATCCTTCATTAAATCAAATTAAAAATTGCTTTTTGATGAAGGATTTTTTTAATTCATTATAATTTTGAAATATTCCCTTCGGTTATTACCACCGGCTAAAATTCGGACCATAAAGAACAAGTAAAAACTGCTCTATCTCATATAAAATTTGGAACATCAAATTTTAGCTTTTGAAGAAAAATCAAAGCCTAGAAATACCAATAAACTCAAAAACATTTACTTTCTATAGGAATGATTGTTCGCAAACAATGGACGGGTCTTGAATGATAAAAATAGCAGTACAGACAATAAACCACATACACCTAAACCAGCAAAAAGCGCCCAAACAGAATCATTAATAAAACTGCCTACAAAAATTGAAATAGGAATAGATAAAATAGTGGATATAAAACCAGTAATAGCTGCTCCTATACCCGCAATATGACCAATGGGCTCCATTGCAATAGACCTCATATTTCCCCAAATAAAACCTAAGCAAAGAAATAATAAAGAAAGACAAGTTAATAAAATCCCTAAACCAGGATCTTCTGAATTCCAGAATAACAAACTATACCCTAAAGCTAGTGTTGTAAACATCACCAATGCTAAAAATGATAAATTTCGCATACCGAAGCGCAATACCAATGTGCCATTCATAAGAGTGGAAAAACCAACAGAAAATGCTAAACCTGCGAAAACATATGGGAAGGTTTCAGTTAGTCCGTATAAATCTTCAAATACATGTTGAGCAGAACTTAAATACACTAAAAACGATCCTGTAATTAAGCCTGAAATAAGGGTGCATGAAACAGTTTCTTTGTACCTCATTATTTCTTTTGTTCCTGAAATAAAAACAGATAAAGAAAATGGTACCTTAAAATTTGGATTCAAAGTTTCCTCTTGACGTTTCCAAAACCAAATACCTACCACTAAAGCGAAAAACAACTGAATATAAAAGATACCTTGCCAACCCATAATATCTAAAAGTGCTTTACCTATTGCAGGTGCAACAATGGGTACCAGTATAAAGAATGCAGTTACGAACGACATAATTTTCGCCATGTAATCGCCTTTATATGTATCGCGAATTATAGATATACTAATTGTTCTAGGAGCTGAAAGTCCGACACCTTGCAATACGCGACCTACCAACATAATCTCAAGATTAGGGGCTACTAAACAAATAACACTTGCGATTAAAAAAATTATGAATCCAAAGTATACAATTGGTTTTCTACCCAGACTATCGGAAAGTGGGCCAAAGAATAATTGCCCTACCCCTAGGCCTAAAAATATCATAGTAACCAATAACTGATTTCTAGTAGGGTCAAGGCTATTTATAGATACACCAATATCAGCTATAGCCGGTAAAATTGCATCAATAGTCAATGCCACAATAGACATTAAAGATGCCATTAGGGCAACAAACTCAAAATTAGGTTTTACCTGTTCACTTTGCATCGTGCAAAAATAAGGTTTAGTATTTCAAGCAATGTTATTTAAACTTGATTTTTAAGTTTTGCGGATATTTGAAATTCAAATATGTATTTTTGCAGCAAAATTAAATGTATGCTAATTATAGGGATAGCTGGTGGAACTGGTTGTGGAAAAACTACCGTAGTAAATCAAATTATCAATGAACTACCGAATGAGGAAGTTGGTGTGATTTCACAAGATTCTTACTATAATGACTTATCACATTTAAGTTTAGAGGACAGAAGAAAAACCAATTTCGATCATCCTAGCTCTATTGATTTTTCTCTTTTAGAGCAGCATTTAATCGCGCTTAAAAACGGGGAGTCTATAGAGCAACCTGTATATTCCTTTCTTGAGTGTAATAGAACGGCTAAAACAGTACTAACCCACCCTACCAAAGTTATTATTGTTGAAGGCATATTAATTATGACCAATTCAGCCATTCGTAAGATGTTCGATATTAAAATATTTGTTCATGCCGATACCGATGAAAGACTGATTAGAAGATTAAAACGAGATGTCAACGAAAGAGGTTGGGATTTAGATGATACTTTAGAAAAATATCAGTCTATCATTAAACCTATGCATGAGCAATTTATAGAACCAACAAAAGAGTATGCCGATATTATAATTCCGAATAACAAATACAATACCGTTGCAGTTGAAATCGTAAGGAGTATAATCAATGAAAAATTAATGCAAGAGTAATGGCATTTAAAAATTTAAAGCAAAAAAAATGGTTTAAAATCATGACCAATATGTATGTATTGGTGCTTTCTGTTTTTGTAGTTTGGATGCTTTTTTTTGATACGAATTCATTATTGATTCATTTAGAATTAAGAAAGGAAATAAAAAAACTAGAGAAAACACAAGACTTTTTAAAAGAAGAGATCGCCAAGGACAAAATAATAATTGAAAAATTATCTGATGAAGGTGAACTAGAACGATTTGCTCGTGAAGAATACTATTTAAAGAAAAAGAACGAGGAAATTTATCTAATTGAATATGAAGATAGCTTAAAACAAAAAAATAAAAATTAATTTAATATCATTTTAATAAGTTATCACCAATAGAAATACTACACACAAATTTTTTCCTTAACCCTTTCATAATTAAAATTTTAACGCATTTTTAATCAAATGCCTTTGGTTATTCACCTAGTGTTAACAAAATCCTTTCATAAGCCTCATAAATAATCGTATTTTTACGAACTAACTTACTTTGAATATGGGCAAGATTATTGCTATTGCTAATCAAAAAGGAGGGGTAGGTAAAACTACCACTACAGTAAACTTAGCTGCCTCGCTAGGTGTACTAGAAAAAAAAGTATTATTAATTGATGCAGACCCACAGGCTAATGCCACTTCAGGGCTAGGTGTTGATGTAGATAGTGTTGAACTTGGCTCCTATCAGTTATTTGAACACACAAAAAGCGCCAAAGAAACTATTATACAGACAACATCACCAAATGTTGATTTGATTCCCGCACATATCGATCTTGTTGCCATTGAAATAGAATTGGTAGATAAAGATGAGCGTGAATATATGTTGAAGAAGGCCATTATTGATTTAAAGAAAGATTACGATTATATATTGATTGACTGCGCACCGTCATTAGGGTTAATAACATTGAACGCATTAACAGCTGCAGATTCTGTCATTATACCAATACAATGTGAGTATTTCGCTCTTGAAGGTTTGGGTAAACTTTTAAACACTATAAAAAGTGTTCAGCGACTGCACAATCCCGATTTAGATATTGAAGGCATGTTATTAACGATGTACGACTCTAGATTAAGATTATCGAACCAAGTAGTCGATGAAGTGCGTAAGCATTTTGGAGATATGGTTTTCGATACCGTAATTCAGCGTAATGTTCGTTTAAGTGAGGCACCTAGTTATGGAGAAAGTATTATCAAATATGACGCTGCAAGTAAAGGGGCAACCAATTATTTGAATATGGCCGATGAAATAGTCAAAAAAAATAAGCAGAAGGTTTAAGTATGGCAAAAGCGACAAAGAAACAAGCTCTAGGAAGAGGTCTTTCAGCACTTTTGAAAGATCCGGAAAATGATATAAAATCTGCAACAGATAAAAACGCTGATAAGGTCGTTGGTAATATTATTGAACTCGATTTAGAACATATTGAGGTTAATCCGTTTCAACCTCGTTCTAATTTCAATGATGAATCTATAAAAGAATTAGCCACTTCTATTCGCGAGCTTGGTGTAATTCAACCTATTACCGTTCGAAAACTAGGTTTTAACGAATACCAATTAGTTTCTGGGGAAAGAAGATATCGCGCCTCTAAGTTATTAGGTTTAGATACAATACCTGCATACATACGTATTGCTAATGATCAGGAATCTTTAGAAATGGCCTTGGTTGAAAATATTCAACGCCAAGATTTAGACCCTATTGAAATTGCATTATCTTACCAACGATTAATTGATGAAATTAATCTTACCCAAGAAAAATTGAGTGAGCGTGTGGGCAAAAAAAGGTCTACAATTGCTAATTACCTCCGTTTACTGAAATTGGACCCAATCATACAAACAGGTATGAGAGATGGCTTTTTAAGTATGGGCCATGGTAGAGCCTTGGTTAATATCGACAAAAAGCAGGACCAAATTGCTCTTTATGAAAAAATAATCTTTGACAATCTCTCTGTCAGAGATACTGAAAGTGCAGTTAAAGCATATCATTCTGATGATGTAGTTACAGAAGAAATAAAAAAACCGGTTCAAATAGAAGCTTCTGTTTTTATTCGCAAGGGTATTAAAGAATTAACCGATGCCTTATCGGTAAAAGTCGATATAAAATCTACTGATAATGCCAGAGGAAAAATAACTATTCCATTTAAATCTCAAGAGGAGTTCGACCGTATCAAAAAATTGATAACAGGTGCGTAGTAATTTAATTCTAATCTTTGTTCTACTTTTTTTTATCAACTTCTGCTTTTCACAAGAAGAACAGGAGACTTTACCTAAAAAAGAAACAGATAGCTTACAAGCTACGCTGAATCAACACGCTATTATAATTCAAGACTCCGTTTCGTTTAAGAAATCTAAGAAAGAATTTAATCCGCTTGCACCTAGTAAAGCAGCATTTTATTCTGCCATTTTACCTGGAATGGGACAGATATACAACAAAAGATATTGGAAAGCTCCCATTGCATGGGGACTCATTGGAGGTAGTATTTATATGTATACCTATAACAATGATAACTATCAACGTTTTAGAACTGCTTTTAAGAGCAGACAAGCTGGTTTTACCGACGATGAATTTTATGATTTAAATAATGGTATTATTCCATCCTTAGATAATGATGATCTTGAATACCAACAAGAACGTTTTCAAAGTGATCGTGATCTGTGGTTGGTTGTCGCAATTGGCATGTATGCACTGAATATTGTGGATGCAAATGTAGATGCACACTTAAAGCAATTCAATATTGATGATGATCTTAGTATAGATTTCGAACCATATTTTGATTTAAATCAGGTAACTAACAGTCCGAATTACGGTATGGCATTAATTATAAAATTTTAAGAATGAAAATTGCACTTTTCGGATACGGAAAAATGGGTCAGATGATAGAGCAGGTTGCCCTAAATCGAGGTCATGAAATCGTTGCCAAAATTGATGAGCATACACTGAATATTGATTTTAATTCTATGGATGTCGCTATAGATTTCAGTATGCCAGAAGCGGCTTACAGTAATATTACAAAGTGCATCGAAAACAACGTTCCAGTAATATCAGGCACAACCGGTTGGTTAGATAAATATGAAGATGCCGCTGCATTATGCGAAAGTAAAAATGGAGCTTTTATCTACGCCTCTAATTTTAGTCTTGGAGTAAACATTTTTTTCGAGTTAAATAATTATTTAGCCAAAATGATGCAGAACTTGCCAGAGTACAAAGTCTCATTAGAAGAAATTCATCATACGCAAAAGCTAGATGCACCTAGTGGCACGGCAATTTCTTTGGCTGAAGGAGTCATATCCAACTCTGAATATACTCAATGGAAATTAGATGATGATTCTAATGGCTCATTGTCCATCACCTCAAAAAGAATAGGTAAAACTCCAGGTACACATACTGTCACATATGACAATGTTGTAGATAGTATTGAAATAAAACATACCGCACACAATAGAGAAGGATTTGCTTTAGGAGCAGTTACTGCAGCTGAATGGATTCTTGGTAAAACCGGTATTTTCTCAATGCGAGATGTGTTAAACCTTGGTTAAAAAAAGTAACAATAATCAAACATAAAGACTGATGGATTATTGATGTATAAAATAGCATCGAAAAAAATCATACTATTTCTATAAAAAACAAAGCTCATGAACGCCACCCAATGGATTATTTTCATTTTACTTGTACAGGTGATACACTTTTTAGGTACTTGGAAATTATATGTAAAAGCTGGTAGAAAAGCTTGGGAAGCAGCTATACCTGTTTACAATGCTATTGTATTAATGCAAATTATAAATAGACCTAAATGGTGGGTAATTCTTTTATTCATCCCGATTATCAACTTATTGATGTTTCCTGTAATTTGGGTTGAAACGATAAGAAGTTTTGGTCGTAATAGCACCTTAGAAACGTGGCTTGTTGTCTTTACCCTTGGCTTTTATATATATTATGTCAATTATTCGTTAGATGTCACTTACATACAAGATAGAAGTCTGCAACCAAAAACTGCCATGGGCGAATGGGTAAGTTCTATATTATTTGCAATTGTAGCAGCTACTTTGGTACATACATATTTCATTCAACCGTATGTAATTCCTACGGGATCTTTAGAACGTACATTAAGAGTAGGTGATTTTCTTTTCGTAAGTAAATTTCACTATGGCGCAAGAACACCAATGACTACGATTGCAGCACCAATGGTTCATGATACACTTCCTGTTTTAGGAGTCCCTTCTTATTTAAAAAAGCCACAACTACCCTATTTCAGGCTTCCTGGTTTTACCAAAGTCCACAGAAATGACATTGTAGTTTTTAGCTGGCCTGCCGATACGGTTCGTGTATTCTTTAAAAAAGAAAAAGGAGTGGATAAGCCTATTGACAAAAAATCGAATTATGTTAAGCGTTGTGTGGGTGTACCAGGCGATTCGTTAGAAGTTCGAAATGGTTATGTATTTATTAATGGGAAGCAATTAGAATTACCAGGCAGTGCCAAACCACAGTTTGACTACAAAGTATATAGTTCTAAAGGTGTATCCTCAAGAACTCTTGATGCCTTAGGCATTACAGACTTTACCAGAAAATATTTATCTAGTCCCTTAAATCAAGAGCAGGTTAACGGAATACGAAGTTATCTTCTAGGTTATAATCAAGCTGAAAATGGTCAAATAGAACTGTACACAAAAGGTTCTGGCATACCTGCCAATGTCATATCGAAATATAGATTATCTCTAAAAGAAATTACCGACCGTGAACGCACAGTACCTTTAACCGCTGATATGGTTAAAACACTTAAAGCTGACCCTAGAATAGATTCAGTAATCCAAAATGTAGCTGAAAAAGGACGAAGAGGAGTGAATTTATTTCCTCAAAGTCCTGATTACCCATGGAATTACAGTCAAATGGGTCCTATTTATATTCCACAAAAAGGAGCTACCGTAGATTTGAACCTTAAAGTTTTACCACTTTACAAAAAGATTATTAGCGAATACGAAAAAAATGAAATTTCTGTTTCAGGAAATCAAATCCTCATTAACGGAAAACCTGCTACTTCATATACTTTTCAGCAAGATTATTATTGGATGATGGGTGATAACAGAGATCATTCTGAAGATAGTAGAGCTTGGGGGTATGTACCTGAAAATCATATTGTAGGTACCCCCATTTTCATTTGGATGAGTTTCGATAATTTCACTGAAGGTATTAGCAATTGGAGACCTAGATGGGACCGTATCTTTACCACAGTAAATGGGGAAGGTGAGCCACAATCTTACTTCAAGTATTTCTTGATTTTATTGGTTGCTTATTTCGTTGGAAACTGGTTTTGGAAACGAAACAAGGCGAAGAAATAAATTTAGCCACTTAAACTATAAATCTTAACAGATGAAATTAATTCATCCATCTTATTTTCCGAACATTCTTACGTTCAGTTATATTATGCACCATGATATCTGTTGGGAAGTAGAGGACAATTACCAAAAACAGACATTTAGAAACCGGACATACATTTGTAATGACCGAGGTAAACATATTCTAAGTATCCCTATTATACATGTAGGTAAAGCCAACGGAAGACAAAAATATAAAGATGTAACTATAGACAATTCGTACCCATGGCAAAGACAACATTGGCGTACTTTAGAAACGGCCTATAGAACATCACCCTTCTTTGAGTTTTATGAAGATGATATTAAACCATTGTACACAGAACCCTTTGAAAGCCTACTAGGCTTTAACTTAAAGACAATTGATACTGTTTTCGAGTGTCTTCAGTTAGAAATGCCACAGACCAAAACAGAAAAGTTTGAAGAAAAACCTGTTGATAACAAAGACTATAGATCTTTGATTAGCGCCAAACTAAAACCTAAATTAGACTTTGAACCTTATGTTCAAGTATTTGGTGACCGCAATGGTTTTATACCTAATTTAAGCATCTTAGACTTACTTTTTAATGTTGGCCCAAATACGGTAGATTACTTAAAGCACGAATTCATTATACCAACTAATGGTTAGGTTTATAGCCCATTATGGCATTCATTTTATCGTTCCGATTTTTATAGCCTTTTACTTTTATAAAGAAAATCGATTTTGGGTATCCATAATATTATTGTTAGGTATCGTTATAGACTTGGATCATGTATTGGCCAACCCTATGTTCGAACCAAATCGCTGTAGCATTAATTTTCACCCGCTTCATAGCTATTGGGCAATAGCAGTATTTATACTTCTCTTTATATTAAAAAAAACAAGAGTAATCGGCTTAGCTTTATTACTACATATACTAGCAGATACCGTAGATTGTCTATTTATTAGGTCGGAATTTTAATAGTCGCCATGATTGGTTCATGGTCAGAAAGATTAATATCATAATTTTTATGAGATAGTACTTCAAAAGATGGGTCTACTAAAATATAATCGATTCGAAATGGAAATTTCCAGAAGTTGATTGTCTTACCATAACCCCTACCCTTTTCTAAAAAACTATCCTTTAAATCACCCTTTATTGTAAAATATGAGTTTGAAAATTGAGTATTATTAAAGTCCCCACAAACAATAGATTTATAAGGACTATTATTCATATGGTTTCTTACAATACAAGACTGTTCTTGCTGCTTGGCAAAAGAATCTCTTAATCTCCCATACAATTTATCTGAACGCTCTTTTTTAATACTGTTAGGTCTAATATTTAAAGATTCTAAATGAAGGTTATAAATACGAACTGTATCCTTCTTGTATCTTATATCTACAAAAATTGCGCTGTTGGATGATTCAGGAAATTCTAAAAGTCCCTTTTCTAAAAGTTTAAACTTAGAATAAACCGCTTGAATGACCCTTCCATTATCAGGTCCGAATTCGAAATCAACATACTTAAACGGGTATTCTTCAAAATAATGAGATCTAATTTTCTTGTAATCGAACTCTTGAAAACAAACAATATCAGGACGTTCATTTTGAATAAACTTAACTATGGTATCACCCGCTGTACTTTTCCATTCATCCTCTTTACCTCTAAAACCCAAACTATTAAAACTCATAATTGTAATTGAGTCGTCATTACTTATAGATTTATTCATTGAGTTAAAACCAATAAACGTACCTAACGTCAAATAACCATAAACCAAAATTGATAGGGAGACAAGGAAATAAAATTTCTTACGTAATAACCAATATACAAGGAATAAAATATTTACAAAAACCAATAAAGGAACTGCTAAACTAACAAATGCCAAACTAGCCGATGAAGTATATGGAATAATACATGCCAACAATAAACAAAAAGAGAAAATCATGTTCAATAGCAACATGATTTTTGAGAAAAACGATTGTTTTTTCATCTTGTTCAGCTCTCTTTACCGGCTTTAAATAAAAAGTCTTTTTCTACTTTAGACAGGCTTTCATACCCAGACTTACTTATCTTATCAAGTATGGAGTCAATCTTTCTTTGATGGGTCTTTTTATCATAATCTGCCGCAGAAGAGGTACTGCTACTCGTCTTTTTGTTTTTATAAACAGTTTTCATCGGAGCTTTCTTTTCCGAACCTTTAAATATATTTGCAATGCTATCCATAAATTTAGAGAAGCCCGAGCCTATATCATTTCCTTTAAGCAATTGACTTGCATATAAATAACCCAAGAAAGCACCTCCTAGGTGTGCCAAATGCCCTCCAGAATTACTTATCGGCAATTGAACTAAATCTAATAAAACAACGACCGCTCCGACCATCCAAAGTTTTACATTGAAAAAAATAATTCTTACCTCTTGATTCGGCAGATAGGTACATACAAAAATCAGAACTGCACTTGCTCCGGCAGAAGCTCCAATAAGGAATGCATTAGTATTAAAAAAAGCCGGAAAGATGTTGTAGCCTAAAACAAAAAACAATCCACCTAATATGACACCGAGTATATAAACGTTCAAAAATCGTTTCGTATCAAATAGATTAAGAAAGATTTTTCCAACAAAATATATCATCAGCATATTCCAAAATAGATGCCCAATTCCACCATGAAAAAAAGAATAAGTCACAATCGACCATGGCTGAAATGCAATATCAACGATATCATTTGGCAGCTCGAACCACTGTACAATACTGTTTTTAGGTATACCCAATAAAAAAGGCACCAAAGCATTAACGATAAAAACTAAAACGTTTATAGCAATTAACTTCTCCGCAATATTTAACCTGCTAAACTGATATTTTAAATTGGGTTGAGCCATATCTTAGTTCCACCTATTTTTGTTAAATTGATTTTTTTTCCAATACCACATCATTAAGAATCCGAAAAGCGCTCCTCCAACATGGGCAAAGTGGGCAATTCCTTGTCCGAATAAACTATACCCTGTTACACCAGAGAATAAATCTAATGCAATAAGAACAGGAATAAAGAACTTTGCTTTTATAGGTATTGGCAGAAATATAAGAAAAAGTTCGCTGTTAGGATATGACATACCAAATGCTACCAGTATACCATAAATTGCACCAGAAGCACCCACCACTGGTGTATTGAATGCTCCTAGAAAATTATCGATAGTTGATCTGCCAGCAATGGAATACCATTCCGTATTGTATTGTCCGTTATTAATAATCTCTAAAACGCTACTTTCTGTCAACCCCGAGTCTATTAAAGCGCTCATTCCTTCATTATAATAATAATAATTGACACCAATATGTATTAAAGCCGCACCTAAACCTGCAGATATATAAAAAAACAAAAATTTATTTCTACCCCACATTTGTTCTAATGGTGTACCAAAAGCCCACAGCGCATACATATTAAACAAAATATGCATAAACCCACCATGCATAAACATATGGGTAATAATTTGCCACAGCTGAAAATGCTCATTCTTAGGAAAATATAACGAAAACAACTCATAAATTTGTGCGCCAAACATTTGCGCAGCAACAAAAAACAGAATGTTAATTATAAGTAAGTGCTTGATTGTTTCTGTAATTCTTCCCATTTAAATAAATTTTCGTTCAATATCATTCTCAGTGATTGTCATATATACTTTTTTATTAAACGGGCTCAAGGTTGTTTCCTTACAGGCAAATAAATCATTTACCAATTTCACTTGAGAAAACTCATCTAACGTTTCACCTGTTTTTACCGATAAAGTTTTTGCCAGTGTTTTTGCCAACATATCGCTTTGCGAAAAACTATCGCCTGGCACCTCTTGTTGAAAATCAGAAATTAATTGCTCCATAATCATTTGTACTTCACTCTCTGCTACTAAAACAGGTACTCCCTTAATTTCTACACCATCAACAGCAACTTCACCGAACACAAAGCCAACGGTACATAAATTCTCTTTTATTTCATTAAGAATACCAATCTCACTTGGTGAAAATGACAAAGTAAGTGGAAATAATAATTGCTGGCTAACCGCTTCCTTAATAGTAATATTTTTCAAGAATTTCTCGTAAAGAACTCGTTGATGTGCCCTGCTCTGATTAATAACGACCATGCCAGATTTTATAGTCGTTATAATATATTTTTTACGCAATTGAAAAGTAGTAGTCGTATGGTCTACAACTTCTTTACCTTCATCAAAAATACTACTATTTACAACTTCAGACTCAAATTCTAAATTACTATTTCCATCTAAAGACACTTCCATGTCAGAGTATAAGTTTTCCCATCCTTCAACCTTAGGCTTAGAATAGTTACCAGTAGAATTACCTTTCGATGTTTTAACCGCTTCAAATGGATTAAACGAAGAATCTACTACAACTTGGGGTATACCAACTTCCTTATTCTTATATGAATAAGGAGTATCTAAATTCTGGTCTTGTTCAAAATCTATAGCAGGCGTAACATTAAATTGACCTAAACTATGCTTCACCGTAGACTTGAGCATTGCATATAAAGTATGCTCATCATCAAATTTAACTTCTGTTTTGGTTGGATGTATATTGATATCTATTGTACCTGGATCAACCTCTAAGTTTAGAAAGTAACCAGGGTGGGTACCAGGGCGAATTAATCCTTCAAAAGCCCCTAAAATAGCATGATGTAAATACGGACTTTTTATAAACCTATTGTTAGCAAAGAAAAATTGTTCACCCCTACTCTTCTTGGCAAACTCAGGCTTTTGTATGTAACCTGAAATTTTGACAACTTGAGTTTCTTCATCAACAGGAACCAATTTTTCATCAGTTTTTCTTCCAAAAATTTGAACAATACGCTTTCTAAAATTATTGGCCGGCAATTGAAAAACATCACTGCCATTATTATAAAAATTAAATGCTACTTGCGGATGCGCTAATGAAATTCTATGAAACTCGTCGGTAATGTGCCTAAATTCAACTTGGTCAGATTTTAAGAAATTTCTTCGGGCCGGAATATTAAAAAATAAATTTTTGACCAGCATTGAAGTCCCTTTAGGCGCAACAACTACTTCTTGGGCAACAACTTTACTACCCTCCATTTTTATTCTAGTACCAATCTCATCTTCTACAGTTCTAGTAAGCATTTCAACATGCGCAATTGCAGCGATCGATGCCAAAGCCTCGCCTCTAAAACCTTTAGTATGTAAATTGAATAAGTCTTCTGCCTTTTGAATTTTAGATGTTGCATGCCGTTCAAAACTCAACCTAGCATCGGTACCACTCATACCTTTACCATTGTCCACGATTTGAATCAATGTTTTACCACCATCCTTTACAATTAGCTGTATTTCGGTTGCACCGGCATCTATAGCATTTTCCAATAATTCTTTTACCACAGAAGATGGGCGCTGAACAACTTCACCTGCAGCAATTTGATTTGCGACATGATCAGGTAATAATCTAATAATATCGGCCATTATGAAGAATAGAATATTGAGAGGTCAAAATCAATTATATAAAGGAAAATAAGCAGTAAAATAGCTAAAATAACTATCATCCTAATCTTCAGGTTACGATCTCCTTTTCTTTTAGCATCTTCTAAAGCACGATTGATTTTTCTTTTTAAACCTCGAGACGTATCTAAAGTGCTACGAAATTGGTCAAATTTGGGTTCCATTTTAAAAGGATTGCCTTTACCCTTGCCATCATAATATCTAGGACTATAATCGAATTTCCTATTTTTTCGTAACCGTGTTATTTTACTCAACATCCCCATATCACCAAAGTTACTTAAAATAGAAAAACAGGGCATATAAGGAATGCCAAAATTTGTTAACAGCTGTAGTATACCTATACTGAAGTTAGGTTCTACAAAGAATTAAAAAGAAAATTGGTATTTACTATTTACCAAGAACGGCCATTTTAATTGCAGCAATTGCAGCCTCAGTGCCTTTGTTACCATGTTTACCTCCACTACGGTCAATCGATTGTTGAATATTATTATCTGTAAGTACACAGAATATAACAGGAACATTCATGGTAACATTTAAATCTTTTATGCCTTGTGCCGTGGCCTCACATACAAAATCAAAGTGCTTAGTCTCGCCTTTAATTACGCTACCGATAGCAATAACTGCATCGACTTTCTGTGTCTCGATCATTTTCTTTGAACCATAAGTTAGTTCAAAACTACCCGGCACATTCCATCTTAAAATATCAGTTTTCACTGCACCACAATCTATTAAAGTTTCTAATGCTCCAGAAAATAACCCTTCAGTAATTTCAGCATTCCACTCAGAAACAACAATCCCAAACCGAAGTCCGTTCGCGTTTGGGATTGTTGCTTTATCATAAACTGATAAATTTTTATTTATTGTTGCCATTATTCACCACTTTTAGCCATTCCTATAAAAGCGTTTATAGAATTTGCATTTTCTGATTTTGGAAACTCATTTTTAATTCTTTCAAAAAAGCCTAAAGCTTTACTTTTATCTCCCATTTCCAAAGCAGTTACACCTGCTTTGTATAAAAATTTTGGAGTAGTAAATTCATTTTTGCTATGAGCAATTGCAGCTTCATAATAACCTAAGGCATCAGAAGGCTGGCCTAATTGCATAAATGCATCACCTAAACCACCTTTGGCCAAAGCGCCTAAAATAGCATCTTCTGAACTAAAATCTTCTAAATACGTTATTGCTTCTTGATATTTGTTCATATTCAAATAAGACATACCGGCACCGTAATTAGCTAAATTTGCCGCCTGGGTACCACTATATTCTTCAATGATATCTAAAAAGCCATATTTACCATCAGCACCTTCTAATGCCAATGTAAACAAAGAATCTTTAGCAGTTGTACTCGCCAAAGCTTGGTCAAAATATTGTTGTGGATAGTACATTTCATTAGCCGCACTTGTCTCTTTAGGTTTTACAACAAATTGGTTGTAAGCCAAATAACCTAAACCACATATCGCTATTACCACAATAGTACTTAATATATAGTTCTGATTTTTAGAAACCCACTCTTCTGATCTCGAAGCTCCTTCATCTAAAGAACTAAAAACCTCAGCGGTTGTACTTTCTTGTTCTTCAAATTCTTGCTTTTCAGCTTTGGTTTCAGGTTTATATCCTCTTTTCTTATATGTAGCCATCTCTAAATTTATTGGTCGCGCAAAAATAAAGGTTTTATTGAAATCCTATAGTGTATTTATTCGTTATTTTTGGATATTTTTAGGTAGTTTCCATCCTTCCAAATCCAAAATTTAAAAAATTTAATGCTGCTGAGACAATTAACATTGATCAATTACAAAAATTTTGAGTCTAAAGAACTTGTATTCGATTCTAAGATAAATTGTTTTGTCGGTGATAATGGCATTGGCAAAACCAATATTCTCGATGCTATTTACCATCTTTCTTTTGGAAAAAGCTACTTTAATCCTATTTCTTCTCAAAATATTCGTCATGGATCCGACTTCTTTGTAATCGACGGAACCTTCGAAAAAGATGACCGAGAAGAAAAAATTGTGTGCAGTTTAAAAAGAAACAATAAAAAAATAATTAAAAGAAACGGCAAAGCCTATGAGCGTTTTGCAGACCATATAGGTTTACTACCGTTAGTAATTATTTCCCCTGCAGATCGTGATCTAATAATTGAGGGTAGTGATACTCGCCGCAAATTTATTGATGGTGTCATTTCTCAATCTGACAAAAAGTATTTACAGCAACTTATCAATTACAATAAGGTAATATCACAAAGAAATGCACTTTTAAAATATTTTGCCGCTAATCGCACCTTTAACAAAGATACTTTAGCAGTTTACAATGAACAATTACATACTTACGGCACTGAAATATTCAATAAAAGAACTTCTTTTTTAGAAGCATTTATTCCGATTTTTCAGGAGCAATATAAAGCTATTACCGGTGATACTGAAAAAGTATCACTTAGCTACGATAGTAAATTACTACATGACGACCTACTGACTTTACTAAACAAAAACCTAGATAAGGATCGCGCATTACAATACACCAGTGTTGGCATTCATAAAGACGATCTTAATTTCGAGATAAGTGAATTTCCTATTAAAAAATTCGGTAGTCAAGGTCAACAAAAATCATTTCTGATAGCCCTTAAATTCGCGCAGTTCCATTTTATGAAATCGCAAAGTGGCACAACTCCAATTTTAATTTTAGATGATATTTTCGATAAATTAGATGAACATCGTGTATCACATATTATCACTTTGGTCAATGACGAGAACTTTGGTCAGATTTTCTTAAGTGATACCCATGCAGAACGGACAGAAAGTGTGGTAAAAAAAATTCATCAGTCATATAAAATATTCAAACTTAAATAATGAAACAACTTCTTCTATTTTGTACTTTATCATTTATCTCATGTGGCTCAAAAGTTGACCAAGAGCAATTACATCTTTTAAATGGTTACTGGGAAATAAAAGAGGTTATCTTTAAGGATGGTACCAAAAAAGAGTATTCGGTAAATACCACAGTCGATTACATCAGTTTAGATTCTTTAAGGGGTTTTAGAAAAAAAATGAGTCCTAAATTCAATGGCACATTCGAAACTTCGAACGATGCCGAGCCGATACTTATTATAGTCGCCAATGATTCTGTCTTTATGCATTACACCACCGAACTTAATACTTGGGAAGAAGTTTTAATCTCTCTTACAGAAAAAAGTTTCTCGGTAAAAAACGACCAAGACATCACCTATACATATGAACGATTTGAACCTATAAATATAAACCCATAATGGCAAGGCGAGACAATGAAAATACATCTATGAAAGACGCTCTTTCTGCATTTATTCAAAAGAATAAATTAGAAAAGGGAATGGATAAAGTAGATGCACGAGAGGCATGGGTAAGACTTATGGGTAATGGGGTAAATAATTACACGACCGAAATTGAATTACGTTTCGACACCCTTTATGTTTCTCTATCCTCATCGGTATTAAGAGAAGAATTAAGCTTAGGGAAATCGAAAATAATACGCATGATCAATGAAGAAATAGGTAAAGAACTGGTAAAAAAAATAGTACTACGCTAAATGATGGTTGAAGGAAAATAAATAAGCCAGTCCTTTCGAACTGGCTTATTAAAAATTATTTTTTCTAATCTAGTAAATTTCTCTTCCAGCAAAATGGAAAGAACCTTCATGGGCAGCATTCTCATCACTATCTGAACCATGTACTGCATTTTCACCAATACTAGTAGCGAACATTTTACGAATAGTACCTTCTGCTGCATCTGCAGGATTAGTAGCACCTATCAATGCTCTAAAATCTTCAACAGCATTTTCTTTTTCTAAAATAGCGGAAACTATTGGTCCTCTTGTCATAAACTCAACCAACTCACCAAAGAAAGGACGCTCTCTATGTACACCATAGAATTCTTGCGCATCTCTTAAGCTAAGTTGTGTATATTTCATAGCCACTATTTTAAACCCGGCAGCTGTAATTTTTTCTAATATTGCCCCAATATGCCCATTCTCAACGGCATCTGGCTTAATCATAGTAAAGGTTCTATTCGTACTCATATCTTAATTTTTGCGCAAAAATACGTTTTTCCACAAAACTCACAACTATTCATAGCGTTGTTCTAATTTCTGCAAGACAACACCGTTGTCGCCAATTATCT
Organism: uncultured Maribacter sp.; assembly: GCF_963974015.1. Classification (GTDB taxonomy): domain Bacteria; phylum Bacteroidota; class Bacteroidia; order Flavobacteriales; family Flavobacteriaceae; genus Maribacter. The sequence goes on along the minus strand of NZ_CAXBBZ010000010.1, from coordinate 73,632 downwards.
TAAAATCAACCTTCTTAGAACTAAAATCGAACTCTAAAGTTCCGAAACTTTCTATAAAAACAACATTCCCAACTCTATACGGATTAGGCTCTCCTGTATATCCTTTATACGCATGCGTGAGTCCACTACTCGTAAAATCGATTAATGGATAATTGTTGTCATCTATTTGTGTTTGAGAAAATTCAGAGATATGACGATCTCCAGATAATATAATAACTCCCTTAGCCTTAGAACTAGAAATTAATTTTTCTAAACGATCTACCTCATGAGGGAAATTACCCCATGCCTCAAAACCATGCTCATTAGATAGAACTTGAACACTGCTTACAATAACATTAAAATCTGCATTAGATTGGTTCAATTGCTTTTCTAACCAAGCCCACTGAATTTCTCCAAGTACAGTGCCCACGCCATATTCATTGGGCTTTACTCTTTTATCTGTTTCAGTATCCAATGTTATAGCAGTTCTAAAATATCTGGTATCTAAAACTATTATATTAATACTGCCCTTCTCTAAATCATATTTCTTTGAACTATAGACTCCCTCTTGTTTTCTTAATGGACTATCCATTGGAACATTCATGAAATTCAAAAACTCTTGTTGACTTTCCGCTTTAGCCTGAAATTCTACACCACCGTCATTAAGTCCATAATCATGATCATCCCAAGTACCGATGATTTCTATGTTTTCAATAAGCTTTTTATACCCTTTATTCTTCTTTTGCTCAGTATACATTGTTCTCAACGCTTCCATATCGTCGGTATCTGCATAAATGTTATCCCCGCCCCAAACCCAAACATCAGGATTTGTATTTAAAATATCATCCCATAACAAATTTGGTAAATCCGTTCTATTGCAAGAACCAAAAGCGAGAACAAAATCAGTCTTGTCTACCTTGTCAACTGTCACCTTTTTATTTGTAGAACAAGAAAGTAATAGAATCGTAAAAATAGAAATTAAAGAAATTTTCATGATAGTAAGTTATGAATAAGTAAAATTAAGTTATTCGCTTTAAAGCCTATATTATTAAATTGTATCTTTGGCGCCATGAATTTAGAGCACCTAAATGAGCTTAAAAAGCTGCTTTCTTCTTCAAAGAAAATAGCGATTATACCACATAAAAATCCTGACGGAGATGCTATCGGCTCTACGTTGGCGCTTTGGCATTATCTCATTAATAGTGGACATACTGCAAGTATTGTTTCTCCTAATGATTATCCGAAATTTTTAAAGTGGATGCCAGGAGCAGATAAGATATTAAATTTCGAAAAGGAAAACATACAAGCAAAGTCATGTATTAAAAATGCAGATATTGTTTTTACGCTAGATTTTAATCATTTAGGTCGTGTAGGTCACATGAGCGAAACATTAGAATCTTCGAGTGCCACTTTTGTAATGGTCGATCATCATCAAGAGCCATCTGATTATGCGAAAATTATGTATTCAGATGTAAGTATGAGTTCAACCTGTGAAATGATTTATGTTCTAATTAAAAAATTAGGTGATGAGAATAGTATAACCTCTGAAATGGCCAACTGTATTTATACAGGAATAATGACAGATACGGGTTCTTTCAAATTCGCTGCTACTACAAGCAATACACATAGAGTTATTGCCGACCTTATGGACAAAGGTGCAGAGGGCACAGAAATTCATCACCGTATATATGACACCAATTCGCCAAGCAGGCTACATTTGTTGGGATGTGCTTTAAAGAATATGGTCATATTAGAAGAATATTCTACTGCATATATCACTTTAAGTCAAGACGAGCTAGACACCTATAGTTATCAAAAGGGAGATACCGAAGGCTTTGTTAACTACGGGTTAACATTAGACGGTATTCGCTTTGCAGTAATATTCATTGAAAATAAAGAAGAGGGTATTTTTAAAATATCATTCAGATCAGTGGGTGATTTTTCAGTAAATGACTTCGCAAGGAAACACTTTCATGGCGGCGGCCATACCAATGCGGCTGGTGGAAAAAGTGATTATTCGATAGAAGAAACCATAAAATACTTTACTTCATTATTACCATTATATAAGAATCAATTACAATCATGAGATTAGTTTCATTATTATTTCTTTTTATAATTTTTAGTAGCTGCGATGGTCCAGAACCTAGAAAACCGGTTCAAACAAAAAGTGGTAGTTTTTTCAAAGAATCTATTGAAAGGAGTCGAAAATTATTGGAAGCAGAAGAAAGTAAAATTCAAGATATTATAAAACTTGATTCTTTAAAACACTATTCCCATAGTGCATCTGGATCATGGTACCATTATTTAAATGTCAATGAAGAAAGTGAATATACTCCTAAAACAGGTGATTTAGTAGTGTTTAACTATGATATTTTAACTTTGGACAATGACACTATTTACTCAAAGGAAGATATTGGTGTTATAACCTACAAGGTTAATAAACAGGAGCTTTTTCTAGGACTTCGTGATGCTGTTAAAATGCTAAAGGTAAATGAACGGGCTACTTTTTTGTTTCCTTCTTCAATAGCATTTGGGTATCATGGTGATGAGAACAAAATTGGGAGCAACATTCCTTTAAAATCAACAATTACCATTTTACAAATTGAAAAACAAGAAGATAATACAGTAAATTAAAATAACTATTATGATTAAAAAAATGTACTTGCTTGCAGTTATCGCTTTAATTATGACCAGCTGTAAAACCAGTAAAAGAGCTGACTTAGGTGACGGCATCTTTGCCGATATAAAAACTTCTAAAGGTGATATTATCGTTCGCCTAGAGCAAGGTAAAACCCCTGTAACTGTTGCAAACTTTGTATCGCTTGCAGAGGGTACAAATACTTTTGTAAGTGAAGAATATAAAGGTAAAAAGTATTACGATGGGCTAATATTCCATAGGGTCATGAAAGATTTTATGATACAAGGTGGTGATCCATTAGGGCAAGGAACGGGAAACCCAGGATATAAATTTATGGATGAGTTCAATGACTCTTTGGTACATGACAAAAAGGGTATTCTTTCTATGGCCAACTCAGGACCTAGCACAAATGGAAGTCAATTTTTCATTACTCATAAAGCTACACCTTGGTTAGATAATAAACATACTGTTTTCGGTGAAGTTATAGAGGGCATGGATGTTGTTGATTCCATCGCTAATGTAGCAGTTGGTGCTGGTAATAAACCTGTAGAACCTGTTACCATGAATACTGTAGAAATTATACGTAATGGCAAAGAGGCTCGTAAATTTGATGCAGTCAAAATTATTACAGCATACTTTGATGGAGAAGAAGATAGGTTAGCTGCAATAGAGAAAGAAAAGGCTGAAAAAATAGAAGCTGTTAAAAAAGTGAAGGAAGAGTTTGCAATGCAAATAGAAGATGAAAAAGCGAAAGCTACTTCTTTACCATCTGGACTTAAAATTTTAACTTTAAAAAACGGAGATGGTGAAAGGCCTAAAGTAGGGCAAAAAGTAAATGTTTTTTATGCTGGTTATTTGATGGATGGTACTTTGTTCGACAGTAATTATGAAGAGGTTGCTCGTAAATACGGAACTTTCGATTGGAACAGAGAACAAGGTGGCGGCTATATGGCTGTACCTATGGATTATTCTCCGGAATCTAGATTAGTTGCTGGATTCAGAGAAGCATTGTTAACGATGAAGGTAGGCGATAAACTTCGCATATTTATACCATCACACCTTGGCTGGGGCGAACAAGGCACTGGCCCAATTCCGCCAAATTCAGATGTCGTATTTGATTTAGAAATAACAGGCATTACAAATTAAAATCATTATATATTAAAAAACCCATTAGTTTAAGCTAATGGGTTTTTTTATGCATTTATTTAATTTGTATTTTTTAAAATTTCTAATAGTAATTTCCAAAATTTCTGAACAGAAGAAATACTCACGCGCTCATCTGGTGAGTGAGCTCCCAAAATTGTAGGACCAAAGCTTACCATATCAATATCGGGATAGTTTTGTCCTAATATACCACACTCCAAACCGGCATGACAAGCAATTACCTTTGGTTCTTCTTTGAATAAATCTATATAAGTATACTTAGTTATTGAAAGTATTTTGGAATCCGGATTAGGATTCCAACCTGGGTAAGAACCACTAAATTCCACTTTAAAACCTCCCAATTCAAAAACAGATCGTAGCGAATTTGCCAAGTCCAGTTTTGCAGAATCAACTGAAGAACGTGTTAGGCATGAAATAGTAATATTGCCATCTTTAACCAAAACACTTGCGATGTTATTCGAAGTTTCTACCAAATCATCAATTGAAGCACTCATCGCATATACCCCATTTTGAGCGGCATAAACGGCTTTTATGAACTTGCCTTGAGTACCAAGGCCCATTACTTCATTCGCCGGCTTAATCTCCTCTAAGCTAATAGTAATACTAGGTTCTTGTACTGTTAATTCTGCTTTAATAGTATCAGCTAAGGCATTAAATTTTGTAATAACCTCAGCAACATGCTTTCTCCCAACATTCAATCGACAAATGCTTTCTCTAGGTATGGCATTTCGTAAACTTCCACCTTCTAAAGAACTAATTCGCAAATTATAATCTAGACCCAAATAAAGAAAGCGGTTCATGATTTTATTTGCGTTACCAAGCCCTTTATGAATATCCATTCCACTATGTCCACCCTTCAATCCCTTAATAGTGATTTCAAGTCCCGTATCACCATGTTTACCTGGCTTTTTATTATATGATCTAGTTGCAGTAACATCAATACCGCCAGCACAACCTATATCAATTTCATCATCTTCCTCTGTATCAAGATTTAAAAGTATCTCCCCTTTTAAAATACCTCCTTCCAACCCAAAGGCACCAGTCATACCTGTTTCTTCATCAATAGTAAACAATGCTTCAAGAGCAGGATGAGTAATTGAATCACTCTCAAGCAATGCCATTATTGCTGCTACTCCCATACCGTTATCAGCACCTAAGGTCGTTCCCTTAGCCTTTACCCAATCACCATCTATGAACATATCTATGCCTTGTACATCAAAATCGAATTGAGTATCTGTATTTTTTTGATGAACCATATCTAAATGGCTTTGTAGCGTTATCATTTTTCTACTCTCCATTCCTGAAGTTGCCGGCTTTCTAATAATAACATTACCAATGGCATCAGAAAAAGTTTCCAAGCCAAGTTCCTTACCGAATCCTAACATAAAAGCAATTACTCTTCCCTCCTTTTTTGAAGGCCTAGGTACTGCATTTAATTTTGAAAAATTCTTCCAAACCGATTTAGGTTCCAACTGATTAATATTCATAACTTATTTTCATAGTTAATGACCACAAAAATACTCATAGAAAAAGGATTTCGCTATTTTTGAGATAATGAAGATATCATTTAAAAATGCCATAGCACTTTCATTGATTCCCCAAATCGTAATCGTAAAATGCCTCGGCAACTACTCAGAATTCGTTGAGAATTATTATAGCACGGGTTTTTATCCCTTTATCTCTAGACTTTTTAGGATATTGTTCGGTTGGATTCCTTTTTCAATTGGAGACCTGATCTATTTCGCGCTAATAATACTAGCAATTACATATCTATATCGAAATAGAAAATCTATCTGGAAAAACAAATTGGCTTTTGTTCGCAACGTATTAATGATACTTTCTGTCGCATATTTCACCTTTCATTTTATGTGGGGAATGAATTACTACCGTGAACCCTTGTCCCAAAAATTACAGTTGTCACCAAATAAAGAGTACCAAGATTTACTAGAATTTACAGAAAAATTGATTCAAAAGACGAACGAATCTCAGGTTGCAATTACTAAAGACTCTAGCTTAGCCGTTAATATCCCTTATTCTCAAAAGGAAATTTTCAATAAAACTATTCAAGGTTATGACCATCTTAAAACTATTCACCCGTTTCTTGCATATGACAGACCTAGTGTAAAAAAATCACTTTTCAGCACTGGATTAACATATATGGGTTACGCTGGCTATCTGAATCCTTTCACGAATGAAGCCCAAGTAAACGGTCTACTTCCAAATTTTAGATTTCCTGTGGTAGTTGGTCACGAAATTGGCCATCAATTGGGATATTCTGCTGAGAACGAAACTAATTTTATAGGCTATTTGGTTACTGCTAATAATAATGACATCTATTTTCAATATGCAGGCTATGCATATGCATTAGGATATTGTTTAAGTGATATAAGAAGCTCAGACAAAGAAGAATTCAACCGTTTACTATCCACTTTAAATCCTGGTGTGAAGAACAACTTTCAGGAAATGTCGAATTTTTGGAATTCTTACGAAAATCCTATGGAACCAGTTTTCAAATCAATATTCAATTCTTTTCTAAAAGCTAATAATCAAACCGAAGGTATTAGAAGTTACAATGCTGTTGTATCTCTTTTGGTCGCTTACCATAAGCAAAAGCCACTATAATTGGTTTATACATTCCGCAATCAAATTATAGAATAACAGTCTTTCGTATAATATTTTAAGATTAAAATGCATATTATGAATTAAAGAACTTTCAACTGTTAAACAAAAGTAAAATAGACTGTATGTACTGGTAAATCCCAGTATTTTTAAAGAACTAATTCAAACCATACATAATGAAAAAACTATTTTTTGCGCTATGCCTTCTTTGGTGTAGCAGTATTTTAACCGCTCAAGAGTATTTCCCTGAAAATGCAGGGGTAAAAGCCAACAACAATAACTACACGGCTTTTACCAACGCCAAAATTTATGTAACTCCAACACAAATAATTGAAAAGGGAACATTACTAATTCAACAAGGTAAAATTGTAAGTGCTTCTAGTACGGTCAGTATACCAGAAAACTCAATAATTATTGACCTAAAAGGAAAGTCAATTTATCCATCTTTTATTGATGTATATTCAAAATTTGGAGTTGAACAACCTAAAAAGAAACCAGGTAGTGGGCGATCTGCAGAATATGCGCCTTCTAGAGATGGCTATTATTGGAACGATCACATTATGCCAGAGAATAAAGCCATTGCCAAATTTAAATATGATGATAAGGAGGCCAAAGTTTTACGTGAAGCTGGTTTTGGTGTCGTAAATTCTCATATACAAGATGGTATCGCAAGAGGAACCGGAGTCTTAATTGCTTTAAATGGTGAAGGTACAGATGCTAACCGTATTCTTGATGATAAGTCTGCACAGTATTTTTCTTTAGACAAAAGTATTGCTAAAGGTCAATCATATCCTAGCTCATTAATGGGCGCCTTAGCATTGCTAAGACAAATGTATAGTGACGCCGATTGGTATTCAAAAGGTAATTCTACAACAACTGACCTTTCATTAGAAGCTTTGAATACCAATAAAAATTTAGTTCAAATTTTTGAAGCGAAAGACAAAGGAAATGATTTGCGTGCCGATAAAATTGGAGATGCTAATGGAATTCAATATACTATTTTAGGTGGTGGTAATGAATTTGAAAGAATCGAAGAAATTAAAGCAACTAATGCAAAATTTATAATTCCAATTAATTTCCCTGATGCCTATGACGTTTCTGACCCATATGCAGTTGGTTATGTTTCCTTACAAGATATGCGTTTTTGGAACCAAGCACCTACTAACCCAAAAGTATTGGCAGACAATGGCATTCAGTTTTCTCTAACTACCTATGATTTAAAATCTCCTTCAAATTTCAAGGAAAAATTAATGAAAGCCATTAAATATGGACTACCAAAAACTAAGGCCTTAGAGGCATTAACCACTATACCGGCTCAAATTTTAGGAAAATCAAATCAAATTGGTTCCTTAAAAACTGGTGCTTACGCGAACTTTTTAATAACCTCAGGTGATGTGTTTGACAGTTCAACTACCTTATTCGAAAATTGGGTACAAGGTTCAAAAAGTGTCATCAATTCCATGGATACAAAAGATATTCGTGGAGATTACAACTTAAACGTACAAGGTAAAATGTACGTTATATCAATAACTGGTGAAGTTTCAAAACCTTCAATAGAGGTAAAACAAGATACTATGAAACTGGCTTCTAAAATAGCATATGACAACAATTGGTTGATTATGTCATTTGCTACGGATAATGGTGATAATACGTATAGAATGACCGGAGCGACAACAGAAGGTTCTGATAATCTTTCAGGCCTTTTAGTTTCACCTAACGGAACAGAAACTCAATTCACAGCAGCTAAATCTAAAGCTTTTGAAGAAAAAGAAGGTAAAGATGACAAAGCTAAAGATGCGTCGAAAGTAATGCCTGTAATGTATCCGAATGTAGGATATGGTTTTGCAAACAAACCAAAATCAGAAACTGTTTTATTTAAAAATGCTACGGTATGGACAAGTGAAGAAGCCGGTATTTTAAAAAATACCGATGTACTTATCAAAAATGGAAAAATAGCGAAGATTGGAACAAATTTAAGCGCTGGAGGCGCTAAAGTGGTAGATGCTACAGGTAAGCATTTAACTGCTGGTATTATTGACGAGCACAGCCATATAGCCGCATTGGCAGTAAACGAATCAGGTCATAATAGCACTGCCGAAGTAAAAATGGAAGATGTTGTGGACCCTGAACATATGGGTATATATCATTCCCTAGCTGGTGGAGTAACATCCCTTCAATTATTACATGGCTCGGCTAACCCAATAGGTGGCAGATCAGCAATCTTAAAATTAAAATGGGGCGAAGAGGCCGATGGTTTGATCTATGACAATTCGCCTAAGTTTATCAAATTTGCTTTAGGCGAAAATGTAAAGCAAAGTAATTGGGGTAGTTACTCTCGTTTTCCACAAACACGAATGGGTGTAGAACAACTTTATATGAACTACTTTCAAAGAGCCAAGGAATATGACACCAAAAAGAAAAACGGAGAGCCGTATCGTTATGATGAGGAAATGGAAGTTTTGGCTGAAATACTAAATGGCGAACGTTTTATTTCATGTCACTCATACGTTCAGAGCGAAATAAATATGATGATGAAGGTTGCCGAACATTTCGGGTTTAGAATAAACACCTTCACCCATATTCTTGAAGGTTATAAAGTTGCCGATAAAATGGCAGAACATGGTGCTGGTGCCGGCACATTTAGCGATTGGTGGGCATATAAATATGAAGTGAATGATGCCATACCATACAATGCTGCTATAATGCAAAAACAAGATGTTGTTACCGCTATAAATAGCGATGACCGAGAAATGATAAGAAGGTTAAATCAAGAAGCTGCAAAAACCATAAAGTATGGCGGCTTGACCGAATTGGAAGCGTGGAAAATGGTTACTATCAACCCTGCTAAACTATTACATATAGATAATCGCGTAGGTAGCATTAAAGAAGGAAAAGATGCAGATGTAGTATTATGGTCCGGTAGTCCTTTATCGGTTTATTCTAAAGCAGAAAGAACAATGATAGAAGGAACTACGTATTTTGATTTAGAAACGGATAAGCAAAACCGTGAAAAGATTAAAAAAGAGCGAAATGAGTTGGTTACTATGATGCTTAAAGAAAAAAGCGGAGGTAAAAAAACACAAGGCCCTAAGCAAAGTGTTAAAAGAGATTTCACTTGTGAAAGTCTTTAATTCCACCATCTAATGCGAAGTATCACAAAAACAAAAATTACAGAAATGAAAAAATATATAACCTTATTAATAGCCTTTGGTTTGGTCTTACAAACCATGGCCCAACAAACACCTGCTCCTAAACAAATAGAAGCCATCACCATTGAAGGTGCAACAGCTCATTTAGGTAATGGAGAAGTAATTGAAAGTTCCCTAATCATGTTCGAAGATGGTAAACTGACTTTTGTTGGTGACTCTAAAATGAAAATCGCCCGTAAAGGAAAGGTAATCGATGCTACTGGCAAACATGTATATCCGGGATTTATTGCACCTGCAAAAACTTTAGGATTGGTTGAAATTGATGCGGTAAGAGCAACTAAAGATGAAGATGAACTTGGAGAATTTATTCCTCATGTACGAAGTTTGATCGCCTACAATGCAGAGTCAAAAGTTGTTGAAAGTATGCGTCCTAACGGGGTTTTAATTGCCCAGATAGCGCCAACTGGCGGAAGAATTTCTGGCACCTCATCAATTGTACAATTTGATGCGTGGAACTGGGAAGACGCAGCTATTAAGGTAGACGATGGTGTACATTTAAATTGGCCAAATACATTTAGACAGGGTCGTTGGTGGGCTGGTGAAGAAAGAGGATACCAACCAAATAAGGATTACGGCGAACAAACACAAGCTATAGTTACTTTTTTCAAAAATGCGGCTGCATATGGCAAATCTACTTCTAAAGAGGTGAATCCTGCTTTTGCAGCAATGAAAGGTATTTTTGATGGCAGTCAGAAACTATATGTTCACGCCGATGGTGAAAAGGAAATCATTGATGCCATTAATACATTAAAAGCCAATGGCACTAAAGAGATTGTTCTTATAGGAGGATATCACGCATATAAAATTCCTGAATTTTTAAAGAGCAATAACATTCCGGTTTTAGTTCAGTACACACACAATTTACCTGTTTATGATGATGATGACTATGACTTACCATATAAGCTTCCTAAATTATTGGTAGATGCAGGGTTAATGGTAGCCATTCAAAATAGTGATGCCGAAAATTTTCAGACTAGAAACTTACCTTTCTACGCAGGTCAAGTTGTACAACAGGGCTTAGATAAAGAATTAGCTGTACAACTTTTAACTGGCAATACAGCTAAAATATTAGGAATCGATGACCTATACGGAACTTTAGAGAATGGTAAAAGTGCAACACTGTTCATATCTGAAGGCGATGCCTTGGATATGGCAGGCAATCAGCTAACACATGCTTTTATAGATGGTAGATCAGTTTCACTAGAAACACACCAAACCGAACTATGGAAACGTTATTTGGGCAAATATGAAGGTGAATAAAAAAGTAGTAGGAAGAATAAAATAAAACTGTAAATTTAAGCTGATACCCATTAGCCTTAAAATCAAAGTTTAATACAATTCTGAATATAAACACTAAGAGGGTATTTAAAAAGTCCGATCAATTCGAATAGTCAAAAGATTCAATTGATCAATGTTCGGACTTTTTATATGCCCTCTTTTTATAATCAACAAACTCGTTTTCATATGAAAAATATTTTTATTCTTTTTATCTTGACCATAACCTTTTCCTGTAAAGAATCACAAACAACCAAATCAGATGAATTGATGCTAGATGGGCTTAAAGAACCTGTTGAGATGGTTAGGGATGAATGGGGCATTAACCACATCTATGCAAAAAATCAACATGATCTTTTTTATGCCCAAGGATATGCCGCTGCGGCAGACCGCCTTTTTCAATTCGAAATTTGGCGAAGACAAGCTACAGGTACAGTTTCTGAAATATTGGGAGAACGTGAACTGAAAAGAGATATCGGTACACGTCTCTTCAAATTTAGAGGCGATATGAAGACCGAAATGAATCATTACCATGATGATGGGGTTGAAATAATAACGGCCTATACTGATGGGGTAAATGCGTATATAAAAGACATTTTAAAAACACCAGAACTATTACCTATTGAATTTCAAATTTTAAATATTAAACCCCAGAAATGGACACCAGAAGTTGTTATTTCAAGACATCAGGGGCTTTTAGGAAATATAGGCGAAGAACTTCAGATAGGTCGTACCGTCGCAAAGTTGGGTACCATTAAGACTAAAGAACTATTCTGGTTGCATCCAAAAGAACCGAATATAGAAATTGATCCAGTTATAAATGCAAATTTATTAAGTAATGATATCCTAGAGCTTTATAATGCCTATCGTAAAACCGTTAAGTTTAAAAAAGAAGACATTATACCATCATTTCGAAATACAAGTGAAGAGAAAGCGATAATGTCCCTTATAAACGTTAAATCTGATTCCTTAGGTATTGGAAGTAATAATTGGGTGGTTGATGGTTCACAAATGGAAGATGGTAATACGTACATGGCAAATGATCCTCATAGAACCATTGCAATTCCATCATTACGATACATGGCTCATTTAGTTGCTCCTGGCTGGAATGTTATTGGAGGTGGAGAACCTGAAATTCCTGGTATTTCTATAGGGCATAATGAATATGGTGCTTGGGGCCTAACAGTATTTGAAACTGATGGGGAAGATCTATATGTATATGAATTAAATCCTGAGAATCAAAATCAATATAAGTATAAGGACCAATGGATAGACATGACGCATATTTCAGAAACTATAAAAATTAAAGGTCAAAAAGATAGTATCATAGATTTAGCCTATACCCTTCATGGCCCTGTAACGTATAAGGACAAAGAGAATAATGTCGCTTATGCCGTGCGCTGTGCTTGGCTCGAGCCCGGTGGATCTCCTTATTTAGCATCGCTAAGAATGAACCAAGCTAAAAATTGGGAAGAATTTAGAGAAGCGTGTAATTATAGTCACATACCAGGGGAGAATATGATTTGGGCGGATAAAGAAGGAACAATAGGATGGCAAGCTGTAGGCATCGCTCCTATTCGTAGAAATTTTAGTGGTCTTGTTCCAGTACCTGGGGATGGACGTTATGAATGGGATGGTTATTTGCCAATTATAGAAAAACCCCACAGTGTAAACCCGAAAGAAGGCTTCTTGGCCACCGCCAACCAAAACGTAACGCCAAATGATTACACCCACTGGGATGCTATAGGATATTCCTGGGCCGACCCATATCGTGGTGAACGAATTAAGGAAGTGCTGGAATCAGGAAGTAAAATGACAATGAATGATTTGAAGGCTCTTCAAACTGATTATCTTTCTATTCCTGCCCGTGAATTAGTACCATTATTAGAGCAAATTAGTTTTAATGATAAGTTTTTGGATGCAAAGGATAAACTGAATCAATGGAATTATAAATTGGAAGCCAATTCTATTCCTGCAGCAATTTATGTTGCATGGGAAGAGCAAATAATGCAGAAAGCCTATGACATGTTTGTCCCCAAAGCTGGCAAAGGCATTGTTCCTAATCTACAGTTAAAGCGAGTACTAGATTGGCTCATTACACCTGACAACAAATTCGGAACAAACCCATTAGTTGGCAGAAATAAATTTTTAGGTGAAGCTTTCAAAGCTGCCGTGACCAATTTAGAAAACAGATTGGGATCAGATATGATCCATTGGCAATATGGTCAAGTGAACAACAAACATACCTATATGGAGCATGCTTTAAGTAGTGTTGTAAATGAGACAACCAAAAACAATTTAGATTTAGGCCCATTACCGCGGGGAGGGAACGGCCAAACCGTAGGTTCAACAGGCGGAAATTCAAGACAGAGCAGCGGTGCCTCATTTAGAGTAATAATAAATACTGGTAATTGGGATTCATCGGTAGCCACCAATGGGCCTGGGCAATCTGGAAATCCAGACAGTCCATTCTATAGCAATCTATTTGAACCTTGGGCAAATGACCAATATTTCCCATTATATTACTCTAAATCTAAAATTGATTCTGTAGGGGTACGTACCCAGATTTTAAATCCTATAGAGAAATAATAGCTACAATAGCAATGGTCAAAAAAACTTATTCCCGCTTTATAAGCGATGAATCATTACTTATTAAGTGGGAATAGCTATGTTTAAGAAAATTATTTTTTACCCAACAACCAGCCAAAAAAAGCCATTGGAATATAAGCCATCAGTAAGTCTAAGACATTGAACCACATAGGGCCGCCTAACATTGATATATTTACAGAACCACCGATTAAGAAAAACACACCAATCAATAAGGCCATAAGTTGCTTTCTGGTTACGGCAATTTTCACCGTTACAAATGCTCCTGCTAAAGTACCCAAGGCATGAGCTAGAAACGGAAATATAAAATGTTTAGGTTCAAATAAATGCATGGTGGCTTTCAAACCTTCCATAGTTGTGATATCACCTCCTTCAGGTGGTGGAATTATTGAACCACTTATTATAATGATTCCCATATTTACAATGCTACCAATGACGATGCCTACAAGTACAGCCAGAACATTTTTGAGTATTGGATTCATAATCGTGTCACAATTTCTTATTATTCCTAATGATATTAAATGTAAAATATTAACTATATAAAAGCTAAATTTTCAAGTATTTCTCAGGTTCTTTCTCAAAACTGACCTTACAACCATCACAACAGAAATACACTTTCTGCCCTGCGTATTCTACTATATGTTTTGAATTTTTCTTAGAAACAGGTACATTGCACACAGGATTTATATAATACTCCTCATTAAATTGATCATTTACATCATCCTCGGTTTTGGAGCGTTCAGCACTACCACAACAAGAACCACTACTAGATTTTTCTTTACGAAAATCGTCAATAACTTCGGCAAGAATACTAATTGCCACTTCACTAGCAAGTTTGGCATTAATATCCAAACCTACTGGGCTACGTAAATCAGCAATACGCTCTTCGGAAATACCTTGGTTAATCAAATACGTTTTTATGTCAACTGACTTTTTAGAACTAGCTACAAAGCCAACATAATTTACAGAAGTTTCTAAGGCTTTCTTTACAGAGAGCTCATCGTCTTCGCCTTGGGTCGTAATAATTATATACGTATTTGTCAAATTTTTAAAAGTGCTAAAGTCCACTTTATCAGAAACACTATTGGCAGATGGAAACATTAGTAAATCGGCATCAGTGGCCATCACAGATACTCTAAAATCAGCGGCCGAAGCCATTTGCACCAATTTACGTGAAATATTACTCTTACCCACTACAATCAATTCGGGTTGTGGTATTACAGGTTCTATCATAATTTCTAGGGTTCCTTTGCTTTGGCATGACATAACATATTCTTTAAACGTAGCTGTAGAACGTGTGCCACCTTCAGGAGAAATACGCACGCGTCGGTAGCGTTTGCTTTTAATAACATCTAAGGCTTCTTTGATAACGATACCGCGCACACAGCCACCACCTATCCAACCAATAAGCTCGCCGGTTTCCAAAATAAGGGCCTTATCCCCTACTTTACCTGAACTTGGGGCTATGCGGTCTACCACTTGTGCAATTGCAAAGTTGGAGCCTTTGGCCAGGTGCTTTTCTATTTGTAACGCGAGTTCGTTAAACATCCATCAATAATTTTTCCAATTTTAATAAACTATCCAAGTTGTGTGCCGATTCAAATGCATCTAAATGAGGCATTACATTCACCATTCCTTTTTGAATAGGCTGATAACCTTCCATGCCTTTTAACGGATTCAGCCAAACCAAAGTTTTGCATTTTCTTCGTATCGTTCTTACAGCATCCCTAAGCACTGTCACATTTCCAGTTTCAAGTCCGTCACTCAAAATCACTACAATATGTTTTTGACTCAAAAATCTACTTCCGTATTCCGAAAGAAATTCCGTCAGCGACTCCCCTATTTTAGTGCCACTTGACCATGAATTTACATTCTTACTAATCTGCTTTAAAACTTCCTGTTCGTTGTTCTGTCGGAGCATTGGGGTAACATGTGTCAAGGTTGTACTAAAGGTAAAAAATTCAAGGCTCTTAAAATACTTCTTTAACACCATCACGTATCGTAAAAGATAATAGCTATAGGTGTCCATAGAACCACTAACATCGAGTATAAAAATCACTTTTCGCTTTTCTTTGCGTTTTCTTTTATAGGATAAATCCAACAACATCCCTCCTTTAGAAATTCCGTGGCGAATCGTATTTCGAATATCAATTGTTCCTTTGTTGGCATTCTCTAGCCTACGTTTAAAACGCATACTCATTTGATGAAAAAGCTCTTCGGCCAATTCTTCCAACCTTTCCTTATCAGCAATATTTACCTTAGAAAAATCGGTAAGTCTTAGTCGTATACTCTCATTTGCTCCAACAGTTTCTTTAGCTTCTTGTTCTTTGACTTCTTTTTTGGGCACCTTAAATTCCGTACCCAAAAATATTACTGTGGCGGTCTCTTTTTCCTTTTTAAATTGTTTGATTTGTTTTTTGCGTTGTTCTAATTTCTCTTCGTAATAACGACTCCAAAAACGGTCGAACATTTCATCAAAGCGATCAAAATGCTCTTTACGCTTACAATAAATAGCCTTCAAACTGTACTGAAAAAGTTTACGATCTAAAACCCAGCCCCGTTCTGCAACTTCAAAAGCATCCCCAGTTTCTTGTGGACCCAAAACGAACTGACGCTCCCGACAATACATAGTAAAGTCAACGAGGCGTTCCTTAAAAGTTTTCTCTACAGCTTCCACGGTTTATAGAAATTTTGATATTTAAAATTGTAATTGAACTTACTTTTTTTTTTACAACTTTGTAGTCCAAGGATTTCGCTTAGAATGGCATTCTAATCAATAGGGTATAAAAATTCCTGCACAGACTTGTTCCTCACAAACTCTACATCATCCTTATGTTTCAAAACACTACCAATTGTTGTTTTCACAATCTCATCAGTAATATTCTTTTGATTCATCAACAACAAGGTTTTTGCCCAATCTAAAGATTCTGCAATACCCGGTGGTTTTTGTAAACTTGATTTTCTTAAATTATGAATAAAAGTAACCACCTGTGTTGCCAATGCTTCATCGATATTCGGAAGTTTTTTTGCAATGATATTAATCTCACCCATCTTTGATGGAAAATCAACCCAATGATATAAACAACGTCGTCGCAAAGCATCACTGAGCTCTCGAGTTCGATTTGAAGTCAAAATCACCAAAGGCTTTGATTTTGCTTCTATCGTTCCCAATTCAGGAATACTAATTTGAAAATCTGAAAGTAATTCTAACAGATATGCTTCAAATTCTTCATCGGCCCTATCAATTTCATCAATCAAGAGTACCACAGGTTTATCTGCACTTATTGATTGTAACAATGGACGTTGAAGTACATAATCCATTCCGAAAATTTGATTTTGAAGCGCCAACTTATCTTCATCCTGCTCAAAAAGCTTAATATGCAAAAGCTGCTTTTGGTAATTCCATTCGTAAATGGTAGTACTTACATCCAAACCTTCATAACATTGCAAACGAATTAAATTTGTGCCCAAATGTTCGGCCAAAGTTTTGGCCAACATGGTCTTTCCAACACCTGGGTTACCTTCTAATAATAAAGGTTTCTCCAAATTTTTCAAAAGAAAAATAGACGTTGCCAGTTCTTCGTTTAGAATATAGTCGTGCTCATAAAAATCTCTTATAAGTTTTTCGATGTCTTTGTTCAATAGCTTTAATTTAGAAAAGCTACGCTGTCTCCAACATAGCTTTATTATTATATGTAATTGTCTAGCTATGCTGCTGCCTCGGCTTCGGCAAGTTTCTTTGAGAAATTTGAAACAAACTGCTTAAAAAGCTGATTGGATACCGTTGTAATTAAGCGAGAACCAAATTGAGCTATTTTCCCGTTTACGGTAACGTCCATAATGGCATCTAACTTGACCCCACCTTCAGCACGTTCACTAAGGTCAATAGTCATCATCATTTCGGCATTTCCGTTACCCTTAGAATCAACACCTTCACCTGTAATAATTATTTTTCGGTTCTCCTTATCAATTTCATTATAATGGATGTCGGCATCGTATTTGACTCCCATAGGACCGAATTTCATACCAACTTTTCCCTTGTAGTGATTTTCACCTACCTTTTCATCTATGGTGACTCCAGGTACACAGTCCATTATTTTTTCTGGATCGATTAGGTGTTCCCAGACTAATTCGGTGCTTTGTGGCACTTCGAATGATTTATCTAATTGTGTTTTCATATTAGTGCAATTTTATCTCATTCTCACAAAAGTGAGAAACTGTTTGTTTTTACTACATAGTTAATTCAAGTAAAGGGCTTTTTAAGCTGGCCCAATGACATGGGCTTTAAAAACCTTAGTTAAACTAAAGTTGGACACCTCCTATTATTTAAATGGAGGAGCCACTTTATTACAACTTTATGCTTTGCGCTTGAAACTTTTAACCAAACACTATATTATGCTTTCGCTTTTGCTAATTGAATAGCATCCCAAACCTTATCAGGAGTAATAGGAATATCCAAATGCTTAATTCCTAAAGGATATAATGCATCGATAATCGCGTTGGCTATTGCTGGTGGTGCACCTACCGTTGGTGATTCTGCAACACCTTTAGCACCTAATGGATGGTGAGGTGATGGCGTAATCGTATGACCTGTTTCCCAATGCGGTGATTCCACTGCTGTAGGCACTAAATAATCCATAAGTGTTCCATTAAGCACATTTCCTTCATCGTCATAAACGATGCCTTCATACATAGCAGGGGCAATTCCTTGCGTTAATCCGCCGTGAATCTGACCTTCTACGATCATTGGATTAATAATATTTCCACAGTCATCGATAGCCACAAAGCGTTTCACATCAATTGCACCAGTTTCTTCCTCTACCTCAACCACACATATGTAAGCGCCATTGGGGAACGTTAAATTCGGTGGGTCATAGTAATGTGTATCTTCAAATCCGGGTTCCATTCCTTCAGGGAAATTCGTGTACGCGGCAAAGGCCACATCTTGAATCGTTTTAGACTTTTCAGGAGCACCTTTTACAAAATATTTGCCAACTTCCCATTCAATATCCTCTTCGCTTACTTCCAACAAGTGAGCGGCAATCTTCTTGCCTTTATCACGTAATTTACGCGCTGCGATTGCTGCTGCCGCACCAGCCGTTGGTGTACTTCTACTAGCATAAGTACCTAACCCATAAGGAGCGGTATCGGTATCTCCTTCGTCAATTTCAATATCAGTGTAAGGTATTCCCAATTCTTCCGCTAGAATCTGAGCATAAGTAGTTTCATGACCTTGACCTTGTGACTTGGTACCAAAACGTGCCAATACCTTTCCTGTAGGATGCACACGTATTTCAGCACTATCGAACATCTTGATACCTAAAATATCAAAATCTTTAGAAGGCCCTGCCCCTACTACTTCGGTAAAAGTGCAAATTCCAATGCCCATCAATTTTCCTTGAGCCCGTTTTTCAGCTTGCTCCTTTTTATAATCTGCATAGCCGATCATATCCATGGCTTTTTCTAACGTTTGTTTGTAATCACCACTATCATAGCTCCATCCTAAGGGAGAAGCATATGGAAAATCCTCTTTCTTTATAAAGTTTTCGAAACGCAATTGAGCAGGATCTTTGCCTATTTCAGCAGCCAGTTTATCAACCATACGCTCAATAGCATGTACAGCTTCCGTTACACGAAAAGAGCAGCGATAGGCTACACCACCTGGTGCTTTGTTTGTATATACCGCGTCTAATTCTGCAAAAGCATGTTCATAATCATACGAACCTGTACAGATAGAGAACATTCCCGTAGGATATTTAGAAGGATTCGCAGAAGAATCGGTATACCCATGATCCGCTAAGGTCGAAACTTTAAAGGCCTGAATTTTTCCATCTTTGGTAGCGGCTAATTCACAATCCATATGATAATCACGTGCAAAGCCATTGACCAAGTTCTCAGAACGATCTTCAATCCATTTCACTGGTTTTCCTATTAAGAAAGAAGCTGCAATGGCTATTACATAGCCAGGATATACAGGCACCTTTCCTCCAAAACCACCTCCAATGTCTGGAGCGATAATTCGAATTTTTTCTTCAGAAAGTCCAACATGCCCTGCAACCAAGGCTAAAATAGTACGAATAGCATGTGGTGCCTGAGATGTCAAATAAATCAACATTTTTTCAGTATCCTTATCATAAGAGGCAACTACGCCACAAGTTTCTATAGAAGCAACATGAATTCTTGGTAGATGAATACGTTCCTTTACAACCACGTCAGCAGCGGCAATAGCTGCGTCAGTTTTTTCCCTTTCACCGCGTTCCCAATGGTAAATGTGATTATCTTTTTGCCCTTCCTTATCAGGGCGTAACAAAGGTGCATCTTCATCCAGTGCTTTAAAGGGATTAACGATGGCCTTCATCGGCTCGTATTGAACATCTACAGCTTCTGCTCCATCAACAGCAATATATCTATCTGTGGCAATAACAGCACACACTTCTTGCGATTGGTGCATTACCGTATCAGTTGGCAATACCATTTGCGAATCTGATAATAATGTAGGCATCCAATGCAAATTGTATTGCGCTAGGTCTTCTCCGGTAATGACAGCTAAAACACCATCAATGGCCAAAGCTTTTTCCTTATTGATACTTAAGATTTTGGCATAGGCGTAAGGACTGCGCACCATTACCATATGTAACATGCCAGGTAATTTCACATCATCGGTATACTTACCTTTGCCGTGCAAAAATCTCGCATCTTCTTTTCGTTTTACAGAGTGGCCCATTCCGCCAACCTCTGGTGATGTTTTACATTTAAACATAGTTAATTAATTTAGAGGTTAGACTGAAGCTTCTTTTTCTTTGGCCATTTCTGCCGCAGCTTGCTGCACAGATTTTACGATATTGTTGTAACCGGTACAACGACAAAGATTTCCTGAAATACCCCAACGTATTTCTTTTTCAGTAGGGTTCGGGTTTGTTTTCAACAGATCTATTGACCTCATTATCATTCCAGGAGTACAGAAGCCACAATGCAGACCATGTTGATCATGAAATGCTTTTTGCAGCGGATGGTTTGTACCATCTGCAGCAATACCCTCTATCGTTGTAATTTCAGCACCATCAGCTCGAACAGTTAAGTAGGTGCACGACTTGACCGATTTACCATCAATTAAAATAGTACACGCACCACAACTTGATGTATCACATCCAATATGCGTACCTGTCATATCTAAATTTTCTCGAATAAAATGAACCAAGAGCAAGCGTGAATCTACCTCGGCGGTAACACTCTCTCCATTAATTGTCATAGTTACTTTATGTTTTGCCATAATTCTTTATTTTCTTGCCCTTTCCAAAGCCTTGTTCAACATTCGTTTTGTTATAGTATTTACTATCGAGCGCTTATAGGCTTCTGAACCTCTCAAATCAGATTCTGGTTCACAATCTTCACTTGCAATTACACCTACCTGATCAATTAACTCGTCTGTTATTTTTTTACCGCGAAGTATTTCCTCGCCTCTTTCCAATCGCATCGGCACTGCGCTGACATTAGTAAGTCCGATACCTATTTCTTGGCATACCCCATCGTCGTCTAGTTCAATATTAACAGCAACACCTGCTGTTGCATAATCGCCAACTTTGCGTTCAACCTTATGATATGCACCACCGCTATTCTTTTTTGTTTTTGGAATTTGAATTTCAGTCAATATATCACCAGGCTCCAAAGCTGTCATATAAAATCCATGAAAAAAATCATCGATTGAAATTGATTTATTTCCATCAACACCTTCAGCAATTATAGTCGCTCGCAATGCTAACATTAATGCAGGTTGATCATTTGCTGCATCGCCATGAGCGATATTACCACCTATAGTTCCACAGTTTCTAACTGAAGGATCGGCAGTTAACCATACCGCATCACCAAATATTGGATATGATTTTTTCAGTAAATCATTATGCTCCAACTCGCTTTGAGTAGTCAAGGCCCCAATTTTCAAAAGGTCACCTTCCTCTTTAATATAAGAGAGCCCGTTAATTTTACTGATATCGATAATGTGTTCTGGAGTGGCAAAACGAAGTTTCATCATCGGCAATAGACTGTGTCCGCCAGACATGTATTTCGCTTCTTCGCCAAGCTCTTGTGACAAGGCAATAGCTTCTTTCAAAGTATTAGCCTTGTGATAATTGAAATTAGCTGGAATCATAATATTTTAGGAATTAAATTACGTAATAAACATTAAATATAGCCTAAATACATTAAAATAACAATGACATAGATCATGTGTTATTAATTTAATAAAAAATTAACTTCAACGAATACTCATCCCAATATTCTGAATCTTGTAAGCATAAAAAATTATTTAATCCTTACCTTTAAAGTAGAAATCTACGAATCTGAAAAAATGTACTCCCCACTCTATTTTGACTACAACGCCACCACTCCTTGCTCTAAAGAAGTGGTAGATGGCATGTTACCTTATTTTTATCAGGATTTTGGAAACCCCTCAAGTAGTCATCACCCCTATGGTTGGTTAGCAAAAAGTGCTGTTGAAGACGCAACATTGAGTATTGCCAAGAATTTAGGCGTTTCTCCAAGTAGTTTAGTATATACTTCTGGCTCTACAGAGAGCATTAATATGATTTTAAAAGGGATTGCTCGAAAAATGCAATCGAAAGGAAATCATATTATTACAACAAAAGCAGAACATAAGGCTGTTTTAGATACGTGTGCTTTTTTGGATGAAGATGGTTTTGAAGTCACTTATTTGGATGTTGATTCCGAAGGATTGATTTCCTCAGAAATGTTAAACAAAGTGTTACGCCCTGATACCATTCTGGTGTCTATTTTATACGCCAACAATGAAACTGGTACAATTCAACCCTTAGATGAAATATCAAGACTAACCCATGAAAATGGAAGTTTGCTATTTTCCGATACTACTCAAGCTTTAGGGAAAGTAGATTTAAGCAACGTATTTAAGTTAGTTGATTACGCGTGTTTTTCAGCTCATAAAGTATATGGTCCTAAAGGAATTGGATTGGTATTTATAAAGGATAATGAGGACGGAAATGGTTTACCTAGTTTGATCCAAGGAGGAGGTCAACAAAAAAATCAAAGAGGTGGCACCCTTAACACGCCTTTAATAGTTGGTTTTTCAAAAGCTATTGCATTGGCCAATGATAATTTAAAGGTAGAAATAGAACGCTTGGAAACTTTGCGAAACAAACTGGAAAAAGGGTTGCTCAAAATTGAATTAGCAATATCGAATAGTACTACTCCCCAGCGATTACCAAATACAGTTCATATTTCTTTTCCTTATGTGGATGGGGCCAATCTACTAATGGCTCTTAGTAGACAAATTGCGGTCTCAAACGGATCAGCATGTAATTCTGCCTCGGTAGAACCTTCCCATGTTTTAACCGCTATGGGTGTTGAACGTAGTTTAGCCTATGCTTCTTTACGCTTGAGTATTGGACGATATACGACGGCAACTGATATTGAGAAAGCAATAGAAATTATAACTAATGAGGTTGCTAAGCAACGGGAAAGTAATATTCTTTGGGAGCGGAGAGCTCTTTAACCACGCTGATGAATTGGCCCAACCTTGTTCCGTAGCATTCCCCCAGTATTTCCAGAAAAAACACTTAAAATTTCGCTAAACAAACTCATAGCTATTTCTTCGGGTGTATTTGCGCCGATTTCTAACCCACAAGGAGCATAAATACGTTCCAATTCTTGCTTCGAAAACTCGATTCCGTTTGTTTTAAATTCAGTTACCATTTTGTCAAAACGCTTCCTCGGACCCAGAGAAGCGATATATGGTGACGCACTTTTTATTAATTTTTGCAAATTTTCATAATCCGTCTTATAGTCATGGGCCATTAAAATGATAGCTGTTCGATTATCGATTACTGGTCGTTCTTCAATATCTTTTGGGTATATGTTTTTTACAGAATGTAGCTTTTCCTTTTTGAGTTTTTGAACATTGCCGACCAAACTCACATCCCAATCCATCAACTTGGCCATTTCCAGTAACGGGTAAACATCATAATTATCTCCATAAATTGCCAAGTGAAATTGTGGCGGAATCATTTCGATAAAAACACTAGCCTTAACCCCTTCCTCCTCAAAATAAAAGGTCATCGATTTTTGGTTTTCTAGAACGTCTTGAATTTTATTTTGAAGAAAATTTCGCAATCCATCATGCTCGCAATCTTCTAAAGATGCAGAATCCTTATTATAATAAAAGCTTCTACCTAAGGGAATAGTCTCAATTTCAGTATTTAGTTCGGTTACAGTAGCTATTATATGAAAACCCCGGTCCGATACACATTTCTGCAGCATTTTTAAAGTAGAGGAGTCTTCCGAAATTGGTGAAATCAAGACATCAATAACTCCATTACAGCCAAGTCCCACCCCTATTTCGTTTTCCTTAGATGTATCATAGGTAACTATTGATGGTTCCTGTTTCAAAATAGCGATTTGAGAGCGTTTCAGGGCATCACCCTCTAAACATCCACCACTAATGCCACCTTCGAATACACCCGATTCAAAAACTAGCATTCTAGCACCTTCTCTTCGATATGATGATTCTTCTACGCGAACTACTTGTGCAATTGCACATTTTTCACCTGAATTCTTAAATGAATTATAAAGCTGCAGAATCGATTTTATTTCTTTCATGTTCGTATCAGTTCTTATTTCTTTCTTAAATAGCCCTCCTAATATATCGAAAAATAGCTATATTGACTATTCTTATTCCCGAGTAATGCTATGAAGGATTCCTTTGACAGAACTATAGACTATGTTCGTATCGCAGTAACAGACAGATGTAATTTGCGATGCTTTTATTGTATGCCAGCAGAAGGGATCCCCTATGAACCTAAGGCACACTTACTTAGTTATGAGGAGATTACTCGATTATTAAAAATATTGGGTGGACTGGGTTTTCAAAAAGTACGGTTTACCGGTGGAGAGCCATTTCTTCGGAAAGATTTCATGAAATTATTAGAGAATACTGCAGCTTTAGATGATTACAAATCTATTCACATTACTTCAAATGGCACTCTTTTACAAAAAAATATTCCGAAATTAAAGGAATTAGGAATCACAAAAATTAACTTAAGTATTGATTCATTGGATAAGGATCGTTTTCATAAAATCACACGTCGTGATGATTTTGAAAAAGTGATGCAGACCTTTCATATGTTGGTTGACAACGGCTTTAAAATCAAACTTAATGCCGTTATCATGAAAGGTATCAATACACAAGATATTGTTCCCTTGGCAGAATTGGCCAAGGACCATCCAGTAGATGTTCGTTTTATTGAAGAAATGCCTTTTAACGGAGGTTACAAAAAAAATATAGAAATGTATTCTGCCCGTGATATTTATGCGGATTTAAAAGCCCATTATTACGAATTGGAAAAACTTCCAGGGAAACATGGTGATACGGCAAGTTTACTTTCCGTTCCTGGATATAAAGGAAATATTGGCGTAATCGCCGCTTTTTCAAGAACCTTTTGCAATACATGTAATCGCCTACGGATTTCATCAAAAGGAGAAATTAAAAGTTGCTTATATGATGATGGCGTTTTTAACATCCGTGATTATATGCGTTCAGGTGTTTCCGATGAAGAACTGGCAAATAAATTCCGAGAAATCGTTCGCTTGAAACCAAAAGACGGATTTGAAGCTGAAAAAATGCGTACTTCTCCTACAGCAGCAAAGCAAAGTATGAGCAGTATCGGAGGATAAACAAAAACTCTTTGGAATTTAGAATTTCAAAGAGAAATAGAGAAACCAACTTTAAAAAAAATTGAATACTCCCAATGCAGGAAATAGAAAACGTTTTTATCCCTTACGAAAAAGCTCTTGCAATTTTAGAAGAACACAAAGGTGATTTCTCTACGGAAAACAGAAATTTAGAAGACTGTATTGGAGCATATCTTGCTGAAGATTTAATCGCCGACCGTGACTTCCCACCTTTTGATCGGGTTACGATGGATGGAATCGCCATCGCCTACGAAACCTTTGCAAAGGGACAACGAACGTTCACCGTTGAAGCAACAGCAGCTGCGGGAACACCAAAACAATCGTTACTAAATAGATTAAATTGTATAGAGGTGATGACTGGTGCCATTATGCCGAATAATGTTGATACCGTAATTCGCTATGAGGATCTTACAATTGAAGACGATCAAGCCACAATTAATCTTGACATCTTAAATCACAAACAGAACGTACATTTCAAGGGAATAGATATTGCACAAGGAACCATAATTGTCAAAAAAGGAAAGAAGCTTTCAAGTGCCGAAATAAATATTGCCGCTGCAGTAGGAAAAGGTTCCTTGTTCGTCAGGAAAATGCCAAAAGTGGTTATTTTCTCGACGGGGGATGAATTGGTACCTGTAAATCATATTCCCAAATTACATCAGATACGTAGGTCAAATATTTACGGTATTCAAGCAACATTAAAAGAATGGGGAATTTCATCTGAACTTCAACATCTTGCCGACGACAAAAAAGAAATGTTGACAACCATTTCACGATTATTGAAGGAATATGACCTTTTTATTTTCACAGGTGGTGTTTCTAAAGGAAAGTTCGACTACCTACCCGATGTTTTGGAAGAGCTACAAGTAAAAAAACATTTTCATAAAATTCAACAACGCCCTGGGAAGCCTTTCTGGTTTGGAAGCAACACTAATGGTAAAAAAATTTTCGCCCTTCCTGGGAATCCAGTTTCTTCTTTTGTTTGTGTGTATATGTATTTACAGTTTTGGCTGTATAAATCTCTAGGAATAGTATCGGAAACACTTTACGTACAACTCAAAAACGATGTGGAGTTTAAACCTGATCTTGTCTATTTCTTAGAAGCTACTTTAGAAAGTAAACCAGATGGGAAATTAGTAGCTGAAGCAATTAAGGGGAATGGTTCAGGAGATTTTGCGAATCTTGTAAAAACGGACGGTTTTTTAATATTACCGCAAAATAAAAGCCATTTTTTTGCGAATGAAGTCTATCCTTTTGTACCTTACCGTAAAAAATGGTAAACTATTGGCATGGAAACCATAAAGACAACTTGCTGTAAAACTAAATTTGTTTCAGCTAAAAAAGCAGAAGCTGCAAGCGGCTCTATGTCTTTTCTTTCCGCCATTTTAATGATTCTCATTCCCAAATGCCCGCTATGCTTGACTGCTTATATGAGCGCTATGGTCTTATTCTTTGATGTTGAATATTCAACCTTGGTTCCCGTATTACTGCACACCAAACCAATAATGGGGCTTTTAATTATCACCATGATTTTGCTAAATAAAAAAGATAAGAGAACCTATATTTCTTTAGGTATTTCAGGACTTGCATTAACCTTTTTGGTTTTAAAAACCTATTTCGCTACCGCTTTATTATTACCCGATTGGATACTGTATGTTGCATTTATATTTGCGATTTGGTATAATGGTAACTTTCAATATTTTTATCGATTCTTGAAATCTAAGAAAAATAGCCAGGTGGTCACTAAACCATAATCAATAACTTTTCATTAATTCGGCCAACTCTAACAAAACCGAACAATTTTTAATAGAAACAAAAAATGACCTCCATTACTAAAAGAGAATTTCTTACCAACACATTTCCTGAACTTTTGAACAACTTAAATCTAAACACAAAAGCAAATTTCGGGCTCATGACACCTCAACATATGGTTGAACATTTAATTATGGCATTAGGGAGCGCTACGACTAAATTTGAAGGGGAAAGAATAAAACCAGCTACCGAGCAGCAATTAGGTATGCAGAAATTCATTCAAAGCGGTTCTGTTTTAGTTCACAGGCCAAGTGAAAAAACAAAAGCAGATTTACCGCCATTGAAATACGCATCACTGGAAGAAGCTATTACAAACATTCCTAAGTCAGTTGAAAAATATTATGCTTTTCAAGATAACAATCCAGATTATATACCTTATGCATCTTTCATGGGTGAAGTTTCATATGAAGATGTAGAGTTGTTCCACTACATGCATGTTAAATACCATCTATGGCAGTTTGGTTTACTTGAACAATATCCTTGAAAAATTTTGGTGATTTCAAAACTGCAACTGCAAACCATTAATTAACAAAACCCGAATCCCAACAATCAACACCAAAATTGCGGTAACAACTTTAATACCGTTTCCTGTTAGTTTGCTTAAGCTTAAACGAATACCAATTTGTCCTCCTATAAACACGGCAACAATTAGTCCACTAGCTTCTATCCAAGGAAGTTCGAACATTCCTTTTGTCAATAAACCACCAATACCTGAAATAGAATTCACCAGAATAAAAAAGCTAGCCAACGCCGCAATTTTGATTGATTTATCCCACTTCATATGATTAAGAATAGGCGCTAAAAATATTCCTCCGCCTATTCCTACCAATCCAGACAGTAGACCAATTCCTGCTCCTAACAAATACGTTACATATGGCGAATAATTCGGATTTACCTCTTCCGATTTCTTCAGTTTCAAAGTCTGGAATATCAACGCCAAGGCAGAAATAATTAACGCACCTCCTAAAATAACAAAGAAGACTTGCTCAGATAATCGAAATCGCGCTCCTAAAAAGGCAAAAGGGATACTTGCTACTATGAAAGGTAAAAACTTTTTAAAATCTAAGTGTCCGTTTTTCCAATAGAGATAAGTACTACCAGAAACAACAATAAGATTGCAAATCAAAGCCGTACTTCTAATAGCAAAAAAACTTGTCAAAACCAATGCCAATAAGGCCAAATAACTAGAACCACCGCCAAAACCTACTGAAGAATACAGCGTTGCAATGACCAAAAAGCCAAGCATTAAAAATACAAATTCGGTAACGGTTAGGAGCATATAGCCAAATACTGGTTTAGACCTCCTAAAATACTAAAAAGCGAACTTTCCGGGTGCTGTTCGCGCAATTGTTTTAAAGCGGTCTCACTTCGTTTTCCAGATTGGCATAATAAATACACTGGGAGTGAAAAGTTAATTTTCCCGGTATTAGCTTTTAATTCATTTAAAGGGATATGTACGGAATCTGGTAGATGATAATTTTCAAATTCCTCAATCGTACGTATATCAATAATTTGTGCCTTATCAACTAGCAGTTGTTGAATTTCTTTTGCTTCAACCGTTGGAACAATTTCGCAAGGGTCATTCCACTCATAAAAATCTTGCAACTTTTCGATTTTGAGATTTTCAGGCTGTAATTTGAATTTTATTTTTTGATAAGATTGTTGCAGTCCATCAAAAATCAACAGTTTTCCCGAAAGCACCTCCCCAATTCCAGTGAGGACTTTAATAGCTTCTAAGGCTTGCAGGTTTCCTATGATACCTGGTATGATTCCCAGTACGCCATGTTCATTACAATTCGGAACCTCATTTTCATTAGGCATATTGGGATAAAGACAACGGTAGGTTGGTCCATCTTTAAAATTAAAAACACTTACTTGTCCTTCGTAACCATGTAATGCACCGTAAACAAAAGGCTTTTTAAGGATTACGCAAGCATCGTTCACTAAATAACGGGTCGGGAAATTGTCTGATGCATCGACCACAATATCATATTCCGCTATAATTCCAAGGGCATTTTTTGTGGTTAAAATTGCATTAAAAACTACAATCTCGGTATTCGGGTTTTGTGCATTTAATTTCTCCTTCGCCGCAGTTACCTTCGATTTACCTATGTCACTTTCCGAATATAATACTTGACGATGTAAGTTGGTAAGCGAAACCACATCATTGTCCACTATTCCAATAAAACCTACACCCATTGCGTTCAAGTACGTAAGTACTGGAACACCCAACCCTCCGGCCCCAACAACCAAAACTTTTGCTTTGGCTAGTTCGTTTTGACCTTCGATGCCGAAGCCCTTAAGGATGGTTTGTCTGGAATAGCGCTCGTTGTTCATGCCTATGATAATTTTTCCAATGCCTCTTTATAATCCTCCTCAGAGTTGGCATTCAACAAAACATTCTCATATTTCGGAAACACCAATTTTGTATCATGATTGATTAGATATTTTCTTGGGCAAGTACCGTTCCCACTTTCTAAATACTCAATAGATTGTTGTAACGCTTGTGGTTCCCATATTGCACATAAAGGTTCTGGTAGAGGATTCTCCTTTAAAGCGAACGCTGTCGCTTGTTTTGTGCTATCCCGTTGTGAAATCAATTCTTTTAAAGCGTCTAAATCCATAAGAGGAAGATCACAGGCTAAAACCAACCAAGCCACTTCTGGATATTTTTTATGCGCTGACAAAAGTCCGTTATAAGGACCTTTAAATTCATTTAAATCAATAATCGTTTTCATAGTTACCGGTAGTTCAGCTTGCTGTTCTTCACGCAGACTAATAAAAGTATCTTCACAAACTTGACTTAGCAAATTGTACAAGTATTCACGTTGAGGAACGCCGTGATATTCAATCAACCCTTTGTCTGTACCCATTCGAGTACTCTTACCTCCAGATAAAACGAGACCGTATAGTTTAGCGATTGAAGTCATTCTTACCACCTGTTTTTTTTTCTAATTGTATTTCAGAAATTTTGATATCATGCGACAAGGCCTTACACATATCGTAAATAGTTAATGCACTGACAGAAACTCCTGTTAGGGCTTCCATTTCAACCCCTGTTTGCTCATTACATTTTACTTTGCAGGTAATTTGCAAAGCATTTTTTACTGGGGCAATATCTATTTGTATTTTGGATAGATTGAGTTGATGACAAAGCGGAATTAACTCAGCAGTTTTTTTAACCGCTTGAATTCCTGCAATAACGGCCGTTTGAATTATACTGCCTTTATGGCCTAAAAAGTCCTGAGAAGCCAAGGTGTCAAAAACATCTGATGGAAAAATAACTCTTCCTGAAGCAACTGCAGTTCGTACCGTTGCTTGCTTATTTGACACATCCACCATTG
Organism: uncultured Maribacter sp.; assembly: GCF_963974015.1. Classification (GTDB taxonomy): domain Bacteria; phylum Bacteroidota; class Bacteroidia; order Flavobacteriales; family Flavobacteriaceae; genus Maribacter. The sequence goes on along the minus strand of NZ_CAXBBZ010000010.1, from coordinate 43,267 downwards.
CTGCATTACCTGCCTCATCTATATGCGAAAGTTGTTTGGTCATATGTAATATTCATTTCTTAAAAGTTGGAGATTATCCAAATCTTAGGTTTATTGAGTTTGTTTAACATTTTACGGAAGCTTTTTCGACTCCAGAATTCAAAAAAGAATTTAAATCTAAGGATGTGCCGATACCCAAACTGATTTGTTCTCAAAACGTTCTTTTTTCCAAATTGGCACAGTTTTTTTAAGGGTGTCTATTAAATACCTACAAGCTTCAAAACAAGCATCTCTATGTGCAGAAGAAGCACCAACCACCACCACAGGCACCTCAACCTCTTTTAAACCAACTGCATGACGAATAATCACTTTGTTTAAATCCCATTTAAGAACAGCATCGGCAGCAATTTTGTCCATTTCCTTTAAAGCCATTTTCTTATATGTCTCAAATTCCAAAGAAACTACTTCTTCACCCTTGGTAAATTCCCTAACAGTGCCAACAAATACACAAATGCCACCACTTTTGGGGTGAGAGAGCTCGTCAAATATTATTGACGTATCTATTTTGTCTACTATTTCTATTATCTTTTCACTCATTATCCTCCACTTACTGGTGGTATGATAGCTATTTCATCACCCACAGTTAAAGATACATCATCTTCTGCATATTCACTATTTACAGCCACTGCGAAAGAAGTTAATTTTGAAAGTTCTGGATAAGAATTTATTAATTCGGCCTTTAAGTCGGCTACAGAATTAAGCTCTTTCAATTCATCGGAAAATGCAATTTGAGAACTGCCCACTATATCTTTGGCAATTCCAAAAAAAAGTACATTCATTTTTCTTTTATATTAGATAAATTCAAGTTACTTATAAATATTAAGTTGCCATAGAAAAGGATATATTTTAAGAAACTATTTAACGTGAATTGTGTAGAACAAATTAATTATACTATTTTTTTTGTCACAACTATTAATCCCAGAATATTTTTAGGGCAATCGAAAAATTAAGTTCCAATTAACAGATTAGATTACTTTTGTAAATCATGTATTCAACAAAACACATAAGCAGCTTACAAAACCCTTTAATAAAAAGGGTTCTATTATTAAAAGAAAAGTCTAGGGAACGAAAAAAAACAGGTCTATTTGTTTTAGAAGGATTGATAGAACTACAAATTGCCAGCCGATCAGATTATGAAATAGATACTGTTTTCTATTGTGCCGACATTATTAATGAAAGCCAAAGCGATAGCTTTTTAAAGTCTTTTAGCCCAGAAAAATTAATTTCGGTCAGCAACGACGTTTACAAAAAAATGGCTTACAGAGATACAACTGAAGGTGTATTGGCAATAGTGAAAAGTAAAGACCACTTACTGTCTTCATTAAAATTCAACCATAAAAACCCGTTGCTTCTTATAGCAGAAGCTCCTGAAAAACCAGGCAATATTGGTGCATTACTACGAACTGCTGATGCTGCCAATCTTGATGCGGTACTAATTGCCAACCCTAAAACAGACTTATATAACCCGAATATTATTCGTTCTAGTGTTGGCTGTGTTTTTTCAAGAAATATTAAAATAGGGAGCACTACAGAAATAATCACCTATTTAAAAAAAGAAGGATTTCAAGTTTACTGTGCAGCTTTATCTTCCTCTAAAGAATATACAACGGTAGATTTTAAAGGACCAACTGCTATTGTAGTTGGAACTGAAAATTCTGGCCTGAGTGATGAATGGCTGCAAAATTCTACTCAGAATATTATTATACCGATGGAGGGTGAAATTGATTCTATGAACGTTTCAGTATCTGCAGCAATACTTATCTTTGAAGCAAAACGCCAGCGAAAATTAAATCTCCAAGAAGCTTAAAGTGACTATTTAAGATTCAGTTTTATAATATATTTTATGGATAAAACATTTGTATTTCACTGTATTCTTTTAATTCTAGTAGGTGAATTTATTCTTGCCACAGTAATGAATTATCTGAATGCCAAACGATTCAAAGACCCTATACCAAATGACCTTAACGACATATATAACGCAGAAGAATATAAAAAGTCCCAAGCTTATAAATTAAGTAATTACAAGTTCGGTATAATAACATCTACATTTTCTTTAGCCCTTATTCTAGGTTTTTTATTTTTTGGAGGTTTTGCCTGGGTAGATCAAGTTGCTTTTAATTACAGCAGCAATACCATTTTACAAGCTTTAATTTTCTTCGGAATAATAATGCTCGGTAGCGATATTTTAAATATTCCCTTTTCTTACTATCAAACATTTATAATCGAAGAAAAATTCGGATTCAACAAAACCACTCACAAAACATTCTTAATCGATAAATTGAAGCAATGGGCCATGACCATTATTATTGGAGGTGGTATCTTATCGTTGGTTATTTGGTTCTTTCAATGGTCAGGTACAAATTTTTGGTTATATACTTGGGGTCTAATTGCAATCTTCACCTTAATCATGAATTTGTTCTATAGTAAACTGATTGTACCCTTATTCAACAAACAAGTGCCATTAGAAGCAGGTAGCTTAAAAGAAAAAATCGAACATTATGCCGCAAATGTTGGTTTTGACTTGCAACATATCTTTGTCATTAATGGTTCTAAGCGTTCAACTAAAGCCAATGCCTATTTTTCTGGTTTTGGAAAAGAAAAAAGGGTAACGCTTTATGATACGCTGATCAATGATTTGGAAGAAGAAGAAATCGTTGCTGTTTTAGCGCATGAGATTGGGCACTATAAACGAAAGCACATTATTTTCAATTTAGCATCATCAATATTACTTACCGGGTTTATGCTGTTTCTATTATCCCTTTTCATTAACAATCCTGAAGTTTCATTAGCGATTGGTGTTGAAAGGCCTAGCTTTCATGCGGCCCTAATTGGTTTTGGCATTTTGTATAGTCCGGTTTCCGAGGTTACCGGATTATTAATGAACTACTTTTCTAGAAAATTCGAGTATCAGGCCGATGATTATGCAAAAGACACTTATGCAGCAGAGCCATTGATAACTTCTTTAAAAAAACTCTCCAAAAATAGTCTAAGTAATTTAACGCCGCATCCAGCATATGTATTCATGCACTATTCACATCCGCCACTAATTGATCGAATACGTAATTTAAAGGCATAATTTTTGTTGCCCATCATATAAGTTTATCTTATTTTTAATATAGTATGACACAGGCAGCGATAGAAGAGGAAAATAAGCTTATAGCTCAAGAGTACAAAGAATTATTACGAATAAGTTACCAAACCCTAACCGATGAGGATAAAAAACTAATACGTAGTGCCTTTGAAGTAGCTGTTGATGCGCATAAAAATCAACGCAGAAAATCTGGCGAAGCTTACATATTTCACCCTATAGCCGTAGCAAAAATCGTAGCATCAGAAATAGGTCTCGATGCAGTTTCGATAGCCTCTGCTTTACTTCATGATGTTGTTGAAGATACCGAGTATACTTTAGATGATATTGATCGTATGTTTGGTGAAACAGTTGCCCGTATAGTAGACGGTCTTACTAAAATATCGCATTTAAAGAAGGACATGAACATTTCTCAGCAAGCTGAGAATTTTAGAAAAATGTTATTGACTTTAAATGATGATGTACGAGTTATCATTATTAAGATCGCAGACCGCTATCACAATATGCTCACCATGGACTCTATGCCAGAGCATAAACAGGTTAAAATAGCATCTGAAACCTTGTACATTTATGCTCCTTTAGCCCATAGAATTGGACTGTACAATATTAAAACAGAGCTAGAGGATTTAAGTTTAAAGTATACCGAACCAGAAGTATATAAATCTATTAAAGATAAAATAGAAGATAGCAAAGAAGAGCAACAAGCGTATATCAATGCATTTTCAGATACCATAGACAATTCTCTTAAAAAAGAAGGTCTTAAATACGTCATAAAAGGGAGAATGAAGTCCATTTTTTCTATGCGTAGAAAAATGCTTAATCAGAACGTAACCTTCGAAGAAATCTACGATAAGTTTGCTATTAGGATAATTTATAAGTCTAATACAGAGAATGAAAAATTTCTCGCGTGGAAGATATATTCAATAGTCACAGACCACTTCACCCCAAACCCAGTTCGTTTAAGAGACTGGATTTCTTCTCCTAAATCAACTGGGTATGAAGCATTACACATCACCGTAATGGGACCCAAAGGCAAATGGGTAGAAGTACAAATTAGAAGTGAGCGCATGCATGAAATAGCCGAAAAAGGGTATGCAGCACATTTTAAATACAAACATGGGGATCAAAAAGAACAAGGTATAGAAGTATGGTTGAACAAACTTCAAGAAGCTTTGGAGAATGCAAATACCAATGCCGTAGATTTTGTCGAAGAGTTTAAACTCAATCTCTATTCAAAAGAGATTTTCGTTTTTACACCAAAGGGAGAATTAAAATCTTTACCAAAAGGAGCGACACCTTTAGATTTTGCTTTTAATATTCATACTGAAGTAGGTATGCGTACAAGAGGATCAAAAGTTAACGGAAAATTAGTGCCTCTAAATACCACATTACAGAGTGGTGATCAAGTAGAAATCATTACCTCAGAGCAAGCCACACCTAATCAAAACTGGCTAGATTATGCTACCACCGCAAGGGCAAGGGCAAAAATAAAATCTGTTTTAAGAGAAGAAAAAAAGTCTGTTGCTGAAGATGGAAAAGAAATTCTACGTAGAAAACTGAAATCACAAAAGGTAAGTTTAAATGAAGATTCCATTAATAAAATGGTCACCTTTTTCAAACTTAAAACTAGTTTAGACCTTTTTTATCGTGTAGGTATCGGCTCAATAGATAACGCCATGTTGAAGGATTTTGCTTCTTCCTATAATAATGCCTTTATTAGTTTCTTTAAAAATCGTATGCGCCGAACTCCGGTACCTGAAGATATCAATAGAGATGAAATTACCTCTAAATATGATATGCTGGTTTTTGGTAAAGAGGAAGAAAAATTAGAGTATAAACTTTCACAATGTTGCAACCCTATACCTGGCGACGAAGTATTCGGGTTCGTAAGTGTATCTGAAGGTATTAAAGTACATAAAAAGAATTGTCCGAATGCGATATCCTTGCAATCTAATTATGCATATCGAATTATTAGTGCTAAATGGATTGATTCTTCACAACAGGAATATCAGGCAGATATAGAGCTAACCGGTATCGACAACCTTGGTTTGGTCAGTGACATAACAGAAGTTATATCAGATATTATGCACGTGAATATGCGTAATCTAAACTTTAGCACAGATGGCGGCACCTTTAAAGGAAAAATTACCGTAGTTGTAAAAAACAAGGCTATTCTTAAAAAATTGACCGATACATTAAGAGATATTAATGGTATTGACAAAGTAACCCGAATTTAGAAAAAGGAAATTAAAATTTAACTGTACATTTGTATATTAATGTAGTAAATATGTCTTCGGATAAAAATCAAGAAATTGTAAAAAACGTCTTCACTACCTTTTTAGAGGACAAAGGACATAGAAAAACCCCTGAACGATACGCTATACTTCAAGAAATTTATGAAAGTGACGAACATTTCGATATAGAGTCACTTTACATTAACATGAAAAACAAGAAATATAGAGTTAGTAGGGCTACCTTATATAACACCATAGAACTTCTTTTAGATTGTAAACTAGTGCGCAAGCATCAGTTTGGCAATAATCAGGCTCAATACGAAAAGTCATATTTTGACCACCAACACGACCATGTCATTCTTACCGATACCGGTGAGGTAATGGAGTTCTGCGATCCTAGAATTCAATCTATCAAAAAAACAATTGAAGAGGTTTTTGATATTAAAATAAATGCACATTCCCTTTATTTTTATGGGATCAGAAATACACCTACAATAGAAATAGGTACGAAAGAAAATAAAAAGAACTAACCAAGTATATAATATTTAGATGGCAGTAGATTTATTGTTAGGCCTACAATGGGGTGACGAAGGAAAAGGAAAAATTGTTGATGTATTAACCGAAAATTATGACATTATTGCTCGTTTTCAAGGAGGGCCAAATGCTGGTCATACATTGGAGTTTGATGGAATAAAGCATGTGCTACATACTATTCCTTCAGGGATTTTTCATAAAAATGCAGTTAACGTTGTTGGTAACGGTGTTGTTATCGACCCAGTTATTTTTCAAAAAGAATTAGATGCCTTGAAGAAATTTAATCTGGATATTAAGTCCAAATTATTTATTTCTAGAAAGGCCCACTTAATTTTACCAACCCACCGTTTGTTAGATGCTGCTTCTGAAGCTTCTAAAGGCAAAGCAAAAATTGGTTCTACCTTAAAGGGAATTGGTCCTACTTACATGGATAAGACTGGTAGAAACGGAATGCGAATTGGTGATTTAGAACTAAGTGACTGGAAAGAAAAATATCGTAGTCTAGCTAATAAACATGAAGCTATGATAAGTTTCTACGATGTAGATATTCAATATGATCTTGCTGAGCTAGAAGCCGATTTCTTTAAAGCTGTAACCGAGTTAAAAGCATTAACTTTTATAGATAGTGAAGAATACTTATACCAAGCCCAAAAAGAAGGTAAAAAAATATTGGCCGAAGGTGCACAGGGGTCACTTCTGGATATTGATTTTGGAACATACCCTTTCGTAACTTCATCTAATACTACCGCAGCTGGTGCATGTACCGGCTTAGGTGTTGCTCCAAATCAAATTGGTGAAGTAAAAGGAATATTCAAGGCATATACCACAAGAGTAGGTAGCGGTCCGTTCCCCACTGAATTATTTGATGAAGATGGCGAAACAATGGGTCGCGTAGGTAATGAATTTGGCGCAACAACAGGCAGGCCAAGACGTTGTGGATGGTTAGATTTAGTAGCTTTAAAATATGCAGTTCGTATAAATGGCGTTACCGAGTTAATGATGATGAAAGGTGATGTATTGAGTGGATTCGATAAACTAAAAGTGTGTACTGCTTACAACTATAAAGGAGAAAAAATCGAGCATTTTCCATACAATATAGAAGCAGAAAATGTAACTCCGATATACACTGAAATGAATGGTTGGAAAGAAAATTTAACAAAAATGACTTCTGCCGACCAATTGCCAAAGTCATTGAACGACTATATCGATTTTCTAGAAAAAGAATTAGAAGTGCCGATTAAAATTGTTTCTGTTGGCCCAGACCGAACCCAAACAATTCACAGATAAACATTTAACAGTTTATTTATGTTGTTCGGCTAACGAGAATGGCGATATAGGGAAATACCTTTATCGCCATTCTTTTTTTTTGTAATTTCAGTACTGCATGGGATTTTTCCTTACGCCATTAAAACACGACTGAAAAAATGAAACGATTCGCCTACCCTATGATGTTATTCTTGTTACTTTCCATATTGTCCTGTAAAACGGATAAAAGCGAAAAAAAAGAATCACAAGTCACTACTGAAGTAGAAACCAATAATGAATGGATTACTTTGTTCGATGGTAAAACGACAAAAGGATGGCGCGCTTACAATGGAAAAGAATTACCCCCAGGTTGGATAGCTAAAGATGGAGAACTACAATTCGACACCGAGTTAGGAAAAGAACAAGATTACACCGGTGGAACCGATATCATTTATGGTGATGAAGAGTTCGATAATTTTGAACTTTATGTTGAATGGAAATTACCCAAAGGAGGAAACAGTGGCATCTTCTATCATCTAAAAGAAGGGTATGACAGCCCACCTGAAGTTTCCCCAGAATATCAACTAATAGATGATGAGAATTATGCCAGCATTCACGATTTAACCGATTACAATTTAAGTTTAGGATATACCGACAAACCAGAAGAACTAAAACCGCTTCAACAAACCGCTTCTGATTATGCCATGCATGCCGCAGACCCAAATGGCAAAATTTTAAATCCTGCAGGAGAATGGAATACCACTAAAATCATCTTTACACCAGAACAAGTAGAACACTGGTTGAACGGGAAAAAAGTAGTATCTTTTGTACCATGGGACGAAGCTTGGTACGAGAAAAAAAATTCCGATAAATGGAAAAACAGTAAGGATTATGGAAAGTTCAAAATAGGTTATATAGGCTTTCAAGATCATTCTAGCCCTATTTGGTTCCGTAATATAAAAATTAAAAAACTTTAACCACCACATCAATGAACAAAAGAGATTTTATAAAAAACGCAGCGGCACTGTCCACATTTGTATTATTACCATCAGGATTATGGTCATGTAAAAAGGAAGTGAAAAAATTAACTAGATTACGAACTGCACATATTGGCGTTGGTAATATGGGAGCAGAAGACCTTAAGGCAATTTCATCACATAGCAAAGTAGATGTTACCGTCTTGTGTGATGTAGATGCTAATAACTTGGCAGCAGCAAAAGAACTACATCCAAACGCAAAAACATACACAGATTATAGAGTGATGCTAAAGGAGATGGGTGATGAAATAGACGCAGTGATAGTATCAACCCCAGACCACACACACGCACCCGCATCAATGATGGCGATGGAAATGGATAAACCAGTCTATTGTCAAAAACCACTTACCCATTATGTTTCCGAAGCTAGGGCAATGAACAAGCTAGCTGCAGAAAAAGGATTGGTAACACAAATGGGAATTCAGGTTCACTCATTCTATGATTATAAACTAGCTACCCTTTTAATTCAATCAGGAATTATTGGCAAAGTACATACCGTACGTGCATGGTCTCCAAAAGATTGGGGCTACGACGGACCTGAGCCAACAGGTTCAGATCCAATTCCTAAATCATTAGATTGGAATCTTTGGTTGGGCACTTCAGCCGAAAGACCGTACAAAGAAGGTTTTTATCACCCGGGAAATTGGAGGAAATTAGTTGATTATGGTTGCGGTACTTTGGGTGATATGGGAGTTCACATTTTTGACACGCCTTATAACGCACTAGATTTACAGGTGCCAATGACTATAAAGAATGAATGTAGAGAACCTAATGGATTCGGGTTTCCACAAAATAATATCGTAACCTACGAATTTCCACAAACCGACTATACTACAGAAACTTTGAAATGGGTTTGGTATGATGGGCCAGGTGCTCCACAAGACCATGAAGATTTAAAACTACCAGGTGCAGACCTAATGGAAACCTCAACGGACGATACTGAAGATTCCATAGAAGATAAAATGTCTTTAGAAACCAAAACTGCAAGTGAAGGAACCTTGCCAGACCAAGGCGCCATGTTTATAGGTGAAAAAGGCAGATTGTTATTACCTCATTTTATGCAGTTACCTAAGAAAATTGTCGATGGAGAATATGTTGATATTTCAGCTGAGATTGAAGCAGTCGAAAAAGCGAATAATATGGGTAAACCTATTCGTGATTATGATTCTGAAGGCCCAAAACATTATCATCAGTTTGTAGATGCATGCTTAGGCGATGATGATACTACAGCTCCTTTTTCATACGCATCAAGACTTACAGAAACCATACTTCTCGGCGTAATAGCAGGAAGATTTCCTAATCAAGTTTTACACTGGGATAGTGAAAATGCCAAATTCGCCGAAGATGAAGCAAATGCTTATTTAGAAGGCGATTATCGAAATTTTTAATTCTCATTTTTAATATCACAAAAACCACTTTCGAGTGGTTTTTTTATATCTATATTTAAAGAAGAAATTAATTAAACCACCAACCTCGACCATGAAAGAAATCTTCAAAACATATTTTAGATTCGCTTTACTTTTATTATCGATACTAGTTATTCATAGTTGCACCAAAAACAAAGAACCTTTAGTAGCGGTAAAGCCACATTCTACCATAGTTTTAATTGGAAATAACTTAGGGTCTAGAATGTTGAATTTTGGCACATTTGAAACTGAAATGCAACTTCGTTATCCTACAGATTCATTGGTAATAAGAAACATGTGTGATGGTGGTGATACTCCCGGGTTTCGACCACATTCAGGCAGAGTATCTCCATGGGCTTTTCCAGGTGCAGAGAAATTTCAAACAGAGTTAGCTCAGAATTCTGGTAGTGAAGGTGTTTTTGAAACACCCGATGAATGGTTATCACGATTAAAAGCTGATATCATATTAGGTTTTTTCGGCTATAACGAATCTTTTGAAGGAACTGAAAGATTAGATACATATAAGGCTGAATTAGATGCATTTGTTAAGCACTCCTTAAAACAAAAATATAATGGCACAACACCACCTCAATTAATAATCGTTTCTCCCATTGCTTTTGAAAATATTTCTGACCAAATAGATGTACCAAATGGCAAAACTACAAATCAGAATCTCAAGTTGTATTCAGAGGCCATGAAAGAAGTTTGTTTGGCGAATAACATTCCCTTTATTAATGCATTTCAAGCATCAAAGAGTTGGTACGATACGGATAATAACGACCTTACCATAGATGGTTCACAATTGAACAAAGATGGATATGAAAAATTTGCTCAATTCTTAGCAGATGCGCTTAGCGGTAATAAATCAATAAAGTCGAAAGATAAAAGACTTGCCGTAAATGAAGCTATCAAAGAAAAAAACTTCTACTGGCATAATGATTATAAAATTCCGAACGGAGTACATGTTTTCGGTAGGCGTCATGCACCATACGGACCAGACAATTATCCTTATGAAATAAAGAAAACGAGAGAACTCACTGCCATTCGCGATTCAATGATTTGGGCAACCGTACAAAACAAATCGTATGATGTAGCATCTGCTGATGCATTGACCAGTAAGTTGCCCCCTGTAGAAACCAACTATAGTCTTGGTAATAAGGAATCTATTTTACAATATAAATATGGAGATGAAGCCCTAAAAACGTTGACAGTACCTAAAGGTTATGAAGTTTCCCTTTTTGCTTCAGAGAAAGAATTTCCAGATTTGGCAAATCCTGCTCAAATTTCTTTTGATAATAAAGGTCGTTTATGGGTAGCCACACTCCCCTCCTATCCTCATTATAAACCCGGAGACCCAAAACCAAATGATAAGATTATCATTTTAGAAGATACCGATAATGACGGAAAGGCCGATAAGGAAATAGTGTTTGCCGATAAATTACATTTACCTATAGGATTTGAATTTGCACCAGAAGGGGTCTATGTTAGTCAAGGCACAAATCTAAAATTATATACAGATACCGATGGTGATGACAAAGCCGACAAGGTTGAAATAGTACTGAGTGGTTTTGATGACCATGATACACACCATGCGATTTCTGCATTTTGTGCAGATCCTTCTGGGGCGTTTTATATGTCTGAAGGTATTTTTCTTCACACTAATGTAGAAACTTCCTATGGTCCTGTTAGGGCCACCAATGGAGGGTTTTACAGGTACAATCCGCAGCGAAAACAATTGGAGCGCACATTACAGGTTGCGATACCAAATCCGTGGGGAATCGCTTTTGACGAATGGGGGCAAGACTTCTTTTTACATACTTCAGGCCCAAAGGTGAATTGGATGATGCCAAGTTCGCTAAAATCTATTTATGGGATTTCTTCTCCTTTAACTGAAGAGCTTATTGAAGAAGCCCATCGAGTTCGACCAACTTCTGGTATGGAATTTATTTCTAGTAGACACTTCCCCGATGAAGTTCAAGGCGATATGCTTTTAGCTAATTCTATAGGATTCCTTGGTCTTAAACAGCATCAAATGATGGAAGCCGGAACAGGATACACCTCTAAACATCGCCAAGATTTAATTACTAGTATCGACCCGAATTTTAGACCTGTAGAAATGGAATTCGCTCCCGATGGCTCTCTATACATAGTTGATTGGCATAATGTGTTAATTGGACATATGCAACATAATGCCCGTGATCCATTACGAGATCATGTGCATGGCAGAATATACAGAATTACGTATCCTTCTAGGCCATTAGTACAACCTGCAAAAATAGATGGTGCTTCTATTGAGCAATTATTTGAAAATCTAAAATTACCGGAATATAGAACTCGTTATAGAACCCGTCGTGAACTACGTGGAAGAAATGTTGCCGAAGTTTTAACTGCGATGAAAACTTGGGTTTCAAATCTTGATACATCAAATCTTAATTACGACCACAACCGTCTTGAAGCTTTATGGGTGTCATGGGGCATGAATAAAGTTGATGCAAATCTATTGGAAGCCTTGTTAAAATCAGATGACCATAAAGTACGTGCCGCTGCAGTGCGTGTAGTTCGCTATATGGGCCATCAATTAAATAATGCTGTGGACTTATTAAAAGTAGCTGCTTCAGATATACATGGTAGGGTTAGACTTGAAGCGATTACCGCTGCATCGTGGCTACCCAGATCGCAAGGAATGGAAATATTGGAAGTTGCAAGAAAACATCCTTTAGATGAATGGATGCAAGATTCTTTCAACTTTGCCGAAACAAGGTTAACAGGTAATTTCTTAGAAAAGGCAGATGAAAAAATATTAGCCTCACATTTAAAAGGAGCCGAACTTGAGATTTTCGCAAAAGGAAAGAAAATATATGAGACAGAGGGTTATTGTATTACCTGTCATCAAGAAGGTGGTACTGGTTTGCAAAAAGCAGGATACCCAACATTGGTGGGCCAAGAATGGGTTTTAGGTGATGAAGAAAGATTGATAAAAGTAGCTCTTCACGGTCTTTACGGACCTATGAATATTATGGGCAACCATTATGAAGGTCAGGTGCCTATGATGGCTTTTAAGGGGCTATTGAAAGATGAAGAAATTGCTGCTGTACTTACTTATGCCAGAAATGCTTTTGGCAACAAGGCATCCGTAATTAATTCGGAGCAAGTGAAACAAGTGCGAGAAGCAACAAAAGACCGAAATAGTTTCTACACTCCAGAAGAATTATTGAAAGAACATCCAATGAAATAATCAACTACTTATGAAAATCCAAAGAATGAATTTTAAATACGTTTTTATATTTTTCACTTCCATCCTTATTTCTTGTGGTGAAAAGACAAAAAAGAAAGTAGCAACTGAAGAAGATACCGACAACCCGCCCCATATAGTTTTCGTAACTGGTGAAGAGGAATACAGGTCTGAAGAATCTTTTCCGATGTTAGCAAAACTGGCAAAACGAGAACTGGGTGCCAAGGTAACTGTGCTTTATTCTTTAGATAGTTTAGGGTTTATAGATCCAAACAGAACTGACCATATTTCAGGATTAGAAGCATTAGAAACAGCTGATTTAATGGTGATTTTCACAAGGTTTAGAAACCTTCCAAAAAATGAACGGGATTATATTACCAGTTATATAGAATCTGGGAAACCTATCGTTGGTTTTAGAACAACAACACATGCTTTTAAATATGATAACGATTCAACTTTAGTAGAATTTAATGAAGAATGGCCTGCCAAAGTATTCGGCCAACAATGGATTACTCACCATGGTCATTTTGATGATGGTAAATTTCCGGTAACCGATATAACAATTGTAGAAAGTGAAGCTGAGAATCCAATATTGAACGGATTTGAAGAATTTGAAGCATACTCTTGGTTGTACCATGTAGATGGTGGAGATTGGAAACTTCAAGGAGATAGTAAACCTTTATTGATGGGACATTCGACAAAGTCACAACATGAAATCGACGGAGACCTTGACAAATTTTCTTTAGACAACCCTGTAGCATGGACCAAAAGTTATACTGGTACCTCAGAAAATAAAGCCCGAGTTTTCTTCACAACTTTAGGACACCCATATGATTTTAAAATGCCCGTGGTACGCAAGATAGCCATGAACGGAATATATTGGGCCCTAGGAAAAGAAAGTGAGATTCCTGAAGATGGTGTAAACGTAACTTTAGACGAACCATTCTTGCCAAACAATTCTGGTTTCGGACAAAAGTTCAAAAAAAACCAAAAACCCACACCTATACAATAGCTCTTTATTAAATGTATGCCAATAGTGTTATTCGCTCTTTTAAAATGTTCTATTTTTGAAAAAAAAGTAGATTGAAAACCTTTTGCGCATCCATTCTTTTAATTTTCGGTTTCTCACTTTTGGGCAAAGCCCAAGAAAAAGGTGATGAAGAAGAATCAAAACAAATTAATATAGTTTATGGAGCCAATTTCACTAAAAATGAAGTTGAATATCCAGGTGCATCCATTTTCAGTAAAGATGACCGTCAGGTTCAATTCGAACATCAAGGTGCCGACCTTTGGTGCGATGTAGCTATTTACTACCAAAAAGACAATAGGTTAGAAGCAATAGGTAATGTCATTTTGAAACAGGGAGATTCCGTTGAAATGACCAGTAAAAAAATTAATTATTTAGGAGATGTAAAACTTGCAAAGGCCTGGGGCAATGTGGTTTTGACCAATTCTGACATGACCTTACGAACAGACACCTTGCGTTTAGATCGTGAAAAACAAGAAGCTTATTATAAGGATAATGGTACTGTTATAGATTCCTCAAATACCTTGACAAGTAAAATTGGTAAATATTTCATGGAGTTAAAAAAATACCAATTCTTAGATAGTGTTCATATCCAAAATCCAAAATATACCGTAGATTCCGAACAGTTAGATTATTATCAGACATCTAAAAATGCATATATGTACGGGCCTTCAACAATTATTGGTGAGACCTATAAAATCTATTGTGAAAGAGGATTTTATGACACCAAAGTAGAAAGTGGTTATGGTATAAAAAATACACGTATAGATTACAATAATAGAATCATAGAAGGTGATAGCGTATATTTTAATAAGGTGAATGAGTTTGCTTCAGCAACTAATAACATAACCGTCACCGATACTATAAACAATGGAATCATTAGAGCACATTATGCTGAAGTATATAAAGCCAAAGATTCTGTTTTCGCAACTAGAAGAGCAGTTTCAATTTCTGTACAAGAAAGAGATTCTCTATACGTTCACGGTGACATCTTAATGGTTACAGGAAAACCAGAAGAACGCCTACTTCGTGCTTTTAGAAATGCAAAATTTTATAAAACGGACTTAAGTGGCAAATGCGACAGTATTCACTCAGAACAAAAAACCGGTATTACCCAACTAATAAAAAATCCGATTATTTGGAACGGTGCTAACCAAATGACTGGTGATAGCATACATTTAAAATCTAATTTAGAAACTGAAAAGTTAGATTCCTTAAAAGTACTTGAAAATGCCTTTATTATTTCTTTAGATAGTGTTAGTATGACTGGGTATAACCAAGCTAAGGGAATAAATCTATTCGGACAGTTTATAGAAAATGAGCTAAAAATTATTGATCTTATTCAAAATACCGAGGTTGTCTATTATATGTATAACGATGACGATGAACTAATCGGCATTGATAAAACTGTTTGTAGTAAGATTCGAATTACAATGGCAGAAAATGATATTGAAGACCTAACTTTTTATACGGATCCCGACGGGGATATATTCCCGGAAAAAGACTTGCCAGAAAACAGCAGAATCTTAAAGGGATTCGTCTGGCGTGGCGATGAACGTATTTTAACCAAAGATGATATTTTCGATGAGGATGATAATAATTTGGAACTTGTAGTTATAAAAGGGATTGACAATCCTATTGATATCGATGCAGAAGAACAGCAACGTAGCCAAAATGAAACAGATCCAATAAACAATATTTCTTCGAAAAATAAAGCCGAAAATCCAAAAAAGTCTACTATCCCTAAAAAAGTGAAATAGAAATTTCACATGAAAAAAGATTTTTTAAAATATCAAGCTCAAACTTCACCGTACCCGTTGGGAATGGAAATTTCGCATGCCCGTGGCAGTTATATCTATGATACTAAAGGCAATGCTCATTTAGATTTTGTGGCCGGTGTTTCAGCCTGTACACTTGGTCATTGTCACCCAGAAGTAGTTCATGCTATTAAAGAACAAGCAGAAAAATATATGCACGTTATGGTATATGGTGAATATGCACAATCACCAGCTACCAATTACACTAAATTATTGGCAGAGAATCTACCTGAACCTCTAAAAGTCACCTATTTGGTAAACTCGGGAACAGAAGCTATCGAAGGCGCTTTAAAATTAGCCAGAAGATTTACAGGTCGCTCTCAAATTATTTCAGCTAAATCAGCTTACCATGGTAATACTATGGGCAGTTTAAGCTTGATGGATTTTGAAGAGCGCAAAAGTGTTTTTAGACCCTTGTTACCAGATATTTATCACATAAGATTTAATAATAAGGAAGATTTACGTAAAATCACCAATAAAACTGCCTGTGTAATTTTAGAGACCATACAAGGTGGTGCAGGTTTTATTGTTCCAAAAAATGATTACTTACGCAAAGTTAAGGAGCGTTGCACAGAAATGGGAGCACTTCTTATTCTTGATGAAATACAACCAGGCTTTGGAAGAACGGGCAAATTATTTTCGTTTCAACATTTTAATTGCGTTCCAGATATATTGGTAATTGGTAAAGGAATGGCTTCAGGCCTACCTGTTGGTGCTTTTACCTCTAGTAATGAAATTATGAAAACCTTGAGTGAAAATCCTAAAATGGGTCATATCACAACCTTTGGTGGAAATCCGGTAATTGCAGCTTCTAGTTTGGCTACCTTACAAGTTCTATTGAAATCTTCTTTAATAAAAGATACCTTAAAAAAAGAAGCACTATTCAAAGAATTATTGAAACACCCAAGGATAAAAGAAATTCGAGGCAAAGGTTTAATGTTAGCTTTAATTATGGATTCTGCTGAAACAGCAAATGAATTGATATTGCGAGCAAAAGAAGAAAAACTAATTTTATTTTGGTTGTTATTCGAAAATAAAGCTGTTAGAATATCACCTCCCTTAACTATTTCAAATGCCGAAATTCGTGAAGGTTGCACTACTATTTTAAAGGTTTTAAATACCATGTAAACCACCGTTGTTAACTAATTTGTTAATAATAAAGAACCTAACAAAGGCTCAACCCCCTTACAAACACCTACTTTTAATTATCTAGTAAAACTAAAAGTTTCTATGGCGTTAGAATCTAACGAGAGACCGGACAAGCCTATTACCAAATTCGAATCAATGCTAAAGACAGACGATGTCTACTTCTTTGATGCAGAAGATTTTGAGGACATAGTGCACCACTATTTAAATCACGGTAAAATCTCTTTAGCTAAAAAAGGGATTAAAATTGGCCTGCAACAACATCCAGGTTCAATAGAGTTAAAGTTGCTTCAAGTGGAGGTTTTGGTTTTTGAAAACCAAACAGAAAAAGCGGAGGCACTTTTAGACGAATTACAACTTTTAGATAATCAGAACGAAGAAATTTATATTCAACGGGCGAATATATATTCTAAACAGGATAATCATGAAGGTGCTGTTCAACTTTTACAGCAAGCCTTAAGTATAACTACC
The DNA here is from genome assembly GCF_963974015.1 of uncultured Maribacter sp. Classification (GTDB taxonomy): domain Bacteria; phylum Bacteroidota; class Bacteroidia; order Flavobacteriales; family Flavobacteriaceae; genus Maribacter. The sequence goes on along the minus strand of NZ_CAXBBZ010000010.1, from coordinate 25,991 downwards.
AATAGTTTTGATATTTACAGCCTTCTCGGCATGGAGTATTTATTCATGGATAACTTCAAACAGGCCAAAGAAAGTTTTATGAAATGTGTTGAGTTTGATGAAGAAGATTACTCTTCGCTATATAACGTAATCTACTGTTTTGAGTTTTTAGAAGATTATGATGGCGCTATAATTTACCTGAACAAATACTTAGAAAAAAATCCGTATTGTGAAGTCGCATGGCATCAGCTAGGAAAGCAATATTACTATAAAAAATTATATACCGATGCATTAACAGCTTTTGATTTTGCCATTATTTCAGATGACTCATTTATCGGTGCTTATTTTGAAAAAGGAAAAGTACTTGAAAAATTAGGGAGACATAAAGAAGCAATAGAAAATTACGAGACCACCATTTCAATTGAAGACCCAACATCTCATGCATTTCTTAGAATTGGAAAATGTTATGAAAAATTGAAAGATACCGAAATGGCTAAATACTATTTCTATCAAACAGTTCATGAAGACCCATTATTGGATAAAGGCTGGTTGGCCATTACTAATTTGTATTTTAATACAAAAGATTATGAAAAGGCTGTTTACTATATAAACAAAGCACTGAATATTGATGGCGAGAACCCTTCATACTGGAAAAAATGCGCCCAGATACATACTGAGTTAAAAAATTACGACCAGGCAGATTTTGCTTTTAAACAAGCTGTAGATTTAGGTAATTATGAATTGGATACTTGGTTGAAATGGGCTGATGTTGTTCACACAAACGGAGAAACTATTGCTGCCGTACAAATCTTATCTCAAGGAAGGGAATTTTATCCTGAGAGTTTGAAGTTATTATATAAATCCGTAGGATTCCAATTACTAGCTGAAGACCTAATAAATGCTAGAATAACTTTAATGGATGCATTAAAAATTGATAAGAATCAGAAAAAACTACATCTTTTCAAGGATAGGTTTCCAGAATTTGGTAATTCAGAATGGACCCAAAAAATTGTAAACAAATACAATAAAGCCTCTTAGAACTGGTTCTACATTCCATGGAAGATAGAAAATTAAAACATTACATATTCATTACTTTAAAGGGTATGGCCATGGGCATAGCAGAATTAGTACCAGGTGTATCTGGTGGCACAATTGCTTTCGTTACTGGCATTTACGAAGAGTTCATCACATCTATCAATAATGTTAATCTAAAAACTTTAAAGGTTTTAAAGGAAGAAGGATTTAAACAGTTTTGGCAGAAATTGAATGGTAACTTTCTAGTGGCCTTATTGGTCGGTATGATGATTAGCATCTTTTCTTTATCCAAAGTTATTGCATGGCTTTTAGAGGAACATCCAATACCTACCTGGGCATTCTTCTTTGGATTGGTATTTGCAAGTGTAATTTTCGTTGCTAAGTCAATTAATAAATGGAATTTTTTAGCAATTTTTCTATTTATTGTTGGTACGGCAAGTGCATTTTTCATAACTACTTTACCACCATCTACAAGTTCAGGTAGCTTACCCTTTATTTTCATTTCTGGGGCAATTGCGATATGTGCTATGGTATTGCCAGGAATTTCGGGTTCATTTATTTTAGTTCTTTTAGGATCATACAAAACAGTCTTAGAAGCCGTAAATGATAAAGAACTTAGCATAATAGCCACTTTCACATTTGGTGCCGTATTCGGCCTTTTAAGCTTCGCAAGGATTTTAAAATGGATGTTCACTAACTATAAGGATGCTACACTTGCTATTTTAACCGGATTTATATTAGGATCATTAAATAAAATTTGGCCTTGGAAAAATGTAATCGAGATAATTCAAATTGGCAAAAAAGAAATTATAATAGACGAAAATATCTCTCCATATGCTTTTACAGGAGATAATCAATTAACCTTTGCCATTGTTGCCGCTATCATCGGTTTTTCTCTTATTTTTATATTAGAAAAATCAGCTTCAAAGAAGTAAGCGCACACCTACATGAATCAACCACGAACCTTAACCGATAAATTTTTCTTGGTCATTAAGGGGCTATGTATGGGTACGGCCAATAAAGTACCTGGGGTTTCTGGTGGTATTGTTGCTTTTGTCGGCGGTTTCTATGAAGAGTTTATTTATTCACTACAAAAAATTAACGCTAAGGCTTTTAAATTATTAATTAGCGGAAGGTTTAAAAGTTTTTACCGTTATATAAATGGTTCCTTTTTAACCCTTCTTATTTTAGGAATGCTTGTTAGTTATTTCAGCATCTCTAAAATTCTAGATTATTTTTTAGTAAAAAGGGAGCTTTTTGTTTGGGCATCTTTTTTCGGAATGATTTTAGGATCTATCTACTATATCGGAAAAGATTTTGATTATTGGAAAAAGAAAACCTTTACAGCCGCCATTATAGGTCTGAGTATCGGCGTGGCTATAAGTTTTCTTAGTCCTGCTAAAGAAAACGACGATCTCTTATTCATTTTCCTTTGTGGAATGATAAGTGTTTCCGGTATGACCTTACCTGGGCTTTCTGGGTCATTTATCCTAATATTATTAGGTAATTACGTACTATTATTAGTTGATTCGGTCAACGCGTTGTATGATACATTTTCAGAACTAATTATTGGCGATTTCAGCGTTACTTCAAATTCAGAACGACTTCATACACTTAAGATTTTAGCTGTATTCACTTTAGGTTCTGCAACTGGTCTTGTTACTTTATCTCATGTATTAACATACGTTCTTAAGCATTTTAAGCACGTAACCACAGCAACAATTTTAGGTTTTATAACTGGTTCGCTAGGTGTTGTTTGGCCATGGAAAAAAACTATTTATAAAACCGGACTAAATGGAGAAACCATATTTGACTCAAACGGAAAGCAAATAATAATGAACTATGAGCGATTTCTACCAGATATGACCACATTAGAAAATTGGATAGCCATTTTCTTTATTATTTTTGGTATTAGTATTTTGCTACTTTTAGATTGGTATGGAAAAAACAGAAAAACATAAATTTAATTTTGGTTTAGTAGGCAAGGATATTTCCTATTCATTTTCGAGAGGTTATTTCAAAAAAAAATTCGATGCGCTTGGCTTGACTAATCACTCTTATAATAATTTTGATCTACAATCAATTTCAGAATTCCCCACCATTTTTGAAAATACTCCGAACATACAAGGTATTAATGTCACTATACCCTACAAAGAAGAGGTAATTCAGTTTCTAGATGATATCGATGTGGCCGCAAAAAAAATAGGAGCCGTCAATACCATAAAATTTACTGAAAATGGTATGATCGGATACAATACCGATGCTTACGGATTTCAAAAATCAATAGAGCCATTTTTAAAAAATCATCACAAAAGAGCATTGATTCTTGGTACTGGCGGAGCTTCAAAGGCAATCGCTTTTGTATTAGAAGAACTTGGTATAGCTTTTTCATTTGTTTCTAGAAGTGGAAAAAACAAGGGTTTCAAATATCAGGAAATAACGGAAGACATTATTAGTCAGCATACTTTAATAATCAATTGTTCACCTGTAGGTACTTTTCCTAATATTAAAGAAAAACCAGCAATACCCTATAATTCTATCAATAAAGAACATCTACTTTTCGACCTCATTTACAATCCTGAAGAGACTGCTTTTTTAGCTACGGGAAAAGCAAACGATGCTACGATATGCAACGGACATAGAATGTTAGAATTTCAAGCCGAAAAATCATGGTCTATTTGGAACCAATAATTCAAATTAATTACCAAGTATGCTTTTCTCATTGCTTTGAATACCACAATTCACTCAAATTACTCATTGAAAACAAAACTAAAAAGAACCTGCAATACTTTGCAATTCTTGGGGTTGTTACTATCTTGTAAACATATAATTTAGGAATATGTCTGAGGATAAAGAACAAAAAACACCAGAAAGTTCAATAGAGCAAAAAGCTCAAACTAAAACCACTGAAAACATAGTGGAGAATAATGTAGAGCCAAATGAAATTCCAATTGAAACAATACCAGAAGCATCAACCGAAAAGGAAGTTGCAGCTACAGTAGAGACTGATGTTTTAGAAGAAATTGATGACTCTAATGCAGAGGATGCGGAAGATACCGATACGGTAAAAAGACATGATATACCCATGCCCGATTATCATGAGATGAGTATGGAGAACCTTGTAGGTGAATTGCAACGTTTAGTGAAAAATGAAAAGGTTCAAGCTATTAGAAAACATGTTGACACCATAAAAGATGAGTTCAATCAAAAGTTCGATGAGTTTTTAGAAGAGAAAAAAGAGGATTTTATATCCAATGGTGGAAATGAAATTGATTTCAGATATAATTCGGTAGATAAGAGGCAATTCAACGAAGTATATAATGAATATCGTGATAAGCGAAATCAACATTACAAAAGCTTAGAAAAAAGCCACCAAGAAAACTTAACATATCGCTTAAACTTAATTGAGCAATTAAAAGCTTTAGTTAATGTTGAAGAAGATATAAATACAACCTATAATAACTTTAAGGATATACAGGCTAAATGGCGACATGCAGGACCAATACCAAAAGCCGACTATAATAATGTTTGGAAAACATATCACCACCATATCGAAATTTTCTACGATTTTTTAAATATCAATAGAGAATTACGAGACCTAGATTTTAAGCATAACCTAGAGGAAAAAGGTAAGATAGTTGCCAGAGCTGAAGAACTTTCCCAAGAACCGGACTTAAACCGCGCTTTTAGGGAATTACAGGTATTACATAAAATATGGAAAGAAGACTTAGGTCCTGTAGGCAAAGACCATAGGGAAGATATTTGGGATAGATTTAGCGCTGCTACAAAAATTATTCATGAAAGAAGACAGGATTATTTTAAAAATCTTGATAAAATTAAGGAGGAAAATTTAGAGCGTAAAAATGCCATAATTGAAGAAATAAGCAATATTTCCGAAACCGTTTCTAACAACCACGGTACCTTACAGCAACAAATTAAAAAGATTGAAGAACTACGAGAGGCATTTTTTAAAGCTGGCCAAGTACCTCAAAAAGTAAATTCAAAAACCTGGAATTCATTTAAAGGTGCGGTACGTAAGTTTAATCACAATAAAAATGCATTTTACAAGAATCTTAAGAAAGAGCAACAAGAGAATTTAGATAAAAAAAGAGCTTTATTAGAGGTTGCCATTTCACTTAAAGAAAGTGAAGATTGGGATGCTACCACATCTGAAATGAAGCGTATACAGGGCGAGTGGAAAAAAGTTGGACATGTTCCTCGCAAGTTTTCAGATAAATTGTGGAAAGACTTTAAGAGCGCTTGTAATCATTATTTCGATAGGTTAAATGCGCTTAAAAATGATGCATTTAAAGAGGAAGAAGAGAACTTTAAACGAAAAGTCGCTTGTATTGAACGTCTTAAGAGTTTTGAATTAAGTGGTAAGCAAGAGAAGGACTTGGCTTCAATCAAAAAATTTACTGAGGAATGGAAAACCTATGGTAGAGTCCCATTTAAAAAGAAAAACATTAATCAAAAATTTGATAAAATTATTGATGCCTTATTCCTTAAAATGGGTGTTAGCAAGCAAGAATCTGAACTGTTAAAATATGGTAATAAACTTCAGCAACTTTCAAATGATGAAAATCAAGAACGTGCGATTCAAAACGAGCGTGCTTTTATTAGAAAAAAGATTGATGAGAGTAAAACTGAAATAAGACAATTGGAAAACAACTTAGAATTTTTCTCTAATGCATCTGAAACTAATCCGTTGGTTCTAGACGTAATCAAGAGGGTAAATCAGCATAAAGAATCATTAAATGCCTGGAAAAGTAAATTGAAAAAACTGAACATCTTAAAGAATAATTTAAATAAAGAGGTTGAGAAAAGTGAAGATACTGAAGAGGCAAACACAGAAGAATAACTAAACTATAGGCAATAAAATAAGAAGGCGGCCAACAATATCACATCATCAGTAGGATGAAAAATTACATATGAGTCATTTATCAATTCTAATAATTCTACTTACAAATTGGAATACTGAAATTAATTCATCAACCTATATAGATTCAATCAATCAAAAAGTAGAACTTAAAAAGGAAGTGTATTTTATCCTTAACACTAAATGCAATTTTTGTCATGCACAGAAGAAAAATAGAGTAATTTTTACTCTAGATAATATGAATAGTTTTTCGACTTCTATTGAGCAACAAGTGTTTATAAATAAGAAGATGCCAAAGGGCAGAATAAACAAGCTTAACAAGGCAGAAGAAGAAAAATTAAATACCTGGATAAATTCTTTAAATAATCCATAAAAAAAGCCTCTATTTAATAGAGGCTTTTTCTATAATATAAAATTTTACTTAGCTACATTGACAGCCCTTGTCTCACGTATCACCGTAACTTTTACCTGACCAGGATAAGTCATATCGGTTTGTATCTTTTGTGAGATTTCGAATGATAATTGCGAAGCTCTATCATCAGTGACTTTTTCACTCTCAACAATTACACGAAGTTCTCTACCTGCCTGTATCGCATAAGCTTTTTGTACTCCACTAAACCCAAAAGCGATTTCCTCCAAGTCTTTTAAACGTTGTATATATGAATCTAACACTTGTCTTCGTGCACCTGGTCTTGCACCACTAATAGCATCACAAACTTGTACTATAGGAGCTATTAAGGTCTTCATTTCAATTTCATCATGGTGGGCTCCTATTGCATTACAGACCTCCTCTTTTTCACCAAATTTTTCTGCCCATTGCATACCTAAAATTGCATGGGGCGTTTCTACTTCGTTTTCAGTATTAGGGACTTTACCTATATCATGTAATAAACCAGCACGTTTGGCAATTTTTGGATTAAGGCCTAACTCAGAAGCCATAACGCCACAAAGTTTCGCAACCTCCCTTGAGTGTTGTAATAAATTCTGGCCATAGGATGAACGATATTTCATTCTACCTACCGCACGTATCAATTCTGGGTGTAGACCATGAATACCTAAATCGATTACTGTACGCTTACCAATCTCAACTATTTCAGCTTCTATCTGCTTCTCTGTCTTTTTAACAATTTCCTCAATTCTCGCTGGGTGAATTCTTCCGTCAGTAACTAATTTATGAAGAGATAATCTAGCAACCTCCCTTCTAACCGAATCAAAACAAGAAAGTATAATTGCTTCTGGAGTATCATCTACAATTATCTCAACCCCTGTAGCAGCTTCTAAAGCTCTAATGTTTCTACCTTCTCTACCAATAATTCGTCCTTTAACATCGTCAGACTCAATATTAAAAACAGAAACACAATTTTCAACAGCTTCCTCAGTACCTATTCGTTGGATCGTATTGATTATAATTTTACGAGCCTCTTGATGTGCGGTTAACTTAGATTCTTCTACAGTTGCCTGAATATATGCCATGGCATCGGACTTTGCCGTTTCTTTTAAGCTCTCTACCAATTGATTCTTGGCATCGTCGGCAGATAATCCAGAAATCACTTCTAATTGCTGAATTTGACTCTTATGCATCTTATCTAAATCTTCATGGCGCTTTTCTAACAACTCTCTTTTTTGCTCTACTTCTTTTAATTTGCCATCTAACTGAGAATTTAATTGCTTGTTTCTAGCAAGCTCGCTACTCACCTGAGATTCCTTATCCCTAGTGCGTTTCTCTGCTTCATTTATTTTTCTATCCTTGCCATTGATAACCTTTTCATGCTCAGCTTTTAGTTCTAAAAACTTCTCTTTCGCTTGTAATATTTTTTCTTTCTTGACACTTTCCCCTTCAACATTGGCATCCTTTAATATGCGTTCAGCATCTTTTTTTGCATTTATTATGGTTTTAGAGGCTTTCCCTTTTTCCAAAAATTTTGCTATTGCAAAACCGATTGCCAGCCCAACTATTGCGGCAATAATTATCATTGTACTATCCATAGTGTAATTTATTAATAAAAAAAAGCCCACATTGGAGAAGTTTTGATCAAACTCCGGTAAACAGGTTTAGGGCTAACAGACTGATCAAGGATCCCTATACGAGTAGGGCCTGCTTTTACAATCTAAACTCACCCTTTTTAAAAAAATAAATGTTGAGTTTGTCAAAAGGTATTACCAATGTGGGCAGTAACTTAATGTATTTAAAAGAACGTTTTTATTTCATAGCCAATTTAGAGCTCACCAACTCTTCAAGCGCTTTTAAACGCTCTTCAGCTTCTTTGGTTCCCTCTGTTTGCTCTATGCCATTTTGCTCAATTTTAGAGGCAAACTGCAAGGCACACATGGCCAAAACATCTTGTTTGTCTCTAACTGCATAATTTTGCTCAAACTTCTTAGCCAACTGTTCTATATTTTTAGCGGCCTTTCGCAAACCTTCTTCTTGCGCAGGATCAATCGTTAAAGGGTAGACCCTATCAGCAATCGAAAGTTTTATTTTGAGCTTATCTGACATATTATATTAACATTATTCCGACAATTGAGCTATACAATGGTCCAACTCTCGTATCAATGTATTTATTTTAAGCTTGGCTTCTGTTTTATTGGTATTACTGCCTAGCATTGAATTTGCAAGTTTGAGAGAATTATATTTCTCTTCCCATTCAGAAACCGTTTTACTTGCGCTTTCTTGAGAAGATTTAATATGGTGCAATTCTTTTTCCAACTCCAAATTAGCATTGTTCACAACCTCAAGTTTATGCAACAATTTACTTATTTTATTTTCTAAAGAATCAACGATTTTAATCAACTCGCTCATACATCAAAGTCAATGCGATTTACACAAAGTTAACATAGATTCGATGACTTAGCAATAGTTTTGTGAAATATTCCTAAATCAGTACAACTTAAATTGATAAACGAATATGATACAGCTCTTTATTATAATTTTAGCGTAGGCAACTCAGGAGAATTGTTATTGATTAATTATTTTAGCACTATTGCTATCTACTTATGAGAAAAATATCACTTGCCCTTCTGTTATTCTTTTGCTTTACCCTTGTTGCACAGGAAGAGTATCCTAAAGATGCATTTAGACCACCTATGGATATTCCTATTATTTTAGCAGGAACCTTTGGTGAGCTTCGCTCAAATCACTTTCATTCTGGCATTGATATTAAAACACAACAACGCGAAGGCATACCGGTCATGTCAATTGGCGATGGTACCATTACACGAATTAAAGTTTCATTGTGGGGTTATGGAAAAGTATTGTACATAGCGCACCCAAATGGCTATACTTCGGTATATGGCCATCTTCAAAAATTTTCCCCTTCTATAGAAGCATATATTAAGAAGTTACAGTATGATAAAAAATCTTTTGAGGTTGAAGTTTTCCCTGATTATGGAGAATTAAAGGTCAATAAAGGCGAGCTTATTGCATATAGTGGAAATACTGGTGGTTCAGCAGGGCCTCATTTACATTTTGAAATTAGAAGCAGCATATCGGAAAAGCCAACCAATCCTTTATTATATGGCATAGATGTGGCCGACGCTACCAACCCTATTTTAGAGAAACTCTTTATTTATCCTTTAACAGATAAATCGCATGTGAATGGCAATGAAGAAAGAACACAAGTTAATTTCAGTAGAGAAAGTAATGGAACCTATTTAGCAGATAAGGTTACTGCTCTTGGCAACATAGGAATAGGGTTTATAGGCTTTGACCGTCTAGATATGGCTGCGAATAAAAATGGAGTTTACTCAGTAGAGCTTAGTGTTAACGGCAAAATATATTCTATTTATGATTTCGAATCTTTCACTTTCGGTGAAACTAGATATATAAACACTCTTGTCGATTATGATTATTTGGGCAGAAATGGGCAACGTATACAGAAAAGCTTTAAATCGGCCGGTAATAATTTAGGTATCTATAAAGAATTATACAATAACGGAAAGATTGACATTAGCGAAGGGTTGAGTTATACTGTAAAATTATTAATTAAAGATTATGCAGGTAACAAAACAGTACTTAACATACCAATTGAAGGGGTGAAAAACAATGAAGATAAAAACCAAGAAATAGAAATCACCGAAAATTATGTAATTGCCAATAAGCCGAATAATTTTGATTTAGGCAGCGCCAAAGTTTATTTTCCCACCAATACTTTTTACGAAGATTTCTACATCGATTTAAAAAAAGGAAATGATACTGTTACTATTCACAATAACAGAGTACCAGCCCATAGAAATTTCACTATTACTTTTGATGCTTCGAAATATCCAAAAGAAATTCAAAAACAATTATTCATTGCAAGACTAGATTCTAAACTCCAACCTAATTATACCAACACCTATAAAAGAGGTGACGTATTTACAACTCGTACTAGAAATTTAGGAACATATACCATAGCAAGAGATTCGGTAGCCCCAACCATTCGAACTAAAAACTTCAAGGAAAAACAATGGTTGAATAATTACAAATATTTAAGTGTACAAATAGCTGATGATCTTAGTGGTGTTGATACGTATTCAGCAACTTTAAACGGGGAATGGATATTAATGGAATACGAGCCAAAACGAAGAACATTAACTTACAATTTCGATGATAAGATTGCTGATCAGACGCAATGTGTCCTTAAAGTTACCGTTACTGATAATGTAGGTAATGAAAATACCCTTACCACATCTTTTTATAGAAAATAGTATACTTGAAACATTATAGCATTCTAGGCCTTTTCTTATTACTGTGCAATGCTATTAGTTTTGCTCAAAACGCTACTATTTCGGGTATTGTTCTTGATGAGAATAATCAACCCTTGGCAGATGTAAATATTTTAACCGAAGGAGTTGGCACAATAACCTCACCTGACGGATTTTATGTTCTAGAAATAACCGCGGATATAGAAAACACGATTACCTTCTCTCATATTGCCCATAAGGATGTAATACTGAAAAATTTATTACTGACAACAAACGAAACTTTTGAATTTAACCCTGTTCTAAGAATAGATGTCATTCAGATAGACGAAGTATCGGTATCTGCTACAGGGCAACGAACGTTAGAAAATATTATAAATATTACGCCAGAAACCATTAGGAAAATTCCCGGTACAAATTCTGGGGTAGAAACAATCTTAAAACTGTTACCAGGTGTATCATCAAACAATGAACTTAGTACACAATATGCGGTTAGGGGCGGTAACTATGATGAAAATCTTGTATATGTGAATGAGATAGAAGTTTATAGGCCTTTTTTAATACGATCAGCACAGCAAGAAGGACTCAGTTTTGTAAATAGCGATTTAGTTAAAGATGTAAAATTTTCAGCAGGTGGTTTCCAAGCAAAATACGGAGATAAATTAGCTTCCGTTTTAGATATTACATATAAGACCCCTACTTTATTTTCACTACGTGCTGACTTAAGTTTTCTGGGTGCCAGCGCGAGTCTTGAGACAGTTTCTAAAAACAATAAATTTAGTTCCGTTTCTGGGATTCGATATCGTAACAATTCGTTGTTGGTAAATAGTCAGCAAACACAAAGTAATTTCACTCCGTCTTTTACTGATGTGCAAAGTTACTTGACTTATACTGTCTCATCTAAATTACAACTGAACTTTTTAGGCAACTTGGCTGTTAATGATTATACCAACGAACCTTTAAATAGGCAGACCAATTTCGGCACCTTAGAAAATCCGCAAGCATTGGTAGTCTATTACCAAGGGCAGGAGAAAATCAGATATACCACAGCATTAGGCGCCTTAAAAGGAAGTTATTTTTTAAATGAAAATACTACGTTAAAACTAATATCATCTATATACCATACAATCGAAGAAGAATATTCAGATTTAATTGCATCGTATGAACTAGGGGAAGTCGACAATAATTTAGGTAGTGATTCGGCTGGTGAAGTTCTTACTTCACGCGGTATCGGATCTCAATTTAATCACACGAGAAATGACCTAGATGCACTTATCTTTAATGTGGAACATAAAGGTTCTCATTCTATGAATAATTCTGTTTTAGAATGGGGCGCTAAATACACACATGAAGATATAAGAGATCAATTAAGAGAATCTGAATTTATAGATTCCGCAGGATTCTCTATAAGACCTCCAAGAGCTGAATTCATTAATAATCAGCCAGCAGAACCATTTAAAGCTCCTTTAGTAGCCTATAATGGCATTAATGCTTTGAACTTTGTAAAGACAAATCGATTTTCTGGTTTTGTTCAATTAGGTACACAAAAAACTTGGAAAGACACAGATATCTACTATAATATAGGGATACGTTCTCATCATTGGACGGTTAGTGGTACCGATGTTGAAAAAGTATCACAAACTGTCATTAGCCCTCGGGCACAAATCGCCATAAAACCTAATTGGGATAAGGATATGTTATTTCGTTTATCTACAGGTCTATATCATCAACCTCCTTTTTATAGAGAATTAAGAGATAGTTCAGGAACCATACAACCCAACGTAAAAGCGCAAAAAGCCTATCATTTAGTGGCAGGCAATGAATACAGTTTTTTATTATGGGAACGCCCATTCACTTTAATCAGTGAGGCATACTATAAAAAATTAGAGAATGTAAATCCGTATACTTTAGAAGACGTGCGAATTCGCTATACTGCAAATAATGATTCAGAAGCCTATGTATATGGGGCTGAAGTGCGAATGAACGGAGCATTTGTACCAGGTACAGAATCTTGGGTAAGTATTGGATACTTAAAAACTGAAGAAAATAGAAATAACAGAGGGTACATACCTAGACCTACAGACCAGCGCTTAAAATTGGGGATTCTTTTTCAAGATTATATTCCTACAATTCCTGATTTAAAAATGTATTTGAACCTAGTTTATCAAACAGGAGTTACTGGTGGGTCACCAAGTTATGCAGACCCATACATTTTTCAGAATAGATTAAGAGATTATAAACGTGCAGATTTAGGAATTTCCTATATTTTTGTAAGTAAGGATAAACAATATCCAGTAACACACTGGCTCAATTCTTTTAAAGAAGTAAGCCTTGGTTTCGAAATATTTAATTTATTCAATAATCAAAATTCAATAACAAATACTTGGGTGAGAGACGCAGACAGTAAGAACGAATATGCGGTTCCTAATTATCTAACATCAAGAGTATTAAATTTAAGATTAGGAATACGCCTTTAAAAAAATAAAATGAAAAGAATACTTTTTTTTATAACATTACTTTCTTGCTTTGCTGTAATGGCTCAAAAGAACATTTACGAAAGCCCTAATTTTGATGATTTAAGCGTTGACCATAACCTTTTGGCTATTATTCCTTTTCTTACCAATTTAGACCTTAATGAAAAAGTGACTAAATCAGAACAGAAAAGACTGGAACAAAACGAAGGCTATGCGGTACAGAATGCCTTAGAAACCTATTTTTCTAAACGTAGTAAAAAGAAAAAGCTACCTGTTCAATTTCAAAATATTAAGAACACAACGGCTATACTAGCACAGAACAATATTACGTATGAGAATATAGATGTGTACACAACAAAACAGTTGAGTGAAATTTTAGGGGTTGATGGTATTATTAGTGGCACCTTAGATTTAAACATCTTATTATCTAGTGGTGTACCTACAGAGTTTAGCTTTACAGATTATATCTCGGGTGGTGCTAATTACGGCCGTATTGGTATAAAAATCAGTGATGGCAAATCGGGTAAATTATTATGGAAATACGAAAAGGAAATCACAAAAAAAACCGGCAAAAACACGACAGACCTTATTGATCGTATGATGAAATTAGCTATTCGTAAATTTCCCTATGAAAGAGAACGTAAACGTGACCGATTTAAAGATTAATTACGCCTCAATAATATCTTTCAACACACCAATAGTATAGTCAATTTCCTCTTTTGTATTATATGTTGAGAATGAAAACCGAACTGACGGCTTTTTCAGATCTTCTTCGGATAAAATTTGGGTTAAAACATGTGACCCAGCATCACTACCAGATTGACACGCACTGCCCTTTGAGCAGGCAATACCTTTAATATCTAAATTGAATAATAGCATCATTGCTTTCTCTTCAGAAATAGGCAAGCATACATTAACCAAGGTATATGTACTTTTTTCCATATCGCCAGAATAACCATTGAATTTGGCATTCGGAATATCCTTATTCATTTTATCAATAAAGTATTGCTTAAGTCCCTCTACATACTTTTTTTCATCCTCTAAGTGCTCATATACATGCACAAAAGCTTCTTCTAAGCCAACGATATTATGAAAAGATTCGGTACCTGCTCTAAGACCACGCTCTTGAGAACCACCTGAAATCATACAGCTCATTCCTGAATTTTTACGAATAAAAGCAAAACCAATTCCTTTAGGTCCATGAAATTTATGCGCAGCAGCAGCTAAGAAATCAATAGGAAATGCCTTCACATCCCAATTATAATGACCTAAAGACTGTACTGTATCAGAATGCACTAATGCGCCGTATTTTTTCGATAAAAGAGTAATAGCCTCTAAATCTATTTTATTGCCAATTTCGTTATTTACATGCATTAAGCTCACAAGTTTTTTAGAATCATCACTTTGTAATAAGGTTTCTAAGTGAGCCATATCAGGATTCCCAAAAGTATCTAAATGCACAAATAGCAATTTAATTAAACCTTTTTGTTCCAATTCTTCAACCGTATGCAAAACAGCATGATGTTCAATTTTGGTAGTAATAATCGTTTTAACCTCTAAATCACGTACTGCACACCTCAGTATCATATTATCAGCTTCAGTACCACCAGAGGTAAAGATAATTTCAGAAGGCTGAGCGTTTATATACTTAGCAATAGTTTTTCTAGCACTTTCAATAGCAGTTTTCGCTGTTCTACCAAAACTATGCGTAGAAGAGGGATTTCCATATGAATTAGCTAGAGCATCTTGCATTTTGGCGATAACCGTTGTATGCACTTGTGTAGTTGCTGCGTTGTCTAAATATACATGTTTCATATAAGCGTACTCTTTAATACATAAAGCACAAAAATAGCTCAATTAAAGTTAATTAACCCATAAATGACAGCCATGCTACAAACGGATTTCCAAATTTTAAATTAAATTTGAATTATGAAAAAATATCTCCTGATTGTTTGTTCAATTTTATTTTTTGATTGTAATGACGGTGATTTACAAATAGAAACTGTTGATTTTGACAGTATTGATACTGTTCAAAACTGTGATGTCGTGTCCGTTTCAACTTCGAATGTTTTGTTCAAAATAAATGGTGATGAAGCTTTAATTATTACATTACCCAGCGGACTTTTGAAAAATACAGTAACTACAACCGACATAGAAAGCGCCGTTCCTGGAAACTCGCAGGTCAGCTACCGAATATTTTCAGATAATGTAAGTAGTGCATATTTCTGTGATTCACCACCACCACTAACACCAACTGTTATGGAAGAAATTGAAGCTCAAGGCGGAAGCGTATTAGTTACTACAAGTTCTACCGATAATACAACTTTCACACATACTATTAAATTAAGCGGAATTTCTTTTTTAAATGAAAATGGCAGCAGAATTACTGATTTACAAATAAATGAATTTGGAACAGTAACTACAGGAGGCTAATTTAAAAATTCTGAAAGATATAAACCTCGGTTGCACCTAGCCCATATTTTTGATAATCAGCATCGTAAAATTTAACATTGTCATATTTTTTGAACAAATAACCCAACTCTTCTTTGAGCACCCCTTCCCCTACTCCGTGTATAAAAACAATCTTTTGAATTCGCTTACTAATAGCAAAATCTAATTGTCTTTTTGCTGTATCTAATTGTAGATTCAGCATTTCAAACTTACCTATCTGTTTAGAATTTTTCACTAACTGATTTATATGAAGGTCTACCTCCATTTTAGGGGCAGTTCTTTCTTTCACCCTAAGCACAGTATCCTTTTTACGCTTTGGCAGTTCTTTTTCTTTTTTAATTTCAGCAATTTCAGAACTCGATACACGAATCTCATTTGAGATATAAACCAATTCTTTGGCCATGAAATCTAGCGAAAATCCATCATCACTAACTATGGTTATTTGTTCTCCATTAATTGATTCTACAACGCCCTTTATAACGTCGTCAATAGTTTCTACGATATCACCTACCTGAAATTGAGACATATTTTTATTTTGTATGCTCAAAAATAATGGTAATTTTCCAACTTATAATTCAAATTAAAAATGCGATTTAAAGCGTTAGTTATTATTTTGGGATTGGAAAACTTTATGTTGCCTTGTCTCACTAAACAAATAATAGGAATAGACTGCCCTGGTTGTGGCCTGCAACGTTCAGCATTATTTTTGCTAAAAGGAGAATTTTGGAACGCTTTTCATATGTATCCGGCCATTTATCCTATGTTATTGTTATTTGCCTTTTTAGGTCTCAATAAGTTATCCCCCATAAAATATTCTAATTCCATTACGATCACACTTATGATTAGCACCGTAGGTTTTATATTGACCAATTACATTTTAAAATTTATCTAACTAAACCTTTAAATTATGGAACAACAAAAATTACCTAATGTTACATTTGCATTAGTACTCTCTATTTTAGGATTTTTATGTTGCTGTTTTGCAGGATTACCCGGAATTATTCTAGGAGGAATCGCTTTGTTTTTAGTAACTAAAGATGAAAAAACGTATCAACTAAACCCTGAAAATTATTCAAATTATAGCACCCTAAAAACGACTAAAATAATTGCTATTGTTGTTCTTGCAATAGGCGCTATTTATTTCTTAATGACAGCATGGTCAATTTACCAAACTGGTTGGGATGTGCAAATGGAACAATCCAAGCAGCTTTTGGAGCAGTGGGGAATTGAACAATAAAATATTAATTTAATACTATTCATAACAAATTAATGGACAATTCTGTAGAATACAAATCAATACCAGGCGCTAGTAATGCCCTTACTTTTGGCATATTATCTATCGTTTTAACCTTATTCTGTTGTGGACCCTTTGGAGCTATTTTCAGTATTATTGGTTTAAGCAATGCAAAAAAAGCTAAGAACTTTTATGAAGCAAATCCTGGAAATTATAGGGGTTATGAAAATGTAAACACCGGTAAGATATTATCTTACATAGGGCTTGCATTAGCCGTGATTCTATTAATATTTACAATTATTTATTTTGGATTGATTATCGCATTTTTTGCGACTACAGATTTTCAATAATTAAATAATAATCCAAAAAAATCCCCGATTTTCATCGGGGATTTTTATATTTCTATTTTTTAAACTCTTTAAGTGTTTTAATAATTATGGAAACACAATCTAGAAGTTCTTCTTTCGTCATTACCAACGGCGGCGCAAAACGAATAATATTACCATGAGTAGGCTTAGCAAGGAGTCCATTCTCCTTTAATGCCATACAAATATCCCAGGCCGTACTACTTTCTTCGGTATCATTAATTAAAATTGCATTTAATAGACCTTTGCCACGAACACTATTTACCAAATCAGTAGTAGCTATGAATTTGTTTAGCTCATCTCTAAAAAGCTCACCCAATACAAAAGCATTCTCAGCTAGCTTTTCATCCTTTACTACTTCTAAGGCTGCAATACCTACTGCAGCAGCAATTGGGTTACCGCCAAAAGTACTACCATGATTACCAGGCCGAATTACATTCATAATCGCATCGTTAGCTAATACCGCAGAAACAGGATAAGCACCACCAGATAGGGCTTTTCCTAATATTAATATATCTGGTTTTGTTTCAGGAGTGCCACTACAATGCTTGTCTTCACATGAACAATTACCGCAAGTAGCCAATAAACGTCCTGTTCTAGCAATACCCGTTTGAACTTCATCGGCTATAAAAAGTACATTGTACTTTTCGCAAAGTGCTTTCGCTTCACTTAAATACCCTGCAGAAGGCACATAAACTCCGGCTTCACCTTGTATAGGCTCAACTAAAAACCCTGCAACATTTTTATTTGCTTTTAACACCTCTTCTAAGGCGTTCAGATTATCGTATTCTATTTTTATGAATCCCTCTGTATAAGGGCCAAAATTTTTGCGGGCTACAGGATCGTTAGAAAACGATATAATGGTTGTTGTACGCCCATGAAAATTATTTTCACAAACTACTATTTCTGCAGAATTCTCAGCGATACCTTTTTTCTCATAAGCCCATTTTCTACAAATTTTCAAAGCAGTCTCAACAGCTTCTGCACCTGTATTCATTGGTAAAAGCTTATCGAAATGAAAAGTTTCGGTTGCATACTTTTCATATTTACCCAACATATCATTATAAAACGCTCTTGACGTCAACGATAATGTTTTAGCCTGTTCTGTCATCGCATTTACGATTTTCGGATGGCAGTGACCTTGATTTACAGCTGAATAGGCAGAAAGGAAATCATAATATTTTTTTCCTTCCACATCCCAAACAAATACCCCTTCACCCCTACTTAGTACTACAGGTAATGGATGGTAGTTGTGGGCTCCATGTTTTTCTTCTAATGCAATAGCATCCTTAGAAGAAATGTTTTCTAAAATTGACATGATAAAAATTACTTTAAATAAAACTTTAGCAATTCCTTCTATACCTTTTTCCTTTCGAAGAGTCGAAAATTCAGCGTGGGAGAGAAATCATCCTTGTAGAAACTCAAAAATACAAATAATTGCCATCAAAAATAAAAATTACGGCGAATGGTTTCAATATCTTGTTAATACTATCAACAACAGTATTCTCAATCCAAAGAAACCTTTTATTTTTGCGGCATGCGAAAAAAGACAAAGCGAGAGATTTTTGAAAATGTAACGGTAGTAGATGCAGCGGCCAAAGGTAAAACTATTGGAAAAGCACCAGATGGTAGGGTTATTTTTTTAACTAACACCGTACCAGGTGATGTGGTTGATGTTCAGACAACAAAAAAGCGCAAAGCTTATTTCGAAGGAAAAGCAATTAAATTTCATTCTTTTTCAGATAAAAGAGTAGACCCGGTATGCCAACATTTTGGTGTTTGTGGTGGTTGTAAGTGGCAAGACATGGGTTATGAGCACCAACTTTTCTATAAGCAGAAAGAGGTAGAAAATAACTTAAAAAGAATTGGCCATCTAGAATTACCAGAACTAACACCCATTCTTGGCTCTAAAGAACACTATTTCTATCGAAATAAAATGGAGTTTTCTTTTTCAGATAGCCGTTGGTTAACATTAGATGAAATACAATCTGATAACCAAATTGAAGATAAAAATGCCCTAGGTTTTCACATACCTGGCATGTGGGATAAAATATTGGATATTAAAAAATGTCATCTACAAAAAGACCCTTCAAATGCAATTCGGTTAGAGACAAAAAAATTCGCTATTGAAAATGGATTAACTTTTTTTAATCCAAGAAACCAATATGGAATGTTGCGTACCTTAATGATTCGCAGCTCTTCTAATGGTGAAATTATGGTTCTAATTCAATTCTTTGAAAATGATGAGGAAAAAAGAGAAATACTTTTAAATCATCTCTCAATCACCTTTCCTGAAATAACTTCTTTATTATATGTTATCAATCCAAAACAGAATGATACTATATATGATCAAGAAATAATTTGTTTTGCGGGTAGGGACCATATTTTCGAGGAGATGGAAGGACTGAAGTTTAAGATTAATGCTAAATCTTTTTACCAAACAAATTCAGAACAAGCATACGAATTATATAAAATAACAAGAAATTTTGCTGATTTAAAAGGTGATGAACTTGTTTATGATCTCTATACAGGTACTGGCACCATCGCCCAATTCGTATCTAAAAAAGCTAAGAAAGTAGTGGGTATTGAATCAGTTCCTGAAGCAATTTTAGATGCTAAAGCAAATGCCATACGAAATGAAATCAACAATGTAGACTTCTTTGTTGGGGATATGAAAAATGTCTTCAATGAACAGTTTATTACTCAAAATGGTGTGCCCGATGTAATTATTACTGATCCACCTCGCGATGGTATGCATAAAGATGTGGTACAACAAATACTAAATATTGCGCCTAATAAAGTAGTATATGTTAGTTGTAATAGTGCAACCCAAGCAAGAGATTTAGAAATGATGAAAGATATGTACGAGATAACAAAAGTACAACCTGTAGACATGTTTCCACAAACCCACCACGTCGAAAATGTTGTACTTTTAGAAAAGAAAGTTTAATATGAGAAGTTTTCGAATTGGCATATTACTATTTATGGGTATACTAGCTGTAGCTTCTTGTGAGAAAGATGATATTTGTGTAGAAGGCGGTACTCCATTATTGGTTATTGAATTTTATGATATTAATGACACATCGTCTTTAAAAACTGTACCTACATTAAGGGTCGTTGGTGTTGGTAAAAATGTAACCGTAAATACCATTGCTGATAGAACGGCGTTGAAAACAATATCTATTCCATTAAAAACAGATGTCGATGTTACAAGTTTCATAATGATATCAGGGTCAACTTCAGCAGAAGATGGTTCAGAAACAGGCAATGTAGATACCTTAAATTTCTCTTACAAAAGATTAGAAGATTTTTTATCTCGCGGATGTGGTTTTGTAGTTAACTATGATAGCTTGCAAGCAAATATAACTACTGATACCAATAATTGGATTAAAGATATAGAAGTAATAAGATCACAAGTCATCAATTCAGATTCTACACATGTCAAGATTTTTCATTAATCTTTCTCTCATACTTTTTACCTATTTGGCCTATGGCCAAAGCAAACCGATAGACCTAAATCCAAAAGATACTGTTGAATATAAACAGTCTTATGGCATAAGCCTAGGGTTAGATCTAAGCCGTATTATAACATCTTCGTTAGCCGATAATTATAGTGGTTTTGAAATAGTTGCAGATTATAGATTGACTCAAAATTTATATATCGCAGCCGAATTAGGTAACGAAGAAAAAACAAGGCAAGAAGATTTATTTAATTTTACCACATCGGGTAGTTATTTAAAAGTAGGTGTAAACAAAAACAATTACGCAAATTGGTATGGGGAGCGCAATCTAATTTATTTAGGAGGAAGATTGGCATTTAGCACTTTTGAAAACACATTGAACAATTACCAATACTTTGACACGAACCGTTATTGGAGCCCAGATGATTTTGCTACTGGCTCTGATGTTCCCGAAAAATTATCAGGGCTTTCTGCTACATGGCTAGAAGCAGTTTTTGGAACTAAAGTTGAGCTATTATCCAATATTTATATGGGAGCTAGCATTCGTTTAGGAATAATTTTAGCACAAAAGGAGGATGACCGTTTTCCAAATTTATGGATACCGGGGTTTAATAAAGTTACCGATGACAGCCGTTTCGGTGTAGGATATAATTATAGTATTTCTTATTTCTTACCATTATACAAGAAAAAGAATAAAGTTAAAAAGAAAATTGATCAAGCCGAGAATGAAGTCGAAGAACTATAGTTCTTTAAAACCTTTAAAGAAAATCCATTTCATTACAATTTTATCTAGACCTTCTTTTTTAACTATTGCATACTTAGGAGCTAGAAAAGATGCCGATATAGCTGCAATTAAAGACATATAGAACGAATCTAGCTTTAGAAATAAGCTTAATCCAAATCTAAACAAGACAAAAAGAATAGCAAATCCTAAAAAATTAAAGACAAGTACTTTGTGTTTAGGTTTCATTCTTCGTTATTCTTTTGATGTTTAGCTTTTTTGCTACCCTCATACATTTCATATTTAACCAAACGTGATTCTAAATGGCTATTAAATACTTTTATTTTACGAGAAGGTCGAAGGCCCACGAACTTTAAAGCAGGAAGATTACTAGTAATAAACCATGCATTAGTACCAGGATATCCTTGTTTTAAGGTGTCTCCAATGGCGCTATAGAAATTTTCCATTTCTATATCCAATCGTTCTCCATATGGAGGATTGAAGCACATATGCAAAGTACCTTCAGATTCCTTTTCAGTTTTGAAAAAATCCTTTCTTTCTACAGTGATATAATCTGTCAAGTTTGCATTTTCAATGTTATCTAAAGCTTTTCTTACTGCAGAAGGTGCCTTATCGTATCCAATTATCTTATGATGAAATTCTCTAGTTTTCTTTAAACTCGAATCAACAATTTTCTCATATAATTCAGCATCGAAGTCCGACCACTTTTCAAAAGCGAATCCTTTTCTATTAATATTTGCTGGAATATTACATGCAATCATAGCCGCCTCTGTCAACATAGTACCGCTACCACACATGGGATCAAGAAAATCGCATTGTCCATCCCAACCACTCAAAAGCAATAATCCAGAAGCTAAAACCTCATTGATTGGTGCAATATTGGTGGCTGTACGATAACCCCTGCGGTGTAAAGAGCTACCAGAACTATCTAAAGAAACATTACACTCATTATTGTGGATATGTATATTGATACGTAAGTCTGGGTCCTTTATATCTACATCTGGTCGTGTCCCTTCAGTATCGCGAAACTTATCAACTATTGCATCCTTTGTTTTTTGAGAAACGTATAAAGAATGGGTAAACTCTTCAGAATTGACCGTAGTGTCTATGGCAAAGGTTTCACTGACAGAAAGATATTCTGTCCAGTCCATTGCATAAATCTTTTTATATAAATCATTTTCATCTCTAACCCGAAAAGAATGTATAGGCTTAATAATCTTTATAGCTGTTCTTAGACATAAATTTGCCTTGTACATAAAACCCAAATCTCCTTCGAATGACACATTCCGTACACCCTCAACAACATTACTAGCGCCAAGATTTCTAAGTTCCTTAGATAGTAGTTCCTCAAAACCAAATAGGGTCTTAGCGACCATTTTAAAATTATTACCCATATCCACTTTTTCTCGTACCGCAAAAATACGCTAATTTTGACGCTAGATTAATTTAAGACCTATTTCCTTTTTTTTAAGCCTAAGCAGCATTTACATGATTTATATTTTACCAGTACTGGGAGTGCTTCTGAGTTTTCTTTTTGTGGTTATAACCAAACCCCAAAAAAATGAATATTTCAAACTTCTATTAGCGTTTAGTGGTGCATTTTTATTAGCCCTAACCATATTTGAATTACTACCTGAGGTTTATATTCACAGTAATCCAAAAACGATTGGAATATTTATTATGATGGGAATATTGTTTCAAATATTTCTTGAGTTCTTTTCTAAGGGTGCAGAACATGGACATGTACATATTTCAAAGGAAAGTACAAATTTTCCATGGTTACTTTTTATTAGTCTCTGTATACATTCTTTATTAGAAGGCTTACCTATTGGCTCGAACGATACTATAATTTATGGCATTTTAATTCATAAAATTCCGATAGCTATTATTCTGAGTATCTTTTTGCTTGGTTCTAATATTAAACCATTACATGCAGGATTATTTATGATTCTTTTCTCAATAATGACCCCTATTGGAACTTTTTTAGCGCACACTGTTGAAATATTGTCGACCTATGCGGTCTATCTAAATGCTTTGGTAATCGGTGTCTTCTTGCATATTTCTACTGTAATCTTATTTGAAAGCTCTGAAGGCCATAAGTTTAACTTAAGAAAACTATTAGTCATTATTTTTGGTATAACTATAGCCTATTTTTTATAAATGTTCAGTAAAGAAGATTCTAGAAAATTAAGGGAGGAATTTTGGATTGCCTTCGGAAAGTCATTTCCGAACAAATGGATATTATATAAAACAAAAACAAAAGGGATGTCCTTTAAATTTCATTTCGATATAAGAATGGCAATGGTATCCATAGATGTAGATACTGATTTTGAGCAACGTATAAAAATTTGGGATAATTTAGTAGCACTAAAGTCTATATTATTAGATGAATATCTTCCAGAAGCAGTTTATGAAGATTTCTTTTTATTAGAAAATAAAAAAGAAATTTCAAGAATCTATGTAGAATTAAAAAATGTATCCATACACAACAAAAACACCTGGAGAGAAACAATGGAGTTTTTAAATCAATCTATGATCCAGATTGAGATTTTTTTTGAAGAGTATAAGGACATCATTGATTCTTAGATTTTAACATCCTAACACTTAGTAAATATTTTTAGTTTTTATACTACATCTAAGTATATAAAAAACCAATGACTCACTGCGCCACCTAGCACGAACAAGTGCCATATAAAGTGATTATAAGGAATCTTTTTTATAGCGTAAAATATTATGCCAACAGTGTAAAATGCCCCGCCAAGCATAAGAAGTTGAATACCATTTTCTGAGGTATTGTTAATTAGATTATCCAAATCAAAAACTATAAGCCAGCCCATTATAAGATATAATGATAAAGACAGAATTTCATATTTACCAGTGAAAAACAGTTTTAAAAATGTTCCAAATAAGGCAACACCCCAAACCGTAAAAAAAATAAACCAACCATTACCATTAATTAAGGTAATTAGTGCCACCGGAGTATAAGTACCTGCTATTAGGTAATAAATATTAATATGATCAAGGATTCGCAGTCTATGCTTCCAAACTCTGTTAGTAACACCGTGATAAACGGTAGAAACCATAAGCATACTAATTAATGTAATACTATAAATGACTACACCGGATACCGCATAGAAAGATTTGAAACTATTCTCTTTTAGTAAAATTACCATAGCAAAAATTGCTAAAATTGAACCTACCGCATGAGAAAAAACATTAAGTCTCTCATGTTCTTCAATCGTGTCTAAATATGACATTAATATCTTCTATTTATTTATATCGTTTACCATGTTTAATTACCATATCTACATCTTGCAAAAGACTTATATATCTTAATACATCACCTTTTACAGCAATAATATCAGCATATTTACCAGGAGTTATGGTACCTACTTTATCCGATACTCCCATCCATAATGATGGCCAATATGTAGCTCCACGGATAGCATACATTGGGTCAATCCCAAATTCATTTACCCAGACATCGAGCTCATTCCAAGTTGATTGACTATGAAATTTCATTGGTATTCCACTATCGGTACCAACCATTAAAACAACGCCAGCATTTAATAATTGATTTACCTTAGTCTCAAGGGTAGGTCTTCGACTAGAGGTTAATTGAAAATAAGGAAGTCGATCAGAATGCTCTATACTTTTTTTAATATCCGTTACCACACTGTCAGGTAGACCTCTATGCCAAGAATCCTCATCAATAAATTCAGGATTATCCCGCATATATTCATAATTATACAATACTTCTACTGTAGGTGTCCAAAATAATGGGCCCTGGCTCATATCTGCAGTACGCTCCTTTATCATTTCCATAATATCATTAGGGTATTCAGGTGCAGATGATAAACCAGTGTGTTCAAAACAATCGGCACCGGCCATTAATCCTCTTCTAATCTCCTCAGGTCTATGACTATGAGCTACAACTTTTAAATTGTTCTTATGGGCTTCATCTACAATAGCCTGAACTTCTTCAATCGACATTTGATCTTGGTCAATTAGCTTAATCATATCCACACCTGCAGCAGCTAGTTTCCTTATTTTCTTGCGCGCATCTTCAACACCATCAATTCCCCATCTAAAATCTTCTGTCCCAGGATAAGGTTTATGCTGAATAAACGGTCCTGACACATATAAAGTGGCTCCAGGAATCTCACCTTTGTTAATGGCGTCCCTTACCGAAATACTTTCTTTTAAAGGTGCACCTAGATCACGTGCACTAGTAACACCAGCCATTAATAATTGATAAGCAGAAGATGGCATTATAGTTTTTTCTAAAAGAGGTGGATAAGTTTTATCCCAATATGCGTAATCTGCATGGCCATTTAACATGGTATGAACATGCATATCCCATAAACCAGGTAAAACACTCATTCCTTCAGTAGAAATAATCTCAGCATTATCAGGGATTTCCGTGTTGTCTTGATTACCCACAGAAATTATTTTTTGTCCCTCTATAATTATAACACTATTCTTAATAGGCTCTGAACCAAAGCCATCTATAAGAGTGCCACCTACCAGAACTTTAATATTATTTTCTTGGGCTATGCCCAAGATTCCCATTGAACCCAGAAGAAGAATGCAGAATATCCTTTTCATATTGTTATTTTAGATATTTAAATATACTAAAAGGAATTACTCGGTAAGAGATTATCTGGTTATCGGGCATAAAAAAACCCCTT
>NZ_CAXBBZ010000009.1:0-114453 GCF_963974015.1 uncultured Maribacter sp. | reverse complement strand
AGGTTGCTGAGGTAATTCAAGATGCATTCAAATTATTAGGTATTGAGGTGCCTGATCGTATGTAAGTTTAAAAACTTATTCGCAAGCTGGCGTTGGGTGTAATGCCCAGCGATATGCGTTCTATTGTTTCAATGGTATTATCATCTTGAATTCTGTAATAGGTATTTAAGGTATTACTTCTATTGGTCAAATTTAATATTGATGCTCCTAAAGTTGCATTCACCTTTTCGCTTAACATTAAGGTGTAAATAGCCGAAGCATCGACTCTTAAATATTCTGGTAGTCTGCTACTGTTGGATTCTTCATAATTAATTTCATTTGGAAATATAGTTATATCTATCGGGTCATTTTCATCTGGTTGGGTAAAGGGCTTACCAGATTTATAATTCAATCCTAATCCTAATTTTAAATCACCTATGGTGTAGTTTCCAGCAAGAGTCACTGAATGTCTAACATCTAGATTATTAGGAAAGGTAGCTGGTACTAGTGCATCAAACGTATACTCATTTTTATTGAAGGTATAACTAAGCCATGCACTATAGTCATTGTTTTTTGTGTTGATTAAAAATTCAGCTCCTTTAATGGCATAGGAACCTATCTCCCCATCAAATTGATTTTGATTTTGAAAGCCTTGGGTATACACGTTAATACCATTTACCTCTTTATAAAATCCGTCAATACCAACATATAGTTTATCGGTATCATAATTAAACCCAATAGAACCTTGCTTGCTTTTTGTGATGGGGAGTTCATCACCGTCAGAAAGGATCCAACGTCTTTTTTCAATGCCTAAAAAGTTCTGTTCCAAATCTATAATTTGATTGGTGACCTGACTTTTAAATTCACCTAATACTTCGGTCTTAATATTGGGTAAAAGTTCATAAGTGACATTTATTCGTGGTTCAAAAACGTATTCTCTAAAGGTGTTTAAATTTTCGAAATAATTTAACCTGCCACCAATGATACCATTTAATTTCTCATTTTGAGAACTATATTTCAATTCTGAAAACAACGCGTGTTGGCGAATTACCCCTTTTATATTGCTTGCAAAGGGTGGCTGATTAACGTTCGTGGTATTTTCAATTCCTGTTTCGGTAAACTCATAGCCGTTCATCCAATTTATACGCTCCTTTAATATGTAATTGGTAGATAGTTTTACGTTCGATTCTTTTACCAGATTATTTTGTTTTAATTGCTGTAAGTCATTATTAGAAATGGATAAGGCATCCAAAGCGTATTGTGTGTAATAGAAACTTAATTGCGAGGTAAAGTCATCTGTCCATTCGCTTTGCAATTGACTGCCAATAGAGAAATTATCTTGATTGAGATTGCTTCTATTTGGGGCAATGCTGTCGTTTGTAGCTTCAAGGTAATTTAAATTATTGCTCATGTTTATCATGCTGACACTTACCTGTTGGTAAGGGTTTATCTCATAAATGAGCTTCGCAGTGAAATCATAGAAATAAAATTCACTTTCGTTATCTACCTCAGAATCTTGGAATGCTTTTTCTGAGAATGTGGTGTATGTTGGGGTGTTTAGAAAATCGGTATATGACCTTCGGGCAGAAACTTGTACTGCTAAATTTTCGGTGATAGGAATTTCGCCAAAAATATCACCAGAAATTAGATTGACTCCTGCACCACCTCTATAGGTTATAGGCAATTCATCTATGGTGTGCATATGTAAAGTGCCACTAACACCACCGCCGAACATGGCAGAAGTTCCGTTTTTGATGATTGATACTTTTTGGGTCACATATGGATTGAATGCGGATATCAATCCAAAGAAGTGTCCGGTTTGGTACATTTTTATACCATCCCAAAGAATCAGGTTTTGGTCATTAGTGCCCCCTCTGATATTAATATCTGAAACAGTTTCATCAACGCTTTTAATGCCTGGTAAAGCTTGAATGGTCTGAAGAATGTCAGGTTCGCTAACACCTGGAAGAATACCGAATTTTGTAGGATTCAACTCAATACTCGTATTGCTCAGTTTATTAAGTCCGGTGGTTAGAAATTGTGTAACTATAACCTCGTCCAATTCTTGATAGCTTAGCGCCATGGCAATGGTTTTACACTCCTTAGTGTTTACGAATTCTTTCGCTTCAATAAAAACAGGTTTGTAACCAAGGTGTTTTATGTGAACTAGAGAATTCTCAGGAACGTTATCGAATCTAAACGCCCCAGTGGTATCGGTAATTCCCGTTAAATTAGATTGGTAAATTTCAACTGTGGCACCAGGTATAGTGTTCTCTTCAAAGTTGTCCAAAACAAAACCACAAATGGAAATGGTTGCCGTTTTTGTTAAGGTATAGTAACGGTCATTTAGCTTGTTGATGGTTATTCCTGTTACTTTTCTTATTTCGTTGAGAATTATATCAAGGGATTTTGAATCGGGTTTTGCAATGTTGATAGTGTTTATATCGCTATCTGCATAAGAGAATTTTACATTAAACGAGGTTTCTAGTTCAGAAAGATAATCGCGTAATGGTACACTTTTATCAGTTACGTTTTGGGCGTAACTATTCATGCTGAAACTCAGCAAAAATAGCATGGTAATAAGATTATTTAGGTGCTTTTTCGGCATAGAATAGCACTTTGTCCCCATCTAAGTTAAACTTAATTTGTAAAGGAACGCTTATGCTTTTAAGCGCAAGTTCTAAATTGTCGTTACTGAAAGTCCCTGTGAAAAGTTGATCGGTATCAATGCCTGCTGTTGTAACTTTAATATTATATTGGCGCTCTAGTTCGTCCATTACATAATGTAACGGAATACTTTTAAAAGAACTCTCTTTAGACAACCATGAAGGTTCACCATTAACGGTAGCTTTCAGCAGAGTGGTGTTTCCGTCAATGGTCAACATCGAATTTCCAGCAGGTAATTTTGTTTCTTTTCCTTTAATAGTAACGCTTACTAAACCTTCAAAACAAGTGACTTCAAAATAGTTTTCTCGAGTTTCTACATTAAACTGGGTTCCTAATACCGTAACCAACCCTTGTGTAGTTTTTACGGTAAATCTCTTTCCTTTAGCTACTTTAAAATATGCTTCGCCCTTTAGGTCAACGTTTCTATTTTTATCCCATTTTTTCTCGCTAAAAGCCAATTCAGATTCGGCATTCAAGATAACTTCTGAGGCATCTGGTAAGGTGATGGATTTATTCTCGGCATAATCGGTTGTAAACGATTCATTCAATGTGTTTAAATAAAAGAATGATCCGGCTAGTAATACTGCAATGACAGCTGCGACACGTAGAAACTTTTTAAATGGTGATAATATAAAGACTTTGCTTTCTTCTTTAGTTTTGTGTTGCTCGATAGATTCCCATGCTTTATCCATATCAAATTCAGGAGATTCTAACAATGAAGCAGAGTCCTTAATTTTTTTATATGTTGTGTATGCTTCAGATTTTTTGAATTCCGCCAATTCGGCACCGGTCAATTCATCATTAAGCCATTTTGCTAAGTAATTTTCCTGCATATTTTTAGCTTTATATAGTATTAACAACTAATGTTGTAAAAACCCTACTTATTATATTTTTAAATTATTTTCCATTAACCCATGTGCTGAGCATAGTCGAAGTAATCAACCATCATATTCCATCAATTTGTTCCCGTAGGCTTTTGAGTGCCAAATGCATTCTTTTTTCAATTGCTTTTACACTTACCCCGTCCATTTCTGCTATTTCGGCATATTTTTTTCCATCAATCCTATTCAATAAAAAAGTAGTGCGTTGGTTTTCCGGTAGACTATTCAAGGCATTCTCCAATTTTTCCTTGAATTGGTTTTCTTCCATGAGAAACTCCGGGGTCTCGTTTGTGGTCTTTAAAGTACTTTCGGCATATTTTAAGCGTACTTTTTCCGCCTTTATTACATTTAAGTATAAATTATTGGCAACTGTATATAAATAAGATTTTGCTTTTTCTGGAACAACCTTTGAACAATTCTCCCAAAGCTTTACAAAAGCTTCCTGTACAGCATCATTGGCTTTTTCTTCGTTACCGAATTTGTAATAAATGTAATTGAAGATGGTTTTAGACGTTTTATTAAAAATCTTTTTGTAAACCTGTTCTTCGCATACATTTAAATGTTCTTCTGCTTTCAATGGATTGCTTTTTATCAAAGATATTTTAAAAAAAATAAAAATGAAGGTAGGGTATTTTTAAAATCGGTTGTTTTAGAAGCATAATAACAAACAATACCAAGTCATTATGAAAAAGATTTTTAATTACGTAATGTATGTTAGCCTACTAACAATTGCACTAAGTTTTACTGCTTGCCAAAATGAGTTCGAGGAAATAAATACGGGAGAAGAAACTACGGCAATAGCTGCCAATTCTTTTACGGCAGATTTAATTCAACGAACAAGCTCTAATGATGGTTCATGTGATAATATAGTAGATGGCACAAGTTGCTTTGAAATAAACTTTCCATATACCGTTGAGGTTAATGGAATGGTGCTTACTATTGAATCGGAGGAGGATCTTGACCAAATTGAAGAGATATTCGATAGTGTAGAAGATGATGAAAACTTGTTGGATATTATTTTTCCTATTACGGTTACGGCAGGCGATTTCTCTGAAATCACCATAAATGGATTGGAAGATTTGCGTGAATTGGCGGCTGATTGTAAAGAAGGTGGCGATGATGACGATATAGAGTGTATTGATTTTGTCTACCCAATAACCCTGTTCACTTTTAATGTGAATTTGGAGCAAACCAGCTCTGTTATGGTAGAAAGTGATCGCGATTTAAGATTGTTCTTTAAGGATATGGGTGATGATAATTTAATCAGTTTTGATTTTCCTATTTCCCTAGCGTTGTATGATGAAACTACTATTACGGTAGAAAGCAATGAAGAATTGGCGACTGCTATCGAGAATGCAAAAGATATGTGCGATGAAGACGACGATGATGATTATAATGATGATGATTTCAATGCAGATGAATTTAAAAATGAATTGGTTGAATGTGTTTGGTTCGTTACGGAATTTAAAAGAAATGCTGTTGACCAGACCCCACAATATGAAAACTACATATTAAACTTTAAAGAAGATGGTACAGTAGTAACAGGTTTTACAGGAGCTGCCACTGTTGAAGGTACTTGGAGCACGACCGTAGGAGATGATGGTGCGAAACTAACCATGGAATTTGATGCCACTACCGATTTTAACCTAGAATGGAATGTGTATGATTTAGGTGATGATAAAATTAAACTGTACAGCGATGATAGTAACAGAATTATCATGAAACAATTTTGTGCAGAAGACTTGCCAAATGCCAATGCAGATAGTTTAAGAGATATACTTAAAGAGTGTGTTTGGATTATTAAAGACATAGAATTGCAAAATGAGGATTATGATAGGGTCTTAGGTTATGAATTTCAATTTATGGCAGAAGGCGTTTTAACCTTGAGTAATGGTATCAATATTTCTGAAGGAACATGGGAAATTAAATTCAATACGGAGCAAAAATTAGTTATTGCTATTGAAATGCCAGATGAATCTGGGGTAAGCTTTGAATGGCCAATACTTGAAATGTTCAATGATAGATTGAAATTTGAAGCTGACGAAATTGGATACGGGTTGAACCTACAACGTGTATGTGACAATAATGCTAACGATGGAGATGTTGCGGAAATAAGAAATTTTATCATGGGTGGTGAATGGTTAGTAGCTACTTATGTAGAAGATGATGTCGATATGACTAGTTTGTTTGGCGGATACAGTTTAGGATTAATGGCTGAACATCAAATTTCTATCATGGAAGGTGGCGAAGTTTTTGGAGCTGGATTATGGCGGGTACTTAGAAATAGTGATGATAAGCTTAAAGTATATTTAAACTTTGGTGAAAATAGCCCTTTTAATGAATTAACAGATGATTGGGATTTTGTATCGGTAGTTGATGGTAGAATTGAACTTAAAGACATCAGCGGTGATGGAACCATAACCACATTAGTATTAGAAAAGTAAGAATCAAAGGTCTTCGGAAAATCTTTTCTGAAGGCTTTTGTTTTAAATATTAACCCTAAATGAAAATTATGAAACTAGAACACGTAAAATCTATCCTTTTCCTTTATATGGCATTTATGCTTTTTTCCTGCGAATCTTTGGATGACAATGTTGAAAATAGTGTAATGAACTTGAGCGAAATTAATGCAACAGCTACCTCAGGGTTTTGGGTAATAGCACGATTTGAAGAAGACGGTGTTGACCAAACCAGTAATTTTTCCGGTTATTCGTTCACCTTTAATACAGATGGAATTTTGAATGTTGCCAAGGAAGAATTATTAATGACAGGAAGTTGGTCCATTATCTCAAATTCAAATAGTAATGACGACGATGATAGTTCTAGTGATGACGATTCAAGTGATGATGTGGATTTTAATATCTTCTTTTCATCTTCTTCAAATTTTGAGGAACTATCGGAAGATTGGGAGATAGTTTCATATACAGAAACTAGAATAGAATTAAAACATGTAAGTGGAGGAGATGGTAGTATTGATGTTCTTGTTTTTGAAAAACAATAATTATTGAGGTTTTATCCAAATAAAAATTAAAGCATCCAGAAATATACCGTCAACAGTAAAGAGTTGGGCCTCGTTGGCGGTATTGATGGAGGTTTTAACCCAGGAGTTTATGAAAATGTAATTCCTTTTTTGCCCCACAACTAACTTTAGAGCATCCATTTTTTATGGGTGCTCTTTTGTTTTGTATATTTTGTGGTACTTGCTGCGGAATTAGCTTTGATATTATTAAATTTGTAACCCCTTTAAAAAGAAAAGAATGTTCGATAATTTAAGCGATAAGTTAGATAAAGCTCTACATGTACTAAAAGGTCATGGTCAGATTACAGAAATTAATGTTGCCGAAACGACCAAGGAGGTACGTCGAGCCTTATTAGACGCGGATGTTAACTTTAAAATAGCTAAGGAGTTTACCAATAAGGTAAAAGAAAAAGCTTTGGGGCAGAACGTTCTAACCTCTTTACAACCAGGCCAGTTAATGGTTAAAATTGTAAAAGATGAGTTAACGCAATTAATGGGTGGTGAATCTGAAGGAATTAACCTTTCCGGTAACCCTTCAATTATACTGATGTCAGGGTTACAAGGTTCTGGTAAGACTACTTTTTCTGGAAAGCTTGCGAATTTTTTAAAGACAAAAAAATCTAAAAAACCACTTTTGGTCGCTTGTGATGTTTATCGTCCTGCTGCTATTGATCAGTTGCATGTTGTTGGTGAGCAAATTGGTGTGCCAGTTTATTCTGATCGAGAAAATAATGATCCCGTTTCAATTGCAAAAGCTGGTATTGCAAAAGCAAAAGAAGATGGTCATAATGTTGTTATTATCGATACTGCCGGTCGTTTGGCGGTTGATGAAAAAATGATGACAGAAATATCTGATATTCATAAAGCGATACAGCCTCAAGAAACTTTATTTGTTGTTGATTCAATGACCGGGCAAGATGCTGTAAATACGGCTAAAGCTTTTAATGATATTTTAAATTTCGATGGTGTTATTTTAACCAAGTTAGATGGTGACACCAGAGGTGGTGCAGCATTATCTATTAAATCGGTTGTAGATAAACCAATTAAATTCATCGGTACCGGTGAAAAGATGGAGGCGATAGATATTTTTTACCCATCACGTATGGCAGATCGCATCTTGGGTATGGGTGATGTTATTTCACTTGTAGAAAGAGCCCAAGAGCAGTTTGATGAAGAAGAGGCTAGAAAAATTCAAAAGAAAATTGCAAAAAATAAATTCGGATTCGATGATTTCTTAAGCCAAATTCAACAAATTAAGAAAATGGGTAATATGAAAGACCTTATGGGAATGATACCTGGCGCAGGTAAAGCTCTTAAAGGCCTAGATATTGATGACGATGCCTTTAAGCATATTGAGGCAATAATCTATTCTATGACTCCTGAAGAGCGTTCAACGCCTTCAAAATTAGATGCAAGTAGAAAAAAGCGAATTGCCAAAGGTGCCGGTAGAGAAGTGCAAGAAATAAACCAATTATTGAAGCAGTTCGACCAAATGAGCAAAATGATGAAAATGATGCAAGGAGGTGGTGGTAAGAAGATGATGCAGATGATGGGCGCCATGAAGGGAATGAAATAGTAAACGAGCAACACTAACTTAAAAAATAGGGATATGGAATTATTGGATGGTAAAAAAGTATCCAACCAAATAAAGGAAGAAATCAAGGCAGAGGTTGCCAAGATGAGGGAAAGAGGAGAAAAAGTACCACATTTAGCTGCTATAATTGTAGGAAATGATGGTGCTAGTTTAACTTATGTAGGCAGTAAAGTGCGTTCATGCGAGCGTGTAGGTTTTGAGTCTACCCTAGTGCAAATGCCCAGTACAACTTCTGAACAAGAATTATTGAGAAAAATAAAGGAGCTGAATCAAGATGATAATATTGATGGCTTTATTGTTCAATTACCTCTTCCAGAGCAAATAGATACCCAAAAGGTGATTATGGCTGTAGATCCAGATAAGGATGTAGATGGTTTTCACCCTACCAATTTTGGTAAAATGGCATTAGATATGAGTACGTTTATACCAGCAACTCCTTTCGGTATTCTTGAGTTGTTAGAGCGTTATAAGGTTGATACTAAAGGTAAGCATACAGTCGTTATTGGTCGTAGTCACATTGTAGGTAGGCCAATGAGTATTTTAATGGGTAGAAAAGGATGGCCGGGGAACTCTACGGTTACACTAACCCATAGCGAAACAAAGAACATCACTCAAATTATATCTCAGGCAGATATTGTTATTTCTGCTTTAGGGGTACCTAATTTTCTAAAAGCTGAAATGGTTAAAGATGATGCGGTAGTTATCGATGTTGGCATCACAAGAGTACCGGATGATACCAAAGAAAAAGGGTATTATATTACGGGAGATGTTGACTTTGAAAACGTAAGTAAAAAAGCTTCTTTCATTACTCCCGTTCCTGGTGGGGTTGGTCCTATGACTATAGCTATGTTGTTGAAAAACACCTTATTGGCGCGTGAAAGACATAGAAGTAGAAATTAATAATTTCAAATTATAGTAATAGAAAACCCGACAATACTTGTCGGGTTTTCTATTACTATATAGTTAATGATTTTTAGATTCTTAAGTAATTCTTTTAGTCTTGAATTTCATTGTGCAATGATGTATTTATCTGGGTAGCGGTTGTTGTCGAATCATTAGGTTTTATAATGTCTATATCATTGCTATCGTCGTAATCACAGCTAGATATAACGGTAATTGAGCATAGAATGATGAAACTTAGAATAATGTTTTTCAAAACTTTTAATTTTAGTAATTAGCCTTGTTGCTCTATTATTAAAACGTTTCCAAATTAAAATTGGTATTCTTAAAAGGTTAAATAGTAAGATCCTGATAATACATCATTAAATTTATCCATTATGATAGTAACAGTTTGTAAGGTTATTATCTATAGGTATAATGTCAAATTGGTTGCTAAAATGATAAATCATATTATTCAAAATTAGTTATCATTTTTTTTTGACTAAGTTTATTGTCTTTATTAATAATGTAGTCTCCGTAACTAGCATCACCGAGCTTATTCAAGTTTTTGAATTTAAACAACAATATATGAAACAACACTTTTTTGATTCTTCGGTAGATATGCTTTGTATTGCGAATTACGATGGTTATTTTGTAGATATAAATCCAGCATTTGTTGGTTTACTGGGATACACAAAAGAAGAGTTGCTTTCAAGAAGAATAAATGATTTTGTTTTTGATCACGACAAAGATTCCACACAAGAAATTAGAGAAGGGATTCATAAAAATGAAAAACTCATTAATTTTCAAAATAGGTATGTCAGCAAACTTGGTGAAATAGTGTGGTTGTCTTGGACCGCAGTACCTGTAGATTCAGAAAAATTGGTTTATGCTATAGCAAGGGATATTACTGAAGAAATAAAACTGAAAAATGAGCGTATTCTTGAATTCACTAAGCTAAAAAGTGTAAATGAAGATCTTGTTAGATTAAACTATACGACTTCACATGATTTAAGAGCTCCTATTAATAATTTAATCTCACTTTTTGATATTCTGGATTTTTCAATGATTAAGGATGAAGATACAATGCAGATTTTGCGTTATATGGAAGTTTCCGCAAAAGGTGTAAAAGAATCATTAGAAAGTTATTTGAGTTTAATTGACAATGCCAGTAAAGGGTTACATAGTCTTTCTGAAGTGTTTTTTGAGAATATTTTAGCGAAAACAAGAAGTACTCTAAGCGCTATTATTAAAGGTTCTAAGGCCCAAATTGATTTTGACTTTTCAAATTGCCAAAGTGCTTATTTTGATAATGCTTACATGGAAAGTATTTTCTTAAATTTGATGACAAATTCTATTAAATATAAATTACCAGGTAGTCCTCCTAAAATGGAAATACGAACTGAAATAAAAGATGGTAAGAAGGTCTTGCTGTTTAAGGATTATGGGCAAGGCTTTGATATGGAAAAGAATGGTGATAAGATTTTCGGACTAAATCAACGTTTCAATAATACTCAAGAAGGGAAAGGTATTGGTTTGTATTTAATTCAAAATCAAATCAATAGTTTAGGAGGGGGAATTTCTGTTGAGAGTGAACCTAACAAAGGTGCTACTTTTATTGTTGTTTTTCCTGCTTTATAAATTTTATTTAAAAAAAAGTATTGCAATTAATTCTTCGCTATAGTATTTTTCATTAATTATCTTTAAGGTTATAATCAATATCCATCATGAAAAAACAAATATTTGCATTCGTACTTCTGTTTGGTCTTTTAGCTAGTTGTGAAAAGGTCGTTAAGCCAGTTCATGATATCAATGTTACATACGATGAAAGTTTGAGTGATACACTGTTAGATGGTAGATTGTTGTTAATGTTGTCTACAGATGATAGTGACGAACCTCGTTTTCAAATTAACGACGGTTTAAATACTCAAATTATTTTTGGGGTTAATGTAAATGATTGGGCACCAAATACACCTATTAAATTTGATGCTTCAGTATTTGGATATCCTTATTCAAGTTTAAAAGAAATTCCACCTGGGGAATATAATGTACAAGCACTTTTAAATGTGTATGAAACATTTGAATTGGCTACTGGGCAAACTGTGAAATTACCAATGGATAATGGCGAAGGACAGCAGTGGAAAAGTTCACCGGGTAATTTATATAGTACTCCATTTAAGATAAGAATAGCTAGTAATGGTATACAGAATGTGTCAGTTACTTTGGATCAAGAGATACCACCTATCGAAGAACCAAAAGATACAGAGTGGATAAAACATGTTAAGGTAAAGTCAGAAAAACTATCCGAATTTTGGGGGCGAGATACCTATTTAGGAGCACATGTTTTACTTCCAAAAGGATTTGATGAGCATCCGGAAGCTAAATACCCACTTATGGTTTTTCATGGTCATTTTCCGGCTGATTTTGGAGGTTTTAGAACTACCCCACCAGATCCTAAAATGAAACCAGAGTTTTCAGAGCGTTTTAATTTGGAAGGATATAATGTTATTGAACAACAAGAGGCATATGATTTTTATAAACGATGGAATGAGCCGGATTTTCCCCGTTTCATTATAATTGAAATTCAACATCCAACGCCCTACTATGACGATTCTTATGCTGTAAATTCGGCAAGTCAAGGTCCTTATGGCGATGCGATTACTTATGAGTTGATTCCCGAAATAGAAAAACAGTTCAGAGGAATAGGTGAAGGCTGGTCACGTTTCTTGTACGGAGGTTCTACGGGTGGCTGGGAAGCCTTAGCGGTACAGGTCAACTATCCGGAGGAGTACAACGGTTGTTTTGCCGCTTGTCCTGACCCTATTGATTTTAGGGCATATGCATTAACGAATATATACGACGATGAAAATGCATATTATTATCCAAGTGCCCATAAGAAACTAGAGGTCCCTTCCCATCGTAATTACTTAGGTCAAATACAATCTACTCTGAGACAGGGTAACCATTTAGAATTGGTTTTAGGAGATAAGTCAAGATCAGGACAACAATGGGATATTTGGGAAGCAACATATTCGCCACAAGGGGATGATGGCTATCCGGTAAGAATATGGGATAAAAAGACAGGAAAGATAAATCATAAAGTTGCCGAGTATTGGAAAGAAAATTTTGATTTACGGCATATTTTAGAGCGTGATTGGGATAAGCTGGGTGACAATCTAAAAGGTAAAATTCATATTTACTGTGGTGATATGGATAATTATTATTTGAACAATGCGGTGTATCTAATGGAAGATTTTCTGGAAAGTACTACAGAACCCTATTATGAAGGTGAAGTATTATACGGTGACCGAGCAGAGCATTGTTGGAACGGAGACCCAGAGTTACCTAATGCTATAACCCGTTTGCGATATAATAGCATGTATGTGCCCAAAATTATGGAACGTATAGAAAAAAGTGCCCCTAAAGGGGCTGACTTAACGAGTTGGAGGTATGAATAATATTAATAGGTAATAAGATTGAAGTAGTTAATTATAGAATTCAAATTAAATTATGAAATATAGAAGATTCGGGCGAACCGATTGGCAAGTAAGTGAAGTTGGATATGGTATGTGGGGTATGGCAGGTTGGACGGCCAGTGATGATGAGCAATCAGCAAAGTCATTAGATTTAGCTGTTGAAAACGGTGTTAATTTTTTCGATACGGCCTGGGGCTATGGAGAAGGCCATAGCGAAGAATTATTAGGTGAGTTGGTGAAAAGACATCCTTCAAAAAAAATCTATACCGCTAGTAAAATTCCACCTAAGAATTTTCAGTGGCCAGCGAAACCTGAATATGCTTTTGAAGATTCTTATCCAACAGAGCATATTATGGATTATACCCATAAAACTTTGAAGAATTTAGGGTTGGAGCAAATAGACCTTATGCAATTTCACACATGGGATGATGTTTGGAGCGATAGGGAAGAGTGGCAGCGCGCTATTGAAGATTTAAAGACTTCTGGTAAGATAGCTGCAATGGGTATAAGTATGAACCGTTGGGAGCCAGAAAATGGTATTAAGGCTTTGAAAACGGGGCTCTTAGATGCCGTACAAGTTATTTATAACATATTTGACCAAGCACCGGTCGATACTCTTTTTCCTTTATGTAAAGAGATGGATATTGCCACTATAGCAAGAGTACCTTTTGATGAGGGTACATTGACCGGAACAATGACAAAGGAGACTACTTTTCCTGAAGGCGATTGGAGAGGAACTTATTTTGTGCCTGAAAATTTAATTTCTTCGGTAGAACATGCAGATGCCTTAAGACCACTTATTCCTGAAGGAATGACTATGGCAGAAATGGCGCTTCGTTTTATTTTAATGAACGATAATGTGAGCACTACAATACCTGGTATGCGTAAACAACGTAATGTACTAGCGAATACTGCAACAAGTGACGGAAAGGGTTTGTCTGCTGAATTATATGAAGAATTAAAAAAGCATAGATGGGATAGAGTACCTACTTCATGGTCTCAATAATTCCTTTTAAAAAAGATTCATTTAATTTAAAAACCATCAACCCTATAGTAGGGTTGATGGTTTTTGGTTATTAGGATGTCGTAAACTATATTGCGGGCAATAGAAACTTGCTTAAATTATTTAGCAAATAACTGACTCATATCTTTAAATGCTTTGAATTCTAAAGCATTACCTGCTGGGTCATAAAAGAACATTGTGGCTTGTTCACCAACCTTTCCTTTAAAACGTACGTACGGTTCAATAACGAACTTTACATTTTTCGATTTTAGTTCTTCCGAAAAGCTTTGAAATGTATCCCACGGTAAAACCACGCCGTAATGAGGTACAGGAACATCATGCCCATCAACAGGGTTATGATGTATACTTTCTACTTCTGACTTCGGCTTGTAATGAATCACCAATTGATGACCGAAGAGATTAAAATCTACCCAATGGTCGCTACTACGACCTTCTTCGCAGTTTAGAATCTCGCGATAAAATGTTCTGCATTCTGCCAAATTATGAACTGGTATGGCAATGTGAAATGGAGTTACGTTTTGCATAATCACTTATTTATAGTATTGCTCCTCTAAGAAAGCAATTATTTTGTCATTTACTTCATTTTGGTGCATAGAATGCCCAAAACCCTCGGTACTTACCAATTCACTTCCTTTCCAATGTTTATGAACATCAACAGAAGCATGATAAGGAGTTATCTTGTCTAGTCTGTCATGAAAAAGTAAACCTTTTTTAGAATTGGTCAATACAAATCTTGAACTCGAAAATTCTTTTATGGTAAATCCAAATCTAGAATAATAGTATTCTTCAAGTACTGTCATTACCTTATTGCTGAATCCTAATAGATTTTTATAATGAGTAAGAATTTCATGAAATTCTGATGGCGAGCCAACCGTTACAATTTTTTCTATGAATACATTTGGGTTTTTATGCTCGTTATATAGAACAGTCATGCCGCCAACTGAATGGCCAATGACCGTTTTAGGCTTGTATTTTAGTATGATTTCTTGTAAAGCCTCTGCGTATAAAGGAACATTCATTAATTTACCTGTTGAATACCCATGGGCCGGGGCGTCAAAAGCTATAATGTTATAATTAGCTCTTTGCAATTTTTCAATTAGCTTATGCCAACGCCAAGTATTGCTTTCCCATCCATGTACGAGTAGTACGGTTTCCCTATTTCCTGACCAGTTGTATAGCTGAATTGAATGCCGCGCTAGGTTAATAACTTCAAGTTTAGCATCGTCTAAATACTGTTTTTGGTTGGGTAGAACTTTTCCTTTTCGAACGGTACAAAATACTTCGAATGCTTGGCGAGCTATTTTGTTTGGTAGAAACCAAACAAAAATATTGAAATAGAGACCGTAAAGTTTTGGTATGATTTTTTGAAGTAAAACAGGCACTATTTTAACTTTTATAATATGAATGCAAAACTAGTTTTTTTTGGGTGATATGATATGTTGTAAAAACCAAAAATCAATCCCAACCGATCATCATATATTTCACCTTTGCCTTATCCGGTATTTGAACTTCTTCAATTTTGCTGTTGGTATTATAACGCAGACTTTCAGGAAGCTCTTTTTTGTCTATAGTAAAATACAGGTCACTATCCTTCAATAAAACCACTACATTATTCAATGAGGTTATGATTTTTTTAATGGGGTAATTGTCCTTAATTTCTTTAAAGGTACTCTCTTTAGAGATTCCTTTTTTAGTGACAAATCGGCTGTCATTAATTTGAATATTCTGTATGGTTGCAATACTATCTCTATTTGGTGTAAGGGTAAGTAACAATTGCCCACCTCTTTCGTATATTTTTATTTTACTAGCACCACTGCCAAAATTCAATTTCACGGTATCTTGTACTACAGAGTCTTTTTCAAAAATCAGGTCAATATCCCTAGCCAAGCTTTGTTTGGTTAATTTGCCAACTTGATCTCCAGATATTTGAAAATCATTTTTTTGTTCTCCTGCGCAATTCATCAATATGCAACAGCTCAATATCACTAAAAATGTATAACTAATCTTCATAATCTATCTCATCACTTTTTTTAATACACCAAGTACACCTCTTATAAATGTAGCACTTGTTAATACTTTTATTATTGGATTTTGTCTTGTACTTGTTCTATTTGAAGTTCTTCTGGCGACTGGTTCTTTTTTTTCTTTTTCTGCCAACTTCTCTGCATCCTCTATTTTTTCGTTAAGAATTTCATACGCA
This sequence comes from uncultured Maribacter sp., assembly GCF_963974015.1. Lineage (GTDB taxonomy): Bacteria > Bacteroidota > Bacteroidia > Flavobacteriales > Flavobacteriaceae > Maribacter. Next base: position 98,734 of record NZ_CAXBBZ010000009.1, on the reverse strand, counting down.
CTTTCTCGATCTATAATTTCATTGTACTTCTTGACCAAAGTAGACTTATCGATTACTTCTGCTAATTCTTTATCCGTTAAAACATCCATTCGGCTCATAGGAGCTCTTAATAAAGTAGCTGCAAGTGGTGTGGGCCTACCCTTTTCATCTAAAGCTGAAATTAGGGCTTCGCCAATACCTAAAGAGGTCAGTACTTCTTTAGTGTCATAAAACTCAGATTCTGGGTAGTTTTCTGCTGTTAGTTTTATTGCCTTTCTGTCCCTAGCGGTAAAAGCTCTTAATGCATGCTGCACCTTCAAACCTAATTGGGCCAATACATCGTTGGGTACGTCCGTTGGGTTCTGAGTCACGAAATAAAGACCGATACCTTTTGACCGTATCAATTTAACAATGTTCTCAATTTGGTCTAATAAAGCTTTTGAAGCCTCTTTAAAAATAAGATGTGCTTCATCAATAAATAATATCAATTCCGGTTGGTCGCTATCACCTTGTTCTGGGAAAGTGGCATAAATTTCAGCCAATAAACTAAGCATGAAAGTGGAAAACAATTTAGGTCTATCTTGTATATCGGTCAACCTTAAGATATTGATATAACCCCTACCTTTTTCGTCAATTCGAGTTAGATCGTTGACATCAAAAGATTTTTCACCGAAGAACAATTCAGCACCTTGTTGTTCAAGCTCTATAATTTTTCTTAGTATGGTACCTGTTGAGCTGGTAGATATTCTACCGTACTCTTTGGTAAATTCCGCTTTGCCGGCACCTGTAGCGTATTGAAGAACTTTTTTAAAATCCTTTAAATCTAATAAGGGCATTTTTTGGTCATCGCAGTATTTAAAAACTACGGCAACGATACCTTCTTGTGTTTCTGAAAGGTCTAGAATACGGGATAAAAGAATTGGTCCGAATTCAGAGACTGTGGCTCTAAGTTTAACGCCATTTTGTTCTGATAAAGAAAGTATTTCTACTGGGAAACTACTTGCTTCAAAAGGGATGCCGATTTTTGCATGTCGTTCATCTATTTTAGCATGACCAGCACTCGGTTGTGCTAATCCACTTAAATCACCTTTCAAATCCATTAAAAGAACAGGGATTCCTTTTTGTGATAAATTTTCGGCCAAAACCTGTAATGTTTTGGTCTTGCCTGTACCTGTAGCACCAGCAATTAGACCATGGCGGTTCAACGTTTTTAGTGGAATTTTCACCAAAGCGTCGGTTACAGCTTCACCATTTAGCATTGCTGCACCCATAATTATATAATCACCTTTCGTTGCATATCCCTCTTCAATATGCTTAAAAAAATCTTCGGAACTGGCCATTTAATAAATTTTGCATAAAAATAGGGGATTTTTAACCAAACCAAAAGCTAAGGGTTGTCTTAAATACTACTTAGTTTTCAACAGTTGAAGAGCATGGAAGAATAGGTTATGCCGTGTTTATTCTGAGGTGTACACACCAAGAAAATTAGGAAGTAAAACGTATCTTTGCCAGATGAAAAATGTGGAGGTACTTGAAAAAGTGAATCAAGGGGTGTTTTTGCCCTTAATGGAAGAATTCTACACCATACAGGGCGAGGGTTTTCATAAGGGAACTGCAGCTTACTTTATTCGTGTAGGTGGCTGTGATGTAGGTTGCCATTGGTGTGATGTAAAGGAGAGTTGGAATGCTGAAACGCACCCGCCTACAGATATTGAGAAAATTGTTGCCAATGCAGCTAAATATTCAGATACTATTGTTGTAACTGGTGGTGAGCCTTTAATGTGGAACATGAAACCATTAACGAGTGCATTAAAAGTTAAGGGATTAAAGACACATATTGAAACTTCGGGTGCTTATGCATTAACGGGTAATTGGGATTGGATCTGTCTTTCCCCCAAGAAAAATAAATTACCTGAAGGCCGAATTTACGATGAAGCTCATGAGCTGAAAGTGATTGTGTTCAATAAACATGATTTAATTTTTGCCGAAGAACAAGCTGCAAAAACAAACGCGAATTGCATATTATATTTACAGCCAGAATGGAGTGTACGAGATAAGGTTGTTCCTATGATTGTAGATTACGTGATGAAAAATCCGAAATGGAAAGTATCATTACAAACCCATAAGTATTTAAATATACCTTAGGTCAAAAAAACCATGCAATTGCATGGTTTTTTAATTTATATGAATTCGTTATTAACGACCGCCATTGGCACGAATATCTAAAATACATTCTGGGTCAAGACCTACTACGGCAGCATTTGATTTTGAAGCCGTATGCTGTAAAAGTTTCAAAACGCTATTTCCAGATAGGGTACAACCTGCTTTTATGCCAGCTTCATATTTTGCAATTGAATTTGCTCGAATAGATTTTCCTGACGAACCGCCAAATAGTAATTCTGCACGCATAAGGCATCCGCTTTGATTACAATGATTGTCGCCGGCTAATTCTCCCCCACTATTTTCAGATTGAGATTCATGGTCATTCACCATATCGGTACCTAAATTAACTAATCCAAAAAGATGTCCAAATTCATGGTTTAAAGTAGTCGTTTCTACGTCTGCATCACTAATTAAATTACTTCTGGCCGCTAACTGCTTAATGGTAACTTCATGAATAATCATAGAAGTGTTTCGATAAACGGCCCCTAATGTTACTAGACCACCTTCTAGGTCGTCGCCTTCTGCAGGCGCGTCCGCAAAATAGATATAGATAGCTAAAGTGCTGCCAGAGTTATAGGCAGTTCTGTTTTTAGTTTCTAAATCTGCAATTTCTTGAAGGGTAAGCTCATCTTCTACAGGGCTTGAAAGTTCTTTGTATACAAGTTGAATATCTGTCTTAAAAGTATGTTCTTTAAGATAATCCATAAATTGGGTCATTGCAGACTCTGTGGGTTTGAACCCAGTTACATAGGCAATCTCGATTAACATTTTATCAAAATTTTCGTTCGATAGAATATCGTTCGCAGAATCTCCTGTAGCCAATAAGTTCGCTTTTTTGTCGATTTCTGAAATTGTAGTATCCTCTTCAGGATCAGATGAACTTTTCGAACAGGAAACGAAGCAAGCAATTAGCGCTATGAGTAATAAGCTTTTTAATATATTCATATTCTTGGTTTGTCTGATAGGATAACGAAAAAATAGATCAGCTATTATTTAGCGTGGGTCAATCTTGCTAAATAGTCGTAATGTTCGCCTTCCATTACAAGTTCGCAGGTGAAATTACTATAATTTGCTGCTCGCTGTAATGTGTTGTAATCTACATATAGCCAAGGGAATGTCTCGCTTTTTTTATTTTTGTACTCCATGCTGAAACTCACCTCACCATAATAGTTTACATCTTCAGGAATCCAATAGCCACCATCTTCATCATTTTCGAACATATAAATAATATCGCTAGAGTCTAAGAGAATTTGCCCATCAGTTTTAAGTAATGATTTCAATTTAGCGAAGAATTTTTCTAAGCCATTTAGAGTACCTGCTAAGCCAACACCATTCATTAAAATTAAAATAGTGTCGTATGTTTTTCCTTCGAAGTTTAAAAGATTTTCATTGATGGTGTTTTTAAGGCCTCTTTGTTTACTTACCTCAATAGCGCCTGGTGAATTGTCTAAACTGGTAACCGAAAGACCTTTGTTTTGCAAATACAGACTATGGCTACCCGCACCGCAACCAACATCTAAGATTTCTCCTTGGCAAATTTTTAAAGCTTTCTGCTCCAATTTGGGCATGTCTTTGAAAGACCTGAACATATAGGGTAGGGGTATTTGGTCTTCCTCATCTAATGAAGAATAGGTAATGATATCTTCACTGTAATTACCTTGCTGATAGTCTAAAAGTGCGGTTCCTAAAATATCTTCTTTCAAATTCGTATTATTTCTATATGCAAAAATCTTTCTTTTTGGAACTACTTTCCTAGTTTTGGGTCATAAATTTAGATTATGGATGAGGTTTTGCGTCAATTACCCAAGAAAGCTAAGGAAAAACATAGCGAAAACAAGAAGTTCTTCGCAAAACTGAAAAAGAAAACTCCAAAGAACTTAGATTATATAATGCAAGAGTTGCATGAGGCAGAATTTAAACGAACGGACTGTCTTACCTGTGCCAATTGCTGTAAAACCACGGGGCCTCTTTTTACAAATGCCGATGTAGAGCGAATTTCCAAGTCGTTTCGAATGAAGCCTCAAAAGTTTATTGATACGTATTTACGGATTGATGAAGAAAATGATTTTGTACTGCAACAAGTGCCTTGTACTTTTTTAGGAGCGGATAATTACTGTTCTATTTACGACGTTCGCCCTAAGGCTTGTCGAGAATTTCCGCATACCGACCGCAAGAAATTTCAGCAAATAAGCAATCTTACCTTGAAAAATGTTGAGATATGTCCTGCGGCTTATACTATAGTTGAGGAGATGAAAAAGTTGATGAAGTAACTTGTTGATGGGTGTAAGATTGAATTAAAAGAGTAAAGATTTGGATGTATAAAGATGATATCATCAATGAGGCTATTTAATTGTTGTAAGTAATTAGAAAAATGAAAGAAAATACACATTGCAAGTCGAAATAAAAAATCCAAGAATCAGATGTTACAAATGTATGAGGCCTTTAAGCACATGTATTTGTAAACACATTAGTGCTTTCAAGACTAAAACTCGTTTTATTATTCTTATGCACCCGAAAGAGTACAAAAAGGAAAAGAACGGAACGGGGTATATGACTAATCTTCAACTTGAAAATTCAGAAATTATAGTTGGTGTCGATTTCAGCAATAATGATCGTGTAAATGAAATATTGACCAATGAAAAAAGTTGTTCTTTCTTACTTTACCCGGGAAAAGATAATTTTAACCTTTCCAAAAGAAAAGACTCGGAAATGAATTCTTTTATGGGTAAAACTCCTCATATCTTCCTCCTCGATGGTACATGGCCTTGTGCCCGTAAAATGCTTAAACTAAGTAAGAACTTGCAAAAATTAAAAAGAGTGAGCTTTGATAATAGTATAGAATCAAAATTTATTATCAAGCAGCAGCCAGAATCTCTTTGTCTCAGTACTATTGAGTCAGTCTATACGGTCTTAAATTTACTTAAGAAAGGTGGGGTAGAAGAATGCGAGACGAAGGACTTTCTTACTCCTTTTGAAAAAATGATTGAGCATCAACTCGAATATATTCTAAACCCAAATAGTAAAAACTATTGTTCAACTGCGAACAGAGAGATTCTTCCCAAGAAGATGTATAGGAATAATACGGAAAGAAATATTGTTTTTGAACTAGAATAGATGGAATTACTGAATCAATACCGAATAAATCAAGTATTATAAAAACTGGTTGTAACACCAGGTATATAGCCCGAAAGAAATTTCAGCAAATAAGTGATCTCATACTTAAAAATGTAGCCATTTGCCTTGCGGCTTATACTATAGTTGAGGAGATGAAATAGTGAATTAAGTAGTTTTGTATAATTCTTGCTAATTTTAAGATTATTAACTTGGATACATAAGTAAGATATCATTAATGATGTTATTCATTTGTTAGCCACCATTAAAGACATATGTCAAATCAAAATAATTTTATTTATATTGAAAATGTAACTGAAAGAGATTTATTAAAAGCCCTTCAAGACTTGGCAAATCTCTATTCTGACTCAGGTTATACTGACGAAATAAAACTTTATCGAAAAAAAGACAACTACGATTTATTTTCGGTTGTATTTACTAATTTACCCGATTTTGAACGATTTGCGTATTTTGTAAATTACTTATATCTGCCATTTGAATTGGATAAATTCGAGCCTAAAATCAAGGGTTTCTATCAAGTTAATAATATATCGGACAATTTTGAATTCAAAACAAAAAATTGGGTTCAATTATTTATGACAAAAGATGATACAGATTTAGATGAAGTAAGTATTGTAAATGAAATCGACGAGAATTATAATTATGATTTTGGTGGTAGAGTTAAAAAATTAAGCAAAGAACTTCAAGACTATAATTTTATAGACTTAGACTTGAATCAATATTATTTCATCACAGAAATAAATCCAAACCAAAAGAATAAAAAGTCAATGAAATTGGAATCTAATCCTTGGTGGAAATTTTGGTAAAAATAACGTTGGCTAGCAAAACCTAAATGTAATGCGGTCTTTAGGGCTAAATCGAAAGGTCTGTGTATATTTAAGAAGTCGCTAAATCTTATGTATTTAGCTTTGGAGAAGAAAAAATAAAACTAAACCAAAAGTTTTAGTTTAGTGCGCAGACGGAAACCAAAAGTTTCCTTGCCTCCTTACTATTATTAGCTCAATCGACGTGTGGAATTAAAAAAACATAAGTATATAAGTGTCAAGTCAATTATTCATTTTAGCGATTATGTTAGCTTTTGTCTCATGGTTTGTTGTAATCATTGAAATGATTGCAATACATTCATTTTCCAGACTCTTCTTTGGTTTTGGAATTCCTGTCTATAAAACTACTTTGAAGATTGATGAATATGATTGGTTCAAAAGGCCCATAGAGGTAGTAAAAAAAGATGAGGGTAAATTTAAATTTACTGAGGATGGGTATATTTACTTTTTATCTCAATTTTTTTTTGGGAAATTTTTCCGAACAACAACGCCTTTTCCATTCAAAGCAACTGCAAAGATTACGGTTAATGGTCGAGTAGAAATTAAAGCAAGAATGCCATTAGGACCAACTCTTTTCTTGTTTTGTTGGGTAGTCGGTTGGACAGCTGGAACCGTTGGAATGAGTATTGAATCTGGGAATTACGGTGCTATGTTATTTGGACTTATTGGATGGGGTTTTGCCGCCTTGATGGTACGAATAAGCTATCCTGTGGAAAAAAAACGAATGGACTTAATGGTCAGCGAATTAAAAGAAATAATAACTACACAAAGCAACACCTCCTATGAAAACCCTTCGTCCATTTCAAACTTAAATCGATAACCATTATTTTTACTACATGGAACAAATCATATCTTATTTCGAAACCATACCAGCTGCACATCGATCTTTAATTCTGGTAGGCGGAATAACGTTCTTTTGGATATTAGAAGGTATTGTACCGTTGTTTAATGGGAGCTATGACAAATGGAAGCATTCCTTGCCTAATTTCTTTTTTACATTGACTACTATCGTTATTAATTTTCCATTGGCATTTTTGCTCTTAAAAACATCTGATTGGGCAGTTATCAATGATTTTGGAATAATTAATTGGTTGCCAACAATGCCATTATGGGCTTATGTTTTTTTAGGTGTCGCCTTATTGGATTTAATTGGCGCTTACACGGCACATTTAGTAGAACACAAAGTAAAACCGTTGTGGATGGTGCATTTGGTGCATCATACCGACCATAATGTTGATACGACTACAGCGAATCGACATCATCCGTTAGAGAGTGTCATTCGTTATGTATTTACATTGTTAGGGGTATTTGTTGTTGGTGCACCTATCGGGATCATTATGCTATACCAAAGCCTGTCTGTAGTGCTTTCCCAATTTAATCATGCGAATATCAAGCTACCAAAAGGGGTAGATAAAGCATTGAGCTATGTGTTGATTTCACCAGATATGCATAAAGTACATCACCATTATGTATTGCCCTATACCGACAGTAATTATGGGAATATCTTCTCGTGGTGGGACCGTTTGTTTGGAACCTTCATGCATTTAGATAGAGATAAAATCATCTACGGTGTTGATACCTTCCCAGACGAGGTTGCAAATGGAAAAATTAGTTCATTGCTAAAGTATCCGTTTGTGGGCTATCGTAAACCTACAACCGATATTACCGAAGATTAATTTCTAATAAAGCAGATATTTCGCTCTAATTTTTTTAAATCTCTCTAAGTTTGGCTGCCATGATGCTTTGATTTCAGCATCTGAATTACCTGCTTCAATTTGTTTTTGCAACTTCTCGGTACCGGCGTGTTTCGTAAAACCACTCGTGAGAAAGAATTTACTTTTGTCTGTGGTATGGGTATAGGCATCAATAATATAATCCATCGTTACCTCATTCATTCGTTCTGTATTACCTAAATCTTTTCCGTAACATAATTTACCTTCTTCCTTTGGGTGTTTAGAACCAAAATTCGGCTCAGGCGTATAGGTGAAATTATAGGCCGTGCTGTCTAAAAAAGAAGCACCGTAGCGTTGAAACTGAAACTCTGTTCCGCGACCAGCATTCACATTTGTACCTTCAAAAAGACCAAGGCTAGGATAAAGTGTTATAGAGATGTCATTTGGTAAATTCGGTGAAGGTCGTATGGGTAAACTATAAAAACTAGTATGGGTCCAATTTTCTAACGGTATAACGGTCAAATCTACTTTTGTACTATTTTCTAGCCATCCTTCTTCATTGATCATGTTGGCATATTCGCCAATCGTCATACCGTAAACCAATGGAATTTCGGTCATTCCTAAAAACGAGGTATGTGCTGTCTCCATTATTGGTCCGTCAACATAATGACCGTTGGGGTTGGGCCGGTCTAAAACCATCACAGGAATCCCTTTTTCAGCGCATGCTTCCATTACCAATTGCATTGTCGCGATAAAGGTGTAGAAGCGAACACCAACATCTTGTATGTCAAAAAGAACCATATCAAGGTCTGCCAATTGTTCTTGACTAGGTTTTCTGTTCTTACCATATAAAGAAATAAGGGGTAGCCTTGTTTTAGTATCGGTACTGTTTTTTACATGTTCACCAGCATCGGCCTGACCTCTAAAACCATGCTCAGGAGCAAAGACTTTCTTGATGTTTACATTCAAAGATAGTAACGAATCGACTAAGTGTGTCTGGCTTCCATTATTGAATATTACGCTGGTTTGATTGGCGACAATCCCTATTTTTTTTCCTTTTAATAAAGGTAGGTAGACAGCGGTTCTATTAGCGGCAACAATTATTTCTTTTTCTGCTTTCTCAATTTGTGGTTCAGAAGGTGGCGGTGTTGTAGAGGCTATCTTTTCAGTTTGGTTTCCGCAGGTGGCCAATACCAAAAACCATAATAAAACTGTACTTTTGAAATTGGATAAATATAACATCATTTGAATCTAGAATATTTTATCGCCAAACGGCTTATAAAGGGTAAGGAGCATAAAATTAGTATATCCGCACCAATAATAAAAATAGCAATTGCCGCAATTGCTATTGGTGTAATTATGATGTTGATTGCCATTGCTACAGGACTTGGGTTAAAGGAGAAGATTCGAGAAAAAATCACCGCCTTTAACGGTCATGTTCAAATCTACAATTACGATAACAATAATTCTGAAGTTTCTGTCGTGCCCGTTAGTACCGAACAGGATTTCTATCCTGAATTCAAAAGTGTTGATGGTGTTGTTCATATACAGGCCGTAGCAACCAAGGCGGGTATCATTAGAACAGAAGAAACTTTTGAAGGCATTATCGCCAAAGGTGTTGGCACAGACTATAATTGGGCACCATTCAAAGAATTTTTGATTGATGGGGTTTTACCCGATTATAATGAGGAATTGAATTCTGATGTGTTGATATCGAAGATAATGGCAAATCGGTTGAACCTTAAAGTAGGCGATTCTTTCTTCACCTTTTTTTTGAGGGATGATGCAGCCGATAAAATTCCCAACCAAAGAAAATTTACAATTACCGGAATCTATGATAGCGGTTTTGAAGAAATTGACGGACTCTACATTTTTACTGACATACGGCACATTCAACGTATGAACAAATGGAAAGAAACCGAAGTGGGTAATTTTGAAGTATTTCTAAATAGTTTCGATGATATCGATGAAAAGAGCAATGAAATATATGGCATTACAGTATCAAGTTTAGATACCAAATCGATTAAGGATAAGTATTATAAAATCTTTGAATGGATAGGCCTCTTCGATTTCAATATTGCCTTGATCATTGGTATCATGATTATTGTGGGTGGTATTAATATGATAACCGCATTACTCGTTTTAATATTGGAACGCACCCCTATGATTGGTATTTTAAAAGCCTTAGGTATGCCAAATTGGAGTATTCGCAAGGTGTTTTTGTACAATGCAGCATACTTAATTGCTGTTGGGCTATTTTGGGGAAATCTTATGGGTCTTGGTATAATATTCATTCAAAATAAATTTCGATTGTTCAAATTCCCTAATCCAAAGGAATATTACATTGAATATATTCCCGTAAGTATTGATTTGTCTATAATACTTCTTTTAAATATTGGGGTTTTATTACTTTGTCTGTTAATGCTGTTGATTCCATCATATATCATTACTAGAATAACTCCAGTGCAAGCTATTAGATTCGAATAGTAGTTTTTCAATAGCTAAATCTACTTTTAATCTTTCATTAACCCCCTTTTTGGTAAATTTGATGTAAAACACATTAGATGCGTCAAAAATTAGTTCTTACCCAAATTTTTCTATTGTTCATGGTCATTGTAAATGCCCAGAAACTTACTAGAAACGAAAAGAAAATTGTCAAAAATATTGAACGGAATAATGCTGAAGCAATTTCCTTTTTAGAAAAAGTCGTGAATATCAATAGCGGTACCTTAAACCTAAAAGGAATAGAAAAAGTAGGTAAAGAATTTGCAGCCGCTTTTGAAGAAATAGGTTTTGAAAGTACCTGGATACCAATGCCGGAAGAAATGAATAGAGCCGGTCATTTATTTGCTGAAATTAAAGGTTCTAAAGGCAAGAAATTATTACTTATCGGTCATTTAGATACGGTTTTTGAAGAGGATAGTCCGTTCCAGACTTTCGAAATGGTCAATGATTCCATAGCACATGCACCTGGGGGCAATGATATGAAAGGTGGTGACGTAATCGTACTTTATGCTTTGAAGGCCTTGAAAGAAAACGGACTTTTAAAAGATGCCCAAATTATTGTTGCTTTTACCGGTGATGAAGAAAGTACGGGTAACCCTTTAGAAGAAAGTAGAAAAGATTTAATTGCCGCGGCCAAAAGAAGCGATATAGCTTTAGGTTTTGAAACTTCAACCGGTTTCAATTATGCTACTGTGGCGCGTAGAGGTTCATCTGATTGGAAAGTGGTAGTGGAAGGTAAAAGAGCACACTCCTCAGGTATATTTAGCGAAAATACCGGTGCAGGTGCCATATTTGAAATGTCACGGATTTTAAACGGATTTTATACCGATGTTAGAGGTGAAGATTTATTGACCTTTAATCCGGGTACTTTGCTCGGTGGTACTTTTGTGGAGTTTGATGAAATGACAAGTAAAGGCACTGTTTTTGGCAAAACAAATGTGGTTGCCCAAAAAGCAGAGGTTCGTGGCGGACTCCGTTTTATATCCGAAGAACAAAAAGAACGTGCACGTGATAAAATGAGAGAAGTGGTTTCGAATAATTTGCCGCATACCACTGCTACAGTAACTTTTGAAGATAGTTACCCAGCCATGCAGCCTACAAAAGGCAATGAAGTGTTGTTGGCTAAATTGAATACCGTAAGTCTTGATCTAAACCAAGGTGAAGTTATCGCATATGACCCTGGTAAACGAGGTGCGGCAGATACATCTTTCGTTGCAGAATATGTAGATTGTTTAGATGGTTTAGGTACTATGGGGAATGCTGCCCATACACCTGAAGAAACGGTTAATTTGAATACTATTGAAGCACTTACGAAAAGAACGGCACTATTAATTTATAGATTGATAAATGAGTAATAAAACAACGCTTAAGGTTGGAAATCAAATAGTAACCATTGAAGGCGGAGAACTTGTAGGGTATCAAGTTTCTGGTCATGAATTTATGCACCAAAAAGGGAATCCTGGTTGGCGAAGTGTCGATACCGAAATGTTTCCGATTATTGGTCCAACAAACGAAGCTGGGTTTAAAGTAAGTACACCAAAGGGCGATGCTACTCAAGATCAACATGGTTTGCTTCGAGAAATGAAATATACGGTTACTGGAAGTACCGCAAGTAAAGCTGTTTTTACTAAAAAATACAGCGCAAATACAGGGGTTTTGAATTCTAAATATCCCGAAAAATCAACGGCAGAAAAGCTTAGTTGGCCATATGATTTTGAATTTGTAAAGACATTCGAGCTAAAGGATAATGAGTTGGTAATAACCTTTACCATTTCTGGTGATGAAGGTATGCCGTTTATGATAGGATATCATCCTGCATTTATGCTTCATTCTAAAAACCCGATAATTTCAGTCGGCGATAAAGAAATTTCAATTGATGAGGTGATGGCAGTAGGCAGTAGGGCATTGCAAGTGCCTAACACGAATGTTATTAGCTTAAGTGATGAGAAAAAATTACAAATTTCAACGGAAGGTTTTAAACATTTTATGCTTTGGACCGAAGTGCCGAATATGGTTTGTATAGAGCCTATAACTTTCTATCCTTATGCAGTAAAACAGAAAAATTTAGCTGACGGTTTTATGCACTTAACCAATAAACCGAGCAAATTTAAAGTAGGGTTGAAACCAATGTAGTTCTTAGCTTATCTTAAATGCCGGAAAAATGTGTTACGATATAAAAGCCAGTTTAGAGGCACAATTAAAACGGGCGACAAGAAATCAAGATTTAAAGGCGATTGAAGAGATTATTGAAAAATTAGTTCCCCTAACTGATTTACCGCTGCACCATGCCTCTGGATTTTCGCATCCTGAGGTGTTGATTTATACTAATGAAGACCCGTTTCACCCAATTGTGGCCACTTGGGGACTCATACCACATTGGGTTAAAAGCGTTGAACAGCAAAAGAAAATTTGGAACAATACTTTAAATGCCAGGGTAGAAACCATTTTTGAAAAACCAGCATTTAGAGACGCTGCAACTGAGAAAAGATGTATTCTTTATGTTGATGGATTTTATGAACATCACCATTATAAAAATCAAGTATATCCGTTTTTTATCCAACGAAAAAATAAGGGACCATTAGCACTTGCCGCTCTCTGGTCTGAATGGATCAATCCAGATGATGGGGGTATTATTACATCTTTTTCTATCGTTACGACAAAAGGGAATACAATGATGTCTAAAATTCACAACAATCCAAAGTTGAATGAACCCCGAATGCCATTAATGCTTTCTGAAACTATGGAAGAGCAATGGCTTACATCATCAAGGGATGTTGAAAATAAAATAAAGGAATTGTTGAGTGACGACAACGGTGTAGTTTTGAATGCGTACACCGTAGGTAAACTACGGGGTAAAAATTACATCGGTAACGTAGTATCGGTTTCAGATGAAGTCGTATATAAAGAATTGGAAGCCGAAGAATTAAATTTGTAATCATCGGCGTATAGTGAGTTTTTAGCCGACCGCGTTCGATAACGATTAAAAGGTAAGGGTGAAATTGAAGAGAAGAAGATGATGGTCGGCCTCACCTTTATGGTAAATGGTATAATCTGTTTAGGAATTCTTTTCGATAAAAAAGTGAAGAGAATAAGGTAATGGTGCACGTCGGAAAATTAAATTATGAAGAATTATTGAATCGATCTGATAGTAAACCAATGGATTTCACCGGTAAACCCATGCGCGGATTCTTGTTTATAGGCGCAGATGGTTTGGATAGCGCAGATGATTTAGATTTTTGGGTAGAAAAATCTTTTGAATTTAATAGACTTTTGAACCAGTAAAGTAATGGTTGTAAATACCTCTTCGAATGCTCCTTGAAATGATTAAATTTACCATGTGAGGAATTTGTTGCCATTTTTGGATTGGGTATCTACCTATAAAAAAGCCTATTTTGTTAAAGATTTACTGGCAGGCTTAACTGTTGGTATTGTTTTGGTTCCTCAGGGTATGGCGTATGCCATGATTGCAGGGCTTCCTCCTGTTCACGGATTATATGCAGCTTTGTTCCCCGTACTTACATATGCATTTTTAGGAACTTCACGAAATATTGCAGTGGGGCCAGTTGCTATGGACTCGTTATTGGTCGCAGTAGGTTTAGGAACTTTGGCAATTACAGGAGTAGAGAATTATATAAAAATGGTGGTTGTATTAGCCCTTATGGTTGGTGCTATACAATTATTGTTGGGTATTCTTCGTATGGGTTTTTTGGTCAATTTCTTGTCCAAACCCGTAATTAGTGGGTTTACTTCTGCGGCAGCAATCATTATTATTCTAAGTCAGTTAAAACACCTTCTAGGCATTTCAGTAGAAAATAGCAATAAGATATATGAGACAGTGCTTAATATTTTTCATAAATTAAGTGAAATAAATTTGTTCGATTTTGGCCTGGGAATCGTCGGTATTGGACTATTGATAGGTTTTAAAAAATGGAATAAAAATATTCCGGGTATACTAATTATAGTAGTCTTGGGCATACTGGCAGTATATGTTTTTAAGATGGAAACGTTTGGAGTTAAGTTGGTTGGCGATGTCCCAAAAGGATTTCCTTCGATTGTAATACCTACGTTGAATTTAGAGGACATAAGGCAATTATGGCCTATTGCAGTTGCCCTAGCTCTTGTGGGATATCTAGAAGCGATATCAATAGGTAAAGCCTTGGAAGATAAAAGTGGTGAAGAAACGATACAGGCCAATCAAGAATTAATAGCCTTGGGGACCTCTAATATTGTCGGTTCTTTATTTCAAGGGTATCCGGTTACTGCTAGTTTTTCAAGGTCGGCTATTAGTTATGATGCTGGTACAAAAACTAATTTATCTGGTATGTTCAGTGTTTTATTGGTCGTACTTACATTACTGTTTTTAACGCCCTTATTTCAATATTTACCAAATGCTATTTTGGCTAGTATCATAATGGTTTCGGTAGTAAATCTGGTCGATGTAAAGTATTGCAAACACCTGTGGAATAATAGAAAAGATGAATTTTTTGTGTTGATGATTACATTTTTTGTAACCCTGTTTATGGGAATTACTCAAGGTATTTTAATAGGGGTTTTATGTTCATTATTACTCATGGTATATAGAACATCTAAACCACATTTTGTTGAGATAGGTAATATTGGAAATTCCGACTATTACAAGAATGTGATCCGATTTGCAGATGAGGTTATCGTTCGAAATGATTTATTGATAGTGCGTTTCGATTCACAATTATATTTCGGTAATTCAGGATATTTTAAAAAAGAGCTTTTAAAGCATATGAAGGCAAAAGGCCCTAATTTAAAAGGAATTATTCTTAATGCAGAATCAATAAATTATATAGATGCCACTGCAGCAGATATGTTAACCAAACTCATTCATGATATTCGTGAAAGAGGTATTCAATTTTATATTGCGGGTGCCATAGGGCCAACCCGAGATATTATATTTAATACTGGAATTATTAAAGAATTACAGCGAGAGTTTTTATTCGTAAAAACGAAAGAGGCGGTAGATTTTTATGATAATCCGAATGAAATTTCACTGTTAGCAGCCAAAGTGGCCTATGAAAACAGTAAAATAGCAAAAGAAAAATTATAGTCGAATTGATTATACCTTGTATTTTGAAGGTTGATAATCAAGTGGTATATTGATAAATATTAGTTAATTATGAACATAGAACAAATATATACAGGGTGTTTGGCTCAAGGAGCATATTATATTGAGAGTGATGGAGAAGTAGCTATTATAGATCCCTTACGTGAGGTTACCCCTTATTTGAAAAGAGCTAAGAACGATAAGGCCAAAATTAAATATATTTTTGAAACTCATTTTCATGCCGACTTTGTAAGTGGTCATGTTACACTTTCCAAAGAAACTGGGGCTCCAATAATTTTTGGACCAACCGCAAATCCTTCATTTGATGCTATTATAGCAAAAGATGGTCAAGAGTTTAAATTAGGTAAGATTACTTTTAAGGTATTACATACTCCTGGTCATACTATGGAGAGTTCCACATATTTATTAAAGGACGAAGAAGGAAAAGACCATGCGATTTTTTCTGGTGACACCCTGTTTTTAGGTGATGTAGGGAGGCCCGATCTAGCACAAAAAGCTGCAGACATGACGCAAGAACAATTGGCCGGCACCTTATTCGATAGCTTGCGTACTAAAATTATGCCTTTATCAGATGATGTCATTGTATACCCAGCGCACGGAGCAGGGTCTGCTTGTGGTAAAAATATGATGAAAGAAACGGTCGATACATTGGGGAATCAAAAGAAGATGAACTATGCTCTTAGGGCAGATATGACTAAAGAAGAGTTTGTAAAAGAAGTTACAGACGGTTTGTTACCGCCGCCAAAGTATTTTCCATTAAATGTAAAGATGAATAAGGAAGGCTACGAGGATATTGAAATGGTTTTAGACCGCGGTACCAGAGGTCTTTCGCCTGAAGAATTTGAGTTGATAGCTAATGAATCAGAAGCTTTGGTATTGGATGTTAGACATCAAGATGAATTTGTAAAAGGCCATATTCCAAGATCAATTTTTATTGGTTTAAATGGGGATTTTGCACCGTGGGTAGGCGCTTTAATTGCAGATACAAAGCAACCATTGTTGTTGGTGATACCAGAGGGTATGGAAGAAGAGGCCGTAACTAGATTGTCTCGGGTAGGTTTCGATGCCTCTATAGGATATTTAAAAGGAGGTATCGAAGCTTGGAAAGCAGCAGGTAAAGAAATCGATGAAATCACTTCTATAAGCGCAGAAGAGGCTAAGAAGATGTTAGACAGTGCTGATATTAAGGTTTTTGATGTTCGTAAGAAAGGTGAGTTTAAGAGCGAACATGTTTTAGATGCTGAAAGCACGCCCTTAAGTGAACTGAATAAGCATTTAGCAGAATATCCTGAGAAGGAAGATTTTTTAGTTCATTGCGCAGGTGGTTATAGGTCAGTTATAGCATCATCAATTTTAAAAAGTCGCGGTATTCATAATTTAATAGATGTAAAAGGCGGTTTTGGTGCGCTAAAAAAAGAAGGCGTTCGTACAACAGATTATGTTTGCCCTTCAACATTTTAAAATAGAGATATATAGGACACTTTATTGTTTGAGAATAATAAAGTGTCCTAGTTTATATAGTATTAATTAATTCCTTTAATTAGGATTTAAATTACGGTGATGTTTAAAAATTTTATTGAGCGTATTGGCCTAATGAATGTTATAATGCTCTTAGTAGTTATTTCTATAATAATTGTATCTGAATTTCTTTTCTTATCTGGAAAGAAATTGGATGCAATCTTTATTGCATTTTGGGCACCAACTATTCTAGGTTTTATGAACTATCTTAAATATAAAAAGTAGTGGAATTTGTTCTAATTTATTCAATTTTCATCTCCATAGTCTTTATGCTGTGGTTGCTTTTTGTAATTAGGATGTATAAGAAAATGAAGGACTAAATCAATCAAAGTTTTCTGACTAAAGAGAGAAAATTGCATTCGGGTTTTTTCGAATATAGCTTTCAACAATTCTTTGTGTTTCTAGCGTATTTTTCTGTGGTATAATATAGGTTTCTAGGTCTTCTATATGTTCTATGGGAGTTTCTTTTGGTACGAAACCGTAACCTGCATAATTGTTTTCTTGAATAATAACAAAGGCATTCTCTTCGGTATTTCGGCCATTTGTTTTTATGACTAAATCTGATTGGATCTCTTTTAAACTTTGTAAGGCCTCTTGTACCCGTTCATTATACGTATTCACTAAGTCTGTGTCAGAGCATATGCCAATGCATTGTTTAATCTTATAATGAGAGCAGCTTGTGACATTTTCTTGAAGGTGACAATATTTTGGGCAAAGTTCAAAGGTGTTGCATAACGCTTCTAAATACTGCCTGGCTTCAGTTGGACTGTAACATATGGCAAGAGCATTAGGGGTCATTTTTATTTTATTGAAGGCTAAATGAATTATGCCATTACGGTCTTCATAACTAAATATTCCATATTGCTGTATGGACCTTTTTTGTGCACTATTATATTTAGGGTAATGGTGCTTAATCTCAGCAGATTCTTTCAATAAGGCGATTAACTCATTCCCAGTTTCTTCAAAGTCTAAAGAGGCCGTTTCTGAACAAAGTGTAATTTCTTTTGTTTTCTTATCATAAAAATGGCCTAAAACCCTTTTTTTAATGTTAATGGCCTTTCCTACATAAATAATTTTTCCCTTTTCATTTTTAAAATAATACACGCCAGGGGTTGTCGGTAGTTTATCGTACTCCTCTTTTGGCAATGCAGGTGGTAGCGTTGCTTCTTGTGATTTTGAGTTTAAGAATAATTTGAAAACACTTTCAGCATTTTCAGACCTTAAAAGTTTATGAAACAATAATACAGTAGCTTGGGCATCACCTCTTGCTCTATGGCGATCGGTTAAAGGAATACCTAAAGCTGCAGTTAATTCACCTAAGCTGTACGAATTATAACCTGGCAGTAACTTCCTTGAAAGACGTACAGTACAGAGTTTTTTTCTAGAAAATTCACGCCCTAGTTGTTTAAACTCATTTTTGATAACGTTATAATCGAAGTTTACACTATGCGCAACGAAAATCATGTCTTTTGTAATTGCTTCAATTTCTGGTATAATGTCTTCTAGTACAGGTGCATTGCGCACCATGTTATTGTCGATGCCCGTAAGGCTTGTGATAAAAGTGGATATTTCACATTCTGGATTTACCAATGAGGTATATTCATCCACAACCTCATGACCATCATATTTAAATATGGAAATTTCGGTTATTTTGTTGCCCTTTATACCGTTTCCGGTAGTCTCTATGTCTATGATGGTATACAATTACGATAAGAAATTTGATAGGTAAAGTTAGCGAATTTGAAAGATAATTTTGATGAAGTATCTACTATGTATTTTAAAGACAATTTAAAATTTCAATGTTTTTTCTACATTTTCGAATGTAAGTGGTCGACGTTTTCTAAGGTTAATTTTTTGGCATTTTAATTATATGTAAGATTTAATTTACAATACTTGAATAAGCCTTTTAGCTTAATTTGTAAGATGGTAATTCAACGATTAGCCAAATGATACTGGTGATTATACCGAACAACGATTTTGCTTGCATCATATCGATAGAACCCAAAATTATTAAACTTAGGCCTTAGTTTTATCGTGAGAAAAGATGAGTTGTCTTTTTTTTTGTCCCAAATCTTACGTGTTCATTAATTTAAAAATTAGAACCAACATAAACCAATTTTCATATTAATCTCAATGGTGATTTTTATGAAAGGCTAATTGAATATTAAATGGATTCAATCCAAGAGATGGTGAATAGTTTACCTTTTTTAACTATTATTTCAGCGATTCTTGCTTACGTAATGGCTACAAGGTTCAACCTTTATCCTGTTATAATTTACGTTTCGAAGACAAAAAAATTAATGGATGAACCTGAGGAAAGAAGCGTTCATACTGATAAAGTACCTAAACTTGGAGGTATGGGTTTATTTATTACATTCTCATTAACACTTTTGCTATTTGTACCTTTTCTTAAAAATACAGTTTCAGATTTAAGTAATTTACTTTCCTTACTCTCTACAACAATCATATTACTATTTTTAGGTATTAAGAATGATTTAGTTTTTATGACGACTAAAAAGAAATTAGTAATTCAATTAATTGCTATTTCTATGGTTTGTGTGCTTCAAGATGTTAGGATAACTGATTTTCATGGCTTATTAGGTATAGGTGAATTGCCATACTTTGTTTCGATATTGTTCACAATTTTTGTTTTTGTTTTAGTCATAAATTCCGTTAATCTAATAGATGGTATTGATGGTTTGGCTGCTTCTATTTCAATCTTGGCTAGCCTTGGTTTTGGAATCGCTTTTTTTATGGCAGATAATTTCATTATGACCTTACTATCTGCCGTTTTAATAGGTTCCTTGCTAGGTTTTTTAAAGTATAATTTTTCTGATGACAGTAAAATTTTTATGGGGGATTGTGGCTCTTTAATTGTAGGATTCTTATTGGCTTATCAAGGAATAAAGTTTCTGAACATTAATCCAGAGAATGTTCAGTTTTATAATTCTAATAATTCCGCCATATTACTATTAGCAATTTTATCTTATCCATTATTCGATTTACTTCGTGTGTTTGTTGTTCGAATGATGCAAAAGAAAAGTCCTTTTGTTGCAGATAGTAATCATATTCATCATCGATTATTGCGACTTGGCCTTAATCATAAACAAGCTACATTTTTACTTTTTGTGAGTAATTTTACCTTGATAATTATTACTTTTTTTACAATTGATTTGCAGATTAATTTAAGTTTAATTGTTGTAGTCTGTTTTGGGTGCTTATTATATCTTCTGCCTTTTCTGGGTGTTTTTGAAGAATTTGAAGAGAAAGTAATAGTTGCTGAGGTGCCTAATTCAGAACGAAATGTATTTTCGAATCCTAATTTAAGTTCCAAAGTATCACAATCAGAAAATGAAGTTGAAGAAAGTGTTATTAAGTTAATCAACCTCGAAAAGTCAAATGGGTTTAAATCCGTGTTTGAAACTCAGAACAAAAATCTAACTTCTAAAAGAGTTCAAGAAATAGAAACTTGGACGAGAAAAAAAAGAGTTCCATAAGTGGGGATGCTAGTAAAATGTAACTAGACTATAATAAACCTGAACATCATAATTTATACGTTGAAACAAGGTAGTGGTCTCCTTTCCGTTCCAACCAATAATTTCTTCTAAATAATTGTCTATTGCCGGTCCGCCAACATCTTTAACTGTATGTATACCTCTTGGCTATTTGTCATTAATTGAAGACCCTAATATTGAAGGAGGCCAAGAAAAAACGGTTTCCGTATCGGTGCCGGTAATGTATTGGTAATCGTATTTATTTTTAGAAAGTTGTCCACCTTCAAAACCAGAGCTAAAAAGTAATATAGCGGTACTAGTTTGCGATGTTGACGGTAAGCCCTTTGTTGCATTAGTTGCAACATTGGTCTTATTTACTTTTTTTTAATGCGTTGGTAGTACTATTATTCACCATGGCAACAGGTTGTAGGTTGTTGTCTTGAGCAGTATTTAATTGTACTTTTTGATTGGTGTCACGTATTACATACTCTGATACTAAATCATAGTCCTTACCACAAGAAGATAAGCTTAAAAGAAAAATAATGGTAGCTAGAGGGACGAAAAAGGTTCTGGATAATTTAAATTTCATGTAAAGGCTAAAATAATTTTATGGCTGAAATAGTAACGCATTTCGAAAATATTTAAACTTTATCCATTAACGATGAAAAGTTCGTTTTATTCGATGAAATGCACTATAAAAGTTATTATGCCTAATTGTTGATAACATTTATGAAAATTTCATAAGCATATTGACTTATGTTGTATAACGTTTGAATAGCTAAAATTGCTGTGGAAGTGGCAGCTATGACGGGCAATTGTGTTTATTTCTATATGTTTTTAGTGCAGATTCATTTATCGCTACTACCAACATTATGAATTATTATGTAGAATAATATACCTTATTAGAACCACTGAATTTAAAGTAACCTTAATGTTCAGGTAAACTTAAACCAGATTAATGAACCCATCTTTGTAGCGAGTTTAGATATAGTTTGAGTGAGTTAAATAACCGATGCATCTTTTATAGTGTGTCGGTTTTTTAATATATCTAATTATTAGGATGGAAAAGTGGGCAAATAATTTTGAAAAAACCAACTAGGTGGTTACGCACTAAAGATTCACCTTTATTTCGTTAATTCTATAGATTTGAATTCTTAAGAAATTTTGAAAAATTTGAACAATCTTTTCTTGATGTTCTTCAGGAATACGACCACCAATGATCCAATTTTTTTGAATATGCTTGGTGCTTTTCACATCAAATTCCATCAATAAGCATTCTAGAGCTTCTTGGCGGGTTTCATCGTTCATTTTACTGAACATTTGTTTTATATTTTCGGTCATGGTTGGTAAAGGTCGTTGTCAAAAGTAAATAAAAAACCTATTCTAAAAACTAACTTTTAACGATAGATATCACCAAAATTAATATTATTGAATCTTTCTATTGATTTAGAGGCTTGGTACGATTCAATTATTAAAGTCGATTCTTGAGTAGAACTTTGCGATGAAGCTTAAAATGAACTTGTTAGTGGGTATGTGTCATCTAATTTTTGGTTTTCAGTAGTAACTTTGAATTTATGGTATATGGAGATTACAAGTTTTCGCTTTAATTTAAAGTAGAGCTTTGTAAGAATAGAATAGTAGTTCTTAAAATGTGTTAATGATTTTTATATGGATGAAGATTTAAATTATAGAACATAAGTGTGCATTTAAATGTGATAGAAATAAATTAAGAAGGTAAAAGTATAATTGCTTAGAATCTTTCAATTGCATACCATAATATGAACAAGAAAGTTCTATTAGTAGGGGCTGATTTGGGGAATCAGGAACTTCATAATTATTTTGGTATGGGTCTAAAAACTAGAGGTTTTACCGATTATCTCTTGAACCCAAGTAGTGATTGGAAAGATTATGTATACCAAGGCTTAAACAATAGTCTGGATCATAGAATTTGTTTAAGTGGCGATGTACCACCAAATGCTCCTCAATTGTTATCTGGTAAGGCTTTTGAAAACTTTATTTCAATGATGAATGAAGTCTCCATACCAGTAACCGATACCTTGTTGATTGCTGATTATGTCGATGCCACCTTATTTGTGGCAAGAGCCGGCGTTACCGATAAAACGGTCTTACAAGAGGCTAATGAACTTAACCGTAGAGATAAGTTAAAGAATATGGCATTTGTTCTTAACGATACGCAAATGAGTACTAAAGATTCGTATTCATACTCGTATAAAGACAATTAGAAAACTAATAGAGATATACATTAAAAAAGGGCTCACAAAGAAATTTGTTGAGCCCTTTAATTTGTAATGTATTAAAGTTGATAAGTTTAAGATTCAACTTTTTTAAATTCATCATTTTGAATTCTATTTTTAGATTTAAAAAGTTGTCCACTTATTATGTTTAATATCAGAAAGGTTACAACCAAATACTTCTTACTTTTATAGGGTGCGCTATTGCACCCTATAGTTATACGAAGCTAATTGGTTTGCAATACAGTTATTCTAAACTAAAAATGAGACAATCTATGAAAACACTTTTAAGAATTTTACTTGCTACGGTGTTGTTTGGATCGCTGTCAATGAAGGCGCAACAAGACACCAACCCAAATGTTATTTTAATTACGTTAGATGGGGTTCGTTGGCAAGATGTTTTTACAGGGATCGACACTACTTTATTGAACAGTAGCTATACCCATGATAAAAATGCCCTGACCGAAAATTTTGTTGGGTCCTCTATTGAAGAAAATAGGACGCTATTAATGCCTTTCTTCTGGAATACGATAGCCAAAGAAGGACAATTGCATGGTAATAGAACTAAAAATAGTACCGTGAACCTTACCAATAAAATGATGTTTTCATACCCTGGGTATAACGAGATACTAACGGGTAGGGCAGATGATGCAACCATTGATAGTAATGATAAAATATATAACAAAAATGTTACCCTATTAGAATTGGCGAATACTACTGAAGCTTATACAGGTAAAGTTGCCGGGTTTGGTAGTTGGGATGTTTTTCCGTTCATCATAAATGATAAGAGAAGTGGTGTGCCCGTAAATGCTGGATATATGGACGCGACAGGAGATTTAAACGATAGGGAACTATTTTTAAACGAGATTCAACGCCAGGCACCTGTTATTTGGGAGAGCGTAAGGTTGGATGTTTTTACGCATCAGTATGCGAAAGAATACATGAAAAAGAACCATCCGAAATTGGTATTCATCTCTTATGGTGAAACAGATGATTTCGCTCATGACGGCCATTTTGATTTTTACACGAAATCATTACATAACACAGATGCATTGATTGCCGATTTGTGGAATTATGTGCAAACGGACTCCTTTTATAAAGACAATACCTATGTTATCATTACTACGGATCATGGCAGAGGAGAAGGTATAGAAGAAGGTTCTAAATGGACAAGTCATGGTATCGATGTTGCAGGGGCAGAACAAACGTGGATTGCTATTTTAGGTCCTGATGTTAAGTTTACTGGTGAAGCAAGTAACGAGCAATTGTACACCACTCAAATAGCACCAACCGTAGTAAAGATCTTGAACATGAATATAGACAGTAATAGGATGCCTGCACAACCCATCGATTTTAAGAAGCCTTGAGTATGTCTTAAACTGCTAATACCTATGCTGAGGTAACTTTTACTCCAGTTGATATTCAGGTAAAGTTAAAAGGCCCCTATGCCCTATATTTGATATAATTGAGGCGCTTATTTCTACAAAGCTTCTTGTTTACTATTGGGCATAAACTCTTTACGAATTTTGTGATTTGCAATTTTGTTGGAAATTATTTTTTTATATTGTAATAATGTAAGAAATATACTGCATTTAGTTTTGTTGATCCAAATTTATATAGGAAATTGAATATATAGTATACATAAATAATCCCCCACTATGAAAAATAAAACTATTTGTATAATTGATGATGACCCTATTTGTGTCTACGGTACAAGGGTTCTACTTAACCACAATAATTATTTTGGTTCCAATATTTTGGTTTACGAAGATGGTTATGAGGCACTGGTAAACCTTTCTGCTTTGGTGATTTCTGGAAAAAGTTTACCGGATGTTATTTTATTAGATTTGAATATGCCGGTCATGAATGGATGGGAATTCTTAGATGAATTTGTGAAATTGCCATTAGAAATTAAACCGCAAATTTTTATAGTTAGTTCTCACTTTGAATTAAGTCAAATCAATAAAGGGAATAGTTATGGTATTGTTAGTGATTATATTTCAAAACCATTGTTAGGGGCCGATCTTGCTGATTTATTTGAAAGTGTAATGACTGTGAGTATTTAATGAGTAGAACAAGCTAATAGAATTGATCTTTTATAATATATATAAGTTGATTAAAGGTGTATTGGTAAGGTAGTACCTGAGCTATTAAACAAAATAATTCAATCAAGTAAACTTGCCGAGCTTTAAATTTTCAAATCATAAACATGGTGTTTAAAATTTTAGATCCAGATATTACTCAGAATAAATAAAAGCTCATAGGGGGTCTAGTAACTTTATTTTGCAATCACCTATTAATTTGGGTTTTGTGAGAGGTAAAATTTTTTACTCACCGAATAGGTGACTTTTGACTACAGTTTTTTTTAGTAGGTTCTAAAAAAATCGGTTATCCGGTTTGAACGTAAACCATTAGAATTCTATGCTATCCCTAGCTACAATGGGTAGGGTATAATTGCCATATTCAACAACTATGTTGCCTTGGCCGATGATTTCTGTTCCCGACTTATCTAAGCCAGAGTTAAATAGAAAAACTTTTTCTAACTTCTTAAAGTCTTTGAGCTTGTTCAGGTTTTCTTCTTTAAATGTTGTGTTGCTAAGGTTAATGGAGGTTAGATGCTCGAGCATTTTTAAACGTTCTATTTGGCTGCCGGTAATTGTAGTATTATCTAATTTTAGAATCGTAAGATGAGGTAAACTTGCGATGTCTGTAAAAATAGCATCCGTTATTTGAGTGCCCCCAAGGTCGAGTACTGCTATTTGGGATGCTACAGATTTTAGCAATTGAAAATCACTATCATTAAAACTTTTTAAATTAAGTGCGGAGACTTTTAAATAGTGGGTATTCTCACTCATTGTATTTAAATGAAGTCCGCTATTTTTTATCCTTAGTATACTATCTTGAGATGCAGCAGCAATTGCTACATCTGGATAATCTGTTTGTATGATTGTTGGAAAGAAAGATTGGAAGAGTGATTTTTCTAACCCTAGTTCTCCTATAGTTTTATCAAACGAAATACCATTCTCGATCCAAACACCAATTAGTTTAATAGCTTCTTTTGAGGGTTGTTTTTTTCCATCTGGCGGCATATGGTTGTCGTCACTCTTCGGTAATTCCATTCGAATAAATAAATCGCTTTTATCTGCATGGCTAGTTAATACCACAGGACCATTTTCACCGCTTTCTAAGATACCTTCTTTTGTGTTTAAAAGTAGTTCTCCTTTTGCTTTTTTAGCATTGTGACAGCTTACGCAATTATTATTGAGTATGGGTTGAATAACAGCATCATACAAAATGGCAGCTTCCCAATTCTCATCGGTAAGCACTATTTTCTTTTCTTCAAAAATTTCGTATCCCAAGGCAGACTTTAGTGAATTGGGTAGGGGTTCTATCAAATAATCTCCTCCATGCGTAATATTACCGCCTTGATGCCCTGTAAAGGAAATCAGGATAAAAATGAGCACAGATAAAACCAGCACTGGAATCTTTGTTAAAAAAGGCACTATGGATTTATCTTTTAGCTTCGCCCACATTAAGAAAGAAAATAGCGCAGTGGCAATACCAGACCATAAGTGAACTTTTATAGAATCGAAAGAATAACCTTCCCCTAAATAGTGTAAATATCCTGTGGCACAAGCTAAAACAGCGAAATACCCTGTCCATAAGTAAATTAAAGATATCAAGTGGTTAAATTCCTTTTGTTTTCTATCATAGAACTGTAACAGTAATCCGACGATAATAAACCCAATGGGCAAGTGAACCACTAGCGGGTGAAGTCTTCCAAAAAGTTGTTTTAAAACATCCATAGTGGCAAAGGGTTACTCGATATTCATTCGTTCTTTGATTACCTTCATCATATAGAGGTTCGCCTTCCATTGATTCGCTACCGGTGCTCTGGTATAGGGTAAAGTTGGCATATAATCAGCAGGTCCGAATTCTGTAGTGAGCGTAAATATATTTTTGGTTTCCCAGTTTTTCCTGATTACTTTTTCCCAGATATCTAGATGTCTATCAACGGCCTTTTTCCATTCGGGCGCTTCTGGGTCATTGACTTGTGGCCCTTCTGCATGTCCTACACGTGCATGTAAGTGTTGTGTGCGTTCTAACACTTTTTCAAGCGTATTATCTTGTCCTTCCAGTAAAGATTCGTGTACCACCATCCAATGGCTTATGTCTAGATTTAATTTAAGCTCGGGTATTTCAGATAAATAGATTTTAGTATCGGACAGGTTAAAGCTAAAACGCCCTCGGTGGGTTTCGTGATATATTGGAATTTTACTTTCCTTCGCAATTTTGTTGGCCATGTCAATAAACGCTTTGTTCTGTTCAAAAGTGAAAAAATCACTGCCTGTATGGCAATTAATATATACAGGCCACCACGTGGTCAACATTCTTAAATGCGCTTCATAGCTTTTTAGGCTCTCTTCAAAGGGTAATGATTTATTAGTACCGTTCAAAAATGCCACTTTTAAATTGTGTTTTTTTAATGCCGCCTTTAAATTATTTTGATCATCTACTGTGTTCGGAAACCAGATTTCAATTCCATCATATCCGGCAGCGGCTGTCTTTTCGCAAAAAGCATCCCAAGAAATAGTACGCCCCCAATCGGTTTGAAAAAATTGAATCGATTTTTGTTCTTGACTGCTACCCTCACTAGCGATAAGCAATAATGCTAAAATAAAAAGGTGTCGTAATTTGGTCATAAAGTACAGGTTGGTATTATTAAATCGGAATTAAGCCAGAATTTCACGAATGACTTCTCCTTCCACATCTGTTAATCGAAAAGGTCTACCTTGAAAATCAAACGTAAATTGTTCATGGTCGAAGCCAAGAAGATGTAATATTGTTGCATGAACATCATGAACGGATACCCTGCCATCTACCCCAGAAAAACCGATGGCATCGGTCTGACCGTGAGAAGCACCTTTTTTAATTCCTCCGCCGGCCATCCACATGGTAAAAGCATCACCATGGTGATCACGCCCTTTAAAGCCCATTGTTTTCCCTTCCCGGTTTTCCTGCATAGGGGTTCTGCCAAATTCACCACCCCAAACGACTAAAGTATCCTCTAAAAGTCCGCGTTGTTTTAGATCAAGTAATAAGGCACTCATAGGTCTATCGATTTCTCGACATTTATTTTTTAATCCTAAATCAACTGCTGTACTGGCATCGGTACCATGGGCATCCCATCCCCAGTCGAACAACTGAACAAAACGAACACCATCTTCAACTAATTTACGAGCTAAAAGGCAGTTATTAGCAAAGGATTCCTTGCCTGGTTCTACACCGTACATGTCTTTAATATGTTGTGGTTCGTTATTAATATTCATTACCTCTGGAACAGCAATCTGCATGCGATACGCCATTTCATATTGATTGATTCGTGCTAAAATTTCTGGGTCGGCATATTTTGCGTATTCTTTTTTGTTGATGTCATTAATCGCATTGATGGTATTCTTTTTTAAATCGCGAGATATACCATCGGGATCATCGATATATAATACAGGGTCACCTTTTGATCGACATTGTACACCTTGATAAACAGAAGGTAGAAATCCGCTTCCCCAAACACTTTTACCTGCGCTAGGTGCCTTGCCGCCAGAAGTTAGAACCACAAAACCGGGGAGATTTTGATTATCAGAGCCAAGACCATAGGTAACCCAAGACCCAATAGAAGGTCTACCCAATCTAGCACTACCCGTATGCATAAATAATTGTGCGGGACCGTGGTTGAATTGGTCGGTATGAACGGCTTTTAAAAAGGCTACCTCATCAACCACTTTTTTGAAATGCGGTAAATTATCGGAAACCCAATTGCCAGATTTCCCCTCTTGTTTGAAGGTTGCCTGTGGACCTAATAATTTAGGTGTACCTCGTATAAACGCAAACTTCTTTCCTTCTAAAAGTGATTGTGGACATTCTTGATTATTAAGCTTTGCCAGTTCGGGCTTGTAATCGAACATTTCTAATTGTGAGGGGGCGCCTGCCATATGTAAGTATATAACATTTTTCGCTCTGGGTGAAAATGGAGGTGGCAATGTAGCCAACGGATTTAAGTCTCGTTCGGAGAAGCCTGAGTTAATACCAGCTATTGATTTACCCGAGCTCAATGGGTCACACCCCATAAATATTGAGCTTAATGCTAGACCACCCATACCTGTAGCGCATTGTTTTATAAAATGCCTACGGGTCTTGGTTTCTAGTTCTATTTTAAGTTTTTCTGCTATGAGCCTATCTATATTATTTTTCATAGTAGTTTTTATTTACCAGGCTTATGCCTTGGTTAAAAATTCGTCTAAATTCATTATTGCATTGGCTACTATGGTCAATGCTGCTAATTTCGAACTCGGTTTTTCTTTTAGACCTAAAAAATTTTCTTCATACGCACCTGCCGAAAATTCGACCATCGCTTGGTCATATAGGCTCTTTAAAATTGCTAATTCTTCAGGATCTATTTCTGAAAATGTAGCTTTTTTGAATCCTGATGAAATTCCTTTTTCCACATCATCCATATCCATCAATTTCGCAAATGAATATGCGGCTTCTAAATAAACCGGGTCGTTCAAAGTAACCAATGCCTGTAATGGTGTATTGGTGACCGTACGTCGAATAGTACAAACTTCTCTACTGCCAGCGTCAAACGTAATAAAAGAAGGGTAGGGGCTGGTACGTTTTAGGTAGGTATATATTGCACGCCTATATTTGTCTTTTCCTTTGCTTTCTACCCATGACTCATTGCTGTAAACAGATTGCCAAACGCCATCTGGTTGTGGTGGCATAACCCCTGGGCCATACATTTTTTTACTTAACAGTCCTGAAACTGCCAATGCTTGATCCCGTATTTCTTCTGCGGTCAAACGTATTCTAGGTCCGCGGGCGTACAATTCATTATTTGGGTCTTTTTGATATAATTCTGGAGTAACTATCGAACTCTGCCTATATGTGCC
This sequence comes from uncultured Maribacter sp., assembly GCF_963974015.1. Lineage (GTDB taxonomy): Bacteria > Bacteroidota > Bacteroidia > Flavobacteriales > Flavobacteriaceae > Maribacter. The sequence continues at coordinate 69,152 of NZ_CAXBBZ010000009.1, read as the reverse complement.
AGACATTACAATTTCTTTTATCAATGCTTTCATACTCCAATTTTGTTCATTCATAAACCGAAGGGAAAGCCAATCTAACAAGGCAGGGTGACTAGGTGGGTCTGATTGAGTACCCATATCTTCTAACGAAGCGACAATGCCCCTTCCAAAAACCTGATGCCATATACGATTGACCAGCGTACGGGCCGTTAACGGATTCTCTTTGCTTACCAACCATTTTGAAAGCCCTAAGCGATTTTTGGGCCATGCATCATCGTACGCATTAAGTATTTTCGGCGTACCTGGTTGTACCGTATCTGCCAGTATTAACCAATTGCCACGTTCAAAGATTTGAGTAACCCTTGCCATATCGCTACGGTTTTCAACCATTATGGGAAGCTCTGGTGTTTGAGTATTCAGTAATTCTATAAATGATCGGTTTATTTGGCCATATCCGGCTTCGGTGGATCCTGGTATATCCGATAAAAATGCGAACCAAGAAATATGACTTGTTGATACCTGTTTTGCAATTCTGTCATTATTAGCTTCAAAATACAAATCAATAGGTTCATTAATGGTTTTGAAAGGTATTTTTCTAATTCCATTACCGTCAGTTTTATCGACCTTGAATTGCGTTAGTATTTCACCTTTGGCATTATTCTTTTTAATGGTCATAGTGGTACCATCCATAAACGCCCTATAAAACATGTATATTGACGATGCACCTTTCGTATTGATGTTTTTAAGAACGCACGACCCATCATCCCAAAGTGCTAAATATTTAGTGTCTGCAAGTTCACCATTAACAAAATTGGTCGCATTATGGGCTAAATACTTAGGTTCCATAAAGGATAAGAAATCGGCATAATTTTTCTTTTCCTCTTTAGTGCCATACTTTTCTACCCAAGAGATAATTTGGTTTTTCTTTTTAGTCTGTTCGTCATTATAAAAACGAACATTCGGACTTTCATCGGGTGTATCCTCATCTCTCGTATTGTTGAAAAACGCCATAGCTTGATAGTACTCCTCATTCTTAAAAGGATCGTAGGTATGGCTGTGGCATTGTACACATTCCATTGTGGTACTTTGCCAAACAGAAAAAGTAGTATTTACCCGATCTAATACAGAAGCGACTCGAAACTCCTCATCTTCGGTGCCACCTTCGTCATTATTCATGGTGTTTCTGTGAAAAGCTGTGGCAATTAGTTGATCTGCAGAAGGGTCAGGTAACAGGTCGCCTGCCAATTGTTCAGTAGTAAATTGGTCGTAAGGCATGTCGGTATTAAATGCATCGATTACCCAATCTCTATACCGCCACATGTTTCTACCTTTATCTTTTTCGTAGCCTTTGGTATCTGCATATCTGGCCAGATCTAACCACCAACTTGCCCATTTTTCACCATAGGTGTTTTGTTGTAAAAGATTGTCTACTGCCACTTCATAAGATATGTTTCCTGAAACAAAATCATCGTGTAATGCTGTAGTTGGAGGTAAACCCGTAAGGTCAAATGCCAATCGTCTAATCAGGATATTTTTATCTGCAAAATGATTTGGAGCAATCGTAGCACTTTCTAATTTGGCCAATATAAAATGGTCAATATCATTTTGCAAGAACTCATTTTTATTAATATCGATAATACTAGCTTCTTCTGTAATCGCCGGAACAGTTACTTTTTCTGGCAGTGAATACGCCCAATGTTCGCCCCATTTTGCACCTTCTTCTACCCATCTGGTCAATAAGTCAATCTCTTTTTTTGAAAGTTGGGGCTTTTCGTAAGGCATTCGTAATTCTAGATCCTCTTCTTTTAATCTTTTAATGAATTCGCTTCCACTGGCATCACCAGGAATTATGGCAGGTTTTCCTGATTTAGTAACTGCAAATGCTTCGTCCTTAAAAAGTAAGCTGAAACCACCATTTTTTTTGACTCCGCCATGACAGGTAATACATTTATTATTTAAAATAGGTTTTATCTGAGTACTATAATCTATTTGTTCAGATGATGTGTTGCACGAAAAAGTAGTAGTTGCAATGACAATAAAAACGTATTTAAAAAAAACCTGTTTGCTGTTGTTTTGCATTGCTAAGAATAATAATTAAATAGTGTTATAAGGTTGATCAGTAGACACTTTTGTAAGCAAACTTAATATTAAGAATTTTTAGCTTAATTATAAATGTAGTTTTAACGATTGTTAAAAAAAAGACTAAATGTACCCAGTATTTTTGTTTTTAATAGGTCTATTTCACTAAGGTTGAGGTGAAAATATAGTAAGGTAAAGAAAAGGTCTTATAGGTCTTTTTAGCACAGTTACGAGTTAATGCGTTCGCATTCGACTCTCGCAGGTATATCGAAAAAAACCACCAATAAGGTGGTTTTTTGAAGTGGAGCCGGAGGGGTTACCTGTCGGTTTTCCCTAGTGGCTCTAGTACTGCAATTACAACTGTCAAGGCTTAAAGAAGCCTTGGTGTCTAAAAATAAAAATCCCAAACAAGCGAGCTTGATGGGATTTTTATTTTTTCATCCACAATACAGTTGTGAGTGATTGTGGAGCCGGAGGGTCTAGAACCTTTCTCTTTAAACGCGTATGCATAGGGGTTTTGAGAGCCTATAGTTTTTATACTCACCGAATAGGTGACTTTTTAACAATCCAACCAGATTTTTAGCTGTAAATAATTAAAAATTGAGGCCAGATTTGCTTCTACCCCAAGTAAACTAATGGTGCATTCTGGCACTAAAAATTATGAGAGTTGACAGTAATTGGTTACAATATCTACATTAACTACCTTTTTGTTTTAAAGGAAAATGCTGTAATTTATCAAAGTGCACTTAAATAGATCACTCATCTCTACCAAGTATTAATTTAGGGTTATGATATTTTGGATTTTTAAAACTGTTTGAGTGCCATAAAAGGTCAATTAATGAAACTACCAAAAGAGACCAAGAACGGGACTTTTAAAGAAATGTTTTTCTGTCTTTTGAAACTGTCTTATCAAACGGCCGTTTTAAAGGACCAATACATAGGGAATATTGAAGTATTCTAATAATCGATACTCCCTAAAGACTGCAAAATCTAAGTTGCATTTTTAAGTTCGCACTTATTGGAAAGGAATATGCGAACCGTAATTTAAAATCTAATTCTTTTTTACACGGTAAGTAATCCTTCTATTAGAAATTACTGTTCTTATTCTGACGGTCAAAACAGCCGCATTGGATGGAATTGGTGTGCTACAAAAATAGGATGAGTTCGAAACCACAACCCTGTACTCGTAATTATTCATGTTCAGGGCAACCTGACCAATATTTAAAATCGGCGCATCCGTATCCGTGTATATTCCGCCATCTGACAAATCGGTAAAGATCGCTCCCCCATCTGTGCTTATCTGCCATTGATAGGTGTTGGTATCATCAGCTTCAACCGAAAATGTAGTGCCCGTACCGGCAAATACAGTACTACTGGAGGGTTGAGATGTAATTGACGGTACGCCACCTGCCTCGAGAAAATCAGCTGTGCTATTAGAGTCATTATCTGCAGGACTGGTATAGCCATCTACAACGTTTGTCCCGCTAACTTGGCCATTTGAATCAACAATTGTTGGTAAATCTGCCAATATCCCATCGCCATTGGCATCGGTAAAGCCAGCTTCAATTACATCATAACATCCGTCCCCGTCACTGTCCAAATCTAAATGGTTAGGCAGCCCATCAGTGTCTGCATCCAGATTATTGCATATCCCGAAGGCATTCAGTGTACAAAAATCAGCATCCTGATAATTAGGTGTACCATCACCGTCTGCATCGGCACTTGGGTCAATCCCGTTAGATTCCGCAGTGTCTAAAATTCCATCGTTATCATCATCCAGATCATTGGTATCTACGATTCCATCCCCGTCAAAATCTTCTGAAATGTTTATGGTCACCACTGCAGTATCACATAAGCCAAAGGAATCGCAAACCTGGTAGGTAAAAGTATCAACCCCAGTAAATCCTGCATCAGGGACATAAGTAAAACTCCCATCCGAAAAGAGGGTAAGGGTGCCATTGGAAACATCTACCGCCGGAACTGTGTTTATGTTAAGTACATCCCCGGCGTCATAATCGGAATCATTCCCCAAAATCCCTACGGCTGCTATATTCATGGTGGTGTTTTCTGGCCCGGTATAGGCATTATCAACAGCACATGGGATGGCTCTAATACTTATAATATCAGTGGGTTCTGTGGCCGGGGTACAGCCTGACAGGGGTGCTATCCCAAGTTGATAATCGCCCATGGTATCTATAAGTACATTGTCCATACCCACACCTGATATTTCAGCCAACCCGTTGGCAGGAAATACCACACCGGGCGTAAGGGAATACCATACATAATCTGAGGAGGCTGAAATAAATTCGGCCTGTAAAGTTAAGGTCTCACTGGTTGCACAGGAATCAAAATCTCCCGGATCTGTGATGGTTGTATTAACCTGAGTGCCTTCCGCTGAGCCTAAAAAAACATAAGGGCCGGCAAAATCTTTAAGGGAAGAAGTAAAGGATGAGGATGTTCTAGATTTATTTAAAATAGCACTAAAAGGGGAATCACATGCCGCACCATTTCCAAACAGAGCCTGGGGATCAAATCCCAATTGGGTAAAATTAACCCCAACTTCCGCGAAATATTCTGCACTGAAATTTGCGGAATACCCGGAGGTATTGGTGGTACCCCAGGGGGGTCCTGTGCTTGACAAGAGATTAACATTGCTTAGTAGGGCACCTGCAGGAACTACTATTTGTCCATAGCCATAGGTGCTACCACCATCTATACTGCTACCCCAGGTAAAAGCTGAAGTCCCACCCGGAGAAGTTCCCGGCACGAAAAGAGATCGATCTACCCATAAACGGATCTCCACCCCGCTAACACCACCGCCGCCGAACGAAAACCCAATGATCATATCCCCGATGTTAGTTACATTTCCACTGGCATCGAACCTCCAGGCGGTATGTCCTTCATCGGGTCCTGAATTACTAAAACCCGAACCGGTATTTTGTATTTCTGAAACAAACAATTCAAAATCCACAAAATGGTTACCACTGGAAGACAAGGTAGAAATCATCATATTTACCCAAAGGTCATCCGTAATATTGATCCCATCCCGTCTCATATGAACCCCACTATCTACAATATCCGTTTTTGCCGGCAATGATCCTGAGGTTACCCCCCAGCTTGTCATTGGATTCTGACCATTCTGACCTCCGGTAAAAGTAGTTAAGTCATTAGAAGATGTATTCACATAATCACGGCCATACCTTGTACTATACCATATATACCCATTATTAGAGGCATAATTTGGAATGCTTTGTCTAAGGTCAAAAGCAATATTATTACCTGCAGCCAGTTGGGCTCCATACCCCATGGTAGTGGCTGTTGCTTCATCAACAACACCTGCACCTGAAACTCCGTTATAAAACCAATCATCCGTAAGCGGTCCCGAAATAACATCCCCCGAGTAAGCATCGGCCTCAATTCCAAAATTGGCCCCTGCCCCAGATTGGGCATGAATTGCTGACACCGTCCACAACATGCCTATAATTAAAAGACCTAATTTATACTTTACCTTCAAACAAATTGTTTTTAAACATTTATAAAGAGCTATTCTATACTTTCCAAATACTAAACAGTAATTTTTTACTAACAAAATTCACTCATTTGTACCGCGGCAAATCCCTTTGTCGAAAGAAAATAAGAGTGGTAAATTCGAAATTAGTCTTACGGTTACCTTTACACAAAAAAATGTTGTGAATACAGTTATTCTCGGCGTAAGCGCAGGAATTTCATGGTTTTCGCTATTAAGATGTTTGTTAGGGTTATGTTGCTTATGAATTAAGAAATCATAAATAGGCCCATTGGAAATTTAAAGATCTAAGATGTTTCTTAGTGTTTTTTGTAAAATTGTTTATTTATCGTTTTAGGAAAATCAGTATTGGTATAAAATTGACGTATCGATGTCATGTGATAGCTTCGTTAATAATAGTCCGTTGACCTATTAAACGAACCTTTTTTGGGACAATACAATGAAACTATTTTCAGATGACTAGCTTTTTGCCTTTTAACTACCCTTATTTTCTTGATAATTAAATTGTCAATTGTTGATAACTCAAAATTGTTCCTTTTTTAACAAAAATCAAATGGTATCATTTGAATCGTTTTGGAACCAAATGAAATTATCCAAATTTTATTCGGTTCGATTTGTACTGATTTAACATAAGTAATTGTTTACCAATATTTTGTGAATAAAAATCCTTACATGAACGAAATTTAGCACCTCCCTCCAATTACCTTTATCCAAAGAATTCTACAAAGGAAAACAAAAGCGCTTTTGTTCATTTATTAATCTTAAAAAGAAACAAATGGACACTATTTTAATCTTTGAACGACTTGATCGTTTGGAAAGGCTATTAACGGCCAATAAAGAGGTACTCACCTTCGAGGAGACCTGTGACTATACCGGAATATCAAGGAGCTATCTTTACAAACTAACGGCCTCGGGAAATATTCCGCATTCAAAGCCCAACGGTAAGATGATCTTCTTCGAGAAATGCAAACTCAACGATTGGCTTCTCCAGAACAGCAGAAAGTCGCATGCCGAAATTACCGACGATACACTTAAGTACACTTTCAAAAATAGAAGGTGATGGACTCGCTAGGTAATGGCGAACAACTTTACCATGTAAAGGACGCCAAGAAAAAGACGGTCTACGACTATACCATGGAATATTTGGAGAGTAAGTACGATATTACATTTAACGAGATATCGCACGACTTCCAGATTGCCTTCAAAACTTCCAAACAATGGGAGTACCTGAACCTGAACTCCCTTATCATAGAACTGGCAAAAGCGGGTATAGATATTCCCAACGGGAAGTTGGAAACCCTTATACGTTCAGAATGTATTCCCAAATACAATCCCATCAAAGAATATTTTGAAAACCTTCCGGAATGGGACGGTGCGAACCATATCCTTAAACTCGCCTCTTATGTACCCACCTATGAAAGAGAGGCCTTCAACTATCATTTTGAAAAATGGTTGGTGCGCACCATTAAATGTGCTTTGGAAAAGAATTATTTCAACAAGCAGGCCTTCGTGCTTTCGCATCAAGGCCAGAACTCGGGCAAGTCCACTTGGTGCCGTTTTCTTTGTCCACCGGAACTAGCAGAATATATGGCCGAGGATATCAGTAACGATAAGGACGCACGGATACAACTATGTAGAAATTTCCTTTACAATCTGGATGAACTGGCCGTGCTTTCCAAAAAGGATGTAAATGCCCTGAAATCATTTTTCTCCAAAACGTTCATCAATGAAAGGCTACCCTATGACAAAAAGAATACCACGCTACCTAGGATATGTTCATTTATCGGCTCTACCAATATGGCCTCCTTTCTTAATGATGAAACCGGCTCCGTTCGTTGGCTCTGTTTTGAGCTAAAAGGAAAAATCGATTTCCGGTATTCCAAGGAAGTGGATATTGACGGGGTATGGTCACAGGCATACCATCTGGCCTATACCGAAGCAAACTACAATCCAGAACTATCTATAAAGGACATTCAGGAAAACGAGGAGCGAAACAAGAAATACACCAAGTTGACCACAGAAGAGGAACTTGTCTCAAAGTATTTTGAAAAGTCAGACGACTTGAAGGATTTTGTCACCGCTTCGGATGTATTGGTCCAGCTGAGCTGCCTGAACCTTCGTCTGAACCAGATAAACTTGGGACGGGCATTGTCGGGCTTCAACTTTCAAAGGATAAAACATCCCAAGCGACAGGTGTACGGTTATCTGGCAAAACCCGTCTTCGTAGACAGCCCTTGGCAAATGGAATTTTCGAAGAAACAGGAATAGTACCTACCTAGTTACCTAAAAAACAAGAAACCCAATCACAATGGGCAGTATTCCTAGGTAAGTTCTTTAACCCCTTCTTACCTAAGTATTACCTACCCTACCTAACAAGGTAACATAGGTAAGCCCAAAAACCAATCCCACCTAGATAAAAAACCCCGTATTCATTGGGTTAGGTAGGAAGGTAACCGGAATTGTATAAAAAGAAGCTGATGAAAAGAAAAAGAACAAACAAGCTAACCTGCGAAAGAGCCCGAGCTTTTCCCATCGAAAGGGCGCTGGCAAAACTAGGGCACTTTCCTGCTAAAACAAACCCCAAAGAAGCTTGGTTCCTGAGTCCGTTCCGCTCAGAAACCCAAGCCTCTTTCAAGGTATGTAAGAAACGAAATAGATGGTATGACCATGGAGCAGGGAAAGGTGGGGACATAATAGACCTGGTATGCTTGATTAGAGAATGCACAGTAAAAGAAACATTATTATTCTTAAATGATGATGAACCTCTTTTTTCTTTTCAGCAGCAATCGATTTTTGAGAAGGAAGAATCAAAAGATGAAAAAGTCATCATCACCAATGTCAAGCCGATATCACATCCCGGATTGTTGGGCTATCTCAAATCAAGGAACGTTCAAATTTCCATAGCCAAAAGCTATTGTAAGGAAGTTCATTATACGTTCAAGGGAAACCCATATTTCGCCATCGGTCTTCAGAACGAATCTGGTGGATGGGAGCTACGTAACAAGTATCTGAAAAACTGTACCTCCCCCAAGGATGTCACACATATCCAAAACGGCCACCAAAAACTTACTATAACGGAGGGCATGTTCGATTTGCTGTCCATTGTAGGCTACATAGGGGTTTTGCCGCAAAAATCCGATTTTTTAGTGATGAATTCCACGGTTTTTATTGAAAAAACAATATCGATTTTAAAGGGGTATTCCAATATAGAACTCTATCTGGACAAGGATCCCAATGGAAGGTCGGTTACCGAAAGACTACTGAAATATGGTGGTGCGAAGGATATGTCGTTCATCTATAAAGGTCATAAGGACATGAATCAATGGCTGATGGAAAATGCTAAAAAGGGACTTGGTCAGGAAGCGCGAGATGTGTCTTTGTTGCCACAAAAACAAACTCGCTTTACTCCCGGCGGTCGCAAAGTAACTGAAAAATGAAAAGGACCTATATCAAATTCCGGTGCTCCATTTATGAGAAAAAGCTACTCAGAAAAAGAGCGGAACGGGCAGGACTTTCCCTATCGGAATATTGCCGGAGTACCGCTTTTGACCGCCGTATTGTCGAGAGGCTCACCGAAGAACAGATGGAATGTTATAAGACCCTTATTACCTACAAGACCAATTTTACACGTATTGGGAACATGTTCAAGAGACATAATCCAAAGCTAGCGGAGGAAGTTCAAAAACTGGCCTCCGAGATACGTATCCATTTACAAAACTTTAAAAAATGATAGGCAAGGGAAAAGCGGTTGCACATACGGGCGTTTCCATTTCCTACGGATGGGACCAGGGCAAGAATGCAGAAGTGGTACTTAAAGAACATCTGGCGGGCGATACCGCCCAGGAGGTTACAGAGGAGTTTAAGATGATACAGGAACAGAATACACGTTGCCATAAGAATACCCTAAGTTTTATCCTTAGCCCTACCGTGGAGGATGGCCAAAAATTGGACAGGGAAAGATTAGGTCGTATTGCGGAGTTATTCCTTAAGGATATGCGGTTAAAGGAACATCAGGCCATAGCCTTTGTGCATAGGGACAAGGCACATACCCATGTCCATTTGTACGTAAACCGTATCGGTTTTGACGGAAAGGCGTATAAAGATAATTTTATCGGCAAACGAAGCCAACTGGCAGCGGAACGGGTAGCAAGGGAAATGGGAATTACGCCCGTTAGAGAAGTGCAAATGGAAAAGGAATTACAGACCCAAGTTATACGGAAGGAAATAAGAAGGATACATGAAAGTACGATGGACAATGAGAAACTGAAGACCTTGGATGCATACATCAAGGCGATGAAAGCTCAGGATGTGAATGTAGTACCTAGTATCAACAAAGGAAACCGCTTACAGGGCTTCCGCTTCGAGTACAAGGGAGAAAGTTTCAAGGGCAGCGAAGTGCACCGTTCCATGTCGGGTAGCAGATTACTTAGCGGGCTCTCCACGGATATGAAAATACAGAAACGATTGGAAAAGGCACCAGCAATAAACGTATCAGGAAAGACTTTGGAGCTAAGCTCCAATCTGGCGAGCGCATTGGCAAAGAAAATGATCAAGAAGGTCATCAAACGGGCAATAGATACGGGAATAGGATTTTAAAAGAGAAAAACGATGGGATACAAAAAACTGGACGAAATCATGGAACTGCTCACGGACGAACTGGACGGATTCAACAAGGCGCTTTACAAGCTACAACGGCTGACCAAAAACGTGGAGGATATTAGGATACTTCCCGACACTTCGGAAATAGAGCAACTATTGGAAAACCACTTACTTCAGGAAAAGGAAAAGACCGCGAAACTTCAGGGATCCGTCCGTTCCCTAAAAGAGCGTTTGGCTAAGGCGAGCGTGATATCTAGATTCCGATTGTGGCTACATTATTTCATTTGGACAACCTCCTTGGTCATCATTGGCTATCTAGCTTTTAAGGTTTCTAAAATAGAAGAAATTCGAGAAGAATCTTTCTCTGAAGGACGGCAAGAGGTCATCACAAGTCTAAGGGGTTATTTTGACCAATATCCCGAATACTATGAAGAGTATGAAAAATGGCTCAAAATAAAGGATAGTGTTCCAAACCGAAAGTAGAATGCGCCCTATTTCGATTTTACTTTACGTTTATCTACCGGAACACTATAAAATCGAAACAGGATCCAAGCGCAGGTAAGTTATGGTAAGATTTTGGGGGAACTGGATTCCTTAAACCTGCATTAGTTTAAAAGAAAACTAAGATTTATTAAGTTTTTTGGTTCGCTTCGTGTCCATGTCTAGCAACTTTTCCTTTAAGATATCCATGTCATAAGCTACTTTTTTGCTTATAATCTTTGCATAATGTTGGGTGGTCCGCAAATTTTTGTGGCCTAACATTTTGCCAACGGTCTCGATTGGTACACCGTTGGAAAGAGTAATAGTGGTTGCAAAGGTATGCCGCGCTAAGTGGGTAGTAAGATTCTTCTTAATACCGCAGAGGTCCGCGATTTCTTTTAGATAGGCGTTAGATTTCTGGTTGCTCAAAACAGGAAGTACACACTCTTCATTGATAACTCTGGGATGGTCTTTATACTTATCTAAGATACCCTCAGCAGTCAATAGAAGTGGAATATCCAGTTTCGATTTGGTTTTGGTGCGCTCCGCCTGTATCCATAGACTGCCATCGATATGACGAACGATGTTATCTTGATTCAATTTTTGCACATCAACGTAGGCAAGTCCTGTATAGCAACAAAAAACAAACATGTCACGAACTATATTTAAACGATCGCCATCGATTTCTTTTTCTTGTAAGCCTTGCAGTTCCTCTTTGGAAAGAAAATCCCGTTCTACGATTTTAAATTGAACTTTGTAGTTGTAGAATGGGTCTTTTGAAATCCAGTCATTGGCCACGGCCATTCGGATTATCTTTTTGAAGTTGTTGACATATTTCAAAGCCGAATTATGATTACAGGCCTTGGTAACTTTTAGAAAGTACTCAAAGCCTTTGATAAATTTTAAATTGACATCACGCACTGGAATATCGCTCTGGCTGTATTCAGTCTTTAAGAATTCGTGGACATGTTTTTTGGTGGTATGATATCGCTTCCAGGTGCCAAGTGCAAATTCAACTCCGACCAACTTTTCCATTTGTTGGTTATGTTCCTCAAAAAGTTGTACTAACATTTTAGTTTTTTCTCCTTTGCCTAAGTAAAGATTTTTTATGTCTGAAGAATTAAAGGGTCTGCCTTCGTCCACAAGACGACCATGAATCTTGTTTATTTTATGTCTAACAACATCTAAATACGAATTCAATTCGTTTGTTTCTAGACTTGTTCCACGCATTTTTCCTGTCCTAGCATTCCATTTTTCTGGCTCTATTTTGCGGGAAATACTAAGTTCATTACGTTGTCCATTAACGGTCAAACGCAAGTATATAGGTACTTTCACGTCTTTTTCCAAATGTTTTCCTTTGAGGTAAAATAATTGAGAGAAAGAATGGTTCATTTTTGGTATCTTTTTTAACAAAAATAAAGGTACAAAAAAGGAAAATACCATTTTCATAATTAACATTATATCAGTTAATTACAAGGAAATCGGTGAGTGTTTTTTTAAAAAAAAAGTACTCACCGAATAGGTCACATAAAATACGGTTTTAAAACGATTCATTTGATGCCGTAAAAAAGAAAAACCCCTGATAATCATATGATTAAGGGGTTTTTGAATAGTTTTGGTACTATTCTAGTGGAGCCGGAGGGATTCGAACCCTCGTCCAAACAAGTAATCAAAATGCTTTCTACATGCGTAGTATCTGATTAATTTTCGATAAGTACCTGACCAGAAACCGCCCAATACAAACTTATCTTCTTAAGGTTTTAGTGATACCGCCAAAGCGAGCAGGTATCCTTATGTTGACTTTTCTGGTGCTCCTATAAGAACCGCCATCAACAAGGGCTGTTCAGGAACATCTCGCTTCCCTACCTAGTAGGGACGAGGCTAAATCCTACTGTAATTCGGATTAAGCGGCAAGAGCGTAATTATTTTCGCCAATTAAAAGTGTGAAAAATGAGATTAACGAGCTGTTTCTCAGCGCTCGGCATGCTTACATTCCAACTAGTCTCGCTGTCAAAACCGGTCGGCCCCAATATGTTAATGAACTTAGTACTATCTATATTGTACGTTCCTTTTTTCAAAAAGGTCGAGTTTTCGGCAGTACACGGTACCAGCCTCTATCCCTAACGCGGGAAGCAAAGCTAACTAAAGTTTGCGAACCCCAATAATTTTTATTCTGACCTAAGCCAATGTGTATCTAATTGCATAATTTAGTACAATATTTATACCAAACCATATATGAAGTTCGGAATCATTAGAGAACGTAAAAATCCGCCAGATAAACGTGTAGTACTTTCACCATTGGCCTGTCAAAAAGTCTTGAAATTACACAAAAAGGCAGTGCTGATAGTTGAGCCGTCACCAATTCGTGCGTATTCTGATGAAATGTATAAGCAACTAGGCATTACCGTGGCCGATGAAATGGCTGATTGTGATGTGCTTTTAGGCGTTAAAGAAGTTCCGATCGATGCGCTAATTCCAAACAAAAAATACTTTTTCTTTTCTCATACCATTAAAAAGCAACCGTATAATAGAGATTTGCTACAGGCGGTTTTAGATAAGAATATTGAACTTTATGACCACGAAGTCATTACGAACAAACAAGAACAACGTGTGGTTGCATTTGGTAGGTATGCAGGTATTGTTGGGGCATATAATGGTTTTAGGGCATACGGACTCAAATTCGGATTGTTCAATTTGCCAAAAGCTAACGATTTGGCCGACCAAGCAGCTTTAATCGCAGAGCTTAAAAAACTAAGGTTACCTAATATAAAAGTACTTTTAACCGGTAGGGGTAGAGTTGGTAATGGTGCTAGGGAAATGCTTGACGGTATGGGTATGCGACGCGTAAGTGTTGCTGAGTATCTTGAAGAAACATTTAATGAACCTGTCTATTGTCAAATAGATGCAGGGGAATACAACAAAAGGAAAGATGGTGTTCGCGGTAATAAAGCCGATTTCTTTGCCAATCCAGGAGAATATAAGTCTAACTTTTTTCGATTTGCAAAGGTGACCGATTTTTACATCGCAGGTCATTTTTATGGACAAGGTTCACCATATCTCTATACTAGGGAAGATGCGAAACATCCTGATTTTAAAATTAGGGTAGTAGCAGATATAAGTTGCGATATAGATGGGCCGGTAGCAACAACACTACGAGCTTCTACTATTGCAGAACCAATTTATGGCTACGATGCAGCATCTGAATCTGAAACCGATTTTAAACATAAAGACGCCATTGCTGTAATGGCAGTTGATAATTTACCCTGTGAACTTCCTAGAGATGCTAGTGAAGGCTTCGGTGAAGCTTTCATTAAAAATGTAATCCCTGCCTTTTTCAATAATGATAAAGACGGAGTTCTACAAAGAGCCCGAATGACCCATAATGGTAAATTGACCGAGCGATTTGCGTACTTACAAGATTATGTCAATGGTAAGGAGTAACTAGTTTTTCGTCAAAATAGGGCGCTCCAATATTATTTTGATAGGGTTAGGGTAATCAAGTAGGTTGTTAAGACCAATGTTGAATTCTATTTTGTCTTAATTTCCCATTCAATAATCGGTTGTGTTTTAGGAGCTGTAAAACATCCTAAGGCTTTTAATTTTAAAGTGATTTCATCTTTTAGGACCAATGTTTTTATAGCTACTTTTTTTATCTCACCTGCTTTTATTTCAAAAACCGGAGAACTGTCATAAAACGAGTATTCAGATTCGTTTTGAAAAAGTAAATCACTACTAGTCACATTCTTTAATTCTAATTCTAACACTTGGGTGTTTTTGGCATAGCTAGCTTTTTCTATAACTATACTTGCCTTTAATAACGGAACCAAAAATTCTGCTTTGCCTACCATTAAATCATTATAAACAGCAACCGTTCTACCTGCAAATAAAGCTTCTTGCATGCTGGCAATAGTACGTTCTTTTGCAAAGACTAAAGTAATGGGTCGTTGATTTCCTTTTTCTGTATAATCCCAATCAATGAGACCGTGAATGTCACTGGTACCCATAATCGTTAAATTATGTTCTAAAGCCAATGCCAGCGACTCTTGTGCATAATCCACAGAATTAATAACTTCTATACCATGTAGTTCGTTTTTTTTAATGCGTTCTTTTTGAAAGTCGCTGAGAATTGGGTTCCCCTGTGGTGCTTGGGCGTGCCATGCTGGGTGGTTCCAAAATACAAATGCTCCTTGTTTTTTGGCTTCTGCGAAAGCATCTTCTGCTTTATCTTGAACAATAGGGTTTGCATCTTTTATAAATACGGCATTGTTATGCCCCATCGGTGCACTTCTGGTAATTTCAGAACCATGAACAATAAGTAAATCATGTTCCTTGGCCTCTTCCATTGCTATGTTATAAGACCTATTTCTATCTGGGTGCGGAATATCTTCTAGATGGGGTTGATACTCTAAATGCTCGGTAAGTGATATGGCATCTAAGTTGTCTCGTAAGGCTTCCATCACACGAATATTAGGCCAAACATATCCATCAGAAAAAACGGTGTGAATATGTAAATCGGTCTTTAAGTTTTTATAACCTGGTATATCTGGAAAAGAAAGTGGCCGTGAACTTTGATGTTCGTGTTCTTGTGCGGTTACAAATGTTGATATCAGTAGAATAAGTAAAAAGTGAAGTTGAGTTTTCATACGAAAGTCATTTGTTCAAATGTATGAAAATCAACTCATATCAACCGATAATCAAATGATGGGCTAGATTAAAAAATGATTAATTAATTAAAGACACACCTAAACCAAAAGTTGTTTGTCTATGGTTATAATCGATTAGGGTTTCACCATACCCATCAAATAATTGTAGGTGACCATTGAAATTTTCAAAAATCGGGAATGACCAATTCAATTGTATGCTGCCCTTACTTTTGTCTCCATAATTTAGAGAATGCCGCGCAATTGCCATAAAACGCTGTCGTCCTAAATCATAGGTGATGTTGGCTTCACCTCTTCCAATAAAATCTGAAATATTCTCATTGTCATCTATTTTACTACCTATTCGAATCCAAGGTTTAAGCATAACCTGCCAATTGTTACGTTCAAAACCGGCATGAAAAGCTATCCTGTTCCAGCTTCTAGAAATAGGGTCTGATTGTCCGTTTGACTCGTGAATTATTGCCGCACCTATCATTTTGGTATCGAAACCGAGAAACTTAAATTTAACTGGGAAGTTGGCTATAATTTCTGGTTGATAATTTAGTTCCCTAAATGGTCTTGAGCGCTCCGTATTATAAATTTGCCAGTATGCGGTTTGTGAGTAGCCCATCCATAAATCCATATGGCCATCGAACATATTATGAAAAATCTTTGTTTTTAGGCTAACCTGAAATTTTGCTTCAACAGCATTTAAACTTACCGGGGCATCTAAAACTTTAGTAGAGTTTTCGGCTACAGGAAATTCGTTAGGATTAGTAGAATATTTTGCAACAGTAAGGTATATAGGTTTGTACGTGGTAATTAAAAAGGTGCCCCTATGATACTCATCTCCCAATTCCCATAACTCAGAAAGGCTTTTACTATTCTTACCTATCCAATTCTTTTCTTCAGGATCTTGTGCAAATATATTAAAGTGGCTATAGAAGAAAATAATAAAGCTAAATGCGAAAGTTATTTTTTTGAACATTAAATTAATTTAAAAACGCAAAACTATATATTTGAAATCGTTAGCAGTAGTCTTTAACATATTAATGGTAATTCAATCATGAAACCAGCTGAGGTATATATTTTAAATCAGCCAGAGCCGTATCGTAGTATTCTTTTGCATTTGCAAATGATGATTGAGTCTACATTGCCACAAGTAGAATTAAAATATAAATGGAATATTCCTTGTTTCTACATTGGTAAATCGCCCATTTGCTATTTGAATGCATCACATAAAAAACAGTTTGTAGATATCGCTTTTTGGAATTCTGCACACCTTACTAAACATTTGAACGTACTAATTTCCGAAAAACGAAAAGTAGTACGTTCATTACGTTACGCTACTCTAGAAGAGATTGATAACAACATTCTAACCGATGTACTGAAAGATGCATATTCAGTTCGTCAAAACGGATTTTATAAGCGAGAAAACTTAGGTTAAAACTGATTTACTACAGTTCTAAGTGCTACCAAGTCAGTCAACAACTTTTTCATCAATCCCAAATCAAGCATATTAGCACCATCACTTTTTGCATTGGCACAATCGAAATGGGTTTCTATGAAAAGTCCGTCAACACCTGCAGCAATTCCTGCTCGTGCCATAGTACCAATTAGTGCTGGTCTACCGCCTGTAACACCTGAAGATTGATTAGGTTGTTGTAATGAATGGGTAACATCTAACACGACAGGTGCAAATTGCTTCATGGTCGGTACACCTCTAAAATCAACAATCATATCTTGGTAACCGAACATAGTGCCACGGTCTGTAATAATAGCTTGTTGGTTGCCGGTTTCGGTAACTTTATTTACAGCATGTTTCATGCTTTCGGGACTCATAAACTGTCCTTTTTTGATGTTTACAGTTTTGCCTGTTTCAGCAGCTGCAACGACTAAATCGGTTTGGCGTGCTAAAAAAGCAGGAATTTGCAATACATCTACATATTCAGCGGCCATAACGGCATCTTGTTCTGTATGAATATCCGTTACGGTCGGAATTTTAAAAGTTTCAGAAACTTTACGTAAAATCTTCAATGCCTTTTCATCCCCAATACCCGTAAATGAATCTAACCGACTGCGGTTTGCTTTTTTAAAACTTCCTTTGAATACATAGGGAATTTTAAGGTCATTTGTTATGGTAACAATATGCTCTGCAATACGTAAGGCCATATCTTCACCCTCAATGGCACAAGGGCCAGAAAGTAGAAAAAAGTTATTTCTATCGGTATGTTTTATTTGTGGTATTAAGGATAGGTTCATTCGTCGAATATTTTTGGACAAAGATACTATTTTCAGAAGCTACCTGTTCTATAAGGATAAGATTGTCGAAAACCCCAATCCGAAATGTTTTTTAAATATACTTCAGCCCTGTTTTTATTTTTTATAGCAATAAGCCAAGCGAATGCTCAGTTTGGAAAAAATTGCGAATTAAGGCAGGTGAAAATCAACTTGATGAATCCTGGGTTCGAATATGAGATGGCATTAGGAACCAATACTACTTTTGATATTAAAGCGGGGTTGCAAGTTGCATTAGATCCGCTGCTGCCAGAGGTGTATGACGAGTTGGCATTTCTGCCCGCAATTGCTGGTCAATATCGCTACTATTATAATTTCGAGAAACGGCAACGAAATAGAAAAGAGATTTATGGCAACTCGGCGAATTATGTTGCTCCCGCAGCTGAGATCTTTTTTCCGGGTACGCGAACCATTGAAAATGAAATTGTAAAAGGTGCTTTTGGTTATGCAGGTATAGTCACTGGATTGCAGCGTAGTTTTAATTCAGGATTCAATTTTTCTGTTGATATAGGTGGTGCGTATTATGTTGGTCAATTTGATGGAGCTATATATCCGGTTGCCAATTTAAGTATAGGTTGGATCGTTAGTGAAAAACGTTGGTGCGTTGGCAGGTAGTGTCGCAAATATTTTCTTAATATTTCTTTAAATCAGGTGGTTACGTTTTTATAAACGATTAGTTTTAAATGCAACTTCAATCCAACCACATGAAAAAAATTACGTTAGTTCTTCTATTTTTCACAGCACAAATTGTTCAATCTCAAGTTAGAAGTATTGCCGAACAGGGTTCTGGAATAGTGAATCTAGAACGGCATCAAGTGACCTTGAATTTGATAAATCCTGGTATTAGTTATGAAATAGGGTTATTTAGAAATGTGAGTGCTTCAGGATCCACTGGTTTTGGTTTGGCCAGTTATGATGAAGGCTATGTTTTTGGTTATGCTTTACATAATAGGGTTAGGTATTATCATAATTTTAATAGACGATTGGATATGGGTAAAAATGTATCCGGGAACTCAGGAAATTATATTGCCTTATCAAACACCATTTTCTTTTCACGGCTAAGAGTAACTACGGATATTGAAGGCCCCAAGGATTTCAATATCGGATTTTACGGCATGCTCTATGGTATTCAACGTACGTATGAAAAGGGCTTTAATTTTAATGCGGAATTGGGCGCGGGTTATTATCAAGGTGATGGCGTGCCAAGCGGTTATGGTCCTCTTTTTAATTTCACTTTTGGCTGGGTACCCACCAAACCTAAAGCTAGAAAGCCTGTTTTTGATTAATTGGGCCTGATTCTTGCTGCCTGTTAAAAACAAAAAAAAATCTTTCCCATGAGAAAAACCATAATTCTTGTTACTCTTCTATGTTCAGCTTTTTCACTTTCAGCACAAACTAACAAATTGGTAGAAAATGGACTTTTAAAATTAATGTCTTGGCGCCAGGTGTGCCTTAAGAATTGAGAGTTGGCGATAAAACGACATTGAATTTTGAAGGCTTTTTAGGTTTTGCACTCAAAGGAGGGTCTGACGGAGAAACAAATTTTGGACTTTACCCTGGTATAGGTAAAGAATTTAGGTACTTTAATAATTTGGAAAGGCGTTTAAGAAAAGGTAAAAATGTTGCTGAAAATTCATGAAACTACCTTGGCTTTTTAAATCAGTTTCAATTCGGCCAGCCCCTCATTGGAGATTTAGAATACGAATCAGACTACTATTGCAACCTTGTAAATGTATATGGTATTCGGAGAACTAGGCCTAAAGGTTTTTACTGGGGTATTTCTTTTGGACCTGAAGTTTTAGTAGATGAATTTGATACAACTCCTGGAATTTTAATAGATGATAGATTAGGTTGGGTAATAGGTGAAAGAAAAAAGGAGGTATTACTTTAGCAAACCCTCTCAAAATCAATAAGATAAAAATAACATAAGTTTAAGTGTAGCTATTGAAAATTGAAGTATCTTTGCACGCTTAAAATAGACCTTATGTCCACTACAAAGAATATTGCGATCATTGCGCACGTTGACCACGGTAAAACCACCTTGGTTGACAAAATAATGTACCACTGTAGCTTGTTTCGTGAAAACGAGAATACAGGCGATTTAATTTTGGATAATAACGATTTGGAAAGAGAACGTGGTATTACCATTACTTCCAAAAACGTTTCCGTTATATATAAGGATACTAAAATAAATATTATCGATACTCCTGGTCACGCCGATTTTGGTGGTGAAGTTGAACGTGTATTGAACATGGCAGATGGTGTATTGTTATTGGTAGATGCATTTGAAGGACCAATGCCTCAAACGCGTTTTGTATTACAGAAAGCTATTGATTTAGGTTTAAAACCTTGCGTAGTTATAAATAAGGTCGATAAGGAAAACTGTACTCCAGAAGAGGTACATGAAAAGGTTTTCGATTTAATGTTCGAACTAGGTGCTGAAGAATGGCAGTTAGATTTCCCTACGGTTTATGGTTCTGCAAAGAACAATTGGATGAGTGATGATTGGAAAAATGAAACCGATAATATTGAGCCACTTTTAAATATGGTGATTGAGCATGTGCCTACTTTCGAACCTAAAGAAGGTAATACCCAAATGTTGATTACATCTTTAGATTTCTCTTCATTTACTGGTAGAATCGCTATTGGTAGATTGCAAAGAGGAACTTTAAAAGAAGGACAACAGATTTCTTTGGTGAAACGCGATGGTTCTATTGTGAAATCTAAAATTAAAGAACTTTTTGTTTTTGAAGGTCTTGGTCGTAAGAAAGTACAAGAAGTTGAAACTGGTGATATTTGTGCTTTAGTAGGTGTAGAAGGATTTGAAATTGGTGATACTGTTGCCGATTTGGAAAACCCTGAAGCATTAAAAACTATTACTATTGACGAACCTACAATGAGTATGTTATTTACCATTAACGATAGTCCGTTTTTTGGACAGGATGGTAAATTTGTAACATCAAGACATATTAAAGATCGTTTGGCAAGAGAATTGGAAAAAAACCTTGCTTTACGCGTTAATGAAACTGATAGTGCTGATAAGTTTTTAGTCTTCGGTCGTGGTGTTTTACACCTTTCTGTTCTGATTGAAACTATGAGGCGTGAGGGTTATGAATTACAGATTGGGCAACCACAAGTAATCATAAAAGAAATTGATGGTGCAAAATGTGAACCGATCGAGCATTTAACTATCGATTTGCCAGATGAGGTTTCTGGTAAAGCTGTAGAAATGGTATCTATTCGTAAAGGGGAGATGACTAAAATGGAAGCAAAAGGTAATCGTATGTTATGCGAGTTTCAAATTCCATCACGTGGTATAATCGGTCTTCGTAACCAATTGTTAACAGCTACTGCTGGTGAGGCAATTATGGCACACCGCTTTTTAGAATATCAGCCAATGAAAGGTGATATTCCTCAACGTCAAAATGGTTCATTGGTTTCTATGGAAAAAGGAAAAGCAATTCCTTATTCTATCGATAAATTACAGGATCGTGGTAAGTTCTTCGTTGATCCAGGTGAAGATATTTACGAAGGTCAAGTAATCGGTGAAAATTCTCGTGGCGATGATATGACTGTAAACATTACGAAAACTAAAAAAATGTCTAACGTACGTTCTTCTGGTGCAGATGATAAAGCTAAGATTGTTCCTGCAATTAAGTTTTCTTTAGAGGAAGCTTTAGAATATATTCAGAAAGATGAGTATGTTGAGGTTACTCCTAAACATTTACGCCTTCGTAAAATTTACTTAACGGAAAATGACCGTAAGCGTAATAAAATAGCATAAGTAAAAAAGCCTCTTTTTGGAGGGGCTTTTTATGTTTTAATAGTAAAAGCCACCTTTTCAGGTGGCTTTTTTACTTTTATAGTTTTGATAAGAATTCTAAAGGCTTCTTATTTTGGTTTTACTTGGCTGACATATTGTTAATTACTGTACATAGATTAAGAAAAATGCAAAAAATTAAGATACATTTTCCTACTTCCTTAATAATGCATGCATCCTTCATTTTTCTTCGTTTCTGCATAGAATTTTATCTAATTTAAAGTGCAATTAAAACTCAACTCAAACTAATAGTATTATGCAACTAAAAGGTAAAAATGTACTCATCACCGGGGGTACTCGCGGTATTGGAAAATGTATGGTTCAAAACTTGATTAAAGAAGGAGTAACCAATATTGCCATTATAGCTCGTGATAAGCAAAATTTAAAACAATTATCAGAAGAATATAAGGAAGTAGATTTTATTAGAATTGCGGGAGATGTTGCCAATATTCAAGTTCTGCGAGATGCTGCGGCACGTATTGAGGATAAATGGGGACATTTAGATATTCTGATCAATAACGCAGGTATTGTTGCCGCAGGTCCTTTAGAGGATATACAGGATGAAGACTTGTATGATCAAGTTGCTGTAAACTTAACGGCGGTTATGTTGTTGACAAAGTACTGCATTCCTCTTTTAAGGTTTTCTGAAGATGCTTATATCTTGAATATTTCATCTGGGTTAGGATTGATCGGTATGCCTTTCTATGCTGTTTATGGAAGTACCAAAGCTGCGATACGTCAATTTTCAGATTCTATGAGACGTGAGTTGGCACCTTTTAAGATTTCTGTAACCTGTGCTTTTCCAACAGCTACGGATACTGAAATGATGCAAAAATTTAAAGGGAGAAAAATGGATTCGCCAGAGTTTGTGGCCGTACGCTCCATACAGGGTATGTTGAATAAAGAAATTCGAGTAATTTTTGGTGGTGAGGAACGACTTAAAGAAAATCGTTTGAATTTTGAGGCTCCGGCAGAACTTGATATGCTGGTGGCACAAAATTATGAGCAACGAAAAACAGCTAGTTTAGATCATAAAGCCGTGTAATCATAATTGGGAAATAAACTAACGGTACACAACTATGAAATTACTTTACAAATTTTCACTTTTATCTGTATTTGCAGTAATTGTTTCCTGTAATGAAACTCCTAAACCTGTTAATGAAACTACCATTGAAAAGATTGCTGAAAGTAGTGTTATCTCAATTCCAGATTCGTGGGTAACATCCCGTGCGGCAAAAGCTAAAGAAAAACTAAACAGCTCTGAAGCCGGAAAAGTAGTATGGAATGCAATGGAAGCCCATGGTGGGTTGGTTACTTGGTATGCTAACGGTCCGTTATCTTTTCGTTTCAATTATCAGCCACAAGATGGAAAAACACCTAGAGATAGTTACCAAATAGTAGATACATGGAGTAATAGGGCAGTGCATACCAGCGCAACTGATAGTGCAGCTCATTTTGGTTGGACAGGTGAACAAGCTTGGATAAAAACAAAAGATAGCACCTCTTTTGAATATGACACCAAATTTTGGGCGCTAACGCCGTTGTATTTTTATGGTCAACCTTTTGTGTTGGATGGTGAAGGGGTGAATTTAGAGTTGCTTCCAGAAGTTTCTTATAAAGAGCAAAAGCAAGATGTGGTTAAGGTAACTTTTGATGCTGGCACAGGTGATGCTCCTGATGATTATTATATACTTTACTTTGGTGAAGAGTCGCATAAAATTGCCGCTATACGTTATATCGTTTCTTATCCTGAGTATTTTAAAGATGGTGGGCATGCACCTGAAAAGTTTATGGAAGTGATAGGAGAAAATACGGTTAATGGTATTTTGTTTCCGACGAGTTATAAAACGCATTGGTTAACTAAAGATGAAAAGCCTGGAGAGTATATTACTAAAATAGATGTTTCTAATGTTTCTTTCAAAAATGATTTGCCAAAAGATTTTTTTGATGTTCCAAAAGATGCCAAAATTCTAAATGAATAATTTGTTTTAGTTATTTAAAATAAAATAATCCCAAAGATATCTTTGGGATTTTTAATATGCTTTTTGCTAATTGTTAAGCTTTTTTGATTTTGTATTGAGAAGCTACTGCAGCACCAATAATACCGGCATGATTTTGTAATTCCGCAGGAATAACTTTAGTGTCAATTTTTATTTGAGATTTAAACTGGTCGAAATCCTTTGATGCACCACCACCAAGAATAATTAAATCTGGAGAAATAATTAATTCAACAAATTCTAAGAATGTGTTGAATCTCTTACCCCATTTTTTATAGGATAATTTTTCACGGTCTTTTGCAGATCCTGCAGCCCATAATTCAATTTTCGAATATTTTTTATACGGTATTTGGCCAAGTTCAAAATTAGGAATTAATCTACCATCTAAAAAGGCACCACTACCTAAACCGGTGCCAATGGTAATCATAACGACCAAACCCTTTTCGCCTTTACCAATGCCATAATTCATAGTGGCGTAACCCGCGGCATCAGCATCATTTATTACGGTAAAATCTAGTCCGGTTTTCTTTTCTAATAACTCTTCCACATTTACACCTAACCAACTGGGGTCTAAATTACCAGTAGCTTTACAAACACCGTTTTTGATGATGGTTGGAAAACCACAACCCACTTTGCCTTTATAATTGAAATGGGCAACAATTTCTGCAATAACATCGGCCATTGCGTCTGGTGTTCGAGGATTAGGAGTCGGAATTCGAAAGCGTTCAGAAATCATTTCTCCGGTTTCCGAATCAACCAACGCTCCTTTAATTCCAGAGCCACCTACATCAATACCAAGTAAAGTCATTTTATTTTTCTTATGAAATACAAAGAAACGAAAAAGAATCGGCTCTTCGAAGTGAGTTTTAAAAGGAGATATTTTTAGTGGTATTGAAAAAAAATAGGGTATAAAAAAAGGACCTTTTTGGTCCTTTTAATTGTTTTATTCCGGCATAAACAGATCTACGATAGTGCTTACTTGAATTTCTTCATCAAATTCATCCATTTCTGTATCTACAATGAAAGTGATAATGAATTGTTTCCCTATATAAGTTTTGTTGGTTAAATCGTATTTCTGGCTAACCTCATCGCTCACATTGGTAAACTCTGCATTGTAGCCGTCTTTATCTGTAAAAACATATACGCCATCTTCATAGCTTACAAAGGTTCCGTTCATTTTTTCTGCATCTTGGCAGTAAACGCTTGATAATGAAGTAAAAGCTACGAATAATACTACTAAAATCGATTTCATTTTTTTAATTATTTAGTTTAGTTATTAATTTTTTTGGTCCACATAACTTGTAATAAAAGTTGATACAAATGAACTATAAATAGTTGAATTACGATTTATTTTATCATTTTATTATGAAAGATTTTTGTATTCCTAAATACCTGTACGTCAGTATGCTAATTTTGGTTTATTGTGTTAAAATAATTTGACGATACATAGGTTTGTAGCTCAATTTGATACTACCTTTGATGAATAATTCAACACAATTCAATTGAAAAATAGTAACACATATTCCTTTTACAGTATACTTTTTGTTGCACTTTTTACTGCGGTCCATATTTCTTTCTCCCAGTCACCGTTGTCGGACGATAATGTAAAGGCATTGGTTAATAAATATAAGAATGACATACGCGGACCTTATAAAGATATTCGTTGGTTTTGCACTGATGGTAGTGTAAGGCAGCCAAAAGATCCTTGTCCTGATAATATAGGCCCTGGTGTACAGCATGCAAGATATAAAGATGAAGTTATCGCCTTGGGTAAAAGTAATCATATCTTTTTAGGTCAAATTTTAGCCTATTCTATAAATGATGATTTATGGGATATGGACCATAATCATTCTCGCTTAAAGCAATATCAGATAGATAAATATCTTCGTCTTATTGATGATGGCTGGGTGAATCAAAAAGGTCAATTCTATAGAGGCTCCGTTCAGGTAGAAGATGAAGAAGCTTGGGGTATCGGTTTTTATAAGTGGATTTTGGTAAAGGATGTTGTAGTCGCTGATAATTTTTACTTCCTAAGACAATCTTTAAAAGACATACCGCATTATGGCGATGATAATGTAGCACAATTAATGCGTAGCGAATCGAAAGTTATTTCGGATATCTACTTGCCTTTTATGGATTTGAGAACCAAAATTCACAGCCAGCCTGAAAAATCGGATATTCAAAAAATACTAGATTTTAAAGCAAAAAATCAGAAGTCCTTAACTACCGATTTAAATAAAAAAATTGATGGCCTTGTGGTAACCATGCAAACCTTTTTTAAGCCCGTTGATGTTCAATCCTTATTGAATAAATCGAAATTAGTGAAAGGCACCACCTTAGGAGATAAGGTGCAAGCTTTTATTCAGGGGAAAGCTAGTAATGAGACACCTTCATATTTGGTTAACGAAGCTTCGCAGTTACTTTTAGATATTCGAGAAGGATTATTAGAGGAAAAACGACCAATTGGGCGTTTGCAATTATTGGATATTTCTTTAAAACTAGAAGAACTAATATTTCAAAATGCACCAAATTGGGAGCCATCGACGGTAAGCGGACAACTGGAAAAAATATGCGCGCTAACTACGGCATCGGTTGGTGCCGGATATTTAGAGTTGTGGGAATGGGAGCAAATCTCTGGTACCTTAAGTAAGTTCGGCCAAGATCAATTAAGCTTGGCAGAATTAACCCAAGTATTAGAAACGGCAAGAGCTGCAGTAGAATGGAGTGCAGCAATGGTAAAAGCAAATTACCAAGAGGTTGTCGATACCTATACTACATTTGAACCAAAATCATATGCTTTTATTGATGACCGAATTAGAGGTTCTGTTGCTTTGCATTTGGGAAAAAGTGTTGGAGAATTAGGCGATTTTATTGCTAAAGAATCTGCACTTACCAATATGGTAATGGATATTCCGAATCAGAGTACATTTAGAGGATTGAATCCTGGGTATGCATTCGGCGAATTGGTGGTAGTAGATGGTTCTTCTGAAGATATTGAAGTGTCTTCTGATAAGATTTATATCTTTCAACGTTCACCGTCAGATTTGAAGCCGGTTGCAGGTATCGCAACAGTTGCGGAAGGTAATATGGTTTCTCACGTGCAACTATTGGCGCGTAATCTAGGAATACCGAATGCAGCATTATCCGATGCAAATCTTCAAAGTTTAAAGAAGTACGATGGTGACCGTGTATTTTATGCTGTTTCGAATAAAGGTAATGTGATTATTAAGGCAGAATCAAAAATGACCGATCAAGAGCGCGGACTTTTTGTGAAGAAAGAGCGTAATACGGATAAAATTGAAGTGCCTATTGAAAAAATTCAATTAAAGAATACCGATGTGCTTAATATGCGTGATGTAGACGCGAGTGATTCAGGAGCATTATGCGGACCAAAAGCAGCTAACTTAGGGCAATTGAAAAAAATGTTTCCAGAGCAAGTAGTTGAAGGATTAGTAATTCCGTTCGGAATTTTTAGAGATCATATGGACCAGCAAATGCCTGGTGCCAATAGTTCATATTGGGAGTATTTGAATGCGATGTTCATTGAGGCAGAACGTATGAGAACTGCAGGAGTTTCTGAACCTGAAGTGGAGAATTATCAATTACGACAATTAGAAACTTTAAGAGATGCTATTAAGAAAATGCCCTTAAAAACTGATTTCATGAATCAGTTAGAAACGAAGTTTAAAACGGTCTTAGGTTCTGATTTTGGTAAAATTCCCGTGTTCTTGCGTAGTGATACGAACATGGAGGATTTGAAGGATTTTACCGGTGCAGGACTTAATCTTACTTTATTCAATGTTCTTGACAAGGGGAAAATTTTAAAGGGAGTAAAAGAAGTATGGGCATCGCCATATACGGAGCGTAGCTTTAAATGGCGCCAAAAGTATTTGTTGAATCCTGAGAACGTTTTTCCTTCAATTTTGGTGATACCTAGTGTAGATGTAGATTATTCCGGAGTATTGATAACTAAAGGAATCAATACTGGTAATGACAAAGATTTGACCGTTGCTTTCAGTAGGGGTGCAGGGGGTGCCGTAGATGGGCAATCGGCAGAGACCTATACTATTTATGATGCAGGTGGCTATAGATTGTTAGCTCCTGCGCGCGAGCCTTTATATACTACATTACCTGCTACAGGTGGTACTGCCAAGAAAGTTGCAACGTTTCAAAATAGGGTGGTCAATGAAAAGAACTTAAATAAAATTAAAATCTTGGCAAACACTATTCGTAAGACCTTACCTGAAGCTACCAATTCCGATTACGAAGGTGCTTATGATGTAGAGCTTGGTTTTAAAGATGATAAATTGTGGTTGTTTCAAATACGACCTTTTGTAGAGAATAAAAAAGCAGTGAGTTCTGGGTATTTAGAGTCCATTACTCCTAAAATTAATATTGAGAAAGAAATCTCTTTAAGTACAAAATTATAATGAAGAAAATTTTAGCATTACTGGTTGTAGTTTTTTCTGCTTCCGCATTTACAACATATACATACTACCCAATTGACGGTTACGAGCATACGGGCATAAAACGGTTAAAGCGTTTAGAGCTAATAAAAAGTGGTGAGATTAAAGACGCCACAGCATTACCTGTAGGGGCATTGAAATCATTTAGTGAAATTCAATTGAATTTACTGTCAAGAAAGAGTGATAGCGTCATGGGGTTAATGCAAGTAAATGAAGATTTTCAGAAAGAAATCAGCGCATTGTTTCGTGGTTTAGATAAAAGTTACTCCTTAACGGTATTAGATATATCAGACCCTGGGAATGTGCGTTATGCTGAGCGTAATGAAACGGCAGGTTATCAGCCAGGTAGTGTAGGTAAATTGGCTGTCCTCAACGGACTCTTTACCCAGTTGGCCAAAATATATCCAGATTCTTTCGAAAAAAGAACCGAGCTTTTAAAGAACAAATCGGTAAAAGCGGGAGTGTGGGGCTTAACTGACGAGCATACCATTCCTATTTATAATATCGAGAAGAATACATTGGTGAAACGCCAGGTAATCGCAAGTGATGTGTTTACGCTGTACGAATGGGCGGATCACATGTTATCTGTAAGTAATAATGGTGCAGCAAGTATTGTTTGGCGGGAAGTGCTTTTAATGGCTGCTTTTGGTGATAAATATCCTGATTTAACACAAGAGGAAACCGATGCCTATTTTAAAGAAACTCCAAGAAAAGAATTGACTGATTTAAGTAATGATGTGGTGAATTTACCATTACGTGATTTAGGCATTACTTCCGATGAGTGGCGTTTGGGTAGTTTTTTTACTAGAGGTGCAAATACCTATGTTGGAGATAAAGGCGGTAGTATCGGTTCGCCACAAGGCTTGATGAAGTTCTTGGTTCAATTAGAGCAAGGTAAGGTTGTTGATGAGGCATCAAGCTTAGAAATGAAAAGGTTAATGTATATGACTGATCGAAGAATACGTTACGCACAATCACCTGCTTTAAAAGAAGCCGCAGTATATTTTAAATCTGGTTCTTTATACAAATGTGATAGAAGTAAAGGGGAAGCTTGTGGTAAATATATGGGTAACGTTACCAATTTTATGAATTCAGTTATAATCGTAGAGCATCCTGATAATTGCCGATATATGGTGGTGTTGATGACGAACGTATTACGTAAGAATTCTGCCAGCGATCACATGTATTTAGCAGGTAATATCGATAAATTAATACGTAAGGGGTAAATAATATTAATCTTGGAAAATATTAAGTAACCTGCCGTGGGTTGTGTGGCAGGTTATTTTGTTTAATAGAAGCAACTTGAAAAGACTCACTCCCGCTTTGGTAAAAAAATGTTACAATATTACATGAATGTCCACAGTAAGGGGCAATACAAACCTTTGGTCATACAGGTGTTGATGACTTGTAAATGTTCGCTTCAATTCAAGAAATATGGGTGTATAGTAGACGCTTTTACAAATTCATTTCAAAATTGAATGCTTCTCGGAATATGTATCTTTGCCAAACCATTAACTAAAGATATTATTTCATGTTTAAGAACACTATTCGTTGCGGTAATTGCGCTTTCATTAACCTCTTGTTGGAAAGATAAAAGTCCCGAATACCTAATTCGTTTAAAAGACAAATTTAAATCTCAAGTAAACGCATTTGAGGACAAGAAAGAGATCGCCAATAAAAAAATAAACAAAGATCTAGAATCATTGAATGCCCTAAAAAGTGCATTGGAGGATACCAAAAATGAGGATAAGGAATTTGCAAAGGTATATGGCGATTGGGAGAAAGTAGATCGTCGTGAGCAAAACCTCAATAAAGAATATGATGATTTAAAAGAAAAGGCTTCGAATCTTTTTGCTGCGATGGAAAAACAGACCAATAGTCTAAATGATATAACCAGTAAAAAAACATTAGTAGGAGCCATAGGAAAAGTCCGAACAAAATATAACGGTACGTTGGCCAATACCTCAAAAGCTATCGATAAGTTAAAGCTTTTACATGGTGATGCTGTAGAAGTTGTAAAAGCGTTAGAAGTAGCTGCAGCTCTAAATTCTTTTGATAACATCAACGACCAAATGAAAAGTATAGAAGGTCGTGTAGATGGTATTATGCAAGAGCTGAACATTGCCATTGTGGAGAGTAAAAAATTATACGAGTAAAAAATTACAGAGTTAGGTGAATAATATAAAAATATCTAACATCAAAACCTCAATATTTAATTGATGTTCTTAGTTCTTTGATGTTATAAAATGCCTGCATAAATTCATATGCAGGCATTTTTATTTTTGGTTAATTCTTAAACGAATTATCAAACACTGTTTGTATTTAACTCAAAACCTCAGTAACACCAGGGGTAGGAATTGGATACATACCATCCAGGCCCGGTACACTTGGTGGTGTAGAATTCCAAGTAAATTCACTTGGCATCAATAATTTTTCAGAAGCCATAGCATCTTCCCATGTAATCACTTTGCCAGAATAGGTTGCCATACGGCCCATAATAGCAGTCATGGTACTTTTAGCACCGTTTTCAGCATCACTAATTACTTCATTGTTACGAATCGATGCGAATAATCTATTATGCTCCACTTGATAAGGATTAGGGTCATTTCGATTTCGGTAATCGAACATTTTTTCACCGTCTAGGCCAATTATACTTGCAGCGCCAGCATCATTCATGTCAATACTTCCTTTTGTTCCTTGGAAATTTTCGCCCACTTTAGACCAAGTGCCCGGTTGGTGGCGACATTGACTCGCAATTACGGCTCCACTTGGGTATGTAAATTCTACAAAATGATGGTCAAAAATCTCACCATGGTCTTTTCCTGTTCGAACCAATCTACCACCCATTCCTTGGGCAGAAATTGGATATTCACCTATAAACCAGTTAGCAACATCTATATTGTGAATATGTTGTTCTAAAATGTGATCTCCACATAGCCAATTGAAATAATACCAATTACGCATTTGATACTCTAATTCGGTTTGGCCTTCTTGTCTTGGTCGTACCCAAACACCACCACTATTCCAGTACACTTGTCCGGATACTATTTTACCAACATCACCTTGCTTGATTTTTTCTGCAATGGCCAAATAATTATTTTGATAATGACGTTGAAGACCTACCACTACATTCAGATTTTTGTCTTTGGCAATTTTTGCCATTTCTAAAACCTTTCGAATACCAGGTGCATCTGTGGCCACGGGCTTCTCCATGAAGACATGTTTGCCATTATTAATAGCGTACTCAAAGTGATAAGGTCTAAAACCTGGTGGCGTTGCTAAAATAACAACATCTGCTTGGTCTATTGCTTTTTTGTAAGCATCGAATCCCACATATTTATGGGCATCCTTTACATTTACTTTTTTAGTGCCTTCGAATTCTTTCTGTAAGTTCAGTAGACTTTTGTCCAATTGGTCTTGAAAAGCATCTGCCATGGCAACCAACTCTATATTTTCATCAGCTTTTAAGGCTTGGTTTGCAGCGCCACTACCACGACCACCACAACCTATGACGGCTAATTTTAGTTTTTTGTCGTTAAAGACGTTTGCCATTGCACTCATTTCCAAACCTGGCAATAACATTCCCGCGCCCACAATGGCTGTGCTTTTGCAAAAGTCTCGACGCGAGTTTTCCGGTTTTAAACTGTTTTTTTTCTTAGAGTCGTTCATGTTGTTTGGTTTTAAGGTTTTAGGGACTATTCGCCCCAATAGTTGTTGATTTCAGTTTCTTTAGGCACATTTGGATCTCTTACAATTCTAAAGCCAACATAAGGGGCATCGGTATTCCACCATTTGCTTTTTGGAAATTGCGGATCTCTCATTTTCCAATTCTCATTAGAACCTAAGCGGGCTGCACTTCTTAAGTATTCAGCATCGTCATAATACGAACCACCTCGCACAGAACGTGGGTATTCTTCCTTAGCTATTTCTATAGGTGATCGGGTAACACCATCTCTAGTCGTATAAATTCCTGAGATATATTGGTCTAACGTCCATTCAGCCACATTACCATGCATATCATATAAGCCCCAAGCGTTAGGTTTCTTTTGACCTACGGGATGATAGCTGTCTTCACTATTCTCATAAGACCAAGCATACTGTTCAAGCATTTTGGGGTCATCGCCAAAGTAGTAAGCGGTTGAGCTTCCTGCACGAGCGCTATATTCCCATTCCGCTTCGGTGGGTAGCCGATAAAAATGACCGGTTTTTGCAGAAAGCCATTTGCAAAATTGAGATGCAGCGTATTGTGTTACATTGCCAACTGGTAAACCTTTGCTCGTTCCCATACCAAGACTCATGTCTACATAGGGTATAGTTGCGCCTGAAATTGCATCAATTTCAATCTCTAAATCTTTGCCTTTACTGTTTGATTCAATACTATCTATTGCTCTGTTTACGAATAGATTATAGAGCTCCCATGTTATTTCGTACTTAGACATCCAGAAAGAATTTAATTTCACCGTATGTACCGGGCCTTCTTCTTTACCTCTTTTTTCTTCGGACGTTTTGCTCCCCATCGAAAAGCTTCCAGCGGGAATAGCAATCATTTCAATGCCTAAATTTGAACCTCCTATAGATTGTGTGTAATCTTGAAATATTTCTTCTTGTGAATACAAATGATTCATTAAAATAATGCACAGAAGGGTAAATACATGTTTTGATAAAATCATATCCTAAATATAAGATTTTATCAATAATAAAAGATTTACAAAAACAAGGTTTGTGTAGCGCTCCTTAACTGGTTTATGTTGCAGATTATGGCGAAACCTCGAGTTTAAAGGCTGGTTTTATACTTCATAAACATATAATTGACGTATAATTATAACATATTGATGTTCAATATGGATTTATATAGTCGTATGCTGTTGCTTGTTTTATAGTAGAACCGTTAAATATTAAAAAGTTGGTAAAGTATCAATGGTAATTCTAGTGATTAAATAATACTATTCATTTGCTTGTGGCATTAGTCGGTCAAATACTGAAACAAGTATTATTTTTATTGTTATTTCCGTTAGGATATAATAATTTGGACAACCTTTTAAGGTCCTATGAAATAATCGTTTAAAGGATCTATGTTGAAAAAGATTAAAAGATATAATTTATTAAAGACTGTATGATCCATAAAAATGCTGAGGAAGAAAGATTAGCCGTTGAGGATAATTATAAATATTGGAAGAGATGGGGCCCGTATTTGGCAGAACGGCAATGGGGTACCGTAAGAGAAGATTATAGTGAAAATGGTTATGCATGGGATTTTGTTGACCATGACAAAGCCCGAAGTAATGCCTATAGGTGGGGAGAAGAAGGTATTGGTGGTTTTTGCGATTCTAGGGAAATACTTTGTTTGGCCCCTGCTTTTTGGAACGGTAAAGACCCAATTTTGAAAGAGCGTTTATACGGGTTAACCAATGACGAGGGTAATCATGGTGAAGATGTAAAGGAACTTTATTTTCATCAGGTTTCAACTCCAACACATTCGTATGCTAAGTATTTGTATAAGTACCCGCAGAAAAAATTCCCATATGCTGAACTACTAAAGAAGAATAAAGATCTTGGAAGAGAAGATGCTGAATTTGAATTGCTTGACACTAAAGCTTTTGCTAACAATACATATTTCGATTGCTTTATAGAATATGCCAAGGAAGATGTAGGTGATATTCTTATGAAAGTCACTGTAATCAACAGAGGACGTAAAGCAGAGAATATTCACGTATTGCCACATCTTTGGTTTAGAAATTTTTGGAAACATAACGACCGTTTTGAGCGCCCGGAAATGAAATCTATTTCAACCTCTGCGGTGCAAAGTAGAAGTACAAGAAATGGTAGATATTATTTTTATCATGAAGGTGGTGAGCAACTGTTCTGTGAAAATGAAACCAATAACAAACGAATCTATAATGTACCAAATGAAGTTGATTATGTAAAAGACGGTATTAATGATCATGTAGTACATGGACTAAATACCGTAAACCCTGCGAAAATTGGTTCTAAGCTTGCTGTTTGGCATAAATTACGTCTTAAGCCGGGTGAGGAGAAGACAATTAAGGTGCGATTGAGCAAGAAAAAACTTGCCGACCCATGGAGTAAATACGAAGCTATTTTTAATAAAAGAATCGAAGAATGTGAAGAGTTCTATGGTTCTATTTTAAAGAAAGATTTGCCGAGCGATCAGCAAGAAATTGCGAGAAAAGCTTTTTCTGGTCTTCTTTGGACCAAGCAGTTTTATTACTATGATGTGTATAAATGGCTCTTCGGTGGGCCAGCGGAATTAAAACCTTATCGTAAAGATTCACGAAATTTTCATTGGCAACACTTAACGAATCGTCATGTAATTTCAATGCCGGATAAATGGGAGTACCCGTGGTATGCAGCTTGGGATCTTGCATTTCATATGGCTTCATTTGTAGAAATAGACCCTTATTTCGCAAAAGAACAACTGCTTTTGGTGTTGCGTGAAGGTTACATGCACCCAAACGGACAAATACCTGCATACGAATGGAATTTTAGTGATGTGAACCCCCCAGTTCATTCTTGGGCGGTTTGGAATGTTTATGAAAAAGATAAGAAACGAGCGGGAAAAGGGGATACCAAATTTTTAGAAAAAGCTTATCAAAAGTTAATTATCAATTTTACTTGGTGGGTAAATCAAAAAGATAAAAGTGGAACCAACCTTTTTGAAGGGGGCTTCTTAGGGTTGGATAATATTGGTGTTTTCGACCGTAATCATATGCCAGAAGGAATAACACGAATGCAACAAGCAGATGCTACTAGTTGGATGGCCATGTTTACCTTGAATATGTTACGTATTACAATAGAGTTGGCAATAGTCAACCCTATTTATGAGGATAGTGTAGCGAAGTTTTTTAAGCATTTCTTGAACATTGCGTGGGCCATGCACCATATTGGACAAAAAGAAATTTCATTGTGGGACGATGTAGATAATTTTTATTATGATGTAGTTGAAATGTCAAATGGTACTACAGATCGTTTAAAAGTTCGGTCGTTAGTAGGTATCATACCATTATTTGCAGTAGAAATTATTCATAAAGATTTGTTTGAGGAACTAAAATATTTCAAAGTTAAGGCTGCTGAAATTGTGCGTACGCGTCCTGATTTAGCTTCTTTGGTTTCAAATATTGAAGAGTTTAACGAAGATGGTAATTACCTGTTCTCTATTATGCGAGGCTTTAGATTAGAAAAATTACTTTATCGAATGTTAGATGAGGATGAGTTTCTGTCAGAATTTGGAATTCGTTCTCTTTCAAAATACCATGAGAAGCATCCTTTTGTTTTTCAACATAATGGATATCACCAAATTCAATATGAGTCTGGGGAAAGTCGTTCAAACATGTTCGGTGGTAATTCTAACTGGAGAGGACCTATTTGGATGCCATTGAATTATATGATCATTCAATCGCTACGAAAATATTACTTGTTCTATGGTGATAAGTATGTATATGAATTTCCAACAAGATCAGGTAATAAATTGAACTTGAACGAGATTGCCAATGAGCTTTCGAAAAGGCTTATAAAATTATTTCAACCCAATGCTGACGGTAAATTTCAATACCATTCTGAAGATGCCAATAAGGTGTTTACTAAAAATGAACATTTTAAAAATGAACATTTTTTTTATGAGTTTTTTGATGGGGATTCTGGTAAAGGATTAGGAGCATCACATCAAACAGGTTGGACCGCTTTGGTAGCCAACTTGATTATGGAGTTGGAGCAGAATTCATAAGCAGAGAAATTTTAAATTTTGTATATTAGAATACTAATAGGCTATGTCCATTAACATGGCCTATTATCTAAATCAACATTTTACTGATGAAAAACGATACAATTAATATATCGAAAATAGTCAAAAATGTTTCCCACTCTACTGATGATTCTGACTATGCTGTTTGTTGGGTCAAGGACGAAATTAAAGGCGTTGAGATAGACGGTGTTTTATATCCAAACATATCAAATTCTATTTTTTTCTTGGATAATAAACTACAATGGAAGCTTTATACTAGAGAAAATAGTGTAAATGCAGGGTATATACTTCAATTGTCACAGGAGATACTTAGCAATCCATTGTTGAGCAAACTTCATATCAACCAAGTAAGATTGTTCAACTCCGGAACCATTCCGCTATTTAAATTAAGTCCGGGTATTGAGAAACGAACCCAAGCTATCTTAGAAATGATAGATGAGCTTTTGGGTTCTCATCTAAATAATAAGGAGGATGCATTGATTTCACTACTAAACACCTTCTTTGTATACTGCGATGGTCAATGTAATATAAAATCAATCATTGAAAAAAACCAAACAAAGGCAAACATTGTATATGCGTTTAAGCAGTTAGTAGATAAGAATATCGTGAAATCTCATGAGGTAGGGTACTATGCGTCACAACTTAATATATCTGCAAAATATTTGAATGAATGCGTTCAAGAAGTGCTTAATATAAGCTCTAAGAGTATAATTATTGAACAGTTACTGATTCGTTCACGTCATGCTTTAAAATTCACCAATAGAACGATAAAGGAGATAAGCTATGATTTAGGTTTTTCTACTCCAGATTATTTTAGCTATTTCTTTAAGACCCAAACGGGAACCAACCCTTCTGCACTAAGAAGAAGCAGAAGTTCTTAAATTCAAAGTTTATACCGTGGTTTTCACATTTTAACCGATTTTCTTTATGCCTAATTTGGTGCAAAATTAAAATCATGGATAGAAAACGTTTCATTAAAAATTCAGGAATAGGTTTGGGAATAGCATTGATGCCTGGTGTACTACTTAGTCAACCAAATTTATTTTCAACTCCTCATGTTTCTCTTAATGACCCAAAAGTGGTTAAAGATGATGATGGAGATGTACTCAATGTTATCGGGGATTTACAGACCCATAAATTGGTGGGCGCAGACACAAACAATCAAATTGTGGAATGGGTGGATAATGTTGCTCCAGGTGTAGGAATACCTCCGCATATTCATACCAAGGAAGATGAAATTTTTAGGGTGGTTAAGGGAGAAGTGGAAATAACCGTAAAAAATAAATCCACCATCTTAAAAGCGGGTGATATTGCTTTTGCCCCAAAAGGTATCGCACACGCTTGGAAGGTTGTAGGAACAGAAAAGGCAAAAATGATTACCTCCGCTTTTCCTGCAGGTATTGAGTTTATGTTTCAAGAACTGGCACAATTACCTGCAGGACCACCGAATTTTGAAAAAGTAGCGGAAATTTGTGGAAGACAGGGTATAACTTTTGTGTAAATCTAATTTACGTGACTATTCTTCTTCGTTTATAGCTTTAAATGCATCTAATGCGAAACTTCTAATTTTCGGGTCGGCATCGTTAAGATGTTCTTCTACGATGCTTAAATAACGAGGTTCTTTTTGTTGTGCAATGAGGTATAAAACCGCCAACTTAATTTTTAGATCGTTGCCTTGTAACAGCAATTTAAAACATTCTAGTTCTGACGGTATCTTATGTTTTATTTTTTGAAGCTCTTCTTCTGATGATATATCAAGGGCAGATTCTTCAATAATAGGTAGCAGCTTGCGCTTAAGCTCACCTGAAAGCAGGTTGTCTAAGAATTCAATGGCATTGTGCTGGGCTTCTTGCTTATGGCTTAAAAGACCTTCATAGGCTATGGCAACATCTTTTTGTTGGTAGCGTAAACCTAATAATTTAAAGATGCGCTCTAAACCAGAATCTAATCTGCGTTCTAAAAGCTCTAAAAGGCTTGTACGTGCATCTCTTTCTGCATCTCCAATTTCTTTTTTAGACTTGGTTCTGTTTCGATAAGAGATAATTATTTGGGTATGCATTGAAGATAATGTTTGATGGTGCAACTTACACTCATCAAAGATTACCGACACCACTTTATAGCGATTGAATTTTAATTGCGGATGTGTTGAACGAATGGCACTCAAAGCTCTGACCACTTCTAACCGAACAGTTAAATCATTATCTGTTAAAATGCCTAATAATTGATGAACGGCTTCCTTCGAATAAAAAGATTGCATGGCCATAGGTATGAATCGAATCACAGATAAAGGTTGCAGTCTTTGCTGAACATTTTTACGAAGTAATGGTAAAATTTGTGGTCCATATTGTTTAAATGCCTCAATAACCGTAGGTCTATATTTTTTTTGTTCTAAAAACGGAATAATATGTTGGCCTAAATTAGGGTCTATTGTACTGCCGATAGACTTGATAGTGGTCATTACAATTTCTTCATTTTCATGATTTAGAAACTCAATAAGCTTGTTGTAATAAATGGGCATATTAGCAACGCCCAGTATTTCTATTACAGTTTCTAAATAGCTTATGTTATCTGTATTTTTTTCAATGTTAACGAGCGATTTAGAAATACGGTCTAGTAATGAATAGCGTTGTTTTAGAGAGTAATTATGTTTAGCCTCCCTTGCCAAACAAAATAAGGCTGCCGAAGAAATGCGCTCATTAGGATTTTCTAAATAAGCATCGAATACGAACGATTTGTCTTTATGGGCAAAACTTAAAATGTACGCTAAGGTGGCAATGGTCAAATCTCTATCTTCAATTTTTAAAAGCTCAGAAACCTCAGATGTCATACTTTTTGAATTTAAAAAGTATAGGTTTTGAATTGCTGATATTTTCACTTTGTTACTTGGGTGCTCTAATAATAACTCAACATCATCTGCAAAACGCTTATCATTGATTTCCATCAATTTATCTAGCATGAAGAGAATTTGTTCTTTTGTGCCATTTTTGAAAACGGTACGCATACCGGTAATTACCGAGGTTTTGGAAGCAGTAATTTTTTTTGTTTTTTTGAAAGAATCTGTTAGGACTTCTAAGTTCGTCCTAAAGGTTTTGTAGTATTCTATTCGTACTTTATAAATGAAATATAACCAAAGACAAACAAGAACGATAATCAATATGCCAATGTAAATTGAAGGCAGGTCTAGTCCGCGTACAACGAATATTAAAAGACATCCTGCAACACCTGTGGCCAAACTATCCACAACAACGTCGATAAACGATTTGGTCTTGTTCTTTAAATCGAATGGTAAGGGTAATGTCAATAGTTCAGAGGCACTCTTATGTATTGACTGTTTCAGTATACCATCCATAGCTTTTATGAGTACCACAGCAGAAAGCTCTGGTAAGAGTAGAAATAAAAAACTTCCGCCAAAAATACCAATGGGTAAGAGTAATAAGGAAAAACCAACCCCCCAAATACCTACAATTCTATGGGTGAAAAATAATTGAATGATCAGTGATAATAGATTGAATGTTGAAAACCAAAAAGCGAAAAAAGCGGTCAGCTCATCAGCATCGGTTATTGCAGAAGATGCAAATTCACTAAAAAGATAATCGACCAGCTTTGCGACAACAACACTAACTGCGACAATACTGGCAATATAAGTGAGATGCTTAGATTTTAGAATAAGCTTCAGAGGAGGCTCAGTATTATTTACCGGATTCTTATGCTTTCTAAAAGAACCATTTTTCTTTACTCGAATATTCCAGATTTTTCTAAGTAACGGGATGCAGAAGAATAGAAGTAGGGCAGCAACGAACATCAAGTTTTCGTTACCAATAAGCGGAGCAAGAATAGAAGTAAGATACCCTCCAAAAATTCCGCCAATAATGGCCCCAGAACCTATAAATCCAAATAATCTTTTTGCTTCTCTAATACTAAAAACTAAGTTGGCCAAAATCCAAAATTGAGAAGCGGATAAGACTGCATATATCGCCACCCATATATAAAAAAAGTATAATAATACGCCGCTAACAACATTTAACGATAAAAGAATACCTAACCCAATAAGAATTATAATAGAACTAATAATAGTCACCTCAATGACCTTTTTGAGGGCGAACCTAGAAACTGCTTTTGAATAAAAATATGAACTTGTTACTGCTGTAACAGCAACTAATAAGAAAGCAAATGGTAATTGCTCAATACCCAATTCTGAGAGAAAAAGAGCATTTACCGTGGGCTTTATAATCAGCAATACCGCAATGACCAAAAAGATATAGGCGAGCATCCAAAGTGATACTTTGAACTCGCCTTCTCTTACGTCAAATATTTTTTTAATTAATCTTTCTACCATCAAGACATGGAAATCTTAATTCCAAGACCTAAAGTACAGGCTTTTTTAGCACCTTTTCTATTGGTTTTACTAAATCTCTTATAATTTGTTCACCGTTGGCATCATCTACTAGCGCTACTAAGATGTATTTTCTATTACTATCCTTACCCCAAACTAAGATAGAGTCTGAATGATAAGTTCGCCATGAGCCCGATTTTCTGAACAGTCTTGCATTAGGCGCAATTTTATCTAAAGTGTTTACGAACTTATGATGCAGCTCTGGGTCTTCTAGAATGTCGAGCATTTGCTTCGACCTTTTTTGATTAACTAGTTTACCATTTGCTAATAAATAATAGTACCTACAAACCTGAGTTACTGTTGCAGCGTGACTTAAATTTTTAAGTGGTTCACGATTGGTGTCGCCACCACCACCATAGCGTTTGCCAACCCAAAGGCCACCACCTTTATGCTCGTCATAAAAAGCATATTTTGGATCGGTCATAACCGCTTCTAACTTATCATACCCTACACGATCAATCATTCGAGTAGCAGCAGAATTATCAGATTTACTGATCATTAAACGCATATCTTTTTTTACCTCTGAAGTTTCTTTCAGCTCTCCTTTTTCAACAGCATCCATTGCAGCCAATAATATGGCTATTTTAGGAAGACTTGCGGCGTACATCATGTGGTTGCCGTTTACACGGGCAAATCGTACACTTTCTGGATTACTTAAGTCAACAAGACCGACAGCCATTTTCTTTTGTACTATAAGGTCGTTCCATTCAGGGTGCGATGCTAGCTCATCTCTCAAATTGGTTTGTAATGAACTATCTAGTAGTTTTTGTAAGGGCTTTATTTTTGAATTATCAATTTTTAAGGGAAGCTCATCTTGTGCGCTAATAGCAAAACAAACGAATAAGGAAAGTAGGAACAATAATCGATTTGGTCTCATTGATTTATACATGATTTAAAATGTAGTCAAAAGTAGTTAATGGACTGATTGACCTTATGTTAATTTTTAAAATTCTTGAAAGTTAAAGAAATTCAATTAATACGCCATTCCAATTTAATTCCTTAAAAATGCTATGTTAAAATTTCAAATGTTTTCAGATAAAATAGTACCTATGTATCCCATTTTTAAAGGAAAAGTTTATCAAGGTAAAAAGGGAAATCAAAATAATTGCTGTATATTAAAAAAAGGAATTTAAAGAAACATATGAATCTTAAAGACGGCGTTAAAACAGCTGAAAATAAAGTGTCAAATGAAGCTCGTAGATTGAGTATAATGGTTAAGGATACGAGCAAATCTATAGTTGATCGGCTAGAGTGTTTTGAGGACATTATAAGTTTAGAAGTTGGGGATACTGGATTGAGTCGCGCAAAGACTTTAGAGCGTGAATTTGATGTTCGGCAATTATACATAAAATATGAAGGCGATAATCCGACCGGTACGCAAAAAGACCGAATCGCTTTTGCCCAATTGTATGATGCATTAAGACGAGAGTTTAAAGTAGTCAGTTTAGCTACATGTGGTAATTATGGTGTAGCCATGGCTTTGGCAGCCGATTTAGCAGGTATAGCTTGTAAGATTTATATACCGGAAACATACCACACAGATCGTATAATTGAAATGGAAACCTTGAATGCTGAAATTATTCGTATTCCTGGTAGTTATGAAGATGTTGTAACGGAAAGCTCCAAATTGGCGGCTAAACATGGCTGGTATGATGCCAATCCTGGCGGAGCAAATACGCCACTTCAAATATCTGCTTACGCACAGATTGCTCAAGAAATTTTTGAAGATCTAGGAGACGCCCCGAAATATTGTGCAGTTCCAGTTTCAAACGGAACCTTGTTCGCAGGAATTTACAGAGGTTTTGTAAATCTATATAAAAGAGGGAAAACATCGCGGATTCCTAAAATGATTGCTGCATCATCTTCACATAAGAATCCGATAGTGGAATCTTTTTTAATGGGATTGGACCATTGTAAAGATTTAAACCCAGCAGCAATTAAAGAAACTAAGTACAATGAACCTTTAATAAATTGGCATAGTTTTGATGGGGAAGAGGCGCTATATGCGCTACGTGAGTCTGAAGGTGAGGCATTCAACATAAGTGATAAAAAATTAAAGGAGATGACCTCCTTGTTATATAAAAAGGAAGGATTTCGAATTCTACCTGCATCAACGGCTGGACTCATTGGACTTCTAGAATTAGATGAAAAATTAAATTTTGAGCCGGATCGTTTTGTTGCTGTGCTCACTGCAAAAAATTAAAATAAATAGATGAAAAAAGTAATTGACGGTAAGGCGCTTGTGTATTGTGAAGGTGCTTTTAATACGCCAAATGGAAAAACTGCACATGGCTTGGTTCGTTTCACCGAACGATATGAAGTGGTAGGTGTACTCGATGAAAAATATGCTGGCTCAGATGCTGGTGATATTTTAGATGGCAGGCCAAATGGCATCCCTGTTTTTAAGGATATGGAATCAGCAGTGGCAGCTCTTAAAGCAACTGACAATATGCCGAGTTATTTGGTGATAGGCTTAGCTCCTGATGGTGGTAGATTGCCAAAAGAAGCAAAAGGAACTATAAAAGCAGCTTTGCAACTAGGGTGGAATGTTGATAGTGGATTGCATGATTTTTTAACCAATGACCCTGAATTGGTTGCTTTGGCAAAAGAGAAAAATGTAAAGATTAGAGATATTAGAAAAACTCCAGATCGTGACCAATTACACTTTTTTACAGGTGATATCGAAAAAGTAGATTGTTTGAAATTAGCAGTCCTTGGTACAGACTCCGCTTTGGGTAAACGTACTACGGCTTGGATATTGGTACACGCTTTTAGAAAAGCAGGAAAAAAAGCTGAAATGATTGGTACCGGACAAACCGGTTGGATGCAAGGTGCCAAATACAGTATGGTAATGGATAGTTGTATTAATGATTTTGTCTCTGGTGAAATTGAACATGCCGTAGTTAGCGCATGGAAAAATGAAGATCCAGATGTTATTGTAATTGAAGGGCAAGGAAGTTTAATGAACCCAGCATACCCTGGCGGTTTTGAGATTTTAGCTGCAGGTAGACCTGATTATGTAATTCTACAACACTCCCCTAAACGCTTAGAGTACGACGGTTTTCCTGGGTATAAAATGCATTCGTTGGCTGAACAAATAAATGCTATACAAGTCATTTCCGGGAAAGAAGTGATTGCTATTACGGTCAATCATGAAGGTATGGAAAAAGATGAAATATTAGATGTCTGCAAGGCAATCACTTTAGAAACCAAATTGCCTGCTTTCGATGTGTTGGAATATGGTGCAGATGATTTAATTGCACTTTTGATGAATAAAATAAAATGAGAATAACCAATCTTTCCTTTGAGCGTTTAGACCTAAAGTTATCTGATCCTTACACGATTGCATATGAAACTATAGATCGTACAAGCAATTTTATTTTAAAGATTGAAACTGATAGTAGAATTGTTGGGTATGGTTGTGCGGCACCTGATCCTGTGGTAACAAATGAATCACCTAGTGATGTTACCGATGCGATTAAAAATATTATAATTCCTTATTTGCGCGGTAAAGACCCTTTTACATATGCATTGTTGTTGTTAGAGCTAAAAGAATTATTGGGTAAAAGGTCTTCTGCCTTGGCAATGGTTGATATGGCCTTGTTTGATTTAATGTCAAAAAAAGCCGAGGTTCCGTTGTATAAATTTTTAGGTGGTTTTCGCACCCATATTGCTACCAGTATTACCATTGGTATAATGGGGTTAGAAGAAACCTTATCGTATGCTAGTGAATTCATTCAACAAGGTTTTACTATTCTGAAAATTAAGGGAGGTTCTAATCTTGACGAGGATATTGCTAAAATGAAAGCTATTCATGAGAGATATCCGAATGTAGAATTACGGTTCGACGGTAACCAGGGCTATTCTGTTAAAGAATCGGTAGATTTTGTAAAAGCTACCGCAGCTATTGGAATTGAGATTTTCGAACAACCAACAAAGATTGAAGCTGAGGAGCGCTTAGGGGAAGTTACTGGTCAAGTAAGTATACCCGTAATGGCAGATGAAAGTTTAAAAACATTGACAGATGCTTTTCGCTTGGCGCAGAATGAACGTGTTGACATGGTCAACATTAAATTGCAGAAAGTCGGTGGTATTTGGGTAGGTATGCATATTAACTCGGTCGCAAAAGCGGCAAAATTAGATGCAATGGTCGGCTGTATTGATGAATGCGGTTTAGGTATTGCTGCTGGTTTGCATTTTGCACTTTCTAGACCGAACATTGTTTATGCAGATTTAGATGGCCATTTAGATATTATTGATGATCCTTATCATTCTATTTTTAAATTGGAAAAAGGTATTTTGTATCCCACCGAAGAATACGGGCTTGGGTATTCTGAAACTAAGTTTTAATTTACTTCCTTATATATTTGACTTTACTTGCTGTATTTATCGTTGGATATTTATTTATCGCTCTTGAGCATACTGTAAAAATAGATAAAGCTGCTACAGCCCTATTAACAGATGCATTTTGCTGGTTGGTTTTTATTTTTGGAAGGGATGCTTTTCTTGCATTCCTGGAAAGGAATCTATTCATTTCGTGACCGAAAGTTTGCGAGAGAATTTAGGTGAGATATCTGAAATTCTATTCTTTCTGTTAGGCGCCATGACCATTGTAGAGATTATTGATGCCCATGAAGGATTTTCGGCCATAACAGATAAAATCACTACTATCAATCGAGTAAAGTTATTACGGATTCTTTGTTTGCTTGCCTTCTTTTAAACTGCTGAGTTAGATAACTTGACTACAGCAATTCTTTTTTGTCTTTTTGGTGTT
Source organism: uncultured Maribacter sp. (assembly GCF_963974015.1). Lineage (GTDB taxonomy): Bacteria > Bacteroidota > Bacteroidia > Flavobacteriales > Flavobacteriaceae > Maribacter. Next base: position 24,342 of record NZ_CAXBBZ010000009.1, on the reverse strand, counting down.
GGGCTAAACGTTCTTTTTCGGGGTTGTTCATTGGAAGTATAATTTGACTATTCGCGATATGTTGTAGGCCGTTCGTTTGGTGCTATCTTAAATAATATTGAAAATAGGCTTTTCGTTTATGTTTTTTTCATTGGACCAACAATCAACAACTACTTAAGCTTATTAACATCAATTTTGAAAAGCTCTGCCGCATTTTTCCAAAGAATCAGATCTTTTTTTTCGTCAGCTAAATCTAATTGATTCATGAATTTTAAATAAGATTTCATATTTGAAATCGGCCAATCGGTACCATAGAGTAAGTATTTCGGATCCCCTGCATAAGTAATCATTTCTTCAATTTCCTTTTTCATGTAACGCTCAAACTTATCTGAGAAGTCACCCAATACTAAACCTGATATATCTGCGTAAACGTTTTTGTTCTTGTAAACGACTTCCATACAATCTTTGATCCATGGATTACCCACATGACAGATTACAATTTTTAAGTCAGGATAGTCAACGGCCAAATCATCGATATGAATAGGATGCGAGTATTTTATTTTTCCGGTTGGTGCATAAGTATCACCAGAATGAAACATTACGGGAACATCATATTCTATGGCCATTTCATACATCAACTTAAACCGAATATCATTCGGATAAAAAGGTTCATAACCTGGGTAGAATTTTAACCCTTTAATAAACCCATTTTCAAGGTATTCGCTGATTTCGCGTACATCTCTATGATTATAATGTAAGTAACTAACACCTGAAACTACCCCTAGATTTTTATAGCCCTTTATTGCCTCTACTACTTGTCTCGTACTTGGCCTATGCTCATTGACCTTGTAGGATGTTAATACCAACGAGTAATCGATATTATTGGCTACCATGTTTTCAGAAAGTTTGTCTAAACTTTGGTTTAAAGAAACTACTCTATCTTCATGGTAATTGTTGATGTGGGTATGTACGTCTATGATCATGTTTTTTTATTTTTCGTTAATTAGCATTCTTTATACCTAATTATAAAGAATGTTTGTTAGGGAATGCTTTTTAAGGTTTTACTAAAATCAAGAAAATTAAAGTGGATCGCTTTAATACTTCCACTTTGCTAGATTTACTTCAACATCGTTTATTCTGTATTTAGCAATTTTCTGTATAAGCTCTACCGGTAGTGGTTCATTGTACAAAAATTGAATTGAATCTTTGTTGACTTTGTATGGTTCAAGTTCTTTTTGAAAGGGTTTTAACGAAGGGCCAGTTGGGATAAAAGTTAAATGTAATTTATGCGCGGAATATGCAAATAAAATAGTTTCTGATTTAAAAACAGGTTTTCCCCATTTTAAAATTTCAATAGCATTTGGAGCTACATTTTTTAATATGAATCGTAATTCATTTAATTTTTCTAGCTTTTCTTCTTTTACTTGCTCAAAATATTCTTCAACAGTTGTCGGTTTCATTCGCTATAACCTTAAGGGTTTATATATGAAAATCTAATGACCTAAACCGCCCTTTGCACTACCTCAAACACCTTATTAGCATCGCACTTAATGGTTTTAGCTGGGTATTTAAGAATTAGGGCGTAATCGTGGGTGGCCATTAATATTGTTCGGCCAGCTTTATTTATTTCTTGTAATACCTTCATTACCTCTACACTGGTTTGTGGATCTAGGTTTCCGGTAGGTTCATCGGCTATAATTAATTCTGGGTCGTTTAAAAGTGCACGCGCTATTGCTATACGTTGCTGCTCTCCACCAGAAAGTTCATGAGGAAATTTGAACCCCTTAGTTTTCATGCCTACTTTTTCAAGAACATTCAATACTTGGGTGTCCATTTTCGCCTTGTCTGTCCATCCAGTGGCCTTCAAAACAAAGAGCATATTTTGGTTGATATTTCGGTCTGGCAAAAGTTTAAAATCTTGAAAAACAATACCTAATTTTCGTCTAAGAAATGGTATGTCATTTTCTTTTAAGGTCTTTAAGTTGAACTCAACAATATGACCTTCACCTTTTTGTAATGGTAAATCACCATATAGTGTTTTCATGAAGCTACTTTTACCGCTTCCCGTTTTACCGATGAGGTATACGAATTCCCCTTTTTCAATTTTTAAACTCACTTCGCTCAAAACCAAACTCTCTTTTTGAAATATAGAGGCATCCTTAAGTTCTAAAACAATCTCTTTCATAGCGCTAATGTTGATATAAAAGTAATAAGTTCCTATTGATAATAGAGAACCCTTTTTCAAATTCTTTTCTTTTGCAGTGGTATTGCACATACTTAGGTACAATTTTTGTCGTTATGACATGTTATAACGGTATTTCTAAATAGTAACAGAACACTATGCTTAAAAAAATCACCGCTTTTATTCCGTTGGTATTCGGTTTGGTCGCTTTGACCAGTGCCCAAGAGTCTAAAATCTATACCCACGAACAAAAAGCATTTCAAGACGCCCTAGCGCTTTACAACAACGAACAATATCAAGCGGCACAGACCATTTTTGATAAGGTCAAGGTAACTACAAAAGATGAGGAGACGGCTGCCAATAGCGCATACTATGCGGCTAATGCAGCAGTACGACTTAACCAAATTGGTGCGGATCGTTTAATGGAGGATTTTGTCGAAAAATATCCTACCTCTACAAAACGTAATTCTGCCTTTGCAGACGTAGCAGAATATTATTTTCAAACTGGTAAATATCCATATGCCCTAAAGTGGTATGACAAGGTAGACCAGAAGTCATTGTCTCGTGGTGAGATGGACAAGTTTAATTTCAATTATGGGTATTCTTTGTTTTCATCCCGTAAAACGAAAGAAGCTGAAAAATATTTAGAAAAGGTAACTACTTCACCAGTTTACGGTTCACAAGCCAAGTATTACTTGGGTTATATTTCGTATCAGCAAGATGATTACGAAACTGCCAACCAACGTTTCGACCAAATTACGGATCAAGATGTTCTAGAGGAGAAATTGAGTTATTATCAGGCCGACATGAATTTTAAGCTGGGTAAGTTCGAAGAAGCAATTGTTTTGGCGAAAAAACAGTTGCCAAAATCTGACAGAAAAGAAGTTTCTGAATTGAATAAGGTAATTGGCGAGAGTTATTTTAATCTTAAGCAATATGAGAATGCAGTTCCTTATTTAAAGGAATATAACGGTAAAGGAGGTAAGTGGAGTAATACAGATTACTATTACTTAGGATATGCCTATTACAAGGGTGGCGATTATGCAAATGCCATTGCTCAATTCAATAAAATTATTGGCGGAACCAACAGCGTTGCACAAAATGCTTATTACCATTTGGCGGAGTGTTATTTAAAGTTGGATAAAAAGCAGGAAGCTCTAAACGCTTTTAGAAATGCTTCTCAAATGGATTATAGTGCAGAAATTCAAAAAGATGCATTTTTAAATTATGCACGATTGAGTTATGAAGTGGGTAACGCTTATGAGCCAGTACCACAGGTGATTACCAATTACTTAAAAACCTACCCGAACGACGAACACCAAGAAGAAATGCAAACCTTGTTGGTCGATTCATACATTACTTCAAAGAACTTTGCCGGAGCTATGAAATTGCTCGAAGAAAATAAAAACTATGCAAGTAAATCGGTCTACCAAAAAGTAGCATACTATAGAGGTATCGAACTTTTTATGGAAGGTGATTATGTTGCTGCTTCAGAGAATTTAGCTAAGTCATTGTCGAGTGCTGAAGATATGTTGTTCAAAGCAAGAGCGAGTTACTGGAAAGCAGAAGCGGATTATTTGTCAAATCGATTTGATGATGCTGTAAAAGGGTATGCTGCTTTTAAAAATAATCCGTCAGCAAAGAATACAGAAATGTATGCCGATGTAGATTATAGTTTAGCGTATGCATACTTCAAACAGAAAAAATATTCAGATGCCATAACTCATTTTAATTCATTCACAGGTAACAGTAATGCTGAAGTAGAGAAATTACATGATGGCTTTTTACGATTAGGAGATAGCTATTATGCGACCAGTAAATATTGGCCAGCGATAGAAACGTATAACAAGGCGTTAGATTTGATAGGACCAGAGAAAGACTATGCAGCGTACCAAAAAGCAATGAGCTATGGTTATGTGGATAGGAGTGGCAGTAAAATAGAAAACTTAGAATCTTTTGTAAGTCAGTATCCAAGATCAAGCTTCAAAGATGATGCGCTTTTCGAATTAGGAAACACTTACATTTCACAAGGTCAAGAGAATAAAGGATTGGAGGCTTACGATCGTTTAATAAACGAATACAAGGGTAGTTCTTTGGTGCCACAAGCTTTAATGAGACAAGGTTTGGTTAATTACAACGCCAACAGAAACGACACTGCTTTAGTGAAGTTTAAGACGGTTGTTCGTGATTACCCAAAAACTCAAGAAGCGATACAAGCCGTTGCTACGGCAAAATTAGTTTATGTTGATTTAGGGCAAGTTAGCGAATATGCAGATTGGGTTCGTGGTCTTGATTTTGTTGAGGTAACCGATACGGAACTAGATAATGCAAGTTTTGATGCTGCGCAAAAACAAAACCTAGAAGGTAATGTTGAGCCTGCCATACGTGCATATAAAAATTATATTCAGCAATTTCCAAATGGGCTGCATGCCGTTGATGCAAATTTCAGTTTGGCACAATTGTACTTCGGAAAAGGAGAAAAAGAATCGGCTATACCCTTTTACAAGTATGTTGCCGATAGAAGCACCAGTGAATATGCTGAACAGGCTTTGACAAGAGTTTGTGAAGTTTATATCGGTAAAGACGATTACGAAACTGCATTGCCTTATTTGCTGAAATTGGAGGGTCAGGCGAATATTCAACAGAATAGAACCTTTGCACGCTCTAATTTAATGAAAGGGTATTATAGGCAGCGTAATTATGCGAAAACATTAGAATATGCTGATAAGGTATTGGCAACTTCAAATATCGATAACCGTATTAAGAGTGATGCACATATTATGATCGCTAGATCAGCTGTTGCAACCAACAATGAGGCAAAGGCAAAATCTGCTTATGCCGAAGTATTGAAAATTGCTTCTGGCGCGACCGCTGCAGAAGCGTTATACTATGATGCCTATTTTGAGCATAAAGACGGTGCTTTTGAAAACTCGAATGTGGCCGTTCAGAAACTCGCAAAAGATTATGCGGCTTATAAGGAATGGGGTGGTAAAGGTTTGGTCTTAATGGCGAAAAACTATTATGCGCTAAAAGATGCCTATCAGGCTACTTACATTTTAGAAAGTGTGATTACCAATTTCAGTCAGTATCCAGAAATTGTTGCTGATGCAAGGGCAGAGCTAGCCATCATCAAATCTAAAGAAGCTCAAAGTAATTCATCGGTTAATCCTAATTAAACATCATGTACACCAGTAAAAGAACACCTATGTACAACAAACATATAATTACGCTTATTTTTTTAGCTCTTGGCCTGCACGTTAGTTTTGCCCAAGACGATGAAAAAGATTTAGGAACTGAAACAGTGACCGTTACGAAAGCGTATACACCTACAGTTTCAGATGCCTTTAAAATAAAGTCAGTTCCTAATTTGAACGATTCTATCGTTCTTCAAAAAAAGCCGATTACCTATAGTATTTTTTCAGTGCCTGTGGCATCGACATTTACACCGTCTAAAGGAACGGCCTCGAAAGTAGAAAAACTACCACCACCACAGTTGTTTAATTCTTATGCTTCTTTAGGGGCAGGACTTTATGGTAATGTGTTAGGTGAGTTTTATACCAGTAGAACTATCAATAGAGATGAAAATTTTGATGTTGGTTTTAATCATTTATCCTCACGAGGTGGAATTAATGGAGTGGAATTGAATGACACTTTTTACGATACAAGATTGGACGCTTCGTACGCAAAACGTGATCGTGATTTAGATTGGGGAGCAGCAGTCGGACTTCAACACCAATTATATAATTGGTACGGAATTGAGCCAGGTGTTTTCAGTGAAGCGGTAATTGGCAGTATCGATGAACGGCAGAACTATTTTATGGGAGAAGTTGGAGGACACATTAACATTGAAGATGCCTATTTTAAGAGAGCCGATTTAAAATATCGTCGCTTTTTTGATGCTGTAAGTTCAGGTGAGAATAGAGCGATATTTAATACCGGTTTTGAATTTCCGATGAACGAAGAAGCTTTAGAGGTTAAGGTGAAAGTTGATTATGTAGGTGGTACTTTCGAAAATGCCAGTGTAAGTAGTAGTACCAATGATAACGGTATTTCTTATGGCAATTTACAGGCAGGTATCAATCCGTCATTAAAAATGCTTCGTGATGACCTTTCTTTAAATCTTGGTGTGAATTTGGTGTACGGAATGGATTTGGAAAATAGTGAAAGCAACTTTTATATTTATCCGGCAGTTACTGCGTCATACAGGTTGTTAGATGAATCCGTAATTGCTTATGGTGGTGTTAATGGGGAATTAAAGCAGAACTCATACTATGATTTAGTAGAGGGTAACCCATATGTTTCCCCGACATTGTCAATTGCTCCCACCGATAGTCAATATAACGCTTATGTAGGATTCAAAGGTCAGCTATTGCCAAATTTAAGCTATAATGTTAAAGGGTCATATTCAGCAGAAAATAATAAGCCGTTGTATCGATTGAATCCTAGAAACGATTTTAGATCAGATGAAAAAGGATACTATTATGGTAATTCATTTGATGTGTTTTATGATGATATCAAGACTTTGGGCATATTTGGAGAGTTGAATATAGATGTGAATCGTAATTTCACTTTAGGGGTAAATGCCGAAATATATGATTACTCTACTGAGACAGGAAACGCAGCTTGGAACTTACCAAATTTAAAAGGTTCATTATTTATGGATTATCAGATTGGTGAGCAATGGTTTATGGGTGCAAACTTATTTTATGTTGGCGAGCGTGAAGATTTTTCTTCTTCAGTTGTAGAAAATGTTCAACCAAGTGAATTTCCCGTAACGCTTATTACTTTAGATGGTTATTTTGATGCCAATGCCCATGTGGGTTTTCGATTTGATGACCAACTTTCTTTTTTTATAAAAGGTTCAAATCTTTCTAATAACGATTACCAACGCTGGTCTAATTTTCAAGTACAAGGCATTCAAGTCTTAGGAGGAGCAACATATAAGTTCGATTTTTAGAAATACTTGTAAATAAAATTCACGAATATAGATAAGCCCTTCTTGTAATCATGAAGGGCTTTTTTTGTAATGCTATGATTTTGTAGGTTTTCTGTACTTTAGAGAACGATTTATGTTTTATGCAATTACGAGATTTATATACAGGAATAATTTTTTTGCTACTTCTTTGCGCATCTTATTCTGGCTATTCTCAAAATCTTGTGCGAAACCCTAGTTTTGAAAACTTTATTAACTGTCCCGTTAAATTAGGCAATCTAGAACTAGATGTTGAAGATTGGAAAATGCCCACCATAGGGTCTACGGATTATTTTAATGGATGTAGCGAAGCTATGGGAACTCCCAAAAATTTTAATGGTCAACAACTGGCAGATTTTGGTGTTGGTTATGTGGGCTTTTACATGTTTGCACCAAATGATTATCGAGAATACATAGAGGCGAACTTAATTTCTACATTAATAAAAGGTGAACATTATACCATTTCTTTTTATGTGAGTTTGGCAGAACGCTCGGATTTTGCAGTGAAAGAATTTGGTATTCGGTTTTCTGAGTTTCCAGTACAGGTAGAAACTAGTAAAGTGTTATCGAGCATGCACTTTTCTAAATTAAAAGGTGATACTTCAAATCAGCTTGAAATTAAATATTCAAATTTTTTTTCCGATGAAAAAGAATGGATAAAGCTTACAAAAGAGTTTGTAGCGAACGGTACTGAGAATTATTTAATTATCGGGAATTTTAAAAATAACAAACGCACTCAGAAATTTCAGACCAAAAAAAAGATTACAAAAGGGTCATACTATTACCTAGACATGGTGTCAGTATATAAAAAAGATTCACGAGAAGCGATATTGACCGCTGAAGAACAAGAGAACTATAAAATAGATAGCGTGCATGTCTTTAGAGATATTAATTTCGATTTTAACCGAAGTATTCCTAGAAATTCACATCAACGGGAATTGAACTCATTAGTGGCTTACATGAAAGAACATACTACATTGAACATAGCTATAACCGGGCATACCGATAATATTGGGTCTAATACCTTTAATAAAATTCTATCCTTTAAAAGAGCTGAAGAGGTGGCCCATTTTTTGATCAACAATGGCATTGATGAAAGTCGAATAGCATTCTCTGGTTTGGGAAGTGTAAAACCAATAGCTGATAATACTACAGACGCCGGTAGATTACTCAACCGGCGCGTAGAATTTATTTTAAAGGACTAATTTAATAATCGGAATATTCTGTTGGATACAATAGAAAAATGTCTGCATTACTTACAGTGTTTACATATTTATCCATTACCGAAATTTCTTTCCATTTATCAGAATCGACAAAATTTTTCCACAAAGCATTACGTTTATCCATATCAGAAAATGTAGTCATGTACATTAAATTCGGCATCTTATCTCCTGAAATAACATCGGCATAGAATACGGCATTGAACCCTAAATTTTCAAATAGTTCAACTTCGCCACCTTCATTGAACATATCAACTTTTCTTTGATACATTGCCTCTGTTGGCCCTTCATAACTACGTAATTCGTAAACCCTGTCTTTACGTTCGCCTTCTACACTGCTAGGCTTCATAACAGGCATATCAGGAAAAGCACGCATTAAAACCGAACTGATTCTTTCGTACGGTTTTTTGTCATGAGTGGCGTTTATATAATCGGCACCTGAAGTTAAATGTGCCTTGTCTACAGCAAGCATAGCTTCTAGTTTATCAAACTCTGCCAATGTTTTGAAAGGTATTAAAACATAAATTTTATCACTTAACTTAAATTTATCTGGTCGTACTTTAAATACTCCAACATGTTCTATGCCCAATCTTTTTAATGCAGGTAAATAGGCATCCTTCAAATAGGCGTCTACCCTTTTTTCTTGATCATCGTTTTTTATAGTGTATGTTTTTAGCTGGTAGTATTCTTTGTTTTGGCCATAACTGGAAAATGAAGAGAAAACCGTATACAAAATTAACAGCAACGGTATAAGATGTTTGTTTTTCATGAATTTCATTGTGTTTGAATTAAGATTAGAAAGTTAACGATAAATTTACTGATGTCGATGATGTATTTTTGCTAGTACTAATTTAATTATGTCAAGCTTTCTTCAAAAACCACTTATTGATCCTGCTAAAAGCCCAATTTTTTATGGCTATGTAATACTAGTAATAGGTACAGTTGGAATTTATTGTAGCATACCAGGTCAAACCATTGGTGTGTCGGTATTTACTGACCCCGTAAAAGATGCGTTAGGGCTTTCTCGAAATCAATTTAGTAATGCCTACATGATTGGTACTATTGTGAGTTCACTTGTCATTGGTAGGGCAGGGGTTTGGTTCGATAAGTATGGCGCCCGATATGTCGCATTCTTTGCAGCTTTGACTTTAGGGCTGACCTTATTTTTATGTTCGTGGTCTGCACTAATGAGTTCCTATATTAAAGAGCTCTTATCCGTAGATACTTGGATGGTGCCATTTGCTTTAATGACGGTATTGTTTTTTCTATTACGATTTGCAGGTCAAGGGGTGTTGACCATGGCTTCAAGAAATGTTATCATGATTTGGTTCGATAAAAATCGAGGTAAAGTAAATTCATTTAGTAGTGTTGCACTTTCCTTCGGCTTTTCATCTTCACCTTTATGGGTCAACTTCCTTATTGAAAGGTATGGTTGGGAAAGCACATGGCGGTTTATGGCAATTGGGTTATTGGTGTTCAGTATGTTTATTTATACTTTTTACAAAATCTCACCTGAAAAGCATGGTCTTCTGCCAGATGGAGCAAAATCTTTATCTGCAGAGGAAGTAGAGAAAAAAGTAGTGCCAAAACAATTCACGCTAAACGAAGCTAAAAAAGAAAGAGCATTTTGGATGTACGGACTTACCTTAGCCTTCAATAGCTTTTTTATCACCGGACTAACTTTTCATGTAGTTTCTATTTTTACGCACGAAGGTTTTATAAAAGAAGATGCTATAGCGATATTTCTTCCTGGGTCAGTGGTTGCGGTAACAGTTTCTACTTTATTTAATTTTTTAAGTGATTATTTGCCGTTAAAACTGTATTTGTATTTAATGCTGTTAGGCGGGTTTTTAGCCTCTTTAGGCTTTTTGTTCTTATCCACTCCTGCAGGAATTCCAATGTTAATTGCTGGTTTTGGTATTTTGGGCGGATTTTTCGCAGTTCTAAATGCGGTTGCATGGCCTCGTTTTTTTGGCAGATCTCATTTAGGAAGCATCACCGGAAAGGTTATGAGCTTTTTAATTTTGGCAAGTGCATTGGCGCCTAGTATTTTTAGCTTGTGTTTGTCAATCTTTGGGTCATATGAAATGGTAGGATATTTAGGCTTGGTATTTTTGCTTTTTCTGGCAATCGGCTCTTTGAAAGCGGATAATCCGCAGTAATTCGATATTTTAAAAAGTTAATGGTTAACAACTTGCAGTTCAAGTAGAAATCAAATTATCTTTACAAAAAACACTTCACATGGATTTAAATTTAGCAGTACTCATAGATGGCGATAATATACCTTCTGCCTATGTAAAGGAAATGATGGAGGAAATTGCTAAATATGGTAACCCTACAATTAAGCGTATTTATGGCGATTGGACTAATCCTCGTTTAGGGAAATGGAAAAATGTATTGCTTGAAAATGCTATTACTCCTATACAACAATACGGCTATACGCAAGGTAAAAATGCTACCGACTCAGCAATGATAATTGATGCCATGGATATTCTTTACACAGGTAAGGTAAACGGATTCTGTATTGTAAGTAGTGACAGTGATTTTACACGCTTGGCCACAAGATTACGAGAAGCAGGTATGCAAGTTTTTGGAATCGGCGAGCGTAAAACCCCGAATCCATTTATAGTAGCCTGTGATAAATTTATTTATATAGAGATTTTAAAAGGAAGATCAGAAGAAGATTCATCCGATCCTGTTAATAAAACTCCTGCAGCCAAGAATGTAGTCGACAAAATAACTCCTAAGGCACTGCGATTGATAGCTACTACTATTGATGATGTTGCAGACGATGACGGATGGGCATTTTTAGGTGACGTGGGTAGTTTGTTACAAAAGAAGCAACCAAATTTTGATTCTCGTAATTATGGGTTTCAAAAATTGACTCCCTTGATCAATTCCATTCCACATTTTGAAATTGAGCGACGAGAAGATTCTAAAGGGCGTAAAAAATTAATTTACGTGAAAATTAAGGAGAAGAATACTTCAAAACCAAAGAAGTAACCACTCTCGTTAATTATTTTTTTGGGAACATCTATATTTTCCTTTTTCTTTGAAAGAGGTTCAAAGCATTGTATTAGTTTTTGTATTTTTCAATTCAAACTTTAAGACTATGAACCGTATTTTATTGCTATTATTGTTCGCTCTAATTTTCAATTCTTGTAAAGAAACTGAGAAGAAAGACTTGACCGAAGAACCACGGCCTATCGCCGAGGTGTTTGGTGAATTTTATGAGTTTAAAAAGAGTATCAATCCAATAGAGGCTACTAAGGCTGGGTATTCTAAGTACAACGATACAATAGCCAATTATATCTCAGACGATTATATATTTCATCTAAAAGACAGGTATACCTATTTTTTAGAAGAATTGGATAAGTACGATTCTACAAAGGTAAGTACGGCCGATTGGATGAGTTTACGCGTAATGAAGTGGGATTGTTCTGTGAAGTTACAGGGGGTGATGAACCCCATTGTTACAGTGGCGTCCCCAATTTATGATCTTCCTAGTTTTGAATTAATGCCGCTTTTTCAGATACAATCGTTGCATTTGTATGTTGCTCAATTAGCAGGTGGTACTAGTGTACAGCCTTTTAAAGCTATAGAAGACTATAACAATTGGCTGAGTAGATTAGATGATTACCTGATTTTTTTAGATACCTCAATAGATAAAATGAAAGTGGGTATGGAAAAAAGCGTTGTTTTGCCTAGGGTATTGACCCTTAAAATGTTACCTCAGGTACGTGCTTTTATTGATATTCCACTTAAAGAGAATCTTTTCTATCAACCTATATTGAATTTTCCTGATGGAATATCAGATGTTGATAAGGATATATTAGAAAGTAATTATGCTGCTTTTATTAAAGATAAACTGACTCCTAAATATGTGGAGTTAAATAAATTCTTGACGGAAGAATATTTACCGAAATGTAGAGAAACAAGTGGACTTTTAGATTTACCTAATGGAAAAGAAACATATCAGTATTTAATTAAATTACATACGACAACAACCATGAATGCTGATGAAATTCATGAATTAGGGCTGTCAGAGGTGGCGCGTATTTCAAGTGAAATGGAAATTGTTAAAAATCAAATTGGATTTAAAGGTAACTTGAAATCTTTTTTCAATTCACTTAGGACTAAAAAGGAGTTAATGCCTTTCAATAATCCAGAGGAGGTAATTGCTAATTTTAATGCCATCAATGACCGCATTGCTTTAAGAATTGATTCTTTATTCGAACTAACACCAAAAGCGGGATTTAATGTTCGTAGAACAGAAGCTTTTAGAGAAGCATCGGCAAGTGCAGAATATACACCGGGTTCAAAAGATGGATCAAGGGCGGGCATTTTTTACGTCCCGATTCCAGATGTAAAAACATATAATACTGTTCATGACGAAGCTCTGTTTTTGCATGAAGCAATACCTGGGCATCATTTTCAATTATCATTACAGCAAGAGAATAAAGATCTTCCAGAATTTCTACATCCAGAAAGTATGGGTGTTTTTGTGGAAGGTTGGGCGCTTTATGCAGAATCTCTAGGTAAAGAATTAGGGGTCTATACAGACCCTTATCAATATTTTGGAATGTTGAGTATGGAGATGCACAGAGCTATACGTTTGGTCGTTGATACCGGATTGCATGCCAAAGGCTGGTCGAGAGAACAAGCGATACGATATTCATTGGATAATGAAGCAGAGTCAGAAGAAAGTATAATTGCGGAAGTAGAACGTTATATGGCAACACCTGGTCAGGCACTTTCATATAAACTAGGTCAATTAAAAATCAGGGAATTGCGAACAAAAGCAGAGAAAGCACTTGGCGCTAATTTTAACATTCGAGAGTTTCATAGTCAAATTTTGAATTCAGGTAGTTTGCCACTGGTTCTGCTAGAGGAGAAATTAGATGGTTGGATAGCGAGCCAAAGTAAATAGTGTAGTAAAAAACTTACAAAAAATAAAATATTAAAAGAATATGCACGTTTGAGATTTATAGTTTAACCCTTCCTCGAATGAACATTACTCAGATTATAGTTAAAAGTTTTTTTTTGATTCAAATATTATATGCCTATTCGGCAATAAATGTGCTGAATTTTGAAAGTACAAACGATGCTTTTCAAGATAGGAGGATTTCTAAAGGAGCTGTTCTAGGTGTTTGGAAATATGCCATGTCTGATGTAGAGTCTCCTTATGAGAAAGGTATATTGTTCATTTCTAAAAACGAAAATATTTACGATGTAGCCATTAAATATCCAGAAGGTATATATACCTGTCAAGATGTTATTATAGAAAATGATCGCATTAATTTTAATGTAAATATCGCTGGTTTAGATCGTGTTTCATTTGTATTGATGGTAGAAGGAGACCGAATCATTGGGGAGAGCTATTCTCATGCTGGTTCTAGTCGAATATTAGGCGCACGTCAATTTCCTGTGCGTTAAAGATTTAGATATCACCAAAAAAATACTTAGTTTTCAATATTATTTGAAGCCGACCTAGTTGGTTTGCTTTGGTAATTATTGGTGAACTAATTTTTGTGTTTTGAAAAAACTACTACCTATTCTACTCGTTTTATTATCTGGTTGCGAACTCATGAAAGAGAAAGTCGACCTAATTATTGTAAACGCCAATGTATATACTGTAAATGATGAGTTTTCAAAAGTTCAAGCTTTTGCGGTACAGGACGGTAAATTTCTAGCGGTTGGTACAACCGATGAAATTCGTGATAAGTATACCTCTGATCAAGTTATTGACGCTGACGGTAGAGCTATTACGCCAGGTTTAATTGATGCTCATTGTCATTTTTATGGCTTGGGATTAAACCAGCAATTAGTAAATCTTGTTGGCACCACTAGTTTTGAAGAAGTACTAGAGCGGGTTAATGAGTTTCATGCTACGAATCCGAAAACATTTTTAAGAGGTAGAGGTTGGGACCAAAATGACTGGGAGATCAAAGAATTTCCGACAAAGGCAGAATTAGATACTCTTTTTCCAGATATTCCCGTTGCTTTAGAGCGAGTTGATGGTCATGCTTATTTGGTTAACCAGAAAGCCTTAGATATGGCAGGTATAGATTGGAGTACCAAAGTTGAAGGTGGCGAAATTGAAAAAAAATGGAAAGGTGGATTTTCTGGAATTACAGGAATACTTATTGATAATCCTATGGCGTTGATAGATAGTATTATGCCATCGCCAACTTTAGAAGATAAAATTAAGGCCTTAAAAGATGCTGAACGTATTTGTTTAAATCACGGACTTACCACTGTAAACGATGCTGGTATCGATAGAAATACTATTGAACTCATCGATAGTTTACAACAAGTCGGTGAGTTATCAATAAGAGTTTATGCAATGGTTAGTAATAATAAAGAAGATGTAGATTACTTTATTAATAATGGGCCTATTAAGACTAACCGACTTAATGTTAGGTCTGTAAAGGTATATGGTGATGGTGCTTTAGGGTCTAGGGGGGCAGCATTAAAAGAACCATATAGCGATTTGCCAAGTCATTTTGGAGCAATGGTAACCCCTGTTGCTGAAATAGAAAATCTTGCTAATCGCTTAGCGCTTTCGGAATATCAAATGAATACACATGCCATTGGCGATTCTGCAAATATTGCTGTATTGAGGGCGTATAAAAAGGTTTTGGAAGGAAAAGAAGATAGACGCTGGAAAATTGAACATGCCCAAATTTTAACAGAGGGTGATTTTGATTATTTTGAAGATGGGATAATACCTTCAGTACAGCCAACCCATGCAACCAGTGATATGTATTGGGCCGAGGATCGTTTGGGTGAAAGAATTAAAGGTGCATATGCGTATAAGACTTTATTGAATAAAGCAGGAATTGTTGCACTAGGCACCGATTTTCCGGTAGAAGATGTCAGCCCATTTTTAACTTTTTATGCTGCGGTATCACGAAAAGATATTAGCGGTTTTCCTAAAAAAGGGTTTCAAGTAGAAGAGGCTTTGAGTAGAGAAGAAACACTAAAAGGAATGACAATTTGGGCTGCCTATTCAAATTTTGAGGAAGATGAAAAAGGAAGTATCGAGCCCGGTAAATTTGCAGATTTTGTTATCTACGATAAAGATATGATGACCGCTCCCTTAGAGGAAATACCGACGATACGCGCAGAGCAAACATTTATAAATGGTATGGTTCGTTAAAAACAAAAACCTCGGTCTTAGACCGAGGTTTTTTAATTAATGTTGTTTTTAAACTTACATGGTAATTGGTACGGCAACTCTTGTTTTGTCCCAACCCATTACTAAATGTACTCCACCGTCAACATCTTTAAAAGCAATGGAAAATTCTTCTAAAGAAGCGGCGTCAGAACCATTAGGCACTGTTATACGGGCAACATCGGAAGCCTCATCATAGAAGTAAGAACCCCATTGATTTAGATTTTTATTTAAAATAACAGTCCATTCTGATTCACCAGGTATAGTAAATAAAGAATAGGTGCCCGCTTTAATATCTTTTCCTCCGAATTTTACATCTTTATAAAATGTAATTTCAGGAGCCTCATTTGCTCCAGTTCTCCATACTTTACCAGTAGGAGCCAGTTCTTCCATAGAGCGTCCTTTCAATTGAGGTCTACCATATATAATACGAACCGCTTTTTCAGAAACTTTATAATCTGTTGGGTAAGCAGCCATATCCATAGGGCTTTTATCGATACCCGAAAATTCTTGAGCCGATACAGCAGTCGTTAAAACTAAAGCTAAAATTAAAGTAGCAAGTGTAAATGTTTTTTTCATAATAATTGTTTTGGTTAACTAGGTCATAAAACTAAACAGTTCCTTACAGTCTTATTGATAAAAAGAAGTTAAATTTTGATTCATTACATTATTTTAGGTTCTTTGGATTATTATGATTGAATATATTTTAAATTCAATTAAATAAATCAAATATTATTATAATATGTAATTAAAATTGATGTTAGTGTTTCTTAATTGAAACTATAAATAGATATTTGTATTCGAAATGATATAATAATAAGATTATGTGTGGAATAGTATGTGCATTTGATGTTAAGGAAAGTACTGAGGTACTAAGGCCTCAACTTTTAGAAATGTCGAAGAAAATAAGACATAGGGGTCCAGATTGGAGTGGCATCTATGCAGATGATAAAGCAATCTTGGCGCATGAGAGATTGGCAATTGTTGATCCAGCTTCTGGTAAACAACCATTACTGAGTCCGAATGGTAAATTAGTGTTAGCTGCCAATGGCGAAATATATAATCATAGAGAATTACGAAAGCAATTTGAAGGTAAATATGACTTTAAGACAGCGTCTGACTGTGAGGTTATTTTAGCTTTGTATCAAGAAAAAGGAGTTGACTTTTTAGATCAAATGAACGGTATTTTTGGTTTCACTATTTATGATGCTGAGAAAGATGAGTATTTTGTCGCACGTGATCATATGGGAATCATTCCTTTATACATGGGTTGGGACAAAAACGGTACATTCTATGTAGCTTCAGAATTAAAAGCTTTAGAAGGTACATGTACTAAAATCGAGTTATTTCCTCCGGGCCATTATTTACATAGTTCAGATGGGCAGTTGAAAAGATGGTATTCTAGAGATTGGATGGAGTATGATGCAGTAAAAGATAATGCTACAAGCATTCAGGAAATTAAAGAAGCATTAGAGGCTGCCGTGCACCGACAATTAATGTCCGATGTACCTTATGGTGTTTTGTTATCAGGTGGATTAGATTCTTCCGTAACATCTGCAATTGCTAAAAAATACGCTCAAAAACGTGTTGAAAGTGGTGATACTACTGATGCTTGGTACCCACAATTGCATTCTTTTTCTGTGGGTCTAGAAGGTTCGCCAGATTTAGCTGCAGCTCAAAAAGTTGCTAAGCATATTGGTACGGTTCATCATGAAATCAAGTTCACTATTCAAGAAGGTTTAGATGCTATTAAAGATGTAGTATACAATTTAGAAACTTACGATATAACTACAATTCGCGCATCTACCCCAATGTATTTAATGGCTCGTGTTATTAAGTCAATGGGAATAAAGATGGTATTGTCCGGTGAAGGTGCAGATGAGTTGTTCGGCGGGTATTTATATTTTCATAAAGCACCTAACGCTAAAGAATTTCATGAAGAGACCGTTCGTAAATTGAGCAAGCTACATATGTATGATTGTTTAAGAGCTAACAAATCATTGGCATCATGGGGAATAGAAGGTAGAGTTCCATTTCTGGATAAAGAATTTATGGACGTCGCTATGCGTATAAACCCACAAGATAAGATGATTAATGGCGAGCGTATGGAGAAATGGGTGGTTAGAAAAGCCTTTGAAGATATGTTGCCAGAGAGTGTAGCATGGAGACAAAAAGAACAATTCTCTGATGGGGTAGGGTATAGCTGGATCGATACCTTGAAAGTGGTTGTGAACGAAGAGGTAAGTGACGAGCAATTGGCAAATGCCAAATTCAGGTTCCCGCTTCAAACCCCGACTTCAAAAGAAGAATTTTACTATCGTTCTATATTCGAAGAGCATTTTCCATCAGATGCGGCTGCATTATGTGTGCCACAAGAAGCTTCTGTAGCGTGTAGCACTCAAATAGCTTTAGAATGGGATGAGGCATTTAAAAATATGAACGATCCATCTGGTAGAGCTGTAGCAAACGTGCATTCCGATGCATATGTTAAGCAATAGAGTTTGAATTAGTCACAGTATCTATTGTAAAAAACCCGTCTATTTATTTAGACGGGTTTACTTTTTTAATTTTAGATAGACTACAGATCATTAATCATTTTCTTTAATTTTTCTTTAGACTCACCAGTCTTCTCTTGTATTCTTCCTAAAAGTTCATCTGATTTACCTTCAGCGTACTTAAGGTCATCGTCTGTTAGGTCAGCATATTTTTGTTTAAGCGTACCCTTTGCTATGCTCCATTTTCCTTTAAATTGCTCTTCATTCATGATAACTTATTTTAAGATTATAAAGCTAAGTTAATAGCGATATGTAAAGGAATTCTTAATATCTACTAAGTTTAATCGATAGCGCACAGATTAGTTTTAATCAGATTAATTTCCGACCAATTTTGTTAATGAAAGATTAAAATATAAGAAGGATTTATTAATAAATATGGAGTTTTCAATATCAATTAAGGACTTCTATATTTTAAGTCGATTAATACTAAGATTTCATTTATATCTATAAAAAGAGAAGCGAAGCGGCGATTATGATTTCTTTTATATGATTTGTCTTTTAACCGATAATTTTCCACAATAATTGTTGATAACTTGCTATAGCCTAATTGCTAGAAATATCATATTTCATGGGGTATTGCGTATATTTGTAAGATTGCAAAATTTGAAGTAAAACAACCTTAATTTTATGAGCGAAGAAGCAAATAAGAAAAATTATTCAGCAGATAGTATTCAGGCCTTAGAGGGTATGGAGCATGTGCGTATGCGTCCATCCATGTATATCGGTGATGTTGGGGTGCGTGGTTTGCACCATTTGGTATATGAAGTGGTAGATAACTCTATAGATGAAGCAATGGGAGGCCATTGTGATACTATTAGTGTTGTCATAAATGAGGATAACTCAATAACCACAAAAGATAACGGCAGGGGTATTCCTGTAGATTTGCATAAAAAGGAAGGTGTTTCTGCGTTACAGGTAGTAATGACCAAAATAGGTGCAGGTGGTAAGTTCGATAAAGATTCTTACAAAGTTTCTGGTGGTCTACACGGCGTAGGGGTATCATGTGTTAATGCATTGTCGGATCACTTAACGGCTACAGTTTATAGAGAAGGTGTTGTTTGGCAACAGGAATATTCAAGGGGTAAGGCTCTTTATCCTGTAAAACGAGTTGGAGAAACTACTGAGAGGGGTACCATGGTAACCTTTCATCCGGATGAAACTATTTTCACCCAAACTATCGAGTATAGTTATGAGACTTTAGCAAATAGAATGCGTGAGCTTTCTTTTTTAAATAAAGGTGTGACCATTTCTATTACTGATATGCGTCAAAAAGACGATAAAGGAGAATATGTAAATGAAACTTTTTACTCTGACGAAGGACTTAAGGAGTTTGTAAAGTTTTTAGACGGTAATCGTGAGTCGTTGATACAAGATGTTATCTCCATGGAAGGGGAGAAGAATGATATTCCTGTGGAAGTAGCTATGATTTATAATACAAGTTACACAGAGAATCTTCATTCTTATGTGAACAATATTAATACCCATGAAGGTGGTACACATTTATCTGGATTTAGAAGAGGACTTACTTCTACTTTAAAGAAATATGCCGATGCTTCGGGTATGTTGGATAAATTGAAGTTTGAAATACAAGGGGATGATTTCCGTGAGGGATTAACTGCTATTGTTTCGGTAAAAGTTCAAGAGCCTCAGTTCGAAGGTCAGACTAAGACGAAATTAGGTAACCGTGAGGTTTCTGCTGCAGTGAGCCAGGCGGTTTCAGAAATGTTGACTAATTATTTGGAGGAACATCCAGATGATGCTAAGATTATCGTTCAAAAAGTGATACTTGCAGCGCAAGCAAGGCATGCGGCTTCTAAGGCCCGTGAAATGGTACAGCGTAAGAATGTTATGAGCGGTGGCGGTTTGCCAGGCAAACTATCGGATTGTTCAGAACAGGATCCTGAGAAATGTGAAATTTTCCTTGTTGAGGGTGATTCGGCAGGTGGTACGGCCAAAATGGGTCGTGATCGAAATTTTCAAGCTATTTTACCTTTAAGAGGTAAGATTTTGAATGTTGAGAAAGCCATGCAACATAAGGTTTTTGAAAACGAAGAAATAAAAAATATGTATACTGCTTTGGGGGTTACCATTGGTACCGAAGAAGATAGTAAGGCTTTGAATCTTGCAAAATTAAGATATCATAAGGTAGTCATCATGTGTGATGCCGATGTCGATGGTAGTCATATTGAAACTCTTATTTTGACCTTCTTCTTTCGTTATATGAGAGAGTTGGTTGAAAGTGGCCATGTTTATATTGCAACTCCACCATTATATCTAGTGAAAAAAGGACAGAAAAAGCAGTATGCATGGAGTGATAAGGAACGAGATGCTATTGCGGAAAGTTATAGTGGAGGCGTTAGTATTCAACGCTACAAAGGTCTTGGTGAGATGAATGCTGAACAATTGTGGGATACCACGATGAATCCAGAATT
Organism: uncultured Maribacter sp.; assembly: GCF_963974015.1. GTDB lineage: Bacteria > Bacteroidota > Bacteroidia > Flavobacteriales > Flavobacteriaceae > Maribacter. The sequence continues at coordinate 3,825 of NZ_CAXBBZ010000009.1, read as the reverse complement.
TAGAACGTTGAGACAAATAGTCATTGATAATGCAACAGAAACAGACCGTGTTTTCTCAATGTTAATGGGTGATGAGGTTCCGCCAAGAAGGGAATTTATTGAGAAGAATGCTGTTTATGCAAACATTGACACATAGAAAGTACTACTTACACAACAAAAACCTGCGCCTACAGCGCAGGTTTTTTATTTTTAGGTAAAATTTTAGAAATGAAGAAGTTATTTGTGTTAGTTTTTATCGGGAGCTGCTTAACGGCAACTGCTCAAGTGGATTTTAATGATGTCTTTGCTGCAGGTGTTGACGATGCCGAGCAGTTTACGACCGATTATATGGCGCCGCTATCAGAAAGTGTGGTTTACAGCTTAGCGACCGGGTGGTATAATTCAGCTGATGCTAAACCATTAGGCGGATTCGAGATATCAATTATCGGTAATATTACAGGTTTTAAGAATAAGTCAGATAAAAAAGCATTTATCTTAGATCCTAATGATTATGAGAATCTAGATTTTGTTGATAATCCGGGCGTTGCTCGAGAGGTTTCTACTGTTCTAGGGAATATTGCCGGAACAACTGTTTTTGTAGAAGGTGAGGTTGCAGGCTTTACTGTTAGACAAGAGTTTGAATTGCCATCTGGACTTTCTGGAGAAGGTGTTGATTTTATTCCTTCAGGATATATTCAAGCTAGTGTTGGTTTGATTAAAGGAACTGAAATAAAAGCGCGATTTCTTCCTAAAATTGAATATGAAGATGCCTCTATCGGTTTAATAGGTTTTGGAATTCAACACGATTTTACAAAATTATTACCTGCAGATAAAATATTACCAGTAGCTATTTCTGCAGTTATCGGATATACTAATATATCTGGAGATTATGATTTGACGAACGTAAATATTGTTGAAGGTGAAAATCAGCGTATCGAAGCTTCGATTAATACGTGGGCTTTTAGTGGTGTTGTTTCAACTAAACTTCCAATTATTAATTTTTATGGAGGATTAGGTTATGTTTCAGGAAAATCTGTAACCGATGTTTTAGGAACATATCGAGTTACCGGTGGTCCTTTTGCTTCAGAGGCATATACGGATCCTTTCTCAATCACTAAAAAGGTTAGTGGTGTTACTGGAACGTTAGGAACAAAACTTAAGTTAGGTTTCTTTAGATTGAATGCTGAGTATAATTTAGGAGAGTTTAATACGGCTACTGTCGGCATTAACTTTGGTTTTAGATAATGGAATCTAAATATTCAATAGCTTTTAAGTAATTAAATTCGCTATCATATACAAGCCCTATAAGATTACAATCAATCCTATAGGGCTTGTATATGCTTTAGGTATAAAGTTTATTAATGAAATCTATAATTGGTTTAGTCCAATTAATTAAGTGAAGAGATGAACTTGGTATTTGTTATTTAGTTTAGATGTGAAGATTTAAATTCCATAGAAATGGATGTAAATAAAAAAGACTGCCCAGATTGCTCTGGACAGACTTTTTCCCATGGCCCTGTTAAATTTGTTTATTCCCTTATTGCCATAGTGGCACCATCCTTATTTTTAAGAAGAAAATTGTCTTCTAAGTTCTGAATGGTTATATAATTGTTGGGTTTGTCTTCAAGACCTCTATACTCAATAGTATATATATCGCCTTGCTTGGACCAGTTGAAATCTGTTTTTAAAACAATGGTAGTACCATTAATTTCATGATACCTTCCTAAATAGACATCATTGAATATCCATTCTTTTCGAACGGTTTGCTTAGATGAATTATCTGAAGTAATGATTTTCGATTGTGACCAAATCCCAATAATGGGATCATTGTTTTGTTCTATCCTAGAACAATTGGCTAGAAAGACTATGGCACATATGGCCACCAAAGAGAGGAACTTCTTAGTCATAAGTAGGTTAATTTATTTTTTTTGGATTTGGGATCCACAGTTATTAACGCAATGAATTTAACGTTATTATTTATATTCGATGTATGGTAACTAATTTCCGATATCTTCGTTGAACCGCATTTTTTTTTAACACTACGTGCATTTAATCGATGTTTTTAAGCTGAACTAGTAGTAATTAAATGAGCTTCTCTAGACGATTTTTCGTCAATAAATACCTATTTTTGGATTGAAAATTCAATATAAATAGGGTCGGTGACCCTATTTTATAAATAATAATTCATAAAATAAATATACATGAAAGTTACAGTAGTTGGTGCAGGCGCAGTAGGTGCTAGTTGTGCAGAGTACATTGCTATTAAAGATTTCGCATCTGAAGTAGTTATTTTGGACATTAAGGAAGGTTATGCGGAAGGTAAAGCGATGGATTTGATGCAGACAGCATCATTGATGGGTTTTGACACTAAAATTACAGGCAGTACAAATGATTATGCTAAAACTGCTGATAGCCATATAGCTGTAATTACTTCTGGTATTCCGAGAAAACCAGGTATGACTAGAGAAGAATTGATTGGTATAAATGCAGGTATTGTAAAAACTGTTTCAAGTAACCTTTTAAAGCATTCTCCAAATGTTATCATAATAGTGGTAAGTAATCCTATGGATACTATGACATATTTGGTACACAAAACTACTGGCATCGCTAAAAATAGAATTATTGGTATGGGTGGAGCCTTAGATAGCGCAAGATTTAAATACCGTTTAGCGGAAGCTATGGAAGCTCCTATTTCAGATATCGATGGTATGGTTATAGGTGGTCATAGCGATACAGGTATGGTTCCATTAACTTCTCATGCGACAAGAAATAGTATTCGTGTTTCAGAATTTTTATCAGAAGAAAGGCTACAACAAGTTGCAGATGATACCAAAGTTGGTGGCGCAACTTTAACGAAGTTGTTAGGCACTAGTGCTTGGTACGCTCCAGGTGCGGCAGTATCATCAATGGTCCAGGCTATAGCATGTGATCAGAAAAAGATGTTTCCATGTTCAACTATGTTAGATGGCGAATATGGTTTAAGTGATATTTGTATCGGTGTTCCTGTAATTTTAGGAAAAGATGGGATCGAGAAAATTATCGATATACCATTGAGTGCTGCTGAAAAAGCGAAAATGAAAGAGAGTGCTGATGGTGTTTCTAAAACAAACGGCCTTTTAGAGTTGTAGTTTATATACTCCTAAACATAAAAGTAAAACCTTTATAGTCTAACTATAAAGGTTTTACTTTTATAAGAAGATAGGCTTCTGAAATATTTATAATGTAAAAAATAGACTAACTAGTATAATCTTTCTTTTTATATTTGCCGCATGAATGCAAAATGGTGCATAAGTACTTTACTTATTATTCTAGCCTTATTAGGGCTAAGTCAAGAGCAAACAAAAGCTTCTAATCAGCAAATTCTATTACAATTTATAGATGTAGAATTAGCTTCAGAAACTGCTCATGATGAAGTTTTGACAGCAATTACCAAAAGATTAAAGGTCTTAGGTATTGAAGCTATTGAAATAATTGAAAATGACGGGAAACAAGTAAGTATTCGTTATTATAGTGATGTTGACGCACTTAGTGTTAAGAAATTTCTTACTCAAAAAAACCACCTGTCATTAACGTATGACGATGAAGTTCCTTTTGATTTTCCAAAAGAACAGCTTCCTGAAAAGTATAATCTAGTAGTATCAGACCTGCATCAGCAAGCTGATAATGGGTTGAGTTTAAATGGAAATCTTGTTTTAATTCATAAGCAAGATTATAAAAGATTTTCTAATCCAGTAATTCTACAGTATAATAATGCAATAGTTTTTAAACAAGATACTATTGTAAATGTATCCTTTAAGATTAATAGAAATATTGCAATTGCAATAGATAACACTTCACAGACTATTC